>NZ_JBVIOL010000001.1:0-1084399 GCF_055578825.1 Streptomyces sp. NPDC032822 | reverse complement strand
GCCTTTTTTTTTGTTTCTTGGGCTTTCCTTGTCCTTTTTTTTTCGTGTCCGGGTGGCCGGTCGGGTTCTGGGGGGGGGGGGGGCCGCAGGGGGTGGGCCCCCCCTCCCCCCCGGCGCCGGGGCCCTGCACGGCGGGCACGGGGCCGTACCAGCGGGAGTTGGAGCGGCATCTGCGGCTGCCCGTGGACGGGCGGCAGGGCCCGGCCGACTGTGTGGCGATCCGCGACTTCCAGGGCCGTAACGGCCTGCGCCCCGCAGACGGCTACGCGGGCCTCGCGACCTACCGCACGATGCTGGTCGTCGAGGCGCGTCCCGCCCCGAACGCGGCGGGCGACTGCCCCGTCCGTTCGTACCGCGTCGCGTGCGTCGACCTGACCCGGCAGCTGATGTGGGTGCAGACGGGACGTCGAGTGGTGTTCGCGCCGGTGCCGATCCGCTCCGGCCGCGACGGCTACGAGACCCGCACCGGCTGGCACTCCGTCTACTGGCGCAACCTCGACCACTACTCCGACCTGTACGACAACGCGCCCATGCCCTATGCCCAGTTCTTCAGCGACGGCCAGGCCTTCCACGGCACCGTCGGCGACTTGTTCTCCGGCGGCTCGCACGGCTGCGTCAACCTGCGCCGGGACGACGCGCGGCGGCTGTGGGACGCCCTCGCCGAGGACGACGCCGTGTTCGTGTGGGGCACCAAACCGGGTACGGAACGCACGCTCAGGCCAGCAGCCGAGCACCCAGATCCTCGCCCGGACGAGCACCCGGCAGTACGTACGCCACCGCCGAACCCCGGTGCTCGGTGAACCTGCTCAGCTCGTCCCCCGCGGTCATCCGGTGCTGGACCCGCGCGAACAGCGCCGGATCCCGCATGAAGGCGAGGAACAGCAGTCCCCGGTCGTCGGGCCCGGCGTCGTAGGAGTATCCGCGCCGCAGCATCCGCGCCCCGGCGTCGAGCCGGGGGCTGGCCGCGCGGACATGCGACCGCAGCGGAATGACGTACCGCCCCTGCGGGGTCTTCGCGAAGATGTCCACGTCGTCGTGCTCGTGGCTGCCGCCCAGCGGCGCCCCGCTGGCCCGGTGCCGGCCGATGACCTCCTCCTGCCGGGCCGTACCGAGCCGGGCGAACGCGTCGACGCCGATGTGGATACGGCGTACGACCAGGAAGGTTCCGTCGTCGGACCAGACCCAGCGTTCGCACTCCAGCGGGGTCGGATTCTCCGTGCCGTCCTTGAAGCCGAGCTGGTTGCGGGGGGTGCGCCCGGCCGGGGTGGGCGGCAGGAAGCCGGTCTGCCGCCAACGCGGGCGCAGGGTGTCGCCGGCCAGCCGGGTCAGCGTGGTCGCGGCGGCCAGGGCGGTGCCCGGGTCGTCGGCGCAGAGCTGGAGCAGCAGGTCACCGCCGCTGTGGGCGGGGTCGAGCCGGTCGTCGGGGAAGGGTGGCAGCTCGCGCAGGGCGGCGGGCGCGGGTACCCGGAGCATCTTGGGCAGTCGTGGACCGACGGCGACGGTCGCGGTGAGGTGCGCCCGCGCCGCCCCTTCCAGACCGACGGCGGCCCCGCCCACAGTCTCATCGCCGGCGCCGTCCAAGGCCTCGTCGGCGACCCCCTCCAGGGCGTCGTCCAGCGCGCGGGTCCAGCGCGCCAGCACCTCCCGGAGCGCCCGAGCCCCCGCCGCTCCGCGCACGCCGGGGGCGAGGTCGTATGACACGACCAGGGCCGCGTCCTGCGGCGGCGTGGTCACGCCACCTTGGCGGACGCCCCGGAAACGGAACGTCGCCGGACCGGCGGCGGGCGGTGAGTCCGGTGCTCCGGCGGAACAGGCGGCGGTCGCGGCGAGCGCGCCGAGGGCCGCGGCGCGGGCCAGGACGTCCCGGCGGGCGGGGTCCGACGCGCCGTCGGGCGTGGCGAAAGCGGCATGTGCTGTCATGGGATCGAACGGGACGATACATCTTCGATCGTGCGAAACACTCACTTTCTTCGTCTCACGCGGGCCGTGTCCCATGGGCTGCCGGCCGTGTCCCTGTTGCTCCTGATGGGCGCCACCGGCTGTACCGGCGGCTCCGCACCGGGGTCCGGGGGCGCGGCACCGGCCTCGGTCGTCCGCGTCCCGCAGGACACCCCGTCCCTGCAACGCGCCGTCGACCAGGTCGGCGAGGGCGGCCTGGTGCTGGTCTCGCCGGGGGTCTACCGGGAGAGCGTGACGGTGTCCGCGCCCCGGGTCGTGCTGCGCGGTACCGACCGGTCGACAGTGATCGTCGACGGGCAGTTCCGGCGCGCCAACGGCATCACCGTGACCGGCGCCGGTTCCGTCGTGGAGAACCTGACCGTCCGCAACCACCTCGCCAACGGCGTGCTGTTCACCGGCGTGACCGACGAGAGCCTCCAGGCGGGCGGCGCGGGCGGCTCGGCGTACGACCCGCTGGACACCGTCAAGTTCCCCCCGCTGAAAGGGTTCCGGGCCTCGTACGTGACGGCGTACAACAACGCGCTGTACGGGATCTACGCCTTCGACGCCCGCTCCGGGGTCATCGAGCGCTCCTACGCGTCCGGGCACGCCGACTCCGGGATCTACGTCGGCCAGTGCCGTCCGTGCGACACGGTGGTGCGGGACAACACCGTGGAGCACAACGCGGTGGGCCTGGAGGTCACCAACGCCTCCGAGCGGCTGTATCTGCTGGGCAACCGGGCCGACCGCAACCGGGTGGGGCTGACCCTCAACTCCAACGACCTGGAAGCGCTGGGCCCGCAGCACGGGGCGGTCGTCGCGGGCAACGCGCTCACCGACAACAACGACGACGCGAGCCCCGAGCAGGCCGACGGCGGCTTCGGCATCGGGATCGGCGCCGGCGGCGGTCGCGGCAACGTCGTGGAGCGCAACCTGATCAGCGGTAACCGGGCCGCCGGGGTGCTGCTGAGCGACGTACAGGGCTACCCGGCGCGTGCCAACACCGTGCTCGCCAACCGGATCCGCGCCAACGGCATCGACCTGGTGCTGGCCACCGGCTCCGCGGCCGGCAACTGCCTCACCGCCAACGGGGAATCGACCACGAGCCCGGCCCGGCTGCCCCGTGCGACACGCTGCGGGAAGGCGGCGCGGGCGACCCTGGACAAGGACACGACGGGCCTGGTCCCGGCCCCCCTGGGCCAGCCGGCCCCCGTCCAGGCGCCCCCGGGCATCTCGTTCCAGGAGGTCCCGGCGCCACCGGCCCAGCCCTCCATGCCGCGGGCCCGTACGACCCCACCCCGCCCGGCGACGGACCTGCCCGGCCAGGTCGACCCGGCTGAGTTCCCGCTCCCGGCGACGGCGAGCGCGGTGCCCCGCCGCTGACCGGTCTACCGCTCCCCCCAGGGCTCCCCCGGCACCCCCGCACCCCGCACCCTGACCCCGCCGAGGTCGACGGTGATCGTGCGGCCCGGCCCCGTGTCCGCCATGACCCGGCGCAGGCCGCCCTCCCCGTCGATCCAGTACGTCAGCGGGGAGCGCTCGGTGCGGGAGCGGGACGGCGACGCGGAGGCGTTCGGGCGGGGGCGCGGGCCGGAGAAGACGTCGTAGCGGCGCCCGTCGAGCCGTTCTTCGCGGAGCCGGAGGGGGCCAGACCGGGCCAGGAGCTGGGCGTTGTCCGGGCGGTCGGCCGCCATGGACAGCGTCAGCCGCAGGGCCGTGTCGAGCGGGGTGCCGCCGTAGGCACGGCGGCTCCATTCGGTCGGCTTCAGCCGCGCGGCCTCGCGCAGCGCCCGCTCGGGGGAGGCGGGGGCGGGGCCGGGAGCAGCTCCGGGCCGGGACCCGGCAGCCGGGGTCTTCCCCGCTTTCTCCTCGCCGCTCCTCCCCTCGCCGTCTCGTGCGCCCGTGACCGCGACCGCGAGCCCGCTCCGGTCCCAGGCCAGCAGTCCGCCGTCGGGGCGTCCGGTGCCCGTCACCTCGTACCAGCCGACCCCCCGGTGCCGCCGGTGGTCGACCACCGCGCGCACCACGACCGTGCCGTCGCCCGCGGCCGTCCGGACGGTGACCCGTGACGGGCTGACCTGGTACGTGCGAAAGCGGGCGAGCGCCATGCGTTGCGCCTCGTCGGCGGAGACCGGTCGCGGCCCGGCCGCCCCGCCGCCGGAAAGCAGCAGGGCGGCGCCACAGGCGATGGCCCCGGCCGCGGCGATCCCCGCCGCCCACCGGAGTCGGGATCGACCGGGAACCCGGGTCCGTACCGCTGTCAGCACCGTTGTCCGCCGCTGTTTCCCGCCACTGTTGCGCATGGCACGTCTCTACACGCGGGCGGGCCGCGTACCGGTCGACACCGGTACGCGGCCCGCCCCGCGTCACCCTCCCGGGTGCGCGGCCGTCACCCCACTGGGCAGGGCGTCAGCACTTCTTGCCCTTGCAGGGCTCCCCCCGCTCGTTGGCGATCCGCACGACCAGGCCGTCGCCCGTCGCCGCGTTCCGCAGGGTGAGCGCGTACGGGCCGGTGACCGGCTTCTTGGGCAGTACGTAACCCTCGGGGACGTCCTTCTCCACGAGGTAGTACGTGCCGATCGGCAGATACGTGAAGGCGCACTTGCCGTTCTTGCCGGTCACGCAGTCGTCGACCCGCTTGTCCCGCTTGGCGCCGGACCGCTGGAGCCCCGGTGTGCCGTTGCTGTCGAGCCACAGCTCGAAGACCGCGCCGCGCAGCGGCTTACCGGTCTTCTTGTCGGACTTGACGACCGTCAGCCTCAGCGCCTTGACCAGACCGGCGTCGAGGGTGAGGTCCACGCGGTGGCCCGGACCGAGGGTGACCACGCCGGAGCATCCGGTGGCGGGATACACGACGGAGTCGTCACCCACCGCTCCCGCCTGCCGCTTGGTCCACAGGAAGCCTCGCGGCTTGCTGAAGCAGACCTTGTACTTCCCGTCCCGCAGATCCGTGAACAGGTACTTGCCGTCGGCGTCGGTCCTGGTCGTCCGCACGACGCGCCCCGTGTCCGGGTCGATCAGCTTGACCGTGACGTCCTTGGCGCCGGGCTCGCCCGGGTCCTGGAGGCCGTTGCCGTTCTCGTCGTACCAGACGTAGTCGCCCAGCTTGTTGAGCGGGACGAGTCCGGCGTCCAGGGTGAGGTCCTGGCGCTTGGCCGGGCCCAAAGTCACCGGGTCCGTACAGCCCGTCCTCGGGTCGACGACCGAATCGTCGCCGGCCCCGCCAGCGTTCCGGGTCGTCCACCGGTAGCCGTCCGGCTTCACGAAGCAGACCTTGTACGAGCCGTCCGCCAGCTTGTCGAAGAGGTACTTGCCCTGGTCGTCGGTCCTGGTCGTCCTGATGACATCGCCGGTGGCGGGGTCGACCAGGTTGACCGTGAGGCCTGGCACGGGCTTCTCACCGGGGTCCTGCAGGCCGTTGCCGTTCTCGTCGTACCAGACGTAGTCGCCCAGCTTGTCGACCGGTCCGACCAGGCCCGCGTCGATCGTGTGGTCGACGTGTCCCGGCGCGCCGACCGCGACGGTCGTCTTGCCCTCCGGGTCGACGTTCGAGTCGATCGCGCGGTCCGAACCGGCTTCCTTCGCCGTCCACTTGAGCTCGGCGAGGGTCGGGGAGCCGGGCAGCGTGGACGGGTCGATGCCGCTGTAGTCGAAGGCGGCCGCGTACGAGGTGTCGGGCTTCAGGCCTTCCTTCGTCCCGAGGTAGTACTCGCCGTCGGCGTCGGTCGTGGCCGTGAGTTCGCGGCCGTCGGTGGACGTCAGTGTGACGACCACACCGGCGATCGGCGGCTCGGACGGGTCCTGGACGCCGTTGCCGTTGGAGTCGTACCAGACACGGTTTCCGATCTGGACCGGCGCCTGGTCGCAGACGAGTTCCAGGTCGGCGAGGCCGTTGGCCTTGCCGAAGAGGTTCTGCCGGAGGGCCGCAGTCCCGTCCCAGGTCGTCTGGACGAGGAGGTTGCCCTCGACCGCACCGCTGTCCGCGGTCCAGCGGCGGACACCCTGCTGGTAGGCGTTGAACGGGTCGTAGGCCGTGCTCCACGCCTTGTCGCGGTACGGCTGGAGCACCATGCCGCCCTCGCCGAGCTGGTCGTGGACCGCGTCGGAGAGGGTCGTGGAGTCGTCGTAGAACTCGCCGCCGCCGGGGCCCTCGCCGTTGCCCGGCAGACTGCCGGTCAGAGCGCCGCAGGAGCCGTTGTTCTCCAGCGTGTACGTCGTCCCGGACTTGCAGGCGCGCAGGACGTCACCGGCGGCGATGCCGGTGAGCAGCGGCTCCGCCGTGCTGTTGTACGCGTAGGTCGAGGTGCCCGTCATGTCGCCGAAGCGGTCGCGGTAGCCGAGCACCAGGTCGCCGTTGTCGGCGATCTCGATGTTGGACAGGATCGGCTGCGGCGCGGAGATGAAGGAGTGCGACTCCCGGCCCGGGACCCGCTCGTTCCAGGCCTCCCACTCGGCGCTCATGACCTGGCCGACGGTGGAGGGCTTGGTGCAGCGGTAGGCGTCGGCCGGCAGTCCGGTGAACCGGTAGGCGCAGCCGCGCTCGTAGTTCAGCGCGTGCGTGAAGATCTCACTGAACGTACCGCTCTTGAACTCGTAGACATGCGCACCGAGTTGCGTGGGGTCGCCCCACGGGGCGGCCGTGGTGACGGTCGACTCGGCGCCGCACACCCCGCCCACCAGCACGCGCTTGCCGCGCACGCCGATGCCGTAGGGGTGCCACTCGCCGGCACAGGTCGCCGGCTTGGGGATGTCGTACGGCGTCGGCGTGCCGGGGGTGACGGCGTCACCGGAGCCCTGGATGGGCACGCTGTACAGCTTGGAGTCGCTGAGGTTGACCGCGTACAGCGTCCTGCCGTCGCCGGAGACGTCGACGTCACCGATACCCTCGCGGCCGACCTTGGCGTAGACCGCGTCGTCGTGCAGCCAGTTGTCGGTGGTGACGTGCTCGGTGAGGGTGCCGGGCAGCGTGACGAAGGTGCCGACGGTGGCGCTGGTGCCGAACTGGCGGTAGATGGTGTTGGTGTTGCCCGCCGGGCCGTAGGCCGCGTGCCGCTTGACGAGCGTGCCCATGTACGTGTTGCCGGTGCGGTCCACGCCAATACCGAACACGGCCTGCTGTCGGGTGTTGTCCGTCAGCTGGGTGACGTCTCCGCCGGGGGACGTGTTCGTGAAGTCCCCGCCGAAGGAGACCAGGCCCTTGTAGGTGCCGGGGGCGTCGCCCTTGGCGATGTTGCAGGTGACCAGGTCCGGGTTCTCCTGGCAGTAGACGCCAGGCTCCCAGAAACCGGTCGTGTATGTGGCGCTCGTGCCGCCGGAGACGTCGACGAAGCCGACGTTGCTGCGGATGACGTCCGCACCGGTGCCAAGGCCCGCGACCGCCGGGGAGAGGTTGCCCGGGTCGGGGTTGGTGACCTGGACGCGGTACCTGCCGCCGGTCAGGGCGGAGGTCGCCGGGGTGAAGACGGCGGTGCCGTCGGCCCCGGTCGTGCTGGTCAGGACCGTACCGGCGTCGTCCGTCAGGGTGACCGTGACACCGGCGAGCCCCGGCTCCAGCACGCTGTCGTAGGCACCGTCGGCGTCGACCTCGGTGACGACCCGGACGGTCACGGTGCCGTCCCCGGGTGCGGCGGCCCGCACCGCCGCGCCCTCGAACCTCGGACCGGCCGCCGCACCCGCGAACGACCCGGTCACCACCAACGCGAAACTCAGACCGGCCACCCCGGCCAGCCGTCTCCTCCGCCCCGGCGGAGCGTCCTGCGTCCACCGGCGCGCTGCGCCGGCGTCTGGTTCTCCTCTGAACACGGTGTCCTCGTCTCGTGGAGCGTAGAGCGGACCCCCATCTAGATATGTATAGGAACGGTAAAGATGATCGAATCGACCCGTTAGGAGGAATGTCGGATTAACGGACTGATCGGGGGTGGCGCGGGATCGGGCTGAAGAGTGGTCTTCACGGGACCTTCACGGGGAGGGTTTGGGGGCTCGGGTGCGGGGCGCTGCGGGGGCGGGGGTAGGAAGTGGTTCCCTCGGGGGTCCGTCGGTCCGCGTGGGTACGGGTGATCCTGTCGGTCGCCGACCTTGTCGCGGCGTTCGGGCAGGAGGTCAGGGCCAGGCGGCCGGCTGGGCATGCCTTCTCTTCCCGAGGGTCAGCCGAGGTCCTCCAGGAGCAGGTCGAGCGCCGCCTCCTCGTGGAGGGCGATGCCCAGGGCTTCCATGGCCGGGGCCAGTTCCGCATCCCAGACGGCTTCCACCCGCGGCCCGGCGAGGAGAAGCTGCGGAGTGCCCTGCAGTTGGGTGCGGGTCGCAAGGTACTCGTAGTCCCCCGCTGTCATGCGCCACGCCTGGGCGTCGTAACGCTCCACGACACGGTTGGCCAGCGCGATCCCCGGCCAGTCGAAGTCACCGTGGTAGGCGAAGGCGCACCCGGCGGCGGCCAGCGCGTCGAGCAGGGTGAGCACGACCGTCGTCGCGCTGCCCGAGGTGCAACGACCGCGTACGAGTCGGCGAACTCCTCCGCCCCACCGGAGAAGAAGCAGTCGATCGCGGTACGGAACCAGCGCGCGAGGAGGTCCCCACGTGGCGCGCCCGCCTGTTCGTCGAGCGTGGCCCAGAGGGTCACGTCCATGCTGGGCGATTCGTCTTCCACTCGGGTCCCTCCGGGACGCAGAGAACCGTGGTCCCTCAGACTCCCAGGGCCTCAAGGAGCCGAAGGAACAGCTCCTCCGCGAAATCGGCGTCCTCCACGGCGAAGACCGCGAGAAGGCCGGCCGCGTCGGGGGTGAGTCCCGCCTCGCTCGCCCAGGCGGCCGCGGCGCGCGCGGCCTGCTCCGGGAGCGGGAACTGGGCGTCGAAGTCCTCGTCGTCGTCCTCGCAGTAGCTCTGGGCCGCCGCGCGTGCCAGACAGGCCCGCCAGTACCCGCCGACCGCCGAGTGGCCCTCGATGAAGACCGTGTCGCTGTCCAGCACGAACCCGGCCAGGGCGGGTGCCCCCGTTTCCTCCGCCAGGTCGGCGAGGAGGCCCGGGCCGTCGTCGGCGAGTTCCGGGCCCGGGTAGCGGCCGATCTGCCAGCCGCCGGGCCGGTGCTCGTGTTCGTCGATGCCGTCGTGCCGCTCGACGACCGCCTGGAGGTCGTCGAGCGGGGTCTCGCCGCGGCACACGACGAAGGAGCCCCAGAAGCCCACGACGCCTCAGTCCTCCCGCGCCGCGCGCCGGGCCAGCCGCTCACGGGCCCAGGTGACGAAGGGAGCGAAGACCTCCTCGGCCTCGGCCTTGTCGACCAGGGCGGTCACGTCCGCGACCGGGTCGTCGTCGACGCGCAGGAAGATCTCGGTCATGGGCCAACCCCTCAGGCGCAACAGTTCACCGTTCGGGTTGACCCGGGTCTCCTCCAGCAGCGTCCCGCGATCGAGCAGTCGCACCATGTACGGAATCGACTCCTCCATGAGGACCCGGGCCAGTTCCCGTCCGCACAGGTCCCGGGTGCCCGGCTCCACGAAGGCCCACCGGGACCGGAACGGCATCTCCTCGTCGGGCTCGTGGGCGACCTCGGCCGGCGGCATCACCGGGCAGGTGGCCAGGGCCCCACTGGCGTCGGGCTGGGACGGTTCGGCGTACTGGCGGTTCACGAACTCCCAGTGGGACAGGGGAACCAGCGTGAACGTGACGTCGAAGACCTCCCGGCCCGGGTTGACCGCCTCCCGGTGGACCTCCATCAGCAGGTGATCGCCGTGTGGTGCCACCAGCCGGAAGGTCCTGCCCTTCTTCGTGAAGCCGGCCGCCTTCATGACCGGCGCGACGTGCTGCTTGATGAGGGTGTCCAGGGGAGCCCGGGTCCGGGCCGAGGCACTCAGATTCCGCTCGCGTCCTCGAAGACGACCCGCAGCTCCGGGCGGGCGGGGTCGTCACGGGGGATGCCGGGTGGCAGCACCGGTGCCAGCACCCGGAAGATCTCGCGCATGGCCCGGTCGTCGTACCCGGCGAGGGTCTCGGTCGCCTGGAGCAGCAGCCCGCCGCCGCGCAGTTCCCGTACGGCGTGGAAGACACCGGTGTCCGCGAGTCGTTGCGCGCCGCCCAGCCGGGCGGCCAGCTCGCTCGGCACACCGGTGACCCAGGAGTAGCCGCGGAGGTGGGTGCGGGACTCGCGCAGGGACTTGCGGCGGGTCCGTAGTAGCGCCGCCTCCAGGTGCGTCGTGTCAGCGAAGTCCAGGTACTCCACGCGCGTGAAGGCGGGATCCGAACCGTCCAGAGCGGTGACGAGGAAGTCCACGATCCGCGCGCACAGCTCCGGGTCCGCGGTCCGTTCCGCGGCCCGCAGCCCGACGGCCAGGGCCGTGTAGCTGCCGTCGCTGCGCAGATAGGAGCTGGTCACGCGTCCGAAGTCGCCCACCGTTTCGTAGGGGTGGTCCACCGGGACGAAGAAGTTGACCGAGGCGTGGAAGGGGTGGCGCAGGAGCCTCTCCTCCAGCGCCCGCCAGTTCTCCTCGACCCCCTTGGCCCGCAGTACGTCCCCACCCCTCTCGAACGAGTCGTCGACCGACACGTGGGCCTCGTCGTACGCGGCCGGATCGGGGAAGAAGGAGTCGACCGCGGCCCTGAACCAACGGGCCAGGACCTCGCCGCGCGACACGGCCGACTGCTCGTCGAGGGTGACCTCGATGTGCACGTCCATCCCCGGTGCCTCGTCTTCCATCAACGCCTCCTCCTTCTCACATCGCTCCCGATCCCGACCCTACGTGCCGCTCCGCTAGGCGAAGGCGCCGCCTGTCAGGCCGTTGAAGACGAATCCGACCGTGAACAGTACGCCGGTGAAGACGAGCGCTCCCGCTCCGGCCTTCTGCGCGTCCGGAGAGATCTGGAAGCCGCCCGCCGCACCGCCGGCGGAGGCCACCCCGGTCGGGCCCGGCACGGGTTCCAGGGCCGGGGCGTCGACCGTTCCCGGTGCGGGTTCCTCGACCGGAGCCGCGGTGCTCGCTCCGGGCTTGGGGACGGGGCTGGGGCTGGGCGTGGGGTCCTTGCGGGGCTTGCCTCCGTAGAAGCGCATGCCGGGATACGCGACCTTGGACCAGACGTTGACGATGCCCTCACGGGATGCGGCCCGGCCCGACAGCAGGCCCGGGCCCCGCTCGACCTCGCGGTCGTCGCCCACCGCGTCGAAGTGGTCCTCCATGCCCTCGACGTACCTGGTCAGATCCTTGGGACCGTCGGTCTTGCCGTACCCGTTGCCTGGCTTGACCTCCCAGATGTACACCTTGTCCTTCGTCCACAGGATGACGTCGGCGGCGCCGTCGTTGCCCGTTTTGTTGCCGCTCGCGCCGGGGACGGTGTTCGCCGTCGTGCCGCCGTCGCCGATGTCGACCGTCACATAGCCCTCGACCTTGTTCTCCATGGCCCACACCTGTGCCGCGTAGCCCGACTGGCAGACCGCGGCGTCGTGACCGCTCAGGCCGAAGGTCAGGCCGCAGGCGGAACCGACGTTGGTATTGCCGCCGTTGCGGACGACCGTCTTGCCGCCCTTGCCCGTGCCGCCCTTGGAGCCGGTGTCGGGGTCCTTGTTGTTGGAGATCGGCATGCCGCCCCGGCACTTGATCTCGCCGGTGAAGCACTCCATGAGCATCTCGCCGCTCGGATCGGAGAAGGAGACCGGGTTGTTGGCGGCGTAGGTGTAGCCGTTCAGGGTCTGCTGCTTGTCTGCCTCGAGCAGCGGGTCGGCGCTGATGAAGCGGCCCGTCGCCGGGTCGTACTCGCGGGCCCCGATGTGGGTCAGACCGGTGCTCGCGTCCGCTGTCTTGCCGAGGAACGCCTTGTCGTCGGGCCAGTTGCCCGTCCCGCCGGAGCGGGTCGCGCCGAAGGGCGTGGTGTAGCGCTTGGTGACGGCCTGGGTCGAGGCGTTGAGCGCCACGCTCGACGTGCCGTGCTGGTCGGCGGCCAGCCAGCACAGGGTGTCGGTGCCGGACTTGTTGGTGCGCAGGGCGACCGCGTTGCCGTTGAAGCCGTAGTAGCGCTGTGCCCAGTACTTGCCGGTGGTGTTGTCCAGGTGGACCTCGGTGGTGCCCAGGTACAGGACGGTCTCGCCGGAGGCGTTGCGGCGGATGAGCAGGTTGCCGTCGGCGTCGTAGACGTAGCCGGTGGCGGTGGTGCCCTCCTTCAGTTCTGCCAGCTTGCCCTCGGGGGACCAGGTGAGGGACTGGGTGGCGGTGCCGTCGGGGCGAGCGGTGGTGTTGCCGGCGGAGTCGTAGCCGTAGGCGGGGGTGACACCGGTGCAGGAGGCGGCGGCGGTGGTCGCGGTGAGGGCGTGCGGCTGGGTGGTGCCGTAGCAGTAGTTCTTCTTCGTGGTCGCGGCGGTGGTGTGCGTGGTCTCCGTCGCCCGCAGGCCGGAGTCCGTGTAGGTGTACGACGTCCAGTAGGAGCTCGGCCCGCCCAGTCCGGCCGTGGTCCGCGCCGACTCCGCGCAGTCGCCGGCGGCGGGGGTCCAGGCCTCGGTCAGACGGCGGTGGCCGTCGTAGGTGAAGCACTGGTTGTCGGCTGCGGACGTGCCACCGAGGGTGGTGGGGTCCTTGATGGAGGTGACGTTGCCGGTGTCGTCGTACGCGTAGTTGAGCTCCTGGAGCTCGTAGCCGTGCGTCTGGTCGGTGAGGACGGCCTGGGTGAGGCGGTCCGTGCCCTCCTCGTAGGTGTTGGTGAGGTACGCCTTCTTCGTGCCGGTCGCGGTGGAGGTGCCCAGCGTGAGCTGTTCGGTCTGGCCGAGGGCGGAGTAGCTGACGCCGAGGACGTAACCGGTGGTGCCGGAGAGGCTGGTGGGCAGGCCGGCCGCGTTGTACTCGGAGGTGACCTTCTCGCTCGCGAGGCCGCCGGCGGCCGGTTCGTTGATGTACTGCTGGCTGCCGTCGATGTTGTAGTACGTCGAGAAGTCGAGCGTGGCCTTCACCGCGCCGGAGCTGACGAGTGCGTCGCTCCCCGGCAGCACCAACTGGGTTCCCGTGGCGTGGTAGTTGGCGTCGTAGGCGGTGACCTTCTTGATGTAGGGCGTACCGCCCACCCCGCCCACGTAGCGGGTCGTGGAGTCCAGCTGGCCCTTGGCGAGGGTGTCGTACGCCCAGGCGGTCAGCTTGTTGGCGTCCGTCTTGGAGCCCGTCCACTCCCCCGTCTGGCGGCCGAGGACGTCGTAGTCGTAGAGCAGGGACGTCCCCCGCGAGTCGGTGACCTTGGCGACCTGGTCGCCGGCGGTGTACTCGGTTCTCGTCGTGCCCTTGTCGGGGTCGGTCGCGGAGACCTGACGGCCGTGGAGGTCGTAGTCGTAGCTCCACTTGGTCCGGTCGGGAGCGGTGATCGTGCTCTGCTTGCCGTCGGGTGTGTAGGTGAACAGGGTGCTCGTGTAGGTCGCGCCGCTGCCCGCGCCGTAGTCGGCGTCGGAGGTGGCGGTGCCCGCGTACTCGCGGCGTTCGACGGTTCGGCCGAGCGCGTCGGTGATCTCGCGGACCGCGGAGCCGCCGGACAGGGCGGTGGTGGCGGTGGAGTCGCCGGTGTAACTGGTCGTGGTGGACCAGCGCTTGACGCCGTAGATGTAGAGGGTGTTGGTGGTGAGGCGGCCCGCCGCGTCGAAGGCGGTCTCCGTCTGCTTGGGCGCCTCGCCGTACTCGGCGCGGGTGTAGGTGCCGGTCGGCGTGTGGTCCTGGTCGAAGATGTCCGCGTACGTCTCGTAGGCCAGGCCGCGGCTGTCGTAGCGGGTGTCGGTCAGCAGCCGTCCGCCGAGTGCCGTGGGCGTCTGGGTCTGCAGGGTGCGCAGCAGCGAGTCGTAGACGGTGTAGGTGGTGTTGTAGGTGTCGCCGTCCGCCTTGAGCGTGCCGGTCGACGTCCAGGACGGCTTGTCGCTGGTCACCGAGTAGTCGTACGTGTAGCTGGCGCTCTGGTCGCCCGAGTGGGAACGGTTGGGCAGCCAGACGGCGGTGGTGCGGCCCAGCGCGTCGTACGACGTCTCGGTCAGCTTGGTGTTGACGTCGTAGACCTTGGTGATCTGACCGCTCGCCGGGTCGTGGTAGGTGTACGACTTCTGGGACTTGGGGTTGGTCAGGACGATACGGGTCAGCGGGCCGGCCGCGATGGGCGTGTAGGCGACGCTCGTGGTCTGGCCGCCGGAGTTCGTGGAGGTCGCCACGCGACCCAGGCTGTCGAAGGTGCTGCTGCCGGTGGTCTGCCAGGCGGTGGGGTTGCGTTCGCCTCCGGTCGCCGTGGCCGGGTACGCGGAGGCTCGGCCGCCCCAGGTCTTGAGGCCCTTGGTGGGGGTCTGGTTCGCGCTCCACGCGGTCGCGGAGGTGTTGTCGTAGTACGTCGCCGTGTCCGACAGGACGTCCCCGCGGCTCGCGGACGAGGTCGGCAGGGACAGGGAGGTCTCGGCGACCGAGCAGGCTCGGGCGACCGAACGGTTGCGGGAGACCAGGGAGTTGATGCCGACGGAGTCGTTGCGGGCGTACCAGGTGCGGGTGCAGGTCTCGTCGCCGCTCTTGGCGGTGTCACCGGCGTCGTCGACGGTGACGGCCATGCCGTAGTCGTCGTAGGCGGTGGCGGTGGCGGTGGTGCGCCAGTCGGCGTCGGTCGTCAGGTAGGTGTGCGTGGAGGTCTTGGCGGTACGGACGTAGTAGGCCTCGGTGTCCGCGTACGACTTGTGCTGGGTGGCGGTCTTCTTCGACCAGGGGTCGTTGACGGTGACGGTGACCGGAGTGGAGCCGTTGTAGGCGATCTGCTCGCGCAGCATGCCGGCGTACTGGTCGCTGTCGGTCTGGTCGGGCACGTCGAGGCCAGTGAAGTCGATGCCCTTGACGGTCGCGGAGCGGCGGGCGCCGGCATCCAGTTCACCGTCGGTGCCGAGCAGTCGGTCGCCGTTCATGCCTTGCCGGAACACCGAGACCGTCTTGACGGCGGAGCCGCCGACGCCCTTGGTCGTGGTCACCCTGCCGTAGCCGCGCCAGATGGACCAGGTGCGTTCGTCGGTGGAGACCAGCGGGTTGTCGTTGTAGTGCCAGGCCGGGCCGGAGTAGCTGTAGGAGGTCTCCACGGCGTCGTTCTTGCCGGTCGGGTCGGAGACGTTGACGGCGAGGACGCGGTACTTGTGGAACCAGTCGATGCTCGACTCGCTCGCTCCGTTGATGCCCCAGTACTGCGGGTAGCAGGACGTGGCGTTGTCGTCCTCCGCGGCCGGCATGGCCGAGCCTCGCACGCACTCCGGCTCGGAGAGGGTGACGCGGGTGATCGAGCCGGTCTCCGAGGTGATGCTCTCGATACGGGGGCGGGTCAGCGGGAGGATGTCGTCGGTGGCGTCGACCCGGTTCTCCCGCATCTGGTAGGTGAAGGCGATCGGGCCGAGGGAGACCGCGGTGCCGTTCTTGCCGGTCCGCGTGATGCTCTTCAGGGTCAGTGTCTGGTCGGTGCTGTCGCCGATGTCACCGCCGTCCAGGTACTGCTGGGCGAACGCCCAGGTGTCGACGGGTGTGAACGCGCTGCCGGTGGCCGACCAGGCCCAGGTGTCGATCTGGGTGAGCCGCTTGCGGGTGAAGAAGGCCGGGCTGTGCGCGTCGCAGTCGGCGTCCTTCTTGCAGATCGCGTCGTAGGGCACGTCGGGCCAGTTGGGCGCGGTGGAGTCCTTGAGCTCGGAGCAGTCCGAGGCCGTGCAGCGCTCCGCGTAGGTGAAGGTGACCTTGTCGGAGGTGACGCCGGTGAACAGGGTGTCCTTGTTCTGGCCGTAGAGGATCTTGGTGAGGTAGCCGCCGCGGGTGTACTCGGTGGTGGCGGTGGAGGCGCCGTTCTTGCCGTAGGCGTTGGTCTCCGAGGTGTACCAGTAGCTGGCCGCGTTGCCGCTCGGGTCCTCGACGTAGTCCAGGTTCCAGCGCCAGGCCTGGGTGACCGCGCGGTCGGCGAAGGCGGAGCCCTGGTCGTAGCCGGGTTCGCCGGAGTCGTCGCCGTAGACGGGCACGGTCCACACCGAGTTGGTGCGTTCGGTGCCGGCGCCGGCGAGCTTGTCGAGCCCGAAGACGTACTTGGTGCCGTCGCCGGTCGTCACCGTCCAGTACTCGCCGTTTCCGTCGCCGTTGTCGGCGCCGGTGGAGCGCGTGACGGTGGACGCGTCGTCGCTGGCCAGCCGCCAGACGCCGGTGGTGTCGTCCTTGACCAGCTCACTGGACTTGCCGTTGAGGACGAGGGAGGCGTTCTCGTACTTCCAGCACAGGTCGTGCTTGTCGTCCTGGCCGTCCTTGTCGCAACTGCCGTAGGACCGCTCGACGTAGGAGGTCGCCGACAGGTCGAAGCCCTCGCCGAGCTGGGTGGTCTGGTTGTTGGTGGACGCCGTGCGGCCGTCGATGGCGCCCGAGTCGTAGGACAGTTGCAGCGTCGGCGCGGGGCCCGCCGCCGCGGGCGGCACGCTCATCGGGTACGACCAGCTGAACGAGCCGGCGCTGCCGCCCGCCTCCCAGGTCGAGGAGGACGAGAGGGGCGTGGCGGTGTAGCTGCCGGCACCGGAGGAGGAGGCCGCGGACGTGGCGGCCAGGGCGAGGACGGTGGCGCTCATGGTGTCCGCGGCCATCGCGACGTCGGCGGAGACGGTCTGGTCCTTGACGTCGTTGTGCGAGGCCAGCGGGGTGCCCTTGCGGCACTCCGCCTTCTGGGGAGTGGTCAGGGCACAGGCCGGCAGGCGCAGCAGGCCGAGCCTGCCGGACCAGCCGCCGCCGTAGGCCGAGGCGAACTCCCCGTAGTCGACGGCGACTCGGGCGCGGCCCGGTTGCGTGGCCGAGGCGGTGAGCAGGACGCCCTTCACCCCTGCCGCCGCGGTCGACCTGCGGTCGAGCACTCGGATCGTGGTGTCACCGGCGGCCACCTTGCCCACGCTGCCGGGGGCGACGGTGACCGGGAGGCCGCCCGCGGTGACGGCGGCGTGGCGGGTGCGCGCCCTGGGTATCGCCGCCTCGACGCGACCGGGCGTGGGCCAGGTCACCCGCTGTTCGGCTGCCGCCCGTCGGGCCTGGCCCGCGTTCTCCTGCCGGGCCGCGGCGACGGCCGCACGGGCCTTCTTCGCGCCGAGGCCGGTGACCGCTCGGACGTCACTGTCCCGCTGCTTGGGCGCGTCGGGACGCCCGAGGCCGGCCGCCGCCTGCGCCGGGGCCGCCTGCGCGGAGGGCAACGCGCTCGTTGTCAGCGCGAGTGTCAGGGTCACGAGGACACCTGCACGTCCACTGCGCAGCCAACGGAGCACTCTCGTACCGGTGTTCACGACATACCCCTGTCAAGGCACGGCCGCGACGCGGCACGGAGGGAAGGAGTCGAAGGAGGGAAGGGAGAGTCGGAGGAGGGCGGGGACCGCGGCGGTCAGCCGCCGATCATGGTGTCGATCTGGGTGCCGTCGGTCGCCGCGCCCGTCCAGATCCGGATGTCGGAGATCCGGCCGGGCAGGTAGTGGCCCCAGGCGCTGTTCACGAAGCCCTTGCCGACGGCGAGTTCGCCGGAGCCGACGACGGCCGTGTACGGCGTGTCCGTGTCGTTCTGCGTGGAGTCCAGGTAGAGGGCGATGGTCCCGGCCCCGGCGCCGTTCCCGGCCTGGGCGTCGTACACCCCGGTCAGTCGCACGCGGCTGCCGACGACCGCCGCGCTGTCGGAGTCGACGGCGGTGAAGGTGCCGTCGGCGGCGAGGCGTCCGAACCGCCAGAATCCGACCGGGACTTCGTAGGGATTGTCGTCGTCGTCGAAGCGGGTCTCGGTGCCGGTCTGCTCGTACCACAGGCCCCAGGCCGAGCCGTCGGCCGTGCGCTGGCCCAGCACCTGGCCGATGTAGCCGGTGCCCTTGGCGTTCAGGGCGGCCTGGTCGAGTTCGACCTCGGTGGTCACGGTGAAGGAACCGGTCTCGTCGACGAGCGGGCCGGACGTGGTGACCGCGTCGTCGGTGCCGTCCAGGACGATCGCCTCACCGTCGAGCGAGGCGCCCCCGGACAGTGTCAGCGAGCGTCCGTAGCCGGAGAGGCTGTCGGCCAGCGTGGTGCCGCTCGCCCCTTCGGGGTTCCAGGCGGCGACCATCTCGGTGGCCGTCGCGGTCCCGGAACTGTCCAGCAGCCTGGCCTCCTTGGCGATGTCGCCGGGCTGCAGGGCCTCCTGGAACACGGCGACCTCGTCGACCCGGCCGCGCCAGTACTGCTCGTAGGTGCCGGCCACATAGCTGGCCCGGCCGAACTGCAGGGCCCCGTCCGGGGTCTGCTTCTCACCGCCGGCCGGCACGGCGACCGGGCTGCCCTGGGCGCGGCCGTTGACGTACAGCTGGATCGTCTTGTCCTCGGCGTTGTACACGCCCGCGAGCTGCGTCCATGTCTTCAGGACGACGCCCTCCGCCGCCGCGTTCTGGGTGACGAAGCGGCGGGTGCCGCCGCTGTCGGTCCAACTGAGGCGGAACACCCACCGCTTGACCCCCGCCGAGTAGTAGAGGGAGAAGCCCGAACTGTCGCTGCCGGTCTGGGACAGGACGGTCCGGTAGGCGCTGCTCTCGGTCAGGTACGCCCAGGCGGAAACGGTGTACGAGGACTGGGTGTTGACCGCCGGCCCGGTGGTCGCGGCGTAGCCCGACTGCCGGGTGGTGTCGGAGGTGTCGTTGAGCCACAGCGAGAGGTCGGCGGAGCCACGGCGGGCGAGGGAGGACCAGCCGGAACCAGTGGTGTAGAGGGTGGCCGGGTGCCGTGTCCCGGCGGTGGTGGCGGAGTCGGACGCGACGGTCCCGCCGGAGCCGACCGCGCTGTCGTCGAAGTGCCAGCGTCCGGTGGCTCCTTGGCTCTCCTGCACGTTGAACCGCACGCTGCCGATGGCACCCCAGCGTCCGCTGCCCACGTTGTCCAGGGCCCGCACCTGAAGGACCTGCGTGCCGGCCAGATCGGGGGCGAGGGCCTTCTTCACCGTCTTCCCGGACACGGTCGCCGACCAGGAGGTGGCGGAGGACAGCTTGTAGCGGTATCCGACGACGGTGGCGGCGTCACCGGACGCCGGGGAGAAGCCGAACTCGTCCTTCACGCCCGGCCCGCCGGCCGCGGCACAGGCGTTGGCCGAGCATGCCGTGTACGTGGTGCCGAAGGTGATCACCGGCGCCTTGGGGGCGGTGGTGTCGACCTTGAAGTAGCACCAGCCCTTGGTGGTGACCGTGCTGTGGGACTCCAGATAGTCGGCGCCGCCGTTGTAGTAGGAGCGGGTGAACACCGCCATCCGGTACGTTCCGCCGTCGGTGAGTGTCACGGGCGAACTGACCGACACCCGCTGCCCGTCGTTCACGTACCCCGGGCTGACCGGCCGTACGGGCTCGGTGGCCACGGCCCAGGACCCGTCGCTCGCCTTCTTCTGTACATAGAAGTGGGTGCGCAGGTTCGCGCCGCTCTCTCCGCCGGAGAGTGTCTGTGCCACCGCGGTGAGCGTGGGCGTGGGGTCGGAGAGGATGTCGGGGTCTGCGGCGTCCGTCTCGCAGGAGGTGACCTCGCCGGACAGGACGCCCGGGCCGGTCGGCGGGGCGGGAACACCGACGTACGTCACATCGAGGACGGCGTCGTCGTCGAACCGCTTCCAGCCGTTGGGGTCGGACTCGTTGTACGCCTTCAGCATCAGGGTGAGCCGGGAGAAGCCGCCGGCCGCGAAGGCCTTGACGGTGTTGGTGAGGTTCTCGTAGTTCTGCGCCGGGTCGTCGTTGAACTCGATGGGTGCGTCCGGCTGGTCCGGATCACAGGCGGTGCCCCGGCCTGCGGAGACGGTCCGGTCGCCCATGATGTCCCAGTTGCTGGTCGGACCGGGCCACCGGGTCGCGGACGAGATGTTCGGCGTCCGCACCAGTTGCACGGTCGTCCTGTCGCAGGACATCGACCAGCGCTCGGTCACCCGGAACGTCGCGTCCAGCACCCGCTTGCCCCGCAGCGCGGTCGGCGCGAACTCGAAGTACATGCGCTGCTTGTAACCGGAGCCGCAGACATAGGCGTAACCGCCGGTGACGTACGTGCTGCAGTAGCCGACGCCCTCGCCGTCGTCGCCGCCGGAGAAGTTGTAGAACGTGTCGCCGTCCGAGGACAGCAGGGTGCGCTCGGACTCGCTCCAGGACACGTCGGGGTCGACGTAGACCGGGTAGACGGTGTCGTCCCCGGTCAGCAGTTCGGCGTCCGGCACGACGCTGATCGAGTCGTCGCCCGCGGTGACGGGGAGGACGGCGGCGGCGTCGCCGTCGCTGGGGCCGGAGGCGGGGTCGGGATTCACGTCACCGTCGGAGGCGACCGGTTCGTCGGCCGCGCGGAGCGACAGGGCGGACATCTTGGAAGGTGCGGCGGAGGACGCGGCGGAAGGCGTGGCGTCTCCGGCGGAGTCCCACTGACGAGCGGCGGGGGTGCGGAACACGGCGTTGCCGTTGTCGTCGACGGCGTCCAGACCTCCGCCGGCGCCGCCGCGCAACGTCAACCCCTGTGCCTCGACGGGGAAGTCCAGCTTCTTCAACTCGTCACCGGCCGCCGCCTGGGGCGACTTGACGACGAGGACCTGCCGGTAGCCCTCGGTGGTCGCGGTCATCCGCAGGTCCACGCCGGGCAGTACGTCCGCGTACACCGCCGAGGCGCCGTCCAGGGTCGGCGCGGGCAACTGACCGGGCCAGCCGACCGTCAGCGACTTACCGCCCTCGGCCACGCTCACCAGGTCGGCGCCGTCTCCCCCACCGGAGAACGACACATCCGTCACCGCCGCCTTCGGCCCGACCGTGCCGTCGGCCCGGTGCTCCAGCGAGGCGTCGGGGTCGTGCCAGGTCCCGCCGGCCCCTTTCACCCGCACCGGCACGGTGGACTGGCTGAGGGAGAAGGTGACGCCGTCGGGATTGGCGTAGGTCGTCGTGTATTCGGTTCGCTCGCCGACGACTTCTACGCGGTCGCCGGTCTCGGCGGCTTCTGCGGCGGCCTGTTGGGCCTCGGAGGTCTTTGCCTCGGCGGTCCCGGCTGCCGAATCCGCGTGGGCGGGCGGGGCCACGGCCGCGAGGCTGACGGTTGCGCCTGCCGCGAGCACGGCCATCGACGTGACCAAGACCGCCACATCGCGCAGCCGTCTCTCCCGAACACCGACGTGGCAACGCGTTATGCCAGACAGCACAGCAACCCCCCGAACCACACGATCTTCACAGTGGTTGCCATTTTTACTCACATTGATCGGACATGGTCAAGACTTCAACGGAAATGAGACCTTCTTCGATCTGGAAGGCAATGAAAGGGGAAACGGGAGGTAAACCAATGAACAATGGGACCCGTACGCCGGTGGTCGCAGCGTCCGGTGGCTGCTCATGAGCGAGAGCCCTGCTTCGGCAGAAGGCCGGGACGGAACGGCGACCGCAGCTGCGTCGCGCCGCCGGCCGCGTCTTCTCTCCCGAGGGTCAGCCGAGGTCCTCCAGGAGCAGGTCGAGCGCCGCCTCCTCGTGGAGGGCGATGCCCAGGGCTTCCATGGCCGGGGCCAGTTCCGCATCCCAGACGGCTTCCACCCGCGGCCCGGTGAGGAGGAGCTGCGGAGTGCCCTGCAGTTGGGTGCGGGTCGCGAGGTACTCGTAGTCCCCCGCTGTCATGCGCCATGCCTGGGCGTCGTAACGCTCCACGACACGGTTGGCCAGCGCGATCCCCGGCCAGTCGAAGTCACCGTGGTAGGCGAAGGCGCACCCGGCGGCGGCCAGCGCGTCGAGCAGGGTGAGCACGACCGTCGTCGCGCTGCCCGAGGTGCAGATCAGGGCCTGGGTGCAGCCGGCGTCGGCTGCGGCTTCGACGACGCGTGGGTTCTCGCACACGTGGATCCGGGTGCGCGCGGGCATCTCCAGGTGCAGGACGCGTAGTTCGCGCAGGGTCAGATGGGTCTCCAGGCCGTGGTCCGCGCGTTCTCGCAGGGTTCGCTCACCCCAGCTCGCTCCTGTGGGCCGCAGGCCGTAGCCGAGGACGGTGCTGGACACCTCGTCGGGGGTGACCGAGGCCAGGCGCCACAGGGCGCGGCGGCCCGGTGCGTTGGCGGGGAAGTCGGTGCCGGATGCCAGGGCGATGCCGCGCAGGACGAGGCGGGAGAGCAGGGTGCCGTCGTCCAGGCCGTGGGCCGAGCCGGTGGTGCGGGTGGCCAGTTCGCCGCGGCCCCACAGGGCGGGGGTGGGTTCGCCGTCCGGGCCGGGGAAGAGCGTGGCCAGGGTCCCGATCGCCTGGTCGAGGATCGTGGTCGCGGTGTGCCGGTCCTGGCGGGTGACCGTACCCGCGCGTCGTGTCTCCTCCAGCCACTGGGCCGCCCAGGGCTGGGGCGCCAGGGGTGTGGCGGCCAGGGCCGCTTCCGCCGCGGACCACAGCCCGGCTCGTTGCGCCGCCGCCGCATCCCGGGCCGCCCGGCGGTCGGTCAGGGCCGGGCCCAGTGCCGCCAGTGTCTCGGCCAGGCCACGGCCGACCGCGGTGGTGCGCAGACGGGCGTCCAGGTCCGGCAGGCGGATCGTGGCGGTGGGGTCGTTGAGCGGTTTCGCGAGGAGGAGGGAGAGGTCCTGGCGTTCCTGTGCGTCCAGGTGCTGGAGCCTGATCGTGCCGGTCGGTTGGAGGCCGTTGCGTTCGAGGCGGGTGCGTGCGGCTGTCCAGAGGCGGGCGAGGCCGGGCCGGGTCAGGAAGGCCAGCGTCTCGGCGTCCACGGGCGTGTTGTCCAGCGCTCTGGGGCCGGTCATACCGACACCAGCCGCCTCTGCCGCCCGTTCCAGGTGTAGTGCAGGGTCGCCACTCCCCTCACGTGCGGATCGCGCAGGCACTCGTAGATGTGCAGCGAGGGCACGTCGGGCCAGTTGCCGATCAGGCGTTCGCTGGTGAGGACGAAGTCCAGGTCCAGGTCGACGAGGATGCGGCCGAGGCGCGCGTGGGTGGGCTCGTCGACCTTGGCGAACGCGTCGTCCAGCAGGATCAGTCGCGGTGCGTGCGGGGCTGCCTCGGCGAGGCTGGTGAAGTGGGCGGCCGCGGCGGCGAAGAGGACCAGGTAGGACAGGACGCGTTGCTCGCCCTGGCTGAGTCCGGTACGGCCGGAGAGTTTGCGGCGGGTGCCCGGGGCGGCGTCGTTGACCACCCAGGGGGTGAAGGTGAACCAGGCGCGGTAGTCGAGGGCGGTGCGCAGATGGGCCGCGTAGCCCGCTCCCGGGTCGGCGCGGCGGGCGTCCTCGATGCGGCGCTGGAGTACGTCGCGGAGTTGCTCGGACTGCTCGCGGGTGCGCAGGCCGGACGGGCTGCGCAGGAGGTCGACGGCCGCCTTGACGTCGGCTTCCACGCCGTCCGCCAGTTTCCAGTCGAGTGTGACGCCCAGCCCGTGTGACGTCCGGACCGTGGACAGGGTGCCGTTCAGAGCGGCCACCAGGGCGCCCGCGGCCAGGACCTGACCGGAGAGGTGGTCGCCCAGTTCTCCGGTCAGGAACCGCTGGAAGACCTCTCGTTCGCGCTCCGTCAACCGTTCGCGGGCCTCGGCCGCCTGGGCGGCGATGCGCTCGCCGACCACGGCGATGTCCGCCGGGCCGTGGTCGTCGACGAGACGGCAGACCTTGATGCCGTCGTGTTCCTCCAGTGTGGCGTCGTAGCCTCCGGAGAGCTGGTCGCGCAGGTCGGTGTGACGGTTGAGGAGGGCGGTGTCGGAGATGTCGCGCCGCTCGGCGTCCAGGCGGCTGCGTACGGCTTCCACGAGCCGGCGCAGTGCCTTGGTGCGGTCGGGTGCGCCGTCCTCGGGGACCTGCGGCTCGCTTTTCTCGTCCTGCGCCCGGATGTCGAGGTCCGCGCCCTTCATCACGCCCGGCAGGGACAGTGCCGTACGCAGTCGCCTGCCACTGGTGATCGCCTCGCCCTCCTGGGTGGCCAGCGCGGCCCGTCGTACCCGCTCGTCCTCCTCCGCGCGCACGCGTTCATCGTGTACGGCGTCCACGTCGCGTTTTGCGCCGGGGAGTTGGCGTCCTACCGCCTCCAGTCGTCGCTTCGCCCCGTCCTCGCGGGCAAGGATCTCCTGTTCCGGCGCGCCCAGGGCCTCTTCCAGGCCCAGGACCATGCGGCGGGCGGCGTCCAGACGGGTGAGCGGCTCGATGTAGTCGGACTCCGCTTCCCGGGTGGACGTCAGGGCGCGGTCGTAGTCTTCGCGGCCCTGGCGATGGGCGTCGGCGGAGGACGTCACCGCGTGCAGACGCCGACGCAGTCGTTCCGTTCCGGTGCCGAGGCGGTCCAGGGACAGGCGTACGGAGTCGAGCGCGGCCGACTCGACCGGGAGGTCGTTGGCGCTCGCGGTCGCCTCGGCCTCACGCCTGGCGGCGACCGCGCGGGTGCGCGCCTGCTCCGCCTCGCGGGCGGCAGCGGATGCCTTGCCGGCCAGTACCTGTGCGGCACGTTCGGCTTCGGTGGTGCGGGCCCACGCGTCGGTCAGCGGGCGTGCCGTGGGTGGGTGGCTCAGGGTGTCGGCCGCTTGTGTGCGGTGCTCCGTCAGGATCCGCAGGTCTCTTTCCTGCTCGGTCAACTTCTTTCGTGTATAGGTGAGTTGCCGGTCGAGTTCGGCCAAGGCGCGGCGGCGGGTCTCGGCGCGTACCTCTGCGCCGACGTACTCGGCGGTCGCCTTGGTGTGGCGGCCTCGGGCGACGCCCAGCTGCCAGGAGCCGTCGGTGCCGATCGCGGATTCGGCCGTCGTGCCCGCGGTCGCGTGGGTGACCAGGGCTACGGCTTGGAGCAGGCGCTCGACCTGCTCGGCCGTCACCGCGCTGTCCGGGGCGAGGACGGGGCGCAACACCGTGGCGAGGGTGGGTGCGGCGGCCGGTGTGCCGGGGGTGAGGAGGGTGTCCCGTGTGGCCGGGTCCAGGACGGTGCCGTCGCCGGACATCCAGGCGTCGAGCAGGCCGCTCGCTTCGAGTGCGGCTTCCAGGCCTGCCCGAGCCGCCGGCTCCAGGCCCTCGGCGAAGTCCACGAGCCGGTACAGGGGTGCGCCGGTGCCGGGTGTGCGGGGTGCCGAGCGGTGGGGCGCAGGTGCGGGCTCGGGGTCGGTGCGGGCTTCCCAGTCGTTCCGCTCCCGCGCCAGGCGGTCCTGTTCGGCGGTCAGTTCCCGGATCGCCACCGCACGCGTGTCGCGTTGTTCGCCCAGTTCCGCGAGCCACGGCTCGATGGCCGACCGTGCGGTGTCGGCGATCTCGTCGGGGGCGTGGGCGGGCAGCGGTCCCTCCGCCGGGTCGTGAGCGATCAGGGCGTGTACGGCGTCGAGGGAGATACCGGTGAGACTCCGCATCCGCTCGGTCCAGGTCCGTACGGCGCCCGCGTACGCCTGCCCTTCGCGTGCCGTCTCCTCCCGTCGGCGTCCGGCCCGCTCACGTGCCTCGTCCGCCTGCTCCTCCAGACGCTCCCGGGCGGCATCGGCCTCGTGCGCCTCGCCCTGGGCGCGGCGCGTCTTGCCGATGAGGGCGCTCAGTTCGGTCACGGCCCGGGCCCGGTTTCTGATCACCGGCCCAGCGGCGTCCAGTTGGGCGGCCCAGGTGTGCAGGGCGCCCGCACAGGCTTCCGGGTCGAGGGCCAGCACTTCGCTGTGCCGCACGAGGTGGAAGTCACCGTCGGGGGCGGTCAGTTCGGCCGCCGCCACGTCCGTGACGGGGGTGGCGGGGATCGTCGCGGGCTCGCCCAGGTGCACGGGGTCGAGCCCGGACCGCTCCGCCTCGCGCAGCAACTCACCGTAGGTCGTGCCGAGTTCGACCAGGTCTCCGCCGAGCCTGCCGGCTTCGTCGGTGAGCCGGCGTGCTGTCTCTTCCTGGCTGCTGTGGGCTTTGCGCAGGGCCTTGAACGCGGTCGCCGCCGCGCTGTGCAGTGCGGTCACCGTGGCGCGTTTTTCTCCGAGTTCCTTCAGGCTTCGGTAGGCAGCGCCGTCGTGCAGGGCGGCGAGGTCCGTCTCGGCCTGGTCCGCCTCCGTTTGGAGGACGTCGAGGCGGGCGGCGAGTTCGTCTTCGCTCGTGCGGAGTGTCGCCACCTTCTTCACCGCCTCGCCCGCCGAACGGCGACGCTCGGCCAGCCGTTCCAGTTCGCCGTGCACGTCGTCGGCCCGGCGGCGCAGCGCCCCGTGCAGGTAGCCGCGGTAGCCGGTCAGGAAGGTCTGCAGCGCTTCGTGGGTTCGCTCCAGGCGCCCGAGGTCAGTTCGTACGGCGTCCAGATCGTCGAGGTTGCGGGCCACCTTCTCCACGACCTCGTCGTCGAGCGCGGGCAGTGTCTCCGCGAGGACGGAGACCAGACCGCCGGAATCGATGCGGTCACCGATGGTGGGGCGGCGCAGGCGGTGCAGCAGGTGGAGCAGGTTGCGGTAGCGCGCCGGATCGGTGAGGCCGAACAGGTGGCGGGCGACCCGGGCCCGGTGCTCCACGGCACGGTCGGTGATGTTCTCGGGGCCGACGAGCGACTTGAGCTGCTCAAGCGGCAACGGCTGACCGGCGGGGGCCAGGTGCAGGCCCTCGCCCACCCGCAGTGAGGTGACGAAGAAGAACGGCTTGGCCGTCCTGGTCGACTGGGAGGCGCGGATGGCCGCACCGAGGGTGAGGTGGTGGTCGTTGCCCTCCTCGTCCGTCCGCATGAACTCCACCCACAGGTAGCCCAGCCGGTTGGTCTGCTCGAAACCGTCGAGCATCAGCCACAAAAGCGTGGTCCGGCCGGTCCCGGTGGCATCCAGAGCGCGGGCGTCACCGTCGAGGAGATAGGGCAGCAGCATCTCCAGGGCCTTGGATTTGCCGGCGCCGTTCTTGCCGCGCAGCAGCAGGCGGCCCTCACCGAAGGCGAACTCCTGCTCGTCGTACTGCCAGACGTTGCGGATGCCGGCGCGGTGCAGGCGGTAGCGGTGCGCGGAAGGCGGGCGGTTCACCGGGGCGGCTCCTGGGGCTTCTGCGAGACGTCGTGTGCTGAGGGGTGTTCGGTGCGGGGCGTGAGGGCCACCGTGGTGGCGAATCGGGCGGCAGCGGCGAGCAGCACCCAACCGCCCGCTCGATCCTGCCCGCGGGCGCCCGCGACATCCGTGACCGGCCGGCCGTCCAGCGCCGCGTCCTCGTATCCCTCGGGCACGCCGTGGCCATCGGCGCGTAGTGGGCCGACGGGCGCCATCAGGCGCATGCGGACCAGGAGGTCGAGGACGGCGGCGAGCAGCCCGTCCCGGTTCTCCAGCAGGCCGCGCTGCCAGTTGCTGCGTCGGCCGTACTCCTCGACGAGTTCATCGAGGAGTTCGGGCAACAGCCCGTCCGGGACGGGAACGCCGATGACCAGCCGGCCGCCGACGGCGGGGTGGCCGGGATCCTCGGGGCGCAGTCGCTCGACCAGCCGTCCGATCAGCAGCAGCGCCGCCTGGGCGACGGTACCGGTGCCGGGCAGGTGCAGGTCGCTGAGGTCGCCGTCCGGGTCGACGAGGGCGATGCCCTCGGCACGGATCTCGGCCTCCAGGCCCAGCAGTTCGGAGAAGGCCTGGGACTCGCGCCGCTGCCGGGTCCGCAGCCATTCGCGCTCGGCGCCGGTGAGGTCGTCGAGGTGGACGACCGGTGTCTCGACGAGGCGCCTGCGCACGTAGGTGCGCGGGCCGCCGAAGCCGGGGTCGGCGGCGCTGCGTACGAGCTCGGCTCCGTCGCGGCTGCGCGCCAGTGGTCCGGCGACGATCGCGCGGGCGATCTCGCGGTCCACAGTCAGCAGCGCCTCGCCGCCCCGCTCCTCGGCAACGGCCAACACGTGCCCCTCGGTCTCCGCCAGCACGCCCCAGTCGACGAGTTGGCGCAGCGCGGCGGCGAGCGTGCGCCGCTCCGCCTGACGCCCGGTGTCGCTGATCTCGATCCCGGCGTCCACGGCCGCGGACCTCAGGTCGGCGACGAGCTGGGAGAGCAGGAGCTGCTCCGGGGCGGTGACGAGGACCGAGAGGGCAAGGGTCAGATAGGCGTACGTCCGTGGAGTGAACGGCGTGCCGGTGGAGGGCCGTTCCAGGCGGCGGCCGGAGCCGGGGCCAAGGCCTGCCTTGAACAGGCGGGCGTACGACGCCTCGATGAGGAGCCGGTAGCCGAACACCTGCTGGAAGCGCTGGGCGAGCCAGTCGGCGTGGCGGCGAATCAGCGGGAAGGTGTCGCTGTGCGGGCCGTTGCTGGTGACCAGGGGGTGGGCCAGCAGAAGGCGGGCGGCGGCGCGGCGCTCGGCGGCCAGTGCCACGTCGTGGGCGGAGGGCAGGGCCATCAAGCGCTCGCCTCCTCGGCCGCGGCGGGCACCGAGGCGCTGTCGATGGCCAGGGTGAGGTCGTCCGCCGTCAGGTCGCCGTCCACCGAACGCAGCAGGGTGTGCCTGCCCGGGGTGCGCCACGCCGTCAGCCTGATGCCCAGATCAGCATCGCCTGCCTGCGCGCCATCGAACTGGAAGTCACCGGCCTCCTTGTGCAGTTGGGCGTTGCCGAGGGCGGCGGTGAGCAGTTCCAGCAGCAGCCGCATGGCCGCGGAACCCAGCCTCACCTGGTCGAACCGGCCGGATGCGCTGCGCAGCTCGGCGGCCGCCGCCCGGCGGGCGGAAGCCTGCTCGCGCGCCTGCTCCAAAAGGCGGTGCTTCTGCTCACGGTGGTCCTCCACCGCCGCGGCCCTCCCGCGCGGGGCCCGGCTGCCACGCTCGCGCAACGCCACCGGCACCTCCACGACGGGGCCGGTCCACCAGCTCACATACGCCGGTACAGGCAGGTCGGGATCCGGCGCCACGCCCAGATGCCGTGCCCCGTACAGCCCGAAGGCCGCCACCGCGATGTCGTGGGCCTCCTCGGGCTCCGCGGCGTCGAACCAGGCCGCGAGCCTGAGCAGGTCCTTGCGACGGGACATCTCCCCCGCCGCGGAGCGCAACATCCGCTTCGCGTTGGCGAGCAGCGACTGCAGGGCACGCAGGGTCGCGTCCCGGAGCTGGTCCACCTGGCTGCCCTGGCCGTCGCTGTCGGCGAACCAGTCACGCAGCCCCTCCCAGTCGGCCAACTCCCGTCCCCTGCTGCGCTGCACCCGCGTCTCGGGCAGCGCGTCGGAGAGCGCTCCGATGCCAGCCGCATGGGCGTCGATACGGCTCAGCAGCGCGGGCAGGTGCGGCCAGATCGCCCGGAGATGGGCGGCGATGCGCGGAGCCCGGAAGGACACGTCCTCGGTGATCGCCTCTACGTAGTCGAGCAGCAGTTCCTTGAACCCCTGATACTCGGCTCCGTCGAGGTCGTAGCGGGCGAGGACCTGGCCGAGATAAGCGTAGAAGTCCCGTACCGACTCGGCGAATTCGGCGAACTGCGCGAACAGGGTGCTGATCTTCTCCAGTGCCGACTGCGGGTCCGCGCCGCCCGGCGCGGCGGCCAGGGCGGCGATCTCCTTGAGCCCCCGGTCGACCAGGGTGAGGAGCTCACTGCTGACCTCCCGCGCGGCATCCGCTCCCGCCAGCACCTCGTCGGCGTCACGCTGTACTCGTTCGCCCAGCTTGGACAGTTGGTAGCGGGACCGGGAGCGTTGGTACTCGGCGATGCTGGTCGCGGTGACCGTGTGCGTGCTGCGCAGCAGATTGCCCCAGCGCACGAGCTGTTCGAGCCGGGCGCTGAGTGTCTCCGCCTCGCACACCGCCGCCGGGTGACCGGCCTGTGCCAGCTTGGCGAGCACATCGGGTACGGCGAGGTCCGCGAGCAGGGTGCCGCAGAACACCCGCATCACCGCGACGTACTCCAGTCGCTCGGGCGCGCTGAGATAGGCGTAGGCGCTCAGCCGCTGCCAGGTCTCGGTGTCGCCCTCCTTACCGGACCGCTCGCCATGTGGTTCTTCGTACAGTTCGTCCCCCACCATGCTGTCGAGCGTACGGACCGGCACTGACACTCCGGAGACGGTTCGGGGAATCCGGCCGGGTCGTGCGGGCTCTCGGGCTCGGGCCTGTGTGCGCGTCACCGGCCGACGGCGGACGTGCCGCACGCCGGTGTGGTGGTGCTGCTGTTGGCGTGCGCCGGGCTCGGCGCGCGAGCGCGTCGGCGACCGCCGGCGCGCACCATGGGAAACGGCGCCCCGATCCCCCGGCGGCACGCACCCGTTCGCCCGCCGTCCCCTATCACCTGCTTTTCTTCTGATTTGGGGCGGGCGCGGGGTGTGCAGAGGGGGATGTAGGGCTGGCGACCACGCCGTGACCGCCGTGGTGACCTGCGGATATGCCGCCCATGGCGCGCAGGGCGCTGACGGCTGTCGCGGGGGATGTCGGCGGGGAAGTCAGCCTGGTCGTCAGTGGTGTTGTCGCATCGTGACCGTGGTCGGATCTTTGTGGTCACAGGTGTGGTCGGGGTCAGCTGCTGCTGTGGCCGTACGCGTGGCGCCGGGCAGGACGGCGTCACCTGTGCACGAGAGGCTGACCGACGATGAGGGACGTGGATACAGGCGGTGGGGACCGCCTGGCACTGGCGGTGCTGACGCAGTACCGGATGGCCACCACCGAGCAGTTGCACCGGCTGATCGCGCCGGGGGTGCGCGTCGAGCAGACGCGGCGACGGATGGCCAAGCTGCGCGATGAGGGACTGGTCGACCGCATCACCCTGCCCCGGGCCGGACGGCTGCGCGGATGGTTCCCGACGTCGTACGGCGCGCACATCGCCTCGGAGTGGCCGGAACTGCGCGGGCGACGACCACCGAGGACGGTGTCCGATCCGACAGCTGCCCGGCTACGGCTGGAGCACACGTTGACGGTGACCGAGACCGCGCTTGCCTTCGTCGAAGACGCGCGTCGACACGGCGACCTGTGCCGGCCTCTGGACTGGGTCCCCGAGGTTCATCACTCCCTCGGAGGCGGCGAGGCCGTCATACCCGACGCCCTCATGTACTACCGGCGAGGTGCCGTGGACGGCGGGTCGATGCTGCGAGCGTTCATCGAGGTCGACCGGGCCACCATGGGCCCGGAACGCCTGGCCAGGAAGATCGGCGCCTACGCTCGCCTCCGCCGCTACACCCCCACACCCGTCGCCCGCGGCCGGTCCGCAGCAACGCAGGACCCGGTGGAGGAGGCATGGCGGCGGCGCTATCCGCTCTTTCCTCGCGTCTTGTTCGTCCTGGACGGCACCGGTCCGGCCGGCGTCGAGACGCGTATCCGCGCCCTGCGTGCAGCTGCCCGGGACCTGGAGGCGGACGGCTTCCTCCGCTACGTTCCCGTCTACGTGGCGTCACTGACAGACCTGCGCAGCCATGGCCCTTCCTCGCCGGTCTGGCACCCCGTCCAAGACCCCGCCACCGCGGTCGCATGGAACCAGATACTGCCCCTGTAGGCACTGTCGGCGACGGGTGATTCAACCGCCGCCGACAGCCACCCTGCGCACCGCGCACCGACCGCGCACGGCGACTGCGCAAGACCCGACCACGAGCCCCACCACGCCTGCGCAAGGCCCGACCATGGAGCCGACCACGCCTACGAAAGGCCCGACCACGGAACCGACCACACCTGCGCAGAGCCCGACCATGGAGCCGACCCGGCTGCGCAAGGCCCGACCTTGGAGCCGACCACGCCTGCGCAGAGCCCAACCACGGCAGGTCACAGCGATACGCACGGGCACTGCGCACCGACTGCGCAGTGCCCGTGGACGCTGCGCAGTCGCTGCCGCGGAGCAAGCGGAGCCTGCGTAGCCGCCCGGAGGACGTTGCTGCGCACCCGGCCATCAGCGGATTGCGCATAGGGGCGTCTGCGCGCCCAGCACGCAGCGGATGCGCAGTGGGCGCGACCGAGGATGCACCTGCCAACCCCCTGGTTCGGTGCAGGGGCCACCAGAGCCTCGCCGGGGGCAGTCGGCGGCGGTACGCCGTCAGCACGTCGTTCGTCCGCCGTCAGGCAGCTCGCGAAGAGGCGGAGACGCGGCGTGCCGCCGCGGCTCGCGGGTGGCGAGGCTGATCGATCCAGTGCCTACGGGAAACGAGAAGTGGCGATGGACGCGGTGGACGAAGAGCGCCTCTGCAGGCGCACACCAGTACGGCGTCATTGGGTGAAACTGGCCGACTGCGCCGAGCCGTCGGGCCTCGCACGCAGGCTCGTACGCGAGGTCCTTGAGGGACGTGCCTCACTGGAGCGGGTCGACGACGCCGTCCTGGTCGCCTCGGAGCTGGTAGGCAACGCGGTCAGACACACAGTCGGCGGACCGGACTGCATGTGCATGGAGGTCTACCGGAACGTGGCGGTGCTGCGGGTCCACGACGCGGGGCGGGATGTCTCCAGGGTCCGGGCCCGGCCGGCGGACGAGGCGCTGGATGAGCTGACGGACAGTGGTCTCGGACTGCTGCTCGTCCAGGAGTTGGCGGCCGGGTGGTCGGTCAGGCCTACCGCGATCGGCAAGGAAGTGGTGGTGCTCCTCCTTCTGGATGCCTGCGGGCTATCCGAGGAAGACGCTCTTCCGCACGTCCCAACGGTACGTCCGCCCTTCGCGGCGGAGCTCCACCAACTGGACGGCAGTCACGGAGAGTTCAACGGCCGGAAGGACGCGGAGTCCTGAAACCGTATCCACGACGGGGGCGGCGGGGCGCTGACGGTTGTTGTAGGCGAGGCTCAGGTGCGGGCGGAAGGCCGAAGTCGGCTTCGTCGACACGAGGCCGGCACTGTTTCCAGCCTTGTCCAGCGCGTGGTGCAGCCGGATCAAGGGTTCCCACGGGCCGAGGGACAGGCGGACGGCACCGCGGGAGCCGGCCAACGGCATGGCGCGTACAGAGAACGCGGAGGGTACGAGCGCCTCGGCGTCCCGCGCCAGGCTGTCCAGCTGGTCGGGGGCGACAGCGTCCGGGCTGCCGACGCGGGCGAGGGTGATGTGCAGTCCGTCCGTCGGTACCGGGTCAAAGCCGAGGGGCGCCAGCTTCTCCTGGCAGTGCCGGGCGAGGGCAGCGAGCGGCTGGTCGTCCGGGAAGGTCAGCATCCAGTAGTACGCCCGGCTGCCGTCCGCCCAACCAGGGCGTGCCCAGTGGTCGGTCATCTCGTCGAGTGCGCTGAACGCCGCCCAGTCGTGGGCCGCGGTTACCGCCGGGTCGTGCGTGTCGGCGGGGGGCTCGGCGGGGAACGCGGCGGGATCGGCGCTGAGCAGGGGCACCCGTCGGACTCCTTCGGCTTCACACTGCCCCGGAGTACGACGACACCGACGGCGTCTACGACGCGGATGACGCCATGGTCAGGGCGGCTGGCTGCGAGCTCCAGGTTCGGAACTCGTCGCCATAGTCGCCTACCGCCGGGTGATCACGCCATGGCCCGGCCAGTTCGTGCAGGTCGCGGGAGCGTTGGTAGACGGAGCTGATCGGCGTGTCTGCGCACAACCGCAGGGCCTGGCGGCCCAGCGCCATCGCGTGGTCGATGTCGGGCGTGCGCTGCTGGAGCAACGCGGTGGCGACGTCGAGGCGTACGAGCGAACGGCTCCAGGAGGACGTCGAGTGTTCCACCAGATCGTCGATGTGCTCGGCGTCGCGCAGTGCCTGGGCTGTGTGGCGTAGCGCCACGTGTGACGTGACGGCGTTGGCCAGCGTTCGGGCGCGTCCGTACGGTTCGAAGGAGATGCAGGAGGTCAGCCCGACGGGTACCTCGTGGAGATCGGAGAGGCGGAGTGCCTGTCCGATGGCCTGCTCGACGGCACCGCGGTCACCGGTCTTGGCGAGGGCCCGGGCCCGTCCGTTGGCCAGCAGGCGAATGCACTGGGCATGGCGCGGGGCGCGCTCGACGGCCTCGGCGGCGCAGGTGTCCGCCTCGTCGTACCGGCCGGCGTAGTAGAGGCCGAAGGAGAGGGTCCCGCACGCCCAGAGTTCTGTGTCCAGGTCGCCGATCTCGCAGCTGAGATCCCGGGCTTCGGTGCAGTACGCCTCCGAGAGTGCGAAGTCGCCCGTGTTGACTGCCATGTAGCCAAGCAAGCCGGAGGCTCGGGCGGCGAGGCGGAAGAGCTCCCGGCGCGTGTGTGGGGGCTGGCGGCCGTCGAGGAGGATGTGGGCGAGTTGCCGCACCTGGCGGGCTTGGGGACGGAGGGTATACGGCCCCTCCTGTTCGTACCTACTGGTGATGCCCTCCAAGGAGGAGTCGAGGAAGGCGAGCGTCGCGTCGTCGGCGTTGCTGGCCGTGAGCTGCCGGGTCCGGGTGACGATGTCCAGTGGGTTCTCGTCGTCCTCGCGTGACGGAGGGAGACTTGACGCCGGCCGACGCGTGCGCTCCCCGGAGAGACCAGGCTCTGCGTCCCCGGCGATCGCCGGGGAGAACAGCTCGGACACGGGTCTGCCCAGCATGTGTTCCAGCACCCGGCAGGCATCAGGGCGAGGCAGAGTCAGTAACTCCCCGCCGTACCAGCGGTCGAACTGGCGCGGAGAAACCTGGAGGGACGCCAAGCGAGGGTCGCGGTCGAGCTCCGCCAGCCGGACGGCAGACCGCTCGTACTGGGCGGCGAAAGCCTCGTGTGTAGTCAGGTGCCGTAGCTGGAGAAGCTGCCGGAGCAGCGTTGTCCGTGGCATGGCCCACCCTCCTGGTGCGGCGTGCGGGACCGATGCGGAGGCGCGTGCCGGTAGTGGGGTCGTGGCGACGCGTCGCTCATCGGTCGGCTACGGCGCCCGCCCGTACGAGCGCCGTGACTCCTGACAGCATGCCGACGCAACCGTCAACTAGGCAATATGTCTTGCAAAGTTGACCCGGATGGGTTGTAGAGGCGTCCTCGATGCGGGGAGACTTCCGGCATGGCCTTGAAGAGAAGCCTGGTCCCGCAGTCCGTGTACCGGCGACAGCTCGCGGCTCGACTGAAGGAGCTGCGCGACGCGACTGGGCTCACCCTCACCGAGGTCGCCGATCAACTGGAGATCAACCAAGGGTCATTGAGCCGAATCGAAAATGGCGAACGCGGTACGACACCGGTTCTCGTCCGGGCTCTGCTGAACCTGTACGGCGTCGTCGACGACAACCGGCGCGCCGACGTGCTCGACCTCGTACGGGCAGACAAGGAGCAGCAGAAGCCCTGGTGGCGGAAGTACTCCACGGTCCTCGCCCCGACCCGCTACGACGGATACCTCGCGCTGGAGGCCGGCGCGACGCACCTCGCCAGCTACCAGCCGATGCTGGTGCCAGGGCTGCTCCAGACCGAGGACTACGCGCGTGCCGTGATCTCCCAGATGAGAAAGGACCTCTCCCCACCGCAGGTCGAGTCCCTGGTCAGGGTCCGCATGGAGCGGCAGAACAGCCGCTTGGGCGGTGAGAATCCCGCCAGGCTCTGGGCGATCCTCGACGAAGCCGTACTGCGCAGGACCGTCGGCTCCGCCGAAGTGATGCGCGACCAGATGCGGAAGCTGGCAGAGGCGAGCGAGCACCCGAACGTCACCGTGCAACTACTGCCGTTCTCGCTCGGAGCGCACCCCGGCCTGTACGGTCCGTTCGTCATCCTGACCTCCCCGCACCCCACACCAGACCTGGTGTGGCTGGAGAATCCCAAGAACTCCGTGTATCTCAAGTCCCCGGAGGACGTGGACAACTACACAGACATCTTCGACCAGTTGAGGAGCGCCGCCCTTGACCCGTCGGAGACCCGCACCCGCATCGCGAGCATCAGCAAGGAACTCGAAGAGTGAGCACGCCCGCCCCACACGATGTCACGACAACTCGGTACGACGTCCATCTCACCCACGCGCGGTGGCGGAAGAGCTCATACAGCGGGGGTGCGAACGACTGCGTGGAAGTTGCGGAACTGGACGAATACGCCGCAGTACGCGACTCCAAGGACATCGGCCGTGGGCTGTTGCTCTTCTCGAAGGCGGCGATGCGCGCGCTGGTCAGCGGGATCGCCTCCGGGGGCATCTGCGCGCCCAGTGCACAGCGGATGTGCAGTGGGCGCGACCGAGGACCTGTCAATCCCCTGCTTGCGTAGAGGCTTCGGTGATGCGGCCCGGGTGATCGACGCCCTCCAGTCCGGGGCCTAGGCGCAGACACCGCGGCGTCCAAAATCGATCCGCGTCAACTGGCTTGTGCACTAACGTGGTTACCCGCTGCGCACCTTCCCGGAGGGTACGTCGGCGGTGTTCCAGGTGCCGGTCCTCGGCGATGAGTGACGAGTGGTCTCCACCGCGTGCTGTACGCGGTGTGACTGCGGATGCCCGGTAGGGCGATCCCTGCCATTCCCAGCTCACGCTCAGGAGTGGAAACCGATGAACCCCGTTGAGTACAAGCTTGCACGTCGTGACCGGATTCGTCAGATTCTGGTCGACGTCGCGGTGGGGGTCGTCATCAACCTGTTGATGGCGGCCCTGACCGCGGCAGCACGCCTGGTCTTCTGACCGGCAGGTGGCGGGCCCGGGAGAGCCCGCCACTCCACGTGCTGGTCCCCGCGTCAGAAGAGACGCAGCTCTCCGGGCGGGGTGTTCTTCTGGCGCTTCCTGCGGCGGCGCCGCCCTCGGTCAGGACGGGGCAGGTGTGGCTGTCGCGCCTGCTCCGGCAGGTTCTCCCAGGTGGGTCGCAGACCGTGGATCTCGACGCCGCCGACGAGCCCCTTCAGGTACTCCCGGGTCTCCTCGTCCGTGGAGTAGAGCACGGTCGCCCGGCTCGCCCGGGTCATCAGCACGTGGTACGCGTGCCGGACGAGGCGGGCGAACTCGTCGTCGTCCACACTCTTCGGCTTCACCTTGGGATCGAACGACCCGGGCACGGCTACCCGCTTGACGCCCGACTCCTTGTCCGCCCTCTCCTTGCCCCGGCGGAACACCCAACGGTCGCCCCGGCGCACCATGTCCTCACCCATGATCACGCCGCACCAGTCCCACTCCAGGCCCTGCGCGGTGTACACACAGCCGATCTGACCGAGGCCGTTCTCGTGCACGGACCAGATCTTGGAAGGCGGGACGGTCTTGTTCACGCAGAAGGACTCGCTGTCCGCGTTCCACGGCCGGTGCCAGTCACCGATCCGGACGTCGGGTTCGAGCCGCTTCTCCTTGCCCAGGGGTTTCGTCCAGGGCCAGCAGTATCCGGCGACCATGCGCGCTGACGCTCCCGCCTCAGCCTCGGAATGAATGATCCGCTCGAGTTCCTCCGGGCTGTCCACGACCTCGACATGCATCAGTCCGTCCGGGGTCCACAGCTCCGGCTCCGCGTCGGACACCCCCAGCGCACCGCGCACCCAGCGAATGTAGGCGTCGCTGCCGCCACACCGGAACTGTTCCCGCAGGCAGCTACGGACCAGGTGGGCGTCGTAGCGCTGTGCCGCGTCCTCCACGAGAGCGGCGGTGCCGACCTCCTGCGGGCGCACGGACTGCCCCTCGTCGAGGAAGAACACCGTCAACCGGGAGGCGTCGAGGAGCTCGTCCACCTGGGGCTTGGTGCCCCAGTCCTCTGGTTTCCAGAAGCGGTTGGTGGAGCGGTCGCGCAGGCGATGGGCCTCGTCGCAGATCAGCACGTCCAGCGGCGGGTCGGGTGGGGTGACGAAGTTGCTGAAGTAGGTGAAGGTCTCCTTGAACTCCCGGTCGCCGAAGCCGACATGCTCCTGCAGGGCGCCGTTGAAGGCCCTGCTGCCGCTCGCGTACTTGACCGTGCGTCCATCGGCCTCCAGTTCAGCCTTGAGCTGGAGGCCGATGGCGCTCTTGCCCGTGCCGGCACCGCCCGTGACGAGGAACACCACACGTCGCTCGTCGGGGAGGAGCGCGGGTTGCCGGGAATCGGGAAGCACCTTGGCGGCAGTGTCGAGGATCTGGTCCGCGACTTTCTTCTGACGACCGCGCAGGGTGAAGACCGTGTCCTCACCGCTGGAGCGGATCATGGCGTCGAGCAACGGGGTGTTGCGCAGGCCCATGCTCCGCAAAAGGATCTCGGCCGCCGAGTCGGCACCGTCCACGGCGAAGCTGCTCCGCAGGTCCGACAGCAGTTGGGTGCGGCGGTCGCTGGTGTAGACACGGGCGTAGGAACCGGTCGGCGCGTCCACGCCGACCAGTGGGAGTACTGCGGCGTCGGTGGCGTTGTGCAGATAGGCGAAGCCGCCGCACTCGTAGTCCAGTCCGTGCAGCGGACCTCTGTCACCCGTGAACGCCTCGAAGTATTCGCGCAGTTGCAGCGCGGGATGCTTCTTCTCCCCCATGCCGGGGACATGCACGAGTTCCGCGGTGGCTCGCTCCACCCGGGTCACCGTCGACCACCGCTTCAGCTCGACGAGTTGGACGGACAGCCCGTTCTCCTCAGGATGATGGCCTACGAGGACGACGTCTATGAGCCGCGGGTCCCCAGCGCGTTCGGCCTCGTCGAGTGTGGCCGCGCACTCGACGACCATCTCGACGTTCCCCCGGTCGGCGGCGACCAGGTCTTCGGCAAGATGCACCAGGCTCTCTGCCCAGGCGGAACGTTCGGTGAACGAAGCGTCGGTGCTGAGGAAGTGCTTCCACCTCGCGGCGAGGTGGGGCACCATACGGCGTCTTGAGTTCAGGTTCAGCAGATCCCGCGCTGCCAGTTTCAGCAGGAGCATGGACACGAGGCGGATCCCCCAGGGCACGAGTGACTCGTGCGGGTGGGGGCATGTCCACGTGGGGAAGCCCGTCGGGCCGCAATGACGTCTGGGATCTTAGGAAGTGACGTCCCGTCCCGACGCATGGGACACGTCGGTCGGCTGGAAGCACGGACATCATGGCCGGATATCACGGGCTCACCGCCGCAGAAGGGGCTCCTCGATCGCGGCAGGCCGTGGCTCAGGTCGGCCAGACACCAGTTCCCGCAGCTTCTCCCGGGTCTCCGGATCGGTCGAGTACACGATCGTGCCGACCATCCCCCGCGTCAGCAGCACCTTGTACGTGTTCCGAATGAGACGGTCCACATCGGTGTCCGGTGTGGCCTTCTTGAACACCGGGTCCTTGGAGGCGGTGCGGTCGGTGATCCAGCGGTCACCCCGCCAGACCAGGTCCGGGCCGATGATGACGCCGGACCAGTCGTACTCGAACCCCTGGGCGGTGTAGACGCAGCCGATCTGCCCGAATCCCGCAGGGTCGGTGGCCCACAGTGCGGACGGAGGCGCGCCGGAGACCGACCGGTCCCCGCGCAGGTTCCAAGGCCGGGCCCAGCCCCCGATGACGACGTCGGGAGGCAGTGGATCGCCGGGCTTGGGCTCGGGGGACCACCGCCAGCAGTAGCCCGCGGACATCCGTGCACCGTATTCCTCGGCGCGGCGGGCGTCGAGGAACGCCTCCAGTTCTTCAGGGCTGTCCGCGACCAGCAACTGCATGCGGTCGTCGGGCTCCCACACGACCGGTCCGCCGAGCTCCAGGCCAAGGAGCCGGACCACCCAGCGCAGGTAGGCGTCGCTGCCTCCGCAGCGGAACTGGCTTTCCAAGGGGACTACATGGCAGTCGATGCCCCGCTTGGAAGCAGCCTCACGGATTTCGTCCACGGTGCCCATCTCACCGGGACGCACCACTTGGTGCTCGTCGAGGAAGAAGACCGGTACGTGGGCGACGTCGATGAGTTCGTCGATCTGTGCCCTGCCGGTCCGCAGGTCCGCGCGGGTGTAGCGGTTGGCGGAGGTCTCCCGGATACGGTGCGCCTCGTCACAGATCAGGGCACCCAGGCTGTTCTTCTCCGTGGTCATGAAGCTGTTGAAGTACCTGAAGAGATCCTGGACTTCCCGTTTCCGGGAGCCGGCCACCTTGCGCATCGTTTTGGTGAACGACTGCGAGCCGGTCGCGTGGACAGCGGCCACGCCCCTCCGGTAGAGCTCGCCGAGCAGTTGGAGCGCGATCACGCTCTTCCCGGTACCGGGGCCGCCGGTGACGATGACGACTTCCTTGTGGTCGGCGCGCTTCGCCCTCTCCACCGCGTTGAGCACCATGCGGTAGGCGACCTGTTGCTCATCGAGGAGGACGAACTGCTGTCGCTCCCGCACTTCCTGAGCCGCCACGGACATCAACTGCTTCGACGGCACGGTGGCACCCGCGAGCAGTTCGTCCGCCGCACGGGCCCCGGGATGCTTGTCGCTCAGCTTCGACCGGAGGTGGTCCAGGAACGCACCGCGACGCTCCCCCGTGAAGAGCAGTCCCTGCCCATCGCGCTCGATCTCCCGCAGCCCCGCCACTCCGAACTCGGTGGCGTTGTGAAGGAAGGCCACTCCGTGAACCCGCTCGCCGTGCTCGGCCACCGCGCCGTTGAAGTTGACCAGGTAGTCGCAGTATCGCCCCACCTGCTCGATCGGGTTGAGCACGGGATGCGCGTAGGCGTCGACCAGGCACAAAGTGGGGTCGTCCTCGTGCGGATCCGCCTGGCTCCACTGCTTCAGCTCCACCACGACGTAGGACGGCTCCTGCGTGACCGGGTGCACTCCGGCGAGGACGACGTCGGCACGCTTGCTGTTCAGCGGGAGCGCGTACTCCAGCATGACCTCGACGTCGCCCAGGCCGGCGTCGTTGAGCGCGGCGGCCAGGATGGGGATGCTGCGCTCCCAGGAACGCAACTCCGAGGTTCCGGGCCCATAGCCGTGCATGTGGATGAACTGTTCGGTGAGGTGCAAGAACAGTGAACCGTCGAGTGCCATGACGGCGACCGTTTTCGCGGACGCGCGGAACAGCAAGAACTTCCCCCAGGCAGCACGAAGAGACTCGTGCGGGTGGGGGCATGTCCTTCGAGACTCCACCGGAGTGGAACGGAAGCCCGTCGGGCCGCGTTGGCGATGTGTCTGAGGATACCTGGCGCTACTCCCAGTCCTATGGGTGGTAGCCAGCAGCGACAGCGGACGCCGTACCCAGTTTCCTGGTGTTCGGATACTGGAGTGCCTGACATACGTCTTCTCACGCCGACACAGAACCCTTCCAAGGTGGCAGTGCTGATTGCGAGTTGGACGGTCCTGCGCAACGACGAAGCCTCTGGTGGAGGGACTCTGTCGGGGATCTTGGGTGGGGGATCACTTTCCTTGGCGCCACCACAAGGGGCGGGGGAAGCCGTGCGACACAAGGTATTGCTGAAACGCTGTCGGTGGGCAAGGGCGGTGGGTGTCGTTCTGGGGATCTTGTTCGGTAAGGCGTTCGTTGTTCACGGCGATCGCGGTCAGGACGTGCCGGACGTGAGTCTTGGGCAGGCCGTGGTACCGGCGATGGCGCGCCCGGTGGCCGAGGGCCAACTCAGCGATGGTGCCTTCGACTCCGGAGCGCACGGCGTAGAGCCGGCGCCAGGAGGGGTCCTACTGGTCGGCGCGGCTACGTGCCTGGAGTTCATGCAGTTGTTGGGGAAGGAAGTAGACCGTGCGGGCAGCACGGCCGCGGGCGCATGACGACCGGGCCGGGCAGGGGTCACAGTGGCGGGGGCGGAAGCGGGCGGCGATGTAGGGGGGCCTGAGCCGGAGCCTCCGCCCAGCTCATGGTGGCCTGGCCGCGTGGGCAGGTGACCTGCCGGTTCGCGAAGTCGATGGTGAAGTCGTCGCGGGCGAAGCCGGTTTGCTCTTTGTGTTGCCACTGTCCGCTGGCCTTGACCGGTCCGATGAGGGTGACGCCGTAGGTACGGTCGGCCTGGTCGAGCAGGGCCACTGAGAGGTAACCGCCGTCCAAGAGGTGCTGGGCAGGGAGAAGACATCGCTTGTTCAGGCGGGTGTGGATGCTAGGCACGGCCGTGGTGTCCCGGGTCGGCACGGTGGTGGCCACGTCAGTGATCACATTCGGGCGGTCGGAGTCGCAGGTTTCCGTCACATGCAGCAGGTAGCCGCCCCACCGTGTGTTCCCGCGCAGCGCAAAGCGGGTGTCCAGGTCATAGGGCGAGCGGATCTGTCGGCCGCCCGGCGGGAAGCCGTCCTTGCCGGCGCGCGGCCGCGCTCATCGACGATGAACTCCTGTACCAGGATCTGCCGCAGCACCTCTCGTGCGGGACCGGTGGCCCGGTTGGGAGCCCGGGTGCGGGCCAAGGCGAGCAGCGCGTGGGCATCGGCGCCGGCTTGGGTCAGCCGCGCGATCGGGTGGCTGGGCTGGGAGCACAGGCGCACCGGGCGCCCTTAGCGTTCGGCCCATTCGGCGGTGACCAGGGGATCGAGTAACTCGGGAGCGTCACGGGCGAGTTCCTCCAGGGCGGCTCGGACCGCTTCGAGAACCAGTTCCAGGCGCGTCAGATCACGGGCCGCGGCCAGGACGTGGGTGAAGTCGGTGCACTGTCGGCCTCGCTGCCTGACCAGCCCGGCCGCCGCAAGTCGTGCCAGGGCCAGGTCAAGGAGTTGGTCGGCATGGTCGCCCTGGGCGAGCAGGTCACGGAAGTCGCCCAGCACACTGTGGTGGAAGCCGGGATCGTCCAGCTCCAGGTCCAGGGCGCTGGTGGGCAATTGGGGCTGGTTGAAGAGTTTGGCGATGCCGTCGGCGCCCTGGGCGCCGCTCTAGTCGATGGTGACGACGAGGCATTCGAACACGGGGATGCCCGCGTCGTGCAGGACGACGTAGTACCCGTTGGAGCAGCCCGACGGCGGCACATCGTCCAGCTGGTCGGGGTCGACCGCAGCGATCTTACTGGTGCGGCGGTGGCCGAGAAGGAGTAGGTGGTCCACAGCTTCGGCTGGCGGTTTCGTCATCGATGGACACGTTCGGGTACGGGGCGTGCAGCTACGAACCTCACCGGCCGAAGGCCGGTCGTGGGGCCGACCGCCTCCGCTGGGAGGAAGCATTGGACCTGCTGGAGCCCCGGCTCCCTCGTTATCCGCAGCCAGGGGTGGTCAAGATCCAGGCAGTAGTGCAATGACGGTGGACTGGACGAGTTGGGCTGCGGCCAGGAGGTTGGGGAATCCGCCGCAGCGCTCGACGAGGTTCTGGAGCATGTAGCGCAGGGTGCCGGGGTCCCGATCGGGTTCGTCCAGACGCGGGGTGATCATGGCGAGGTCGCGCAGGGCAGCATCCACCTCGGGGTACTGGTCGCGTAGTTCCTCCAAGCGCCGTCGAAGATCGTCGATGCTCTCGCGGGCCTTGTCTACGGCTTCGTTAGTGATTTTGTTGGTCTGGCTGACGTGCTGGGAGAACGCCGCGGCTTGGGCGGGTCCGGTCATGTTGCCGGTGTTGATGATGCCGAAGTTGGGTCCGTTGGGAACCGGATCGGGCTGGCGGCGGATAGTCACGCGGGGCTCCTGGTGGGGGTACGGGTCAGTTGGTCATGGAGGGGTTGTTGGAGAACGGCGTGGCCTGGACGGGGCCAGCCATGGTGCCGCCGTTCATGACGCCAAAGTTGTAGATCGCAGTGGCCTGTTGCTGGTAGGCGGCGATGTCGACGTTGTGGTCGCGCAGGAAGTTCTCGGTGGAGTCGAAGACGCGACGCTGCATCATCTGCACGTAGTATCGGGCGTCGTCATTGGTGTGCATGTCCTCGATCCAGCGCACGCTGTAGACCTCGCGGAGGCTGACCGGTCCGCTGCCTGGGTCGAGTTCGGGGCGTTTGCGGGCAGTGCGGCGTATGAATCGGTCGGCTCCGATGTAGATGTCACCGAGAGCGTTGAATGCGGTGCGGGCGAGCCATCTCAGGCTGTGTGGGGCGGCGGGCTTAAGATCGGCGACCCTCGGGTTGAGCGGGCCCATGATGTGCGGCCGGACGGTGACGCGCAGAAAGCCGCCCTGGTAGGCGAGGTGAATCAGGACGGCGGCGATGAGATCGCCGTTCCAGGCGGTGACCCTGGCCCAGATGTAGCGTCGGGCGATCTCCTCGGCGGGCTTGTCGCCGATGTTGTCTTCGGCGAGAGCGTGCACAGTGCACCAGGCGTCGTCACCTATCTGGTCCCAGCGTGTGTAGTGGATGCCGGCGATGCCGCTGACCTGTGTGCGCGGGATGGGGTGATCGCGGTGATGAGCGGGCGCCGGGTCGTCCAGTCGGCGCGCAACATGCGTGTGCAGTTGGGCCACGGTGAAGTGCTTCAGTGGCTTGCGGGCCACTGGTTTGTTGTGCTGAGCCAGAGCGTCCAGAACGGCTTTTGCCACCTCGGCCATGTCGGGCTGGCTGTGGCGTTGTGCCGGCGAATCGAGTCCCAGAGGCGCCCCGGGGTCGTCGTCTCCGACATCCTGGTTCTCCGGCGCAGGCTCGACGTCGATGCCGATGACCGCAGGTGGCCATACCTGAAGACCCGCTCCGAGGAAGCGGTCCCGGTCGCCACTGTCGCGGCGCTCCCGGAGATACGGCAGAGCGTAAGCCTGAAGGGCTGTCGGAGCCGCGTGCAGATCACCGGCCAACAGGGCGTTGAGGCGCTTCTGTGCCAGGTAGCGCTCGACCAGGTACACACCCCACACCCCGACGACCAAGGTGAGGGCAGCCCACCCCACCGTCAGAGTGCCGACGATGGCCTGCCAGACGGCAACCGCGACCACTCCAGCGACAGTCGCTCGCCGTTTACGCATATGGCGTATTGCGCAGTCGGAGGCCTCCACCACGGGCTCCTGGTGGAAGCCGTACACCGGCACCGGCCGCTTCGACTTCTTGATCCTCCGCCGAACCCAGACCGCATAGTCCTCACCCACCACGACCGACGGCGGTACCGGCCCAGAGGAGCCAAGGGCCTTCTCCGCTTCCTTGGGAGGAAAGAGCCACCGAAACCGCTTCCTGAAGGCTGCCTTCAACTCCTTCCACAGCCGGGCCAGTTCGGCGCGTAACACGGCCAGCCAGTCCGTACGGGCGAAGGCCGCAGCGCTCAACCGGCGGGTGATCCCTTCGGTATAGACCTCATGTTTGACCGCTTCCCGCGCATCGGCCGCAGTCTCTAACGGCACCGCTGGTGCTGAAAAGACAGACTGATGCTCCGCGTAGGACAAGTCCCCCACCCCCGTGTCTCCGATGCCCCACCGCTACACCTGAATACGGCGGACGCAGAGGGGCATCGTCCTCGCACATGGCAAGCGCTGCCATATCGCAAACCCACACAAGTGGCGCACTGGGGTATTCGGATCGAACAATGACCGAAAGGCACCTCCCTGCCGTGGATTTACCGACGACACAGACGGCGTTCCGCCGGAACCCGGGCATCGGGCCTCACCGGGAGCGCGGCCGTGCCTGTGCTGGCTGTTGCGTGGCAGGAGCACAGGAGGCCACCCCATGACCCCGGCCGACGCCGCAGAACTGCTCACCCTGTGCGCCGCGTTCGACCGCCGCGCCATCGGTGAATCCGACGCCCCCGCATGGGCGTATGCCCTGCGCGACATCCCGCTCGACGACGACACCCGAGACGCCGTCGCCGACCACAACGCCGCACCGAGGCATGGATCGCCCCCGCCCACGTGCAAGATCCGCGCCGGCCGGCGCACGCAGCGGATCGAGACCGCCCACCCGGTCTACGACGGCCACCCCGACGAGTCCTCGGTCGAGTTCACCGAGCGCCGCCGCGCCCAGCTCACCGCCGCAGCCGGCGGCGCCCTGCCCACACGCACGATCGGGCAGGCCCTCGACGCCGCCCCGCCGCGGGAAGTGCTCGCCCTCGCCGCCGGCGTCGGGCGCAGTGTCGACGACGAGCCGCGCCCGTACGTGAACGAGGAGACCCGAGTCACCATCCGCAAGACGTTGCCTGGCCGCCAAGCCTCGCTCGTCGGCTCGCCGTCGCTTGCCCGCACGAGCAGTGCCGCGCCGCCGTCCGCCGCCTGTGCAAGTCCTCGCGCGGCGTCGAACTGCGCACCGGCGTTCACGGTGCCCGGCGTGATGCCTACGCGACCGCCTGCGCCACGTGCCCGGAGTGCAACGCCGAACCCGGCCAGCCATGCACCGCGGCCAAGCCGCACCCCGCCCGTATCCGTGCCGTACGGGAGGTCGAGGCCGCATGACCCGCCGCCGACACCACGCCCGGGAGACCACCCGCAACACCGACACGTTCCGGTCAACCGCCACATGGCCGCACAACGGGCCCCCGGCGATCTGCCAGAACTCCGACGGCCCTCGCGTCCGCCGTCGCGCTGCCGAGTGGGCCGACCAGGGCGCGCACGTCGTCGCCGAACACCACCGCAGGGGCCGGTGGCGCAACGTCGACACCCTCGACGGGCCCGCCCTGCGCCGAGCTGCTGCCGAGCAGCGCGACCGCGTCGAGTCCCAACTCGCCGAGGAGATTGCCGCGTTCTGCGAGCGCGTCCTCGACTAGCACACCGAGGACGAGCAACACCGCCTCGCCCGCCTGATGGCCACCCCGCCCGCCCCGCGCGAAGTCCGCGCCCGACACACCGACGGAGGACTCCGCCGATGACCCCGAACGCCGCCCGAGCCGCCCTCGCCGCGCACCTGACGGGCACCCTCGAACTACCGCCGCACCGCGCCACGGTCACCGCATCCGAGCTGCTCGACCGCCTCACCGCCGAGGGGTGGGAGATCAACACCACCTCGGCCGCGCGACCGGCCGCGCCTCGCGCGCGGGAGACCTCGCGCGCTCGGCGCCTCGTCGCTCGCCTGCTTACCCGGCGCGTACATGACGTTCGTCAACTTGCGGACGAAGAAGGGACGCGCGCCCGATGACCGCCGACCACGTCGCCGAGCTCGTGCTGCTGCACGTCACCGCCTCGGGCGTACCGCTCGGCCGGCTCGACCCGGGCCCGTTGCAACGACCAATTGAACTCGCCCAGTACACCTCGTTCAAGCTCGCCGAGCACCTCGACCGCGACGGCATCGCAGCCTCCATCGGCTCGGTCGGCGACGCATACGACAACGCCCTGATGGAATCCACGATCGGCCTCTACAAGACCGAGCTGATCAAGCCCCGGCGGCGCTGGAAGACGCTGGCCGAGGTCGAGTCGGCCACCTCCGAATGGATCGACTGGTACAACTTCCGCCGCCTGCACGGTGAGATAAGCCACGTCCCGCCAGCTGAATACGAAACCAGCCGCTACCAGACAACCCAGAAACCCCAGGTCACAACCGCGATCTAGAGTCTCCGACAAACCCGGGGCGGTTCAGCCTTCGGATTCGAACCCGAGACCTGCGCATTACGAGTTGTCCGATCTTGATCCACCGGCTTCCACAGGCATCCACCGCGAGAACACAACAGCTGGTCAGTGTTGGTGTCGGACGACCACGGACCAAGGTGGACCACCCCAGATTCCCCGCCAACTGAGACCACAACTGAGACTGAGGAGTCTTGAGACCACTGGCTCCTGCAGAGAGCGTGCCCGGCCTCGCCATCAACGATCGTGTCAGCGACGAAGTCCCGATTCCATGCAACTCTCGCCGCCGCTCAGCCGATACTGACCCAACATGGGCAACGCGTACGCTCCGTGCTGGAGAGCGAGACATCCAGCCGGCCTGCAGAGGGGACCGAGATGGTGGCACGCAGTAGGCCGTCGGGCAGAGAAGGGTCAACGGTCACCGTTCGCCACGAGAGTCGGCGGGTCCTGCGGTGACGGACTTCACCTTCCAGGCATTAGGGGCCGGATCCGTCGCCGCCCATCACATCGGGACAGCGATCACCGGCCCGGTCAACGTTCTGACGGCCGAGTTGCTGAACTCGGCGCGCGATGTCCAGGCCCCTGCCGGGCTCACCAACCTGCCGCCGCTCCCCCTGTGTTTCGGCCGCACGAGCGAGCTGGACTGGCTGCGCGGCACGCTCGGGCAGCCGGCCGCCGGGACTGCCGTCGTCCAAGGCCTCGGCGGCGTCGGCAAAAGCACCCTCGCGCTGGCGTACGCCCACAGACACCGTCGCGACTACACCGTGATGTGGTGGATTGCCGCCGCATCACCCGACCACATCGAGCAATCGCTGGCCGACCTCGCTCTGCGGTTGATCCCCGTGTGGGCCGGCAACGCCTCTACTGAAGAACGCGCCGCCTGGGCGACGTTGTGGCTGCAGTGGCATCCGGGGTGGCTGCTGATCTTCGACAACGTTGAGAATCCGGCCGATCTGCAGCCCTACGTCAGCACGCCTAACGGCCACGTCATCGCCACCAGCCGACGATCAGCTAGCTGGCCGACCTCCGTCGCAACGCTGGCACTCGACGTACTCGACCTGGCTGCAGCGAGTGATCTCCTCTGTAGCCAGGTGCTCGGCGCGACTTCGCCGACCCACCGTCAGATACAAGAGACCCGGGCCCTCTCAGCCGATCTGGGGCAGCTTCCCATCGCCCTGATGCAGGCCGGCGCCTACCTCGCGCAGAACCCGACGATCAGCATTGAACGTTACCGCCGAAGGCTGATAGGCGCGTTGGACAAGGCTCCCGAAGGTGTAGACCCAGAGCGCACCGTCGCCCGGATCTGGCGCCAGACGATTAGCACCCTCACGGAGCGCAACCCCCTGGCAGTCCGCGTCCTGTCCACACTGGCATGGCTGGCCCCCGACGACATCCCAGTTGGACTGCTGACCCCTATCACCGACGACAGCGACGACCTTCACGAAGCCCTAGGCGTGCTTGCTGTCTACTGCATGGTCTCCCTCACCCAGGACTCGGTGAGCATCCACCGCCTCGTCCAGACCACACTCCGGAACCAGCCGCCCATCGGTGACAGCGCGCCAACCGGCAGGCTAGAGGCCGAACGGCTGCTGAGCGCCGCGGTCGCCCCCATGGGAGAACCGCCCGACTCTGGCCGGTCCCCCGCCTGGGATCGGCTCCTCCCGCACCTCGTGGCGCTCGCGGCCACCACTCCTGACGGACACTCTGACACCTTTCCCGCCGGACGGTACGCGAGCGCTGCAAGGTATCTCCAGGGCCTCGGTCATGACGCCCGCGCCGTTCCGCTGCTCACGGCGGCCCTCACCCGCTGCGAAGTGCTCGCCGGCGCCGAGCACGAACTCACCCTGAAGGCCCGCGCGAACCTGGCCAACGCCTACCACAGAGCCAGCGACTTCGAACGGTCCATCGCCATCCTCGAACCGTTGGTCGCCCAGTGCACCCAGGTACTCGGCGACTCGCACCCGGGGACGCTGACTGTCGCCTTCAACCTTGCCAACTCGTACTGTGAATACGGCGATCTGGCCCGTGCCATCACACTTCACGAGGAGACGTTGTCCCGGCGTAGGCACGCGCTTGGCAATGATCACCTCGACACTCTCGTCAGCTGCGAGGAACTGGCCCGCGCCTACCATGCATCCGGCGACTTGGATCGTGCTGTCTCTCTGCATGAGGCCACACTCACGCAGTACCAGCGACTCCTAGGACCAACCCACCCTGCCACGCTGACCAGCCAGCATGGTCTGGCGGCGGTCTACCTCGCTTCAGGCGACCTGTCCCGCGCCATTCCGATGTACACCGCCGTCTTCGTGCAACGGCAGCAGGCCCTCGGCGACGGCGATCCCGAAACCATCACCAGCCGGAACAACCTTGCCTACGCCTATCTGACCGCCGGACGCCCCGACAAGGCAGCGCAGCACCTCGAGACGGCCCTGGCCCGATGCGAGGAGGTATACGGTGAGGCGTACCCAGAGACCATTGCCATCCGTGCGAACCTCGGCTGCGCCTACCGGGACGCTGGAGACTCCACCCGTTCGCTTCCATTGCTGGAGACCGCGGCCGCGCAGAGCGCCCACCTCCTCGGCGACGCCCATCCCCAGACCCTGACCACCAGGAACGGGCTGGCGCAGGCGTACCAGACCGCTGGCCACGCTGGACGGGCAATCGCCCAGTACGACACCATCCTCAAGCACCGTGCGGCGTTGCTCGGCGAGACCCACCCCCATACCCTCGCCACCCGAAGCGGCCTCGCGAATGCCCGCCTCGCGGCGGGCGACCCGGCTCGCGCCGTCCCGCTGTTCGAAACCGTCGTCGCCCAGTGCGAGCAGGTCTTCGGCGAGTCCCACCCGGACACCCTGTCCAACTACATCGGCTTGGCCGACGCACTGCGCCAGACCGACGATGCGGCACGGGCAGTGTCCCTCTCGGAGTCAACGCTGGAACGGTGCATCCGTTCGCTCGGCGAGGAGCATCCGCACACCATGGTGTGTCGGAGCAACCTGGCCATCGCACACCTCACGGTCGGTGACGCCCCGCGCGCCGTCCAGGTCCTCGAAGCCGCCGTGCGCAACGCCAGCCTCATCCTCGGCGAAACGCACCCGCATACGGTCACCAGCCGGACGAACCTGGCCGCCGCTCACCTGGAGTCCGACAACGCGGCACAGGCCGTCGCCGTCCTGGAGGATGTCCGCGCCCAGCTGGAGGCCGAACGAGGCCGCGTCCACTCGCAAACACTTCACTGCACCGCCATGCTGGCCCGTGCCCTCGGCGGGTCCGGCGACCTCGCCCGGGCGACCGAACTGCTGGAATACAGCGTTACGCTCACCGAGAAGGAACTCGGCGTCACCCACCCAGACACACTCAAGCAACGGCAGTACCTAGCTGAGATCTACCGGGCCAACGACCGACCCGACTTGGCTGTGCCGCTGTACGAAACCAACCTCACTCACTGGCAGCAGACCCTCGGCGACCACCCGAATGTCCTGAGCGCCCAACTCACCCTGGCGGACACCCACCAGGAAGCTGGTGCACACCAAAAGGCGATCGCCGTCTATCGCGTAGCCCTCGGCCGGATCGAGCCCACCCTAGGCCCGGAGAACCCCCTCGTCGCACAGATCCGCGCAAGGATCGACGCAGCCGAGTACGCCACTTCGAGGTCTGACCGTTAGTACTCCATTGAAGCTCTCCGTCTGCCTGGTCAGCGGCCTGGCAGTCGGGAGCGTAACCAGGCCGCGACAGGGGCAGGAAGATCTTCGCTTGGCTCGCGTGGAGTGAGGCCGGCCGATCGTCCGCGAATGCAGAGTTGCCGCGTGCGCGCTGGCTGGGCGGCCTAGTCTGATGCCCTGGCCTCAGTCAATGACAGGATTTCAGGGGTAGATTGTGGAAGCGGAGATCGTGCAGTTTTTGGAGCAGGCAGGGCCGTATCTAGGCGCGGCTCTGGGTGCCTATGGCGCGGGGGTACTGGCCCGAGCTGAGGACGCTGCGGTGGGAGCCACGGCGAACGCAGGGCGCAGTATTTTGCACGCGGTCTGGCGCCGCCGGAGCCCGGCCGCACGCCCGGAGCTGGAGGCGGCGGTGCGTGAGGCGGCCGAGGAGCCGGGGGACACCGATGCTGCAGCCGCGCTGCGTCAGCAGATCAAGCGGACACTAAGGAAAAATCCGCAGTTGCTTGCCGAACTGGCCGCCCAGCTTCCCCCTGCCGGTGCGGTGACGATCACCGCGTCCGGTGAACGGTCTATCGCCGCACAGACAATCGGCACGGCCGTCACTGGAGACAACACAACGATCCGTCCGTAACCCCGCCCCCATCCCGAACTCGGCGCCGGTTCCACCGCCTCGGGTCACCAGCCCGTGGCAGCAAACCGAATCGAAGCTGCCACCTGCTACGAACTGTCGCGGTGTCGACGCTGGTCATCGTTGAGCGCCCTTCCGCTGTCTGGGAGGGCGCTCGTGCGTGAACACCGCACAATGAGTTTTTCGATCTTGCTCCGGGGGCGTCCGTAGTTATCCGCAAGACGGGCCCCTTCCCTGGCCAGGGAGGCTTTCAGCTCCCGGTGGATGGCTGTTGGACTACCCCGGAATGAGGCGCCGGTGAGACCACAACCGAGACCGCCGCTGGGGCCGGGGCAGCGGGCATCGACCGCTCAGGCCGCAGACAGGCGTACAACGGACGTGATCTGCAGGTAGATGCACCGCCCTCCGGGCCCTCCAACAGCCGCAGGAGAACTCTGGAACGAGCTTCTTCGTGGCAGGCCAGGCGACTTCGCCAGGACACCATTGGTCCCCTACATCCGAGTATGCTGAGATGCATTCTTAGCGTCTTCCACGAGAGGAGGTTCAAGTGACTCACGGCCGCGATATAAAATCTCAGCCCCGTGCGGCCGAGCAAGAACTAGAACGCCTGCTACTTGCGATTGACCATCAGATAGCAGTAACCAGCACCGAATATGCTGAAGCTAAAGAGCGCCTACATGTTCTCAGCTCAGCACTCTCGAAGGGATTTGAGTCAAGAGTATACGTCAATGGCAGCATTGCGCATGGTGACGCCCTGAGTCCACTCAACGATGTAGACCTAGGGGTTATTCTCAGGGAACCTTGGGCCACTAATGAGCGACACCATAGCCCAAGTAGAATCATGAAACACACATGTGAAGTCATCGAGGATTTGGCGGGTGGACACTACCCGGGACTTTCCGCAGACTTCACCGACCAAAAGCGCGCAGTCGTCGTTAATTTTGGATCGAACGCAAGGAAACAACGTTACAAATTCACGGCAGATGTGATCGTAGCTCTTGATAATATAGAGGGTGCCGGGGTATTTATCCCAAACCTCCAACGGAACGCGTGGGACAGGTCAGACCCCATCAAGCATAGCGAAATGATCAGGCAAGCAAATTTTGCAACGAATTCATCGTTTAACGCTGTAGTCCGGATCGTCAAGCAATGGAATCGTAAGGCTGAACAACCGCTCTCATCGTGGAATATCAAGGCATTGGCTCTTTCCTGTATCGTGCGACCCACGCCTCTACTGGAAGGAGTGCAGTCCTTCTTCCACCATGCGAGGGACTCTCTAAACCATGGACTCACTCCAGACCCCGCCGGAATTGGCTCACCCATCGGATTGGAGAGACAGAAAGACGAAGTCCTTGCACGTTTGGATGACGCCTGTAGAGTGCTCGACAGAGCAATCAAAGATGCCGTCTCCGGAAATTTTCCCGAAAGTCGCAAATCGATTCAGGGGCTTCTTCTGACGCCTCAGATCCCAATGAGTTCTTAGCGAAGGCTGCTCAGTGAGCCCAAAGCCAGCACGTCAACGACGCAAAATTGGCACACGCCCCAACCTAAAGGAAATTGAGAAACGGCGAGTTTGGGTCCGTTCCGGCGGTCGATGCGCGATCTGCAATAGAGACCTACTGGATGGAAATCTGACGGACGAACCCGTTTCGCTTGGCGAGCTGGCGCACATCGTGGGACAGCAGCAGTCCGATGCTTCCCCTCGCGGGCTGACTAACTACCCAAAGGAACAGAGAGATCTGGCGGACAACATAATCCTTGCATGCGGAGAGTGTCATGCAGAGATTGATGACCCCGTCACCCTGAACATTTTTACAGTACAAAAGCTCGTCGAAACAAAGCGCAATCATGAGGAGCGAATTAAGCATGTAACAGGCCTCGGGGGTGACCGTAGAACCGTGGTTCTACGAATGATTGGACAGCTACGTGGAAGCCCTCGGGAACTCGCGCAGAGAACAGCATCAGAAGCAGTAGTTGCATCAAGCGATCGATTCCCGTACTTCAAACTCTCATATGATCGCCATGGGCTAGAAATCGATCTAAGGCAATTGCCAGGAGAATACGCAGACGCCAAAGATGTAAATTCAGCACCAACAGCAGAATACTACGGTTCCGCCAAAACCATGATTGATGAAGTCGTCGATAACAAGCTAAACGACGGATTGAGGAAAGGGCACGTAGAGCACGTGAGTGTCTTTGCGTACGCGCGACTTCCACTGCTCGTTTATCTGGGTCGAAAGCTAGGCGATGGATACGGTATCGACTTCTATCAACGTCAGCAAACTACTAACTCATGGATCTGGCCCAACCTGAAGCCTCCTGTCGAGTTCGACATCGCCTTACCTCCGGTCGCTAACGGCACTGAAGCGATCCTGCTGGCAAGCATCTCCGGAACAGTCCATGAGACTGAAATTCCTCAACACTTGAAGCATTATCCAGTGTTTCGCATGTACCCTATAAATGAGACTCCTTCCGGTGGGATTATGGACTCAAGAGATACGCTCGAAAATCTTCGCGTGACGTATCGGAGATTTTTCGGCGAACTTGAGAGGCGCCACAAGAATATCGTCCGCCTACATCTCTTTGGCGCTCTACCGATCTCTGCCGCGATCACTTTGGGTCGAGTACGCGATCCAGTAATTCAACCCTCGATCGTCACATATGATCTTGTAGACCACGGTTCCTACGAACAAGCCATAGAAATTCGATAAGTCCAGTAGACCCGAGAAAGTATCGAGCTTTGCAGTGCTCGGCCATAGCGTGTTCGGAGCAGGCTGTCCACATGCAAGCTAGCTCGGCAGGGATGACTTATCACCCTAAAAATTACCAAGAGCGATAGGCAAGCCCCGCCGTCGGAGCCTGACAGCGTTAAGCGCCAGAACGGGCAACAACGTCAGCTGGCAGAGGTCGGCTCTCAAAGCCCTCAGCACAAAGCCGCTCGTAGGCAGCCACGACGGGCCCTGGCATAGACTGTTCAATAGCCGATCCCCGGCCCGGGAATACAAGCACACGTTGTAGAGCGCCCACGATCATGTCAATCACCATAAGGCCATTCCCGATGGAGTCGGCGTACTCTTCCAAGCCCATCGGCGTGGACGCACACACGACGTCGACATCAGCCCAGAGCTTCCTCATCATGGCGTACGAGCGTCGTTCAGCCCTGTCCGAGGGACGTTTCACCGCCCAACGCGGCAAGCCCCCGAAAGACCAGAAAGAGCCTCCGCCGCAGCTCAGAGGCCCTTTCCCAAGCAAAGTTGCAGGTGGCGACAGACGAGCCGGGCCGTACGCCGGGTTCTGTTTCCGAGGGGACCTCACGATCCCCCCGGCGACGGCCATCCATCTAGGGCCGGCGTTGCCGTCGGCCTCGTGCGGTCTACCCGGGGACTCGGGCGGGCAGCCCTCGAACGTCCTCGCAGAGTCGCGTGTTACGGCGGCTCCTTTTGACCTTGCTCCGGGTGGGGTTTACCTAGCTGCCCAGGTCGCCCTGGGCACTGGTGGTCTCTTACACCACCGTTTCACCCTTACCGGGGACCGAAATCCCCGGCGGTTTGTTTTCTGTGGCACTGTCCCGCGGGTCACCCCGGGTGGCCGTTAGCCATCACCCTGCCCTGTGGAGCCCGGACGTTCCTCGGGGAACCCTGTGAGGGGTTCCACGCGGCCGTCCGCCCGGCTCGTCTGCCGTGTGGACCATGCTACCGGGCGGGTGCCCGAGGCAGGACCAGAAGCAGGACCAGAGGCCGGACCCGAGGCCGTCGCCAGTACCGAGCCCGCCAGGATGAGGGTGAAGGCCGCCACGATGCCTGCCGTCAGCGGCTCGTCCAGGAAGACTGCTCCCGCTGCCACCGCTACCGCCGGATTGACGTACGTGAAGACCGTCGCCCTGGTCGGGCCCGCCTCCTTGATCAGTTCCAGGAAGGCGACGAAGGCGATGGCGGTGCAGACCGCGCCCAGGGCCGCCAGCGCGACCAGGACGGACGGCGAAGGCATCGCCGACGGCCGGGTCAGCACCGCCGCGGGGGCGTAGACCAGGGCCGCGAGGGCCAGGCAGGGGGCGATGAGCTGGAGGGTGGGGACGTCCTTCAGGTAGCGCGCGGCGATCAGGGGGGCCGTCGCGTAGCCCACCACCGTCACCAGTACCTCGGCCAGCGACTTCGCGTCCCCGCCGGTCAGGTGCGGGACCGTGAGGACGGCTACGCCGGCCAGGCCCAGGCCGAGTCCGGTCACCCGCTTCGCTCCCAGCCGCTCCGTGTCGCCGAAGAAGCGGGCCAGGGCCACGCCGACGATCGGGACGCCGGCGATGAGCAGGCCCGCCGTGGAGCTGGACAGGTGGCGTTCGGCGTCGGTCAGGGTCCACCAGGGGCCGATGATCTCGATGCACGCGAAGGCCAGCATCGGGCGCCAGTGGGTTCGCACGGTGGTGGACAGGCCGCCCTGGCGTATCGCGAAGGGCAGGAGCAGTGCCGCGCCCAGCGCGCAGCGGGTGAACACCACCATGGAGGGGGACAGGGGGGCGTCCACCGCTACCTTGATCAGCAGGTAGGGGATGCCCCAGACCACTCCCATCAGGGAGAACAGGAACCAGCCGCGTGCAGTCATGCGGTCATGGTCGCGTCGTCAGCGGCGGCCGTCTTGAACGCTGTTGCGGTACGCCGCCGGGGTGACGCCGAGGACGCGTCGGAACCAGCGGGTGAGGTGTGCCTGGTCGGCGAAGCCCACCAGGGCCGCCACCTCCGCCGGGCGCAGGCCCGATTCCAGCAGGCCGCGGGCCCGGTTCACCCGGTGCTGGGCGAGCCAGGCGTACGGCGGTATCCCCATCGTCGTGCGGAAGGCGCGCAGGAGTTGGTAGCGGGACAGGCCCAGGTCGGCGGCGAGCAGGGCGAGGGAGGGTGGCTCCAGGAGGTCGTCGGCGAGGCGGTCGCGTACGGCGTGGGCGATGCGGGCGGCGCCGGGCACGGTGTCGCTCGCCGCGCGGGCCGTGGAGTGGCGGCGGGCGAGCGCCGTGAGCAGCCAGGGGAGGCGGGACTCGGCCTCCAACGGGTCGGGGCAGGTGCTGAGTTCGGTGTGGGCGAGGCGGAGCGCGGTGGCGAGTTCGGGGTCGTCGAGGAGGGGCTCGCGGAAGTACGGGAGGCCTCCGACGGTGCCGTCGGTGAGGAGGGAGGGCTCGGGGTACAGGGCGCGGTAGGCGTAGCCGTCGGAGGCTGCGGGGCGGCCGGTGTGCATCTCGCCGGGGGCGAGTACGACGAGGGAGCCCGGGCCGGGGCGGAGGTGGCCGCCCCGGTAGTCGATGACCTCGGAGCCGCCGACGCAGATGCCGATGCTGAACTGCTCGTGGGCGTGCGAGGCGTAGACGTGCCGGTCGAAGCGGGCCGTCAGGAGATCGAGTGGTGGGCCGCAGCGGCCCAGCCGCGCTCTGGTCCACAGTGCCTGCTCGCCCATGACACACCCCCGTTCCCCTGTGCTCCAACACTCGCCGGCCCCGATTCCATACCGCCCAAGGCGCTCGCTTGACCCTGCCGCAACGTCAACGTTTCTACTGGTCCCATGCGGATCGGAGAACTCGCCGCCGCGGTCGGTGTCACCACCCGGGCCGTGCGGCACTACCACCATCAGGGGCTGTTGCCGGAGCCCGAGCGGCTCGGCAACGGCTATCGGAGCTACACGCTGCGGCATGCCGTCGTGCTGGCCCGGATCCGGCGGCTGACCGAGCTGGGGCTCGGGCTGGCCGAGGTGCGGGACGTGCTCGCGGAGGACGCCGGTAAGGATCTCGTCGAGGTGCTCGGTGAGCTGGACGAGGATCTCGCCCGGCAGGAGGCGGCGATCCGGGAGCGGCGGGGCCGGCTGCGGGCCCTCCTGGAGCAGGAGGGCCCGGCCGGTGCCGAGGGGCCGGTGTCGCCGGAGCTCGCCGCGCTGTTCAGCGAGGTGGGGCAGGTCTCCGACTCGCCCATGGCGGCCAAGGACCGCGAGATCCTCGCGTTGATCGACACCTCGGCGACGCCCGAGGACCGGGCGCGGATGATCGGCCTGCTGGGCAGTGCCTTCGCCGCCCCGGACGGGGCCGGGCGGGCCCGCACCGCCTATGCGCTGCTCGACGCGCTCGTCGACGCCGAACCGGCCGATCCCCGGGTGGAGGAGGCGGCCCGCGCCCTGGCCGACTGTCTGCCTCCCGAGATCGTCCCGGAGGGGGAGATCGACGCCGACAACAGCTTCCTGCGCGCGCTCTACGCGGACTTCGCGCCCGCGCAGGCGGAGGCGGTCCGCCGGACGCTGCGGATCCTCACCCGGCGTGGCGAGGAAGAGGGAGAGGGAGAAGGGGGCAGGAGATGAGGACCGTGTACGTGCTCGTCCTGCACGAGGTGCGGATGCTCGCGAGTCTGGTGCTGTGGGCGGCCAGGAGGACCCACGGCGTCGCGGGCGGCGGGCGGGCCTTCGGGTACGCCCGTGGGCAGGGCGCCATGATGTTCGGGTTCGCGTTCGTGTGTGTGGTCGAGTCGTTGACGATGTCCGTGCTGCTGCGCGGCCATCCGGCCGTGCACCGGGTGTGGCTCGCCCTGGATGTGTACACCCTCGTCCTCGTCGTCGGACTGCACGCGGCCAACGTGGTCCGGCCGCATGTCCTCGACGCCGGCTCGCTGCGGATCCGCCGTGGCGTGCACGTGGATCTGCGTGTCCCGCTCTCCTCGGTCGCGGGCGTACGCCGCGAGATGCGGGCCACTCATGAGCGCGCGGCGGGTGAACTCGACCTCGCCGTAGGGGCGCAGACCTCCGTCACGATCGAACTCGCCGAGCCTGTCGTGCACGTGAGTTTTCTCGGGCGTCGCCGGGACGTCCGTCTGGTGCGCGTCCACGCCGACGACGCCGACGCGCTCGTACACGCCGTCAGGCAGGCGCGAAGCGCACTCTCGTCCGGGAGTCCTGGGATCCCGGCCCCGGATCTGCCCGCGTGAGCCGTACCCGCAGCCGCTCCCCCAGCGGCAGCGGGGCTCCGCCGCCCTCGATGCGAGCGATGATCGCCGGGGTCTCCAACTGCACGGTCCCGACGGCAGGTCGGCGTTCCTCGACGTCCACCACCCAGCCGTCGAACTCCTCCCCCACCCGGTCCTTCAGCAGGGCGGCCTCGACGATGTCGACGCAGCCGCGTTCGGCGGCCCCGGCGCGACGGCCGCCGTCCGCCATCTCGCCGTGCAGGGCGTCGAGGGCGGCCAGGACCCAGTCGGGCGGGGGCCGGTCGGCTGCGGCGGCGAGGCAGATCTCGGAGGCGTAGCGGTCGACGAGGCGGCGGAGGGGGGCCGTGCAGTGGGCGTAGGGGGCGGCCACGGCGGCGTGGGTGGTGATGTCCGGGAGGGCGCCGTCGCGGAAGGGCGTGTAGCCGGCGCCGCGCAGGAGGGTCGTGCACTCCTGGAGGAAGGCGGCGTGGGACGGGCGGTGCGGGTCGAGGGAGCGGACGAGTGCGGCGTAGGAGACGTGGTGCGGCCAGTCGATGTGCAGGGCGTGCGCGGTGCGGCGGAGGCGGCCGACGGCGCCGTCGGGGGCGGCGGGCAGGGTGCGGAGTACGCCGGTGCCGTGGGCAATCATCAGGTCCGCTGCCGCCATGCCTGTGAGCAGGGAGATCTGGGCGTTCCAGCCCTCGGCGGGGAGCGGGGCGCGGTACGTCAGCTCGTAGGTCCCCTCCCGTTCGACGATCTCCTGTTCGGGGACGTTCAGGGAGATCCCGCCGCGCTCGACCTCCAGCGTCTCCCGGAGCCGGCCCACCTCGGCCAGCAGCGCGAGCGGTTCCTCGGCACGACCGGAGTCGATCTCCTTCTGTACGCCCGCGTAGTCGAGCTTGGCCCGGCTGCGGACCAGGGCGCGGTGGACGTCGACGGCGTGCGTGCGGCCGTCCGCGTCGAGGTCGATCGTCCACAGCACGGCCGGGCGGACCCGGTCCGGGAGGAGGCTCGCGGCGCCCTCGCTGAGCAGGGGCGGGTGCAGCGGGGTCTTCTCGTCGGGGAAGTAGAGGGTGGTCACCCGACGGTGGGCCTCCGCGTCGAGCGCCGACCCGGCTGTGACGAAGGCGGCGACGTCGGCGATGGCGTACCGGACGCGGTAGCCGGCGCCCTGCCGGGTCAGGTGCATCGCCTGGTCCAGGTCGGTGGACGTGGGCGGATCGATGGTGAGGAAGGGGAGGTCCGTGGCGTCGTGGTGGGGCGGGAGAGCGGGGGCCTTCGCGGCTCGCTCCGCCTCGGCGAGTACCTCGGGCGGGAAGTCGGCGGGCACGCCGAGTTCGGTGCGCAGTGCGGTGAAGGCGGCCCGGAGGGGGGCTTCGGGGGCGCCGGTCACGCGGATGTGGCGGCGGGGCATACAGCGAGCGTAGGTCCCAGGCCCTGACGTGGCACGCCGTACGCTGTTCCGGAGCTTCGCAGCGCCCCACAGCGCTCCGCTCTCCCCCACGCGCCTTACCGAAGGAGATCCACCCGTGCTCGTCCTGCTGCCGCCCTCCGAGGGCAAGGCATCCTCCGGTCGCGGCGCCCCGCTGAAACTGGAGTCGCTGTCACTGCCGGGGCTCACCGCCGCCCGCGAGGCCGTCCTCGACGAGTTGGTCGACCTGTGCGTCGGCGACGAGGACAAGGCCCGCGAGGTGCTCGGGCTGAGCGAGGGCCTGCGGGGCGAGATCGCGAAGAACGTGGAGCTGCGGACGGCGGGCGCGCGGCCCGCCGGGGAGATCTACACCGGCGTGCTCTACGACGCTCTCGGCCTGGCCACCCTGGACGCCGCCGCGAAGAAGCGCGCCGCCCGCTCGCTGCTCGTCTTCTCGGGGCTGTGGGGCGCGGTCCGCGTGACCGACCGCATCCCCTCCTACCGCTGCTCGATGGGGGTACGGCTGCCCGGGCTCGGCGCGCTGGGCATGCACTGGCGTACGCCGATGGCGGCGGCGCTGCCCGAGGCGGCCGGGGCCGGGCTGGTGCTGGACCTGCGGTCCTCGGCGTACGCGACGGCGTGGAAGCCGAAGGGTGAGGTAGCCGGGCGGACGGCGACGGTGCGGGTGCTGCACGCGCCGACCCGGAAGGTCGTCAGCCACTTCAACAAGGCGACGAAGGGGCGGATCGTCCGCAGTCTGCTGTCGGCCGGGATCGCGCCCGAGGGTCCGGCGGAGCTGGTGACGGCGTTGCGGGATCTCGGGTACGAGGTGGAGGCCGAGGCGCCCACGAAAGCGGGAGCCAAGGCGTGGGCGCTGGATGTGCTGGTGGACGAGGTTCACTGAGCACCTGAACGGAACACCTGAACAGCATCGGTTGCAGCATGCGCAACGCCCTTTGCGCATGCTGCACGCCGCGGGCAGGATGACGGGCATGGCCCCGTCACCCTCCCTTCTGGACCTCGCTCCCGTGCTGCCCGTCGTCGTCGTCGAGGACGCCTCCGACGCCGTGCCGCTGGCCCGGGCGCTGGTCGCCGGCGGGCTGCCCGCCATCGAGGTGACTCTGCGAACGCCCGCCGCGCTCGACGCGATCGAGGCCATCGCCGGGGAGGTGCCCGAGGCGGTGGTCGGCGCGGGGACGGTGCTGACGCCGGAGCAGGTGACCGCGTCGGTGGCCGCCGGGGCGCGTTTTCTGGTCAGCCCGGGCTGGACGGACGTACTGCTGGAGTCGATGCGGGCGTCCGGGGTGCCGTTCCTGCCGGGGGTGTCGACCACGTCCGAGGTGGTCACGCTGCTGGAGCGCGGGGTGCGGGAGATGAAGTTCTTCCCGGCCGAGGCGGCGGGCGGTACGGCGTATCTGCGGTCGCTGGCCGGGCCGTTGCCGCAGGCGCGGTTCTGCCCGACGGGCGGGATCGGGGCCAACTCGGCGCCGTCGTATCTGGCGTTGCCCAACGTCGGCTGTGTGGGCGGGAGTTGGATGCTGCCCGCGGACGCGGTGGCGGCGCGGGACTGGACCCGGATCGAGGAACTGGCGCGGGCCGCCGCGTGCCTCGGCACCCGCTAGTCACCCGGCCGGCCGGTCAGTTGGCCGGCCGGTCAATGGTCAACCGGTCAGACCGTCACTCGGCCAGTCCGTCACTTGGCCAGTCCGTCAGATGGCCGGCCGGTCAGTCGCTCAGTCGGTCAGCGCAGGTGGGACGTGTCGTTGAGGAGGCGGACGCTGGCGTTGCCGTCGGCGTAGTGCGCGACCGCCGACAGGGAGGCCGCCGACAGTTCCATGCGGAACAGGGACTCGGGCGGGGCGCCCAGGGCGAGCCGTACGAACGTCTTGATCGGGGTGACGTGGGTGACGAGCAGGACCGTGCGGCCCGCGTACGCCGTGACCAGCCGGTCGCGGGTGGCGGCGATCCGGACGGCCGTCGCCGCGAAACTCTCGCCGCCGCCGGTGGGTTCGGCCTCCGGGTCGGCCAGCCACTTGTTCAGGTCGTCCGGGTAGCGCTCACGGACCTCGCCGAAGGTGAGGCCTTCCCACGCGCCGAAGTCGGTCTCGCGCAGCCCGTCGTCGATGCTCACCTCAAGTCCGAGACGGTCGGCGACGGCGGCGGCGGTCTCCCGGGTCCGGGTCAGCGGCGAGGCCACGATGTCCTGGACGGTTCCGCGCCGGGCCAGCGCGACCGCGACCCGCTCGGCCTGGTCCCGGCCGATGGCGGACAGGGCCGGATCGCTCCCGCCGCTCCCTGAGAACCGCTTCTCGGGCGTCAACAGGGTCTCCCCGTGCCGGAGCAGCACGAAGGTGGCGGGTGCGCCCATGTCGGCGGCGCCCCAGCCGGGGGACGCCACCGTGTGCGCGGCCCGCACATCCGCCTCGGCCTTCGCGACTCCGCCCGCGGAGAACTCCGTCGCGCCGCCGCCCGAGGACTCCGCCGCTCCGCGACCGGAAGAGGGGTCGGTCAAGGAACGCCCCTCCGCCAGCGCCGCACGCGCCCGTGCCGCACCCGCCGTCGCGTCACCCGGCGTCGCGTCGACCGGCGGACCCGCCGGCTCAGGAGCCGCGGACCTCGCCGCACGTGCGTCCAGGTCGGCCGTCGAAGCCGACGCCGACCACTGCTCGCCCCGCTTGCCCGCGTCCATCGCCTCGTTGGCCAGCCGGTCGGCGTGCTTGTTCTGGGCCCGGGGCATCCATTCGTACGTCACCTGGGAGGCCGGAAAGATCCGCGCCGCCTCCGCCGCGAGCGGCTTCATGTCGGGGTGCTTGATCTTCCAGCGGCCGGTCATCTGCTCGACGACCAGCTTGGAGTCCATCCGGACGTGGACCTCGGCCGTGGGGTCGAGTGCGTGCGCGGCGCGCAGGCCGGCCACCAGCCCGCGGTACTCGGCCACGTTGTTCGTGGCCACGCCGATGTACTCGGCCGCCTCGACGAGGGTCTCCCCCGTCGAGGCGTCGATCACCACGGATCCGTAGCCCGCGGGCCCCGGGTTGCCCCGTGACCCGCCGTCGGCCTCGACGATGAACGACTGCACGGCGTACGCCCCTTGCCCAGTACTTCTGTTGCCCAGTGCCCAGTGCCTGTGATGGCTGGTGGCTCTCTCACCTGGTGCCGCTGTCGCCTGCCGGCTCCGTCGGCCGGTGGCGCTGTTGCCCGGTGGCTCTGTCGGCTGGTGCCTACAGTCCCGACTCGGACGTACGCACCAGGATGCGGCGGCAGTTCTCGCAGCGGACGACCGTGTCGGGAGCCGCCGCGCGGACCTCGTTGAAGTCGGTGATCGCGAGCTCCTGACGGCAGCCCTGGCAGGTCCGCTGGTACAGCTTGGCCGCGCCGACGCCGCCCTGCTGCGCGCGCAGCTTGTCGTAGAGCTTGATCAGGTCGTCGGGGATCGCGCCGGCGATGACCTCGCGCTCCTTGGTCGCCGTCGCCGCGTCGGCGTCGAGAGACTCGAAGGCGGCGTCCCGGCGGGCGGTCGCATCGTCGATCTTCCCCTGCACGGAGCCGACCCGCTCGGTCAGCTCGGCGGCCCGCTCCTGCGCGGACTCGCGGCGCTCCATGATCTCCAGGACGACGTCTTCCAGGTCGCCCTGGCGCTTGGCGAGGGAGACGATCTCGCGCTGGAGGTTCTCCAGGTCCTTCGGGGAGGTGACCGCGCCGGAGTCCAGGCGCTGCTGGTCGCGGACCGCGCGCTGGCGCACCTGGTCCACGTCCTGCTCGGCCTTGGTCTGCTCGCGGGCGGTGTCGCTCTCCTCGGTCTGCGCGGCGACGAGGAGGTCGCGCAGCTGGGTCAGATCCTTGGTGAGCGAGTCGATCTCGGCGTGCTCGGGCAGCGACCGGCGCTTGTGCGCGAGCTGCTGGAGGCGGACGTCGAGGTCCTGGACGTCCAGGAGACGGATCTGGTCGGCGGGCGCGGCGTTCAGTTGGGGGCTCCCAGTGGGTCTGATGTGGCGGCGGACGCCGCGTGGGCGGTCCAGGGGTCGGTGACCGTTTTCGAGACGTGGACACGGAGGCCCCATCCCGCACGGTCGGAGATCTCGTCGAGCTGGGCGGCGGCCAGCTCGCACCAGGGCCACTCGGTGGCCCAGTGCGCCGCGTCGAGCAGCGCGAGGGGACTGTGGGCGCCGGTCGCACGGTGGACGCCGGTCGCGATGAACTCGGACGCCGGGTGGTGGCGGAGGTCCGCGGTCAGGAAAGCGTCGACTCCGGCCGCACGGACCTGGTCGAAGAGGCTGTCGCCGGAGCCGCCGCTCACGGCGACCGTGCGGACGACGGCCTCGGGGTCGCCGGCCACCCGGATGCCCTGCGCGGTCGCGGGCAGGCGTTCGGCGGCGCGGGCGGCGAGTTCGCGCACGGTCAGCGGGTGGTCGAGTTCGCAGACCCTGCCGAGTCCGCGACGGCCCTCGGGGTCGGTCGGGTCCGGCACCAGGGGGCGTACGACCCGCAGGTCGAGCGCGCCGGCCAGGGCGTCGGAGACGCCGGGGTCCGCGGTGTCCGCGTTGGTGTGGGCGACGTGCAGCGCGATGTCGTTCTTGATCAGGGTGTGCACCACGCGGCCCTTGAAGGTGGAGGCCGCGACCGTCGTCGTACCGCGCAGATAGAGGGGGTGGTGGGTGACGAGCAGGTCGGCGCCCAGCTTCACCGCCTCGTCGACGATCTCCTGGACCGGGTCGACGGCGAAGAGGACCCGCGTGACCTCCTGGTCGGGGTCGCCCACGACGGTGCCGACCGCGTCCCAGGACTCGGCCCGCTCGGCGGGCCACAGCTTCTCCAGCGCGGTGATGACTTCAGACAGACGGGGCACGGGGAAAGGCTACCTGGCTGTTCTCCCCCACTGAACCGGTGGAGCCGTCGGCCGCCCCGCCCAGCACAGTCGCCCCGGGTTCCTCAGGCGAATCGTTCCTGGGCCACCCCTTTGTGTGAAGAGACCACCCGTCGGTCCCACGCCCGTGCGTACGAAAACTAGCTTCGTCGCCGGAGGTGACCAGACGATGACGGCCTGTGCGATCGAGCCTGCGGCGGACAACATCGACTCTTCGTCGATCGACCCCTCGCCGGAAGGCGTCGAGCCTGCGGCGGGAGGCGTCGGGCCCGTGACGGGAGACAGCGTGGAGCCCGTGACGGGAAGCGGCGAGCCCGCGAGGGAGGGCGGCGACGCTTCGGCGGGAGACGTCGGGCCCGTAGCGGTGAGCATCGAACCCGTAGCGGTAGGCATCAGTCCCGTAGCGGTGGGCCTCGGGACCGTAGTGGTGGACCTCGGGACCGTAGCGGTGGGCCTCGGGCCCGCAATGGGAGGCGTCGGGCGGCCTGTGGCGGAAGACGCCGGGCCCGTGACGGGAGGCTTCGAGCCCGTGACCGAGGGCCGCGAGCCCATGGCCGAGGACGTCGACCCTGTGATCGAGGGCCGCGAGCCTGTGACCGGCGGCCACGACCTTGCCGCCGAAGGCAGCCGCGCTGCGGCGTACGGCGTCGAGTCCGCGGTGGCGTATGGCGTCGACTCCTCGGTGGACGGCATCGGCTGCTCGGCGGACGGAATCGACTCCTCGGCACAAGGCATCGCTCCCTCGGTGGAAGACATCGTTCCCATGCCGGAAGACCCGGAAGACCCGGACGACATCGCCTCCCCGTCGCAAGACGCGGATCGTCTCGCCGTGCCGCCGGGGTGCGTCATCACGGCGGACGGCGCCTACGCGGCGCGTCTCACGCTGGGCGGCGACTCCTGGTTCCCGGAGCGCTGGACGCTGGACGGCCCCGAGCCGTACGCGGTGCCGCTGCCCGGCAACCAGCCGGAGGAGCCCGGCACCGAGGTGCAGCCGATGGGCGACGGACGGGTCCTGATCCGGCGGCTGGCCGGCGGACGGCACGACTTCTCGCTGCTGTACCCAACCGGCCCCGACACCGGCGAGCTGCCGCTCGGTGCGGTCGAGTGCCCGGACGAGGGGACCCGGCTGCGGCTGCTGCCGCCCGCGCCGGGCGGCGAGAAGGCGTACGCCCTCGCCGTGGGCCGCCGTTCCAGCACGGTGTGGCTGGTGGCGGGCGGCGCGTTCGGGCCCGAGCACATCGCCGAGATCCCGGGGCGCTGCTCGGGCGGGGCGTGGCTGGACCGTACGGGGCGGATGCTGGCGCTCGACCGGGAGGCCGGAGGGCGGACCAAGGCCGTCGTGGTCGACCTGGAACGCGGCGGTGAGGTCTCGCCGTTGCTCCAGATCGCGGCGGACAGCGACGACCGGCTGCTGCTGGCCGACCCGGACAGCGGGCTGCTGCTGATCCGCTCGGACGCGCCGTCGCCGGGGCACGACCGGCTGGGCTGGGGGGTGTTGGGCAGCACGCGGCCGGTGCGTTTCCCGGAGAGCCTGCGGGTGCCCGGGTGCACGGTCACGCCGTTCGCCGTCCAGCCGGGGCAGGTGCTGATGCCGGAGAACTGCGCGGTCGCGCTGCGGATCGACGGCCCGGCCGGCAGCTGGGTCGGTGTGTGGCGGCCGACGCAGCGCCGGATGCTTCATCTCCCGGCGCCCGAGGGCTGGTTGGCGGGCGCCGGGCTGTGGACCGAGGACGGGGTGCTCCTCCTGCCGTACGCGACGGCCGGGGCGCCGTGCGGGGTGGCACGGATGACGGCACCTTCGGGGGACACGGGGGATATGGGGAGGGCAGGGGACGCGGGGGCCGAGGGTCCGGGCCGGGACGGCTGGGCTTCACGGACCCGGACATCGGGGGGCTCACCCTCGACGTCCGGGCCTGGGGAACCGCCGGAACCGGGCTCTCCGGCCCCCGTCGCACTGCGTCCCGTGCCCCTTCAGCAGGCGCCGTTGGGGCGTCTTGTAACGAAGTAGTGGCGGTTGGCGTGGCCGTCTGGATCCGAGCCCTGGGGCGCCGGTTAAACTCGCCCGGCTGTTAGAAAGATCATGTTGACGGGGTGAGTTTCTTCCGATGAGTGACGCCAACAAGAACGAGCACACCGCCGACGTCCAGGAGTCCACCGGCCAAGGCCGGCACCGGGGTCCGGTCGCGGCGCAGGACAACGAGGCGGCCCCGCGCGGGCGACACCGCAAGCCGGCCGAACAGGCCGAGAACGCGGCCTGACAAAGGCTCGGACATCCGGCCACTTCGAAGGTCCCCGGCATCGACGGATGCCGGGGACCTTCGCGTTCAGCAGGCAGTGGGGAGGGGGCTCAGGATCGCCGTAGTGCCAGTACCTCCGCCGCCGCGAAGGTCTCCCCCGGTGCGCGGTCCGCGTAGTGCGGGGTGAGCAGGGCGTCGAGTTCGTCGTAGGTGAACGTCTCCTGCTTGCTGTCGAACCTGGCCTGGACGCGCGGGCGGTCGACGATCGCCACCATGCCGCCGTGGACGACGATCAGCTGACCGTTGACGTGGGCGGCGGCCGGCGCGGCCAAGTAGCCGACGAGCGGGGCGACATGCTCGGGGGCGAGCGGGTCCAGGCCCTCGGCGGGCTGGTCGAGGCCGGCGAAGACGTCCTCGGTCATCCTGGTGCGGGCGCGCGGGCAGATGACGTTGGCGGTCACCCCGTACTTGCCGAGCGCGAGAGCCGTCGACGTGGTGAGTCCGACGATCCCCCCTTTGGCCGCAGCGTAGTTGGGCTGTCCGGCGGAGCCAGCGAGGAAGGCCTCGGAGGAGGTGTTCACGATCCGCCCGTACACCGGCCCGCCGACCGCCTTGGACCGCTCTCGCCAGTGTGCGGCGGCGAAGTGGGTGGTGTTGAAGTGGCCCTTGAGGTGGACGCGGATCACCGCGTCCCACTCGTCCTCGGTCATGGAGAAGACCATGCGGTCGCGCAGGATGCCCGCGTTGTTGACCAGGATGTCCAGGGTGCCGAACTCGGCGATCGCCAACGCCGTGAGTTCGCCCGCCTGTTGGAAGTCGGCGACGTCCCCGGTGTGGGCGATGGCCCTGCCGCCCGCCGCGCGGATCTCGGCGGCGACCTGTTCGGCGGGGGCGGTCGAGGCGGCACCCGAGCCGTCCCGGCCGGGCTGCCCGAAGTCGTTGACGACGACGGCCGCGCCGAGCCGGGCCAACTCCAACGCCTCGGCCCGGCCGAGGCCGCGGCCCGCGCCGGTGACGATCGCGGAGAGCCCCTGAAGTGGCAGAGCCGGGTCAGTCGGGTGAGTCGATGGCTGAGTCGGGCGAGTTGACGGCTGGGCCGGCTGAGTCGGTGGCGGGGTCGGGTGAGTCATACGGCCCTCAGATCTCGATGCAGGTACGGAGAGCCGTCCCCGTGCGCATCTGGTCGAGCGCCTCGTTGATCTCGCTCAGCGGTACCCGGTGGGTGATCAGTCCGGCCAGGTCGATCCGGCCGGCCCGCCACAGGGCGATGGTCCGCTCGTAGGAGCGCAGGACATCCCCGCCGCCGTACATGGAGGGCAGTATCCGCTTCTCGTCGAAGAACAGCTCGAACATGTTGAGCTGGAGGAAGTCGTCCATGGCGCCCGCGCCGACGACGACCAGGGTGCCGCCGCGCCGCGTGTTGTCGTACGCCGTCCGGGCGGTCGCGGACCTGCCGACGACCTCGAAGACGTAGTCGAAGCCCTCGCCCGCGGTGAGCTGTTGCTTGGCGTCGGCCAGCTCGTCCGGTGAAACGGCCCTGGTCGCACCGAACTTGAGCGCGGACTCGCGGCGCGAGGCGACCGGGTCCACGGCGACGATCTCGGCGGCGCCCTTGAGCCGGGCGCCCTGGATCGCGGAGATGCCGACGCCACCGCACCCGATCACGGCGACCGACGAACCGGCCTCCACGTCCGCCGTGTTGAGGGCGGCCCCGAGACCCGTGGTCACCCCGCAGCCGATCAGCGCGGCGATGTCGAAGGGCACGTCGTCGGGGATGGGCACCGCGCAGCCCGCGTCGACCACGACCTCCTCGGCGAAGGTGCCGGTTCCGGCGAAGCCGAAGACGTCACCGCCGGGGCGCCGGAAGTTGGGGGTGCCCGCGTTCATGAACCCGGCCAGACACAGTTCGGTCTGGCCGCGCTTGCAGGCGGGACAGACACCGCAGGCGGGCAGCCAGCAGACGACGACCCGGTCGCCGGGCTTCAGGCCGGTTACACCCTCACCGACTTCGAGGACCTCGCCCGCCCCCTCGTGCCCGGGTACGAACGGTGCGGGCTGCGGCAGGACGCCGCCCATCGCGGAGAGGTCCGAGTGGCACAGGCCGGTGGCCCGGACCCGGATCCTCGCCTTGCCGGGGCCGAAGCCCACCGCCTCGACGTCGTCGAGGACCTCCAGCTTGTCCTGGCCGATCTCGTGCAGTACGGCTGCGCGCATGGTGCGGCTCCCCTCGACTGTGGGCCCTCAACTGCGGTCGGACAAAAGGCTGTTCTCACGTGTGTGCGACGACGGTGTCGACGAGGACGGGTGCGTCGTCCCGTTCGACGGCGTGCACGGCCACCCGTACGGAGCCCTCCTGCCGCCACATGCTGACCCGCAGGGTCTCCCCCGGGTACACGACCCCGGCGAACCGGGTGGCATACGCGCGCACCCGGGACACGTCACCGCCGAGCAGCGTGTCGACGACCGCCTTGAGCGTGATGCCGTAGGTGCACAGCCCGTGCAGGATGGGCCGTTCGAACCCGGCGATCTTGGCGAACTCGGGGTCGGCGTGCAGGGGGTTGCGGTCTCCGGAGAGACGGTAGAGCAGGGCCTGGTCCGCGCGGACGGGCCGCTCGACGACCTTGTCGGGCTCGCCGGTGGGCGCGTCCTGCCGGGCGGACGGCCCTCGGTCTCCGCCCCAGCCCCCTTCGCCCCGTACGAAGATCTGGGCGTCGTTGGTCCACAACGGGCCGTCGGCGTCCGAGACTTCGGTACGCATCACCAGGACGGCGGCCTTGCCCTTGTCGTACACGGCGGCGATGCGGGAGGTCGCGGTGGCTCTGCCCTCGGCCGGGATCGGGCGGTGGATCTCCAGGCTCTGCCCGCCGTGCAGGACGCGGGCCAGGTCGACGTCGATACCGGGCATGGACAGACTGTTGATCACCCCCGGTGAGCCGGCGCCCGCGACGGTCGCGAAGCTCGGCAGGACGTGCAGCCTCGACTCCAGGGTGTAGCGCAGTTCGTCGGGGTCCGTGGCGGGGCTCTGCTTGTCAGGATTGGCGGCGGCGCCGATGCCCAGGTGGTACAGCTGCACGTCCTTCACGCTCCAGGCGATCTCGCCGGAACGGGGCTCGGCTGCCAGGGCCTTGGCTGCGTCGATGGGCAATGGGGCTCCTGAAGGCTCAGAGACCTCGGTACGGTCGTCCGCACCGTCGGCCGCACCGAGGTCGACACGGGCCGATCTAGAACGCGTTCCAGTCCGGCGCCCTCTGTATAGCCCAGCGCTCCGCACTTGTGAAGGCTCCTGACGGAGTGTCAGAGCGAGGTGGGCGAGAGCGCGTGAGGGGGCGGTGGCGGGGCCACCCGTGACATTTGTCCTGCCCGGGTCCGTACATCCGCATCTGCCGGCCGGGCGGGCGGGTGCGTAGCGTCGACGTCATGTCCGAGAACACCGAGAAGGCCACCAGCAGGGTCCGGCGCAAGGTCCGGCGCAGGGCCGGGTGCGAGGCCGCGCGGCGGGCCGCGCCCAACGGCTTCAGCCTGCTGCCCTGGCTGCTGCTGGGGATGGGATCCCTCTCCAACCTCTTCCAGGGCCAGACCCCGAACCCGCTGATCGGCGGCCTCGGCCTGCTCGCCTTCAACTCCCTCTATGTCTACGTCGCGTTCCGCGCCTTCGCGAAGGAGACCCGGGAGGCGACCTCCACCCGGGTGGCACTCGCGCTGATGGGCCTGGTGACCTGTGCGCTGGCCATCGGGTACGGCGGCAACTGGCTGCTGTTCTTCCCCCTGCTCGGCCTCGCGACCGGCGCGGTCGTACGGCTGCCGCATCTGCGCTGGGCCGGCACGGCCGTGGCGTTGCTGGCCGGCGTGACCTCCTTCGCCCGCGAGGGCTGGGGCGGCCTCGACACGGCGTACGCGACCTGGATCTCGACGATGGTGACGGCGGCGATCCTCTCCCTCTCCGAGGCGGTACGGGAGCTGACGGCGGCCCGCGAGCAACTGGCCCTGCGCGCGGTCGAGGAGGAGCGGCTGCGCTTCTCCCGCGATCTGCACGACCTGCTCGGACACACCATGTCGGTGATCGTGGTGAAGTCGGAGGCGGCCCGTCGGCTGGCCGACCGGGACCTGACGGCGGCGCTGGCGCAGATCACCGACATCGAGTCCGTCGGCCGGCAGGCGCTGACCGAGATCCGCGAGGCGGTGACCGGCTACCGCGAGGGCAGTCTCAGCACCGAACTCGACCGGGCCCGCTCGGCGCTCGTGGCCGCGGGCATCGAACCCGTCGTCCACCGCTCCGGCCCGCCCCTCGCCGCCCGGACCGAGGCGCTGCTGGGCTGGGTGGTCCGCGAGGCGGTCACCAACGTCGTACGCCACAGCGACGGGGCGAGCCGGTGCGAGATCGCCGTGACCGGCACCTCCGAACGGACCCGTCTCCGCATCACGGACGACGGCCACACCCCTGCCCCGTCCGTCCCCGGCACGCCCTCTCCCTCGATCTCGACCCCAACCCCGTCCCCGGCCCTGGCTCCACTCCCGCTCCAGGTCGTCGGCGGCACCGGTCTCAAGGGCCTGACGGAACGGCTCGCCGTGGCGGGCGGCTCGCTGGAGGCCGGGCCGGGGGCACGGGGCGGGTTCGAGGTGCGGGCGGAACTGCCGGTGGAGGTAGAGGAGTTGGCGGGAGCCGGGGCTGTTACGGGAGCGGGCGTGCGGTCGCCCGGAAGGCGGTCCGGGTCGGCGGAACCGACCGGGGCCTGAACCGATCCGGGAGACCGGAAGAGTCGATGGGATGCCGGCCCGGTCCGGCCAACGCCTCGCCGTTCCCCGCCCTCCCCCGCGTCCCGCACCCTTTCTCCCTCCAGCACCCTCCCTCCCCCATACGGTCCAGCCCTCCACCACCGCGGCACAGCGCACACCGGCCCCCCGCGCCCTACCCTTGGGCCGTGAACGAGATGCCGCGGGACCATCGCCCCGCCAGATCCATCAGGGTCCTGCTCGCCGAGGACCAGGGGATGATGCGCGGAGCACTCGCCCTGCTGCTCGGGATGGAGCCCGACATCCAGGTCGTGGCCCAGGTGGCGGCCGGTGACGCGATCGTGGACGCGGCCCTGATCCACCGCCCCGATGTCGCGCTCCTCGACATCGAACTGCCCGGCATGAGCGGCCTGGATGCCGCCGCCGTACTCCGTGACGAGGCCCCCGACTGCCGGGTGCTGATCCTGACCACGTTCGGCCGGCCCGGCTATCTGCGCCGTGCCATGGAGGCCGGTGCCGCGGGCTTCCTCGTCAAGGACGGGCCCGTGGAGGAACTGGCCGCCGCGATCCGCCGGGTGCTGACCGGCGAGACGGTGATCGACCCCGCACTCGCCGCGGTCGCGCTCAGCGCCGGCCCCAATCCGCTCACGGCCCGGGAGTGCGAGGTGCTCCGGGTCTCGGCGGACGGCTCGACCGTCGCCGACGTCGCCGCCGAGCTGAACCTCTCGGAGTCCACGGTCCGCAACTACCTCTCCTCCGCCATCGGCAAGACAGGCACCCGCAACCGCACGGAGGCGACGCGGGAGGCCCGTCAACAGGGGTGGCTGTAGGGCGGCCATCGACGCAAGGCTGGATCACATGCCCGTCGGACGGGGCTCCTCCCGTCCCATCAGCCCTCTCCAAGCGAAGCCCTCCGCTGAGTGCAGGGACTCGGCCGGTTCGTCAGCACCATGTCGTACCCGTCAGGCGCCGGTCGTCGCCATACCGGTCACCCTTCCCTGCGACCATCACCCGGATCGTCCTACTTCGTCACCTCCGCCGACTTGTAGGAGGTGCCCTGCGGTGCCACGCACACGAACCAGTCGAACGGAGCCCCTTCGACGGCCCTGATCGCCAACTCGTCGCTGCTGTCCTTCTGGTTCGACGGCGCCCTGCGGATCTCGGTCGACGTGCCGTCCTTCCACGTGCAGGTCACGCGCTGGGCGGTCTTGTTGACCTGGCCGACCACCACGCGGGAGGGACCCTTGGCGTCCTCCTCCAGACTCACCGGCCGTGCCTCGACGCCCGTGGTCGGCAGCGGACGCACGTAGGGGACCCTGACCGTGGCCATCGAATCCACCTCCCCGAAGCCCCGGTGGAGGAAGTACGCGTGTCGGCCGACCAGATCGCCCGGGTAGCGGGCTTCCAGGGTGTTCTCGACGAGGCCCGTCGTCCAACGGCCCTGCGCCTTCGACTGGGCCCGTGCCTCCGCCTCGGAGCGCGGCGCCGCCCACACGTCCAGAACGACGCGCCACTTCCTGCCGTTCTCGGTTCCGCTCCCGAGTGTGATCCGCTGAGGCGTGAACATGTCCGGCGACGAGGACCGGGTGGCCGCAGGCACCACGTGCTCCCCCTCACCACCCGGCAGCCCGGCCACCGCCAGGGTCGCCGAGGAGCCGGCCAGAACCAGGGTCGTGGCCGCCGCCACCGCCCAGCGCCGTGCCCTGCGGCGCCGGCCGCCGCGGACCACCGCCTGGTAAGGGGCTATACCGATCTCCACCTCATCCGTAGCGTCGGCCAGCAGGACGGCGATGTCGGTGATGTCGCTGTTCGTCATGTCGTGGTTCGTCTCCCGGTCCGCGCTCATCACGGTCGCCCTCCGCTCGTCACCATCTCGGCCAGACCCGGTATGGCTCGGAGCTTCGCGATCCCCCTGGCCGCGTTGCTCTTCACCGCACCCACCGAGCAGCCCATCGCCTTGGCGGTCTGTGTCTCGGTCAGGTCCTCCCAGTACCGCAGGACCACCGCCTCGCGCTGCCGCGGGGGCAGTTGGCCGAGCGCCTTCAGCAGGGCGTTGCGGTCCTCCGCCCGGGAGATGTGGTCACCGCTGTCGGCGACTTCGCGCACCAGCCCCGAGTCGTCCTTGCGTGCCAGGAACTCCTTGAGTCGCCTGCGGTGCTTGCGGGCGTGTGCGTTGATCATCACGCGTCGTACGTACGCCTCCGGGTCGTCCGCCGAGCCGACCTTGCGCCAGGCCACATAGACCTGTTCGAGCGTCGACTGGACCAGATCCTCCGCGGCGTGCTGCTCCCCTGTGAGGAGAAATGCCGTCCGCAACAGCCGCGGCCAGCGGCCGATGACGAAGCTCTGGAACTCCTCGTCCCGAGCCTCCTTGCGATCCCCCATGGGCACCTCCTAGATGGGTAAAGGAGTCCATGGACCGCCCGAACCGTTGCCTCCCCACGCGCACCCTGCGGAAAATCCTCCGGCCTCACTTCACCCCACCGCCCCTCACTCCGAGGCGTCACCGCTCCCGTCCCGCTCCGAGCCACCCCCGCCGCTCCCGCCCCGCGGCAGCCACACCAGCATCAGCACCACCCCGGCGGCCAGCACGCCCGTCCCGACCCGGAACGCCAGGGCGTAGCCCTCTGTCAGGGCCTGTGGGGAGCCGCGTCCTGCTGTGCGGGCCGCGGCGATCGTCGACAGGACCGCGAGTCCCAGCGAACCGCCCATCGTGCGCGAGGTGTTGACCAGCCCCGAGACCAGTCCGGCCTCCCCCGGCTCGGCCCCCGCCGTGGCCAGTGCGGCGAGTGGTGTCGCGGCCAGGCCCGCGCCCAGCATCATCAGGATGCCCGGGATCATGATCGTGGTGACGTAGGCGCCGTCCGCGGTCATCGTCGACTGCCATCCGAACCCGGCGACCGCCACCAGGGTCCCGAGTACCGCCACCGCCCGTGCCCCGGCCGGCCGCATGAGCCAGGGGGCGAGTTTGGAGCCGACGACCACGGCGAGGGAGCTGGGCACCAGGGCGAGACCGGCGTCCAGGGGCGAGTAGCCCAGCACGTTCTGCGCGTACAGCGTCATGAAGAACCACATGCAGAACATCGCGGAGCCGCACAGGAACATCGCCACGTTCGCGGACGCCACCGCCCGCACCCTGAGCAGGGCGAGCGGCATCAGCGGCGCCGCCGTACGGGCCTCGACGGCGAGGAAGCAGCCGATCAGGGCGAGTCCGGCGAGCAGGGGCACCAGGGTGGCCGCCGCCGTCCACCCCTCGGCCTCGGTCTGGGAGATGCCGTACGCGAGTGTGGCGAGGCCGCCGGTCACGAGCAGCGCGCCCGGCAGGTCGAGCCGGCGTCCGTCGCCGCGCCGGCCCTCGACCAGCCACACCAGGGAGCCGAGCAGGACCACCGCTCCGACCGGCACGTTGATCAGCAGTACCCACCGCCACGAGAGGGTCTCCACCAGCAGTCCGCCGACGAGCCCGCCGGCCGCGCCGCCGCCCGCGCCGACCGCCGTCCAGGTCGCTATGGCACGCGCGCGTGCGGCGCCCTCCGGGACGGCGGAGGTGACGATGGTCAGGGTGGAGGGCGCGAGGACGGCCGCGCCGAGTCCCTGTACGGCCCGCGCCATCAGCAGTTGCCAGTCGTCCTGGGCGAGCCCGCCGGCCAGTGAGGCGAGCGTGAACAGGCCGAGGCCGACCAGGAACATCCGCTTGCGGCCGTAGAGGTCACCGGCCCGCCCGCCGAGCAGCATGAAGCCGGCGAAGGCGATGGCGTAGGCGTTGACGACCCACTGGAGTCCCTGTTCGCTCAGCCCCAGATCGGTGCGCATGGACGGCAGTGCCACGTTCACGACGGACACGTCGAGGACGACCAGGAACTGTCCGGCGCAGGCCAGTGCCACGAGCAGCCAGGGCGGCGGCGTGGCACGGCGGCGGGACACACGGGTGACGCCGGGGGCTTCGAGCATGGGTGTCATGCTCTCAACCGCCCGACGCTCCTTGCATCGGGATTTCGACGTAGGCCGCCCGACCCGGACCCTCCCCTGAGCTGCCGTCGCCTGCCTTGGACCGGCCCGCTTCCCCCTGAACCACCGCCCCGTCCCCGGACCGGCCCTCTTCCCCAAGAGAAGATAAAGAAATCGTTAGTGGGGCGAAGCATCGGAATAGTTGCCCGGGCGCACGGGGTTCACCCTGCACGTATCGCGCACCTCAGCTGTCCCGCACCGCAGCCATCCGGCATCCGGCATCCCGCCCGGGTCCGGAGGGCTCACCCACTTCCCGGCCTGGAGGCCCCACTCCATGACGCACTCGTCGACCGACCAGCCCGCACGCGGAGTCAGCGGGGCCCTCGTCCCGGTGCTCGCCTTCGCGGGCATCGTGGTCGCGGTGATGCAGACCCTGCTCGTGCCGGTCATCAAGGACCTGCCTCAGCTGCTGGGCACCGAGCCCAGCAACGCCACCTGGGTCCTGACCTCGACTCTGCTCTCCGGTGCCGTCGCCACACCGATCATGGGCCGCCTCGGCGACCTCTTCGGCAAGCGGCGCATGCTGATCTTCAGCCTTGCCGTGATGGTCGTCGGCGCCCTGGTCAGCGCCCTCACCAGCGACCTGCTCATGATGATCGCGGGACGTACCCTCCAGGGCTTCGCGATGGGCGCGATCCCCCTCGGCATCGGCCTGATGCGGGACATGCTGCCCCGCGAGAAGCTCGGCTCGGCGATGGCCCTGATGAGCTCCTCGATCGGCGTCGGCGGCGGCCTCGCCCTGCCCGCCGCGGCCCTGGTCGCCCAGCACGCCGACTGGCACGCCCTGTTCTACGGCGCCGCCGGCCTCGGCGTCCTCTCCATCGTCCTCACCCTGCTCGTCGTCCCCGAGTCCCCGGCCCGCGCCGAGGGCACCTTCGACGTGCTGGGCGCGATCGGCCTGTCCATCGGCCTCGTCCTCTTCCTGCTCCCCATCACCAAGGGCAGCGACTGGGGCTGGACCTCGGGCACCACGCTCGGCCTGTTCGCCGCCTCCGCCGTCGTCCTCGTCCTGTGGGGCGTGATGGAGCTGCGCCTGAAGGCCCCGCTGGTGGACCTGCGCACCACGGCCCGCCCCGCGGTGCTCTTCACCAACCTCGCCTCGATCATGGTCGGCGTCTCCTTCTACGTCGTCTCCCTGGTCCTGCCCCAGCTGCTCCAGCTGCCCAAGGAGACCGGCTACGGCCTCGGCCAGTCGATGGTGACCGCCGGACTGCTGGTGGCCCCGCTGGGCCTGACCATGATGTTCACGGCCCCCGTCTACGCCCGCCTGTCCGCGAAGTACGGCCCCAAGGTCACCCTGATCCTCGGCATGCTGATCATCGCGATCGGCTACGGCGCCGGCCTCGGCCTGATGAGCGCCCCCTGGCAGAGCCTCGTCATCGCGGTCATCCTGGGCGCGGGCATCGGCCTCGCCTACTCCTCGCTCCCCGCGCTGATCATCGGCGCGGTCCCGGCCTCGGAGACGGGCGCGGCGAACGGCCTCAACACCCTGATGCGTTCCATCGGTACGTCGGTCTCCAGTGCCGTCATCGGCATGGTGCTCGCCAACACCGCGAACAACGTCAACGGCGTCGCGGTCCCGACCATGCACGGCTTCCGCGTCTCCTTCCTGATCGCCACCGGCGCCGTCGCGATCGGCCTCCTCATGGCCCTCTTCCTGCCCCGCAACCGCCCGGCCGACCGGCCGCGACTGCGCGCGAGCAGCGAGGAGGACGCCAACCTGGAGCGCGCCGAAGAGGTGCTCAGCGGTTTCCGCGGCCGGGTCCTGGACGCCGCCGGTACCCCGGTCCCGCGCGCCAAGGTCACACTGATCGACCGGCGCGGCCGTCAGGCGGGCGCCACCCTCTCCGCCGAGGACGGCAGCTACGCGCTCCTCGTCCCGGCCCAGGGCGCCTACGTCCTCGCCGCCCGCGCCACCGGCCACGGCCCGCTCGCCTCCTCGGCGACCCACGCGGGCGACGACAGCGCGGTCGACCTGGACCTGTCGCTGCCGACGGAGACGGTCGCGGCTCGCTGACCCGGCCCTTCCTTCCCCCGGCCCCTTCCTCCCTCCCCCTGCCCGCCCCTGCCCGGCTCTCTCCGGCGGGCGGGGCCGATAATCCTGGCGGGGCGGAGCGCGTCACAGGCTCCGATGGACACCGAGTACGGGGACGGGGACGGGGACGCAATGATCGGAACAGTGTTCAGGAGCACGGATGTGCCGGTTCCGGACAGATTCGACTACTGGCGTGAGCTGATGGGCCGGACCATCGCACCCAGCGAGGTGAGCAGTGCCCACTTCGCCGACTACCGGGCGGAGCAGCGGTTTCTGGAGCTGGGTCCGTTGGTGGTCTGGCCGACGGTCTTCATGCCGACGCGGTTCCGGCGCACCCCGAAGCTGATCCGGCAGTCCGACCCCGAGCAGTACCAGCTGTCGCTGATACGCGGGGGCAGGATCAGCCTCGACCATGTCGGACAGACCAACACCTACAGCACGGGCGATCTGTGGGTGTGCGACACCTCAAGCCCGTCCGACGTCCGATCGCAGGGCACCGAACCCCGGCACGTCATCACCGGAATAGGTGTGCAGCTGCCCAAGACACTGCTGCCCCTGTCCCCGGAACGGGTCGGGGTCCTGCTGAGCACGCCGCTGTCGGGGCGGGAGGGGACGGGCGCCCTGCTGGCGGACTTCCTCGTCGGACTGGACCGGCAGGCCGAATCCCTCCCCCCGTCCGCGACATCGCGCCTGGGCACGGTTCTGCTGGACCTGTTGTCGGTCTGGTTCGCCGAGCCGCTGGGCGCGGAGTCCGCGCTCTCGCCCGAGACCCGCCGGCAGGCCATGACGCTGCGGATCCGGGAGTTCATCCGGCAGAACCTGCACGACCCGGCGCTGACCCCACCGCTGATCGCCGCCGCACACCACATCTCGCTCAGTTATCTGCACCGGCTGTTCCAGCAGCAGACCCAGGGCGACACGGTCGCGGCATGGATCCGCGGTCTGCGGCTGGAGAGGGCCCGCCGTGACCTGGCGGACCCCGCGCTGCGTACCGCTCCGATCCACGCGATCGCGGCCCGCTGGGGTTTCCTCCGCGCCTCCGACTTCACCCGCGCCTTCCGCGCCGCCTACGGGGTCTCGCCCAGGGAGCACCGGCTCGAAGCGACGGCCGAACAGCCGTAGAGCCGTAGAGCCGTAGAGCCGTAGAGCCGTAGAGCCGTAGAGCCACCGTATTGCCGTAGCGGGCCAGGGGTGCGGCGGGGGTGGACCCATCGCCAAGTCACAGTGGACTCATCGCTAACGACAGCCCCGCTGGCCACGTCCATGCTGATCACGCAGTCGCTCGACCGATCACATCGACTGATACAGAGGAGCCCTCGCCGTCATGTCCATGAACACGATCACGCGCGTCGCGGCAGTCGCCGCCACAGCCGTGTGCGCCCTGGCCTTCTCCACGCCCGCCAACGCGGGAGCGACCGCATACGCCACCGTCCTGAACGTGAAAACCCTGAAGTGTCTGGCGGTTCCCCAGGCGAGCAAGGCCAACGGGGTCGGCCTGGTCCAGTGGGGATGCAGCACCAGCAGCGAACAGCAGTGGCAGCTGGAGTCGGTGGAAGGCGGCAACGGCGACCGCTACGTCGTCCGGAACCAGAACAGCGACAAGTGTCTCGCCATACCCAACGCCAGCACGGCCAACGGCACCCAGGCCGTCCAGTGGACCTGCGACGGCGGCAGCGAGCAGGTCTGGGTCTACGACAGCGCCAGGCGTCTGCGCAACCTGCACAGCGACAAGTGTCTGGCCATACCCAACAGCAGCACGGCCAACGGCACCGAGGCCGTCCAGTGGACCTGCACCACCAGCACCGACCAGCGGTGGCTCTGGTAGGGCGCACCGGAGTGGCCCTCATCGCGAGGGCCGCTCCTTGTTCGTCGAACAGCAACCAAGGAAGCCCACGAATGAGAAGACACGTCGTCGCTGTGACGACCGTCGCCCTGCTGAGCACCCCCCTGCTCACGGGCTCCTCCCTGACCGCCACGGCGTCGGCGGCGGAGACCGGCTCGACCACCGCGACCGCCGCGGCGGCCGACACCCCCGTCCACGCCCGCCTCTACAACCAGGGCACCGGGCTGTGTCTGGCCAACCCCGGCTCCAGCACGGCCAACGGCACCGTGATGATCCAGTGGTCGTGCAGCAACAGCGACAGCAACTACTGGACCCTCGAAGCCGTGACCGGCGGCTACCACGTGGTCAACAAGGCCAGCGCCAAGTGCCTGGCCATCGGCAGCAAGAGCGTGACGCAGGGCGCCAAGGCCATCCAGTGGCCCTGCAACAGCAGCACCGACGCGACCGAGCAGATCTGGGTCCACGACGAGGCCTACGACCGCCTGCGCAACGTGAACAGCGACATGTGCCTCGCCATCCCCAACACCAGCACGACCGCCGGCTCGGAGGCCGTCCAGTGGCCCTGCTCCACGAACGGGGACCAGCAATGGCTGTGGTGACGTCCCGGCGGGTCTGGCCCGCCCTCCTGGCCGCGCTCGTGCTCGCCGTCCTGGCGAGCCTTCTGCTGCCCCGCTCGGCCTCCGCCGAGGGCACCTCGGGCGAGCGGACCGTCCACGTCAACACGGCGACCGAGGGCGACGGCCCCCGCACGCCCGACATCATCAGCACCAGTGCGAACAACGCGGTCGTGGCCTGGCGGGAGGGCACCCTGCCCGGCGCGGTCGACCAGGGCTACATCCGGTACGCGTACACCACCGACGGCGGCACCTCCTGGAGCCGTCCCAGGACGCTGGCCCAGGAGACGAGCGAGTACGCCTGGCACTACGTCGTCCTCTACCAGTCGGGCAACGACCTCTTCGCGTACCTCGGCCGGACCGCGGCCACCAGCCGCAACGGCCTCGACATCAACGCCGTCGTCGTCAAGCGCAGCACCGACCAGGGACACACCTGGCAGGACTACCCCGTCGACATCCCGTACTACGACGCCACGACCAACCCGACGGGCATCAAGAACCTGATCATCGCCGGACGCCCGCTCCTGCTGGCGGACGGCACCCACGTCATCCCCTTCTGGTCCTCGGGCCGCAAGAACGGCGTGCTGCGCTCCACGAACCTCAAGAACTGGACCGCCGGCGGCTTCGTGCCCGACCCGAACGGCTACCTGGGCGGCGAACCACAGATCGCCACCTCGCAGGACGACCCGGCCAAGCTGGTCATGGTCGCCCGCAGCAGCCAGACCAACGCCGTGACGGCCACCAGTTCCGACGGCGGCCGGAGCTGGACGCCCTTCGCCCTCGACTCCAGCCTGCCGAGCCACAACGCCGCCAAGAGCTACTTCACCAAGGACGCCAACGGCCGGTACCTGTACATCTACAACACCGGCACGGACCGCGGTGTCCTCAACTACAAGGTCAGGCGCACCGGCGCGGCCTGGAGCGCCGGCAAGTTCTTCGCCGACGGACCGGCGAGCCAGCTGGACCCGACGCCGGCCGGCACGGGCGCGGGCTGGGACACGTACGCCATGGCCGACGAGTACGCCCCGGGCAAGTACTACGTGGCCTGGGAGTTCGACACCTCGCGCATCAAGGTGAACAAGCTCGACATCTCCGACACCACCGGGTGACACCCGCTGCCGTACCCCCTGTCACCCACCGGGCAGGGGGTACGGCAGCATGGACTCCCGAACGCGCGTACCCGCTTACCCGAGCATCCGCGTCCGACGGAGAGGACCCCCATGCCCGCGGCCCCCAAGCCCGAGATCCTGGCCGCCTTCGAGGCCGCGAAGGGGTTCATGCCCGCGGCTGAGGGCCTCGCCCTGTACGCGGCGGCCGTCGAGGCGGGCGCTCTCGGGCTGCCGCTGCTCGAAGTCGGCACGTACTGCGGGCGGTCCGCGATCCTGCTCGCCGACGCGGCCCGCGAGACCGGGGTCGTGGCGCTGACCGTCGACCACCACCGGGGCAGCGAGGAGCAGCAGCCGGGCTGGGAGTACCACGACCCGGAGACGGTCGACCCGGAGCTCGGCCTGATGGACACCCTGCCGACCTTCCGCCGCACGCTGCACAAGGCGGGCCTGGAGGAGCACGTCGTCGCCCTCGTCGGCCGCTCGCCGCAGATCGCGAAGGTCTGGGGCACCCCCCTCGGCCTGGTCTTCATCGACGGCGGCCACACCGACGAGCACGCGAACGCCGACTACGAGGGCTGGGCGCCGCGGGTCGCCGAGGGCGGGTTCCTCGTCATCCACGACGTGTTCCCGGACCCGGCCGACGAGTTCACCGGGCAGGCCCCGTACCGCGTCTACCTCCGGGCCCTGGCGTCCGGCGCCTTCACGGAGGTCTCGGCGACCGACTCGCTGCGCGTCCTGCGGCGAACGGCGCCGGGGGCCTGACCCCCCGGTTAGAGTCACTGACGTGTCGTACGTAGGTCCGGACTTCGATCCTCCCCAGCCCCGCCGCTCCCGGCGCCGCCCCCTGACCGTCGCGCTCGCCGCCCTCGTGCCGGGCGCGCTGCTCGGCTGGCTGGTGTACGAGGTGGTGGGCGGGTCGGGCGGGGACTCGTCGGACGCCGTCGGGACGCCCACGTCGGCGAGCGCGTCGGCCTCGCCGGGGACGTCCCCGAAGAGCTCCGCGCCGGCCTCCACCGGCGACGACGACCCCAAGGAACCCGGCTCGGACCCGGCTCCCAGCCCCTCCGTGCCCGCCGTCTCCGGCCCCCTCACCGGCAAGGTGATCGTCATCGACCCGGGCCACAATCCGGGCAACTTCCAGCACCCGGCCGAGATCAACCGCAAGGTGGACATCGGTACGCACTCGAAGGAGTGCGACACCACGGGGACGGCCACCAACTCCGGATACGCGGAGGCCAGGTTCACCCTCGACGTCGCCCACCGGATGCGCACCCTGCTCCAGGAACAGGGCGCCACGGTGAAGCTCACCCAGGACGGCGACCGGTCCTACGGTCCGTGTGTGGACGAGCGCGCCCGGATCGGCAACCAGGCGAAGGCCGACGCGGTCGTCTCGATCCACGCGGACGGTTCGGCGGCCGGCAACCGCGGCTTCCACGTCATCCTGCCGGGCAGCGTGCACGAGGGCGCCGCCGACACCCGTGCGATCACCGCCCCCTCCCGTGAACTGGGCGAGCGCATCGCGGGCAACTTCGTGCGCGCGACGGGCAGCGCACCCTCCAACTACATCGGCGGCGGGACCGGACTGGACACCCGTACGGACCTGGGCGGTCTCAATCTGTCAACGGTTCCCAAGGTGTTCATCGAGTGCGGCAACATGCGCGATAGCAAGGACGCGGCGCTGCTGACCAGCGGCGCCTGGCGGCAGAAGGCGGCGCAAGGGATCTCTGAGGGAATCGTGAGTTTCCTGCGCGGGTAGTGCTCAGCGCGCTGATCCGGGCGGACACCCTGATCGGACGGACGATAGTGTCGTCCCTACGATGAGGGGCCACCCCCGCGCTTCACACCGGGGCCTGAGGGCGACACGGTGACGGCGACGCCTCTACCGACGACGAGACGACCTACGAAGGACCTGAAGTGAATATCCGCTCCCTCACTCGAGGCGACGGCGTGGTGATCGGAGCAGCTGTTCTGCTGTTCATCGCGTCGTTCCTCGATTTCTACTCCGCCGACGGGGCCCCGGACGACTACGACTTCCCCAGCGCCTGGGCGAGCGGTCCGATCCTCATGGGCGTGGTGCTCGCGGGCATCATCGGTGCCGCGCTCGTCGTCCTGTCCCGGGGCCTGCCCCAGGTGCCGAAGGTGGCCGGGCTCGACCTCGGCCAGTTCGGTGTCGCGTTCACGGTTTTCGCGGCGTGGAGCGCCCTCGGGAACATCTTCGACCCCGCCAGCGGCACGAACAACTTCCCGGGGGCGGGAGAGGGCAGCCTGAGCGCCGGCGTCGGCCTGATCCTCGCCCTCGTCGCCACCGTGGTCATGGCCGCGGCAGCCGTCGCGACCCCCCTGGTCCCCGCCCTCCAGCCCGCCCTCATCCCCGCGCCCAAGCCGGCCGCCCCGCAGCCCTACGGCGCCCAGCCTCCCCCCGGTGGGTACGGCTACCCCGGCGCCCCGGGCGGGCAGCAGCAGCCGTACGGTGGTCAGCCGCAGCCCGGGCAGCCCTTCGGGGCTCCGCAGCCGCAGCAGGCCCAGGCGCAGCCGCCGGCTCCGGAGTTCTCGCCGTTCTGGTTCGCGGTGCCGGTGCCGCGTCCGCTGTTCGCGGAGGACGGTTCGCCGACGCCGATCGCCGAACTGGCGCCCGGTACCTGGTACCTGGCGGTCGAGCAGCGCGGTGGCGCGCTGGTCGCGCAGACGCAGGACGGCCGTCGTGGCGTGCTGCAGGACACGTCGGGCATCCAGCGCGGCTGATTCCGCTCTTCGACTCCCGGTCTTCGACGCTCGGCCCCTCGCCCTTCCGGGCGGGGGGCCGTTGTCGTACAGTCGCCCCCGGTCACCTCGGCTGACGGATCGTCAGGAGGCAGGTATGCGGCTCGGTCTCACGCTCGGCTACTGGGGTCGCGGCCCCGACCCGGACCATGTTCCGCTCGTGCGGGAGGCCGAGCGGCTCGGCTACGACTCGGTGTGGACCGCCGAGTCCTGGGGTTCGGACGCGTTCACCCCGCTCACCTGGATCGCCGCACAGACCTCCCGGATCCGGCTCGGCACGGCGGTCGCCCAGATGGCGGCCCGCTCCCCCACCACGACGGCCATGCACGCCCTCACCCTGGACCATCTCTCCGGCGGCCGGATGCTGTTGGGGCTCGGGCTGTCCGGTCCGCAGGTGGTCGAGGGCTGGTACGGCCGCCCGTTCCCGAAGTCGCCGCTGACCGCGACCCGCGAGTACGTCGACGTCGTACGGCAGGTTCTGCGGCGGGAGGCGCCGGTCGAGCTGGAGGGGCGGTTCCACTCCCACCCCTACCGGGGCGCCGACGGCACCGGTCTCGGCAAGCCGCTCAAGCCGATCACCCACCCGCTCCGCGCGGACCTGCCCGTCCTGCTCGGCGCCGAGGGGCCCAAGAACGTGGCCCAGACGATCCGGATCGCCGACGGCTGGCTGCCGTTGTACTGGTCGCCGAACCGGCCGGAGGCGTACGGGGAGGCGGTGGCCGGGCTGCCCGAGGGGTTCATGGTGGCGCCGATGGCCCAGGTGAAGGTGTGCGACGACGTCTCGGCGGGTCTGCTGCCCGTCAAGGCGATGCTCGGCTTCTACATCGGCGGGATGGGGCACGCGGCCCGCAACTTCCACGCCGATCTGATGGCACGGATGGGCTACGAGGGAGAGGCCCGGCGGATCCAGGAGCTGTTCCTGTCCGGCCGCCGGGAGGAGGCGGTGCTCGCCGTGCCGGACGCGTTCGCCGACGAGATCTCCCTCGTCGGGCCGCGCGAACGCATCGCGGAGCGGCTGGAGTTGTGGCGCAAGGGGCCGGTGACCGATCTGCTGGCGATGGCTCCGGACCGGCACACCCTGCGGGTCCTCGCCGAGCTCAACGCATCGTGAGAACAGACTGAGAACAGACGCTGCGCAGGTCGAACGCCATTCGAACGAGCGAGACTTGCGCGATGAACGTCCGCGGGGCGACGGCCCGGAACCGTCCAGGTTTCATACGGGGTTGAGCGGCAATTCGATGAGCATGTCCCCTCGATATAGCAATGGTGCCGGTCAGGCCGGCAGAGTCATCGCGGTGATCGCCGACATCATGGCCTTCATCCTGGGCCTGTGGATCCTGATGTACCTGCTGGACGCGAACCGTGCGAACGACTTCGTGCAGTTCATCCACGATGCGGCCCGCTGGCTCGCCGGCTGGTCCTACGATCTGTTCACCTTCGACGAGCAATGGGCGCGGGTCGTCGCGGGCTACGGCCTGGCCGCGGTCGTGTACCTCTTCGTCGGCCACGCCATCGCCAACCGCGTGCGGCACTGACCCGCCGAGGCCAGTTCCTCGGCGCTCTCGGGGCCTCGGCCCGCCGGCACCCTCAGTCGCAGCAGTCCGGGTCGAGGCCGCGGGGCAGCAGGTCGCCGGCGAAGACCGTGCAGGTGGCCTCGTCGCCGCCCAGTGCGGCCACGGCCAGCAGCAGGGAGCCGGCCGTCCACGTGGTCAGCTCCCGGGGCCAGACGGCCTTGTCCTCGAAGACGTAACCCGTCCAGTACAGGCCGGACTCCGCGTCCCGCAGGTGCTGGATCGACTGGAGAACATCGAGCGCGCGGTCGGACTCGCCCATCACCCACAGGGTGAGGGCGAGTTCGGCCGACTCTCCGCCCGTGACCCACGGGTTGGGGACGACACAGCGCACCCCGAGGCCGGGGACCACGAAGCGGTCCCAGTCCGCCTCCAGACGGGACTTGGCCTCCGCGCCGGTGAGCGCGCCGCCCAGCACCGGGTAGTACCAGTCCATCGAGTAGCGGCCCTTGTCGAGGAACCGCTCCGGGTGCCGGCGGATCGCGTGCCGCAGCGCGCCCGCCGCCAACTCCCAGTCGGGCTGCGGCTCTTCGCGCTGTTCGGCGATGGCGAGCGCGCAGCGCAGCGCGTGGTGGACCGAGGAGGAGCCGGTCAGCAGCGCGTCCGTGGTCGGTGTGCCGTCGTCCTCGCGCTTCCAGCCGATCTGGCCGCCCGGCTGCTGGAGCCGGAGCACGAACTCGACCGCCGCGTAGACCGTCGGCCACATCCGGTCGAGGAAGGTGTCGTCGCCGGTGGACAGGTAGTGGTGCCAGACGCCCACGGCCACATAGGCGACGAAGTTCGTCTCCAGGCCGCGGTCGGTGACGTCGTCGAACGCCCCGTCGGCGTAGGCCGCGTACCAGGAGCCGTCCTCGTTCTGGTGGCGTGCCAGCCAGTCGTAGGCCCGGGCCGCGGCGTCGTGTTCGCCGGCCGCGTCGAGGCCCATCGCGGCCTCGGTGTGGTCCCACGGGTCGAGGTGGTGGCCCCGGAACCACGGGATCGCCCCGTCCTCACGCTGCACGGCGAGGATGCCGGCGACGGTCGCGGCGGCCTGCTCGGCGGTGAGGACCCCGGGCAGGACGAGGTGTTCTGTCCGGGGGGTGGTCACTTGGCGTCCACCGAGGCAGCGGCGACGGGCAGGTGCGGCTTGGTCGCGTAGGCCACGAAGCTCTTGCCGATCAGCGGGTTCAGCGCCTGTTCGGCGACCCGGGTGGCCAGTGGTTTCTTCATGATGTCCCAGACCAGCAGCTTGTGGTACGCCCGCACCGGCAGGGCCTTGTCGTTGTCGACGCCGAACGCGCACTTGAGCCACCAGTAGGGCGAGTGCAGCGCGTGCGCGTGATGGGTGCCGTACGGCTTGAGGCCGGCTTCCCGGATCCTGGTGAGGAGTTCGTCCGCCTTGTAGATGCGGATGTGGCCGCCCTCGACCTCGTGGTAGGCGTCGGACAGGCTCCAGCAGACCTTCTCGGGTCCGTAGCGCGGGACGGTGATCGCGATCCGGCCGCCGGGCTTCAACACCCGTACCATCTCGGCGAGTACGCCCTTGTCGTCGGGGATGTGCTCCATCACCTCGGAGATGATGACGACGTCGAAGGACTCGTCGGGGAAGGGCAGGGCGAGGGCGTCGCCCTCCATCGCCGTGGCGGTGGCACCCTCCGGGGCCTCGCCCGCCTCCTTCATCGCCGCGAACCACTTCGCGACCTCGCGGATCTCCTCGGCGTTCTGGTCCAGGGCCACGACCTGGGCGCCCCGCCGGTAGCACTCGAACGCGTGCCGGCCCGCGCCGCAGCCGAGGTCCAGCACACGGTCCCCCGGAGCGAGCGGGAACCGGGAGAAGTCGACGGTCAGCACGTGGCCCTGCTTTCGCGATCGGATACAACGTCAACAGCTACGGGGGCCGCGGGGCCGCGGGTGACGGCGGCCGGGGCGAGGCCGGCGATGGCCTCGCGGTACCGGGCCACGGTGCCCTCGGCGGCCTTCGCCCAGGTGAACCGCGTGAGCACCCGCTCGCGGCCGGCGGCGCCGAGCCGGGCCCGCAGCTCCGGGTCGGCCAGCAGGCGCTTGAGCCCCGCCGCCAGCGCGCCCGGGTCGCCCGGGGGTACGGCGAGGCAGGTCTCGCCGTCCGGGCCGGCGACCTCGGGGATCGCGCCGCCGGTCGTGGCGAGCAGCGGTGTGCCGGTCGCCATGGCCTCCGCGGCGGGCAGGGAGAAACCTTCGTAGAGCGAGGGCACGCAGGCGACCTCCGCCGAGCGCACCAGGTCGACCAGTTCGGCGTCCGAGATGCCCTTGACGAAGTCGACGGCGCCTTCGAGGCCGTACCGCTCGATCGCCTGGGCGACGGGCCCCTCCGCGGGGCGTTTGCCGACGACGACGAGGTGGGCGTCCGGGCGCTCGGTGCGGACCTTGGCGAGGGCCTCGACGAGGAAGACCAGGCCCTTGAGCGGCACGTCGGCGCTGGAGGTCGTCACGACGCGGCCCGGGACGACGGGTATCGAGGGATCCGGCGAGAACAGGTCGGTGTCGGCGCCGATGTGGACGACGTGGATACGGTCGTCGCGGACGCCGAGGTCGTCGATGATCTCCCGGCGGGAGGTGCCGGAGACGGTGAGTACGGCGGGCAGTCGGCGGGCGACCCGCTTCTGCATGCGGGTGAAGGCGTACCAGCGGCGCTTGGACAGGCGCTGGCGCCGGTTCTCCGCCGCGTCCAGCTCCAGCCGGCGGTCCACGGTGATGGGGTGGTGGATCGTCGTCACCAGCGGGGCCCCGACATCGCCCAGCAGGCCGTAGCCGAGGGTCTGGTTGTCGTGGACGACGTCGAACTCGCCGCGGCGGGCGCGCAGATGGCGGCGGGCGCGGAGCGAGAACGTGAGGGGCTCGGGGAAGCCGCCGGTCCACATCGTCGCGACTTCCAGCGCGTCGATCCAGTCGCGGTACTCGCCACGCTTGGGGGTGCGGAAGGGGTCCGGCTGGCGGTAGAGGTCGAGGCTGGGCAGCTCGGTCAGGCTCAGGCGGTCGTCGTGGCCCTCGTCGAGGACGGGGTAGGGCTGGGAGCCGATGACCTCGACGGTGTGGCCGAGGCGGGCCAGCTCGCGCGAGAGGTGCCGTACATAGACACCCTGCCCCCCGCAGAACGGGTTCCCTTTGTAGGTGAGGAGTGCGATGTGGAGCGGTCGCTCGCCGTCGGCGGCGGAACCTTCGGAAGGCCCCGCCTGACTGGCCCCAGCGGTCACTCTTGGCCCCCTTCTCCCTGCACTGTCCCGCGAGATTACGCCGGGACGCTAATCTAGAACAAGTTTCAGACTTGATCGTTCAAGAGGCTCTGAATCTACCGGCAGGTAGGGACACTGTGAGCAGTGGATCAGGTGATTCACGCCACGACCGGCGTGCGGACGCCAAGGCGGACGAGATGACCAAGGTGGATGCCAGTACGAGTACCGAGCGGTCCGACTCGGCGCCGCTCACCGAGCGGCAGCAGGCCCGCCGCCGGCGCATCCTGCACGCGAGCGCGCAGCTGGCGAGCCGGGGCGGGTTCGACGCGGTGCAGATGCGGGAGGTCGCGGAGTCCTCGCAGGTGGCGCTCGGCACCCTGTACCGCTACTTCCCGTCCAAGATCCATCTGCTGGTCGCCACCATGCAGGACCAGTTGGAACACATGCACGGCACGCTGCGCAAGAAGCCCCCGGCGGGCGAGAGCGCGGCGGAGCGGGTCGCGGAGACCCTGATGCGGGCCTTCCGCGCACTCCAGCGTGAGCCGCACCTGGCGGACGCGATGGTCCGCGCCCTGACGTTCGCGGACCGCAGCGTCAGCCCCGAGGTCGACCAGGTCTCCCGGCAGACCACGGCGATCGTCCTGGACGCGATCGGGCTGGAGAACCCGACGCCGGAGCAGCTCTCCGCGGTCCGGGTGATCGAGCACACCTGGCACTCGGCCCTGATCACCTGGCTGTCGGGCCGCGCCTCGATCGCCCAGGTGAAGATAGACATCGAGACGGTGTGCCGGCTGATCGACCTCACGGAGGCCAAGGCGCCGGAGGTCAAGGAGACGCGGTAGCCGTGCCGGGCCCGCAGTCCATGCCGTATCCGTGGATCACCACTCCCTTGAACTCACCGCCCCCGTCCGCTCCTTCGGCCGCCGGAGCCGCCGCGGCCATCTCCTGGGCGGACACCTCGCCGGAGAGGACGCTCAGCGTCCATCCGCCCCGGTCCAGCACCCAGCCGGCCACGCCCGCGTCGGTGCTGGGGTCGGTCGCCGTCCAGCCGCGATCCGTGAGCTCGGCGATCACCCGCTCCGCGGCCTTCCGGTCCGGCGCGGTGGGGGTCCGCGCCTGCCCGGCCACCTGGCACGGGCGCTGCCGCATCGCCGCCGACTCCTCGTCGGCGAAGACGATCCGCCCGAATCCCCCGGCCGCCACGGCGGCCCGGACGTCCCCCTGGACGGCGGCGACGGTCACCGTCCGCTCTCCCGCGCCCACCGCGGGCGCCTCGCTCCCCGTCGGCCGCGCGGCCGAACCGCCGCCGTCACCGCTCCCGCATCCCGCCGTCAGCACTCCCGCGACGACGACCGCCACGGCCGCTCCCACCCCACGCATACCTCTCCCGCCCCACACGTCTTGTACGTTCTCGCACGTCCCGAACGTGAGGCGGAGTGTCGCACGAAACCGCTAATCCTCCGGAGGGAACACCGGCTCCCCGCTCTCCAGCAGCGTGATCATGATCGCTTCGACCGGGCAGCCCTCCGCCGCCGCGAGGATCTGCTCGTTGGCGTCGGTCTCGGGGGCGAGGGGATGGGACTGGCGGCCCGTGTCGAGGCGGAAGGCCTGCGGCGCGTGGTGGAGGCACTGGGCCGAGCCGATACACAGGGAGCGGTCGACCTCGATCTGCCAGCGGTCGCCCATGGTCGGTCAGCCCTCCCAGCCCGCCGGCAGGTGGATCATCTTGTGTTCCAGGTACTCGCCGAAGCCCTCGGGCCCGAACTCCCGTCCCAGTCCGGAGTTCTTGTAGCCGCCGAAGGGGCCGAGCATGTCGAGGCTGAAGGTGTTCACCGAGTACGTGCCGGTGCGGACCTGGCGGGCGATGTCGACGCCGTGCTCGACGTCGCCCGTCCACACGCTGCCGCTGAGCCCGTAGTCGGAGTCGTTGGCGATCTTCACGGCCTCGGACTCGTCGCCGTACGGGAGCAGGCAGATGACCGGGCCGAAGATCTCCTCGCGGGCGATCCGCATGGAGTTGTCGACGTCACCGAAGAGGGTCGGCTCGACGTACCAGCCGCGGTCCTGGCCGGGCGGGCGCCCGCCGCCGGTGAGGATCTTCGCGCCCTCCTCCTGGCCGATCCGGATGTAGTCGAGGTTGCGCTGCTGCTGCCGCTTCGCCACCAGCGGGCCCACCTGGGTGGCCGGGTCCAGCGGGTCGCCGACCACCAGCGCGCCGGCCGCCGCGGCGAAGGCCTCGGCGAACTCGTCGTAGCGGGAGCGCGGGAGCAGGATGCGGGTCTGGGCCACGCACGCCTGTCCGTTGTTCATCCAGGCCGCGGAGGCGATGCCGGGGACGGCGGTCGCGAGGTCCGCGTCCGGCAGCACGACCGCCGCCGACTTCCCGCCCAACTCCAGGGTCACGCGGGTGAGATGGCGTGAGGCGACCTCCATCACGCGCCGACCGGCCGCGACCGAGCCGGTGAAGGAGACCTTGTCCACGCCGGGATGCCCGACGAGGTACTCGCTGATCTCGCGGTCGGCGGGGAGGATCGACAGGACGCCCTCGGGCAGTCCGGCCTCGCGCGCGATGTCGGCGAGGATGTAGGCGTCCAGGGGCGATTCGGGCGACGGCTTCAGCACCGCCGTGCAGCCGGCGAGCAGCGCGGGTGCGAGCTTGGCGGCGGCCACGAACTGCGGGACGTTCCAGGGGGCGACGGCCGCGACGACCCCGACCGGCTCGCGCCGCACGAGGATGCGGCCGAGAACGCCGTCACGGCTCTCCTCGTACGTGAAGTTCCGCGCGACCGTGATCGCGGAGTCCCACACCATCATCGCGCCGAGCGCCTGCGCCAGGACGCTCCAGGAGTACGGCGACCCGTTCTCGGACGAGATCACACGGGCGATCTCCTCGTGCCGTACGGCGATCGCGTCCTTGATGCGGGTGACCACCTCGATCCGCTCGTCGAGGGTCGCCCGCGGCCAGGGCCCCTCGTCGAAGGCCTTCCGCGCCGCGGCGACCGCCCGGTCGACATCGCCTTTGGAGGCGTGCGGGACGCGTCCGATGACCTCTTCGGTGTGCGGCGAGATCACCTCGATGACGTCCGTGCCGAGGGGGTCGGTCATCTCCCCGCCGATGAACAGCTGTCCGTGTTCCACGAGCTCGGTCATGGCGACTGCCTCCCCGGAAACCTTCTCTGACGGTTCATCAGATAGGGAGAGGGATACCAGCTCTCCCCGGAGGAGTCCACGGAGCTCACACCACTTCGCGACACCTTCATGGGCCGGCGCGCCGGTCGGCGCACGTGAACCGGCGCCTGCCGCGCCAGGGCCGGCCCGGACATCCGGCCGCCCGGTCCGGACACCCGACCGGCAGGCCCGACAGGTGACTTGGGCTCCCATGGGAACCTGTTCTAGTTATAGTTGCGGAATCGGCGACAGGGGAGCCCATGACGCAGGCAACCGATCACGGCGGAGGCGTACGGTCGGTCCGGGTACCCATCCCGGACAACCCCCTCGGCCACACCCTGGTCTACGTCGTCGACACCGACCGCGGGCCGGTACTGATCGACACCGGGTGGGACGACCCGACGTCCTGGGACACCCTCGCCGAGGGCCTGACCGCGTGCGGCACCACGATCGACGAGATCCACGGCGTGGTCATCACCCACCACCACCCCGACCACCACGGCCTGTCGGGCAAGGTGCGGGAGGCCTCCGGCGCCTGGATCGCGATGCACGAGGCGGACGGCGCGATCGTCCGGCGCACCCGCGAGACCCGCCCCCGGCGCTGGTTCGTCTACATGACGGCCAAGCTGGAGGCGGCCGGCGCCCCCGAGGAGCACATCGCCCCGCTGCGCAGCGCCCGTTCCCACACCCTGCCCGGCCTCTCTCCCGCGCTGCCCGACCGTGAGATCGTCCCCGGCGACCTCCTCGCCCTGCCCGGCCGCCGACTGCGCGCGATCTGGACGCCCGGCCACACCCCGGGCCACGTCTGCCTGCACCTGGAGGAGGAGCATCCCGCCCGACTGCCGGGCCACGGACGCCTGTTCTCCGGCGATCACCTGCTCCCCCGGATCACCCCGCACATCGGCCTGTACGAGGACCCCGACGACGTCACCGTCACCGACCCCCTCGGCGACTACCTCGACTCCCTGGAGCGCGTGGGCCGCCTGGACCCCGCCGAGGTGCTGCCGGCCCACCAGCACGCGTTCACCGACGCGGCCTCCCGTGTACGGGAGTTGCTCGACCACCACGAGGACCGCCTCACCGGCCTCGCCACCCTCCTCGCCGAACCTCTCACTCCCTGGCAGCTCGCCGAGCGCATGGAGTGGAACCGGCCCTGGGCCCAGATCCCCTACGGCTCCCGCACCATCGCCGTCTCGGAGGCGGAGGCCCACCTGCGCCGGCTGGTGAAGCTGGGCCGGGCGGAGGCGGTGGCGGGGAGCGAGCCGGTGACGTACGTGGCGGTATGACCCGGTCGCCCGGCGCCTCGCTCCCGTGCTACCCACGACCGTATGGACCCGCTCGACCGTATGGACCCCCTCGACCGCCTGCTCGCCGAGCGCGCCTGCGAGCGCCTGATCATCGGCTTCGTCCACCGTCTCGACCTCGGTGAACCCGGCTCCGTGGCCGAGCTGTTCACCGTCGACGGCCGCTGGGAGTGGCCCGCCGGAGACCGTCTGGTCGAGGGGCGGGAGGCGCTGCGGGAGTACTTCGCGGCCCGCCCCGCGGACCGTCTCTCCCGCCGCCTGATGTCGAACATCCTCGTCACGGCGGCCTCGGCCGACACGGCGACGGCGACCTCGTACTTCACGACGTACCGGGTCGACGGCCACGGCGGCGGCACGGCCCCCGTCCCGTCCGGACCGCCCGTCCAGGTCGGCCACTACGAGGACGCGTTCCGCAGGCAGCCCGACGGCAGCTGGCTACTCGCCGCCCGGACCCTGTTCCTGCCGTTCGGCGGCCCGACGCCCCGGCAGTGAACCCGGGACCAGCTGGGGCGCCGAGGCCGCCAGCGATCTGATCAACTCCTCCGCCTCTCCCAGGAGTTCCACCTCGGCCCGGCTCATCGTCACGTTGGCCGCACGTCGTCGCCGGGCCTCCACCAGGCCCGCGTCGGTGAGGTGGGACGGGTCGGCGAGGAGGGCGGTGAGCATGGTGTGGGCGGGGGCGGCGAGCGGGCCTGTGGAGACGGCGACCTGGGCGAGGATCGTCGCGGACATCCCCCAGTCCAGGCCGGGTTCGCCCTCCTCCGTGTCGGACCAGTCGATGACGCGGGGGCCGTCCGCGGTGAGGACGACGTTGTCCGGGTGGAGGTCCAGGTGGAGGACGCGGCGGCCCGCGGAGGTGCGCGGCGGGACCGCGTGCAGCGCGCGCAGCAGCCGGGCCAGGACGGCGCCCGCCTCGCCGGGGCCCAGGGAGCCGGCCAGGCACGCCGTCAGCATCGTCGGACCGTACAGCCGCTCCAGCACCAGGTCGGTGCGTGTGGAGTCGGCCGGGCGGACCCGCGGCACCGGGTAGCCGTGGGCCCCGACGTACTCCATCACCGCGCCCTCGGCAGCCGCGTCCCCGTACCCTTCCCGGTCGCGGCGCAGCACCCATGCCGCGTCGATCTCGTACACGTCCGCGGCCCGGCCGGAGCCGAGCAGTCTCCCCGTCGGCTGCATGGGCCCGAACCTATCCCCGCCCCCGCCCTCGCCGGGCCCGGCTCACAGGCTGCCCTCAGGAGGTGCGTTACGGGCCGGTACAGTGACGGGGTCGTATCACACCCGTACGGGGAGAAGCCGGTGCGAATCCGGCGCTGACCCGCAACCGTGAACCGCAGCCTCGGTGAGGCCGTGGTGAGCCGGACCGCCCCGGACGGATCGTGACCGGCTCACGCGCACCGGCAACCGGCCGGTGTGCGGCACCGTCGAGGTATACGGGGCCGAGCCGCCGGGGTGTCCCGTGCTGCCCGGCTCCCCGACAGGGAGAGGCACCCGCCGATCATGAACGTCCGCCGCAGGGCCGCGGTGCTGGCCGCCGCCACCGCCGTGATCGGGGCCGCCGCGCCCGCCGTCGCCGCCGACCCGTCCCCCTCCGCCTCGCAGGCGTTCCCCGCCGCCCTGTACGGCTCCACCGACCCGACGTACGACGGCGTCTGGCGGCAGTCCCTCGCCCTGCTCGCCCAGCACACGGTGGGGGTCGAGCCCGCCGCGCAGTCCGTGGCCTGGCTGACCGGGCAGCAGTGCGCGAACGGCGCCTTCGCGCCCTACCGCGCCGACACCACCACGGCCTGCGACGCCAAGCTCCTCATCGACACCAACAACACCGCCGCCGCCGTGCAGGCGCTCGCCGCGCTCGGCGGCCACGACGCCGTCACCGGCAAGGCCGTCGCCTGGCTGAAGTCCGTACAGAACAAGGACGGCGGCTGGGGCTACACCCCGGGCGGCGCCAGCGACACCAACTCGACGTCCGTCGTCGTCGGCGCGCTGACCGCCGTCGGGGACAAGCCGGCGGACGTGCGCAAGGGCGGCCGGGGGCCGTACGACGCGCTGGTGAAGCTCGCCCTGCCCTGCGAGGGCGAGGGTGCCGACGCCGGTGCCTTCGCGTTCCAGCCCGACAAGAAGGGCGAGCTGGCGGCCAACCCGGACGCCACGGCGGCAGGCGTCGTCGGCGCGCTCGGCAAGGGTCTCGTGGTCGGGCCCGTCCCGCAGGCGAAGGCCGCCGCCTGCGCGGACTCCGGCCGCCCGACCCCGCGACAGGCAGCCGCCAACGGGGCCGCCTACCTCACCGAGGCCCTCGCCAAGGACGGCCACCTCATGTCCGCTCTCCCCGGCGCCACCGACCAGCCCGACTACGGCAACACCGCCGACGCCGTCGTCGCGCTCGCCGCGCAGGGCCAGGCCGCTCAGGCGAAGAAGCCGCTGGAGTGGCTGGAGCGGGAGTCCTCCACCTGGGCGGCGCAGAGCGGTCCCGCCGCCTACGCCCAGCTGATCTTCGCCGCGCACGCGACCGGCACGGACCCGCACGACTTCGGCGGCACGGACCTGGTGAAGCAGCTCAACGCGACGGGACCGGCCTCCGGGTCGACGACGGCCGCCAGCGACACGGACCCGCCCGAGGACAACGCCCAGAACGCCGAGAACGGGGACGACTCCAGCGCCGACATCTGGTGGATGATCGGCGTCGGTCTCGCCGCCGGGGCCGGCATCGGCTTCCTGTTCAGCAGCCGCAGCAAGAAGCGCCGGCCGTGACCCGTCTCCGTACCGCGATCCTCCTGGTCCTCGCCGCGTTCCTGCTCCTCGGGAACGCGGGCCCGGCCCAGGCCGCCGGCTACCGCTACTGGTCCTTCTGGGAGCGCACGGGCGAGCAGTGGACGTACGCCACCCAGGGCCCCTCCACCACCCGCCCCTCCGACGGCGACGTCCAGGGCTTCCGCTTCGCGGTCAGCGCGGACTCCGCCGACGCGACGAAGCCGCGCGGCACGGCCGACTTCGCGACGATCTGCGCGAGGACACCGGCCGAGGACGGCAGGAAGCGGGTGGCGCTGGTCATCGACTTCGGTACGGCGGCCGACGCCCCCTCCGGGGAGACCCCGCCGGCGGCCCGTACGGCCTGCGCGCTGACCGCGCCCGACGCGACGACGGCCGAGGCCCTCGCCGCCGTGGCCAAGCCCCTCCGCTACGGCAGCGACGCGCTGCTGTGCGCGATCTCCGACTACCCGAAGACGGGCTGCGGGGAGCAGGTCTCGACGGAGCGGAAGCCGACGCGGACGGCCACCGGGACGGCGGCCGAGGGGAAGACGGACCAGGGGAAGAGCACCGGGGACGGCGGCGGCCCCTCGGCGGGCCTGCTCGCGGGCGCCGCCGCCGTCGCCGCGCTGGGCGCGGCGGCGGTGTGGCAGGCGCGGCGGCGCGGGGACGGTCGCAGGGATGGGTCATAGCGACCGGAACCCCCGCGCGGCCACCCTGCACTCCGGTGCCTGGTGGCTCTGGGCGCTGGGCCTCGGCACGGCCGCCATCCGCACCACCAACCCGCTCCTCCTCGCCCTCCTCATCGCCGTCTCCGCCTACGTCGTGGCCGCGCGCCGCCCCGACACCCCCACCGCCCGCGCCTACACGGTCTTCTTCAAGCTCGCGTTGGCCGTCCTCCTCATCCGCCTGACCTTCGCCGTCGTCCTCGGCTCCCCGATCCCCGGCACGCACGTGCTCGCCACGCTCCCCGAAGTCCCCCTGCCCCACTGGGCGCAGGGCATCCGGCTGGGCGGCCGGGTCACCGCGGAGGGCCTGCTCTTCGCCCTCTACGACGGACTGCGCCTGGCCACGCTCCTGATCTGCGTGGGCGCGGCGAACGCGCTCGCGAACCCGGCCCGGCTCCTCAAGTCCCTGCCGGGGGCGCTGTACGAGATGGGTGTGGCCGTGGTCGTGGCCCTCACCTTCGCCCCGAACCTGATCCTCGACGTCCAGCGTCTGCGTGCCGCCCGCCGGCTGCGCGGCCGTCCCGACAAGGGCGTCCGGGGTCTCCTCCAGGTCGCGCTGCCGGTCCTGGAGGGCGCCCTCGAACGGTCCGTGGCCCTCGCCGCCGCGATGGACGCCCGCGGCTACGGCCGCAGCGCCGACGTCCCCGCCCCGGTCCGCCGTACGACCGCCGCCCTCACCCTCGGCGGCCTGCTCGGCGTCTGCGCGGGCACGTACGGGCTGCTGACCGCGGAGGGCGGCACCTACGGCCTGCCCGTGCTGCTCGCCGGGCTGGTCGCCGCCCTCGCCGGACTGCGGCTGGGCGGCCGGCGTTCGCTGCGCACGCGTTACCGTCCGGACCGCTGGGACGTCCGCGCGTGGCTGGTCGCCGGGTCGGGCGCGGCGGTGGCCGGGCTGATGGTCCTCGCCGCCGCGTACGATCCCGGGGCCCTGGACCCGGGTGTGGTCCCCCTCGTCGCCCCCGCCCTCCCGCTCTGGCCGGCGGCGGCCGTCCTGCTCGGCCTGCTCCCCGCGTTCGTCGCCCCCGATCCCGCCCCCGTCCCGATCCCAGTTTCCGCACGAATGCCGAGGAACCGTCGTGATCCGCTTCGAGAACGTCTCCGTGACGTACGACGGTGCCGCCGAACCCGCCGTCCAGGGCGTGGACTTCGCGGTCCCGGAGGGTGAACTCGTGCTGCTCGTCGGCCCGTCGGGGGTCGGCAAGTCGACGGTCCTCGGCGCGGTGAGCGGGCTCGTCCCGCACTTCACCGGCGGCACCCTGCGCGGCCGGGTCACGGTGGCCGGCCGGGACACCCGGACGCACAAGCCGCGCGAACTCGCCGACGTGGTGGGCACGGTGGGCCAGGACCCGCTCTCGCACTTCGTGACGGACACCGTGGAGGACGAACTCGCCTACGGCATGGAGTCGTTGGGCCTCGCCCCGGACGTGATGCGGCGCCGCGTCGAGGAGACCCTCGACCTCCTCGGCCTCGCCGGCCTGCGCGACCGCCCCATCGCCACCCTCTCCGGCGGCCAGCAGCAGCGGGTGGCGATCGGCTCGGTCCTCACCCCGCACCCGAGGGTCCTCGTCCTGGACGAGCCGACCTCCGCGCTCGACCCGGCCGCCGCGGAGGAGGTCCTCGCGGTCCTCCAGCGCCTCGTCCACGACCTCGGCACGACGGTCCTCATGGCCGAACACCGCCTGGAACGCGTCGTCCAGTACGCCGACCAGGTCGCCCTCCTCCCCTCGCCCGGCGCGGCCCCGGTCCTGGGCACCCCGGCCGAGATCATGGCCGTATCTCCGGTGTACCCGCCGGTGGTGGCCCTGGGCCGGCTCGCGGACTGGGCCCCGCTGCCACTGACGGTCCGGGACGCGCGGCGCCGGGCGGACGGCCTGCGGGAACGGCTGGCGGGCCGGGACGCACCGGAGACCGTGCCCTCGGCGGCCCCGACCGCACCGGCCCCCGCACCGCGCACACCGCCCCGCCGCACCCTCCCCTTCCTCCCGCCCCTCCCGTTCCTCTCCGGACTCTCCAGGAAGCCCGCCCCGGCGCCGACTTCCGCTCCCCCGGCCGAAGTCCGCGCCCTCGCTGTACGTCGTGGGCGCGTCCAGGCGTTGCGCCATGTCGACCTGGACCTCGCGCCCGGCGAGACCGTCGCGCTCATGGGCCGCAACGGCGCCGGGAAGTCCACGCTGCTCTCCGCGCTGGTCGGCCTGGTGGAACCGGCCGCGGGATCGGTGCGGGTCGGCGGGGTCGTACCGCATCGCACGGCACCGCCCGAACTCGTCCGCCGCGTGGGCCTGGTACCGCAGGAACCACGCGACCTGCTGTACGCCGACACGGTCGGCGCCGAGTGCGAGGCCGCCGACCGGGACGCGGGGGCGGCGCCGGGCAGCTGCCGGGCGCTGGTCACCGAGCTGCTCCCCGGTGTCGGCGACGACATCCACCCGCGTGACCTCTCCGAGGGGCAGCGGCTGGCCCTCGCGCTGGCCGTGGTCCTCACGGCCCGCCCTCCCCTGCTGTTGCTCGACGAGCCGACCCGGGGCCTGGACTACGCGGCGAAGGCCCGCCTGGTCACGGTCCTGCGCGGGCTGGCGGCCGAGGGGCACGCGATCGTGCTGGCGACGCACGATGTGGAGCTGGCCGCCGAGCTGGTCCACCGGGTGGTGCTCCTCGCCGACGGCGAGGTGATCGCGGACGGCCCGACCGCGGACGTGGTGGTGGCCTCCCCCTCCTTCGCCCCGCAGGTCACCAAGATCCTGGCGCCGCGGAAGTGGCTCACGGTCGCCCAGGTGAGGGAGGCACTGTCGTGACACGGCACACACGGCACACGCTGCACCCCACGGACCCCGGCCACCCCACCGCCACCGGCCACGGCACCGGCACCGCCACCGGCCACGGCACCGTCACCCGCCATCGCACCGGCACCGCCCGCCAGGCCCGGGCCGTCCGCCTCGGCCCCCGCTCGATCGCCGCCCTCGTGCTGGTCAGCGCGGTGGGTGTGGCGGCCCTCGGCTGGCCGTTCCTCGCGCCGCCGGCCTCCCAGGTCAGCGCGCACGCACAGGACGCGCCCTGGCTCTTCGCCGGCCTCCTGCTGCTCCTCGTGGCGGTCCTGGCGGCGACGATCTCCGAGTCCGGTCTCGGCCCGAAGGCGGTGGCGATGCTCGGCGTGCTGGCCGCGACGGGCGCGGCACTGCGCCCCATCGGCGCCGGGACGGCCGGTATCGAGCCGATGTTCTTCCTGATGGTGCTGAGCGGGCGGGTGCTCGGCCCGGGCTTCGGCTTCGTGCTGGGCTCGGTGACGATGTTCGCGTCGGCGCTGCTCACGGGCGGGGTGGGGCCGTGGATGCCGTTCCAGATGCTGGCGATGGGCTGGTTCGCGATGGGCGCGGGCCTGCTGCCGGGCACCGACCGTCTGCGCGGCCGTGCGGAACTCGCGCTTCTCGGCGGCTACGGCTTCCTCTCCGCCTTCGCGTACGGCACGGTCACCAACCTCGCGGGCTGGACCTTCATGAAGGGGAACGCCTCGAACATCGCCTTCGACCCGGGTGGGGAGGTCGCCGCCAACCTGGCCCGTTTCGTCGCGTACTGCCTGGCCACCTCGATGGGCTGGGACCTGGGCCGGGCCCTCGTCACGGTCGTCCTGACGGTGCTGCTGGGTCCGGCGCTTCTGCGGGCCCTGCGCCGGGCCACCCGCCGGGCGGCTTTCGAGACGCCGGTCACCTTCGAGGCACCCGCACCGTGAGGGGGTGACCGCGGGCGGTTACTCACGCGGTGAACCACCCCACATGACCCACATCACCTACTAACCGGAACAGTAGGAAGATTTCAGACATATCACCTCACTCGCACCCCATCTGACCTGCATATTGAGAGCCCGCTCACACGATCGCCGATTCCCCTCGATGCGACCACAACTAGTAAAAGGGGTCATTGCGGACACCGGTCGAGCCTGTTTCTCTGGATGACGTCGCACGGCGCCGACGAGCCTTCACGGTCGCGGCGCCGCGGCATGTCCCCGCCGCACAGCGTGTGGTCAGGACAGGCCACGACCGCCCAGTCCCCGAAGAAAAAGGTTCTCCGTGTCCGTCGCCCGCATCGCTCGTCGCATCGCCTCCCCGAAGAAGGCCCTGACCGCCGCCGCCCTGGCCGCCGCCACCACCGGCATGGTCCTCACGGCGACCCCCAGCCAGGCGGCCACCTCGGTCTCCTCGGCCGGCCAGGCCAAGGCGATCGCGCACAAGATGATCCCGAGCACGGCCCAGTACAACGCGTTCAGCAAGATCGTCGAGCACGAGAGCGGCTGGGACGTCGACGCCACGAACGCCTCCTCCGGCGCCTACGGCCTGGTCCAGGCCCTGCCCGGCTCCAAGATGGCCTCGGCCGGCTCCGACTGGAAGACCAGCGCCGAGACCCAGATCGAGTGGGGCCTCGACTACATGAACTCCCGCTACGGCAGCCCGACCGGCGCCTGGGCGTTCTGGCAGGCCAACGGCTGGTACTGAGCCGCTGGTACTGAGCCGGACTGCTGTGACGAAGCCGCGCTGAGCGCAGCCCCCGCACGCGAAGGCGGCGGCCCCCGATCCCCGGGGCCGCCGCCTTCGCCCTGTCCGGGCCAGGCCGAGCCGGGGTGTACCGGCCCAGGTGTACTGACACACCCGAACCCCGCCCGCCGCCCGCCGCCCGCCCATGAGCACGGAGAACTCCGCCGCAGCCCCTGACGCTGCCGCCACCGCTACTCGCAGCCGCCACCCGCGAGGCCCGCGGACTCCCCTTGGCCCCGGTCCTCCTCGCCCTCACCGTGGTCAGCGGCCTGATCGACGCGGTGAGCTATCCGGGCCTCGGCCACGTCTTCACCGCCAACTTGGCTTCCTCCCCCGCCTAAGAGGCCATCTCATTCGGCGAGTCTGCGGTAGCAGATGAGGGTGCAGGCGATGCTGGTGAAGGCCAGGAAGTGGTCGCCGCCGGCGGAGCAGGTGGGCACGACAGCGGCGCGCCCGGGTTCCGGCCGCGCCGCTGTCGAGCTGTGGTCAGCCCTCGGGGGAGCCCCCGGGTCAGTGGAGCTTGTTGACGGCGGTCTTCGTCGTGGTGCGGAAGGCGGTCAGCGGGGCGTCCTCGAGGTCGCCCATCTGGCCCCAGCGGACGAGGGTGACGGTGCGGCCGTCGCGGCCGACGGAGAACAGGTGGATGTCGGAGATGCCGATCTGCGGGTCGGCGGTGTCCAGGCTGTAGACCCAGGCGCCCTCCTCGACGGCGAGCTTGCCGTGGGAGGCGCTGACGGCCTGCAGGCCCGGGTTCTGCTGCTCCAGCAGGGGGCCGCAGCCGGCGAGGGCCCCGCGAAGGGTGTCAACCAGCTTCACGGCGTCGGCCTCGGTACGGGCGACGGTGGTGACCTGGACGCCGTTGGTGTCGAGCTCGGTGCTGAACTCGCGGTAGCGGGTGTTCTGCGCCGGGATCTTGTACGGGGCGCAGAGGACGCCGCCGTTCTCCGGGACGCCTGCGAAGACCTGCGTGGCGGTCCACGGCGTCGACGACGCCGGCATCTGGGAGGCGGCGAGGAAGGCGGGCTGGGCAGCGGCCTGCGCCGGGGCTGTGGCGAGGGCCGCGAGGCCCAGTGCGGCAGCGGCTGCGGTGGCGAAGGCGGTGCGGAGCTTGTTCATGGTGGTGGATCCCCCGTCGGGTCGTTCGGTCGGTCAGTGCTCCACCAGCGTGGGGCCGGCGCCCGCCGACTGCAACGATCACGCGCCCACCAGTCGTCCCGGAACCATTCCACCCCCGCTGACGTGCAAGGACGTGAAGGATGGGACGCAGGGTCGAGGGGGATGGAATGCCGAAGGACGCCGCCGTCGAGGAGTTCGCGGGGCTCGTGCGCGCGCTGAAGGCGCGGGACGGGAGGAGTTACGAGGCGCTGGGCCGGCGGCTGAGCGTCAGCGCGTCCACCCTCCACCGCTACTGCTCGGGCGCGACCGTCCCGGAGAAGTTCGCCTTGGTCGACCGCCTCGCCCTGCTGTGCGGGGCGGACGAGGAGGAACGGCGGGCCCTGGAGGCGGCCTGGACGGAGGCGGACCGCGCCCGCCGCCGAGCGGCCTCGCCCGCGCCCACGCCTGTGCCGGCCGTGTCGGCCGCGCCGGAATCGAACCCGGAACCGTCCGCGCCGGAGGCGCCCCGCGCCCGCCCCCGTCGTGGCGCCCCCGCTCCCCTCCTCGTCGCCGCCGCCGTCGCCCTCGTCGTGCTCGCCCTCGCCGCCGCCCTGCTCGGCCACCCCACCCGTACGGCTTCCGCCCCCGCTCCCGCTTCCACCGCTCCGGGGCGGACCGCGGCCCCCCTCCCCTTCACCTGGAGCATCGGTTCCCAGCTCTGGGAGGGCGGCTGCGGGCACACCTACCTCGTGGACCGGGCCCCCCGCGCGGTCGCCCCGCCGCCGGTCACGGCCGACTCCGGAGCGTGGGCCGGGACGCACGGTGCCGTGCACGGCGGGGAGGCGCTGGTGCGGATCACGGTCCAGGGCCGGTCGCCGTCCGACGCCGTCGTCCTCCATGCCCTGCACGTGCGCGTGGTCGACCGCGACGCGCCGCTGCCGTGGAACGCGTACCGGATGGACAACGGCTGTGGCGGCGCCGTCACCCCGCGCCACTTCGCCGTGGACCTCGACCGGCCGCGCCCGCTCGCGAGACCCGTCGACGGCCTTGACGCCTCCGGCGCAGAGGTCCGGAAGATCCCGGCCGTCTCCTTCCCGTACAAGGTCACCTCCTCCGACCCCGAGGAGCTGCTGGTCTCCGCGCGGACGGCGGGCTGCGACTGCCGCTGGTACCTGGAGCTGGAGTGGAGCACCGGGGGCCGTACGGGGACGGTGCGGATCACGGACGGCGGGAAGCCGTTCCGCACGAGCGGGACCAAGGGGAGGCCGGCGTACGTGCACGACTCCGCCGAAGGGCGCTGGATCACAGACTCGGACTCTGGCCAGACCGGGTGACCGATGAGCAACTTCGAACGGGAAGGCCGTTGCCAAGGGCACCGACCTGGAGAACTACGCAAGCACCGACGCGCTGTCGAAGTCCCGTTCGGATCTGGCCCACATGAAGGAACAGCGCACCGTGATCCGGGGCGAGCTCGGACACGACGCGACGGTGACCTCGCTCGACGCGGTCGCGAAGCTGCCGACCGCGTCGATCGAGGACGACGACCGTCTCGTCCACGTGTACAGACGTCTACTTGACGGTCCGGTAGGCCCGCTGGATCGTCTGCTTCAGGGTGTTGCCGGCCGCGTCCGTGAGCGTCACGCGCAGAGAGACCGTGCCCGCCTTCGCCGGGTGGCGCAGGTCGAGGCGCTTGCCGTCGACCGCCTTCGCCGGGTGCCAGGTGCGGCCGTCGTCGTACGAGACGGAGAAGGCCAGCTTGCGGGCGGTGCGCGCGGTGGCCGCGCCCTCGACCGTGAACGGGACCGAGAAACGCGTACCCGCCTTGGCCGTGCTCGCCGAGCTCAGCCGGGGCGTGAAGCGGACCACCGACAGCGGCAGCCGCTGCCCGTCGCCGGTGACGTGCGCGGAGGTGAAGGTCCACTCGGCGGTGATCCGGGTGCTGACCGAGGACAGCGTGGTGGGACGGGAGACGTCCGTGGTGAGGCGGAACGCCCGCTTCGCGGCGGGGAGTTCGTACGAGACGCCGTTCAAGGGCTCGTCAATGGCGAAGACTCGGGTGCCGTCCGCGTACAGGGTGCTCCTGGCCTTGCTGTACTGGGAGTCGCCGATGTGGCCGGCACCGTCGGAGAAGAGGGGGAGGTAGGCGAGGAAGGTGTTGCCGACGCGGACCGCGCCGGGGCGGTCCTCGCCGTCGGTCAGCGGGCCGGTGAGGTGCGGGCCGAAGACGCCGGTGTTGAACCGCTCGGTGTACTCCTTGCCCGCGCTGTACGAGCGGGGCTTCGCGATCCACTGGCCGGCCTCCCACACCGGTTCGCCGTCCGCGTCCTTGCCGCTGCCCTGCGAGACGGAGTACCGCCACCGCACGCCCGGCAGGACGTACTCGGTGAAGGCGCCCGGCAGCGAGCGCGTGTCGGGGAAGAGGTCGAACGACGAGCCGCCCGGAGTCATCGGCGCGGCGACGAGCGTCGCCGTCTTGCCCTTGGCCGGCGCACCCGCGGCGAGCGTGACCTTGGCGAACTGCCCGCGCTTCGGGTTCGCGGTGAAGCCCGACAGGTCGCCGGTACGGTTCCAGACCGGCCGGTAGCGCGTACTGCCGTGCGTCCAGGTGCCGTTGTACTGCGCGAACGCCTCACCCGCCGGAAGCCGGGCGCCGAACTGACCGACGCGCAACGTGGCGAAGCTGCCCATGAGGTACGTCGAGATGCTCCGGTTCCCGCCGATGTCGAACCCGTAGTTGAGGGTGGCGTCGGTCTGCTTCGCGCGGCTGTCCGGCACCGTGATCCGGACCGGATCGGCCTTACGGGCGTCCATGACGAGGGTGGTGTCACGGGTGAGGGACACCTTCGGGTTGAGGAGGAGGGCCAGCTCCCCGGAACGGTCTTCGGGGTTCGCGCCCGTGTCGATCCGGCCTTCGAGGCTGTACCGGCCCCTGGGCAGCCGTACGGTGAACTCGCCGTCCGTGTCGTCGGAGAAGTCCCGCCAGACCTCGTTGTCCAGGCCCTGCACCCCGGTCTCGGAACGTTGGGCGGGCTTGCCCTGCAGGTCGAGGTGCTTGACCGTCAGGTCGTACGACTCGACCTCTCGGTGTACGCCGATACCGGTCCGCACGGTGGTGCCCGCGCCGTCGGTCGCGGTGACCGCGCCGCCGAAGGAGCCGTCGGCCGTGCCCGCGCCGCTGTCGACGGTGACCTGGGCGGTCGCGGTGGCGCCCGCCGGGACGGTGAGCTGCTTGGGCGAGACCTCGAACATGCCCTCGGCCGCGGGCTTTCCGTCCTCGCCGTACGCCTCGGTGGTCAGGTCGAGAGTGAGGGGGCGGTCGCCGTCGTTGCGATAGGTGACCGTTTCGGTGACCGGCCGGTCGTCGGTGTGCGGCCACTGCTGGGCAGCGAAGCCGAGAGTGGCGGGGGTCGTGGTGAGCTGCTGGTCGAGGGCGCGGACGAGGTCCGTACGGCCCGTGCCCTGCGCGAACGCCGAGACGCCGGCGGTCGGCTTGGCGGAGGCGGTGAGGGCGGCCTTGAGTCGCTCACCGGTCCAGTCGGGGTGGCGCTGGGCGAGGATCGCGGCGGCGCCCGCGACATGCGGGGTCGCCATCGACGTACCGCTCATCGACACGTAGCCGTCGGCGGCCGGGTCGCCCTCCGTGCCCTCGGCGGCCTTCGCGGCGACGATGTCGACGCCGGGCGCGGTGAGGTCGGGCTTGAGGGAACCGTCCGCCGTCGGGCCCCGGCTGGAGAAGTCGGCCATCGCGTCGGTACGGTCCACCGCACCCACGGTGAGCGCGGCGGCGGCGCTGCCCGGCGATCCGACGGTGGCGGCGTCCGGGCCCTCGTTGCCGGCGGCGATCACGAAGAGGGCGCCGGAGGAGGCGGACAGCTCGTTCACCGCCTGCTCGACGGGGTCGTCACCGGGGCTGTCGGGGCCGCCCAGGCTGAGGTTGATCACCTTGGCGCCCTGCGCGATCGCCCACTGCGCACCGGCGATGATGCCGGACTCCTCGCCGTAGCCGCCGTCGTCGAGCACCTTGGCGCTGATCAGCCGGGCGCCCGGCGCGACCCCCTTGTACGTGCCCCCGGAGTGCGCGCCGGACCCCGCGACCGTCGACGCCACATGGGTGCCGTGGCCCACCCGGTCGACGGTGTCCGCCGCCTCGGAGAAGTTCTTCGCCGCGTCGACACGGCCCTCCAGATCCGGATGAGTGTCGTCGACCCCGGTGTCCAGCACGGCGACCTTGACGCCCTTGCCGTCGTACCCGGCCGCCCAGGCCTCGGGGGCGCCGATCTGGGCGGTGCTCCGGTCGAGGGCCGCCTCGACCTTCCCGTCGAGCCAGATCGTCTCGACCCGGTCGGCGGCGGCCGATCTCGCCCGCGCCGTCCCACCGCTGCCGGTGAGCGTCTCCCACAGCTCGGCCCCCTCGGACTTACGGGCCTTCAGCGCGTCCCCGTTGACGCTGGGCAGGTCCCGGCTGATCCGGGCACCGGCGGCGGACAGCGCGCTCGGCGCGAGGCTGTGACCCTTGGCGTACGTCACGATCAGCGGGAGGTCGGGGCGGGCCGCGTCGTCGTACCCCCACTCGACCAGCTGCGTCACGTCGAACAGCCGCCGGTCGGCGGTGCCGTTCGCGAGGAGCCGCTCGGCGTCGCGCGGGACGACGTAGGTGCGGTCGTCGTTCCGGGCTATGCGGAAGGTGGTGCCCTCGCGCCCCTTGGCGGGCCGTACACCGGTGACCTGTCCGGTGGCGTCCAGGGTGACGCGGTCGCCGGTGACGAGGGTGACGGTCCTGGCCTTGCCGAGGGCGCCGGCCCTACCGCTTCCCGTCTGCGCGGCCTGGGTTCCCGGCGCGCTGAGCAGGGTGGCGGCAAGGGCGGCGGCGGTGAACAGGGCGAGAGCCGAAGCCTCACCCGTTCGCCTCTTGCGGTGGTTCAAGGCATGCCTTTCTCTCCGGACTTCCGGGCATGGCGAAGCAGCCCGGCGGACGGGACAAGGAATCAACGGGTGGGAAGAGGCGCCCCTCCGAAAGGGGCGCGGGGGGGGCGGGACTCAGACGAGCCGCTTACGGCCCCAGAGGAAGAGGAACGCCACGACACCGGCGGTCAGGGCGAACAGGATCGACGCTCCGAACCACTGCATGCCGTTCATCTGCGACATGGGGAGGTACTCCGCCGACCAGCCCACGACATCGGCCTTGTCCAGGCACGCCTGCCGTGCCGCGTCGGTCGACGACTGCGAACAGGTGCTCCACCCCAGGAGATCCCCGCCGCTGGTGAGATACGACTCGTCAATCTGGTACGCGCTCTTGGGTATCGGCGGAAACGAGTTCTCGCCCATAACACCCTTGTTCGTCGTGACCGTGATCACGTTGCCGAGCGACATCAGCAAGTAGCCCCAGACGAGCTGGAGGACGACGGTGAAGCCGAAGGTGACCACCATGGCCATCAGCGTGCGCCGCAGCACCACGCCGATCGCCACCCCGCCGAAGACGGAGAAGAGGGTGAGGGCGACGGGTACCGGGCCCGTGGTGTTGAACGCCTCTCCCGAGGTCCAGTCCATGACCGTGACCTCGGACTTGACGGGGTTCCACCACCAGCCGAACACCGCCGACAACACACCCGTGCTCACCAGAACCACCAGTCCGGCCAGCCCCAGCTTCGTGGCGAGCCAGCGGGTCCGGCTCATGGACTGGGCGGCGACCAGCTTGGCCGTGCCGCTCTCCAGGTCGCCCGCGAGCAGCGGGGCGCCGAGGAAGACACCGAGCAGGATGGGTATCGCCTGGAGACCCGTGGAGACGAAGGAGAACGCGTCGTTGTACTGCTGGAACCTGCCGCCCGCCTCGTCGAGGCTCTTGCCGGGATAGCCGTAGCCGTCGAGGAAGTCGACCAACTGGCCGCGCTGGTAGACCATCCAGGCCACGGAGAGCGCGGTGGCGGCGAGGATCGACCAGAACGCGGCCCGGTGCTGACGCCAGATCAGCCAGGTCATACCACTGAGGTGAGGACGCCGGGTGGCCTCCGCGGTGGTCGCGTTCATGGTCCCGTTCTTGCCGTCGGTCGGGGTGCCGGTCGTGCCGGCCGGGTTCGAGGCGCTGGTGAAGGTGCTCATGCCGCCACCGCCCCGGTGCCGAACCCCTGGCCGTGGACCTGGGCGGTGGGGGTGATCAGCGGTGGTGCGTCGGGTGAGCGGAGATAGGCGAGCAGGAGTTCCTCCATGGTCGGGGCGTTTATGTCCCAGGGGCCGGTGACCGGACCCTCGGGGCGGATGAGCGCGGTGAACTGCCGTCCGCTGATCCGGGACTCGACGAGGGTGTGGTGCCCGAGGGCGAGGGCGGGAGGCATGCCGTCACCCTCCTTGGCGCCCGTGACCAGGGTGTGCACGGACATCAGCTCGTCCACGTCACCGGCGAGGCGCACTCCGCCGCCGGAGACGACGACGAGGTAGTCGCACACGTTCTCCAGTTCGGCCAGGACGTGGGTGGACATCAGCACGGTGGTTCCGCGCTCGGCGGCCTCGGCGAGGAGGGTGCCCATGATCTCGTGGCGCACGACCGGGTCGAGGTCCGACATCGGCTCGTCGAGCATCAGCAGGTCGGGGCGCTTTCCGAAGGCGAGGGCGATGGCGACCCGGGTGCGCTGGCCTCCGGAGAGGGTGCTGATCTTCGCCTCGAAGGGCACGTTGCCCGCGCGGATGATGTCCTCGGCGGCGCGCTGGTCCCAGCCGGGGTTCAGCTCCCGGCCCAGACGCAGGGTCTCCGCCACGGTGAAGCGGCGGAACAGGGGCTTCTCCTGGGCGAGGAACGCGGTACGCCGACTGGACTCCACCGAGCCCGGAGCCTCACCGAACAGGCTGATCGAGCCGTTCGTCGGCTGCAGGACATGGGCCGCGATGCTCAGCAGCGTGGTCTTGCCCGCCCCGTTGGGTCCCACCAGGCCGCAGATCCGTCCCGCCGGGAGCCGGAAGGAGCAGTCCCGCAACGCCCAGCCCCGCCGGTAGCGCATCCCCAGCCCGTACGCCTCGATCGCCGGTTCCCCCGCGTACATACCTTCACTCACCTGTGCTCCTAGTCGTCGTGGACCCCGTTGTCGTGGACCCCGTTGCCGCCACGTTCCCGGCGGCGTACTGCTTCTCCATCGCCGACGCGACCAGCGCGGCCACGTCCTCCTGCTCCAGACCGGCCCCGGCCGCCCTCGACATCCACGCCACCAGCTCCGCGTACAGCGGCGAGTCGGTGCCCGTCTCGGGGCGGCCCAGCGTGCGGCGCACGAAGGTGCCCTGGCCCGGTCGCGGCTCGACCAGGCCCTCGCGCTCCAGCTCGCGGTACGCCTTGAGGGTGGTGTTCGGGTTGACCGTGCTGGTCGCGGCGACCTCCTTGGCGGTGGGCAGCCGGTCACCCGGCACGAGTACGCCCAGCCGGAGGGCCTGCTTGGTCTGCTGCACGATCTGCTGGAAGGCGGGGACCCCGCTCCGCCTGTCGATGCGGTACTCCACGATCACCACCACCATTCCACTATGTGATTAGTGGAATGATGATGGAGGGGTGCGAGGGAGGTTGTCAATGCCGACCGGGGACGAGGAGAAGCGGATGGGAGGCCTGCTGACCGTCCCTTTCTGGGACATCAGCGGACAGGGAACAAGGCATGTCCGGCAAGAGACGCCTGATGGGGGCCGGTCCGACGAGGGCGCTCATGGCCAGGCTCGGCGCACGCGGAAGCGGCGGCAGGCAGAACGACAACCCATGAGATGGCTCCACCGCCGGCGGGGGCAGCGGTGACCGGCGCGACGAGGGCCACGACGACGACCAGGCCATCGCGCCGGACCCCGCATCGGAGACGGCCCCACAGGGCGTCTCCACGGTCACGGTCAGATGAGGTCGACCGGGATCCGGTGATCGGGGCGGCCGTCCTTGGCCAGGATCGAGTGGTCGTCGGCCACCGCGCGGTAGAGGACCAGCCCACCGGGAGGGTTGAGGTCGTCGCCGGTCCAGGCTCGGCCGCCGTGGCGGAGGGAGCGGCGGGAGAAGGTGTCGATCGCGCGCTCGATGTCCGGCTCGGGCACCCGCGCGGCCGTCGCGGCCATGTACACGCCCTGGCCGGTGCCGATCGCGGCCGACGAGTCGAAGACGGCGATGCCCACCTGGGGCCGTACCGCGATGTTGCGGGAGTGGGTGGCCTCCGGCGAGGAGAGCCAGAGGAACTCACGGCAGTCCACGTGGGCGAAGTAGACCGGGGAACTCCAGGGCCGGCCGTCGGTGTCGGCGGTGGCGAGGACCAGGTACAGGTTCTCTTCGACGATGCCGCGCACGATCTCGTCGGGCTTCATCTCAGCGGCTCCTGCGGTAGGTGAACTCGATGTCCTTGCCCCAGTCGGCCGGGGCGTCCTCCGGGCCGTCCTCCGCCCGGTCCCAGACTCCGTGGATGGTGTCGCGGTCGTCGTCGAACCGCCCGGTGAAGCGTTGCCGGAACAGCAGGGGCGAGAAGTCCGGCGCCTCACGCAGCAGCCGCCACACACCGTCGGCGAAGGTCATCGAGTACAGCCGTACGATCCCCCGCGAGTCGTAGTAGTGGTACGTGTACTCGCCGCTCTCCGGGTCCACCGCGATGATCGCCTCGCTGTCGGGGGCGGGTTCCGGGGCGCTGGTGCGCTGGATCAGGAACTGCCCGCCCAGGGCCCACTCGAACACGCTGCGACCGGTGGACCGGGGCGGACCACCACCGAACACCGCCTCCACCACCCACTCACCGACCAGCACGTCCAACCGCCCCAGAGCTTCCTGTCGTGCCGTCGCGTCCATCGCGATCACCTCCTCCACACGACAGACGGCAGCCGCGCACAAAACTCATCGGTGCCCGTGCTCCCGAGGTCAGCCGGGCGACATGCCCCGCTCGACGTCGACGAAGACCGTCCGGCGGAACTCGGTCTCGGCCACGACCACGTCGGGGCAGGCGCGGCGCAGCGCCTTGACGAGCGGCTCCATGGCGACCGCGGTGCACCGTGCGTTGTAGGTCGTGTACTCCGCACCCTTCACGTCCAGCCGCAGCACCAGTTCGTCCTTCTCCTCGTACTCGTCGTCCTGTCCGGACTCCACGTCGACGAAGGAGGCGTTGCCCACCTGAAGCGGACGCAGGCCGGTGACGGCTGTCAGGGGGTACGTCCGACTGCGCCCGTACCGCTGCCGCAGCAGCAACCGCCCCTGGTCTCCCTGCCCCACCCGAATCTCGACCACCGAACGCCACACCGGGATCCAGTACCGCGCCGAGTAGGCGATCCATGCGAGGCCCCACGCGCCGAACAGGAACGACCAGGACGCCGAGAAGAACGCGCACACGAGGGCCAGCGGCAACAGCACCAGCAGGGGGAATCCCCCGCCTTCGACGAACCCGTGCCTCGGCCGGACCTTCCACCGGTAGGCCCAGGAGTCCTTCGTGTCTCTCTCACCGGCGTCTTGAGTCATGAACCCATCATCAGCGCGGGTGAAAGCGATATCCAGCGGCGTGAGCCCGTCACTTCAACCGCGGCACTCGAACCACACCACCTTGCCGCCCCCCGACCGCGGCCCCACCCCCCACTTGTCGACGACGGAGTCCAGCAACACCAGCCCCCGGCCTCCCTCCGCCTCCATCGACAACCCCCGTGACAGACAAGGCAGCTCGGGGACCCCGTCCCCCACCTCCACTCTCACCGCCCCCGCCAGCCGCAGCACCACCAGCGCACACCGCCGGTCCGGAACATGCCGTACGACATTGGCGACCAGCTCGGTCACGCCCAACTCCACGGCGTCGGTGAGCTCTTGGAGCCCCCACTCGTCGAGCAGCGAGCGGACGATGCGGCGGATGTGACGGGCGGAGTGTTCGCCTGCGGTGAGACTCAGGCGGTACTGGGGAATGTATGAGTTCACAGGACGAGGGTGACCTCGCATAACTACCGTGGGCCACTGGATGAATACAACTGGTTCGACTGTGAACCGGCCTGCCCTAGAGGGGACTTCCCGTGGCCCACATCAACGCCCTCGATCCCGGCGCGTCGGCACTCGACTACTACGGCTTCGAGCTGCGGCGACACCGCGAAGCCGCCGGGCTGACCCAGCGACAGCTGGGTGACATCGTCAACTACACGGGCTCGATGCTGTGCCAGATCGAGACCGCGAGGAAGCTGCCGACGCCGGAACTGAGCGAGCGGGTGGACGCGGCGCTGGGCACGGGCGGGTTACTCTCCCGACTCGTCGAGCTAGTGATGCGAAGCCAACTGCCGGCCTGGTTTCAACAGGTGGCGGAACTCGAAGCCAGGGCAATCGAGATCTGCACCTTCCATACGCACCTGGTGCACGGCCTTCTGCAGACCACGACGTATGCGCATGCCGTGCTCGGCGCACTGGACCAAGAGGACCTGGATGACCGCACTGCCGTGCGGCTCGCCCGTCAGCGCATCTTCGACAAGGATGCCCCACCGGTCTTCTGGGCTGTCATCAGCGAGGCAGCCCTCCGCCAGGAAATCGGTGGCGCGGCTGTCATGCGAGGCCAACTGACTCGGCTGTTGGCCTTCGAGAACAACCCTCGCATCAACATCCAGATTCTGCCGTTCTCGGCCGGGGTGCACGCGGGACTACAAGGCTCGTTCGACGTCTTCCGCTTCGCGAGCGACCCCACCATCGTCTACACCGAGGGATACGGCAGCGGACATCCAACCGCGAACCCGGACACCATCCAGGACTGTTCACTCCGTTACGATCACCTGCGAGCCGCCGCTCTCTCCCTCAAGGACTCGGCGGAGTTGATCCGGCGAGTGATGGAGGAGCGCTATGGGGAGCAAGGCAGTTCCGACGGGGACTCGGTGGCGTAAGTCCAGCTACAGCGGCGACCAAGGCGGCTCATGCGTGGAGTGCGCGCCACTCGGGCAGCTGACCTGGCGCAAGTCGTCGTACAGCAGCGACCAGGGCGGCGAGTGCGTAGAGATCGCCGAACTCCCCACCACCGCCCCCGCGTCCCTCGCCATCCGCGACTCCAAGACCCCGGCGGGACCGATCCTCACCCTCGGCCCCGCCGCCTTCACGGCCTTCGTGAACTGGACGTCGGACGTCGGCTAAAGCCGCTGGATGATCGTCCCGGTGGCCAGCGCACCCCCCGCGCACATCGTCACCAGTGCGAACTCCTTGTCCGTGCGCTCCAGTTCGTGCAGGGCGCTCGTGATGAGCCGGGCTCCCGTCGCGCCGACGGGATGGCCGAGGGCGATGGCGCCGCCGTTGACGTTGACCTTCGCGAGGTCCTGGTCGAAGACCTGGGCCCAGCTCAACACCACGGACGCGAACGCCTCGTTGATCTCGACGAGGTCGATGTCCTTCAGGGACATGCCGGCCTTGCCCAGCACCGCGCGGGTCGCGTCGATCGGGCCGTCGAGGTGGAAGTGCGGGTCGGCGCCGACCAGGGCCTGGGCGACGATCCGTGCCCGGGGCCGCAGCTTCAACGCGCGTGCCATCCGCTTCGACGCCCACATGATGGCCGACGAACCGTCGCTGATCTGCGAGGAGTTGCCCGCCGTGTGGACGGCGGTCGGCATGATCGACTTGAGGCCCGCCAGGGCCTCCATGGACGTGTCGCGCAGGCCCTCGTCCCGGTCGACGAGGCGCCACATGCCGAGCCCGGTGGCCTGCTCGTCCTCCGTGGTGGGGACCTGGACGGCGAACGTCTCCCTCTTGTACCGCTCCTCCGCCCAGGCCGCGGCGGCCCGTTCCTGCGAGAGGAGCCCGAGCGAGTCGACGTTCTCCCGGGTCAGTCCGCGACGGCGGGCGATGCGTTCCGCGGCCTCGAACTGGTTGGGGAGGTCCACGTTCCACTCGTCGGGGAACGGCTTCCCGGGGCCGTGCTTGGACCCGGACCCCAGCGGCACGCGCGACATCGACTCGACGCCGCACGAGATCCCCACGTCGATGACGCCCGCGGCGATCATGTTGGCCACCATGTGGGAGGCCTGCTGCGAGGAGCCGCACTGTGCGTCGACCGTCGTCGCGGCCGTCTCGTAGGGCAGGCCGACCGTCAGCCAGGCCGTGCGCGCGGGGTTCATGGACTGCTCGCCGGCGTGGGTGACCGTGCCGCCGACGATCTGTTCGACCGCGTCGGCGGGGATGCCGGTACGGCCGAGGAGTTCTCGGTAGGTCTCGCCCAGCAGATAGGCGGGGTGCAGGTTGGCGAGCGCTCCGCCGCGCCTGCCGATGGGGGTGCGTACGGCCTCGACGATCACGGGTTCCGCGGCCATGGGGAGTTCCTCTCCTCCGGTACCCGCGCGGCGCGGGGGCGTCCCGGCCCGGCCCGCCACGCGGAACTAGTACGTGTTCTAGTTCCACCTGCAGTCTGCTGACCGGTCGCCCGCCACCGCAAGGGGCGTGCACTCAATTCGAGGTGCCGCACCCCTTGCTAGTTCTGGAACGCGTTACTACCTTCACGGCGACCTCATTCCTGATGGACCGTCAGAAGCCGTGCGGTCCGGAGCCTGAGCCGGAGTCGCCCATGCCCTGTCCAGTATTCCCCGACGGGTTCGACTTCACCGACCCCGATCTGTTGCAAGACCGCGTCCCCCTCACGGAGTTCGCCGAACTGCGCCGGGCCGAGGCGGTCCGCTGGATCCCCCAGACGGAGAACCTCGCCGGCTTCCAGGACCAGGGGTACTGGGCCGTCACCCGGCACGCTGACGTCAAGTACGTCTCCACACACCCGGAGTTGTACTCCTCGTCCCTCAACACGGCGATCATCCGCTTCAACGAGCACATCGAGCGCGACGCGATCGACGCCCAGCGGCTGATCCTGCTCAACATGGACCCGCCGGAACACACCCGGGTCCGCCAGATCGTGCAACGGGTGTTCACCCCGAGGGCCATCCGCGCCCTGGAGGACAACCTGCGCTCCCGCGCCCTCAGGATCGCGGCGGAGGCGAGCGCCCAGTCCGGCTCCTTCGACTTCGTCACCCAGGTCGCCTGCGAACTGCCCCTCCAGGCCATCGCCGAGCTCATCGGCATCCCGCAGGACGACCGGGCCAAGATCTTCGACTGGTCCAACAAGATGATCTCGTACGACGATCCCGAGTACGCGATCACCGAGGAGGTCGGCCAGGAATCGGCCATGGCTCTCATCGCCTACGCGATGAACATGGCCGCCGACCGCAAGCAGTGCCCGGCCAAGGACATCGTGACGACGATGGTGACCGCGGAGAACGAGGGCACCCTCAAGGCGGACGAGTTCGGGTTCTTCGTGCTGATGCTGGCGGTCGCGGGCAACGAGACGACCCGCAACGCCATCACCCACGGCATGCACGCCTTCCTCACCCACCCCGAGCAGTGGGAGCTGTACAAGGCGGAGCGGCCGTCGACGGCGGCGGAGGAGATCGTCCGCTGGGCGACACCGGTCAACTCCTTCCAGCGGACCGCCACCCAGGACACCGAACTCGGCGGCAAACTGATCAAGAAGGGCGACCGGGTGGGGCTGTTCTACGCCGCCGCCAACCACGACCCGGACGTCTTCGAGAACCCCGACACCTTCGACATCACCCGCGACCCCAACCCCCACCTCGGCTTCGGCGGCGGAGGCCCGCACTACTGCCTCGGCAAGTCCCTGGCCGTCCTCGAAATCGACCTCATCTTCAACGCCGTCGCCGACGCGATGCCGAACCTGAAACCGACGGGCGATCCACGCCGGTTGCGCTCCGCCTGGATCAACGGCGTCAAGGAGCTTCAGGTCAGCACGAGTTGACGTACCGGCCGGATCCACCGCACACCCGCCCCGCACTCGGGCCGACGGCTTCCCGGCGCCGTCGGCCCGTTCCGGCGTTGCGGAGAGTGCCTCCGCCGAGCCCGGCCGACCGGGCGCCGGCTCAGCTCCGTGCGGGGTCCTTCACCAGCGCCGGTTCGCTGTCGACCGGTGCCGGCTTCACGCTGCCGGCCCGCGGGCCCTGGAACAGGTAGGCCAGTCCGAAGCCGCCGAGGACGACGGCCGCGCCGCCCGCCGCGTCCAGCACCCAGTGGTTTCCGGTCACCACGATCGCCGTGAGGGTGAACAGCGGGTGCAGCAGGCCCAGGGCCTTCATCCGCCGCTTCGGTGCGACGAGCATGATGACGAGCCCGCACCACAGGGACCAGCCGAAGTGCAGCGAGGGCATCGCCGCGTACTGGTTGGTGAGGGCGGTCAGGGTGCCGTAGTCCGGCTGGGAGAAGTCCTGGACGCCGTGCACGGTGTCGATGATGCCGAGGTCGGGCATCAGGCGCGGCGGGGCGAGCGGGTAGAGCCAGAAGCCGACCAGGGCGAGCAGGGTGGCGAAGCCGAGGGAGGAACGGGCCCAGCGGTAGTCGACGGGGCGGCGCCAGTACAGGACGGCGAGGACGCTCAGCGGGACGAAGAAGTGGAACGACTCGTAATAGAAGTCGAAGAAGTTCCGGACGAAGTCGACCTTGACGACCGCGTGGTTGGCCCAGTGCTCGATGTCGATGTGGAGCCAGCGCTCCAGGTCGTGGATCTGGTGGCCGTGCTGCTCGGCGCGGGCCCGCCCGGCCGAGTTGGAGCCGCCGGTCGCCGCGAGACGGACCTGCTGGTAGGCGGCGTAGGTGACCCGGATGAGCAGCAGTTCGAGGAGCAGGTTCGGGCGGCTGAGCACGCGGCGCAGGAAGGGCAGCAGCGGAACGTGCCGGAAGCGGGCCGGGACGGGTGGGGCGTACTCCGTCGGGATCGGGGCCCGGTAGTACGGCGAGGTGCGCGACAGGAACGGGACGGCGGTGGCCGCGGCGACGGCCGCGAGCAGCACCACGTTGTCGCGCAGGACGTACAGCGCGGGCATGTGCGGCAGCATCATCGTGGCCGGGAGCGTCATCACCAGGACGACGGCGACCGGCCACACGTACCGGTCCGAGGCGCGCTTGCCGACCCGGCCGACGACCGCGAGGAGCACCCACAGCAGCTGGTGCTGCCAGGTGGTCGGCGAGACGGCGATGGCGGCGCAGCCGGTGACCGCGACGGCGAGCAGGAGCTGTCCGTCACGGGCGTAGCGCACCGCGCGGCGCACGCCGAGGGCGGCGACCGAGGCGCCCAGCAGCAGGAAGAGCGCGATCTCCAGCGGGCCGGCGAGGCCGAGGCGGAGCAGGAAACCGTGCAGGGACTGGTTGGCGAGGTCGTCGGCGGGGCCGCCGAGGCCGACGCCGGCCATGTGGTGGACCCAGTAGGTGTACGAGTCGTGGGACATCGCCGCCCAGGCCAGCGCCGTGCAGCCGGCGAAGGTCACGCCGGCGGACAGGGCGGCCTTGCGGCGGCCGGTGAACCACAGCAGCGGGGCGAAGAGCAGGACCGTGGGCTGCAGGGCGGCGGCGAAGCCGATGAGCAGGCCGCTGGCCCGCTCGCCGCGTACGGCGAAGCAGCCCAGCAGCACGAGCAGGACCGGGATGATGCTGGTCTGGCCGAGCCAGAGCGTGTTGCGCACCGGCAGCGACAGCATCAGCAGGCTGATCGCGACCGGCGCGGCCAGCAGCGAGCTGCGGCGGGTGACGGGCTGGGGGAGGGCGCGGGCGGCGACCAGGCCGAGCGCGACGACCAGCAGCAGCGTGCCGAAGGTCCAGCCCCAGCCCAGGGCCTGTTCGGCGGCTCTGGTGAGTGGTTTCATGACCAGCCCGCCGAAGGGCGTGCCGGTGAACCGCGTCGAGTCGTAGAGCGAGCCCTTCACATGGAGGACGCCGTTCGGGCCGACCCAGGTCTCCAGATCCGTCAGCCGCTCCCCCTTGGGCGTGCTGAGGACGACGGCCAGTTGTCGTACGGCGAGGACCGCGGCGACCAGCCACAGACCGAGCCGGGCCGCGCGCAGGCGGGCCTGGTCAGGCGTGGCCGTCCCGGCTGCCGTCGCTCCGAACGCTTCCGCCGGTCGCCCACCGTGCTCCGCATTTGCCACGCCTCGTCGGCCTCCCGCCCCATTCGTCTCACACATCCCATGCGTCGGGATTGCTCAGCGAACTCTATGAGACTCGCGGCACCCCCTCAGAGAGACGCGGGCAACCCCCGCTTCACCTGACGTCCGCTCGCCTTTTGTCCGGATGACGATAGTCCGCGGACGGGTCCGTCACCTCAGCGGGAGGCGAGAAGGATCACACCGAGGGGTCGGAAGATCCCCTGTGTGGCCGGGAGTCGACCCTGCATACACAGCATTTATGTGCACCATGCAACGAGCCGTACGCGCCACGTGACCAGGACAAGTCCTCCTATGGTCGTCCTTTCCCCTGTCCCCTCGAAAGGTAGGCGAGCGACGTTTTGCCGAGTGCCCCAGCCGCCACTCCGTCCTCCGGCAAGCCCTCCGGCCGATCCTCCGGCCCCTCCTCGGGTCAGCCCTCCGGTCCCCCCGCGGGAGACCCGACCGCGGACCCGGCCGTCCCGAGGAACGCCACCGTCACCGACCCGGCCCTCGTGAAACGTGCCGTCAAGGCGGCCGCGCTGGGCAACGCGATGGAATGGTTCGACTTCGGCGTCTACAGCTATATCGCGGTCACCCTGGGCAAGGTCTTCTTCCCGTCCGGCAACCCCACCGCCCAGTTGCTCTCCACCTTCGGCGCCTTCGCCGCGGCCTTCCTGGTCCGCCCGCTCGGCGGCCTGGTCTTCGGCCCGCTCGGCGACCGCGTCGGCCGTCAGAAGATCCTCGCCCTCACCATGATCATGATGGCCGCGGGCACCTTCGCCATCGGCCTCATCCCGTCGTACGCCTCGATCGGCGTCGGCGCCCCGCTCCTGCTGCTGGCCGCCCGTCTGGTGCAGGGCTTCTCCACCGGCGGCGAGTACGCGGGTGCCTCCACCTTCATCGCCGAGTACGCCCCCGACAAGCGGCGCGGTTTCCTCGGCAGCTGGCTGGAGTTCGGCACCCTCGCCGGGTACATCGGCGGCGCGGGTCTGGTCACGCTGATGACCGCCCTGCTGTCCAGCGAGGACCTGCTGAGCTGGGGCTGGCGGATCCCGTTCCTGATCGCGGGCCCGATGGGCGTCGTCGGGCTGTATCTGCGGCTGCGCCTGGAGGAGACCCCCGCGTTCGCGGCCGAGGTCGCCAAGGCCGAGGCCGACCGTCCCAAGGTGCCGCTGCGCGAGATGGTCACCGGCCAGTGGCGGACACTGCTGCTCTGCGTCGGCCTGGTGCTGGTCTTCAACGTCACCGACTACATGCTGCTGTCGTACATGCCGAGCTACCTCACCAGCGAGCTGAAGTACGACGAGACGCACGGTCTGCTCGTCGTCCTGGCCGTGATGGCGCTGATGATGGTCGTGCAGCCCTTCGCGGGCGCCCTGACCGACCGGATCGGCCGCCGCCCGGTGATCGCCGCGGGCTGCGCCGGCTTCCTGCTGCTGTCCGTCCCGGCCCTGCTGCTGATCCGCCAGGGCAGCCTGTTCGCCATCGCGCTCGGCATGGGCGCGCTGGGCCTGCTGCTGGTCTGCTTCACCTCGGCGATGCCGGCCGCGCTGCCGGCCCTCTTCCCGACGCGGGTCCGCTACGGCTCCCTGTCCATCGGCTTCAACGTGTCGGTCTCCCTGTTCGGCGGAACGACCCCGCTGGTGGTGACGGCCCTGATCGGCGCGACCGGGAACATGATGATGCCCGCCTACTACATGATGGCCGCGGCCGTGATCGGCGGCGTCGCGGTGTGGTTCATGACGGAGTCGGCGGGACGGCCGCTGCCGGGCTCGGCGCCCGCCGTGGAGGGCCGGTCCCCGGCCTGAGGTGATCGGCCGAAAACCGTCGGCGGGGCGGCACCGACGGCGGGTGGACGCTGACAGGGAACCGGGGCGCGACTATATTCGTTAGCGCAGCTAGTTAGCGGATCTAACTAGGCACACGAAAGGCACAGGTGCATGAGCGAGTCGCAGCGCTGGGACGACGTCGACGACTACTTCACCACCCACCTCTCCCCCGACGACGAGGTCCTCGCCGCGGCCGTGCGCGACAGCGAAGCCGCAGACCTCCCGCAGGTCGCCGTCACGGCCCCCCAGGGCAAGTTCCTCCAGCTCCTCGCCCAGATCCAGGGCGCCCGCACCATCCTGGAGATCGGCACCCTCGGCGGCTACAGCACCATCTGGCTGGGCCGCGCGCTCCCCGCCGACGGCCGCCTGGTCTCCCTGGAGTACAGCGCCCGGCATGCCGAGGTCGCCACCCGCAACCTCGCCCGCGCCGGCCTGGAGAAGCTGGTCCAGGTGCGGGTGGGCCCGGCACTGGAATCGCTGCCCAAGCTGGCCGAGGAGCACAAGGAGAACCCGGCCCCCTTCGACCTGGTCTTCATCGACGCCGACAAGGACAACAACCCGCACTACCTGGAGTGGGCGCTCCAACTCACCCGCCCCGGCAGCCTGATCATCATCGACAACGTGGTCCGGGGCGGCCGGGTCGCGGACGCCGACAGCATCCAGCCGGACGTCCAGGGCACCCGGACCGCCCTCGAACTCATGGGCAAGCACCCCAGGTTGAGCGGCACGGCGATCCAGACGGTGGGCAGCAAGGGCTACGACGGCTTCGCCCTGGCCCGCGTGCTGGCGTGAACGCCGCTGCTCACACGTGTACTCACGCCTGTGCTCACACCTCGTGGTAGAAGCCCACGTTGACGCTGCGCGGGGCGGTGCGGTCCTGGACGACGATCTCGCCGCTGCCGCCCCTGGGCAGCGGCAGGGTCCCGCCGTAGGGCAGCGGCTGCGCGTACGGGCCCGTGGTGAGGCGGACCTCGGAGGACGGGTCGGGCTGGGAGCCCTGGAGCCACGTCACCTGCCAACTGCCGTCAGGACCGCACAGGAACTCCAGGTGGACCCGGGAGACGAACAGCCAGTCGTCGGGCGTCGCGAGGCGGCACACCGTCGCGTCCCGGCCGACCCGCAGGACGGAGCCCGGCTCGCTGGGCGAGTCGGCCATGAGCATGCCTGCCGTGGCACCCTCCTCCGCCGCGGAGACGGCCGCCATGGTGAGTTCGAGCACGTGCAGCTCCTCCTGAAGTGTCCTTACACAGCCGCCGCATGATAAATCGCCCGACCCCGGCCCGTCCGACACAACGGACTATGGGCTACGGCTACGGCTACGGCTACGGCTACGGACCCAGGATGCCGGACGACGGAAGCCGGACGACGTCGAGGACGTCGTCCGGCTTCCGTCACAAGCGCCGGGTGGCGCGGTGGGGCGTCAGATGTGCAGCAGGCGCTCCGCCAGTTCGCGGTAGTCCCGCAGGGCCAGGCGGAGTTGCTCGGTGTCGCCGGAGGTGGCCGGCTTGTCGCCGGTGCCGCCGTCCGCGGACTCCCAGGAGTCGCGGAGGGTACGGCGCCTGGTCTTCACCGCGTCGGCGAAGCGGGCGGCGACCTCCTCCAGCACCTGGTCGGCCTCCTGGACAGCGGACTTCGGCTCGTCCACGAACCCCGCGACGGCGTGCTGCAACCGCTCGGTGAGCTTGTCGGACTCGTCGTTGGGGACGAGACGGGAGCCGTGCGAGTCACGACCCTGCTCGGACCCGGGGCCGCCGTGGCCGCCGTGGCTCTGCTCGGAGCCGGTGACCAGCGGCGCCGCGTCACCGGACGTACCGGAGGGGCCGCGACCGGCGGGGGTGCCGGAGGGAGCCTGGGCGCCAGGGGTGCCCGGCGTGCCGGGCGGGCCCGAGGCGGTGTCACGGCTCTGCCGGACGTCGCGACCCTGCGCGGCGTCACGGCCCGTCGCTGTCTCGCGACCAGTCGCCGTCTCGCCACCGAGACCCTCACGCCCGTCGCGTGTCTCGCGCCTGTCTCCGCCGTCACGCCTGTCTCGGCCGCCCTCGCCGAGGACGCCGGAACCGCCCGAGGCGCCGGTGGCCGGGCCGGTGCCCGACTTCTGCTGCTCGCGGGCGCGCTCGGCCGTCACGGCCGACGTGTCGCCCGACGTCTTCTCGCCCGTCACCGGATCACGCCCCGGAGCCGCCGGGACGTTCGCCCGGCCCTTCGACTTTTCTTCGCGCGGGGCGCCCTCGGCGCCCGGACCGCTCGTAGCATCGGTCATGTCACTCAACTCCCCTTCGCATGACGCCTGGTGAATCCCCACGACTGGTGGGAACGGCCGTCGTCGCGGCCCTGTGTCGCATCGCCTTCGGGCCTGTCGACCGATCCGTCGGACCTGTCGAGCCTCTCGGCCGACTCGTCGGACCTCTCGACCGGCTTCCGGGTCTCCCCCCGGTGCCGGGCCGGGCGCATCAGGTCCTCGAACAGGGCCCGTGCGTCGACCATGGCCTCGCGCAGTTCCTCGGTTCCGGAGCGGCCGTCGCCGTTCTGCGCGCCACCGTCACCTGTCTGGGCGACGCGGTGCACACGCCGGTACCCGTGCACGTGGTCCGCGTGGTGCACGGACAGCGCGGCGAACTGCTCCTCGTACTGCGAGCCGTCCGGGAAGCCGCGGACCGCGGCCAGTTCGGCGATCAGCCGGTCCGCCTCCGCCACGGCCTCCCGCGGCGATTCGACGAACCGCTCCTGCGCGGCCGTCCAGCGGGCCTCGTACTGCTCACGCTGCGCGGACTCCAGCGGCCGTTCGCGCAGCGATCCGTGCCGCTGCACGCGCTCCGCGAGCTCGTGCTCGGCGGCCTTCTCGTCCCCGTCGTGCCGGGCCACGGCCCGGTCGTACTCGGGGCCGAAGCGCCGCTTCAGGTTGTGGCCACCGGGCCCGCGCCGGGCCCGCAGGGTCAGGACGGCAGCGACGATCACGACGGCCGCCACGATCAGAGCGATGATCACGCCTGTGGACATGAGTGCCTTCCAGGTTCTCTGCCAACCGGCTCTCCGTACAAGCCGGTTCCTCCACCGGGTACCCGGGCCTCGCAGTCCAAACAGTCCGCACATCGATGGCGACGGCGTGGTGATTCGGTGTCCTCCCGTTCGCACCGCCGGCCGTGTCGCCCGACGAGGTCGCCCTTATCCGGTTGCGGAGCGCCCGGCCGACCCGCCGAGAATGACCGCCATGACCAAAGAGACGGCCACGACCACCTGGACCATCGCCCCGGAGCCGCACGACTCCCCCGTCGCCGCCGCGCTCTGGCGGGCGTACTACACGGAGGTCAGCGACCGCTGGTATCTGCTGCACGAGGGCCACCGCACCGACCCCGCCGAACTGGAACGGGAGATCGCCGCCCACTCGGGGTCCGAACTCACCCCGCCGAGCGGCCTGTTGATCGTCGGACGGTACGGCGGCGAGCCGGGCGGCAGTGCGGGCGTACGGCTGCTGGAGGGCGGGACCGCCGAGCTGACCCGGGTGTTCCTGTACGAGGGGATGCGGGGCCGGGGCGGCGCCGCGCTCCTCGTCCGGGCGGCGGAGGACGCGGCGCGGGCCCTCGGCGCCCGGCGGATGATCCTCGACACCCGCGCCGACCTCGTCGAGGCCCGCGCCCTGTACGCGCGGCTCGGCTACGAGGAGACCGCCCCGCACAACGACGACCGGTACGCCGAGCACTGGTTCCGCAAGCGGCTGGACTGAGCCCGGCCGGGCGAACGGGGGCGAGCGAGCGGAGTCGGACGAACGGGCCGGGCGGACGGATCAGCCGAACCGGGACACCGGACGTTCGTCGTGCGGGCGTTCCGTCTCCGAGCCGCACAGTTCGGTGTTCAGCTCCTTCACCAGCTGGACCAGGTCGGTCGGCCGGTCCGGGCCCCACCAGTCGCCGAGAAGCTCGGCGAGGGACTCCTCACGGGCCTCGGCGAGCCGGTCGGCGACCTCGCGGCCCTCCTCGGTCAGGCGCAGGTCCAGGCCCTCGCGGAGGGCCAGGCGGCGCTCCTCGACCTGCCGGGCGGCCTCGATGACGACGGTGAGGGGAAGGGTGGCGCGCTCGGCCAGCAAGGCCGGTTCCACGCTGCCGTGCTTCCTGATCCGCAGCAGCAGCCAGCTCGCCGCGGGGAGCAGGTCGTAGCCCGCCCGCGCGGTGATCGTCCGGTAGATCTCGCGCCGGCCCTCCCGGGTGCCCAGCACGGACAGCGCCCGGCACACCTCGTCGTAGGAGGACCTCTCCACCGGGTTGCTGGCGAGCGTCTCGGTGAGGTCCGGCGCGGTGACCGAGCCGCGCAGCCGGTCCTCCTTCAGGAACCACGCCAGGACGAAGCCGACGACGGCGACCGGGGCGGCGTACAGGAAGACGTCGGTGATGGACGTGGCGTACGCGTCCAGGGCCGGTGGTCGCAGAGCGGCCGGCAGGGCGCCGATGCCGCGCGGGTCGGACTCCAGCGCGCCCACCGAGACGCCGGGCGGGAGCCGCGTGCCGCTGAAGGCGTCGGCGAGTTCGTCGCCGAGCCGGTGGGCGAAGACCGTGCCGAAGACGGCGACACCGAAGGAGGCGCCGATGGAGCGGAAGAAGGTCGCGCCGGAGGTGGCGACGCCGAGATCCTCGTAGGAGACCGCGTTCTGCACGATCAGCACGAGGACCTGCATGACCAGGCCGAGGCCCAGGCCGAACACGAAGAAGCAGGTGCTCATCTCGGCGGTGGAGCTGTGCTCGTCGAGCCGGTGCAGCAGGAGCAGTCCGAGGGCGGTGACGCCGGTGCCCGCGACCGGGAACACCTTCCAGCGGCCGGTACGGCTGACGATCTGCCCGGACAGGGTCGACGACAGCAGCAGCCCGAACACCATCGGCAGCATGTGCACACCCGACATGGTGGGGCTGACGCCGTGCACGACCTGGAGGAACGTCGGCAGATAGGTCATCGCTCCGAACATCGCGAAGCCGACGATGAAGCTGATGACCGCGGAGAGCGTGAAGGTACGGATCCGGAAGAGCTTGAGCGGCAGGACGGGTTCGGCGGCCCGCCGCTCCACCGCCACGAACACGACGGCCAGGACCACGCCCAGCACCGCCAGCCCGACGATCTGCGGCGAGCCCCAGCCCCACGTGGTGCCGCCCAGCGAGGCCACCAGCACCAGACAGGTCGCGACGGCCGCGATGAGGAACGTGCCGAGGTAGTCGATGACGTGCCGCGTCGACCTGCTCGGGATGCGCAGCACGGTCGCGATCACCGCGAGGGCCACGACTCCGATCGGCAGGTTGACGTAGAACACCCAGCGCCAACTGAGATGTTCGGTGAACAAGCCGCCGAGCAGCGGGCCCAGCACACTGGTCGCCCCGAACACGGCCCCGAACAGCCCCTGATAGCGGCCGCGTTCACGCGGCGACACAAGGTCGCCGACGATCGCCATCGACAGCACCATCAGCCCGCCGCCGCCCAGACCCTGGAGCGCCCGGAAGGCGATGAGCTGGGACATGTCCTGCGCCGCGCCGCACAGCGCCGAGCCGACCAGGAAGATCACGATCGCGATCTGGAACAGCCGCTTGCGGCCGTACTGGTCGCCGAGCTTGCCCCACAGCGGGGTCGCCGCGGTCGCCGCCAGCAGATAGCTCGTCACCACCCAGGACAGGTGGTCCATGCCGCCGAGTTCGCTGACGATCGTGGGCAGGGCGGTCGACACGATCGTCTGGTCCAGGGCGGCCAGCAGCATCCCCAGGAGCAGCGCGCCGATCGAGACGAGAACGTTGGCGGAAACCGGCCCGTCGCGGGCATCCCGCAGCTGACCCGCCAGAGCGGGCGCATCCTCCGCCATGAAGACCTCCCGAGGGTCTCGTTCCCTCTACCCATCGTGATCGGTGTGACCGGTTATGGCCTGTTGAATCCCGCCGGAAGCCGTCGTTCCGGGGGCTCGTGTCCCCTGGTGTGGAGGAGGTCTGGATAATCTCTGGAGTTCGCGAGGGGGAGACGCGAGGGGAGGGATGGACAACATGGACGAGCCGAAGGGGCATCTGTGCCCTGAATGCGGTACCCCCAGGGGCGCCGACAACACCCCGTCGTGCGCCTGCACCGAGCGGGCGTCCGACGCCCTGCGCGACGCCCGCACGGCGGATGCCGCCGCCGCGGAGGACTTCGATCCGCTGCGGATCAGGCCGTACGTCGAGCTGGAGGGGGCACACCCTGACGAGAAGACGTCCGACGTGCCCGCCGTCGAGGCCACGATGGCGCTGCGCCCGATCACCCCGGACCGGGCCGCCGGGGACGCCACGGTCGCCCTTCCCACCGTGCCCGGCGCTCCCGCGCCCGGCCCGACCGACCTGCGCCTCTTCGAGGAACCCGAGGGTCCGCTCCCCGCCGACGACGAGGAACGGCCGGGCCGCCGCCGGGGCCGTACCGTCCTGCTCGGTGCCGGTGGAGCCGTCGTCTCGGTGATGGCGGCGGCCGGGATGGCGAGCGGACTGTTCTCGTACGAGACACCGACGCGCAGCAGCGCACCGCCGCAGGACGTACGGGCCGCCGTGCCGGACGCCTCCACGAGCGCGGCGTCCGCGCCCCCGCCCGCACCGGCCTCCCCCGCGCCGCCGGCCGCGGCCGCCCCGGCCTCCCCCACCGCGAGTCCCTCGCCCGGTGCCACGCCCTCGGTGTCCGCGTCCAGCGCCTCGCCGAGCGCGTCCGGCTCACCCCTGCCGACCAAGTCCGCCGCGAGCAGCGCCGCCGCGCCGGACGGGGGGTCCGAGCAGAGCCGCAGCATCGCCCCCGTCCTCCGCCTGGGCGACCGGGGCGCCGAGGTCACCGAACTCCAGCAGCGCCTGCGCCAGTTGTACCTCTACAACAACGAGATCGACGGCGTCTTCAGCACCCAGCTCGAAGAGGCCCTCCGCAACTACCAGTGGTCCCGCAAGGTGAGCACGGACACCAACCTCGGCTCGTACGACCACCCCACCCGAAGCAAGCTGGAATCGGAGACGACGGAACCCTGACGTCTCCGGGGGCGGTGCCCGGGACGGCCACCGGACGGCCCCTGAGCGGTACCCGGGGTGACGACCCGGCGGGGCGCGCCACCCTGCCCACCCGGCCGGAACCGTCCCCCCGGCCGGGACTGTCCACCCGCCGAGGCACGCCCTGCCACGGACCGACCCCACCACACCAGCGGGCCATCCCCGCACGGGGGCGCACAGCACCGGGACAGTCACCAGCGCGGCCGAGTCGCCCTCAGTCGGCGGCAAGGGCGGTCAAGCCACTCCTCAGCCCGCGTGAAGGCGGTGAAGCCCCCGCCTCAGCCCACGTGGAGCTCGATCGCCCCGTCCGCCCCCGCCACGACGCGTACCTCCGTCAGATCCCGCACCAGGACGTCCGGGCGGTGGACGCCGGCCCGCGGGCCCACGCCGACGACCCGCATCCCGGCCGCGTGGCCGGCCTGGATGCCGGCGCCGGAGTCCTCGAAGACGACACAGTCGGCCGGCGCGACACCGAGTTCGGCGGCGCCCTTGAGGAAGCCCTCGGGGTCGGGCTTGCTCGCGCCGACGGACTCGGCGGTGATGCGGAGGTCGGGGAGGGCGAGGCCCGCGGCGGTCATACGGGCGGTGGAGAGCGGCACGTCCGCGGAGGTCACCAGGGCGTGCGGCAGGCCGCGCAGGGAGGCGAGGAACTCGGGGGCGCCCGGTATCGCGACGACGCCGTCCATGTCGGCGGTCTCCTCGGCGAGCATCCGCGTGTTGTCCGCGTGGTTCTGCTCCATGGGGCGGCCCGGCAGCAGCAGTGCCATCGAGGCATACCCCTGGCGGCCGTGGACGACCTTCATGACCTCGTCCCCGTCCAGCCCGTGCCCGTCGGCCCAGCGCCGCCAGCAGCGCTCGACGACGGTGTCGGAATTGACCAGGGTGCCGTCCATGTCCAGCAGGAGGGCGCGGGCGGTGAGCACGGCGGTGGCCGTCATCGGGCAGCTCCAAGACGCGGGGCGGAGGGGCGCGGGGGCGTATGGGTGGGCCCCGGGAAACAAGGCGGCCCCGCCCGCCGGTCAGGGAAAACGGGCGGGAGCCACTTTGTTTCTCTACGGTACAAAACAAAGGGGGCTTCCCGCCACCGTCTTGCGCAACAGTTCACCCACCGTTCAGCTCGCCCGCCCGCCGGGCGAGCGCCCACAGAGCCACCCACGGGACCGCCCGCGAGGCCGGCCGCGACGCCACCCACGAAACCGGTCACGAGGCCACCCCGCCCCCACACCCCTCACCCGGCCGCCCACGGCCCTGCCTCAGCCCGTCACCGCCTCCCACAGGCTCCACACGCCGAGTCCCAGCATCAGCAGCGCCGCGATCCGGGTGATGAGCCGCAGCGGAACCCGCTTCATCAGGGCCTTTCCGCCGACGATGCCGAGTCCGGCCACCGCCCACAGCGCGAGCACCGCGCCCAGGCCGACGGAGAGCGGGTCGTCGTAGCGGGCCGCGAGGTTCGCCGTCATGATCTGCGTGAGGTCGCCGAACTCGGCGACCAGGATGAGCATGAAGCCCGCCCCGGCGACCTTCCAGAAGGACTGGTCCTCCGGCTTGCGGATCTCCTCCTCGCCCTCGTCCCTCTTCAGCAGGAGCACGGCCGCGCCGCCCAGGAACAGCACGCCGGTGAGTGCCTGGACGAGCTGCTGCGGGAGCAGCGTCAGCACGGAGCCCGCCGCGACGGCGAGGGCGACATGCAGGGCGAAGGCGGCGGCGACGCCCGCGAAGACGTAGGAGGCGCGGTAGCGGGTGCCGAGGACGAGGCCGGCGAGTGCGGTCTTGTCCGGCAGTTCGGCGAGGAAGACGACGCCGAAGACGAGTGCCGTCACGGTGAAGCTGATCAAGGGTCCTCAATCGGTTCGGGCTGCCCCACCGAGAGTGTGATGAACGCTGCTACGACACCTCGGCACGGCAGCGCACATGGCATCCATGCCGAAAAGCACGGATGTGCACTGCTTGCCGAAGGTCTCGCTGGCCGATCCGCAAGGATCTGCCTCCGGGCGCCGGCTCAGACGAGCTGAGCAGTATGTCGACGGTCCGGCGAAGAGCTACTCCCCTTCTGCGCCGTCCATCGTACGCGACCGTCCGCGAGCCCGATCCGACGCCGATCCGACGGGCGGACCCGACCGGCAGATGCCCGCGAGACGGATCCACGAGGCGGTCCGGGAGGCACGGCCCAAGAGGCGGTCCGGGAGGTGGTCCGAGAAGCCGAGGCGTCACGCCCCTTGTCGTGTCATGAACACGTCACTAACTTCTCACCCAACGCACACCTCCCCGCAACACGGCGGCGGGAGCATTCGAACGCTCGCTCTCCAACGCCCCCACATCCCCTGGGAGTTCGCATGTCGAAGTTCTACGCGCGTCGACGCGTCAGCATACTCGCTGCGCTCACCGGCCTCATAGCCTCCGCGCTGCTTTTCAACAGCCCGAACGCCTCCGCCGCCCTCCCCACCCCGGTCAGCGCCGCCACCGCCCGCACCTACCTCGCCTCGCTCACCGTCTCGGCCGAGGACCGCACCGGCTACGACCGTGACCTGTTCAACCACTGGATCACCATCAGCGGCACCTGCAACACCCGCGAGACGGTCCTCAAGCGCGACGGCTCGAACGTCGTCACCAGCTCCGCCTGCGCCGCCACCAGCGGCACCTGGTACTCCCCCTACGACGGCGCCACCTGGACCGCCGGCTCCGACCTCGACATCGACCACCTGGTGCCGCTGGCCGAGGCCTGGGACTCCGGCGCGGACGGCTGGACCAGCACCCAGCGCCAGAACTTCGCCAACGACCTGACCCGCCCGCAGCTCATCGCCGTCACGGACAACGTCAACCAGGCCAAGAGCGACCAGGACCCGGCCGAGTGGATGCCGTCGGTCACGTCCTACCGCTGCACCTACGTGCGCGCCTGGGTCCAGGTGAAGTACTACTACGACCTCTCGGTCGACTCGGCCGAGAAGAGCGCGCTCACCAGCTATCTCTCCGGCTGCTGAACCGGCACTCGGACCAGCGTCGGTCGGGACCTCTGCACGGACCGGCGTTCGGGCCGGTACCCGGACCGGCGTTCCGGAGCCGAGCGGTCCACGCGCCTGAGAGATCCACAAGGATCGACAAACCGTGATCTCCGGAACCTCCCCGTTCCCCTCCGTCGTTCCGTACCGTACGGGGCGACGGAGGAGGGCGATCACGTGGCGGGACTGCGCCTTGGACCACTGCTGAGGTTTGCCGACGGTACGTCCGCGACGGTCTGGGTCGAGGCGAGCCGACCGTGCACCGCCGAGGTGCGCTGTGCGGACGGCGGTGGGGGCGAGGCCCCCACCTTCCAGGTCGAGGGCCACCACTACGCCCTGGTGCCGGTGACGGGCCTGACCCCGGGCACGACCCGGGCCTACGAGGTGTTCCTCGACGGCACCCGTGTGTGGCCGCTGGACGAGGCGCCCTTCTCGGAGTTCCCGCCCTCGGTCATCCAGACCCCGACCGAGGGGGACGACGTCCGTGTCGCCTTCGGCTCCTGCCGCTGGGCCTCGCCCCCGAAGGGCGAACAGGACCCGGTCGGCCCGGACGCCCTGGACGCCCTCTCCTCCCGGATGATGAGCGACCCCGAGGGCGAACGGCCGGACGTGCTCCTGCTGTTGGGCGACCAGGTGTACGCCGACGAGACCACGGACGCGACCCGCCACTGGCTCGCCGCCCGCCGCGACCTGAACGACGCGCCGGGCAGCGAGGTGGCGAACTACGAGGAGTACACCCGGCTCTACTACGAGTCCTGGCTCGACCCCGAGGTCCGCTGGCTACTGTCCACCGTGCCCAGCTGCATGATCTTCGACGACCACGACGTCATCGACGACTGGAACACCTCCGACTCCTGGCTGGCGGACATGCGGGCCACCGGCTGGTGGCAGGAACGGCTGATGAGCGGCCTGATGTCCTACTGGGTGCACCAGCACCTGGGGAACCTGTCCCCGACCGAACTGGCCGACGACCCGGTCTACGCCGCCGTCCGGGACACCCCCGACGGCACCGACGTGCTGCGCGCCTTCGCCGGCCGGGCCGACGAGGACGCCGCCTCGGTCCGCTGGAGCTACCGCCGCGACTTCGGCCGCGTCCGGCTGCTGATGGTGGACAGCAGGGCGGCCCGCGTCCTGGAGGAGCAGAACCGCGCGATGCTCGACCCCGGCGAGGAGCAGTGGGTGCGCGAACAGGCACTGGACGAGCCGGGATCGTACGACCACCTCCTCGTCGGCACCTCCCTGCCCTGGCTGCTCCCGCACCTCGTGCACGACGCCGAGGCGTGGAACGCGGCACTGTGCCGAGGCGAGAAGGGCGCCCGCTGGGCCCGCTTCGGCGAGGATCTGCGGCGCAAGGCCGACCTGGAGCACTGGGCGGCCTTCCCGGAGTCCTTCACCGCACTGGCGGACCTCTTCGCCGAGGCCGGTTCGGGCCCGGAGGCACCGGCCACGATCCTCGTGCTGTCCGGGGACGTGCACCACGCGTACGTGGCCGAGCCGAAGTGGCGTGCCGAGGCCCCGGACGCCCACGTCCTCCAGCTGACCTGCTCCCCCGTCCACAACTCCATCCCGCTCTCGATACGGCTCGGCTTCCGCTTCGGCTGGAGTGCGGTGGCCCGGGCGCTGGGCCGCCGCTTCGCCTGGCACGCGCGCACCCCGCAGCCGCCGGTCAGCTGGCGCCGGACGGGCGGCCCCTGGTTCGGCAACCAGCTCATGAGCCTGACACTGCGCGGCCGTTCGGCCCGGCTGCGGCTGGAGCAGGCACGGGCGGTGCGGGGCGCCGGACCACGACTGGAGACGGTCATGGAGTCCGAACTCGCCCGCTGATCGACGCCTTCCGACCGTTTCTTGTGCCCGTGACCGGTGATGCGCGTGATGCGTCCCACAGTCCTGGCACCCTGGGCCCGGCCGCGCCGGTTCCCGACGGCATGATGAGGCGGACCGTCCGCTTCCAGCGGTCGTCGCCACGCGCCCCACACGCCCGGGAGTTCTCCTCTTGCCCGCACCGCCCGAGGACCATGTGCCCCTCTCCGTCGCCCTGGTCGGCGCCGGCCCCCGCGGCACCGGTGTCCTGGAACGCCTCTGCGCCTCGGCGCCGGAACTCCTCCCGCCCGGCGCCCGGTTGACGGTCCATGTCGTCGACCCGGCACCGCCGGGACCCGGCCGTGTCTGGCGGACCGCGCAGTCGTCCGAGCTGCTGATGAACACCGTGGCCTCGCAGGTGACCCTGTTCACCGACGACAGCGTGGACTGCTCGGGGCCGATCCGGCCGGGCCCGAGCCTGTACGAGTGGGCGGGCGGCACGCTCGGGCCGGACGCCTACCCGACCCGGGCCCAGTACGGCCGGTACCTGGAGTGGGTGTTCGCGCGGACGGTGCGCGAGGCTCCGCCCGGGATCCGGGTCGAGACCCACGCGGCGCGCGCGGTACGGCTCGACGACGCCCCCGGCGGCCTCCAGAGCCTCGCTCTCGACGACGGCCGCACCCTGTCCGGCCTGTCCGCCGTCGTCCTCGCACAGGGCCATCTGCCGACGGCCGCGGACCCCGCCGTACGACGGCTCGCCCGCTACGCCGAACAGCACGGCCTGCGCCACGTCCCGCCCGCCAACCCCGCCGACGTCGACCTGTCGCCCCTCTCCCCCGGCGAACCGGTGCTGTTGCGCGGTCTGGGGCTCAACTTCTTCGACCACACGGCCCTGTTGACGACAGGCCGCGGCGGACGCTTCGTCCCCGACGGGCCGGGGCTGCGCTACCTGCCCTCCGGCCGCGAGCCACGCCTGTACGCCGGTTCCCGGCGCGGAGTGCCCTACCAGGCCCGCGGCGACAACGGGAAGGGCCCCTACGGCCGGCACCTCCCGCTCGTCCTCACCGACGAGACGATCGCCCGCTTCCGCAAGCGCGCCGACTCCGGCGAGGCCCCGGACTTCCTCACGGAGATATGGCCGCTGGTGGCCAAGGAGGTCGAAACGGTCTACTACGAAACACTGGTCGGGGAGAGCGAGTTCGGCGCCCTGGGCGGGACCGCGGCCTTCGGCGCCGGACGGTTCGGACCCGCCGCCTTCCGGGCCCGCTTCCTCGCCACCGCGCACGGCAGCGTCCAGGAAGCCGCCGTACTGGAGGAGTTCGGGGTGGCGCCGGAGGACCGCTGGTCCTGGGACCGCATGTCCCGCCCGTACACGGGCCACACTTTCCCCGGCCCCCGCGCCTGGCGGGAGTGGCTGCTCGCCCACCTCCGTGACGACGCCGCGCAGGCCGCCCTCGGCAATGTCACGGGCCCGCTGAAGGCCGCCCAGGACGTGCTGCGCGACCTGCGCAACGAACTGCGGCGGATCGTCGACCACGGCGGACTCGCGGGCACCTCGCGCCGGGACCACCTGGACCGCTGGTACACCCCGCTCAACGCCTTCCTGTCGATCGGCCCGCCCCGGCGCCGCATCGAGGAGCTGGCCGCGCTGGTGGCGGCGGGCGTGGTGGAGGTGCTCGGGCCGCGGCTGGAGGTCCGGGAGGCGGAGGGGGCGTGGGTGGCGCGCTCCCCGGAGGTGCCGGACTCCGCCGTGCGCGTGACGACGCTCGTCGAGGCGCGGCTGCCGGAGCCCGATCTGCGGCGCACCGCGGACGACCTGCTCGCCCGGCTGCTGAAGACCGGGCAGTGCCGGCCGCACACCGTGGACGGTTACGAAACCGGGGGGCTGGACGTAACAGAACGCCCGTACCGTCTGATCGACCGTCAAGGCCGGGCACATCCAAGGCGGTTGGCCTTCGGGGTACCCACGGAGGGCGTGCACTGGGTGACCGCGGCCGGGGCCCGGCCAGGTGTGGATTCGGTCACGCTTTCGGACGCGGATGCAGTGGCCAGAGCGGCTCTACGTGCAGCTGCGGCCGAAACGGGAGGGGCAACAGAGGCGAACTATTGGCCAAATGTTGAACTTGCAAGCATTGATTAGGCGCGCCTAACCTGGGCCACTCACTCGGTTCCGTCCCCCAGACCGGTGCCTTTCACGGGCCGGCCGACCGAAGGAGTAACCCCCACATGTCCGCACGTCTCAACACCGCGCAGCCCTACGCGATCGGTCTGTTCCGGATCGTCGTCGGCCTGCTCTTCGCCTGCCACGGAGCCGCCTCGCTCTTCGGCGTGCTCGGTGGCGCCGGCGGCAGCGGAGCCACCGTCGAGGCCGGCACCTGGCCCGGCTGGTACGCGGCCGTGATCCAACTGGTCGGCGGCACCCTCGTCCTGTTCGGCCTCGGCACCCGGGCCGCCGCGCTCGTCTGCTCGGGCTCGATGGCCTACGCGTACTTCAAGGTCCACCAGCCGACCGGCCTGTGGCCGATGGAGAACAACGGCGAGCCCTCGGCGATGTTCTGCTGGGCCTTCCTGCTGCTGGTCTTCACCGGCTCCGGCGCCCTCGGCCTGGACCAGCTCTTCGGCAGGCGCTCCACCGCGACGGCGAAGCCGGCGTCCGAAAAGACGCCGGTGGCGGCCTGATCCAGGGTCGCCCCACCAACGACGACGGCGTCCGCTCCCACGCGATATGCGCGGGGCGGACGCCGTCGCCCGTGCGGCCTTCGCTCTTACTTCTTCGTTCGCCGGTCGCCTGTCCTCGGTCCTCTGTTGTCCGGGTTTCCGCTAGACGGTCCAGCCGAAGGGCACCGTGAAGCAGGCGACGCGCACGCCCTTGCTGCCCGGCTCGTCGTGGATCACCACGGAGGACGCCTCGCCCTGCCGGAAACCCCAGGTGTGACGGGCGCTCGCCCGGCCCGAGCCGCGCTCGTCGGCGGTGAAGTCGAGCCAGACCTCGTTGTCCGCGTTGACGTGGTGCGCCTCGGTGGACGGCTCGTGCTGGTAGTGCCCGCCCGCGGCGGCCGGGTCGGCGGCACACGGCTTCCGGTGCACGTGGACGCCGTACTCGTAGCCCGGCCGGAGCCCCTCGACCCGCAGGCGTACGGTCGTCGCCCCGCGCTCCTCGGTGTGCTGGGCCACCTCGATCCAGGCGGCGGCCGGGACCAGCCTCCCGTCGTACGTCAGCGCCGCGGAGGGCACGAAGGCGGTGGGCGGCGCGAAGCGGGCGTCCGTCCTCATCCGGTAGCCGTGGGAGTCATGGGCACCGTCGGCGGTGCCGCTCGCGAGCACGGCCGCGACGACGGCGCCCGCACATATACCTGCCACCATGATGTGTACCGTTCCTTACCTTCCGGTGGGATCCCTCGGGGATCCGGGCCCCTCTCCGTTGCTACGGGACACCCGCACCCGCCGCCCCCGGGAAGCGGCAGCCGAGTGAACATGCCGTGACGAACCCCCGAGCCCCCCGTGAATCTCCTGTCACACCACAGGCGTACGCTGTAAGGCTGTTACGGGCCGTCCCTGCCGCTCCCCTGCAGGGCTGCGGCAGGGTGGGACCACGGGGGATCACGGGGAGTTCGCGGTGCTGGAAAGCATGGAGAGTGTGGGGCTGCTGACCGGCAGCCCCTGGATCTACGCGGTGATCGCCGCATCCGTCCTGCTGGACGTGTTCGTGCCGGTCCTGCCGAGCGGCGTCCTCGTCATCACCGCGGCCACCGCGGCAGCCGCGGGCACCGGCGCCGCGACCGGCCAGGTCCCGGCACACGACGTACCCGACATCCTGGTCCTCATCCTCTGCGCCACGACCGCGTCCGTGCTGGGCGACCTGGTGGCGTACCGCCTGGCCTGGCGCGGCGGTGCCCGCCTGGACCGCGCCATCGCCCGCTCCCGCCGTCTGACCACCGCGCAGGAACGTCTCGGCGCGGCCCTCGCCCGGGGCGGCGGCGCCCTCGTCGTCCTCGCCCGGTTCGCCCCGGCCGGCCGCTCGGTCGTCTCCCTCGGCGCCGGCGCCGCCCACCGCCGCGCCCGCGACTTCCTCCCCTGGTCCGCCCTCGCGGGCCTCTCCTGGGCCGCCTACAGCGTCGCCCTCGGCTACTTCGGCGCCCAGTGGCTGGGCACGACCTGGCTGGCGACGGGCGTCTCCGTGCTGGCGCTGTTCGGCGCGGGCGCGGGAGCGGCCTACGTCATGCGACGACAGCCGCAGGCGGCGGAGACGCCGTAAGGGGCCGCGGAGACGCGGTAGGGGCAAGGAGCGAAGGGCGGGCGGAGTGCGGGCGGAAACGCGCGATGGCCGCGGGTTGGGGACTGTGGACTGGGCTCCGGCATCTGACGGCTATGGGCTGGGCTCTGACGGCTGACGGCTGTGTGTACGCCGCCGGCCCGTGGGGAGTCCGTGCGGGCGCCGCCCCGTCGGCTCGGACGGTGTCCTGTCGGCGCAGGGCCGCGTGGCCCGCCCGTCGGCATCGACGCCCGCCCGCGCTACCCCGCCTTGCGCGCGGCTCCCCGTATCTCCAACCCGGCCAGCAGCTCCGCCGTGGCCTCGGCGATCACCTCCACGGCCCGGTCGAACGCCTCCTGGTTGTGGGCGGCGGGGGCCCGGAACCCGGAGACCTTGCGGACGTACTGCAGGGCGGCGGCCCGGATCTCCTCCTCCGTCGCCTCCTCGGGCAGTACGGGCGGACGAAGCGTCTTGATGCTGCGGCACATACCCCCAGTCTCGCTCCCGCCGGGGAATACCGCCGGGCCTCCGCCCGATTCCATGAACCAGGTCCACGAACCGGGAGCGCCGACGCAGTCGCCCCTGCGATGATCGCTCCGAGGCGGCCACCGACCCGGGGCCGACCCCAGAGAGGAACCCTCACATGGCATACGACGAACTCAGCGTGGCCGTCCTCGGCCCCGGCGGCACCGGCGGCCTGCTCGCCGCCCTGCTGTCCCGCGCAGGCCACCGCGTGATCTGCCTGGCCGGCGAGGAGACGGCGGACACCCTCCGCAGGGCCGGAATCCGTGTCCGTAGCGAGAAGTTCGGCGACTTCACCGCCCGCGTCGAGGCGGACACCGTCCTGCGCGAGCCGGTGGATGTCTGCGTGGTCGCCGTCAAGCACACGGCTCTCGACGCCGCCCTCGGCCGCGTCCCGCCCACGGCCCTCGGAGACGGTCTGGTCGTCCCGCTGCTGAACGGCGTGGAGCACCCCGCGACCCTGCGGACCCGCTACCGCCCCGACCGGGTGGCGCCCGCGGTGATCCGGGTGGAGTCCACGCGGGTGGCGCCGGGTGTGATCGAGCACGGCAGCCCCTTCGCCGAGGTCGACCTGACCGGAGAGGGCGTGCCCGGCGAGCGCCTCGACGCGCTGGCCCGGGCCCTGACGGCCGCCGGTCCGACCACCCGGGTGCTGCCCGACGAGTCGGCGGCCCTGTGGGCGAAGATGTCGTTCCTGGCCCCCTTCGCGCTGCTGACGACCCGTCACGGGCTCCCGCTGGGCGACGTACGCACCAAGTACCGCGAGGAGTTGACGGCCCTGGTCGAGGAGACCGCGGCGGTCAGCGCCGCCTGCGGCGGACCGTCGGACCCGGCCCAGGCACTCGCCCGCTACGACGGCTTCCCGCCCGCGACCAAGTCGTCCATGCAGCGTGACGCGGAGGCGGGCCGGCCTCTCGAACTGGACGCGATCGGCGGGGCGTTGCTGCGCGCGGCCGAACGACACGGCGTGCGGGTGCCCGTGACAGCCCAGCTGGTACGGGAGTTGAGGGACGCCGGCCACTGAACCGGGGTCGGGGCCGGGCTCGCCGGAGCCGACCTGCCGTGGCCGACCCGCTGTGGCTGACCTGCCTGAGCCGACCTGCCGTGGCCGACCTGCCGTGGCTGGCCTGCTGGGGCTGATCTGCTGCGACCGTCTCGATGTGGCCGTCTGAATGGTGGCCGTCTCGATGTGGCCGACTTGCCGAACCGGCAACATTCCTCGCGCCCGCCCTCCGCGGCGCCACAGGATCGTCGTACGGGCCACAGCGCCGAAGCCACGCACCGAGGACGACGCATGCCGCAGCCGAACCCCCAGCTCAGGGACGCCATCCACCACCTGCTCCCGGCCCCCGCCGGCCGCGTCCACGCCGTGGAACTCGGCGCGGGGCCGCTGGTCCTGCTGGTGCACGGCTTCCCGGAGTCCTGGTACTCGTGGCGCCACCAGCTCCCGGCCCTGGCCTCCGCCGGCTACCGCGCGGTCGCGATCGACGTGCGCGGATACGGGCGCTCGTCGAGGCCGGACGCGGTGGCGGCGTACCGGTTGCTGGAGCTCGTCGCGGACAACGCGGCCGTGGTCGAGGCCCTCGGCGAGCGGTCCGCGGTGGTCGTCGGACACGACTGGGGCGCGACCGTCGCGGCGCACTCCGCGCTGCTCAGGCCCGACGTGTTCCGCGCGGTCGGCCTGCTGAGCGTGCCCTACACCCCGCCCGGCGGCCCTCGGCCGAGTGAGATCTTCGCCCGACTGGGCGGCGGGAAGGAGGAGTTCTACGTCTCCTACTTCCAGGAGCCGGGCCGGGCGGAGCGCGAGATCGAACCGGACGTACGCGGCTGGCTCGCCGGTTTCTACGCCGCCCTCTCCGCGGACACCCTGCCGGGGCCCGGCGCCCCCGACCCGCACTTCGTCAGCCCGGGCGGGACGTTGCGCGACCGCTTCCCCGCAGGACGGTTGCCGGACTGGCTCGGCGAGGCCGAACTCGACGTCTACGCCGGAGAGTTCGAGCGCACCGGTCTGACCGGCGCCCTGAACCGGTACCGCGCGATGGACCACGACTGGAAGGACCTGGCCGACCACGCCGGCGCCCCCGTCGAGCAGCCGTCCCTGTTCCTCGGCGGCACCCTGGACGCCTCGACGACCTGGCTGGCGGACGCGCTCGACGCCTTCCCCGCCACCCTGCCCGGCCTGCGCTCCTCCCACCTCCTCGAAGACTGCGGGCACTGGATCCAGCAGGAACGCCCCGAGGAGGTCAACCGCCGCCTGACCGCCTGGCTGGCCTCCCTGCCGACCGGCTGAGTGCGGGGGCGCCGGATGCCCCGATGATTTTCGGCGGCGCCCCGGGTCTGTCCTTGAGCGAGGCAGCCCCAAGCCCTCGACGCCTCCGGGCATCCGGACCTCCGGACCCGGGAACCTCTGGACCCCTGGGAGATGTGATGAGCACCGTGGTGATGCACAGCGTCGTGTCCGTGGACGGCTTCATCGCCGACACCGACGACCAGGTCGGCCCCCTGTTCGACTGGTACGGCAACGGCGACGTCCAGATCGGCGAGGGCGAGAAGGGCGGCAGAATCACCCGGACCTCGGCCGAGTACGTCAAGCCGCTGTGGGACAGCATCGCGGTGGTGGTGATCGGACGGCACCTGTTCGACATCACCAACGGCTGGGAGGGTGCCCCGCCGGCGGCCGAGCACGTGGTCGTGGTCTCACACCGCCCCAAGCCCGACGGCTGGCACCCCGAGGCGTCGTACCACTTCGTCGACGACGTGACCGAGGCGCTCGCGAAGGCACGGGGACTCGCCGGGGACCGTACGGTCGCCGTGGCGGCGGGCGACGTCGGAGGCCAGGCCTTCGCCCTCGGCCTGGTCGACGAGGTGGCGATGGACGTGGTGCCCGTGGTCTTCGGCTCGGGCAAGCGGTACTTCGGTGCGACGGACGCGCGTCACCTGCTCGACGACCCGCACACGGTGATCCAGGGCGACCGGGTACTGCACCTGCGCTACCGGGTCCGCCGCTAGCCGTTGTCAGGCCGATCAGGCCATCAGGTCGATCGAGCGGCAGGAAAGAAAGCGGCGGTGCCTCGGAGCGCGGCCGGGGGATCCCTCTCCGGCTGAGCGCGTGCCGCACCCCGCGCCTGCGCCGTCGACTGCGACTGCGACTTCACACGAACCCCCCGAAGGAACTCGCCACCCAAAATCGAACAGGCGTAGCATTAGCGCGTGGCTACGACCTATGACTTTCCGAGTGACCTCCTCGCCGGTCAGGAGGAGCTGCATCAGGTCCGGGCCGAGTTGTCGGCCCTGCTCAAACGGCTCCCCTGGTCGGTCGAGCCCCTGGACGGCTTCAGCGACGCGGGCGGCTGGCGCAAGGTGGAGCGGCCCGCCTCCCCCGGCTGGACCGCCGACGAGCAGGCCACGGTGGAGAAGCTCCGCCGGCGTGAGCACGAACTCGCCGTCTTCGTGAGCTGCCACCGCTTCTGGGCGGAGGTCGCGACACCGGAACGCGTGGACGCCCGCACGAAGCTGAAGTACGCGCACGAGACTCCGCAGGCCCCCGAGCAGCCGGAGACGGAACACCCCTGAACCGAGGAAGGCCCCGCCGAAGAAGACGCCGTAGAACGGAGAAGGGGTCCCCGGCCGCGATCGGCCGGGGACCCCTTCTCCGTTTCTCGTTCACCTCACCACTGTGGGCGCGGACGGTTTCGAACCGCCGACATCCTGCTTGTAAGGCAGGCGCTCTACCCCTGAGCTACGCACCCGAGACGAGTCGACAGCCTACATGGCCCTGGGCACGGTCCCGCAAACCCGTATCGGTGCGAGGGCCACGTCGGGACGGTGTCCGGGGTGATCCGGGGGTTAACCCCACCGGTGATCCGGGAGCGGTCCGGATGCCCCGGCGAGGCCGCGCTCCGTACGGTCGAAGAGTGTCGTGGCAGAGGCCCGGCGCTCGTCCCAGGGGGAGACCGTCATGATCCGTACCGTTCCCGTCCGTGCCGCCGCCGTGGCCGGTGTCGTCGCGGCCCTCCTCGCCGGCGCCACCGCCTGTGGTGCCGCCGCCGCGGACGACAAGGATCCCGACCACAAGTCCTTCGCCCTGCGGGGCGACACGCTCACGATCGACTCGGACGACTCCGCGCTGGAGATCGTCGCCGCCGACGCGCACAAGGCGGGCACGATCGACGTCACCCGCTGGTTCAAGGGCTCGGTCGCCCTCGGCAAGGACCCCGAGGTGACCTGGTCCATGAAGGACGACCGGCTGAAGCTGCGGCTGAAGTGCAGCGGGGTGGTCGCCGACTGCGCGGCCAAGCACCGCATCGAGGTGCCGCGCGGCATCGCGGTGAACGTGGAGAACGGCGACGGCAGCGTGCGCGCCCGTGGTTTCCAGGACGCGCTGAACATCCGCAGCGGCGACGGCTCGGTGCGGGTCACCGACTCCAGCGCCCCGCTGGAGCTGCGCACCGGCGACGGCTCGATCCGCGCCGACGTCTCCTCGCGCCGGGTGAGCACCCGCACCGGCGACGGCTCGGTCCACCTCGAACTGGCCGCCGTACCGGACCGGGTGGAGTCCCGCAGCGGCGACGGGTCCGTGACGATCGAACTGCCCGAGGCCACCTACCGGGTGACGAGCACGACGGGCGACGGCGGCGAGGACATTTCGGTGCCCCGGAGCGACTCCAGCTCCCATGTGGTGTCCGCGCGGACGGGCGACGGCCACGTAACGGTCCGCACCGCGAACTGACCGGCCCGTGTGTTCGTCCTCAACCGGTGGGAGAATGACATCGGCAGGACGGACCACAGCACGGGAGAGGGATGTGACGGCGACACCTTCGCAGCCGGACTCGCCGATGGTGCCGCGCGCACACGACCCCGTGCGTCACGCACTGCGGGACGCCCTCACCCTGGCCGCGCTGCCCCTCGTCGTCGTCCTCGCGCTGCCCGCCGCCTTCGCGAGCGGCGGCGGCAGCGGCACCCGGCGCTGGTTCGGCGGGCGCGCGGAGAGCCAGCGGGCCGAGGCGCAGGCCGCGAAGGACGCCGCCGCGGCCGCGTTCTACGAGCTGGACACCGCCCAGCGAGATCTGCGGATCTCGATAGAGACCATCACGGCCGTCGACGACTCGCCCGCCGCCCGGCGCGCGGTCGCCGACTTCCAGGCGGTCAGCGCCCGCATCGACGAGGCCAGCCACCAGTACATCGAGGCGGTGGACGCCTACGACCTCGACCGCGACGACCTGGAGGCCTCGGCGGCGGCGCAGGCCCGCACCCAGCTCACCCGCGCCAAGGACGAACTGGGCCGGGTCAAGCAGGACCTGGACCGCTTCACGGCCGGCCTCGGCCCCCTGCTCGGCAAGGCGGAGACCCAGCTGGCCCGCCTCGCCCCGTCCGTCGAGCGGGCCCGGCAGGGACTGCTGGCCGCGTCCAACGCACTGGACGCGGTACGGGCATCGGGGCTGACGGCGGACGACCTGGCCGCCCGGCTCGCCGCCCTGGGACCCGAGCTGACCAAGCTGAACCAGGGTGCCGGAGCGCACGGTGTGCCGCAGACGCTGGAACGCGCCGAGCGGGTCGCGCGGGAGGCCGAGTCGGTCCGGGTGGAGGCCGAGCGACTCCCGGAGCGGGCCGCCGAGATCGACCACCGGCTGGTGTCGCTGCGCACCCGCGCCCAGGCCCTGACCACCCGTGCCGGGCAGGTCGACCCGATCCTGAGCGACCTGCGGCGGCGCTTCACGGCCGCCTGCTGGCAGGACCTCCAGCATGTGCCGGACCATGCCACGGAGAACGTGGCGCAGGCCGAGCTGAAGCTGCGCGAGGCCCGCGCCGCCCGCGACGAACAGCGCTGGCCGGACGCGACGGCCCTGCTGTCCACGGTCCGGGCGCTGCTGAACACGACCGACGAGTCCGTCTCGGCCGCCGGCGACCGGCTGCGCCGGCTGAACGCCGTACAGAAGGACCCGCAGCAGGAGATCGACCGCACCCGCTTCGCCATCCGGGACGCCCAGCGCCTGGCCATGGCCGGCCGCAACACCCCCGACCCTCGCGACGCGCGCCCGCTGGACGACTCGGTGGCCCGCCTCGACCGCGCGATCACCGGCCTGGAGGGGCGCCACCCCGACTACTGGCACTTCCTGACGGAGACGGAGGCCGTGCGGCGCGCGGTGGCCGGCGTGGTGACCCGTATCCGCGAGGAACGCGGGACGACCGCCCCCTGAGGGCCGGCCTGCCTGCCGCACCGAGCGGACCCGCCGCCCCGGCCCGGCGGACGGCGCGGTGGGCCGGAGCGGCGGGCCGGGGTGGATCAGGTGCGGAAGGCGTAGTACAGGGAGTTCGGTTCCGACGCGATGATGCTCGCCACCGACCTGCGGTAGGTGTTGACGGAGTGGTACGTCAGATACGGCACGCCCTGCGCACTGCGGTACGTGACGATCATCGTGTGGTCCTTGGACCCGTCCTTGTCGAAGTCCATCTGGAGCACGTCGCCGACGTCCATCTGGTAGACGTTCGCGAGGTTGGTGGTCCGCTTCGAGTTGAGGGCGAACCAGGACCACTCGTTGACGCCGACGAAGGAGTCCGACTGGATGTCGGCGTTGCCGAACCACTTGGTGTAGTCGTACACATAGCCCGGGACGTGCTTCCAGCCACCGGCCTTCAGGGACTGGCTGACGAAGTTGGTGCAGTCGCCGCCCGCCCCGTGCCCGTTGAAGTTCGGGTACTCCGGGTTGTAGGTGCTCCAGTACTTCTCCGCGTAGGTGGCCATGGCCTTGTAGTCGAGGCCGCTCGCGGTGAGGTTCTTGGCGTTGGCGGGTGCGGGGCGGGTGGTGGCCGCGCGGGTGGCCGACGGCATGGTGTCGGCGGCGACGGTGGCCACGGCGGGCTGCCTGAGCGGCTGGTTCACCGCCGCCACGTCGGCGGTGTCGGTGTTCCGTATGTCCGTCAGCCGCCAGCCGCCGCGCGCACCGGCGGTGAACGTCAGCTCGTGGTGGGCCTGGAAGCCGGTCGACGCCGGTTCGTCGCCGCGGACCTTCTCGTAGGCCAGGGTCGTGGTCTCGGTGACCGCGACCACGGCCTGGTCGCCCCGCAGCCGGGCGCTGTTCAGGGTGACGTCGGTGGTGCCCCCGCGGTACTTCTCGCCGAGCGCGGCGAGCCGGTCCCTGCGGTCCGCCAGCACGGACCGGGCGGTGTCCTCGCTGCGGGCCAGCCCGGCCGACAGCTTCACGGCACCGGAGAAGCCGTCGGTCAGCGGCTCCGTCCGCTCGCCCTGGCCGCCGTCGACCAGGGCGTCGGTGCGGTCGGTGAGGACCGCGTCCGCCAGCCGCTGGAAGGTGGCCCTGGTCTGCTGGTCCACCGTCGGGACGGCGGAGCGCGCGGTCGACGCGCTCGCGCTCGCGGCCGGCAGCAGCGCCGCTCCGGCGGCGACCGACACGGCTGCCGCGACGACGGTGACGGCGCGGGCGCGCGTACGGCCGATGTTTCTTGACTTCACGAGTGCTTCCCCTCTTGCCCCGGCAATGGGGGATGCCGGGTTGTGGAATTTTTGCATGTCATATGGAGATCCCGTGAACCGGGATACGTCTTACTGCCAAGGGAGTTGACGGGCCGTCACTTCACGACGGTCGACCAGTCCGGCGACTGCGCGGGGTCCAGGCCGCGCAACCGCTCCAGCGTCGCCGGGCTCTGCACGTCGAGCCAGTCGGCGAGTTCCTTGAAGGACACGCACTTGACGTCCTTCTTCACGCACACCCCCGCCATGACCTCGTCGACGGCCTTCATGTAGATGCCGCCGTTCCACTCCTCGAAGTGGTTGCCGATGAACAGCGGGGCGCGGCTGCCGTAGTACACCCGGTTGAATCCGGCCAGGTAGGAGCCGACGGTCTCCTGCCGCCACCGCGGGTAGTTGGCCACCGGCCCGTCGGTCTCGCCCTCGGACTGGTTGTAGAGGAAGTTGAAGTCCATGGAGAGGCCCTGGTAGTCGCCGCCCTCGTACGGGAGCATCTGCAACGGGAAGTCCCAGATGTCGCCCTTCTTCGCCGGCCATATCTGGAAGTCGCCCGCGGAGCTGGCGTCGTAGCGCCAGCCGTAGCTCTCGGCGGCCTTCAGCAGGTTCTTCTGGCCTTCCAGGCAGGGGGCGCGCCCGCCGGTGACCTCCTTCCTGAAGTCGAAGGGCAGCGGGTCGAGGTCGGTGTAGCCGGTGTGGGTCTTCCACTTCTCCACGAAGGCGAAGAACTGGTCGATCTCGCTCTTCCACTCCGCGACGCTCCAGTCACCGCCGCCCTTCTTGCCGCAGAAGTGGCCGTTGAAGTGGGTGCCGATCTCGTTGCCCTCCTCCCACGCCTTGCCGAGCTGCTCCAGGGTGGTGCGGATGTGCTCGTCGGTGGGGAAGCTGATCGCCGCCGACCCCTCGGAGTGCTGCGGGGGGCGGTAGAGGTCCGCCTTGCTCTTGGGCAGCAGGTAGATGCCGGTGAGGAAGAACGTCATGTGCGCGTTGTACTTCTGGGACATCTCCCGGTAGTGCGCGAAGAGTTCGTCGTCGCCGGCCAGTGCGCCGTCCCAGGAGAAGACGACGAACTGGGGCGGTTTCTCACCGGGCTTGAGCGGCACCGGCTTCAACCGGCCCTGCTGCGGGCCGGTGTACGAGGTGGAGCCGTCCCCCAGCACCTCCGTCCTCCCGTCCCACTGCGGCTCCCCGGTCGCCCGCGCGGAGGGTTTCACGGTTCCCCCGTGCCCCACGGAGGCGGTCGGTGCGGTGTCGTCCGTGCCGCCCAGCAGCAGATACCCCGCGGCCAGGGACGCGACGGCGAGGACCGCCGCCAGACTCAGGAACCGCGGTCGGGGCGTGGCGGGGCGGCGCGTTGCCGGGGCCTTGCGTCGGCGGCCCGACGGTTGTCTCATGTGCTGCTCATTTCGAGGGGGGTGAGGCCTGTCCGGTGGTCAGCCGAGCGGGCCCATGGCTCCTGACCAGATGCCGTACGGGACGCTGTCGTCGGCGGTGCCCGCGAGGCCCTTCAACGGCAGTGGTTCGAGGCTCTTGGCCAGGTCGATGCGGTAGACGACGACGGCCGTGGACACGAACGCGTGCGTGCCGACGTACCAGGAGGCGGTGTCGTCCGAGGTGGTGCCCGACTTCCCGGTCACCCGCGTACCGGTGGACGGCACGGCGTCGGGGTGCGCGGTACGGAAGCCGTCGGCGAGCGCGGAGGTGACCTCTTCGGCCACGTCGGCGCGGATCGCGCGGGTCGGGGCGGGGGTGTCCAGGGCGATGCCGGTGCCGTTGCGGGTGATCTTGCGCACGGAGTACGGCTCGGTGCGCCTGCCGCCGGCGATGAACGTGGTGTAGCCGCCGGCCATGCGGATCGCGCTGGGGGTGGAGCCGCCCATCGACAGCGCGGGCACCTGCGCCCCGATGCTGGAGGGCAGCAGTCCGGCGGCCACGGCGGTCGCGCGCACGTTGTCCAGGCCGGTGTCCATGCCGAGTTGCATGAACGGGGTGTTCACCGACAGCTCCAGCGCCCGGTGCAGGGAGATCGGTCCGTAGGACAGGTCGCCGTCGTTGCTCGCGGACACCTTCTTGCCGCTGCGGTCCCAGTAGGGGCCCTCGGGCGTGGTCACCGGCACGTCGTCGTCGCCGTCGTACCGGGACTCCCCCGTGACACGTGTCGTCCCGCCGTCCCGGCTCTTGCGGACACCGTGTTCCAGGCCGGCCGCGTACACGAACGGCAGGAAGGCCGAACCGGCGGGAACCGTGGTGGAGTTGGACTCGTTGTAGCCCTGCTTCCGGTGGTCGGGGCCACCGTAGACGGCGAGGATCCGGCCGTCGGCGGTCACCGAGGCGGCCCCGTAGTGCGCGGTCTTCGCCGCGCTCGGATCGCCCTTCCGGGCCTGCTTGCGGGCCTTGGCCACGGCGTCGGCGAGCCGGGTCTCCCGCTGGTGGTCGAACGTCGTGTAGACCTGGTAGCCGCCGAGGTCGAAGTCCTTGGCGGAGATCCCCCCGGCCTTCTTGGCGTACCGCGAGGCCAGTTCGACCAGGTAGTCGGTCTGCTCACCGGTGTCGTAGAGCGGGTTGCGCTTCAGCGGCTCGGGGAACTTCGTGTACGTGGCCCGCTCGGCCTTCGTCAGCCTGCCGATGTCGACCATCCGGTCCAGGGTCCAGCCCCAGCGCTCGACGGCGCGGGCACGGCTGGCGCCGCTCAGGGTCGGGTCGTACAGGCCGGCACCCTTGAGGAGGGAGGCGAGGAACGCGCCCTCACTGGCGTCGAGTTCACCGACGTCCTTGCCGTAGTAGGCCTGGGCGGCGCGCTGGATGCCGTAGCAACCACGGCCGAACCAGCTGGTGTTGAGGTAGCCCTCCAGGATGTCGTCCTTGCTCATCCGGTTGTCGAGCTTGAGGGCGATCATCGCCTCGGTGAACTTGCGGCCGACCGTCTGGTCCTGGTTCAGGTAGACGTTCTTGACGTACTGCTGGGTGATCGTGGACCCGCCCTGGGTGTCGCCCTGGCCGAGGGTGCGGACCAGGGCGCGGGTGACGCCCTGCGCGGAGATGCCGGGGTCGCTGTAGAAGCTCGCGTTCTCGGCGGCGAGCACCGACCAGCGGACGTCCTCGGGGATGTCCTTGAGCGGCATCGCCTGCCGCTGCACCCAGCCGGTACGGGCCATGGGCGTCCCGTCGGCCCAGAAGTACACGTTGTCCTGCTGGGTGGCGTACGTGTTGAGGTCGTCCGGGATGTCGGTGGCCGCGTAGGCGATGCCCAGCAGCAGACAGCTGAGCCCCACGGACGTCAGCACACCGCCCAGCCACTGCCGCCAGGACGGCGCCCAGCGCCGCCAGCCGGTCCGGCCGCGGCGCGGGTAATCCGGCGAAGGCAGAGAAAATCTGTGGACTTTACGAGCTAATCGGGCTTTACGCCGATTTCCCGGTACAGGTAGTTCTTTCCGGTCGTCGGGTATGTCCAGATCGGATATCCGTAGATACAGAGTGGTATCCGACTCCGGGGGCTCTCCCCGCTGCTCCGCCTGGGTCACCAGCCCAAATTACCAGTCGATCTTCGCAAGTTCTCCACATGGGGAAGAACAGAAAGAACGAAAACGAAATCACGGGATCCGCGCCCGCCACAATAGGGACTAAACTGTGCGCATGCCTCGCTACGATTTCCGCTGCCGCACCTGCGGCGACACTTTCGAACTGAGCCGACCGATGGCTGAGTCCGCCGCGCCCGCCTCCTGCCCCGCCGGCCACGGAGACACGGTGAAGCTGCTGTCGACGGTGGCGGTCGGCGGCTCGGCCTCCGGGCCCGCCCCGGCCCCCTCCCAGGGTGGCGGTGGCGGCTGCTGCGGCGGTGGGTGCTGCGGCTGACGACCGCCCCTGACCTGCTTCCTCAGGAAATCTTCAGGTGCGGTTTCCTACCGTGACAGGCATGACAGCCGCCCCGCAGTGGATCAACGGACTCATGGACACGCTCGGCGCGCCCGGAGCCGGTCTGGCCATCGCCCTGGAGAACCTGTTCCCGCCGCTGCCGAGCGAGGTCATCCTGCCGCTCGCGGGGTTCGCGGCGAGCACGGGCCAGATGAACCTGCTGGCCGCGCTGGTGTGGACCACCGCCGGTTCGGTGATCGGCGCGCTCGCCCTGTACGGGGTCGGCGCGCTGCTCGGCCGTGACCGCACGGTCGCCATCGCGGCCCGGCTGCCGCTGGTGAAGGTCTCGGACATCGAGAAGACCGAGGCGTGGTTCCTGCGGCACGGCACCAAGGCGGTGTTCTTCGGCCGGATGATCCCCATCTTCCGCAGCCTGATCTCCGTGCCGGCCGGCGTCGAGCGCATGCCCCTGCCGGTGTTCCTCGGCCTGACCACCCTGGGCAGCGCGATCTGGAACACCGTGTTCGTGCTCGCCGGCTATCTGCTGGGCGACAACTGGACCCAGGTCACGGACATCGCGTCCGCGTACTCGAAGGTCGTCCTGGTGGCGGCCGCCCTCGCGGTGGTGGCGCTCCTCGCCGTACGGCTGCTGCGGCGGCCGGGATCGGGCCGCCGCCGCAGGCGGACGCAGGACGTGAACACCGAGTCGTAGCCCTGAGGACCCCGTTCAGGTCCTCAGGGCACCCCTTGCGGCCCTTCAGGCGCCGCGGACACCGCGCAGGAACTCCCGCAGGATCCGCTCCCCCGCCAGGACGCCCCGCTCGGGCAGCGCGCTGATCGCCGGGCCGGTCCAGTCGGCCTCGGCGAGTTCGCCGTGACCCGGCCGCCAGCCGCGGTCCGCGGCGAGGAGCAGGTCCGCGTCGAGGAGCGAGTCACCGGCGGCCAGAGTGAGCTCGGCGCCGGTGCGGCGGGCCACCTCGCGCATGGCCGCGCTCTTGGTGAGCGGCTTCGGGACGGCGTAGATCTTGCGGCCCTGGAGGGAGACCGTCCAGCCGCGGTTCTCGGCCCAGACGGCGAGCTCCTTCACCCATTCCTCGGGGAGCAGTTCACGGTCCAGCACGAGGTAGGCGAAGAGGTCCTCGGCGATCCGGTGCTTGCGCACCCAGAGCGGGTCGGCGGTGTCCAACAGGTGCTCGCGGACCTCGTCGAGCGGGGCGCACTCCTCGGCCAGCCGGGCCGTGACGCGTGCGTGCCACTCCGGGTCGGAGACGCCGTCGACGAGGATGTGGCCGCCGTTCGCACAGATCGCGTACTTCGGCTCGGGCCCGGGCAGGTTGATGCGCTGGTACTGCTTGCGGGTCCGGGTCGTCGTCGGGACGAAGAGGGCCAGGTCGCCGAGTTCGGCGAGCAGTTCGGCCGACGTCTCCGTCATGTACGACAGCGGCCTGCTCTCGTGCACCTCGACGCAGAGCAGCCGGGGCGCCCGCGCGTCCGGCATGGTCAGCGCGAGGGCCGCCGCGGAGTAGATGAGCGTACGGTCGAGGTCACTCGCCACCAGCACCGGCATCAGAGAGCCACCGCCCTGCCGTCGGCGCCGGTGGCGCCCCGCGTGTACTTGGGGTGGATCAACCCCACGCAGGTGTAAGGGAGTTCGGCGACCTCTTCCACCGGGACACCTCTCTGTTCGGCGAGCAGGCGTACGTGGTCCAGGTCGGCCCCCGCTCCGGCCCGCGCCAGGATCTTCCAGGGCACCCGGCGCAGCAGCACCCGGGTGGTCTCGCCGACACCGGGCTTGACCAGGTTCACGTCGTGGATGCCGTACTCCTCGCTGATCCGCTCGACGGCCGCCCAGCCCTCCCAGGTCGGGGCGCGGTCGCCGGACAGCAGTTCCTTGGCCTGGGCGGCCACGGCGTCGCCGACCTCGGGGAAACGGGCGGCGACCGCGTCCAGGAAGGCCACCGACACATCTGCGCCGGCGAGTTCGCGGTAGAACTTCGCGCCGTGGAAGTCGTTCGGGCCGACCAGGTCGGCGCGCAGGACCGTACGCGAGATCAGGCCGGACACCGTCGAGTTGAGGCAGGCGGACGGGATGAGGAAGTCCTCGCGGGTGCCGTACGTCCGCACGCACGAGCCCGGGTCGGCGAGCACCGCGATCTCCGGGTCGAAGCCGACGGCGCCGCCCTGGGCCTCGAACTCCTCGACCGCCTCGGCGAGTTCGCGGGTGATGGCGCCCTTGCCGGTCCAGCCGTCGACGAACACCACGTCCCGCGGGTCGTGGTGGGCGGCCAGCCAGCGCAGCGCGTTGGCGTCGATGCCCCGGCCGCGCACGATGGAGACGGCGTAGTGCGGCAGGTCGAGGCCGTGCCGGAACTGGGCCCAGCGGCGCATCAGCACGCCGACCGGGGTGCCCGCGCGGGCCAGGGAGACCAGCACGGGCCGGGGCGAGCGCTCGGCGAGGACCAGCTCGGTGACCGCGCCGACCGCCAGCGCCAGCCGCTCCGCCGACCCGTCCAGGGCGGTGTGGAACAGCTCCTGGTACTGCTCGCTGGGCTGGTACTCCACCGGCAGCGACTCGGCGTAGTGCGCGCCGCCGCTCTGGATGGCCTCCTCGCGCTCCTCGGTCGGCGCCTCCAGCGTCACGTCCGAGAGGTCCTGGAGCAGCCAGCCGACCTCCTCGGGCGGATACGAGGAGAAGGCGGGGCCGCGGAGGGGCTCGGGCAGCATGGCGGGCCTTTCGGGGACGTGCAACGGCTCGGGGACGTAGGAGGGGACGACCGCGAGCAGGACGTGCGGGGTGTGGTCGGCCAGCCGGGCCAACAGCCCGTCGGGCGCGTGCAGTTCGGGGGTGTCCGCGGCGGAGTCGACGACGGCTATGACGGCGTCGAAGCCGCCGCCCGCCACGTTGTAGGCGTAGCGCTCGCCGGGGCCGTCGGCCGGGTCGTCGTGGGCGGGGAAGACCAGGCGGCTGCGGATCGCGTAGCCGGGGTCGTCGACCGCGAGGACGGGTGAGCGGGTGGTGGTGGAGGAGCGCACCTCGGCGTCCGTGACCTGCTCCAGCTCGCGGGCCAGCCTGAGCGGCGCGTACATCAGCTCCTCGAAGCCGAGGACGAGGACCCGCCGGGCCTGCGCGGGCAGCGCCTCGGCGAGCCGGGCGGCCATCGCGGGCAGCGCGCCCTCCAGGCGTATTCGGTGCGCGGGGGTGAAGCCGTGCCGACCGCCGTCGGGGAGCCCGCGGGGCCAGCGCAGCTCGACTCGCCTGACGGCGGGGACGGCCGACTGCGGGCCGGTGGGGGCCGGTCGCGCCCCCGCGGCGGTGGCCGCGGATTCGGCACCGCCCCGCGCCCCCGGGGCGTCGGACTCGTACCGCGCCACCAGGTCCTGCCCTTTCTCCAGCACCCCGTCCGGCAGCCGTACGGTCCCGGAGGCGGCGGCCACCAGGTCGACGCGGGCGCCGATCTCCCGGGCGAAGCCCTCCAGCCGGCCGGCGTCCGCCGCCGAGCGCATGTCGACCAGGGCGACCACCACGTACCGGCGACGCGGATAGCGTTCATGCAGGTCACGGATGGTGTTGAGGACCGTGTTCCCGGTGGAGAACTCGTCGTCGACCAGGACCAGCGTTCCGTCCCCGACCAGCAGCGCCGGGTCCTCCGGCAGCAGCAGGTGGGAGGTGGCGTGCGAGTGGGACTCCTCGAAGCCGCCGGCCGGGGCGACGCCCTGGACGGGGCGGCGGGTGGAGTGCAGATAGGGCGCGACGCCCAGGCCGTCGGCGACGGAGTGCCCGAGGCCGGTGGCGGTCTCCGCGTAGCCGAGGACGACGGCCCGGCGGGCCTCGTCGGTGCCGAGGAGGTCGAGGACCCGGCGCCCGAGGGCGAAGCCGTGGCCGTAGATGACGGACGGCGACTGCGGGACGTGCTTGCCCAGCACGTGCGACACCAGCAGGTGCGCCCGCTTGGGGTTGCGGCGCAGGGCCAGCCCCAGCAGCCCGGTCAGCTCGTCGTCGCCCACCAGTTCGACGCCGAGTCGCTCGGCGACCCAGCTGCCGGACCAGACGCCGTTGTTCACTGCGTGGTTCATACGTCCCTTGTTGTTCTGCGGTGTCGCTCGGGGATTTCGGTCTTCTTCTGCGGTGTCACTCGGGGAGTCCGGCCGCGAGCAGCTCCACGAAGCCGATGTCCTCGTTCGCCACACCGAACACCTCGGCGCGCAACAGGGTCCGCTCGGCCCAGGCGCGGTGCGGCTTCACCTCGTTCATCTTGTTCGTGTACGCCGACCTGAGCACCCCGCCGCCGCCGCGCTCGGGCCGCAGGATGTCCTGGGCGTCACTGAACTCCTCGTGACTGACCACGGACAGTGCGTGCACCGGCAGCACATGGGAGGGGTGGATGCAGGTCTTGCCGAGCAGGCCGTTGGCCTGGTCGAGGGAGATCTCGCGCAGCAGGCCGTCCATCGCGTGCTCGATGAGCGCCTCGCGCAGCTCCTCGGCCTTGCCCTCCAGGAAGGGGCTGCGGCGCAGCTGTGGCTTGAACATGCGCTCCTGGACGCGGAAGTACTCCCACACCGGCCCGGTCACCGTGAACCCGGTGCCGTCGGCCCGGCCCAGCATGTTCACCACGTCGGCTATCACGGAGGCGACGATCTGGACGTCCCAGGCGGTCATGTCGGGGGCCCGGCGCAGTCCGTACGAGGAGCAGAAGTCGGTCACGCCGAGGCGGAGCGCCAGCACCCGGTCCCGGTACTTGTCGACCGCGCGGGCGATGCCCTCCAGGGTCTCCACCCGCGACTCCCGGTACATCAGCTCGGGCGACTCCAGCACCGGCATGGCGAACAGGCGCTGCCCGCTCGCCGCCTCGGCGCCCGCCAGGGCCTCCAGGAAGGGGATGCCGCGCTCCTCGGTGAACTTCGGCAGGACGAATCCGGACAGCAGCCGCACGGCCGGGCCCAGCCGTCGTACGAGGTCGGGAATCTGCTCGGGGAGGCGGACCCGGATGAACAGCAGCGGCAGATCCTCCGCCGCGCCCCGCCCGGCGAGGTCGGTGAACTGGCGTACGAGGTTCTCCTCGGCGTCCGCCACGTCCTCGTCGCCGATCGAGTCCTCCAGGCACAGCACCATCGAGACCACGCCACGCCCGGTCTGCTTGACGATGTCGTCGGCGAGGCGCGGCCTGGTGGCCGGACTGTAGAGCGTGGCACCCAGGGCCGCCGAGAGCAGCCGGGCCGAGGAGCCCGCGGTGAACTCGCAGGGCTCCCGGTGGAAGAGGCGCTGTCGCACCTCAGGGGCGATGTGCCCGAAGTGACGCATGGAACTCCCCCGTGGATGCTGTTCGACTCCTGCGGGATGTCCACAGGTGGCCGGTAATAGTACGTAGGGACCCATGTCAAAGGTTCCCTCAGGGCATGAATTTAAGGTAACGCGGACAAGCACAGGCAGGCCACGGCCGAGCAGGACCGCGCAGACGGATCTGCCACCCCACGTTGTCGTGACCAGGACCGAGAGGGCAGGATGACCGCATGACGCACGCGATGCTGAAGGGGTCGAACGTCCCGCTCGAAGCCACCACGGTACGCGCGGTGCTGCGCTCGGCGCCCGGGCAGGGTTCCCCTGTCGTCGACGCCTCGGCCCTGCTCCTCGACACCGAGAGCCGGGTGCGTTCCGACGAGGACTTCGTCTTCTACAACCAGCCCCGCCACCCCTCCGGGAAGGTGTGGCTGCTCGGCAAGAAGCGCGTCGCCGAGGGGCTCACGGACACGATCCAGACAGATCTGACCGGTGTCGAGTCCGATGTCAGCCGGATTCTGCTGGTCGCTTCGGCGGACGGTGCCACCTTCGACCGCGTACAGGGCCTGCGCATCCTGCTGTACGACGCCACGCTGGCCGACGGCGAGCCGCTGGCGTATTTCGACGTCAAGCCGGAGACCGGCCAGGAGACCGCCCTGATCTGCGGCGAGCTGTACCGCCGCGGTGAGGGCTGGAAGTTCCGTGCCCTGGGCGAGGGCTATTCGAACGGCCTCCAGGGCCTGGCCACCGACTACGGCATCCTGGTGGACGACTCGGAGCAGCTCCCGGGCTCCGAGGAACCGGTCTCGCCGGCCACCCAGGCCCCGCCGGAGTTCTCCCAGCCGCTCCCCCCGGAACAGCCGACGGTGGTCCCGACCCAGCCCGCCTACGGCTACCCCCAGCCGCCCGCCCCCACGGTCCAGCCGGGCTACGGCTACCCGCAGGCCCCGGCCGCCGCGGCCACCACGGGCGCCCAGGGCGGCTACGGCTATCCCCAGCCGGTGACGGCGGCGGCCCCGGCCCAGGAGTTCCGGCTGCCTCCGCAGGGCCCCCAGTTCATCGGACGCTAGCGGCACCGCCCCGAGGGGCGCGGGGGCGTGCGTGTGCGGCTCCGCCGCGAGGGCGTGCCGAGCCGCACACGCCCCCCGGACGCCGCCGAGCGGAACACCCGAGCCCTTCCGCGAGCCGGCCGGGACGCGGCGTCAGCGGTCCGCCTTCGCCGCCTTGTACCCGCGCCCCCACTGCAGCCCCCACCCGTACAGCCGGTCCAGCTCGGCCTGGAAGCCGTAGACGAACTTCACCTCGCGCCGCACGATCAGCTCGCCCTTGACGTTCTCGATCATCACCACCGCGCACGAACGGGCCTGGGGGTGCCGTTCGTCCAGGCCTATCTCGATCCGCGGGCCGTTGCTGGGGTAGAGCGTCACGATCGCGTGGGTGCGGTCGAACGCCGGGGTCTGGTCGTAGATGTACACGAACACCAGCAGCCGCTTGATCTCGTCCCGGTGGTCGAGGTTGACATACATCGTCTCCCCGGACGCCGATCCGAACCGGTCGTCCCCGCTGAGCTTCACGTACGGCGCCCCGTTGATCTCCCCGAGGAAGCCCCCCAGGGGCTGCACGACGCCCTTCGTGCCGTCCTGGAGTTCGTACAGGCATCCCAGGTCGAGGTCGACGTTGACCATGCTCTGGCTGTGGCCCATGACCTCCGGCGGCTTCAGGGCCTTGAAGGGGTGGCGCAGCAGGCTCTCCCGCTGGGAGCCGCCGAGGTCGGAGGTGCGCATCCGCCAGGCCAGGTTGACGCGCAGATGCCCGGTGGCGGCCCCCTGCTTGGTGAGCGAGACCTGGGTGTGCCGTTTGGTCAGCTCGATGGAGTTGGTCGCCGCGTTGCCCGAGTCGAAGTCGGACTCGCGCGCGCCCCAGAGCCCGTCGAAGAAACCCATTCCCGCCCCACCTTCACGTCAAAGACCGGCGGGGCGGCACCGAGGCCTCGCCTCGATACCGCCCCGCTCAGAGCGTTCCTCACCCCGGGGGGTGTCACACCCCGGACGAGACCTCAGTCTTGTCCGAGCCCGTCGCTTTTCCCTCTGCCGCTGCCAGTGCCTTGTTGCGGCGCACCGAGGACCAGAACGACCAGCCGATCAGGACCACACCGATCAGGCCGGTGATGAACTCGCTGATCTGGTACTGGATGGTGATCAGGAGGACCGCGGCGAGGGCGCCGATCGCGTAGTGCGCGCCGTGCTCCAGGTAGACGTAGTCGTCGAGGGTGCCCTCGCGGACCAGGTACACGGTCAGCGACCGGACGTACATCGCGCCGATGCCCAGGCCCAGCGCCATCACGACGATGTCGTTGGTGACGGCGAAGGCGCCGATCACACCGTCGAAGGAGAACGACGCGTCCAGGACCTCCAGGTAGAGGAACATGAAGAACGCGGCCTTGCCGGCCAGGACGACCGCCGACTTCGGCTTGCCGCTGCGGGCGGCTTCCTCCTCCGCCTCGTGCTCGCGTTCCTCCTCCTCTTCGAGCCGGTCCTCGAAGTAGCCGGAGAGACCGCCCACGATCATGTACGTGATCAGACCGGCGATACCGGAGAGCAGGACCGTCTCCGCCTTGTCGGCGTGGGTGCCGCCGTGCTGGTGGGCGTGGGTGGCGAAGGTCATCGCGGAGATCATCAGCACGATCAGGGCGATGCAGACCGACAGCATGTCGACCTTGCCGAGCTTGGCGAGCGGCCGTTCCAGCCACTTCAGCCACTTGATGTCCCGGTCCTCGAAGATGAAGTCGAGGAAGATCATGAGCAGGAACATGCCACCGAAGGCGGCGATCGACGGGTGGGCGTCGGTCACCAGCTGCTGGTAGCGGTCCTTGTCGGTGAGGGCGAGGTCGACGGCCTCGATCGGCCCCATCGAGGCGCTGACGGCCACGATGACGACGGGGAAGACCAGGCGCATGCCGAACACGGCGATGAGGACACCGATGGTGAGGAAGATCTTCTGCCAGAAGGCACTCATCTTCTTCAGGATTCCGGCGTTGACCACCGCGTTGTCGAAGGACAGGGAGATCTCCAGGATCGAGAGGATCGCCACGAGCCCGAGGGCCTCCCACCCCCCGTAGAAGACCGCCGCGACCAGGCCGAGCGCGGTGACCGCGAACGACCAGCCGAAGGTTTTCAGAAGCACTGGCTACCCAATCGTGTGAGCACGGGTCTTTCCCGCACCGTACTCGGCTTTACGAAACGTTGACTCCGAAGTCTAGAGCGATGCCCCGCAGACCCGACGCGTACCCCTGCCCAACTGCACGGAACTTCCATTCGCCCTGGTAGCGATAGACCTCACCGAAGATCATCGCGGTCTCGGTGGAGGCGTCCTCACTGAGGTCGTAGCGGGCGAGTTCCTGGCCGTCCGCCTGGTTGACCACGCGGATGAACGCGTTGCTGACCTGACCGAAGGTCTGGCCGCGCTGGTCGGCATCGTGGATGGAGACCGGGAAGACGATCTTGTCGACCTGCGGCGGCACCTTGGAGAGGTCGATCAGCAGCGACTCGTCGTCGCCCTCGCCCTCACCGGTGAGGTTGTCACCGGTGTGCTCGACCGAGCCGTCCGGGCTCTTGAGCTGGTTGTAGAAGACGAACCACTCGTCGCCCAGCACCCGTCCGTCGTTGCACATCAGCGCGCTGGCGTCGAGGTCGAAGGGCGCTCCGGTGGTGGAGCGCGCGTCCCAGCCGAGCCCGACCATCACCTGGGTGAGGTTGGGTGCGGCCTTGGACAGGGAGACATTGCCTCCCTTGGCGAGCGTGACGCCCATGATGCTGGTCCCTCCCCTTGGGGCCGGTACTTCTCTGCTTGCCCTGCGCGTCCGGCGCCGCACACGAACGGTGCGGCGCCGGACGGCGGGACCTGACGGCTCAGACGTTGACGCCGAAGTCCTGCGCGATGCCGCGCAGGCCCGAGGCGTAGCCCTGGCCGATGGCGCGGAACTTCCACTCCGCGCCGTTGCGGTAGAGCTCGCCGAAGACCATGGCGGTCTCGGTGGACGCGTCCTCGGAGAGGTCGTACCGGGCGATCTCGGCGCCGCCGGCCTGGTTCACGACGCGGATGAACGCGTTGCGCACCTGGCCGAAGGACTGCTGACGGTTCTCGGCGTCGTAGATCGACACCGGGAAGACGATCTTGTCGATGTCGGCCGGGACGCCGGCGAGGTTGACCTTGATCTGCTCGTCGTCGCCCTCACCCTCACCGGTGGTGTTGTCGCCGGTGTGCTCGACCGAGCCGTCCGGGCTCTTCAGGTTGTTGAAGAACACGAAGTTGGCGTCACTGCTGACCTTGCCGTCCGTGTTCGTGAGGATGGCGCTGGCGTCGAGGTCGAAGTCGGTGCCGGTGGTGGTGCGGATGTCCCACCCCAGACCGATGATGACCGCGGTCAGTCCCGGGGCCTCCTTCGAAAGCGATACGTTGCCGCCCTTGCTGAGGCTGACTCCCACAAGTCCTCCATTGGTGTCCAGGGGCCGGGAGCCCCGCCGTGCGTTCTCTGTCGGATCAACGAGTCGATCCTAGTAACGGGTTCCCGCACCACGCATGGCCTGGAACCGAAGAATCACAGGGTGTCGAGCGCCTTGACGTACTCGTTCAGGTCACGGGCGTCCGGCAGGGCGTTGACGACGGTCCAGCGGACCACGCCCTCCTTGTCGATGACGAAGGTGCCGCGCACCGCGCAGCCCTTGTCCTCGGCGAAGACGCCGTAGGCGCGGGAGACCTCGCCGTGCGGCCAGAAGTCGCTGAGCAGCGGGTACTCAAGGCCCTCCTGCTCGGCGAAGACCCGCAGGGTGTGGATGGAGTCGTTCGAGACGGCGAGCACCTGGGTGTCCCGGTCGGCGAACCGCGGCAGGTGGTCGCGCAGCTCGCACAGCTCACCGGTGCACACGCCGGTGAAGGCGAAGGGGTAGAAGAGCAGCACGACGTTCTTGCCGCCCCGGTAGTCGGACAGCTTCACGGTCCTGCCGTGGTTGTCCTTGAGCTCGAAGTCGGGGGCCTTGTCGCCGACCTGGATCGCCATCGCCTCGGATGTCCCTTCATGGGCTGTTCGGGTGAGAACACCCTACGCAGGGATCACCGAGGGCCTTCGGACGGGCTGGGGGGCTCGGCCAAACCGCCGAGTGCGGCCCAGCCCGTCCGGAGCTGCGGGCTACTTCTTCGACTTCGCGGCCTTCGGCGTCACCAGCCGGCTGCCACTCCAGTCCTTGCCGACACTGACGCTCTTGGACGCGGAGAGCCCTGCCGTGGTCGAGGCTTCGGAGATGTCGCTCGGCTCCACGTAGCCGTCCCGGCCGGTCTTCGGCGTCAGCAACAGGATCGAACCGCCCTCTTCGATGTACGTGATGGCATCCACCAGTACATCGGTCAGGTCGCCGTCCTCGTCCCGGAACCACAGCACAACGGCGTCGGCGACGTCGTCGTATTCCTCATCCACGAGGTCGCTGCCGATGACTTCCTCAATGGCCTCGCGGAGTTCCTGGTCTACGTCGTCGTCGTAGCCGATCTCCTGGACCACCTGCTCGGGCTGGAACCCCAGCCTGACGGCAGGGTTCGTCCGCTCCTCCGCGTGGTCCGCGGTCGCGCTCACGGGTTGCCTCCTGATCATGAATCGATGAATGTCTCAGCCACGCGCGTGCGCGAAGCATTGGCCGTAGTCCACACGGGCGGGACGGATCGCGCAAGTACCCGGCCGTTCGGACCGCCGAAACGGTGACGATACCGGCCGTGTCGCCGCAACCTACGGCACACCGTCCCGAGCGTGGGTGACGCACCCCACACCTTTCCGCCCTGTTTGTGTGTTTGGAACGTATGCGTGGGGGCGCTCTCACGGGCGAGACCCGGGTTACCTCACAGTAGAGATGACGTTTGCGGCGCCGAGGTACACGATGGGGAACGGTGCAGGCACACCGAATACCCCGAGAAATCCCTCGCAAAGCAGCCCTCTGACAGGTAAGGAACAGCGTGGCTTCCGGATCCGATCGCAATCCGATCATCATTGGCGGCCTTCCGAGTCAGGTTCCTGACTTCGACCCCGAGGAGACCCAGGAGTGGCTCGACTCCCTTGACGCCGCGGTCGACGAACGCGGCCGGGAGCGGGCCCGTTACCTGATGCTCCGGCTCATCGAGCGCGCCCGCGAGCGGCGCGTGGCCGTGCCGGAGATGCGCAGCACGGACTACGTCAACACCATCGCCACCAGGGCCGAGCCCTTCTTCCCGGGCAACGAGGAGATCGAGCGCAAGATCCTCAACGCGACCCGGTGGAACGCCGCGGTCATGGTCTCGCGCGCCCAGCGCCCCGGTATCGGCGTCGGCGGCCACATCGCCACCTTCGCCTCCTCGGCCTCGCTCTACGACGTCGGCTTCAACCACTTCTTCCGCGGCAAGGACGAGGGCGACGGCGGCGACCAGATCTTCTTCCAGGGCCACGCCTCCCCCGGCATCTACGCCCGCGCCTTCCTCCTCGACCGGCTGGACGAGCAGAACCTGGACGCCTTCCGCCAGGAGAAGTCGAAGGCGCCCCACGGGCTGTCCAGCTACCCGCACCCGCGGCTGATGCCGGACTTCTGGGAGTTCCCGACCGTGTCCATGGGCCTCGGCCCGATCGGCGCGATCTACCAGGCCCGGATGAACCGCTACCTCCACGCGCGCGGGATCGCGGACACCTCCAAGTCGCAGGTGTGGGCGTTCCTCGGGGACGGCGAGATGGACGAGCCGGAGTCGCTCGGCCAGCTGTCCATCGCCGCCCGCGAGGGCCTGGACAACCTCACCTTCGTCGTCAACTGCAACCTCCAGCGGCTCGACGGCCCGGTACGCGGCAACGGAAAGATCATCCAGGAGCTGGAGTCGATCTTCCGGGGCGCCGGCTGGAACGTCATCAAGCTGGTCTGGGACCGCTCCTGGGACCCGCTGCTGGCGCAGGACCGCGACGGCGTGCTGGTCAACAAGATGAACACCACGCCGGACGGCCAGTTCCAGACGTACGCCACCGAGACCGGCGGGTACATCCGCGACCACTTCTTCGGCGACGACCAGCGGCTGCGCGCGATGGTCGAGGGCATGACCGACGACCAGATCCTGCACCTGGGCCGCGGCGGTCACGACCACCGGAAGATCTTCGCGGCGTACAAGGCGGCCGCGGAGCACAAGGGCCAGCCGACGGTGATCCTCGCCAAGACGATCAAGGGCTGGACGCTGGGCCCGAACTTCGAGGGCCGCAACGCCACGCACCAGATGAAGAAGCTGACGGTCGCCGACCTCAAGGGCTTCCGCGACCGGCTGCACCTGCCGATCTCCGACCAGGAGCTGGAGTCGGGCGTGCCGCCCTACTACCACCCGGGCCGGGACTCGGAGGAGATCCAGTACATGCACGACCGCCGCAACTCGCTCGGCGGCTACGTCCCGACGCGTGTGGTGCGTGCGAAGCCGCTCGCACTGCCGGAGGACAAGACCTACGCGTCCGTGAAGAAGGGCTCGGGTCAGCAGTCCATCGCGACGACCATGGCCTTTGTGCGGCTCCTCAAGGACCTCATGCGGGACAAGGAGATCGGCAAGCGGTTCGTGCTGATCGCGCCGGACGAGTACCGCACCTTCGGCATGGACTCCTTCTTCCCGAGTGCGAAGATCTACAACCCGCTGGGGCAGCAGTACGAGGCCGTGGACCGCGATCTGCTGCTCGCCTACAAGGAGTCGCCGACCGGGCAGATGCTGCACGACGGCATCTCCGAGGCGGGCTGCACCGCCTCGCTGATCGCCGCGGGTTCCTCGTACGCCACGCACGGCGAACCGCTCATCCCGGTGTACGTCTTCTACTCGATGTTCGGGTTCCAGCGCACCGGCGACCAGTTCTGGCAGATGGCCGACCAGTTGGCGCGCGGTTTCGTCCTGGGCGCGACCGCCGGCCGTACGACCCTGACCGGTGAGGGCCTCCAGCACGCGGACGGCCACTCGCAGCTGCTCGCCTCGACCAACCCGGGCTGTGTGGCGTACGACCCGGCGTTCGGGTTCGAGATCGCGCACATCGTGCAGGACGGTCTGCGCCGGATGTACGGGCCCGACAGCGAGAACGTCTTCTACTACCTCACCGTCTACAACGAGCCGATCCAGCATCCGGCCGAGCCGGACGGCGTGGACGTCGAGGGCATCCTCAAGGGCATCCACCGCTACAGCGAGGGCACTTCGGGGTCGATCCCGGCGCAGATCATCGCGTCCGGCGTCGCGGTGCCGTGGGCGATCGAGGCGCAGCGGATCCTCGCCGAGGAGTGGAACGTGAAGGCCGACGTCTGGTCGGCGACCTCCTGGAACGAGCTGCGGCGCGAGGCCGTGGCCGCCGAGGAGCACAATCTGCTGCACCCCGAGGAGGAGCAGCAGGTGCCGTACGTGACACGGAAACTCGCCGACGCCGGGGGCCCGTTCGTGGCCGTCTCCGACTGGATGCGATCGGTTCCGGACCAGATCGCGCGGTGGGTGCCGGGGACGTACCAGTCGCTGGGCGCGGACGGGTTCGGTTTCGCCGACACCCGCGGGGCGGCCCGCCGGCACTTCCACATCGACGCGCAGTCGATCGTGCTGGGCGTGCTGACCGAGCTGGCCAGGGAGGGCAAGGTCGACCGGTCGGCGCTGAAGCAGGCCATCGACCGGTACCAGCTGCTCGACGTCGCGGCGGCGGACCCGGGGGCCGCGGGCGGCGACGCGTAGCGCTCCGCGAGAGGCCCCCACCGGCCCGCGGGCCGGTGGGGGCCTCTCCATGCCGTTCACCGGGCGGAGGGGAACATCCGGACGCCGGGTGACGCGGTGGGGTGCCCCGTTGAGCGGGACGCCCGGGCAGGAGCGGGCCCCCGGCGCGTCCCACCGGGGGCCCTGCTCTTGTGCTCGCCCGGGTCGGTCAGAACAGTCCGGTGGCCGGGGTTGCCGCTCCGGCGAGCCAGATGACCGCCAGGAGCGTGTCGATGGCGCCCAGCACCACGGCGACCAGGGCCGGGACGGAACGGCTGCCCGTCCAGGTGCGGCCCATGGCCAGCCAGCCGCAGATGATCGCCACGGGGCCGAGGATGATCCCCAGCACGAAGAATCCGGCGATCGCGCAGATGACTCCGATGATTCCGAGCGTCGCGCTGTCCGGCCCGCTCCGGGACCACGTCCGGCCACGCGAGCGGGGGCGTTTGCGCGTTCCTTGTCCGAAAGCCGCCATCGTCAACTCCCTGAACCCATCGGTTGATTCGGGTTCTTTCCGGGTTCGACCATGCGGGTACCCCGGTTGCGCTCACCCATCCCCCGGCCTTGCGGCGCGCCGCCCCCCTCCGGCAGCGCGCCGCAGATCCGGTCGCCTCCGTTTGTCGTACGAACGTCCCCGAACTTGCCTGGGGAACGTGCCGTACCGGAGGGCTTGACCCACTGTGACCTGCGGCGCGTACCGGGTGCGAGGAATCTTTAGCGTTGTCACCCTGATAGGGGAACTCCGCCCGTTCCTCCCCGAGTTCGGCAACGGGTGTGCGCCCGGCGTCAGATGTGCCCGACGCCCGCGCCCGCCTCCGCGTTCACGCCGCGCTTGGTGAGCAGCGCCACCAGGACGGCGACGGCCGCGACCCCGGCCGCGACCAGGGAGGCCAGGCTCATGCCGGAGATGAAGGTGGCGTGCGCGACGTCGGTGATCTTCACCGCGACGGCCTCCGGAGTGCCCGGGGCGACCGGCGGCATACCGACCTGGACGGCTTCCGAGGCCTGGTCCAGCTGGGTCGGGGCGAGCTGCGGAAGCCCGGCGTCCGCCCAGTTGCCCGCGAGGTCGCTGTCGACCTTGGAGGCCATCACGGCGCCGAGGACGGCCGTACCGAGGCTGCCACCGATCTGCATCGCGGCCTGCTGGAGACCACCGGCGACACCGGAGAGCTCCATCGGGGCGTTGCCGACGATGACCTCGGTGGCGCCGACCATGACGGGCGCGAGGCCGAGACCCAGCAGGGCGAACCAGAGGGACATGACGGCGCTGCCGGTGTCCGTCTCCAGCGTCGACATGCCGTACATGGCGAGGGCGGTGGCCGCCATGCCGCCGGCCAGCGGAATGCGCGGGCCGAGCTTGGTGATCATCGCGCCCGCGAGCGGGGAGCCGACGATCATCATGCCGGTGAGCGGCAGCAGGTGCAGACCGGCGTCGATCGGGCTCATGCCGTGCACGTTCTGCAGATAGAAGGTGACGAAGAACAGGCCGCCCATGAAGGCGATGGCCATCATCACCATCAGCACGACACCCGCGGAGAGCGGGACCGAGCGGAACAGCGCCAGCGGGATCAGCGGCTCCTTGACCTTCGTCTCCCAGAAGGCGAAGAGCCCGAAGCCGGCGACGGCGACCAGCAGGAACGTCCAGGTGGTGCCGGAACCCCAGCCCCACGCGGGGGCCTTGATGAGCGCCCACACCAGACAGAACATGGCGGCCGACAGCAGCGCGATGCCCAGGATGTCGAAGGAGCGCGGGGCGTTCTCCGCGCGATGGTCGAGCAGGATCACCGCGCCGAGGACGACGGCGAGGATGCCGACCGGCACGTTGATGAAGAACACCGACTGCCAGTTGACGTGCTCGACGAGCACGCCGCCGAGGATCGGGCCGCCCGCGGTGGAGGCCCCGATGACCATGCCCCAGATACCGATGGCCATGTTGAGCTTCTCGGCAGGGAAGGTCGCGCGCAGCAGGCCGAGCGCGGCCGGCATCAGCAGCGCGCCGAACAGGCCCTGCAGGACCCGGAAGGTGACGACCGCGGCGATGCTGCTGGACATGCCGATGGCGCCGGAGGCGGCGGCGAATCCGACGACGCCTATCAGGAAGGTCTGGCGGTGGCCGAAGCGGTCACCGAGCTTGCCCGCGGTGATCAGGGAGACCGCGAGGGCGAGGAAGTAGCCGTTGGTGATCCACTGGACGTCGGCGAAGCTCGCCTTGAGGTCCTGCTGGATGGCCGGGTTGGCGATCGCCACGATGGTGCCGTCGAGGGCCACCATCATGACCCCGACCGCGACGGTGATGAGCGTGAACCAGGGGTGGCCGCGCAGCCCGCCGGCGGGCGGCTGGTCCGACGGGGCGGCCGGTGTCCCGTCCCCCGGCCCCGTCTTGTCGATGGTGGTCTGACTAGTCATACCCGCGAGGCTAATGACAGCCTCTGACAATTGACAAACCAATTCACAAGACAGTAACTGACGGCTATGGAAACACTGCGTGAGCGCAAGAAACAACGCACCCGCGAAGCGCTGATGCGGTCCGCCCTCGAACTGTTCACCAGCCGGGGCTACGACGGGACGACCGTCGACGACATCGCCGACGCGGTCGACGTCTCGCAGCGCACCTTCTTCCGTTACTTCGCCAACAAGGAGGAGGCCGCGCTCTCCGTCGCGGAGCTCACGCTGGCCCGCTTCGTGGAGTCGGTGCGCGAGCGCCCGGCGCACGAGGCGCCGATGGAGGCGCTGCGGCAGGCCGTCCTGGAGGGCTGGGACACGCTCAACGAGATCGTCGAGTCCGTCGTACCGGTGGAGCTGTATCTGCGGATGTACCAGGTGATCGAGTCGACGCCGGTGCTGCTCGCCGCCCATCTGCGCCGCTCCACCGAGGTGGAGGAGACCATCGCGCGGGTACTGGCCGAACGCGAGGGGGTGGACGTGGACGGCGATCCGCGCCCGCGGCTGACGGTGGCCGTGTTCAGCGGGGTGATGCGGGTCACCGAGCGGCAGTGGAGCGCGCGCGGGGACTCCAGCCTCGACGCGATGCGCGCGTTGACGGTCGCGTACCTCGAACAGGTGGGACCGTCCTTGGCGGGAAACTGGCGAACGGCCTGAAGGTGCCCGCACTATGGGCGGAAATATGCCGATTTGACCAAACGTGATTCACGCCACTTGGTTAACGCGAGACCCTCTCGTTCTCCTAGTGTGTCCTTTCAGTGACTTCCTTCGACACCTCCCCGCAACTGAACGTCTGGCGCGCAGTGCTCGCGCTGGCCGTGGTGTTCGTGATGCTGGCGACCACCGGCTGGACGGCACTGCGCAGTCAGCACAGCAGTACCGCGATGCAGGCCTCGCTCTCCGAGTGGGAGCACGGAAGCGTCGCCGGGCACCGGCTCCCGGACCCCGGGGAGACGACGCCCCACCGTCTCGCCCGCTTCTTCGCCTCGCTGACCGCACAGCAGCGCACCGGCCTCGCCCGGCGCTATCCGCTCGCCGTCGGCAACATGAACGGCGCCCCCGTCGAGCTGCGCTACCGGGCCAACCGGATCGCCCTCGGACAGGCCCACAAGGTCGAGCTGAAGCGCATGCGCGACATCCGGCTCACCGCCGACGGCCAGCAGGAGGCCGGGCGGCGCATGCACCGCTACGCGTCGCTGATGACCAAGGGCCGCCACGTCCTCGCCTTCGACCCCGACGGCTCGGGCCGGGTCGCCGAGGTCTTCGGCAGCCTGGGCAAGGCGGAGCGGGTCTCGGTCGTCGTCCCCGGCGTCGACACCGACCTGCTCACCTTCCAGCGCACCAACCGCAGATACTCCGCGCCCGTCGGCATGGCCAAGGCCCTCTACCAGGCCGAGCGCACGGCGAGCCCGTCGACGCGCACCGCGGTCATCGCCTGGGCCGACTACACCGCGCCCAGCGGGCTCGGTATCGACTCGGCCACCGCGATGCGCGCGACCGACGGCGCGGTCCGGCTGAACGCGCTGGTGCGGGCCCTGCCCGGGAAGACCCCGGTCTCCCTGTTCTGCCACAGCTACGGCTCCGTGGTGTGCGGCCTCGCCGCCCGCTCGATGCCGGACCGGGTCTCCGACATAGCGGTGGCCGGCAGTCCCGGGATGCGGGCCGCGAAGGCGTCCAGCCTCCACACCTCCGCGCATGTGTGGGCGATGCGGGACGCCGACGACTGGATCCAGGACGTGCCGTATCTGGAGGTCGGCGGTCTCGGTCACGGGGCGGACCCGATGTCCGCCGCGTTCGGCGCGCGGGTGCTGTCGGCGCGGGGTGCCGACGGACACAGCGGCTATTTCGAACCGGGTACGGAGAGCCTGCTGAACTTCGCGGAGATCGGCATTGGCGCATACCGCTCGGTGCACTGCGCGGGCGATACCGAGGTCTGCCGGACGGGTTTGTCCGGGACGGCGTCGGCCGGACGCGCGTAGAGACGAAGAAACCGCGGTTTGCGCGGGGAGGGGACGAAGGAGCTCGTGCCGCATACGATGAGCCGCATGGGTGACGTACTGGCCGGATTTCATGCCGCCTGGGAGTTCGAGTCCGACTCCGTGCTCATCCGTTACGAACGGGGCATTCGGACACCCAAGTTGTTCCAGGCACTGGGGGAACGCCGTATCCCCCTGCATGCGATCGCCGGCGTCACACTCACACCCGGCAAACGCGGGTCCGTGGTACTGCACGCCCTGCCACGCCCCGGCGCCGATCCGTTGATGGAGGCGGCCGCGGGCCAGCTGAAGGACGGCTGCGATCCCTACCGGCTGGTCCTGCCCGCCGACAAGGAGACGCTCGCCGAGTACTACGCCGACGAGCTGCGCGACCGGTTGACCGACGCGGGCGACGAGCCCGCCGAACGGTTCCTGGTGCCGGCCCCCCAAGTGCCCCTGCAGTTCAAGGCGTACGACGGGAAGGCGTCCTTCGACGGCAGGACCGTCGGCTTCCGCTGGTTCTGGACCGGGGCGTCGTCGGCGAAGTGGAAGGCCGGCGACCAGAGCTTTCCGGTGACCGAGCTGAGCGGGGTGCAGTGGCGGTCCCCGGAGCTGTTCGAGGGGCACCTGCGACTGGAGCGACGGGACCGGGACACCGGAGCGCCGCCCACGCCGGCCGACCAGGATCCGGCGGCCCTGGTGTTCGGGCTCGGATACGGGCCGGTCCACGAGTCACTGCCGTTCGCGGCAGCGGTGTTGGCCGCGGTACGCGACCGCTCCGCGGGGGCGGCCGTCCCGGCCACCGCCGCGACGCGCCGGGACCCCGCCGATATCGCCGAGCGGATCCGGCATCTCGGGGAGCTGCATCAGGCCGGGTTGGTGACCGACGAGGAGTTCTCCGTGAAGAAGGCCGAGTTGCTGGCCGAGCTGTAGGGGATGCGGTGCCGGGTGCGGGTCGTGTGTCGTTGCCCGCGCCCACGCGGCGCGCCCGCACATCGATACGGCACCGCGCCCCCTACCGGCGTTCCCTACTCCCTGCCCGCGGAACTGAACGTCATGTCCGCGTAGCGGTTGCCCGCCACCTTCGCGGCGATCGCGTCCAGTACGGCCAGTTCGGCCTCCGTCAGCTCGATCCCCGTCGCCGCCGTGTTCTCCTCGATCCTGCCGACCTTGCGGGTGCCCGGGATCGGGACCACCGGCAGGTCGTGGATCCGCGCCTGCTGCTGGACCCAGGCCAGGGCGATCTGGCCCGAGGAGGCGCCGTGGGCCCTGGCCACCTCGCGGATCGGTTCCAGCAGCGCCCCGTTGGCGGTCGCGTTCTCGCCGGTGAAGCGGGGCTGTTGGCGGCGGAAGTCGTCGGCGGTGAGGTCCTGGTCGGCGTCGGCGAAGGACCCGGTGAGGAAGCCGCGGCCGAGCGGGGAGTACGGGACGAGCGCGACGCCCAGTTCGCGGGCGGCCGGCACCACGTTCGCCTCGATGTCCCGGCTGAACAGGGACCACTCCGACTGCACGGCGGCGATCGGGTGGACGGCCTGCGCGGCCCGCAGCTCCGCGCCGGTGACCTCGCTCAGGCCCAGGTGCTTGACCTTGCCCTCGCGGACCAGCTCGGCCATGGCGGCGACGGTGTCCTCGATCGGCACGTTCACATCGCGGCGATGCATGTAGTAGAGGTCGATCACGTCGACGTCCAGGCGCTTCAGGCTCGCCTCGACGGCCTCGCGGACATAGGGCCGGTCATTGCGGACGACCCGCCTGGTCGGGTCGTCCGGCGGGATCGAGAGGGCGAACTTGGTGGCGACGACCACCTCGTCGCGGTGCGCCTTGAAGAACGGGGAGAGGAACTTCTCGTTCTCCCCGGCGCCGTACGCGTCCGCCGTGTCGTACAGGGTGACGCCGAGTTCCAGGGCCCGTTCCAGAGTGGCCCTCGACTCGCCGGAGTCCGTGGGGCCGTACGCGAAGCTCATGCCCATGCAGCCGAGGCCCTGTACGCCGACCTCGGGGCCGTCGTCGCCGAGCCGTACCGCGGGGATCGTGCCGTCCGTCATCGGGACCTCTCCGACGCCAGGGCCCGCCCGGCGTCCGCGTAGAAATTGATCTTCCGGTCGAGGACCGCGAGCGTGTCGTTGAGTTCCGCGATCCGCGTGAGCACGTCCTCGCGGGTCGCCTTCAGCAGCTCGAAGCGGTCGGTGTAGGTGTCGTCGCCCTCGCGGACCAGTTCCGCGTACCGCACCATGTCCGCGACCGGCATGCCGGTCAGCCGGAGCTTGCCGACCAGGTCGAGCCAGTCGAGGTCGCGGTTGCAGTAGCGACGCTGCCCGGTGTGCGAGCGGTCGACGTGCGGCATCAGGCCGATGCGCTCGTACCAGCGCAGGGTGTGCGCGGTCAGCCCGGTGAGCGCGACGACCTCGCTGATCGTGTAGCTGTCCTGGCCGTCCGGACGCCGGGCGGAATGCGGCGGGCCGGCACAGCTGTCGGCACCTGCCCCGGTGGTCTCGGTCTCCATCACCGTCATGACCTCCACGCTATGGCCTTGGAGTGCACTCCAAGCAAGCGGTACCGGTAAGAAATGGGCAGGACCTGGGGCGGGGGTGATGGCTAGCGTGCTCGTCATGAGTCTCGTACGCCGTGCCACGACCGAGGACGCAGCGGAAGTACTGCGTCTGCGCCAGGTGATGATCGATTCGATGCCCGGTCCCGACGCCGGGGACACGGCGTGGCACGCGGAGGGACTGCCGGCCCTGCGTGCGCGGCTCGCGGAGCCGGACCGGGACTTCGCGGCGTTCGTCGTCGACCACCCGGACCGGCCCGGGGTGCTGGCGGCGCTGGTCGCCGGGACCATCGACTACCGGATCGGGAAGGCGGGGAACCCGCGCGGGGTCTCCGGGTACGTCTTCAGCGTCGCCACCGAGCCGGACGCGCGCCGCCGCGGCTACGCGCGCGCATGCATGGAGGAGCTCCTCGCCTGGTTCCGCGAGCGGGGCGCCGGGCAGGTCCTGCTGACCGCGTCCGAGGAGGCCGAGCCGCTGTACGCCGCCCTCGGCTTCGCCCGCAAGCCGGACCCCACGATGGGGCTCATGCTCTGAGCCGCTTAGGCTCGACCGCATGTCCTTGCAGAGCCTCAGCTTGATCGAGAACTGGCCGGTTCCGACCGCCTCGGCGGCCGTCGTACGGGCGGACGGCACCCTCCTCGGTGCCCACGGCCCGGCCGGGCAGCGCTTCCCGCTGGCCTCGGTCACCAAGCCGCTCGCCGCGTACGCCGCCCTCGTCGCGTACGAGGAGGGCGCGATCGAGCTCGACGAACCGGCCGGGCCGCCCGGCGCGACGGTCCGTCATCTGCTCGCGCACACCTCGGGGCTGGCCTTCGACGAGCACCGGGTGACGGCCCCGCCCGGGGAGCGGCGGCTGTACTCCAACGCCGGGTTCGAGCAGCTCGGCGACCACATCGCCAAGGCCACGGAGATCCCGTTCGCGGAGTATCTGCGGCAGGCGGTGCTGGAGCCGCTGGGCATGGCGTCGACGTCGCTGGAGGGCTCGCCCGCGAAGGACGGGGTCTCGACGGTGGACGACCTGGTGCGGTTCGCCTCGGAGGTCCAGGCACCGCGGCTGCTCGACCCGCGTACGGTCGCCGACGCGATGACCGTCCAGTACCCGGGCACCAAGGGTGTCCTGCCGGGCTATGGCCACCAGAACCCGAACGACTGGGGTCTCGGCTTCGAGATCCGCGACGGCAAGTCGCCGCACTGGACCGGATCCTCGTCCTCCCCGCGCACCTTCGGCCACTTCGGCCAGTCCGGTACGTTCCTCTGGATCGACCCGGACGCGGGGCTCGCCTGCGTGGCCCTCACCGACCGCGCCTTCGGACCCTGGGCGGCCGAGGTGTGGCCGGCGTTCACGGACGCGGTACTGACGGAGACCCGGAGCTGAGGCCCCCAGGGTGCTCCGCCCCCTGGACCCCCGACCTGTGCCCACCCACCACCCGACTCGGTCGCTCAAAGGGTGGGCGCAACCCGTGAGGGTTCGGGGGGAGCCCCGGTCAGTCCGTCAGCTCCCAGATCAGGAGCTCCGCCCCCGTCACCCCCACCGCCTCCAGGTCCTTCGCGTCCGCGATGCGGGCCGCGTCGCCCGAGGTCAAGTGGACGCCGTCCAGGGTCACTTCGCCGCGTACGACATGGACGTAGGCACGCGCCCCGTCCGGTACCGCCGTGCGCTCCCCCGCCCCCAGTCGGCGGACGTGGAGCATCGCGCCCGCCTCCGGGACGGCGTACGGGGTGGAGTCCGCGATGCCGTGGACGATCTCGTAGGACGGGTCGCCGCCGGGCTCCAGCGGGGCGAGCCACATCTGGACGAAGGTCAGGGCCCCCGGGCCGTCGTTGCGCTCGACGTGCCGGACGCCCGCCGCCGCGCTGAGGCGCTGGACGTCCCCGGCACGGACCACGCTCTCGTGGCCCGCCGAGTCGCGGTGGGTCAGCGCGCCCTCGACGACCCACGTGACGATCTCGGTGTGACTGTGCGGGTGCTCGTCGAAACCGGCACCGGGGGCGAGCCACTCCTCGTTGCAGGCGATCAGCGCGCCGAAGCGCAGGTTGTCGGGGTCGTAGTGCGGCCCGAAGGAGAAGGCGTGGAGCGACTCGATCCCGGCCTCCGGGTCACCGCCTCGGTAGCGCTCGGTGGCACGCCGTACGTCCATCACGCGGACCACCGTAGTCCTTCACCCCGCACCCGGCGGCGCGTACTCCCGTCCGGATAAGGCAGTCTTGTCCCGTGCCCGAACCCGAATCCCACGCAGGCGATCCCGCCGCGACCGCTGCCCACCCGCACGTCGCGACCCTGAAGCGACTGGAGAGGTCGTCCGGGCAGCTCGCCGCGCAGGCCATCCAGCGGATGGACGAGACGCTGTCGTGGTACCGGGCGATGCCTCCGGAGAACCGCTCCTGGATCGGGCTCGTCGCCCAGGCCGGTATCGCCGCCTTCACCGAGTGGTTCCGGCACCCGGACGCCCCCCAGGCCATCTCCACCGATGTCTTCGGCACCGCGCCCCGCGAGCTGACCAGGGCGATCACCCTGCGGCAGACCGTCGAGATGGTGCGCACCACGATCGAGGTCATGGAGTCGGCCATCGACGAGGTGGCGGCCCCCGGCGACGAGAACATCCTGCGCGAGGCGCTGCTCGTGTACGCCCGCGAGATCGCCTTCGCGACCGCCCAGGTGTACGCCCAGGCCGCCGAGGCACGAGGTGCCTGGGACGCGCGCCTGGAGTCCCTGGTCGTGAACGCGGTGCTCAGCGGGGAGGCCGACGAGGGGGCCGTCAGCCGGGCCGCCGCCCTCGGCTGGAACTCGCCCGAGCATGTGTGCGTGGTGTTGGGCACCGCCCCCGACGGTGACAGCGAGTTGACCGTCGAGGCCATCCGCCGGGCCGCCCGGCACGCCAAGCTCCAGGTCCTGACCGGAGTGCTCGGAGCCCGCCTCGTGGTCATCGCGGGCGGCAGCGACAACCCGCTCGCCGTCGCCAAGTCGCTGATCGGCCCGTTTGCCGCCGGGCCGGTGGTGGCGGGGCCCGTCGTACCCGATCTGGAGGCCGCCACCCGGTCCGCGCAGGCCGCCGCAGCGGGCCTCAAGGCGTGTTCTGCCTGGCAGGACGCCCCGCGACCGGTACTGGCGGACGATCTGCTCCCCGAGCGCGCGATGGCCGGCGACCCCGCGGCCCGCGACCAACTGGTGGAGGAGATCTACAGACCGCTGGAGGAAGCCGGCTCGGCACTCCTGGAGACGCTGTCGGTCTATCTCGAACAGGCGAGCAGTCTCGAAGGCGCCGCACGGATGCTCTTCGTCCACCCCAACACCGTGCGCTACCGGCTCCGACGTGTGACTGACGTCACCGGATGGTCGCCCTCCGATGTACGTTCGGCGTTCACGTTGCGCATCGCGCTGATCCTGGGACGTCTGGCCGACGGAGATCTCCAGACCTAGTCTTTTGTCGGGGCCCCACAAAACCCCCTCGTGTTCTTCGTCCCTGTCCCCACGGGCGGTCGTGGCCGTCCACAAGAGAGAGTGTGAGAGTGCTCGTACTCGTCGCTCCCGGCCAGGGCGCCCAGACGCCCGGCTTCCTGACCTCCTGGCTCGAACTTCCCGGTGCCGCCGACCGCGTCGCCGCGTGGTCCGACGCCATCGGACTGGACCTCGCCCGTTACGGCACTCAGGCCGACGCGGACGAGATCCGCGACACCTCGGTGGCCCAGCCGCTCCTTGTCGCGGCCGGGATCCTGTCCGCCGCGGCACTCGGTGACCTCACGCCGGGCGCCGTCGCGGGACACAGCGTCGGCGAGATCACCGCCGCCGCCTTCGCGGGCGTCCTCGACGACACCGCCGCGCTGACCCTGGTCCGCAAGCGGGGTCTGGCGATGGCCGAGGCCGCCGCCGTCACCGAGACCGGGATGTCGGCGCTGCTCGGCGGCGACCCCGAGGTGAGCGTCGCGCACCTGGAGAAGCTCGGCCTGACCCCGGCGAACGTGAACGGGGCCGGGCAGATCGTCGCCGCGGGCACCCTGGAGCAGCTCGCGGCGCTGAACGAGAACAAGCCCGAGGGCGTCCGCAAGGTCGTCCCGCTCAAGGTGGCCGGCGCCTTCCACACCCACCACATGGCTTCCGCGGTCGACGCGCTGGCGAAGGCCGCCGAGGCCCTGACGCCCGCCGACCCGAAGATCACCTACGTCTCGAACAAGGACGGCAGGACCGTCGCGACCGGCGACGAGATCGTCGCGCGGCTGGTCGGCCAGGTCGCCAACCCGGTCCGCTGGGACCTCTGTATGGAGACCTTCAAGGAACTCGGCGTCACCGCCCTGATCGAGATCTGCCCCGGCGGCACCCTGACCGGCCTCGCCAAGCGCGCGCTGCCCGGTGTGAAGACGCTGGCCCTCAAGACCCCCGACGACCTCGACGCCGCTCGCGAGCTCATCGCCGAGACAACCCCACCTGCCGCTGACGCGGCGGGCGCCTGACAAGGAGCCCGGACAGCAATGTCGAAGATCAAGCCCAGCAAGGGCGCCCCGTACGCGCGGATCCTCGGTGTGGGCGGCTACCGCCCCACCCGGGTCGTGCCGAACGAGGTGATCCTCGAAACGATCGACTCGTCCGACGAGTGGATCCGCTCGCGCTCCGGCATCGAGACCCGGCACTGGGCCAACGACGAGGAGACCGTCGCGGCCATGTCGATCGAGGCCTCCGGCAAGGCGATCGCCGACGCCGGGATCTCCGCCGAGCAGATCGGCGGCGTGATCGTCTCGACCGTCTCGCACTTCAAGCAGACCCCGGCCGTCGCCACCGAGATCGCCGACAAGCTCGGCACCAACAAGGCCGCCGCCTTCGACATCTCGGCCGGCTGCGCGGGCTTCGGCTACGGCCTGACCCTCGCCAAGGGCATGGTCGTCGAGGGCAGCGCGGAGTACGTCCTCGTCATCGGCGTGGAGCGGCTGTCCGACCTGACCGACCTGGAGGACCGGGCCACCGCCTTCCTGTTCGGCGACGGCGCGGGCGCGGTCGTCGTGGGCCCCTCCCCGGAGCCCGCGATCGGTCCCACGGTCTGGGGCTCCGAGGGCGACAAGTCCGAGACGATCAGGCAGACCGTGCCGTGGACGGACTACCGCGACGGCGAGGTCGCCAAGTTCCCGGCGATCACGCAGGAAGGCCAGGCGGTGTTCCGCTGGGCCGTGTTCGAGATGGCGAAGGTCGCCCAGCAGGCGCTGGACGCGGCCGGGATCAGCTCGGACGACCTGGACGTCTTCATTCCCCACCAGGCCAACGAGCGGATCATCGACTCGATGGTGAAGACACTCAAGCTGCCGGAGCACGTCACGGTCGCGCGTGACGTGCGCACCACCGGCAACACCTCGGCCGCCTCGATTCCGCTCGCGATGGAGCGGCTCCTGGCGACCGGCGAAGCGAAGAGCGGCGACACCGCGCTCGTCATCGGTTTCGGGGCGGGTCTCGTGTACGCCGCGACGGTCGTTACCCTCCCCTAGGCACTCCGTGCCGGATCACGCGATCCGGTGCGGCTGTACTCACCCGCCGCTCCACGCGGCGGGCAACGCCACACCCTCGGAAACACTAAGAAGGAGCGCCTGACATGGCCGCCACTCAGGAAGAGATCGTCGCCGGTCTCGCCGACATCGTGAACGAGATCGCCGGCATCCCGGTTGAGGACGTCCAGCTGGACAAGTCCTTCACCGACGACCTGGACGTCGACTCGCTGTCCATGGTCGAGGTCGTCGTCGCCGCCGAAGAGCGCTTCGACGTCAAGATCCCCGACGAGGACGTCAAGAACCTCAAGACGGTCGGCGACGCGACCGCGTACATCCTCAAGAACCAGGGCTGATCCTCTAGGCCCCGGAGCCTGCCCCGCCACCCGGCGGTGGCGCCGCTGAATCCTCGTATCCGTTGGAGAAAGAATTCCCGTGAGCTCGACCAATCGCACCGTGGTCGTCACCGGTATCGGCGCAACCACACCGCTGGGTGGCGACGCAGCCTCGACCTGGGAGGGCCTGGTCGCCGGCAAGTCCGGCGTCAAGCCCCTGGAGCAGGAGTGGGCCGCCGACCAGGCGGTCCGCATCGCCGCTCAGATCGCCGTGGAACCGACCGAGGTCATTCCACGGCCACAGGCCCGCCGACTGGACCGCTCGGCGCAGTTCGCGCTGATCGCGGCCAAGGAGGCGTGGGCCGACGCCGGCTACACCGCCAGGGCGGGTGAGGACGACGCCGCCGACCCCGACCGGCTCGGCGCGGTCATCGCCTCCGGCATCGGTGGTGTGACGACCCTCCTCGACCAGTACGACGTGCTCAAGGAGAAGGGCGTCCGCCGCGTCTCCCCGCACACCGTCCCCATGCTGATGCCGAACAGCCCGTCCGCCAACGTGGGCCTGCTGGTCGGCGCCCGCGCGGGCGTGCACACCCCGGTCTCCGCCTGCGCGTCGGGCGCCGAGGCCATCGGCTACGCCATCGAGATGATCCGGACGGGCCGCGCCGACGTCGTCGTCGCGGGCGGCACGGAGGCGGCGATCCACCCGCTGCCGATCGCCGCGTTCGGCAACATGATGGCGATGTCCAAGAACAACGACGACCCCGAGGGCGCCTCGCGTCCCTACGACACGGGTCGCGACGGCTTCGTGATGGGCGAGGGCTCCGGCGTGATCGTCCTGGAGTCCGCCGAGCACGCCGCCGCGCGCGGCGCCCGGGTCTACGCGGAGGCGGTCGGCCAGGGCATCTCGGCCGACGGCCACGACATCGTGCAGCCGGAGCCGGAGGGGCGCGGTATCGCGGCGGCCCTGCGGAACCTGCTGGCCGGCACCGACCTGGACCCCGCCGAGATCGTGCACGTCAACGCGCACGCCACCTCGACGCCGGCCGGTGACGTCGCCGAGCTGAAGGCGCTGCGCCAGGTGTTCGGCGACGACGCCGACCACATGGCGGTCTCCGCGACCAAGTCGATGACCGGTCACCTGCTGGGCGGTGCGGGCGGTGTCGAGTCGGTGGCGACGGTGCTCGCGCTGTACCACCGGGTGGCCCCGCCGACCATCAACGTCGAGAACCTCGACCCGGAGGCCGAGGCCAACGCCGACATCGTGCGCGGCGAGGCCCGGAAGCTGCCGGTCGAGGGCCGGATCGCCGCGCTGAACGACTCGTTCGGGTTCGGCGGGCACAACGTGGTGCTGGCGTTCCGTTCGGTCTGACAGACGTCTGCACGCAGGGAAGGGCCCCCACCGGTCGGTGGGGGCCCTTCCCTGTTCAGGACTTCGGAGCCCCGTTCAGAACTTCGGAGCGCTGTTCCGTACTTCAGACCACCTGGTGCAGCCAGCGCACCGGCGCGCCCTCGCCCGCGTACCGGAACGGCTCCAGTTCGTCGTCCCAGGGCTTGCCGAGGAGCTTGGCGAGTTCACCCTCCAGGTCCGTCTCTCCGTGCTGGCTGCGGAGCAGCGCCGCGCGCAGGCGGTCCTCCGGGATCAGGATGTCGCCGTGGATGCCGGTGACGGCGTGGTAGATGCCGAGTTCGGGGGTGCAGCTGTAGCGCTCGCCCTCGGCGGTGGGGCAGGGCTCCGCGGTGACCTCGAAGCGCAGCAGGTGCCAGCCGCGCAGCGCGGAGGCCAGTTTGGAGGCGGTGCCGACCTGACCCTGCCAGGAGAACTCGGAGCGCCAGGTGCCGGGCGCGGCGGGCTGCCGGATCCAGTCGAGGTTGACGCGTGTGCCGAGCACCCCGGCGACGGCCCACTCGACGTGTGGGCACAGCGCGCGCGGCGCGGAGTGCACGTACAGAACTCCACGTGTCGTCACCGGGACCTCCGGGCAGAGCGGGACATCTTGCGAACTGACGGACGGCAGTGGCCGGGGCCACGTTGATGGCGAGGCTACCGTGCGGCGGCGCGAGGAGTGTGACGTACCGTCGGTCCCGGTGCCCCGAAACCCCGCCATTCACCCGGCAGGACGCCAGGACGGGGGTGAACCGTTGCGCGGTGGGCGTCGGGAACTCGCGCGCGTTGTTATGGGAGGAGGACCTTTTTCGCCTTTCATGACATCAGCTCACGACACATCAGCCGACGACACGTCGTTCGACGACCGAGGGGATCACCACCGGATGCGGAAGCAGGGGCATCGCTCGCGCGCCGTTCTCGCCGTCCTGACGGCGTCCGTCCTGGGCGTCACCGGCTGTGACGCCGTGGGGGGCAATTCGCCAGGGCCGACCGGCACCGGGGCGCGGCAGTCCAAGCCGTCCCCGAAGCCGACGCCGGCCTGGGACAGCAGCCCGGCGTCGGTGGCCGCCGTCGGGGACTCGATCACCCGCGGTTTCGACGCGTGTTCGGTGCTGTCGGACTGCCCCGAGGTGTCGTGGGCGACGGGCAGCAGCACGAAGGTCGACAGTCTCGCCGTACGGCTGCTGGGGAGGGCGAAGGCGGCCGAGCGGAGCTGGAACTACGCGGTGACCGGGGCGCGGATGGCGGACCTGCCCGGTCAGATGACCCGGGCGGCGGTGCGCAAGCCGGCGCTGGTGGCGGTGATGGTGGGGGCGAACGACGCCTGCCGGTCCAGTACGTCGGTGATGACGTCGGTGTCCGCCTTCCGCGCCGACTTCGAGGACGCGGTGAGCGCGCTGCGCAAGGCCGCGCCGAAGGCGCAGGTGTATGTGGCGAGCGTGCCGAACCTGAAGCGGCTCTGGTCCCAGGGGCGGACGAACCCGATGGGCAAGCAGGTGTGGAAGCTGGGCCTGTGCCCGTCGATGCTGGGCGACGCGGACGCCCTGGACGCGGCGGCGACCGAGCGGCGGGACACCGTGCAGCGGCGGGTGGAGGACTACAACGAGGTGTTGGGGGAGGTCTGCGCGAAGGACCGCCACTGCCGCTTCGACGGGGGCGCGGTGTACGACTTCCGGTTCGGCACCGCCCAGTTGAGCCACTGGGACTGGTTCCACCCGAGTGTGAACGGGCAGGCGCGGCTCGCGGAGATCGCCTATCGGGAGGTCACCGGGAAGAAGGCCTGAGGGAGGCGTGCGGGAGGGTTCCGGCGCCGGTGAAATAAAGTTCCGCGCATGAACGAACTCTTCGGCACGCTGCCCGACGGCACTCCCGTCCACCGCTGGACCCTGGAGCGGGCCGGCGTCCGGGTGCGGGTCCTGTCCTACGGCGGGATCGTGCAGTCGGTGGAGGTCCCGGACCGGGAGGGGCGGGCCGGGAACGTGGTGCTGGGGTTCGCGGAGCTGGACGGCTATGTGGCGCACCCCGAACCGTATGTCGGCGCTCTGGTCGGGCGGTACGCGAACCGGATCGCGGGCGGCCGTTTCCCGCTGGACGGCCGGACGTACGCGCTCGCGCTCAACAACCCGCCCAACTCCCTGCACGGCGGCGGGCGCGGCTTCGACAAGCGGGTGTGGGACATGGCGCCGGTGGAGCACGGGGTGCGGCTGAGCCGGGTCAGTGCCCCCGGCGAGGAGGGCTTCCCGGGGCGGCTGGAGGTGTCGGCGACGTACACGCTGACGGAGTCCGGTGCGCTGCGGCTCGTGTACGAGGCGGTCACGGACGCGCCGACCCTGGTGAACCTGACCAACCACAGCTACTTCGACCTCGGCGGGGCGGGCAGCGCGGGCGGGCACGAACTGCGGATCGCCGCCTCCCGGTTCACGCCGGTCGACGCGGACCTGATCCCGACCGGTGTCCTGGAGGAGGTCGCGGACACCCGCTTCGACTTCCGGGAGGCGCGGAAGACGGGTTCCGGGTACGACCACAACTTCGTGCTCGACAAGGGGCTGACGCCGGAGGCCGCGGAGGTCGCCGAGCTGTACGACCCGGCGTCCGGCCGGGTGCTGACCGTGGCGACCACCGAACCCGGCCTCCAGCTGTACACCGCCGACCACCTCGGCGAGCCGTTCGCGCCCGGTGACGGCATCGCGCTGGAGACCCAGCACTTCCCCGACTCCCCGAACCGCCCGGAGTTCCCGAGCACGGTGCTGCGGCCGGGCGAGGTGTACCGGTCGGAGACGGTGTACGGGTTCTCCACCCGTTAGCTCAGGGTGGCTGCGGCCCGGTGTGACTGAGCCCCGGCCCAGGGGTCAGGTCCCGGGCCGGGGCTGCTCTTGGGGAACCTGTCCCGGATCAGACGTTAATCGTCGCGGTGAGCCGACGGTCCGCGATCGACCTGCTCACCTGGATCTCGTACGAACCCTTCACAAACGACCATGCCCCTTCCTGCTCGTCCCAGATCTCGAAGGCGCGGCGCGGGAGTTCCACGGTGACCTCCGCGCTCTCGCCGGGGTCGGCCGTGACGCCGGCGAAGCCGGCCAGGCGGCGGGCCGGGCGTTCGGTGCCGGGCTCGGCGGGGGCCAGGTAGACCTGGACGACCTCGCGGCCGGGGCGCTCGCCGCAGTTGCGGAGGCGGACCCGGACAGTGGTGCCCCGGACCTCGACCGACTCGTAGGTCCAGTCGGTGTAGCCGAGGCCGTGGCCGAAGGGGTAGACGGGGGTGCGGCCCTGCTGCTCCCAGGCGGTGTGGCCGATGAAGACACCCTCGCGGTAAGCGAGTTCGCCGTCGTCCGGGACGACCTGGGTGACCGGGGCGTCGGCGAGGGCGCCCCAGGTGGTGGGGAGACGGCCGCCGGGCTCGTGGGCGCCGGTCAGGACGTCGGCGAGGGCGTCGCCGCCCTCCTGGCCGGGGAACCAGCCGAGCAGGACGGCGGCGACCTCGTCGCGCCAGGGCAGTTCCACCGGGGAGCCCGCGTTGACGATCACGACGGTGTTCGGGTTGGCGGCGGCGACCGCGCGGACCAGGTCGTCCTGGCGGCCGGGGAGTGTGAGGTCCGTGCGGTCGTAGCCCTCGGACTCGACGCGTTCGGTGGTGGCGACCACGACGACGGCCGTGTCGGCGGCGCGGGCGGCCCGGGCGGCCTCGGCGATCAGTTCGTCGGGATCGCGCCGGGGTTCCTGGTGGGCGAGGGTGAAACCGACGATCTTCATCGGGACGCCCTCGGGCAGCTGGACGACGTGGGTGAGGGAGATCTCGACGGGTTCGCCCGCGGTGAGTTCGGCCTGCGCGCGGGGCACCGGGGCCTCGAAGAAGGTGACGAAGGGGTCGTCCTTGTCGGTGCGCTGGACGTCGTCGTAGTACGTCGTGCCGGCGATCCGCAGGGCGAAGGCGCCCAGGCCCTTGATGCCGAAGATGTGCGGGCCGCTCTCGCGCGGGGTGAAGGTGCCGGTGAGCTCGACGGTGTGCAGGCGGTCGTGGGTGACGCCGTCGGGGAGGTCCTCCCCCATCCACTGGATGTGGCCGCTCGGGACGGAGGCCGTGCCGATGACCTGGCCGTCGGCGTCACGGCACACCGCGCGCAGCTCGAAGCCCTGGTCGGCGACGGCGAGTTCGGTGTTCGGGTCGGCGCCGACGACGTAGCTGAGGGTGCCGTCGGGCAGGGCGGCGGTGAGGCCGTCGAGCGGGGAGACGATCCGGGCCGGGAAGACGGTGGCGGAGCCGCCGCCGAGGACGCGGGCATCGCGGGCGGCGGCGCCGGTCAGCGCCACCGTGCCGCCGGGCTTCAGGGGCAGGGCGGCACGGCCGTCGCTCACCTCGTTGCGCACCAGGACGAAGGAGCGGCGGGCGATCTCGCGGGCCAGGGCCTCGCCGTCGACGGGGTCGGGCAGTGCGGTGACGGCCGGCTCGGCGCCCTCCAGGATGCCGACGCGGGCGGCGAGCCGCAGGACGTTGCGGACGGCGTCGTCGACCGTGGACTCCTCGACCTCGCCGTCCCGCACGGCCTGGGCGAGGGCGTCGCCGTAGACGGTCCGCGGGCCGGGCATGGCGACGTCGAGGCCGCCCTTGATGGCGCCGGTGGTGGAGCGGGCGGCCATCCAGTCGGAGACGTTGAAGCCGTCGAAGCCCCATTCGCCGCGCAGGACCTCGTTCACCAGGTGGTGGTGCTCGGTCATCGTCGTGCCGTTGACCGTGTTGTAGGCGGTCATGATGCCCCAGGGGTGGGCGTTCTCGACGATGAGCTCGAAGGGGGCCAGGTACAGCTCGCGCAGGGCGCGTGCGGAGACCAGGTTGTTCACGGTGAAGCGGTCGGTCTCGGCGTCGTTGGCGACGAAGTGCTTGACGGTGGTGCCGACGCCGCCGGACTGGACGCCGGTCACATAGCCGGAGCCGATCAGACCGGTGAGGTACGGGTCCTCGCTGTACGCCTCGAAGTGACGGCCGCCGAGCGGGGAGCGGTGCAGGTTGACGGTGGGGGCGAGCAGCACGTGGACGCCCTTGCGGCGGGCCTCCTGGGCGAGGAGCGTGCCGGCCCGGCGGGCCAGCTCCGGGTCCCAGGTGGCGGCGAGGGCGGTGGGTGAGGGCAGCGCGATGGACGGGTCGGCGGCGGTCCAGCGGACGCCCCGGACGCCGATCGGGCCGTCCGACATGACGAGGGAGGCCAGGCCGATCTCCGGCAGGGCGGGCAGCGACCACATGTCCTTGCCGGCCAGGAGCCGGGTCTTGGCGTCCAGGTCCAGCTTGCCCAGGGCGGTTGCTACGGCCGCCTCGGTGTCCGGGGATGTCGGGGTTCCCGCCATGGCGGTGCCTCCTCGTTGAAGTCCGTGCGGTTCCTCCATCCTGCATCGGTTACCTGTAGCTCGGTAGGTTTCGTTATCGTGACGTTATATTCCACTGGGGTGGGTGTCGTACCGTGACGCCATGAGCGCGAGAGTCAGGAGCGAGGAGCGGCGGGCCTCGATCGTCATGGCCGCCCTGGAGGTGATCGCCGAGCGCGGATACCGGGGCGCGAGCCTGGCGGCGGTGGCCGAGCGGGTGGGGCTGACCCAGCAGGGGCTGCTGCACCACTTCCCGACGAAGGACGCGCTGCTGGTCGCCGTACTGGAGGAGCGGGACCGCTGGGACGCGGTGCCGACCCGGCCCCAGCGACTGGACCTGCTGGTCTCGCTCGTCGAGTACAACGCGATGCGGCCGGGCATCGTCCAGACCTTCTCGGCGCTGCTCGGCGAGAGCGTGACGGAGGGACATCCCACCCGCGGCTACTTCACCGAGCGGTACACACAGGTGCGGGCGGGCATGGCGCAGGTGCTGCGCGCCGAGTACGGCGACCGGCTGCCGAGCGGCCTCACCCCGGAGCGCGCGGCCCCGCTGCTCGTCGCCGTGATGGACGGTCTGCAGTACCAGTGGCTGCTGGACCCGGAGTCGGTGGACATGCCGGGCGCGTTCCGGGACTTCCTCACGCTGCTGGGCGAAGGCTGATCACCACGACCCCCTTCGTGCGACGCACCATGGCGTAGACCACTTCCGTCAGGCGATACTGCGGCCGTTCGCGCCCCACGCGCCCCACCGCGACGGAAGGAACTGAAGTCCCTTGAACTCTCTACGTGTTCGGATCGGCGTACTCGGACTGGCCCTGGTGGCCGGGCTGGCGGCGCCCGCGCAGGCGTCCACACGGGACTCCGCCACCGAGACCGCCCTCTCCCCCACCGTCGAGGAACAGCGGCTCGACCGGGCCGCGCCGCAGGAGATCCTCCGGCGGTCCGGATTCGACGCCCTGAGCGCCCGGTTCACCCGCGAGCTGCACGCGGCCCGCTCCTCCGCGGAGGCGCGGCGGGTCGTCGTACGGGAGGGATCGGCGCTGTGGCGTCGGGCCGTCGAGCGGGCGCAGGGGCGGGGGCCGGCGGGCGGTGACCTCAGCCGGGACGACGACCGGCCGTTGTACTGGGCGCGGTTGGCGATGACGCGGGACGTGCGGACGTGGGAGCCGGGGTTCGGGCTGAGCGAGGCCCGACGGGCCTCTCTGCTCGGCGAGTTGGAGCGGACCTCGCGGGGGCAGACCGCGATCCGGTATCCGCACGGCAAGGGCATCAACGGAGTCAAGGGAGCCAAGCACGGCAAGGGCATCAAGCGGGTTCTCGTCACCGGGTTCGATCCGTTCACGCTGGACCGGGACGTCCGGATCTCCAACCCGTCCGGGGCCACCGCGCTCGCGCTCGACGGCACAGTGATCGAGACCGCGGACGGGCCGGCGCGGGTCGAGACCGTCGTGTTCCCCGTGCGCTGGCAGGACTTCACGGACGGAACCGTGGAGCGGACGCTGCGCCCCTGGCTGAAGCGGGTGGACCTCTTCACCACGGTGAGCCAGGGGCGTGTCGGGCGGTTCGACGTCGAGCGGACCAACGGGGCCTGGCGGGGCGGCTTCGGCGACAACGACAACATCGGCCGGACCGAGACCGTGCCGGTCGCCGATCCTGCCTCGCAGCCGCAGTGGACGACCACGACCCTGCCCTACGCGCAGATCGTCGCCGCGTCCACCGGGCGGTTCCCGGTGTACGACAACACGAGCGTGACCGAGATTCCGGCGGGGGGTACGGCGGCTGTCGTGCGGCCGGGCGGGCCGACTCCGGGGTCCACCGCGCGGGCCGGGGGTGGCGGGGACTACCTCTCCAACGAGATCGCCTACCGGGCGACGCTGCTGCGGGACCGGCTGGGGTTGCACGAGGTGCTGCCGGGTGGGCATGTGCACACGCCTGTGCTGCAGTTCGGGGCGGGGAACACGGATCCCGGGAGTGGGGTGGTGACCGATGCGGAGTTCGTGCGGAATCGGGTGGACATCATCGCGCAGGTGCGGGGGATTCTGCGGGTGGCGGTGGAGTCGGGACTGTGAGGGTGGGGGCGGGGTGGGGTGGGGTGGCGGGCTGGGTTTCCTCGCCCCCGCCGCCCCTTCCCGTCCCGTCCCCAGGGGCTCCGCCCCTTCGACCCCGCCGAGGCTGCGCCCCAGACCCCCTTTCGGCCCTGAAGGGGCCTCGTCCTCAAACGCCGGACGGGCTGAGAGGGGCTCGGGCGGCTTGTGTTCAGGTGGGGGGTTCGGCGGGGTCTTCCGTATCGGGGTGTGCCGTGTCCTCTTCCAGGAGGTCGCGGGCCATGAGTGTGGCGCCGGCCACCGCGCCCGGCATCAGGAAGACCGCGACGAAGGGGATCAGGAAGGAGAGGGCGAGGGGGGTGCCGAAGCCCCAGGTGAGGGTTTTGCGGGTGCGGAGGAGGGCGAGGCGGTCGCGGAGGTCGACGCGGCGGCGTTGGAGGGCGACCGAGGTGAGTTCCTGGGTGAGGAAGAAGCCGGTGACGAGGAAACCGATCACCGGGACCACGGTCTGGCCCACGACCGGGACGAAGCCGCACGCGAAGAGCAGGATTCCCCAGAGCGCGGCGCGGACCAGGACGCGAAGGCTGTCGCGGGCCGAGATCCAGAGTTCGCGGCCGAGGGACAGGCCGGACTCGGGGGCGGTGCCGTCGGGTGAGACGTCCCGGTCGACGTTCTCCGAGAGGGTCTCGTAGAAGGGCTGGCCGATGAGGAGGGTGACCGCGGTGAAGGTGATGACCGAGAGGAGGAGGGCGAGGGCGAAGAGCACCGCGGTGAGGAGGCCTCGGAAGATGCCGGCCCACGGGCTCGACCAGTCGTCGGCGAACGGGGTCGCCCAGGCTACGAAGTCCACTCCCCACAGGGCCAGGGAGACCAGCACCGCCGCGTAGAGCACGAGGGTGATCAGGCCCGGGAGCAGGCCGAACCCGTACTGCTTGCCGTGCAGGGCCACCCAACGCTGGCCCTTCAGAAGGTACTTGAATCCCGTCCCCAGATCGCGCATGGGTGAACTCTATCGGGGGCCGGCCCGTCCCCCTCGGGGCCTCGGCACGCCCCCGTACACGCCCCCGGGATGCGCCATCCGGGGCATCCGGGGTACGGCGGCGCCAACTCCCTCTTGTCGCAGTTGAGTCGAACAGGTAGATCTCGCCGTACCGATCACAGGAAGCCCCGGAGGAGGTACGCGTGCGCATCACGAGAACCGTTCCTGCGAGACCCGTTCCTGCGCGACCCGCCCTGTTCACCGCTCTCGCCGTCACCACGGCGGGCTCACTCCTGCTCACCCCCCACACCGCCGTCGCCGAGCCGAGTCCCCCCGTCACCCGCGAGGGACCCGCCCTGGACGCACGCGCCGCCCGCGGCCCGCAGAGCGCCGCCGAGCGGGCCCTCGCCGGCGCGGCGCTCCCCACGGCAGACGCCGGGCGCGGCTATCCGCGCGAACAGGTCCTGGCCCCCGACCCGGAGAACCCCGCCGACAAGTCCCTCAAGCTGGGCCTCACCCCGTACCACGCCATCGCGCCGAAGCTGAACGCGATCCAGCGGCTCGGCGACCGGGTGAGCGTCGAGATCGCGGGCCGGTCGGCGGGCGGGCACCGGCTCTATCTCGTGACCGTCACCGCCCCGGAGAGCGCCCGCCGGGCCCGCGCCCAGGAGCGGATGCGCGAGCTGATCGAGAGCGCGCCCGCGAAGGCCGCCAAGGATCCCTCGATCAAGGCGGGTTACAAGGCCCCGGTCTTCTTCAACAACAACATCCACGGCAACGAGTGGGAGGGCACCGACGCCTCCTTGCGGCTCATCGAGCAGCTCGCGACCGCCACCGACGCCCGCACCGAGAGCCTTCTCGCCCACTCCCGCCTCTACTTCAACATCACGGCCAACCCGGACGGCCGGATCGCCGGCACCCGGGCCAACGCCAACGGCTTCGACATGAACCGGGACTTCGTCACCGCCTCGCAGCCCGAGGTGCGGGCGATGCGGCAGATCGAGATCGACAAGCAGCCGGCCGTCATGCTCGACCTGCACGGCTATGTCAACGGCACCCTCATCGAGCCGACCACTCCCCCGCACGGCGAGAACTACGAGTACGACCTCTTCCTGAAGAACACCTACGCCAACGCCCTGGGCATGGAGTCCGCCGTCAACGGCCTCGGCTACACGCCCGCGAAGGACGGCGTGCAGCCCGCGCAGATCCCCTTCCGGGACCAGGAGGAGGGCTGGGACGACTGGCCGCCGATCTTCACCCCGCAGTACGCGGCCTTCCACGGCACGGTCGCCGCGCACACCGTGGAGATCCCCCTGACCGTGAACAACGCCGCCTACACCAGCCTGCCGGAGAGCGAGCTGCGCCGCCGGTCCGCGATCAACGTGGACGTGGCCGGTGCCGCCCTGAGGGCCACCCTCGACTTCGTGCGGACGCACCGCGCCTCGCTGGTCGCGGACCAGATCGAGGTGTTCCGGCGCGGGACGGCGGGCGCCGCGCAGGTCCCGGTGTCGGAGAAGACCGTGCCGGGTGTGCCGGGCATCGGCCCGGAGGACGTGTACACCACGTCCTTCCCGCGCGCCTACGTCATCCCGGTCGCCTCCCGCGGCTCCACCGCCGCCGCCCGTCTCGTCGACCACCTCCTCGCCAACGACGTCCAAGTCGACCGCGCCACCCGGGACTTCAGGCTCGCGGGCCGGTCCTACGCGAAGGGCTCGTATGTCGTCGACATGCGTCAGCCCAAGCGAGGGCTGGCCAATGTGCTGCTCGCCGACGGCCGGGACATCAGCGACAAGGTCTCGGTGATGTACGACATCTCGGGCTGGAGCCTGGGCCGGCTGTGGGGCGCCGAGGTCAGGCCGGTGACGTCCGGCACGCTGACCGGCGTACCGCTACGGGCAGTCGGAGCGGCCGTGCCGGTGGGGTATGTCGCCCCGCGCGGCGATCTGCGGCTGCGGCTCGACGACCCGCGGGAGATCGCCGCACTCAACTCCCTTCTGCAACAGGGTGTTCCGGTACGACGGTCCGCGGACGGCAGTGCCGTCGTGCCGGCGTCGGCGCGGGCGAAGGCACGGGCCGCGGCCCGGACCTACGACGTCGTCTTCGACGCGACCAGGACGGCCGGCACGGGCGAACTGCGGCGGCTTCGGGTGGCCGCGGCCGTCACACCGGGTGAGCTGTTCGCGCTGCGGGAGATGAACTTCGCGGTCACGCCGGTCTCGACGGCCGTCCTGAACGCGGGCTTCGACTGGTCGTCGGCGGATGTGCTGTTCGTGTCGGCGGGCCTGGACCGGGACGCCCTGAACGCGACGGCCCGCGCGGCCCTCGACGCGTTCCTCGCCGCCGGGCACGGTCTCGTCGGACGCGGTGTCGCCGGGGCCGACCTCGCCGGGGCCGCCGGACTGCTGGCGGCGAAGCCGGTCGAGGGCAACGGGGACGCCAACGGCGTGGTCCGGGTGGTGAATACGGGACCGGTGACGGCCGGCGCGCCGGACCACGGGTTCGTGTACGCGCCGGTGTGGTTCACCGACCTCGGGCCGGGGGTCCGGGTCGAGCAGACGTACGCGTCCGGGAACCCGCTCGTGTCGGGACACTGGCGGCCGACGGAGAACGGCTCCGGCGGTCCCGCCGAGGCGGCCGGACAGGCCTCGGTCGTCAGCAGTTCGGGGGCCGTCCTGTTCGGCACCGAACCCCTCTTCCGGGACCATCCGAAGGGGGAATTCGCGCAGGTCGCACGCGCATTGTTCACTGCGGGACGGGTGAGCGGCGGTACAGGTGAGGAGAGCGGATGACGCAGGAGATCCACGGCACCGTCGCGGACGGGTTCGAGGCGGTGCGTGAGGAGTTCACCGCGTTCGCGGCGGGGGAACGCCCGGACTACGAGGGACAGTTGTGTGCGTATGTACACGGCCGCAAAGTCGTCGACCTGTGGACGGGGGACGGCTCCGACGCCGGATCCCTGTACGGCGTGTACTCGTCGACCAAGGGCGCCGCCCATCTCGTGGTCGCGTTGCTCGTGCAGGACGGCACGCTCGAACTGGACCGCAAGGTGACCTACTACTGGCCGGAGTTCGGCGCCGAGGGCAAGGGCGCGCTGACCCTGCGCGACCTGCTCGCGCACCGGGCGGGCGTGGTCGGCATCGATGCCGGGTTCACCCGGCAGGAGCTGGCCGACGACCGGGCGGTGGCCGAACGGCTCGCGGACCAGCGGCCGTTCTGGCGGCCGGGTACGGCCTTCGGCTACCACGCGCTCGTCATCGGCGCGCTCACCGGCGAGGTGGTCCGGCGGGCGACCGGCCGCAGCCTCCAGGAGGTGTACGAGGAGCGGATCCGCGCCCCGTACGGTCTCGACTTCTTCCTGGGACTGCCCGAGGCGCTGGAGCCCCGCTACCGATCCGTCCAGCCGATGATCCCGACGGCGACCCAGCAGGCCCTGCTGGACTCGGTGCCGACCGGTCCGCACACGCTCTCCGCCATCGCCTTCAACCAGCATGTCCCGGACGCGGGTGACCTGGTGGAGTACGCCAACTCCCGTACCGTGCGCGCCAAGGGACCGGCGTCGGCGGGCGGGGTCGCCGCCGCGCGCGGGCTCGCCGGGATGTACACGGCGGCGATCAGCGAGCTGGACGGACGGCCACCGCTGCTGAAGCCCGACACCATCGCCGAGGTGGGGCAGATCCAGTCCATCGGCTACGACCTGGTGGCCCGGGCGCACAAGTCGTACGGACTCGGCTTCCAGGCGACGGCGGACACCTGGCATCCGTTCCTGGGTGCCGGGACGTTCGGGCACAGCGGAGCGGGCGGTTCGCAGGCCTTCGCCGATCCACGCAGTGGCCTGGCGTACGGCTACACCCGGCGCCGGATGGCCTTCCCGGGCGGGGCGGCGCCGGAGAACGAGCGGCTGGTGAGGGCCGTGCACACGGCGGCACTGGCGAGCTGAGTACCGTACGGCGCCCGTACGGACGTACGACAAGAGGCCGCACCCCACGTCCAGGGGTGCGGCCTCGTCGTGGGCAACGACCGTGCTCAGCCGAGCGTCACGGTGATGTTGCCGCGGATCGCCTTCGAGTACGGGCAGACCTGGTGGGCCCGCTCCAGCAGGGTCCGGGCGGTCCGCGCGTCCACGTTCGGGATCGTGGCCGTGATCTCGACGATGAGCCCGAAGCCGTCGTCGTTCTTGCCGAGGCCGACCTTCGCGGTGACGGTCGACCCGGAGAGGTCGGCCTTCTCCTGTCGGGCCACCACCCCGAGGGCGCCCTGGAAGCAGGCGCTGTACCCGGCGGCGAACAGTTGCTCCGGGTTGGTGCCGGTGCCGGTGCCGCCCAGTTCCTCGGGCGGGTCGACGACGAGGTCGAGCGTGCCGTCGTCGGTGGCGACCCGGCCGTCGCGACCGTTCTCGGCGGTGGCGACGGCGGTGTACAGGACGTCGGACTGCTGAATGGGCATGCGGTGGTCTTCCTCTTCGGTCCGCCGCGACTCGCGCCCACGATCGCGACGGTTTCGGAAAGAAGTTACCGCATGCCGGAAATTCAGCGCCAGGGTCAGAGCTTGACGATCATCTTGCCGGTGTTGTCGCCGCGCAGGACGCCGAGGAAGGCCTCCAGGTTGTTCTCGATGCCCTCGACGACCGTCTCGCGGTACTTGAGCGCGCCCGAGGCGACCCAGGGGCCGACCTCGCGGACGAACTCCGGCTGGAAGTCGTAGTGGTCGCCGACCAGAAGGCCCTCGATGCGGCCGCGGGTCGCGATGAGGCGGGCGAGGTTCTTCGGGCCGGGGGCGGGCTCGGTGCTGTTGTAGACCGAGATCATTCCGCAGACGGCGATCCGGCCGTGCAGGTTGAGCGAGCCGATGGCCGCTTCCAGGTGGTCGCCGCCGACGTTGTCGAAGTACACGTCGATGCCGTCCGGGGCGGCCTCGCGCAGCTGCTCGGAGACCGAGCCGTTCTTGTAGTTGAACGCCGCGTCGAAGCCGTACTCCTCGACCAGGAGCTTGACCTTCTCGTCGGAACCGGCCGAGCCGATGACCCGGGAGGCGCCCTTGAGCTTGGCGATCTGACCGACCTGGCCGCCGACCGCGCCGGCCGCGCCGGAGACGAAGACCGAGTCGCCCTCCTTGAAGGCGGCGGTGCGCAGCAGACCGGCGTAGGCGGTGAGGCCCGTCATGCCGAGGACGCCGAGGTAGGTGGAGAGGGGGGCGGCCTCCGGGTCGACCTTGACGGCCTGCTGGGCGTCGAAGGTGGCGTACTCGCGCCAGCCGCCGAAGTGCAGCACGTGGTCGCCGGCGGCGAAGCCCTCGGCGTTCGAGGCGACGACCTCGCCGACCGCGCCGCCCTGCATGGCCTTGCCCAGCTCGAAGGGGGCCACGTACGACTTGGCGGCGCTCATCCGGCCGCGCATGTACGGGTCGACGGAGAGGTACTTGTTGCGTACGAGCACCTGGCCGGCGCCGGGCTGCCGGATCTCCGCCTCGGCCAGCTCGAAGTCCTCGGGCTTGGGCCAGCCGACGGGACGGCTGAGCAGGCGCCATTCGCGGCTGACGGAGGGGAGCGTGGGGGTGTCGGACATGGAACCGGGCCTTCCTCAATGCTGTGGAGTGCTGGGGCGCTCGGCGCCGGTGACGCTTGTCGCCTGCCGCCGGTACGCCGAGCACAAATGCTTCAGTACCTGAAACAACCATGCGCCTGAATATTTCAGGATGTCAAGTAACCGGGTACCCTGGATCTCATGTCCACACCCGAGAAGACCCATCGGCCCGACGCGCTGACCCTTGAGGTCGTCGAGCTCATCGGTGACGTCGTGGCCCGTTTCTACGAGGACTTCGAGGACGCGGCGGCGGGACACGCGCTGACCGGCGCGCAGGCACGGCTGCTGAGTCTGCTGTCCCTGGAGCCGCTGCCCATGCGGAAGCTGGCCCGCAAGCTCAAGTGCGAGCCGTCGAACGTCACGGGGATCGTCGACCGGCTGGAGTCGCGCGGCCTCGTCGAACGCCGGCCGGATCCGACCGACCGCCGGGTGAAGGTGGCCGCGACCACCGAGGAGGGGCGCCGGGTGGCCCGGGAACTGCGCGAGGGGCTGCGCTTCGCGCGCGAACCGATGGCCGGGCTGTCGGACGGGGAGCGGCTGGTGTTGCGGGACCTGCTGCGGCGGATGTTGGAACTGGAAGCTTGAGTTCTGTCGGCCTGCCGGCCGGGCTGGAGACTTGAGTTCCGGCGATGACCTGGGGACCGGGGCTGGAGGCTCTGTCAGCCTGGGGCCTCGTGTTGAGTGAGCCTCTGTCGGTCCGGGGGTGCGGCTCAGGTTCTGTCGCCCGGGGTCAGGATCGTAGAGCCGTGTCTGGGGCCGGGGTCGCGGCCCGGGGGCAGGATCGCGGCCGGGGCCGGGGTCGTAGATCCATGTCCGGCCGGGTCCTCGCTCCCCCGCTTGCAGGGTGTCGGGTTGCCTGAAACCCTGAAGAGGGGTGCCCGAATCTCCGGATCGGAGGGCTCCCATGCGCCTCGGACCTTTGACCGGCGTCGCGGCCGTTGTCCTGATCGCGATCGCCTTCGGTATCAGCGGATCCTCTCCCGAGATCGGGGATCCCGGCCGGCAGATCAGGTTCTTCTACGACGACAACAGCGCCCAACAGGCCGCCGCCACCTATCTGTTGGTCCTCGCCGGCGCGCTGCTGGTGTTCTTCGCCGGCAGTCTCCGGCACCACCTCGCCGAGTCCGACCGGCACGGCTGGCTGCCCCAGGTCGCCTTCGCGGGCGGCCTCCTGTCCGCCGCGGGCTTCTGGTTCGCCTGCACCACCACGCTCGCGCTGGTCGACGCCGCCGACGAACCGGGCATCGGCGGCGACACGTTCCACGCCCTGAACGCGCTCAGCATGGACTCCTTCATCCCGTTCGTCGCCGGGATCGGCGTCATGCTGCTGGCCGCCGGGCTGCACACGGCACGCAGCGGCACGCCTCTGCCGCGCTGGCTGGGCTGGGCCGGGATCGTCCTCGGAGTGGTGATCTTCGTTCCGTGGGCCGGGTTCGTCGCGTTCCTCGCGTCCGGCCTGTGGATCATCGTCGCCGGCGTGCTGCTGGCCCGGCGGCCGACGGCCGGGACGGGTCCTGACCGGCCGGCTTCGCTGACGGTCCCCGAGTAGCGCGGAACCCCCGGGTACGGCCGAGGCGCACCCTCAGGTGCACCACCACAGGAACTGGTCGCATGTCTCCGTCGGCGTCGGATCCACGGTCGGCTCCGGCGTCGTGGGGTCCGCCGTGGGGGTCGCGGGGGCATCCGAGACCGTCGGGTCGGGGGTCGTGGGTGACGTGCCGGGGGTCGAGCCCGTGGTCGCGGACTGGGCGTCCTTGTCGGGGTCGTCCTCGTCCTTCTTCGTCTCGTTGTCCTTCGTGGACTCCGAGGCCGACGGGGATGCCGACGTGCCCGGGGAGGATGAGGCCGAAGCGTCCGTGCCGGCCGCCTCGTCCCGCGGGTCATCGGTCTCGCCCCTCTCCGAGGACGCGGCACCGTCCGCGGACTGGTCGCCGGCCGCGGCGGGCCGGGTATCGGAGCCGGGCGCGTCCATCCCGAGTTCCGCGAGGCTCAGCCCGCCCGCCGCCAGCACGAAGCCGGCGGCCACCAGCAGGGTCCGGCGTCGGCGGCGCCGGTGCGCGGCGGCCTTGCGGTCGCGTCGGCTGGCACCGCCCGCGGGGCCGTCGCCGTCCTCGTCGTCGTGGTAGTCGTCCGGATCCTCGTGGTCGTCGTGGCCCTCGGGGTCCTCCAGGGGCTCGGCGTCCCGGCCGCCGCGCCCTCGTGCGCGCCGCCGTGCCGCCCGGCCGCCCGACGGCTCCGCCACGGTCCCGGCCCGGCTCTCGGCGGTCCCGGGCTCCGTCATGGACTCCGACTCCGCGGCACCGCTCTCGTGACCGTCGCCGTACCCGGATCTCCCGGGCCCGTCGTCCCCGTTCGGCACGGCCGCCCGGGGATCCCCGTAGGAGGCGGGTACGTGACCGCCTCCGTGCTCCGTGGCCGCCCGGCCGCCCTCGTACCCGGTGGTCGCCTGCCCGGTCCCGTACGGGTCGGCTGCCCTGCCGTCCCCGTACGCCATGCCCGTCTGGCCGGTCCCGTACGGGGCGCTCATCTCGCCGCCGCCGTACATCGCGCCGGCGCCCTCGCTCCCGTACGCGCCCGCGTGGCCCGCGACCGCGTAGGCGTCGCCGTACGGGGTGTCGGTGCCGTACGGCGGGTAGGCCCCTCCCGGCGCCGCCGGTGCCGTTCCGGCCGGGGCGTGGGGCGGTGCGGCGTAGGCGCTGAGGGAATCGGCTGGGGTGCCGCACCCCGGGCAGGCGAGGGCGCCGTTGAGGTGCCGTCGGCACGGGTCGCAGTAGTCCATGACGCGGGAAGATTAGGTTCCCGGTGCGCAGGATTCATAGAGTCGACCGTGAATATTGTGTGGGGAACGGGCCGTTCCGGCGCGGCGGCGGAGGATGATCCACCCCCATCGCGTCGAAAGCGGATGGCGAAGAGCGCCGGAACGGTCCGCGTCCCCCTCGGCTCAGGTCTTCCTACGGGTCGTCATGACCCGCTGGATCAGGATGAACGCGCAGAGCAGCACACCGGTGGCGATCTTCGTCCACCAGGAGCTGAGCGTGCCCTCGAACTGGATGATGCTCTTGATCAGGCCGAGGACGAGGACGCCGAAGACGGTGCCCAGGACATAGCCGGAGCCGCCCGTCAGCAGGGTGCCGCCGATGACCACCGCGGCGATCGCGTCGAGTTCCATGCCCACGGCGTGCAGCGGGTCACCGGACTGGATGTACAGCATGAACAGCAGCCCGGCCAGCGCGGAGCAGAACCCGCTCATCGTGTACACGGCGATCTTGGTGCCGCCCAGCGGAAGACCCATCAGCAGGGCCGACTGCTCGTTGCCGCCGATGGCGTACACCCGGCGCCCGAAGCGCGTGTAGTGGAGGACGTAGAAGGCGGCGCCCAGCACGGCCAGCGCCACGAGGGCACCGATCGACAGGTCCCCCACGCCCAGCGGCACGCGCGTCTGGGCGAGGCTGCTCACCGCGGAGTCGTTGATGGCGATCGACTCCTTGCTGATGACCAGGCACAGGCCCCGGAAGAGGAAGAGTCCGGCCAGCGTCACGATGAAGGGCTGGATCTCGAAGTTGTGGATCACGTAGCCCATGAGGAAGCCGCCGAACGCGCCGACGCCCAGGGAGATCGGGACGACGAGCAGCAGCGGCAGTCCCACATCCTCCACCAGCCAGGCCGTGAGCATGGTGGTGAAGCCGATCACGGAGCCCACGGACAGGTCGATGCCGCCGGACATGATGACGAAGGTGGCACCGACGGCGGCGACCAGCAGATAGCTGTTGTCGATGAACAGGTTGAGGAACACCTGCGGCTCGCCGAAGCCGTAGTTCTGGTAGCGGCCGAGGCCGACGCCGTACATCACGAGGAACAGGACGGCCGTGACCAGGACGGGCAGCCGCGGGTCGCCCAGCAGGCGCGTGGCCTTGGACGTCGTACGGGCTTCCGGCGTCGTGGGGGTCCGGGTGGTCGTACTCATCACGACACCTCCATCTTGGGAGCGGCCTCGGTCACCGGGGCGGGCGCCGCGGGGGCCGCGGCCCGTCCGCGGGCGCCGAAGACCTTGGCGCGGAACTTCGGGGACTGCAGCAGGCAGACGACGATGACGACGGCGGCCTTGAAGACCAGGTTGGTCTGGGTCGGTACGCCGATGGTGTAGATCGTGGTGGTGAGGGTCTGGATGACGAGGGCGCCGACCACCGTGCCGCCGATGGAGAACCGGCCGCCCAGCAGTGAGGTGCCGCCGATCACCACGGCGAGGATCGCGTCGAGTTCGATCCACAGGCCGGCGTTGTTGCCGTCCGCGGCCGAGGTGTTGGAGCTGATCATCAGGCCCGCGATGCCCGCGCACAGCGCGCAGAACATGTAGACCATGATCTTGATGCGCAGGGACCTGATGCCGACCAGCCGGCTGGCCTCGGCGTTGCCGCCGACCGACTCGACGAGCAGGCCGAGCGCCGTGCGGCGGGTCAGTGCCACCGTGACGGCGACGACCGCGGCCACCACGAAGATGGAGAAGGGCAGCGTCAGCCAGTAGCCGCCGCCGATCAGCTTGTACGGCTCGCTGTTGATCGTGATGATCTGGCCGTCGGTGATCAGCTGGGCGACACCGCGTCCGGCGACCATGATGATCAGCGTGGCGATGATCGGCTGGATGCCCATCCTGGCGACGAGGAAGCCGTTCCACAGGCCGCAGACGACCGCGGCGACCAGGCCGAGGCCCATCGCGAGCAGCACTCCGGACAGGGCGCTCTGGTCCGCCTGGTCGCTGATGTAGGAACAGGTCAGCGCCCCGGTGATGGCGACCACGGCACCGACCGACAGGTCGATGCCGCCGGTGGCGATGACCAGGGTCATGCCGACCGCCACCAGGATGAGGGGCGAGCCGAACAGCACGATCGAGACGAGGCTGCCGTAGAGGTGGCCGTCCGTCATCCTGATCGAGAAGAAGTCGGGCGTGAAGGGGACGTTGACGAGCAGCAGGGCGACCAGGACCGCGCACGGCCAGAACAGGTGATGGTGCGCCAGTGCTCGCCAGCGGGAGGTGGTGGTCACTGCTGTTCTCCGCTCGCGATGGTCTCAAGGATCTTGCTGGTGGTGAGCTCGGGCCCGTTGGTGAGCCGCGCCACCAGCCGGCGGTCCCGCAGCACTCCGATGGTGTGGCTGAGCCGGAGCACCTCCTCCAGTTCGGCCGCGATGTACAGCACGGACATGCCGTCCTCGGAGAGGGAGACCACCAGCTTCTGGATCTCCGCCTTGGCGCCGATGTCGATGCCGCGCGTCGGCTCGTCCAGGATCAGCAGCTTCGGCTGGGTGATCAGCCAGCGGGCGAGGAGCACCTTCTGCTGGTTTCCGCCGCTCAACTGGCCCACTCGGGCTTCCGGGTTGGCGGGGCGGATGTCCAGGGCCTTGATGTACTTGGCGACCAGTTCGTCGCGCTGGGCGGCCGGGATGGGCCGGATCCAGCCGCGGGCCGCCTGAAGGGCGAGGATGATGTTCTCCCGCACCGTCAGGTCGGGGACCAGTCCCTCGGTCTTGCGGTTCTCCGAGCAGAACGCGATACCGGCGCCGATGGCGTCGTTCGGGGCGCTCATGGAGACCGGCTTGCCGCCGATGGTCACCTTGCCGCTGTCCGGCTGGTCGGCGCCGAAGAGCAGCCGGGCCAGTTCGGTCCGGCCGGAGCCGAGCAGGCCGGCGAGGCCCACGACCTCGCCCTTCTTGATCTCCAGGTCGAAGGGGGCGATGCCGCCGCTCCGGCCGAGACCGTCCGCCTTCAGCAGCGACTCACCGACGTCCGCGTGGAGTTGGTGGTCGTGGAGCTCCTCCAGCTGGTCCAGGGCCTTGCCGATCATCAGCTCGATCAGCCCGACCTGGTCGAGGTCCCGGACCAGGTGCTCGCCCACCAGGGCGCCGTTGCGCAGGACGGTCATCCGGTCGCAGATCTCGTAGATCTGGTCCAGGAAGTGCGACACGAACAGGATCGCGACGCCCTCGTCCCTCAACTGCCGCATCAGGCGGAACAGTTCGAGGACCTCGTCGCGGTCGAGGCTGGACGTCGGCTCGTCCAGGACCAGCACCTTGGTGCCGGAGCCCTCGCCGTCGCTGTCGCCGGTGCCCACCGCCCTGACGATCGCGACCAGTTGCTGGACGGCCAGCGGGTACGCGGACAGCGGTGCGGTGACGTCGATGTCGAGGCCGAGCCGGTCGACCAGCTTCGCCGCCTCGCTGCGCATGCGCTTCCACTGGATGCGGCCCGCGCGGGTGGGTTCACGCCCGATGAAGATGTTCTCCGCCACCGACAGGTTGGGGCAGAGGTTGACCTCCTGGTAGACCGTGCTGATGCCGGCGTGCTGCGCCTGCAGCGGGCTGTCGATCCGCGCGGACTTGCCGTCCAGGGTGATGGTGCCGCCGTCCAGGGAGTAGACCCCGGTCAGCACCTTGATCAGGGTGGACTTCCCCGCCCCGTTCTCGCCCATCAGGGCGTGGATCTCGCCGGGGAAGAGCCGGAAGTCGACGCCCGACAGAGCCCTTACTCCCGGAAACTCTTTGACTATGCCCGTCATCTCCAGGACGGGCTGCGGCTCTGCCATGGCAGCGCTCCTCATGGAATCGGTTCAGGCCCGCAGCGGGCCGGGGCCGCGGGGAGCCGGGCCGGCCGAGGCGTTCTCGGCCGGCCGGAGGCTCCCCGCCGGTGGGTGGGTCGGTCAGTACTTGCGGTCCGGGAGCGCGGCCGCGGCCTGGTCCTGCATGAAGTCGCTCTCCTTGGTCTTGATCCAGCGCTCGACCGTGCCGCCGTCGTTGACCGTCTTGACGACCTCCATCAGCTGGGGGCCGAGCAGGGGGTTGCACTCGACGATGGCGTTGATCTTGCCCTCGGACATGGCGACGAAGCCGTCCTTCACGCCGTCGACCGTGACGATCAGGATGTCCTTGCCGGGCTTCTTGCCGGCCGCCTCGATGGCCTGGATGGCACCGATGCCCATGTCGTCGTTGTGCGCGAAGAGCACGTCGATGTCCGGGTTGGACTGGAGGAAGGCGGCCATGACCTGCTTGCCGCCGGCCCGGGTGAAGTCGCCGGTCTGGCTGACGACGATCTTCCAGTCGTCCGCGTGGTCGGCGTCCATGACCTCCTTGAAGCCCTTGGCCCGCTCGATCGCGGGGGCGGCACCGGTGGTGCCCTCCAGCTGGGCTATCTTCACGGCGCCCTTGTGGCCGGCCTTGTCCAGGACCTTCTCCAGGATCTTGGCGGCGCGGCGGCCCTCGTCCGTGAAGTCGGAGCCGACCAGGGTCACGTACAGGGACTCGTCGGAGGTCTCCACGGAGCGGTCGGTGAGGACCACCGGGATCTTCGCCGCCTTGGCCTCCTTGAGCACCGCGTCCCAACCGGTGACGACCACCGGGGAGAAGGCGATGACGTCCACCTTCTGCGCGATGTAGTTGCGGATGGCGGAGATCTGGTTCTCCTGCTTCTGCTGGGCGTCGGAGAACTTCAGGTTGTAACCCGCCTCCTTGGCCGCGGACTTCACCGAGTCGGTGTTGGCGCTGCGCCAGCCGCTCTCGGAGCCGACCTGGGAGAAGCCGAGGGTGATCGCCTTGCTGTCGCCGGAGGAGGTGCCGGAGGAGCCGGCGTCCTCCTTGGCACAGGCAGCCAGGGTGCCCGCAGCCGCCACGCCGATCGCCGCGGTGAGGAAGTTTCTCCTGTTGAGCATGTTTCTTCTCCTTTGAAGAGCCGGTCCGGGGATGGACCGCTGTACTCGATGGACCCGCTGGTACTGCTGCTACTTGCTGGTATTCGGCGGAACCGACCTCGCTGCGTCCAGCCTGTCGATCATTATTCGAAATATCGGTCACACTGGTGTGCGAATGTGACCTGCCGGTGCCGCGTCAGGCGGGAGCGTCCCCCGGTTGCGGCGCCTGTGGGAACGTACTGGCACGGACGACGAGTTGGGGTTCGATCGAGACACTGGGCGTCCCGGTGGGGGCCCGGCCCTCGATGAGGTCCAGCAGCAGGGCGATGCTCCGCTGGCCCACCGTCGCGAAGTCCTGCCGGACCGTGGTGAGCGGCGGCGCGAAGAACTCCGATTCGGGAATGTCGTCGAAACCGACCACCGCCACGTCCTGGGGAGTGCGCACCCCCGCCTCGCGCAGTGCCCGCAACACCCCCAGCGCCATCTGGTCGTTGGCGACGAAGACAGCCGTCAGGCCGCGGCCCACCCAGCCGGCCAGTTCCTGGCCCGCACGATAGCCCGACAGCGGGCTCCAGTCCCCCCGCAGCCGCATCGGCGGCTCGATGCCCGCCGCTTCGAGGGCCGTCCGCCAGCCGACGACCCGGTCGGCCGCCTCCTGCCAGTCCTCGGGCCCGGCGAGATGCCAGACCTTGCTGTGGCCGGCGGCCAGCAGATGGTCGGTGGCCAGCCGCGCGCCCAGCCGCTGGTCCACGTTGACGCTGGGGATCTCGGCGCCGGACCCGGTCCCCACGGCCACCACCGGGAAGGGATGGCGGAGTTCGGCGAGCGCCTCGACCGCCGACCGCTGCGGGGCGAGGGCGATCACTCCCTCCACCCCGCCCTCGCTGAGATGGTCCAGGGCCTCGGAGAGCGTCTCCACCACCAGCCTGCGCAGACTGACCGTCGAGACGGTGTACCCCTCGGCACGCGCCGCCTCCTCCAGGGCGAACAGGGTGCTGGCCGGCCCGTAGAGCGTGGTGTTGGAGGCGACGACACCCAGGGTGCGGGTGCGCCGGGTCGCCAGGGCCCGTGCGGAGGAGTTGCGGCGGTAGCCCATCTCCTCGATGGCGCGCAGCACCTTGGCACGCGTCTCGTCCCGCACATTGGGGTGCTCCCCCAGGACGCGGGACACGGTCTGGTGGGACACCCCGGCCAGGCGGGCCACATCGGCCATGGTGGGTGCCCGGAGCTGCAAGGGGTTCACGGCCACACCTCCTCCAAGGTCGCCTGCCGACAGGTCCTGTCCTGTGTCGCGGGCGGACGGTTCCGCGCCGCCCGGGTCACGCCGGGATTCCGGGCGACCTCGTGGCGCCGGCCGGTAAGGCGGGCGGGATCACTGCCGACACGACGCTCGAACCTCCTTGGATGCCGGTGGGCATCGATCGGTGAATGCGGAGGTCATTGTGAGCGCTAACAATTCATGGCGGTCAAGAGGGCTGCAGCGGGAAGTCGTCACGGTTGAATAACGTGGCAGGTGGCGGAAGTTGGACGGGCCGCCGATCGCGACGGCATCCCCCGCCCGTCCCGCGGATCCCGGTCCGGCGGCGTTGACATGCGGTTTCACGTGTACGCACAGCACCGCGGGGGCAGGGCCGGCCGCACTGGCGCAGCGCCGGATTCCGGCCCTTCGGCGGCCCGTCCCGGACCGGGCCGGATCCGGGCCCGAGCCCTCCGTCGGGTCCCCGGCCGGGCCCTCGCCCCCGCCGCCGCCCCACCCCGTGGACCGATCATGTGCGCCCGCCGGAAGGCCGCGGAGACTCCCGGAAGCGTCCATGGGCGTACCCCGCCCCGACGTGCGGGGCGCCCGGCCGGGACCGCGCCGGGCCGGGCCGGCCGTCACGTCGAATCCGTTACGCGTTCGACCACCCGACCCATTGACACTCCGACCGGGTCGTCCTTACCGTCGAGCCAGCATTTCGAACGCGAGCCGAAATTTCGAACAAGCTGAAAGCCTAGGGAGTAGCTGACGTGCGTATCACGGGAATCAGCACGCATGTGGTCGGAACGCCATGGCGCAACCTGACCTACGTCCAGGTGCACACGGACGAGGGACTCACGGGCGTCGGCGAGACGCGCATGCTGGGCCACACCGACGCACTGCTCGGCTATCTGCACGAGGCACAGACCAACCACATTCTCGGGTCGGACCCGTTCGCTGTCGAGGACCTGGTCCACCGTATGAAGTACGGCGACTACGGGCGGGCCGGCGAGATCGTGATGTCCGGCATCGCGGTGATCGAGATGGCCTGCTGGGACATCAAGGGCAAGGCGCTGGGCGTCCCCGTCTGGCAGCTCCTCGGCGGCAAGGTCACCGACAAGGTCAAGGCGTACGCCAACGGCTGGTACACCACGGAGCGCACCCCCGAGGCGTACCACAAGGCGGCCCAGCAGGTCATCGAGCGCGGGTACAAGGCGCTCAAGATCGACCCCTTCGGCACCGGGCACTTCGAGCTCGACCACGAACAGTCCCTCTACGCCGTCTCGCTCATCGAGGCCGTACGGGACGCCATCGGCCCGGACACCGAGCTGATGCTGGAGATGCACGGCCGCTTCTCCCCGGCCACCGCCATCCGGCTGGCGAAGGACCTCGCGCCCTTCAAGCCCGCCTGGCTGGAGGAGCCCTGCCCGCCCGAGAACCTCAAGGCGCTGGAGAAGGTCGCCGCCAAGGTCGACATCCCGGTCGCCACCGGTGAGCGGATCCACGACCGCATCGAGTTCCGCGAGCTCTTCGAGAGCCAGGCCGTGGACATCATCCAGCCCGACGTCGGCCACATCGGCGGCATCTGGGAGACCCGGAAGCTGGCCGCGACCGCCGAGACCCACTACACGCTGGTGGCACCCCACAACGTGGGCGGGCCCGTCCTCACCGCCGCCTCCCTCCAAGTGGGCTTCACCTCGCCGAACTTCAAGATCCTTGAGCACTTCAACGACTTCGCGGACGCGGAGATCAAGAAGGTCGTCAAGGGCGCCCCGCAGGTCGTGGACGGCTACTTCCACCTCTCCGACGCCCCCGGCCTCGGGGTCGAGCTCGATGTCGACGCCGCCGCCGAGTTCCCGCAGCAGCAGGCCCGGTTCGACCTGTGGGCCGAGGGCTGGGAGCAGCGCAAGCCGAAGGGCGCCCAGCAGTGAGCACCGCCGTCGTCATCGAGGCGCCCGGCGAGCACCGGCTCGTCGAGCACACCCCTCGTGAGCCTGCCTCCGGGGAGGTGCTCGTCCGCGTCCACGCCGTCGGGATCTGCGGCAGCGACCGCGAGGTGTACCAGGGCAACCGGCCCGAGGGGTACGTCCGTTACCCGCTCACACCCGGCCACGAGTGGTCCGGCACGGTCGAGGCGGTGGGCTCCGGCGTACCGGCGTCCCTGGTCGGCCGCAAGGCGGTGGGCGAGGGCTTCAGGAACTGCCAGGTCTGCGACCGCTGCCACGAGGGCGAGACCACGCTGTGCACGGCCGGCTACGAGGAGACGGGCTTCACCCAGCCCGGCGCCATGGCCACGACCCTCACCCTGCCGGCCCGGCTGCTGCACGTCCTCCCGGACGACGCCGACCTGACGGCGGCGGCGCTCCTGGAACCCGCCGCCTGCGTCGCCGCCGCCGCGCTGAAGGCGAACGCGCGGCCCGGCGAGCGGGTCGCCGTCGTGGGCACGGGCACGCTCGGGATGTTCGCCGTCCAGTTCCTGAAGGCGGGTTCGCCCTCGGAGCTGCTCGTGGTGGGCACCCGCCCGGACCGCGCGGAGCTCTCGAAGACGTTCGGCGCCACCGACTTCCGTACCCGGGACCAGGATCTGCCGGACGACTTCGACGTCGTCATCGAGACCGCCGGCTCGGCGTCCGCCGCCAACACCGCCGCCTCCCTGCTCAGGCGCGGCGGCCGGCTCGTCCTCACCGGCATCCCGGCGCCGGGCGCCGACGGTCTGGACCCCACCGACCTCGTCGTACGGCAGCTGGAGGTGCACACCGTGTTCGGGGCGCCGCCGGCGGCGTGGGCGCACACGGTGCGGGTCTTCGGGGCCGGGCTGCTCGATCCGCTGCCGCTCGTCACGCACGAACTGCCGCTGGAGCAGTTCCCGCAGGCCCTGGACCTGGTGGGGTCCGGCGATCCGAAGGTCGGAAAGGTCCTCCTGCGTCCGTGACACACCTCTGAGCCGTACGCCGGTACGGGGTACAAGACGACTTCGTACCGGCGTACTCCCACAGCCTTGCGCATACAGAGCCGCGATCCTCGTCCGAAATACCGAACGCGAAGGACAGCTTGTGACCGAGACCCCCGCCAGCGCGGCACGACGACCGGGCGAGCAGGCGCTCGCCGCGCTCGGCCTGAACGCGCCCGCCCTCGACCCCTCCGACGCCTCGCCGCACACCTTCCCCGGCGGCGGTCGCTGGCGCACCGAGGTTCCCTCCGTGGAGGGGCCCGAGGCGCTCGGTGTCGTCCTCAAGGAGGCCTCGCGGCTCGATGTGCCGATCCACCGGGTCAGCCAGGGCAGCGGTGTCTGGATGCTCACCGACGCCGAGATCACCGAGATGGTGGAGGCGACCGCCGAACGCGACATCGAGCTCTGCCTGTTCACCGGTCCGCGCGGCACCTGGGACATCGGCGGTTCCACCCGCACCGACTCCAAGGGCGGCGGACTGCGCGCCCGGGGGCACGACGCGGTCGCCGGATGCGTCGAAGACGCCGTCCGGGCAACGGAGTTTGGCGTCAAGTGCCTCCTCGTCGCCGACGAGGGCGTGCTGTGGGCGCTGCACCGGGCGCGGCTGGCCGGGATCATCCCGGCCGACACCACGCTCAAGGTGAGCGCCCTGATCGGGCCGGTGAACCCGGCGGCCTACGCGGTGTACGAGAACCTGGGCGGCGACTCGATCAACGTGCCCAGCGATCTGACGCTCGATCACCTCACCGAGATCCGGCGGGTGTCGGCCGCCCCCATGGACATGTACATCGAGGCGCCCGACGATCTCGGCGGCTACGTACGGATGTACGAGGTCGCCGAGCTGATCCGGCGCGGCGCCCCGCTCTACCTGAAGTTCGGCCTCTCGAAGGCCCCCGGGATCTACCCGTACGGTCACCACATGCGCGATCTCACGCTGTCCACCGCGAAGGAGAGAGTGCGGCGCGGCCGGCTGGCCCTGGACCTGCTCGCACGACACGGGGCGGACGGCGACATGGCGCCGCTCGGCTCGCGGCTGCCCGGCACGCTCAAGCGGTTCGAAACGCCTGCATAACGTTCCGGACAACGCCCCTTCACAAAAGACGACGCGGGCACACACAATCCCACACGCGTTCCTTTCGGTCGCCATCATGGTCACGCCACACAGTGGTCCGCACGACCAGACCGAGCCCGCCCCAGACATCAAGGATGATGATCATGCGCACTCGCCGAGCCGCACTCGCCTCCATAGCCGGCGCCGCCTCCCTCGCCCTGACCCTGTCCGCCTGCGGCCAGAGCGGCGAGGGCGGCAGCGAGGAGAGCACCGGCAGCGCCAAGGGAGGCACCATCGGCATCGCGATGCCGACCAAGTCCTCCGAGCGCTGGATCGCCGACGGCAAGAACGTCGAGGCGGACCTGAAGTCCAAGGGCTACAAGACCACGCTGGTCTACGGCGAGGACGACCCCGAGAACCAGGTCTCACAGATCGAGAACCTGATCACCCAGGGCGTCAAGGCGCTGATCGTCGCGGCGATCGACAACAAGTCGCTGAACGGCGTGCTCCAGCAGGCCAAGGACGCCAACATCCCGGTCATCGCCTACGACCGCCTGATCCTCGGCACGGCGAACGTCGACTACTACGCGTCCTTCGACAACGAGAAGGTCGGCCAGCTCCAGGCCAGCTACATCGTCGACAAGCTCGGCCTGAAGAGCGGCAAGGGCCCGTTCAACATCGAGCTGTTCGCCGGCTCCAACGACGACAACAACACCAAGTACTTCTTCAACGGTGCGATGAGCGTCCTGCAGCCGTACATCGACAGCAAGAAGCTGGTCGTCCGGTCCGGCCAGACCAAGATCAACCAGGTCACCACGCTGCGCTGGGACGGCGCCACCGCCCAGCGCCGCATGGACGACATCCTGACCAGCTCGTACAAGAGCGAGAAGGTCGACGCGGTGCTCTCGCCGTACGACGGCATCTCGATCGGCATCCTGTCCGCGCTGAAGTCCGACGGCTACGGCTCCGGATCCACGCCGCTGCCGGTCCTCACCGGCCAGGACGCCGAGCTGGCCTCGGTGAAGTCGATCATCGCGGGCGGCCAGACGCAGACCGTCTACAAGGACACCCGTGAGCTGGCCAAGGTCGCCTCGAACATGGTGGACGCCTCGCTGAACGGCAAGAAGCCGGAGATCAACGACGACAAGACGTACGACAACGGCTCGAAGGTCGTCCCCGCCTACCTGCTGGAGCCGGTGAGCGTCGACAAGTCCAACTACACGAAGGTCCTGGTCGACGGCGGCTACTACACGGCGGCCGACCTCAAGTAACCCGCCGAAGCCCCCTGTTCGACACAGATTGGAAGGCACGACCATGGCGGGACCCGTCCTGGAAATGCGCTCGATCGTCAAGACCTTTCCCGGTGTCAAAGCGCTCTCGGACGTCACGCTGACCGTCCGGCAGGGCGAGGTCCACGCCATCTGCGGTGAGAACGGCGCCGGAAAGTCCACCTTGATGAAGGTGCTCTCCGGTGTCCATCCGCACGGCACGTACGAGGGCGACATCCTCTTCGAGGGAGAGCTCGGCAAGTTCAAGGACATCCGGGCGAGCGAGCAGCACGGAATCGTCATCATCCACCAGGAGCTGGCGCTGGTGCCGTTCCTGTCCCTGGCGGAGAACATCTTCCTCGGCAACGAGCACGCCACCCGCGGGCTCATCAACTGGAACGACACGCTCAAGCACGCCAGCGAACTGCTGCGCCGGGTCGGTCTCGGTGACCACCCGGAGACCCGCGTCGCCGACATCGGCGTGGGCAAGCAGCAGCTCGTGGAGATCGCCAAGGCGCTGTCGAAGAGGGTGAAGCTGCTCATCCTGGACGAGCCCACCGCGGCTCTGAACGACGAGGACAGCGACAAACTCCTGGATCTCATCCTGGAGTTGAAGAAGCAGGGCATCACCTCGATCATCATTTCCCACAAGCTCAACGAGATCCGCAAGGTCGCCGACTCGGTCACGATCCTCCGCGACGGGAAGTCCATCGAGACGCTCGACGTGAAGGCGAAGGAGACCACCGAGGACCGGATCATCTCCGGCATGGTGGGCCGCGACCTCGACCACCGCTTCCCCGAACGCACCGCGTACGAGGGAGAGTTGGAGGCGGCTCCGGCACTGGAGATCCGCAACTGGACCGTGCACCACCCGATCGACCAGTCGCGCAAGGTGGTCGACGACGTGTCGATCAACGTCAAGCGCGGGGAGATCGTCGGCATCGCGGGCCTGATGGGCGCCGGCCGCACCGAACTCGCGATGAGCGTGTTCGGGCGGTCGTACGGCCGGCACGCGGACGGCACGGTCCTCAAGGACGGCAAGGAGATCCGTACCAAGACGGTCGCCGAGGCGGTCGGGCACGGCATCGCCTATGTCACCGAGGACCGCAAGCACTACGGCCTCAACCTCATCGACACCATCAACCGCAACATCTCGCTCAGCGCGCTGGGCAAGGTCTCCAAGCGGGGGATCGTCGACGAGCACGAGGAGCGGAAGGTCGCCGAGGGCTTCCGCAAGTCCATGAACATCAAGGCGCCGACCGTCTTCGAACCGGTCGGCAAGCTGTCCGGCGGCAACCAGCAGAAGGTCGTCCTCAGCAAGTGGATCTTCGCGGGTCCCGAGGTGCTGATCCTGGACGAGCCCACGCGCGGTATCGACGTCGGCGCCAAGTACGAGATCTACACGGTCATCGACCAACTGGCCGCCCAGGGCAAGGCGGTCGTCTTCATCTCCTCCGAGCTGCCCGAACTGCTGGGGATGTGCGACCGCATCTACACCATGGCCGCCGGACGGCTCACCGGTGAGGTCCCGCGGGCCGAGGCCACGCAGGAAGTGTTGATGCGCCAGATGACGAAGGACAAAGAGGTAACGCGATGAGCACGGATGTGACCGCCAAGACGCCGGCCCCGGCGCCGCCCGGAAAGGGCGGGACGGCCTCGGGAGGCGGTCTGCTCCAGCTGATGCTGGACGGTCTGCGCCGCAACATGCGCCAGTACGGCATGCTGATCGCGCTCGGCCTGATCGTGGCGCTCTTCGCGGTGTGGACCGACGGCGACCTGCTGCTGCCGCGCAACGTCTCCAACCTGGTGCTGCAGAACAGCTACGTCCTGATCCTCGCGATCGGCATGATGCTGGTCATCATCGCCGGCCACATCGACCTGTCGGTCGGCTCGCTGACCGCGTTCGTCGGCGCGTTCGCGGCCGTCCTCACCGTGCAGAACGACGTGCCGTGGCCGGTCGCCGTGGTGCTGTGTCTGCTGGTGGGTGCCGCCGCGGGCGCGGCACAGGGCTTCTTCATCGCGTATCTCGGCATACCGTCGTTCATCGTCACCCTCGCCGGAATGCTGATCTTCCGCGGCTTCACGGAGATCCTGCTGGAGGGCCAGACCCTCGGCCCCTTCCCCGACGGGCTCCAGAAGATGGGCAACGGATTCCTCCCGGAGACCGGCCCGAACACCAACTACCACAACATCACGCTGCTGCTCGGCCTCGCCCTGATCGTCTTCGTGGTCCTCCAGGAGTTCCGCGACCGCAAGCGCCAGCAGGAGTTCGCGCTGGACGTGCTGCCGCGGAACATCTTCCTGCTCAAGCTGGTCTCCATCGTCGCCGCGGTCCTCGTCGTGACGATGCTGCTCGCCAGCTACAAGGGCGCGCCGATCATCCTGCTGGTCCTGGGCGCGCTGGTGGTCGGCTACGGCTACATCATGCGCAACGCCGTCTTCGGCCGCCACATCTACGCCATCGGCGGCAACCTGCCGGCGGCGAAGCTGTCCGGCGTGAAGGACAAGAAGGTCACCTTCCTGGTCTTCCTGAACATGGGCGCGCTCGCGGCCCTGGCGGGTCTGGCGATCGCCGCCCGTCTGAACGCGGCCTCCCCGAAGGCGGGCCTGAACTACGAACTGGAGGCCATCGCCTCGGCGTTCATCGGTGGCGCGTCCATGAGCGGCGGCGTGGGCACCGTCCTCGGCGCGATCATCGGCGGCCTCGTCCTCGGTGTGCTGAACAACGGCATGAACCTCCTCAGCGTCGGCTCCGACTGGCAGCAGGTCATCAAGGGCCTCGCCCTGCTGGCGGCGGTCGGCTTCGACGTGTGGAACAAGCGCAAGTCGGGTTCGTAGCCACCTCGTCGTCGTGGGTCCCGCGGACCGCCGGTCCGCGGGACCCCTTCGTTTCCGCACACTCGCACCAAGGGAGGCAGGAAGCCCGTGAAGGAGCTCTTCGGGAAGCTCGCCGACGGCACACAGGTCCATCGCTGGTCGCTGGAGAACGGCGGCACCCGGCTCAAGGTCCTCTCCTGGGGTGGCGTCGTCCAGTCCCTGGAGATCCCCGACCGGCACGGCCACCACGCCAACGTCTCCCTCGGCTTCGACACCATCGAGGACTACGTCACCAAGTCCCCGTTCTTCGGCGCGCTGATCGGCCGGTACGGCAACCGCATCGCCGAGGGCCGCTTCACCCTGGACGGCGAGAGCCACCAGGTGGACGTCAACGACGGCGTCAACAGCCTGCACGGCGGCGCCCGGGGCTTCGACCAGCACGTGTGGGACGTGGAGCCGTTCACCGAGGGCCCCGACGTCGGCCTGCGCCTCTCCCGCACGAGCGCCGACGGCGAGATGGGCTTCCCCGGCACGCTGCGGACGAAGGTGACGTACACCCTCACCGGGCAGGGCGACTGGCGGATCGACTACGAGGCCACCACCGACCGGGCCACCGTCGTCAACCTCACCAGCCACGTGTACTGGAACCTGGCCGGCGAGTCCGGTGGCGGCATCCACGACCACGAACTGGAGATCGCCGCCGCCCGCTACACGCCGGTCGACTCGGGCCTGATCCCCACGGGCGAACCGGCACAGGTCGCGGACACCCCCTTCGACTTCCGCCGCGGCAGGACGGTCGGCGCGCACCTGCGGGTCCCCCACCAGCAACTGCTGTACGCCAAGGGCATCGACCACAACTGGGTCCTCGACAAGGGGGTCACGGACCGCCCCGAGCACGTCGCGACCCTGCGGGACCCGCACTCCGGCCGTACGCTCAGGATCGCGACGACCGAGCCCGGCCTGCAGTTCTACTCGGGCAACTTCCTCGACGGCACCCTCGTCGGCTCCGGCGGCACGGTCTACCGCCAGGGCGACGCGCTGTGCCTGGAGACACAGCACTATCCCGACTCCCCGAACCAGCCGTCGTTCCCGTCCACCACGCTGCGACCTGGGCAGACGTACCGGTCGACGACGGTCCACTCGTTCGGCGCCTGAGGGCCCCGCACGCGTGGTATCCCTTCACTCCTGACCCTCCTTCACAGGCGGCGCACAAGTTCTTACCCGTTTCTCAGCGGTTGAACAGTGCCACCCCAGCCTCCGTATGTATGAGCGGTCCGTGCTCCATCGCGCGGGCCACCCAATGACGACGGGCCCGGTCGTCCCCACCGGGCCCGCCCCATACGGAGGCTCCCTTGGCTGACAACGTCACCTCGCTGTTCCGCAGCACCGCGGCGCACAGCCCGTCGATGGCGGCACTGACGCGGGAGGGCGGCGAAGGGGCCGGTCCGGTCGACTTCTGCATCCCCTGCAATCCCTACTTCCCCACCCCCGCCATGCTGGACACCATGGCGTCGCGGCTGCGGGACATCATCACGTACTACCCGAGCGGCGCCGACACCATCACGGCCGAACTCTGCAACCTGCTGCAACTCCCGCCGCAGGCCGTGGCGATGGGCAACGGCTCGACCGAACTCATCACCTGGATCGACCACCTGCTGGTGCGCGAGTCCCTCGCCGTCCCCGTCCCCACCTTCGGCCGCTGGACCGACCAGCCGATGGAGACCGGCAAGCGGGTCGACATGTTCCCGCTCCAGGAGTCCAGCGGCTTCGCCCTGGACCTCGCCCAGTACGCCGAGTTCATCCGCGCCCGCGGCACCCGGGTCGCCGTCATCTGCAACCCGAACAACCCCGACGGCGGCTTCCTGCACAAGCACGCGCTGGTGCAGTTCATGGACGCGATGGCCGACCTGGACCTGATCGTGATCGACGAGTCGTTCCTGGAGTTCGCGGACGCGGAGGCCGAACCGAGCGTCGTCCAGGAGGCGATGATCCGGCCGAACGTCATCGTCCTGCGCAGCCTCGGCAAGAACTTCGGTCTGCACGGCATCCGCTTCGGCTACATGGTCGCCAACCCGTCGCTGGCGGGCCGCGTCCGCTCGATGCTGCCGAAGTGGAACCTCAACGCCTTCGCCGAGTACGTGGTGTTCATGCTCAAGGAGCACGGCGCCGAGTACGCGCAGAGCCTCCACCAGGTCCGCCGGGACCGCCTCGACATGGCGAGCCAGCTCGCCTCCCTGCCCGGGCTGACGGTCTACCCCTCCCAGGGCAACTTCCTCTTCGTGCGCCTGCCCGTCGGCGCCGAGGGCACCGTGGTCCGGGACCGGATGCTCACCGAGCACCGGATCCTCGTCCGCGAGTGCGGCAACAAGATCGGCTCCTCCAGCCGCTTCCTGCGCCTCGTGGTGCGCCCCCAGGTGGACGTGCGTCGCCTGGTGTCCGGCCTGGAACAGGTGCTCTACGGGACCAGGAGGGGAGCCGCCGTGCCCGAGCTGGCTCAAGGGACCGGCTACAGCTCGGGTACGGCGGCAGTGGACCGGCTGGTCGGCTCCACCAACGGCGCCGGTATGCACGGCCTCGCCGCTCAGGCCATGGCCGCCGCGCCGGGACTCTCGGCGGCCCCGTCCATAGGCGCCGGCATGCCGATGCCCGCGATGGCACAGGCCGCGCCGGGACAGTCCGCCGGGGCCGGGATGCCGATGCCCGTGATGGCACAGGCGGCGCCGCAGCCGGCGAGCTACCCCGCCCCGGCTCCACAGGCCCCGATGGCGCCACAGCCGCCCCTGGCGCCGATGGCACCCATGGCACCCATGGCACCCATGGCCCCGATGGTGCCCCCGATGGCCGCGCCGGCCGCCGCGATGAACGGCCAGACCCCGCCCGGCGTCCCGGCCCGCGGCGGCCTCACCGCCGCCCAGGTCCGCGGCATGACCGGCCCGGCCGGGCCGGCCGATCTGTCCGCCGCGCCGGCCACGGGCTGGCCCAACGCGCAGAGTTGGCCGAACGCGGCGGGGATGGGACAGGTCGGCTGAGGCCCGCCCGCACACCGTGACCCCGGGGGCGCGGGGCGACCGGGGACCCGTCGTGACGGGTCGCGCGGTCCCCCGCGCCCCCGGGGCGGCTGTTCTGCACCGGGTTCAGTCGCCACTGCCGGCAGGTGTTGGACAGCCATGACCACTGGCGTACGTCGGCCGCGTCCGCCGTCGAGCAGTTCGCCACGTCGGCGACCTTGCCGGTGGCCCGGTTGACGATCCGGACGTCACCGCTGTCGGTCGGCAGGGTCAGTACGCGACGGGCCATCCGCTGCTCCAGTTCAGGAGGTTGATGCCGAGCTTGGGCGTGCCGTTGTCGCTGCCGTCGTAGTAGTGGTAGACGATCAGGTCGCCGTCGGAGTCGTTCAGGACGGACTGCCCGCCGGGGCCGATGACTCGCCCGTGGGACTCCAGCACCGGCGTCCCGCCGTTGTCGGTCAGCGCGACGCCGTTCTTGTCGTGGTACGGCCCGGTGACACCGGTGGCGCGGCCGACCTTGACCTTGTAGGTCGAACCGGTGCCGGCGCAGCAGGTGTCGTAGGAGGCGAAGAGGTAGTAGTAGCCGCCCCGTTTGACGAGGGAGGGCGCCTCGACGGCCTTGGTCCCGGTGGGGCGGGAGGCGAGCGGGTACCGGGTGCGGTTGGAGGAGAGCTGCTTCCCGGTGGACGGGTCGATCTGGATCATCTTCAGCCCGGTCCACCAACTGCCGAAGGAAAGCCACCACTTGCCGTCGTCGTCCACGAAGAGGTTCGGGTCGATGGCGTTGTAGTCGCTGGACGCGGTGGAGGCGTAGACGGTGCCGTGGTCGGTCCAGGACCCCGGCAGCCCGGTCGTCGAACCGGCCACGCCGATGGCCGACTTGTTCGATCCGAAGGTGGAGACGGCGTAGTACATCAGGTACTTGCCACCGTGGTACGAGATGTCGGGCGCCCACGCCTCGGTGGCGTACGACGCCCACCAGCCCGGCTTGGCGGAGAACGCGTCGGACCCGGCGGTGAACGCGATCCGGTCCGTGGACGACTTGTACCGGAGTCCGCCACCGGTGCCGTACACCAGATAGCGGCCCGCCGGGGTACGGATCATCGTCGGGTCGTGGACGACGGTGGCGCCGGTGACGGTGCCCGGGTCGGGGTACGCGGACGCGCTGCTCGGCATCAGGGCGAGCAGGACGGCGGCGGGGACGGCGAGGAGTGCGGTGCTGCGAGTACTGCGGGAGGTTCGGGAGGTGCGGCTCACGCGGGGCCTCCTGGGGACGAGAGGTTCGGCATCCCGACCAGCGATCGGCGATGCGGACGCCCGGACCGTAGAATCGAATCACTTGCGCGTCAACGGCCCTCACACTCACCGCACTTGGCGGCCAAGGCAGGGTTGTCGAACGGTCAAGCTTTGGGCATAGTCCGATGACCATCGCGGAGTTCCTGTGAAGGTCCCGCTCCCTCGTGTGCGAGGAGACAGGCATGCCCAAGTTCAGACGCGTCGCAGTGACCGTCATCGCCGCGTCAGCGCTCACCCTCGCGACGGCCACCTCGGCCCACGCGTTCACCATCGACGACTACGAGACGTCCGCGAACGCCTGTGGCGTCGTGGGGTTCTCGGCCTACGGAGACGTCTTCCGGTTCCTCGACGTCTGTTCGGACGGCCGGGGCGTGCGCCTGCAGTCCACCCAGACGTCGGTGAACCCCTCCACCAGCGACGCCAAGTGGTCCACGGACTACACCGGGAGCTACACCGGGTACGACTGGGACGACTCGGTCCCGTACAACACGGACCTCGACGAGGACGAGTGCTTCTACTTCCGGGTCGGCCTCGTCGACAACGGCAGCTACGTCAGCGGCTCCTACGGCGCCTGGAACTTCGCCTGCGCGGCGAACTGACCACAAACCGGCCCCTGCCCCGGGATCGGCTCGGGGCGGGGGCGCCGGTGTCTCAGTGGTCGCTCGCCAGATGCAGCTTGAGCAGGTCCACTCCGTAGTCGCCGCCGTTCGGGGTGCGGATGATGGTGTGGATGTGCTCCTGGGACGGCGTGCCGCCGCCCATGCCCATGCCGCCGCCCGGGCCGCCGCCGTCGGAACTCGCGTCGGCGCTTGCGCTGGGGCTCGCCGAGGAGTCCCCCTTGTAGAAGAGCGGCGCCTGCGCGTCGTACTCGATGAGGACGACCGGGCTGTGCACCCGGTAGTAGAAGGCGGAGTCGTCCTCCGTCTCGCCCATCCAGAGGAAGTACGTGTCGTCCAGGTGCTTCCTCACCTCGGTCATCTTGACCGCGGCATGCCCCTCGTCGATGTAGCCGACGTACACCCCGACCAGGTCCAGCAGCTTCTTCCGCTGCGCGGAGGTGAGGCCGGAGCAGGGCAGGCCCTCGTGGGCGAGCTTCAGGTTGTCCTGGCCGGCGCCGGCCTTCATGTCCTCGTTGCCGTTGCCCTGCGAGGAGACGGCCTTGACCAGTTGCGCCTCGGTGAGGGAGCGGATCATGGCGAGGCCGGCCGTGGTCTCCGGCCGGAAGAGGGTGATCTTCTCGCCCTGGTACGTGGCCGTCGTGGGTTCCGAGCCCATGAAGGTCGGCGTCATCACCACCTGGTCGCCCAGGACGAAGTAGTTGATGGCGACGTGGTGGCCCTCGTACTGGAAGCCCCACGGCTCGGTGGTCGACGGGGTTCCCATGAAGGTGAAGAAGTAGTGGCCCTCGGTGAGCGTCTTCTGGTTGCCGCCGTTGGAGTCGCCCAGGAACGCGTTGAGCTTCATGATGCCGCGGGTCCGGGCCAGACCGTCGGCGGAGAGGGCGGTGCCGAGGAGCGCGTAGCCGAGGTCGCGCCGCTTCTCCGTCAGGTCGCCCATCCGGACGCCCTTGCGGTCGTAGCCGTCGACATTGCTCCACGCCGTCCACTCGTCGGCGTCGATGTCGAACACGCAGGACTTGCGCTCCTTCGCGGAGAGCCCGTCCAGGAACGCCTGCGCCGCCTTGACCAGCCCGTCCGTGGAGACGTCCGTCGAGTGGATCGCGTACAGGTCCTCGACGACCTCGCCGTCGGTGGTGACGCCCACGACGTCCGCGTACTTGACCTGCGTGGCCCCGGGGCCCATGCCGCCACCCCCGCCACCGCCCCCGGGGCCACCGGAGGGCATGCCGCTCGGGGCACCGGAGGACGCGGCCGTGCCCGCCGTGCCGGAGGAGCCCGAGGAGCAGCCGGTCATGGTCGCCACGGCGGCGGCTCCGCCGGCGAGCAGCGCCTTGTTCATGAACCAGCGGCGGGTGCGCTCGGTTTCGGGGGTGCGTGGTCGGTGTCCGTGTGCGTGTCCGTGCATGGAGACCAAAATCCATGACCGACCTGAAGCACCCTTGGGAGAAACCTGTGAGTACCGCATGCCCGGCCGGCCGTCGCCGGACGAGGGCATCGGGCTGTTTCCGAGGGGCGGCGGAGGGGACGGGCACCCGCCTGCCGCGCCGCGCCGCGCCGCGCCGCCCCGGCCGGGACGGGGCGGGGCGGGCCCTGGAGCCGAGGCGGCGTTCGATTTCCGGTCAGGAAGCGGGACCACTACGGCAGTCCCGGCCGAAGCCCTGGGCGGGAATTCCCCGCCGAAGTCCTACGCGGGAGTCCCCGGCGGCACCCTCGGCACCGGCCTCACCGGGCGGGGTGCCGACATCACCGGGCGGGCCTCCCGGCCACCCACAGGCCCGTCTCCCGGACGGCCGGGGCCACCGGGGCCGGCCGGGGCCGCCGGGAGCGCCGGGGCGCCCCTCACGCCCCCGGCCCGAAGTCCGCCTCCAGCCGCTCCCGCCAGCCCGCGTCCGCCAGTCCCGCTCCCACCAGCACGTCCCGGCAGTCCTCCTTGGCCAGCTGGACCGCGTCGAGGAGGCGGTCCATGCGGCCTCGGCTGCACACAAGGGTGGCGGCGGCGATGCGTTCCTTGTCCTCGCGGTCGCCGCGCTCGGTGAGGTGGTTCACGAGTTCGGCGAGGAGTTCCTCGACGACCTGGCCGTCCCGGCCGGGAAAGTCCTTGGCGATGCGGCTCTCGACGCGCCCGGTCAGCCTCATGCGTACTCCCATGTGCGGCCCTTTCGATGTCTCGTACCCTCGCGGATTTGTCACTTTTGATCCTATTCACACCTTTGTCGTGTCACGCTACCTCGCCCCACCCCTCCGGACGGGCTGTCTCGCAAGGGACTTGACGGATCGTCGCTTTACCCGACTGACAGCCGACCGACAGAATCCACTTCTATGGTGTCGTGTTCATGACAGACTCTTCGATGGAAAACTCTCCGGAGACCTCCCCCGCCAGCAGAGCCGAGGGGGCCAAACAGGTCCGGCGGCGCACGGTGCTGATCGCCTCCGGCGCGACCGCGGCGGCCCTGGCCGTAGGTGCCGCCGCCCCCGGGTCCCCCACCGCGGACACCACCGACACGGCCGACGCGGCCCCCGTCGCCGCCGCGGCCGTCTGCACCCTCACCAAGGAGATGACCGAAGGCCCCTACTACCTCGACGGACAGTACGTCCGCTCCGACATCAGCGAGAACAAGACCGGCTTCCCGCTCCGGCTCACCCTCACCGTCGTCGACGACGACACCTGCGTGCCCCTGAGCAACGCCCTGGTCGAGATCTGGCACTGCGACGCGCTCGGCGAGTACTCGGGCTTCGTCGGCAACAACGGCCACACCGAGCCCGACAACGGCACCTTCCTGCGCGGCGGCGTGCTCAGCGACTCCAGCGGCGTCGCGCGCATCACCACCGTCTACCCCGGCTGGTACCGCGGCCGGTGTGTGCACATCCACATCAAGGTGCACACGAACGTCACGCTCACCTCGGACGGCTCGTTCACCGGCGGCCAGGAGCTGCACACCGGCCAGCTCTTCTTCAACGAGACGGTGACGGCCCGGGTCGGCGCGCTCTCCCCGTACGCGGCCAACACGGTCACCCGCACCACCCTCGCCCAGGACTCGATCTACGACGAGGGAGGCGCCGCCTCCGGCCTGCTCACCCTCACCGCCCTGGGAAGCTCGCCCTCCGCCGGCTACACCGGCACACTCACCCTCGGGGTCGAGCAGAGCTGACCCGCCTCCCGCACCCGGCACGGTGTCGTGACGGAAAGGGGCCGCCCGGTCGTCCGGGCGGCCCCTTTCTCACCTCTCCCGTGTCACTTGGCCGGGCACTGCTGCCAGGCCAGGTGGTACACCGTGCTGATGTCACCGTCCGTCGAGTCCATCGTCATGAAGCTGACCTTGCCCGGCGACTGGTTGCCGGCCGTCACCCGCAGCTCGGTGTTGATGTTGAAGTTGCGCTGGACTCCGCAGGGGGCCCACACCAGTTGGGCCCAGTCGGTGGTGTCGGTGGCCTGCCAGCTGTCGTCGTAGGGGCCGGCGAAGGGATGGTTCTTGAACACCGTGTTCGACGAGCCCTGGAAGTAGTACGAGGCTCTCTGCACGGCGCTCGCGCCGGTCTGGAGTGCGGCGAAGCCGCGGTAGTCCGCGCTGGCGATGGCGTACGTGAAGCCCGCCGGGACATGGACGAGCAGGTTGAGCTGGCAGTTCTTGCGGAACGCGGTGGGGTCGGAGTTACCCCCGGCCTGGGCGAGGTAGTCGCTGTAGGTCACGGTGAAGGCGGTGTTGTCCTGGGAGACGGCGACCGCGGCGGTGCCCTGCGGGCAGCCCGAGCCGTTCACCGTGGCGACCTTGATGACGATCTTGTCCGGGGGCGGGTCCTCGAACCCGCCGGACGGGTTCTGTGCGGGCAGTGCGGCGGTGAGGAGCGCGGCGATCGCGCCCCCCATGAGCAGGCCTGTTGCCATGGGCTCTCCCTTTCGAAGGGATCGGTGGGGGGTGGACGCACCCGGGCCTCACCTGTCAACTCCGTGAATAACTTGTGGAGTTGCTGTGAAGCATCGGGGGCGATCGCATCGTAGGAAGCCCTGAATGACATGGACAGGTCGAACTCCGGCCATTCACCCCAGCCTGTTCACACCCCCACCACCCGGCGCTCCGCCACGGACTCCGCCGCCGCCCGCTCCCGCCGGTGGGCCCGGACCGAGTGGGCCACCGCCCCGGCCCACACCGTGTACAGCACGACGTGCACCAGGGTCGCGGGCGTCCCGGACACCCCGAGCCAGTCGCTCGTGAGGAGGGTGCGGACGTTGGTGACCAGGATGACGCCGCCGACCGCCGAGCCGAGGACGCGCGCCGGCATCAGCCGGACCAGCCACGCGGCGAGCGGCGCGGCCACCAGACCGCCGAGCAGGAACGCGGCGACCCACAGGAGGTCCAGGCCCTGGGAGCCGAGGGAGAGCAGGAAGCCGAAGCCGGCGGCGACCGCGACCAGGAACTCGCTGGTGCCGATGGAGCCGATCACCTTGCGCGGCTCCATCCGGCCGCCGGCCGGCAGCGCGGGCCGGGTTCCCTACCGGATGGGTGGGGATGGACGGGACGTGACCCTGGGGCGTCATTCTGAGCGCGGGCTGAGACCGGGACGAACCGCGCTCACCGCCTCAGGGGTTCTCCCAGGCCGCCGGTTCCGCCGCCAGCGCCCGCACCGGCTCGGGCAGGGCGTCCGCCGCGATGTCGGCGATGGAGACGCCCTCCAGGATCCGGCGCACGTTGGCGCGCAGCGCGATCCACAGCGGCAGCAGCGGCTGCGCCGAGCCGGTGTACGCGAGTCCGGTGGGCCGCTCGCCGCGCACCGAGACGATCGGCCCGTCGACCGCGCGGATGACGTCGGCGACGGTGATCGCGGCGGCCTCGCGGGCGAGCCGGTAACCGCCGCCTCCGCCGCGCCGGCTGTCGACGATTCCGCCGCGCCGCAGATCGCCGAGAATCCCCTCCAGGAACTTGTGCGAAATTCCTTGTTCGGCTGCGATTACCTCGGCCTTCACCGGCCCGTCGCCCTCTCGTACGGCGAGCTCCAGCACCGCCCGTACCGCGTAGTCCGCCCGCGCAGAGATCCTCATACGACAATTGTGCGGCGTCCGACCGTACAGAATGGCCCAGCACCCTCGGTCGCGGACGGAACAGGCACAACAGGAGGCGCTCCCTTGGGGCTCAGCAGACGGACTTTCAGTGCCCTCGCCGGCACCACGGCGCTCGGCCTCGCGCTGGGCGGCAGCGGCGGCTCTCCCACCAACGCCCACGCGTCCCGCGGCGTGCGCACGGGGCCCGCGCCGGGGCCGCCGGCCGCGGACGGCCGCGGGCACACGGTCGGCTTCGACCGGTACTCGCTGCTCGTCGACGGCAGGCGGCTGGTCCTGTGGTCGGGCGAGATGCATCCGTTCCGGCTGCCGAGCCCCTCGCTGTGGCGGGACGTCCTGCAGAAGATGCGCGCGCACGGCCACAACGCGGTCAGCGTGTACGTCGCCTGGAACTACCACTCCCCCGCGCCCGGGGCCTACGACTTCACGGGCGTCCGCGACCTCGACCTGTTCCTGCGCACGGCCGCCGAGACCGGTCTGTACGTCATCCTGCGCCCGGGCCCGTACATCAACGCGGAGGTCGACGGCGGGGGCTTCCCCGGCTGGCTCACGGCGACCGAGGGCCGGGCCCGCACCGCCGACCCGGCCTATCTGTCCTACGCCGACGAGTGGCTGACCGAGGTCAACGCGATCGTCGCCCGGCACCAGTTCACCCGGGGCCTGGGCACGGTCCTGCTCTACCAGATCGAGAACGAGTACGACTCCTTCACCGACGACCCGACCGGCCGCGCGTACATGTCCCACCTGTACAAGAAGGTGCGGGCCGACGGAATCGACGTACCGCTGTTCCACAACGACAAGGGCAGGAACGGGCGTTGGCTGCCCGGGTCGTTCGACACCGGTGGCGAGAAGGGCCGTTGGCTGTACGGCTTCGACGGCTATCCCGATCCGGCCCAGACGCCCTCGGACTGGGGGCACTTCGGGTCCGGCGGGCGGACCGGCGGGGTCACGGCCAGTCCGCGGACGCCCGGGTTCATGCCCGAGTCCGGCGGCGGCTGGTTCGACCCGTGGGGCGGGGTCACCTTCGGCGGCAAGGGGTACGCGGAGGCCCGACGGACCCGGGACGCCGCCTACGAACGGCGCTTCCACCTCACCAACCTCGCCAACGGCGTCACGCTGAACAACGTCTACATGACCTTCGGCGGCACCTCGTGGGGCTGGCTGCCCGCCCCGGCCGTCTACACGTCGTACGACTACGGGGCGGCCTTCGACGAGGGGCGGCGGGCCACTCCCAAGCTGGCACCCATGCACCAGATCGGGCATCTGCTGCAACGCGTCCCGGACTTCGCGAAGCTCGACCCGGCCCCGCGGGTGCGGGCGAGCGACGAGCGACTGAAGGTCTACCACCTGACCAACCCCGACACCGGCTCCCATGTCTACGTCGTGCGCAACGACTCCGAGGAAGACATCTCCTCGACGATGCCGGACGCCGGGATCGAGGTGCCGTTCACCGTCCCGGCCCGGGACGCGCTGCTGCTGACCGCCGGACTCGCCCTGGGGCGCCGGAAGTTGAAGTACGCCACCGTGCAGCCGATGTTCTGCGTCACCGCCGGACGGCAGGACATCGCCGTCTTCTCGGGGCGGCACGGCGACATGGCGCGGGTCGTGCTGGACTGCGCCGAGGACCCGGTGACGACCCGGCTGGACGCCGAGGCGGCCTGGGTCTACGACCGCGGTCTGCTGCGGGTGACCGCGCCGCTCGGCGTCGGCGGACTGACCCGGGTCAAGGTCGAGGCGGCGGGGTCCGAGCGGCCGCTGCTGCTGTTCTTCGCCGACGACGCGACCGCCCTGCGGCTGTGGCCGGTCGACACCCCCTCGGGCACGGTGCTGGTGTACGGCCCGTCGCTGGTGCGCGAGGTGACCGTGCGCGACTCCACCGTGCATGTCACCGGGGACACCACCGATGTGACCGGCCTGGAGGTGTGGGGGCCGCGCGGGGTCGGTGAAGTCACCTGGAACGAGCGCCCGTTGCGCACCCGGCTCAGCGTCACCGAGAGCCTGCTGGCCGAGCAGCCGCTGCCCGGTGTGGGCCCGGTGCCGCTGCCCTCGCTGGCCTCCGGCTGGCGGCGCCGCACCGAGAACCCCGAGTCCGACCCGGACTTCGACGACTCCCGCTGGACGACGGCCGACAAGGAGACGTCGTACAGCACCACGCCGGTGCCCGAGGGACAGCCCGTGCTGTTCGCGGACGACTACGGCTTCCACTACGGGGACGTCTGGTACCGCGGGCGGTTCACGGCCTCGTCCGACATCGCGTCGGTCTCGCTCTCCTACAGCACGGGCACCCAGGGTCTGCTGATGGCCTGGCTGGACGGGAAGCCGCTCGGCACGCACCGGATGCCGGTGCCGGACAACGACACGGTGGGTCAGGGCAGTTGGGCGAAGACGGCCACCTTCGCGCTGCCCGGGGAAGTGCGGGAGGAACTCCGCGGGGAGGTGCGGGAGAGGTCGCGTGGGACGCTCGACGAGGACGACGGTGCCCCGCACGTCCTGTCCATCCTGGTCCGGCGGATGCAGCACGACGAGGACGGCGACGCGAACGACGCCCACAAGGCGGCCCGCGGGCTGACCGCGGCCACGTTCGAGGGGTCCTCGCCGAAGGTGCGGTGGCGGCTGCAGGGCGCCGCGGCGGCCGACCCGGTACGCGGCCCGCTGAACAACGGCGGGCTGTTCGGGGAGCGGGAGGGCTGGCATCTGCCCGGGTTCGAGGACGGCGGCTGGACGGCGGTGGACGGGCCCCGGGGCGACCGCCGGCAGGGCGTCACCTGGTACCGGAAGACCTTCCGGCCGGCGGTGGACGCGGGCATCGACGCGTCGATCGGGCTCACCCTCGACGACGACCCCGACCGCGCCTACCGCGTGCAGATCTTCCTCAACGGCTGGAACCTGGGCCAGTACGTCAACGACGTCGGCCCGCAGCACACCTTCGTCCTGCCCAACGGGATCCTGCGCACCCGTGGCGCCAACACCCTGGCCCTGGCCGTCCTGTCCGACGGCACGACGCCGTCCGGACCGCGGGACGTACGGCTGACGCTGCTGGGCTCGGCGGCCGGAGGAGTACCGGTGACCCCGGTGGACTCCCCCGGCCGCTGAGGCCGCGGCCCCCGGTCCCGGGGGTCACGCCAGCCGGATCACGTTCCAGGACAGCGGCTCCAGCACGGCGGTCAGGGTGCCGTCCGTCAGGGAAGTGCCCTGGACCGGGTGCGGGGCGACCCGCTCGGGGTCGTCGAGGGTGTTGCGGGCGTCCGGGTCGGCGTCCGCGACGGCGCTGTGCTCGACGACGTCCGTCAGGTCCAGCCCGCCGAGGGCGACTTCGAGGGGCAGCGCGTCGGTGCGGCTGCGGTTGACCGCGAAGACGGTGACCGTGCCGTCCTGCGCGCGCACGGCGGTGGCGTGCAGCAGGTCGGTCTCGCCGTACTTCTTCGTCTCGTAGGTCGGTGAGTCGACCCGGACGTCGAGGACCTGGCCGCGGCCGTGCCGGGCGGCCTGCGCGAACGGGAAGAACGTCGTCTGGCGCCAGGCCGGGCCGCCCGGCTCGGTCATGATCGGGGCGATGACGTTGACCAGTTGGGCGAGGCAGGCGACGGTGACGCGGTCGGCGTGGCGCAGCAGCGCGATGAGGAGCGAGCCGAAGACGACGGCGTCGGTGACGCTGTAGCTGTTCTCCAGGAGGCGGGGGGCCTCCGCCCAGTCCCGCGTGCCGGAGTCCTCGATCTCGTGCCACTCGGAGGTGTACCAGACGTTCCACTCGTCGAAGGAGAGGTTGATCTTCTTCTTGGACTTGAGCTTCGCGCCCACGTGGTCGGCGGTGGCGACCACGTTCTCGATGAAGGACTCCATGTCGACGGCGGAGGCGAGGAAGGAGTCGATGTCACCGTCCTCGGGCTGGTAGTAGGCGTGCAGGGAGATGTGGTCGACGAGGTCGTACGTCTCCGCCAGGACCGTCGCCTCCCACTGGGCGAACGTCGGCATGGACTGGCTGGAGGAGCCGCAGACGACGAGTTCGACGCCCGCGTCGATCTGGCGCATCGCGCGGGCCGTCTCGGCGGCGATCCGGCCGTACTCCTCGGCCGTCTTGTGGCCGGTCTGCCAGGGGCCGTCCAGCTCGTTGCCCAGACACCACAGCCGGATGCCGAAGGGGTCCTTGTCGCCGTGGGCGATCCGCCGCTCCGCCAGCGCCGTGCCGGCGGGGTGGTTGGCGTACTCCTGGAGCTCGATGGCCTCGGCGACGCCGCGGGTACCGAGGTTGAGGGCCATCATCGGCTCGGCCTGGGGGCCGATCTTCTTCAGGAAGGCGATGTACTCGGAGAGGCCGAAGCGGTTCGTCTCGGTGGAACGCCAGGCGAGGTCGAGGCGGCGGGGGCGGTCCTCGACCGGGCCGACCGAGTCCTCCCACTTGTAGCCCGAGACGAAGTTGCCGCCGGGGTAGCGGATCGTGGTGACGCCCAGTTCCCGGACCAGGTCCAGGACGTCGGTGCGCAGGCCCGCCTCGTCGGCGGCGGGGTGGCCCGGCTCGAAGATTCCGGTGTAGACACAGCGGCCGAGGTGCTCGACGAAGGATCCGAACAGGCGGGGGTTGACCTCGCCGACGGTGAAGGCGGGGTCGAGGGTGAAGCGGGCGGTGGCGCTCATGGGGTCCTCTCGGGTGGTTCTGTCGCTCTTCGTCGGATGCAGTCTTCACTCCGCACGGACCGTCCGGTATCTCGAATCCCGCCCGTAACCTCGAACGGGACGCTAAATAGAAAGCGCTTGTGCGTCAATGGCCCGGCCGGATTCCGGACCGAAACCCATCACCGGACATCGCATGACGTGGACCGGGGTGGGCGCGTAATCTCGGACGCGCCGCCGAACGGCGGTGCGAAGGGGGAACGATGGACATCGCGGGCGCGCGGAGTACTGCGTCCCGGATCGCCGCGGCTCTGCGGAGTCCGCGGCGCCGCAGCGCGTTGCGGCGCCTGGCGGCCGACCTCGCCACCGCCCTGCGCGCCAGACCCCGTCCCCCGGCCGGCGTGCGCGCCCTGTGCGCGGCCCTGTGCGAGGAGATGAGCGCCCGCCGCGGCGGACGCCCCGTCGAACTGCGCTTCGAGCGCTTTCCCGACGAGATCGAAGTCACCGGCCTGTGGGTGGAGTTCCAGGACTTCGACCTCGTCATCGTCGAGGAACGCGCCGAGGCCGTCCAGCAACTGGTCATCCTCGGCCACGAGTTGTGGCACATGCACGCCGCGCACACCCACCACCACGCGGCCGGCACGGCAGCGGCCGACGCCCTCTCCGGCCGAGCCGACGCCCTCGCCGAGCGGCCCCCCGCACTCCCCGGCCGGCCCGACGCCCTCGCCGGCCGATCCGGCTGGCAGGACCTGGCGTTGACCGTGGCCGCCCGCGACGGCTCCCGCGAGCGGGACGAGGCCGAGGCCGACGACTTCGGCCACCGGCTCGCCGCCACGCTCCGCCCCCTGATCGTGGACGGCGGCGCCGGCGCACCGCTCGACCCGGTACAGCGGTCCATGGGCTACCGCGGTCGCGGAGGAGCGGCACGGTGACCGCGACCCTCGCACCACCGGGCGGCCCCCCGCACCTGGTGGCAGACCCGGCGGTCCTCGCGCTGGACCCCTCCCGGGTCCTCGGCGAACTGAACATTTCCTTCTGGCTGCCCACCGCGGTACTGACCGTCGCCCTGGCGATCAAACTGCCCAGCATCGTCAAGATGTGGCGGGACCCGCTGCTGCGCGCCGTCGGCGGTCTGCTGCTCTTCGCCTGCGCGGTGTTCGTCTTCGCCGCCCCGAGCACCATCGCCTGGACCAACCGCGTCACCGGGGTCCCGAACATCTCGGCACCCTGGGTGTACTCCCTGCTCACCACGCTCTGCGCGTCCTGGCTGCTGCTGATCATCGCCTGGCGCAACGGCCTCACCGACCGCGCCGACCGCACCCGCGGCACCACCCGCTGGGTGGTCGCCGCCTACGCGGGGGTGATCGTCGCCCTGTGGGTGCTCTTCGCGTTCGCCGACGCCCCGGTGGAGCGGCTGCGGGACCTGGACACCTACTACGCCAACACCCCGTTCATGCGCGAGCAGATCCTGCTCTACCTGACCGCGCACACCGTGGCCTCCACGGTCACCGCCCGGCTCGTCTGGAACTGGATCCGCACCGACGGCCTGGACGGCTGGCTGCGCTGGGGGCTGAGGCTCCTGGGCGTCGGGTTCACGACGAACCTGTTCTTCGCCGCGTCCAAGCTCACCGCCGTCATCGCCCGCTGGACGGGCCACGACCTGGACTGGCTCTCCACCAACGTGGGGCCCTCGGCCGCCTGTGTCGCCGCCATCTTCGTCGCGGTCGGCTTCATCGTGCCGCACGCCGGCCAGTACCTCCAGGAGCGCTGGCGGGTCCGGGACCACCACCGCCGGCTGCGGCCCCTCTACCTGCTGATGCGGACCGCGACCGGTGGCCGTGAGCCGTTCACCCTGCGCGCCCCGGCCGAACTGCGCCTGATCCGCCGCGAGACGTTCATCCGCGACGGGCTCCTCCAGCTCGCCCGCCACCTCGACGAGGACCTGCGCGGCCGGTCCTACGACGCCGCCGTCGCCCTCGGCTTCGAGCGCGGCCGGGCCCAGGCACTCGCCGCCGCCGTGACGATCCTGGACGCCGCCGCCGGGCAACGCGCCTCGGGCTCTTCGACGGCGGGGGTCCCGGAAGGCCTCGGCGACGAGCGGACGCCGGAGCCGGACACCACCTATCTGCTGCGCGAGATCCGGGCCGTCTCCGACGCCCTTCGCCGCCCCGACGACATCACGGCGGTGCGCGCCCGCGCCGCCGCCCCTGCAGAGAGTGTGTCCGCGCATGACTGAACCACCCACCCCCGCCAGAACCGCCGTCGTCCTGGGGGGCTCGCACACCGGCATGCTCGCGGCGCGCGCGCTGGCGGGGTTCGCCGACCGGGTCGTCGTCGTCGAGCGTGACGTCCTGCCCGAGGGCCCCGAGCCCCGCAAGGGCCTGCCGCAGGCACGCCACGCCCACATGCTGTGGTCGGGCGGCGTACGGGCGGTGGAGGAGCTGCTGCCCGGGGTCACCGAGGCACTGCGGGCCGCCGGGGCCCGCCGGGCGCCGGTCACCACCGACATGGTCGTGCTGGGCTCCCGGGGCTGGTTCCGGCGCTGGCCCGAGTCCCACCACGTGATCCTGGCCGGCCGGGACCTGCTGGACGCCACGATCCGCGCACAGGTCCTCGCCGACGACCGCGTCGAACTCCTCGACGGCTCCGAGGTGTTGGGGCTGGAGGGGGACGCTACGGCGGTCACCGGGGTGTGGGTGCGGCTCCCCGACGGGGGTGAGCGGGTCGTCGGGGCGGGGCTGGTCGTCGACGCCACCGGCCGCGCCTCCCGGGCCTCCCGGTGGCTCACGGACCTCGGACTGCCCGAGCCGGAGCGGCGCGAGGTCGACTCCGGGCTGGTGTACGCCAGCCGCCTCTATCTCGCCCCCGAGGGCGCCCGGGACGGCTACCCGGTCGTCAACGTGCAGCCCGACCCCCGGGACGGCGCCCCCGGCCGCGCGGGCTTCCTGCTGCCCATCGAGCACGGTCGCTGGATCGTCACCCTGAACGGCACCCGCGGCGGCGAACCCACCGCCGCCGGCGAGGACTTCGTCCGATTCGCCCGCGAGGAGCTGCGGCACCCGGTGCTCGGCGAACTCCTGGAGCGGGCCGAGCCGTTGTCCGAGGTGTCGGTCACCCGCACGACCCTCAACCGCCGTTACTTCTACGAGCGGATGCCGGCCTGGCCCGAGAACTTCACCGTCCTCGGCGACGCCCTCGCCTCGTTCAACCCGCTCTACGGCCACGGACTGGCGGTCGGCGCCCAGAGCGCCCTGATCCTGCGGGAGGTGACACGGCGTCAGGGCTGGGCGGCGCCGGGGCTGGCCCGTCGGATCCAGAAGGCGGTGGTGCGGCCGGCCGGCGCGGCCTGGGATCTCGCCGTGAGCCAGGACGTGTTCTACCCGGGCGCGACGGAGGGCGGCCCCACCCTCCGGGACCGGCTCGCGGCCGGATACGTCGGCCGGCTGATGCACACGGCCACCGGCAGCGGCCGGATCGCCCGCCGGGTGACCGACGTGACGTCGCTGGAGCGGGGGGCGGGCGTGCTGCTCGGCCCTTCGGTACTGCTGGCAGCGGCGGTCGGTCCGCTCAAACCGGCGTTGAGCGGACCGCCGTTGACCGCGGAGGAGCGGAAGGCGGCGGGGTTGTCGTAGCGGGCCGGCACCGCCCGGCCCGCGGGCGGCACGGGCGGGTGCGGCCCGGCACCCCGTGGGTGCCGGGCCGCCACGGCTTCTTCCGTCAGCCCGCGAACGCCGGTTGGGGCACGCCCTGGCCCGCTCCCGGCACCACCAGCAGGGAGCCCGCCACCGGATGCGGTGCCGTCAGGCCCACGCGGGCCGTCGAGACGTAGAGGTCGGTCAGGTCGGCGCCACCGAACGCGCAGGCCGTGATCCGGGGCGTGGGCAGGTCGAGCACGCGGTCCAGTGCGCCGTCGGGGGTGTAGCGGCGTACCGCACCGCCGTCCCACAGCGCGACCCACACACAGCCGTCCGCGTCGACCGTGAGCCCGTCGGGGAAGCCCGCGCCCTCCTCGATCTCCACCAGCGGGCGCCGGTTCAGCGCCCGCCCGTCCACGAAGTCGAGGACGTCCACGCGGCGGGTCGGCGAGTCGACGTAGTACATGAGCCGGCCGTCGGGGCTCCACCCGGTGCCGTTGCTCACCGCCACGTCGTCGAGGACGACGTCGACCGCGCCGTCACCGGTGACCCGGGACAGCGTGCCGCCGCCGGGTGCCTCGTCGTAGCGCATGGTGCCGGTCCACAGGGAGCCGTCGGGGGCGACGGCGGCGTCGTTGGCGCGGCGCCCCGGGACGGGCTCGTGGTGCAGCCAGCGGAAGGTGTCGTCCGCGTCCAGCAGCGCCACCCCGTCGCGCAGGTTGAGGACGAGTCCGCCGCCCGCGCGCGGCTTGACCGCGCCGACGTGCTGCTCGGTGGTGCGTATCGTCCGGCGGCCCGAGACCGGGTCGTAGGTGTGGACGCGGCTGCCCAGGATGTCGATCCAGAGGAGCCGGCCGGCCGCCGCGTCCCATGTCGGGCCCTCGCCGAGGGTCGCCTCGGCGCGGACCGCCACCTCGTACGCGTACGTCATGCCACGCTCCGGTAGCCGAGTCGCTCGGACAGTTCGGCGGCGCCCTTCACGGCGAGCTGCTCCAGCTCGCCCCGGCGCTCGTCGCTCCAGCGGATCATCGGCACCGAGATGGACAGCGCGGCGACGACCCGGCCGGCGCGGTCGCGCACCGGCGCGGCCACACAGGACACGTCCGGGTTGGACTCGCGGCTCTCCACCGCGACCCCGCGCTGCCGGATCTCGGCGAGGGCCTCGCGCAGCGCGTCCGGTTCGGTGATGCTGTTGGGTGTCATCGCGACCAGGTCGGCGTCGTCCGGGACGCGCGCGGCGAGTTCGTGGTCGGGGAGGGAGGACAGCAGCATCTTCCCGACGGAGGTGCAGTGGGCGGGCAGTCGCCGGCCCGCCGCCGAGACCATGCGCACGGCGTGCGTGGAGTCCACCTTGGCGATGTAGATGACGTCGGTGCCCTCCAGGATGGCGACGTGCACGGTCTCGTCGCAGGTCTCGGCGACCGAGCGGGCCACCTGCTGGCCCTCGGCGGCGAGGTCGAGCTGCTCGGCGTACCGGCTGCCGAGCTGGTACGGGCGTACCCCGAGCCGGTAGCGTCCCGGCTGGCCCGGCACCTGGACGATGTACGACCGCGCCGCGAGCGTGGTGACCAGTTCGTGCACGGTGGTGCGCGGCAGCTGGAGCCTGCGCACGATGTCGGGGGCGGAGAGCGTCCCGTCCCCGTCGAGGAAGAGCTCAAGAATGTCGAGAGCTCGGGTCACCGCAGGTACAAGGCGTCCCACGACCGGCCCCCTCCCTTTGTGTCTCAGGCGACTGTTCGAAATTTCAACAGACGATCGGCATGACGAACACAGGCTAGTCATAGTGCGTTTCCCCCGGCAATGGTCGCGCCGTGTCACTTCCGCCTCACAGATACGACCTTTTCTCCGCACTGGGGTCTTATTCACCGGCTCCGGGGGCCCGCCGGCCCATGGGAGAGCCGGTCCCGAGCGATGGAGTGGTTGACGAAGCGGGAATCCCTTGCGCTGCGCCGTGGCCGCCTGAGACGTGGGGCGGCGGGCGTCGCGCTCGTGGCGCTCGGCGCCGAGGGCGGCTGGGCCGGGGTGCCCGCCGCGGCGGTGGACACCCCGGTCGCGGGCAGTGCGTGCGCGCCGACGGCGGGCTTCACGGGCTGCCGGCAGTTCGACGCGACCGGCACCAGGGAGGACTTCCAGGCCCCGCCCGGCGTGACCGCGCTGGATGTGCGGGCCTGGGGCGGGCACGGCACCGCCCTGGCGTTCGGCGGCGCGGGCGGGTACACCGCCGGAACCCTGAAGGTCGCCCCCTTGCCGGACGCGGGAGACGGGCACGGCGGCAGGCGTGGGAGAGAGGTTCAGAACCGCTGCGGATACGGGCGGCGTTCCCGCTCACCGTCCGGCCGGTCGGACCATCGCCACCGGCTGTGCCGTCCGGCGCAGCCGAGGAGCACGCGGCAGACCCGGCGGCCGTCCTCCTCGCGTCGGCACGGCGCCATCGCCCCGAGGGTCAGCGGCCCGCCGCAGCCGGGGCGGGCGAGGGCGGCGACGCCGGCTGCCGCGGACATGCCCCGCAGCATGGGCGCCTGCTCACCCCCGCCCCCGCGGCTCTCCCAGGATCCCCCGCAACCGCTGGGCGCGCAGCACCAGTTCGAGTTCGAAGCGGCGGTCGGGGTGGTCGATCTCGGCGCCCCACAACTCCCGGATCTGGCGGAGCCGGTAGCGGACCGTCTGGGGGTGGACCCCCAGCCGGGCCGCCACTTCCGGTGCGCCGCCCCTGGTCTCCAGCCACGCCAGTAACGTCTCCGCGAGGCGTCGGCCGTGGGTGGGGCCGCAGTGGGTGAGCGGGGCGAGGCAGCGCAGGGCGAGGTCGTCGATCAGCTCCTCCGGCTGCAACAGCACCAGCGCTTCGGTGTGTTCGGTGCAGTGGAGGACACCGCCGACCGGTAACAGGCGGCGTTCCATCAGCCGTACGGCCGCCTCGGCCCAGTGCAGCGACTTCGCCGCGTCGGCGAGCGGGACGGGTGGGCCGATCGCCCCGGCCCAGCCGGTCAGCGCACGGTGGAGCAGCTCCGGGCGGCCGGCGGCGTCGGGTTCCGGGACGACCATGCGGGGCTGTTCGTACTCCATGTCGAGCAGCACCCCCTGTCCCACCGCGGGCGCCACCGCCTCCCGCGCCGGGCGCAACAGGACGCCCACCGCGACCTTCTCGGGCAGCGCCCAGCCGATCCGGGCGGCGCGTTCGGTGAGCGCGTCGGCGGGGTCGCCTCGGTGATGCTCGGCCAACAGCAGTTCCATCAGGCGGCGTTGGAGCCGGAGCCGTTCGCCGGCCTGGCGGGCCGCCGCCTCCGCGTAGCCGCGTACGGACTGGTCGACGAGGCCGTCCAGGTACTCGTAGCCCGCGTCCACCAGCTCGTACATCGCGGGCGGCGGGATCTCCACGCGCTGGCCGATGTCGGCGAACCGGCGCCAGGCCAGCCGTACGCCCATGCGGTAGATCGCCTGCAGCGAGTCGAGGCTGCGGCCGCCCAGGCCCTCGCCGCGGCCGAAGTCGTGGAAGACGCCGGGCGGGACGGACGGGCGGCCCTCGGAGTGCTCCAGGTGCTGGACGAAGACCTCGATGGCGCGGCGGATGCCGATCAGGGCCATCGGCTCGCCGGACTCGTCGAGGACCTCGGGCAGGTGCGGGTACTCGCGACGGATCTCGCGGAGGATCTCCTCGGCGAGCGCGGGTGCCTCCGCCATGGCGATGGCCGCGAACCGGCGGACCTTCAGTCCCGGCACGTCGTGCCAGGCCGAGCGGGTGATGACGGGTGCCGGGCGGGCCTCCGGACTCGCCTCGGCGGCGATCCTGCGGCTGGGCGGCACGGGTCAACTCCCCTGGCCCGCTTGCTCGTACGTGATCAGGGGCGTGTTGGGCTGGTCGGGCGTCGCTTCGAGGATCGCGACCACGCCGAGCGCCGCGCCGACGGCGAGTGCGGCGCCGAGCGCCACGGTGAGTACGGCGGACAACAATCTGGGCATCGGCAGTCTGGACATCGCAGGGTCAGCCTCTCTGTCCGGTCCGTTCGGTCCGGCTCGATCCCTCGATCCGGAGGTCCCACCCCGGCGTCCCGCCCTGCCCGTCGGGCCCAGTGTCGACAATCCACGGGACTACGTCAAGAGATTGACACTCCGTCAAGAGGCGCCTACGGTCCTCGGCCCAAGGGCCCTGTCGTCACACGCCCGTCTACCCCGCGTCGTCCGGTGCACGCATCTGCGGCGTTGCCGTCGGTCGCCGACGCTCCGCGTCGCCCGCCGCGGCAGCGGCTGATGTCACAGCCTCCTCCGCCTTGCGGCTGCGCGCACCAGACGCCGCGGGACCCGCCCTTCAGGCGGACGACCGGAGTGTGACGACAGGGCCCAGAGCGGCCCGAACTCCGTCATCTCACGCCACAGGAGTGTCCGGATGCGCCGAACAGCCTCTCCTTTCTCCCTCGTTCTGCTGGGACTCGGCACATTCCTGCTGGTCCTGGCGCCGTTGCTCGCCTGGTACGTGGAGCCACGGGCCGCCGTGAACCCCATCGACATCGACACCACCGCCGTCTACCGCGGCACGGGCAGTGTCTTCGACACCGAGCGCGTCAAGACCGTCCCCGACCAGCGCATCACCGTCACCCAGCGGGTGCGCGGCAACGTCGAGGACAGCGAGCGCAGCGGCAGGGCCGCCGTGTGGGACGTGACGACCTCGGTCGACACGGACAAGTCGCTGCCGGCCGACGATCCGCACGACGCGCTGGACTTCGTCCCGCACCGCTGGGTGATGGACCGGACGACGACCGAGCCGGTGCACTGCTGCCGGGAGACCCCGTACATCGAGGGCGAGGCGTACCTGAAGTTCCCGTTCGACGTGCAGAAACGCTCCTACCGCTGGTGGGACAACACCCTGGGCTCCACGGTGACCTTGCAGTACCGGGGTACGAAGAAGGTCCAGGGGTACACGGGTTATCGGTTCACCGGCACGGTCCCGCCGTCGAAGACCGGCACGCGGCTGGTGCCGGGCACGATCGTCGACCAGCCGGACCGCCCGCAGGTGCTGGCCGAGGAGTGGTACGCCAACCACGGCGTCGAACTGGTCGTCGACCAGGCCACCGGCCGGGTGATCTACGCCCAGACCGGCCCGCGGCGGACCCTGCGGGCACCCGGCGCGGACCGGGACGCGGCGGTCCTGCTGGACAGCCGGAAGATCTCGTTCACCACGGCGACGCAGAAGGAGGCGGTACGGCAGGCGAAGCGGGACAGTGGTCAACTGCACGCGGTGGGTGCGACGTTGCCGGCCGGTGCTGCTGTGGCCGGATTCGTCCTGGCGGTCACGGGGGGCGTTTTGGTGGCACGAGGGCGCAGGCATCCGGAATCGGACGAGACGCCCGACAAGTCCCGTGTTCCGCTCACGATGTGACGTGACGTCAGCTCTAATAAAGCCGGAAATTGTCACTTCCGTGAGTAGCCGTGGCGAACGGCGGGGCGAAAACTGTCCACCCCACCCGAGCACAGCCCGTCCACACCCGCCTCGCAAGAAGCTCCCATCTCCCGCACAGAAACGAAGACTCTCCTCCCCCACGTTGAGTTCCGCACCCTGAGACGAGTTGGAGCACCGATGCCCCAGCACGTGCCATCCTCGCTGCGCGCCGCGTTTCCCCGGGCGTCGCAGCACCCTTCGGCGCTCCCCCCACCGCCGCGCCGAATCGTTTTCCTCGCCCATCGAGATCTGGACAACCCGGCCGCCGGCGGCTCCGAGCTGCTCGTCGACCGACTCGCCGACGGCCTGACCCGGCTGGGGCACCAGGTCACCCTGTTGTGCGGCGGTCCCGCCTCCTACCGGGACTACCGGGTCGTGTCGGCGGGCGGCGAGTTCGGCCACTACCTGCGCGCCCGCTCCGCCTTCGCCCGTCAGGTCGGCGACTGCGACCTGCTGGTCGAGGTCTGCAACGGCATGCCGTACCTGGCCCCTCTCTGGCACCGCGGCCCCACCCTGTGCCTGGTCAACCACGTCCACACCGACCTGTGGAAGATGCGGTTCGGCGGGGCGCTGACCCCGGCCGCCCGGATCGGCCGAAGACTCGAACACTGGGCGCTGGCCGGTGCCGCGCGGCACCGGAGTCTGCTGGTCGCCGTCTCCCCCTCGACGGCCCACGCGCTGCGCGGGATCGGCGTCGAACGCGACCGCATCCGGGTCGTGCACAACGGCGTCGAGGAACCCGGCCCCCGCGGCGACCGGTCGCCCGAGCCGCTGTTCGTGGCGGTGGGCCGGCTCGTCGAGTACAAGCGGATCGATCTGCTGCTGAGACTCTGGGAGCGGGTACGGCCGGTCACCGGCGGCCGGCTGGTGATCGTCGGCGACGGCCCGGAGCGGGCCCGGCTGGAGCGACTCGCCGGTCCCGGCGTGGAGTTCACCGGCCATGTCTCCGAGGCGGAGAAACACCGGCTGCTGTGCGCGGCCTGGCTGCTGCTGCATCCCTCGGCGGTGGAGGGCTGGGGCCTGGTGGTCACCGAGGCCGCCACCCGGCAGACCCCGTCGATCGCCTTCGACGTGCCCGGTCTGCGCGACTCGGTGGTGGACGGTGAGACGGGCGTCCTCGCCCACGGGGAGTCGTCCTTCGCCGCGGCCTGGTGCACGCTGGCCTTGTCGGGACATCGCCGGGAACTGATGGGCAAGGCGGCGCGGGACCGCGCGGCGCGCTATCGCTGGGACCGCACGGTGCGGCAGTTCCGGGCGGTGGCCTCCGAGGCGGTGAGGGGCTGGGTGCGGTGACGCCCGTGCGCCGTGTCGGCAAGGCCGGCTCGCGCGTGCCGGTCGGTCGTGGCTGGTCGCGCCGTTCCCCGCGCCCTCGGGGCGCCTCACCGGACGGGCCTTTCAAGGATCCGTCCTTCCGGCGCTCCCTCGCCCTCTTCCGGGCCTTCCTGCGTGAGCAGGACGACCCGGAGACGTGCTACTCGCTCCTCGCCCGGGACGCCGTCGACCAGGTCGAGGCCTACGACGGGCCCGTCGCCGGGCGGACCGTCGTGGATGTCGGCGGCGGCAGCGGGCACTTCACCGCCGAGTTCCGGCGCCGGGGCGCCCAGGCGCACCTCTTCGAGCCGGACGCCCGGGAGTTGGGCGGGAAGCCGCCGGAGGGAACGGTGATCGCCGACGGCTACCTGCTGCCGCTGTACGACGGGGTCGCGGACGTCACCTTCTCCTCCAACGTCCTTGAGCACGTGGCCGATCCGCAGACCTTCCTCAGCGAGCTGGTGCGGGTCACCCGCCCCGACGGGCTGATCTACGTGTCGTTCACCAACTGGCTCTCCCCCTGGGGCGGTCACGAGTGGGCGCCCTGGCACTACCTGGGTGCCGAGCGGGCGCGGGCCCGCTACCGGCGCCGTACCGGACGGGACGCCAAGCACACCCTCGGCGAGAACCTGTTCGCCGTGCACATCGGCCCGACCCTGCGGCAGGTGCGCGCCCGTGACGACGTCCGTGTCGTCTCGGCGCGCTCCCGCTACTGGCCCTTTCTCGCGGAGACCGTCGTCAGGGTCCCCGGGATCCGCGAGGTGGCCACCTGGAACCTCCTCCTCATCCTCCGGCGGTGTCCACCATGACGACGTCCACGGTCCAGGCCCCTCCCCCGGCGGCCGTCCCGAGCACCGCGATCATGTCGGGCCCGCCGGAGGGCCCGAGGTCGCGGCGCTGGCTCCTGGGGTTCTGGGCCGTGGTGTTCGTGCTGTTCCTGGCGGTACGACCGGGCCGGCAGACCTTCGACACCAAGCTCGGCGTCACCACCGACCCGGGCCGGTTCCTCGCCGACCTCGGCCAGTTGTGGCACGACCAGGGCTCGTTCGGCGGGATCGCGGACCAGTACGTCGGCTATGTGTGGCCGATGCTGCCGTTCTACTGGCTGGGCCACGCCGTGCAGTTGCCGGTGTGGCTGATCGAGCGGCTGTGGATGTCGCTGATCGTGTCGGTGGCCTTCTGGGGTGCGCTGCGGCTGGCGGAGCGGCTGCGCATCGGCAGCGGCGTCTCCCGGCTGCTGGCCGCGGCGGCCTACGCGTTGTGGCCGGTGTTCACGATCGTCGTCGGGTCGACCTCGGCGGCGGCGCTGCCCGGCGCGTTCCTCCCGTGGGTCCTGCTCCCGCTCGCCGACGAGCGCTACACGGCCCGGATCGCCGCTCTGCGCTCGGCGCTGATCGTGCCGTTCATGGGCGGTGTCAACGCGGCCTCCACGCTGGCCGCCCTGCTCCCGGCCGGCCTCTACCTGCTCTCCCGGCCGCCCGGCCCCCGGCAGCGCAAGCTGATCGCCTGGTGGACGCCGGCCGTGCTCCTGGCGACGGCCTGGTGGTGGATACCGCTCCTCCTGCTCGGCGCCTACGGCGAGAACTTCCTCCCGTACGTGGAGAGTTCGCAGACCACGACGGAGACGATGGCGGCGACGGAGGCGCTGCGCGGCGGCGGCAACTGGGTCGCCTATCTGCACCTGGGGGAGTCCTGGCTGCCGGCCGGCTGGACGGTGGCGTCCTCGGTGGTGGTGATCCTCGGCTCGGCATGCGCGGCCGGCCTCGGCCTGGCCGGGCTGGCCCGGCGGGACCTGCCGGAGCGGCGCTGGCTGGTGCTGACCGCGCTGACGGCCGTACTGGTACTGCTCGCGGGGTACGGCGGCCCGTTCGGCGCACCCTTCCACGAGACGGTGCAGGACTGGCTGAACAGCGGTCTCGCGCCCTTCCGCAACATCTACAAGTTCCAGGTCGGACTCGCGCTCGCCCTGGTCCTCGGCCTCGCCCACCTGGTGGGTGTGGCGGCCGAGCCGCGCGGCGCCCGTCGGATCCGGGGCCGTCGTTTCGCCCCGCTGATCGCGGCGGTGCTGATCCTGCCCGGGCTGCTGTGGCCGTACCTCAACGGCTCGATCCTCAACCCGGGTTCCTTCCAGCAGCTCCCCAAGTACTGGCAGTCCACGGCGAGTTGGCTGGAGAAGTACTCTCCCGACTCGCGCGCCCTGGTGGTCCCGGCGACCGCGCACGGCATCTACACCTGGGGCTCCCCCATCGACCAGCCCCTCGACGCGCTCGCCGAGTCCCGCTGGGCGCAGCGCGACTACGTCCCGTTCGGCACCGCCGGCAACCGGCGCGCCATGGACGCGGTCGAGCAGGCGCTGATGACCGGCGGCGCGGTCCCGGGCCTGGCCGACTATCTGAGCCGGGCCGGCGTCTACTACGTCGTGGTCCGCAACGATCTCGACCCGGACCAGATCGGCCAGGTCCCGACCTCGACCGTGAAGCGGACCCTGGAACAGTCCGGCTACCAGCGGGTGACGGGGCTCGGCCCGCTCATGACCGGCGGGACGATCGCGCACGACACCCCGCTCCAGGTCGAGGGCCTGTATCCGAGGCAGCGGGCGGTGGAGATCTACCGTCCGGCGAGCGAGGACGTCCAGCGGCCCGGGCAGGCCGGGCTGACACCGGTCGCCGACACGGCGGTGGTGTCCGGGGGGCCCGAGGCGCTGCTGCCGCTGGCGACCGAACTGCGGGGCCGGGCGACCGTCCTGACCGGTGACAACCATCCCGGGCTGGGCACCCCGCCGCTCCAGATCGTCGGCGACGGACTGCGCCGCGCGGACACCCGGTTCGGCCTGGTCAACGCCAACACGTCGTACACGTATACCCGCGACGAGCGCAACGCGTCCGGCGCCGCCCAGGACGCCGGGGACCCGCCGCACCAGATCCTGCCGACCACCGGCCAGGACCACCAGACGGTCGCCGAACTGCGCGGCGCCCGCGCGGTCACCGCGTCCTCGTACGGCAACTGGCTGTTCCACCTGCCCCAGTTCGACCCGGTGAACGCCTTCGACGGCAACCCGGACACGGCCTGGGCGGAGGGCGTGGCGGGCTCGCCGAACGGCGAGTGGCTGCGGATCGCCTTCTCCGGCGGGTCGTACGACATGCCGTCGTCCTTCAAGGTCACGCCGTTGCCGCAGGAGAGCGTGCGGTCGGCGCCGACCCGGGTGCGGGTGGAGACGGAGAAGGGGTCGGTGAGCAGCTTCCTCCGCCCCGACGGCTCACCCCAGAGCATCAAGGCACCCAAGGGCGCGACGAGTTGGATGAAAATCACGATCACCGACTCGGTGGCCCGGCGGACCGGTCTCGCGGGTGCGGGCTTCTCCGAGATCGACCTCCCGGACGTCCAGGTGACGCGCATGCTCCGGCTCCCCACGGACGCCGGGACCGCCGAGAACACAGCCGCCTCCGCCTCGGCCTCCGCCGAGATCGTCTCCCTGCACCGCTCCGCCGACCCGGCCGGGTTCTCCCCGACAGGCACGGAGGCGGGCCTGCACCGCCGCTTCTCCACTCGGACGGCGGGGACGTACGACGTGCGGGCGAGCGCGGTCCCGGTCAGCGGTGAGGAACTCGACCGGCTGCTCTACGAGATCGCCCCCGACCAGGCCGGCCGGATCACCGCGACGGCCGACTCCACGGCGAACCTCGGCACGGGCCTGGCGGCACGCAACCTCACCGACGGCGATCTGACCACGGCCTGGATCGCGGGCGACGACCCCACCATCCATCTGCGCTGGCCCGACAAACAGCCGGTCGGCGAACTCGTCCTGGCCGCCGCGGGCGGTCTGTCCACCCGGCCGACCGAGGTCGACATCTCCTCCCCCGACGGCGCGGTGATCTCCGGCGTCGACGAGAACGGCTGGGTGCGCTTCCCCCCGATCACCACGGACCGCCTCGACATCACCATCACCAAGACCGCCCCGCTGGTCCTGCACAACCCGATCGCCGACGAGGACCTGCAACTCCCCGTCGGCCTCACCGAGGCGTACCTCCCGGCCCTGGACCGCTACCGCACCCCCCAGCCCAAGGCGACCCGGACCTTCTCGCTGCCGTGCGGGCAGGGCCCGGTGATCGCGGTCGACGGGGAACTGTACCCGACGAGCGTGAAGGGCACGGTCCGGGACCTCACCGAACGCCGCCCCGTCCAGGTGACGCCCTGCCAGTCCAACACGTCCGACGGCGAGTTGGAGCTGAGCGCGGGCCCTCACCGGGTCGAGGCCGGAGACGCCGGACCGCTGGCCCTGACCGACGTGACCCTGACCCGGGGCACGGTGGCACAGCCCACACCGGTCGCCCGTGATCTGCGGATACGGGACTGGCTGGGCGACCGGCGCCAGGTGTCGGTCGGCTCGGGCGCGGCCTCCTACTTCACGACGTACGAGAACTACAACGACGGCTGGAAGGCCACCCTCGGCGGCAAGGAACTCTCACCGGTACGGCTGGACGGCTGGCAGCAGGGCTGGCGGATCCCCGCGGGCGCGGGCGGCACCGTGACACTGTCGTACGAGCCCTCGACGACCTACGACGCCGGACTGATCGGCAGCGCGGTGGCACTGGCCGCGCTGCTGGCCCTGGTGCTGTGGCGCCGGCACGCCCCCAACCCGGACGACCCGCAACCTCTGCCGCCCCCGCCCGGCCTGTGGCTCGGCGCGGTGGCGCTGACGCTGGTCGGCGCGGTGATCGCCGGCTGGTTCGCGCTGCTGGTCCCGGCGCTGGCCCTCCTCGCGTACCGACGGCACGCGCTCCTCGTCCCGATCGCGTTCGTCGCGCTCGCGGGAGCGGGCATCGCGGCGGCGGTCGGAGCCGGGGAGCCGGTCGGCGCGGAGCAGGGGGCGTTCGGCCCGGTAGCCCAACTGCTCGCCCTGATAGGGCTGTTCGCGGGCCTGGTGAGTGTGCGGGAACGGGTGGACGAGGGAAGGGAGGAACCCGCATGACGACCGCACCGCCGCGCATCCCGTTCCCCGTGGTGGACGAGGTCGCCCGGCACTGCCTCCAGGAGGAGGAGCCGGAGACCGTCCACATCGAGGTCCACCTGCCCGGCCACCTGGACCCGATCCGCCTCCGCAAGGCCTTCACCGAGGCCCTGCACCGCCACCCGCGCATCCTCATGCGCGAGGCACCGGGCCACTGGTACCGACGCCGCTACGAGTGGGAGCTGACGGCCGACCCGGACATCGAGGTCGTCAGCTTCCCCACCCGGGGCGAGGACGCCCTGCGCGCCGCCCGGACCCGGGCCCTGGTGGAGGCCCCGCCCCTCTCCCTGTCCCCACCGATCCGAGTGGAGGTGGTCGAGGGAGCGGGCCGCGCGGAGGGCAGCGAGGCGACGGACGCGGTCGGCGCACCCGCGGCGGCACCCGGCCGGCGCCGGGAAGCGGCCCCGCCCCCCGGCGCCGACACCGTGCACGGCAAGGGCACGGTCCTCTTCCTGACCATCAACCACACCGCCCTGGACGGGCCCGCCTGTCTGCGCGTGCTCGCCACCGCGGCAGAGCTCTACGGCGGCAGGGACAACGCCCCCAGTGCCCCGCCCCTGCGCACCCCCGAGCCCCCGCCGCCCCCCGAGGACACCCCCTCCAACTGGTCCCGGCCCGCGAGGGTCGCCCCCGGCACCCCCGAACTCTCCCCCGGCAACGGTCTCCTCGTCACCGAACTCGCCCTCCCCCACCGCCCCAAGGGCGCCCCCTACACGGTGAACGACCAGCTGATGGTCGCCACCGCCCTCACCATCGCCCACTGGAACAGGGAACACGGGGCCCGCCCCCGCCCCCTGCGCATCACCATGCCCGTGGACGACCGCCCCCGGGACACCACGATGCCGATAGGCAACGGCACCCGCCTCGTCGAAGTCCCCTTCTCACCAGCCGAGTTGGCGCATCCTCCGGTCGCCGACCTGCTGCGCCGCACGGCGACCCGCACCCGCGCCCTCAAGTCCCTGCCCCGCCCCCAACTCGGCCACGGCGCCGCGTTCCTGACCGCCCCGGTCACCCCCGTGGCATGGCGGGCCGCGCTCACCCGGGGTCTACGCAGGGCCGCCGCACCCTGGACGTCGACGACGCTGCTCAGCAACATCGGCCGCATCCCGTACCCGTTGGACTTCGGCGAGGAGGCCGGCCGCGCGCACGCGGTGTGGTTCTCCGCGCCGGCCCGGATGCCCCGCGGCCTCACCGTGACCACCGCCTCCACCGCGGGCCGCCTCCACCTCGCCCTGCGCTGGTCGCGATCCCTGCTCGGGCACGACGACGGCGCCCATCTGCGGGACCTCTTCGCGCACCATCTGCACACCACGGAGGCCGGCGCATGACCGCCACCACGCAACTCCCCAGGGAACTGAGGGACTTCTACGAGGATCCCGCCGTCCCCGTCGCCTCCGGCACCCCCCGTTCGCTGCGCCAGGCCCGCATGCTGGCCACCGCCCTCGGCCCGGCGACATCGCGGGAGAAGGCGTGCACGATCCTCGACATCGGCTGCGGCGACGGCACCGCCGCGGCGACCGCCGCCCCCTTGCTTCCCGGCCACCGCATCGTCGGCGTCGACTGGTCCCAGGACGCCCTGAAGCGCGCCCGCGACCGTCTCACCCATCCGGTGCGCGGCGAACTCACCGGCGCGGGGCTCCCGTTCGCCACCGGTTCCGCCGATGCCGTGCTGTTCAGCGAGGTGATCGAGCATCTCGTCGACCCGGACGCCGCGCTCGACGAGATCCGCCGCGTACTGCGCCCGGGGGGCCATCTGATGCTGTCCACACCGAACCTGGCCGCCTGGTACAACCGGGCCCTGTTGCTGGCCGGAGTGCAGCCGGTGTTCTCCGAGGTGAGCCTGCGGGGCATCCACGGCCGGCCGGGGCGCGAGGTCGTGGGACATCTGCGGCTGTACACGGCGCGGGCGTTGCGGGAGTTCGTCACCGCGGCCGGCTTCGCGGTGGTACGGCTCGAAGGGGCTCCCTTCCACGGCGTACCGCGCCCGCTGCGCCCGCTGGACCGGCTGGCCTGCGCCAGACCCGCCCTCGCGTCGATCCTGCTGCTCCACGCCCGAAGGACGTAGACGATGTGGTGGGGAGTGGCCGCGGCCCTGCTGGCGAACGTCCTCTACAGCACCGGATTCGTCCTGGAGAAGCGGGCGTTGGCCGACCTGCCCGAGGTGAGCATCCGCCGGCCGGTCCGGCTGCTCGGACTGGTGCTGCGCAGTCCGTTGTGGATCGGCGGGTCGCTGGCGCTGGCCTCCGGGTTCGCGGCGCAGCTCGCCGTGTACCGGACGCTGCCGATCGCCGCCGCGCAGGGCATCTTCGTCTCCGGTCTGGTGCTCCTCGTGCTGCTGTCGGCGCGGCTGCTGGGCGAGGAGACGTCGGGCCGCGAGCGGTACGCGCTGGGCGCGATCCTCGCCGCGCTGCTCATGGTCGTGCTGTCGCTGAACGAGAGCTCGGACACGGTGAGCCAGGAGGCGCCCTACCCGCTGGTCCTGCTGGTGTGCGTGCCGTCGCTGGCGGCCGGCGTCTGGCTGTACAACTCCGCCGAGCGCCGCACCCGGCACCGCCATCGTCTGCCGACCACGGGTGTGGAGTACGGCGTGGCGGTGGGTCTGCTGTACGGCGTCAGTTCGCTCGCCATCAAGGGTGTGTCCAGTTATCTGACGGGGAGCGGTCTCGGCGACGCCCTGCTCGCGCTGCTGCGCTCCCCGTATCCGTATCTCCTGCTGTTCACCGGGGCGTTCGGGCTCGTCATGTCGCAGGCGGCGCTGCAACGCTGCCGGGCCTCGCTGATCGTGCCGGTGTGCACGACGGTGACCTGTCTGTTCACCGCGGTGCTCGGCACGCTCGCGTTCGGCGAGGCGCTGCCCCACGACCCGGTCCGACTCGCGCTGCGCCTCGCGGGCATCGTGCTGGCCGTCGCCGTACTGCTGGCGATGCCGAAGCACGACCAGGCGCCTCAACCCTCCCTCGGTGCCAAGGAGTTGACACCCCCGTGAAACCCGACGACCCACTGCTGAAGATTCTGGCGTGCCCGCTCGACAAGGGGCCGCTGCACCTCGTCGTACCTCAGGACGCGGCGCAGGAGGAGTCCCTCTACAACCCGCGCCTGCACCGGCGTTACCCGATCGTCGACGGCATTCCGCAGCTGCTGCCGTCCTCCGGCGAACAGGTCACGGACGACGAACACGAGGAACTCCTGCTGCGCTCTTCCGAGGCTTCCCCGCAGACCCCCCAAGCCCCCGGGACGGCCCCGTGAGCGCCCCCGCGCGCACCTGGGCCGCCCGGGTGGCCCCGCATCTGCCCAGGCGGCTGGTGGCCGCGGTCGCCAGAGCCGTGTACCCGCGGTTCGAACCGGAGTTGGCGCGACTGGCGGACCTGTGCCCGGCGGGCTGCGGCACGGCCGTGGACGTCGGCGGCTGGTACGGCCCCTGGACGCGGCGGCTGGCCGGGCGGGCCCGCCAGGTGGTGACCGTCGAGCCGGTCCCGCATCTGGCGCGACTGCTGACCTCCGCCGCGCCCGCGAACGTCCGGGTCGTCCAGGCCGCGGCCTCGGACCGCCCGGGCACGGCCCGGCTGTGGCTGCCGCCGGACGACGCGGGTGACCGGGGGGTGTCCTCGCTGGTCCGCCGGGACATCCACGGCCGGGCGGTGGAGGTCCGCTGCGTCACCCTCGACGAACTGGCCCTGCGGGACGTCGGTTTCATCAAGGTCGACGTGGACGGCAACGAGCTGGCGGTGCTGCGCGGGGCGACGGGCCTGCTGGGCCGCGACCGCCCGGCCCTCTTCATCGAGCTGGAGTCCCGTATCCAGCCGATCGCACCGGTGGTGACCTACCTGACGCTGCTCGGCTACGACGGCTGGGTGCTGCCCGGCGACAACTGGGTGCCGCTCGCCGCCTTCCCCCTGGAGGCCCACCAGTCGGTGTCCTCGTACGTCGTCGCCCACGGTCTGCTGCGCCGCGTCCTGCCCTTCCGCCACCGCCCGCGCTACGTCAACTCGGTGCTGTTCCTCCCGGACGGCCGCCGCCCCGGCCCGCACCAGGTGGGGGACGATGGGACGCATGCCCTCCGGAAAGCCCCCGGGTAGCCCCGGCCCCTTCACCCCGCTCGACTTCCAACTGGTCCTGCTGCGCCGCATGGCCGACCACCAGCCCGACCTGGTCGAGGACGCCCGGCACGAGCTGGGCGTCTCGGTCGCGGACATGCGCGAGGCCAACCGGCGCTGGCAGGCGATGGTCCGCTCCCCGCGCTCCCGCGCCGCCGCCTCCCGCTACCGCTCGATCCTGGGCGAGCCTTCAGCGGTCCTCACCCGCCGGATCGGCGACCTGGAGTGCGAGGCCCGCCTCTGGCCCCTCCCGCTGTGGCCCGACCTCCGCTTCGAGGTACTCCTCGCCCCGAACGGCACCGCCTGGAACGAGTGGCTGATCCGCACCCCGGGCACGGCGGGCCCGGTGCTGGAGACCCTGGACGACCTCACCCCCTGGTCCTGCACGGTCGACGAGGCGGCCCGGGCCTTCGCGCCCGCCCGGCCCCTCCAGGGCACGGCCCCCACCCGCTGGGGCCTGGCCTTCGCGGCTCCGGACGGGCAGGGGGTGCGGCGGGAGGTCGTCGCCGACTTCACGTGGGGGCTGTTGCAGCGGGTGACGGTCAGCGGTTAGCCGCCGCGAGCACCGCCTCGACCACGGCCGGCACCGACTCCGGGTGCAGGAACAGGAAGAGGTTCGGCTCGACCAGCTCCAGTTCCATCACCCGCGGCTCCCCGTCGTCCCCGTCCACCAGGTCGACGCGGGCGTACAGCAGCCCGGACGTGTGCGGTACGGCGGCCAACGCCCGCTCCGCGACGGAGAGTTCGGCCGGGGTGGCGGTCCAGGGCTCCAGCCCCGGGTGGGCCACCTTGTCCGCGTCGAAGGCGGTGTCGGGGGCGAGGACGGCTCGCTTGCGACTGGCGTGCAGCAGACCGCCGCCGTAGAACTGCAGGGCCCGCTCACCCCGGGTGTCGATGCTCCGGACATACGGCTGCACCATCGCCGTGAGCCCCTCCTCGTGCAGGCGGGCGAGGTGGCGTACGGCCCTCTCGTGCTGCCCGGGCGTGTAGCGCGCGGCGTAGCGGGCGCCCGCGCCGGAGGTGGGCTTGACGACGTACTCGCCGTCGGCGGGCAGGTCGGCCGGGTCGCCGGGCGCGAGGTAGCGGGTGGGGACGACGGGCACCCCGGCCTCCGCGAGTTCCCCGAGGTACCGCTTGTCGGTGTTCCACCGCACCACCTCGGCCGGATTCGCCAGCCGCGTGGCCTTGCCGCACCGCTCCGCCCACGCCACGAACTCCGCGCCGCGCCAGCTGTAGTCCCAGGTGGACCGGATGACCGCGAGGTCGTAGGCGCCCCAGTCGACGTCGGCGTCGTCCCAGAACACGGCGTCCGCCCCGGCCCCGGCCGCGCGCAGCGCCGCCAGCAGGACGGGCAGATCGGCGTCCCTGCTGGGCTCCGGCCGGGGATCGTAGGTGACAAGGGCGATTCGGGGCACGGCGGACTCCTTCTCGTACGGCTCGACCGGCGGGCCGACCGGCCTCCACGCAACCACGGCCCCCCGCTCGATCTTCCCCTTCGGTGCGGCCCGGGCATCGGTGGCGGCACCCGACGAGGCCGTACACAACCTGGTCACCGCGGCGAACACGGCGGGCGGCCCGGACGACGTGCGCTGTCTGGTGGCGGACGTGGTGGAGACGGAGGGCTTCGGCCCGGTCGGCCTAGCGGTCCTCCTCCGGCTCCCAGTCCAGCAGCCGGACCTTCGCCACCGTTCGGACGTGGCGGCGCATCGCGGTGGCCGCCTGTTTCGGCTGCTCCGCGGCGATGGCGTCGAGGATCGCCTGATGCTGGGCCAGGGAGCGGGCGGGGCGGTGGGGCTGGCGCAGGGACTCGGTGCGGCTCTCGGCGATCTGGTCGGCGATGGAGCGCATGAACTCGGCGAGCAGGCCGCTGTGGGCGGCCGCGGTGACCGCCGCGTGGAAGAGCCGGTCGCCCTCGACCCCGTGCCCGCCCGCCTCGATCTCCTCGGCCATGTGGGCGAGCGCCGCCCGCATCGCCGCGAGGTCGTCCTCCGTGCGGCGCTCGGCGGCCAGTTCGGCGAGTTTCGTCTCCAGGGCCTCCCGGGCGTCCAGGACGTCGGGGAGGCGCCGGCGGCGTTCGACCATCCGCTCGACGGGTTCGACGTCGAGGCTGTCGCGGACCAGGTAGGTGCCGCCGCCGTGCCGCACCTCGACCAGCCCCTGGACCTCCAGGACCACGATCGCCTGCTTGACGGAGGCCCGGCTGACCCCGAGCCGCTGGGCGAGATCGCGCTCGGGCGGCAGCCGGTCGCCGGACGTGAGACGGCCCTCGGTGACGTACTGGCGCAGCCGGTCGAGCACCTGCTCGTACAGGCGCTGTTTCGTCATGGGGCGCAGGGCGTCGGTCACAGGCTCCCCCCTCTCGTCGGGAGCGTAACACCGGGCGTCGAGGCGGCCGAGTGGCTGAGCCAATTCGTGCGGGACCCCTTGACGGACGGCCCGGCCGCGCCCACGCTGACCAGCCTGTCGACCTACCTCCGGCACAGGTGGCTCAGCCACTCGGCCACTCCCTCACAGCCACGGGAGCCCGTATGTCCCCCGAACTCCTCTCGATCCTCGTGCTCGTCGTGGTGTTCGTCATCGCCACGACCCGCTCCGTGAACATGGGCGCACTGGCCTTCGCCGCCGCCTTCGTGGTCGGTGAACTCGTCGCCGACCTCGACGCGGACGGCATCTTCGCCGGTTTCCCCGGCGACCTGTTCGTCGTGCTCGTCGGCGTCACCTACCTCTTCGCCATCGCACGGGCCAACGGCACCACCGACTGGCTGGTACACGCCTCGATCCGGCTGGTCAGGGGGCGGGTGGCGCTGATCCCCTGGGTGATGTTCTTCCTCACCGGCGCGCTCACCGCGATCGGCGCGGTCAGCCCGGCCGCGGTCGCCATCGTGGCGCCGATCGCCCTGAGTTTCGCCTCCCGGTACGGGATCAGTCCGCTGCTGATGGGCGCGATGGTCGTGCACGGCGCCCAGGGCGGCGGCTTCTCGCCGATCAGCATCTACGGCACGATCGTCAACGGCATCGTCGAGCGCGAGAACCTCCCGGGCAACGAGATCGCCCTCTTCCTCGCGTCCCTGTTCACCAACCTGGTCATCGCAGGCGTGATGTTCGTGCTGTTCGGCGGGCTGAAGCTGTGGCGGCAAGGGGCCCTCACGCCGGAGGGGAGCACCGGGGACGAGGAGCCGCCGGACACCGGCGCCGGGGGCAAGGACCTGCCGGAGGGCGGCGCGGGCACGCGCACCCGCGCGGACACCGGCACCGGCACCAGCCCTTCCGGGACGCTCACCGCCACCGTCACCGGGACCGAACCCGACCCCGCCCGCCTCACCCCCGCCCGGACCGCCACCCTCGCCGCCCTGGTCGCCCTCGTGGTGGCGGTGCTCGCCTTCGACCTCGACGCCGGTCTGACCGCGATCACCCTCGCCGTGCTGCTGAGCACCGCGTGGCCGGACGACAGCCGCAAGGCGGTCGGGCAGATCGCCTGGTCGACGGTGCTGCTGATCTGCGGTGTCCTGACGTACGTCGGTGTGCTGGACGAGATGGGCACCATCACCTGGGCCGGCGAGGGCGTCAGCGGGATCGGCGTCCCGCTGCTGGCCGCCGTGCTGCTCTGCTACATCGGCGCGATCGTGTCGGCGTTCGCCTCCTCCGTGGGGATCATGGGCGCGCTGATCCCGCTGGCCGTGCCGTTCCTCGCGCAGGGCGAGATCGGGGCGGTCGGCATGGTGGCGGCGCTCGCGGTGTCGGCGACGGTGGTGGACGTGAGCCCGTTCTCGACGAACGGCGCGCTGGTGCTGGCCGCGGCACCGGACGTCGACCGCGAGCGTTTCTTCCGGCAGTTGATGGTCTACGGGGGGATCGTGGTGGCGGTGGTACCCGCGGTGGCGTGGCTGGTGATGGTCGTGCCGGGCTGGGGGTAGGCACTGCGCACGGCACAAAGCACCCGGCACAGAGCACACGACGGCCAGCGCACGGCAGACAGCGACAGTCGGTGACAGTTAAGGAGTACGACGCGTGACCTCTCTCTTCCCGGCCCTGACCGACGGCCCGGCGGACCGGCCCGCCCTGCGGTTCGGCGACCGGTCCCTGACCTACGGCGACCTGGGCGCCGCCTCCGCCGCCCTCGCGGCGCGGATCGGCGGAGCGGGCCGGGTGGCCGTCTGGGCGACCCCGGCGCTGGAGACCGCCGTCGCGGTGGTCGCGGCGCTGGAGGCCGGGGTCGCCGCCGTACCGCTGAATCCGAAGTCCGGGGAGAAGGAGCTCGCGCACATCCTGACGGACAGCGCGCCGACCCTGGTACTGGCCGCCCCGGGAGACGAACTCCCCTCCTCGCTGGCGGACTTGGAGCGGGTCGACATCGACATCGACGTCGACGCACAGGCCGCCTCTCCCGCCGTGACCTCTCCCTCCGCCGCCTCCCCCTCGCAGGCATCTTCCCCGGATCCCTCCGAGGAGGACCCCGCCCTCGTCGTCTACACCTCGGGCACCACCGGCCCGCCCAAGGGTGCCGTCCTCCCCCGCCGGGCGATCACCAGCACCCTGGACGCGCTCGCGGACGCCTGGCAGTGGACCGGCGAGGACGTGCTGGTGCACGGGCTGCCGCTGTTCCATGTGCACGGCCTGGTCCTGGGCGTCCTCGGCCCGCTGCGGCGGGGCGGATCGGTCCGCCATCTGGGCCGGTTCGACACGGACGGGGTGGCGCGTGAGCTGAACGCCGGCGCGACCATGCTGTTCGGCGTCCCGACGATGTACCACCGCATCGCCCAGGCCCTGCCCGACGAACCGGAGTTGGCGAAGGCGCTGGGCCGGGCCCGGCTCCTCGTCTCCGGCTCCGCCGCCCTGCCGGTGCACGACCACGAGCGCATCACGGCCGCCACCGGCCGCCGGGTGATCGAGCGGTACGGCATGACGGAGACGCTCATGCTGTGCTCGTCCCGGTGGGCACCCCCGGACCCCCGGCCGAGTGTGCGGACGGACGGCGAGCCGCGCGCGGGCACCGTCGGCGTTCCGCTGCCGGGGGTCGGACTGCGGCTCGTGGAGGAGGACGGGGCGCCGATCACGGCGTACGACGGCGAGACCGTGGGCGAGATCCAGGTGCGCGGCCCGAACCTGTTCACCGAGTACCTCAACCGGCCGGACGCCACGGCCGACGCCTTCACCGCCGACGGCTGGTTCCGCACCGGGGACATGGCCGTGCGCGACCCCGACGGCTATGTCCGGATCGTCGGCCGCAAGGCCACCGACCTGATCAAGAGCGGGGGTTACAAGATCGGAGCGGGCGAGATCGAGAACGCGCTCCTGGAGTATCCGGGGGTACGGGAGGCCGCGGTCACCGGCGAGCCGGACCCGGACCTGGGTGAGCGGATCGTGGCGTGGATCGTGCCCTCGGATCCCCAGTCGCCGCCGACGGCACAGGAGTTGGCCGACCATGTGGCGAGCCGGCTCGCCCCGCACAAGCGACCGCGTGTCGTCCACTACCTCGGGGGCCTGCCCCGCAACGACATGGGGAAGATCATGAAGCGGGCGCTGGCCCGTGACTGACCGCGCGAACGCCCGGGAGACCCTCGCCGCCGTCACCGACGACTTCACCGAACTCCCTTATGTGGAAAGGGAGTCCGCACCCGATGGCCCGCTCGGCTGGCAGGGTTACGACGCCTCGCGGGCCCGCGCCGCCGAGCGCACCGGGGAGCGGGAGTCCGTCGTCTGCGGCACCGGGCGGGTGGGGGGGACGCGGGCGGTGCTGATCGCCTTCGAGTTCGGCTTCCTGGGCGGCTCACTGGGCGAGCGGACCGGGGACCGGCTGGAGGCGGCGTACACGTATGCGCGTGAACACCGGCTGCCGGTGGTGCCGTTGATCGCGACCGGGGGCAGCCGGATGCAGGAGGGCATGCTCGCCCTCACCCAACTGCAGCGCGTGGCAAGGCAGTCGGCGCTCATCAGGGAGGCGGGGCTGCCGCAGATCGCGGTCCTGCGGGATCCGACGACGGGCGGCGGCTGGGCCACGCTGGGCGCGGGCGCCGACGTCGTCCTCGCGCTGCCCGGCGCGCAGGTCGGCTTCGCGGGTTCCCGGGTCCGGCCGGCGGACGCGGACCCGGCGGCGTACACGGCCGAGGCGCAGGTGGCGGCGGGCGCGGCCGACGCGGTCGTGGCGCCGCAGGAGCTGCGGCGGACGCTGGGCCGGTGGCTGCGTCTGCTCACGGCGCCCTCGGCCGAGCCCGCGCCGGTGCCGCCGCCCCTCGGCGCGACGGACCTCCCGGTTACCGGCTGGGCGGCGGTCCGGCGCGCCCGGGGCCCACGACGCCCGCGTGCGGACAGCTACTTGGACGCGTACTTCACCCACCGGGTCGCGATCAACGGCGACCGCTGCGGCGGCACCGACCCTGAGGGCATGCTGTGCGGCTTCGGTCTCGACGCACGGGAGGGCCGTACGGTCGCGTACGCCGCCCAGACCGGTACGGCGACCCGCCCCGCCGGTTACCGCACCGCCGCCCGGCTGATCCGCCTCGCCGACCGGCTCGGTATTCCGGTGCTCACCCTGGTGGACACCCCCGGCGCGGCCAACGACGCTCAGGCCGAACGGGAGGGCGTGGGCGCGGCCGTCGCGGACGCGTTCGGCGCGGTGGCCGCCGCCCGTACGCCGATCACCACCCTCCTGATCGGCGAGGGCGGCTCGGGCGGCGCCCTCGCCCTCGCGGCCCCCGGCCGTACCTGGGCCGCGCCGGACAGCTACTTCTCGGTCATCGCCCCCGAACTCGCGGCGGCGATCCTGAAGCGACCGCCGGGGGAGGTCGAGGCGACGGCGGATCAGCTCCGCATCCGGCCGCAGGACTTGGCCGACCTGGGCGTCGTACGAACGGACGACCCAACCTTTACATTTTGATTACATCAGACATAACAGACAAAAAACCCGTTCAGCCGCACCCCACCCGGCCCACCACAAGACGCGCCCCCTCCCCCGCCCCCGCACGATGCCTAGTGAGGCCACCACCCGGCGGCCCACGGTCTGTGCTCTCGGGAGGACCTGCCATGACCGCCAGTCTGGAGCAGCTGCGCCGCTGCCACTTCGCCGTCGACCTGGGGGCGGCGCGGACGCGGGTGTACGTGAAGGGGGCCGGGCTGGTCGTCGACCAGCCGTCCGCCGCCGCCGTGAACACCCGCACCGGCGCGCTGATCGCGGTCGGCGAGTTCGCGGAGAAGATGACGGGCCGCACCCCCGACTACATCCGCGTCGTCAGGCCGGTCTCCGGCGGCACCGTCGTCGACATCGAGATGGCCCAGCGCATGCTGCGCCATCTGCTCGGCGACAAGGTCCGCCGCGCGCTGCGCCGCAAGCCCCGGCTGCGCGCCGCCGCCTGCACCCCGCACGACGCCGACCCGCTGGCCCAGCGGGCGGCGATCGAGACGCTCGTCGGGCTCGGGGCGCGCCGCGTGGAGCTGGTCGACACCCTCATCGCCGCGGCCGTGGGCTGCGGGCTTCCCGTCGAGCGGCCCGAAGCCACCATGATCATGGTGTGCGGGGCCGCCGCCACCCAGGTCGCCGTGCTCTCCCTCGGCTCGATCGTCACCGCGGAGCGCATCCCGGTCGGCGGCGAGGCCGTGGACCACGCGATCGTGCAGCACCTACGCCACGAACACGAGCTGATGCTGCCCAGCCAGTCCGTACGGCCCCTGCAGCTCGCCCTGTCCGGCAACGGCCTCACCCCGCAGGGCCCGGCCTCCACCGAGATCCACGGACGGGACGTCGCCACCGGCCTCGCCCGCAGTGTCCAGGTCGACACCGCCGCCGTACGGGACGCGATCGAGACCCCTCTGACCGCCGTACTGGACGGCATCGGCCGGGTGCTGCGCAACTGCCCGCCCGACCTGGTGGCCGACCTCGCCGACCGCGGGATCATGATGGTCGGCGGCAGCGCCCTGCTGCCCGGCTTCGACCAGATGCTGCGGCACGCGACGGGCATGCCGGTGCACATCGCGGAACGGCCGGACGTGTGTGCCGCCCAGGGCCTCGGCTACATGCTGGAGGGCAAGATCGAGCCGCTGGTCCTGGACCCGCTGGCCACCTGACGTCCCGGCGCGAGCGCCCCGTACGAGCGTCCGGCATGAGTGATCCCCTCCCCCACCTCCCGCCCCTCCTCGAAGCCGTCCTCGGCGTCGGCACCGACCTCGAACTGCGCGCCACCCTCCAGCACATCGTGGACAGCGCCGCCGAGCTGACCGACGCCCGCCACGCGGCGCTCGGCACCACGGACCCCGGCCAGGACGGGCTCACCGAGATCCGTACGACGGGAGCCGTGCCCTGCTCGGCCGGCTCCCTCAGCGTGCCGATCCCCGTGGACGGCGAGGTCTTCGGCACCCTCCACCTGGCCGACAAGCGGCACGGCACCCCCTTCACCACCGAGGACGAGCACCTGCTGCACATGCTCGCCGCCCAGGCCGGCATCGCGATCGGCAACGCCCGGCTGTACGAGGCGGCCCGGCAGCGCGAGCGCTGGATCGAGGGCGCGGCGGCCGTGACCACCGCCCTGCTCACCGGAGAGAGCGCCGCCGACGCGCTGCTGACGGTCGCCGAACGGGCCCGCCTCCTCGCCGACGCGTCGGCGGGCGTCATCCTCCAGCCCACCGAGGCCGGCGGCATGGAGATCGTGACCGCGTCGACGTACGGCGATCCGGGCGACATCGTCGGCACGACCATCGCGCCCGGCAGCCCGGTCCTCGAACAACTCCTCGGCGGGGAACCGGTGTTCATCGACGACTCGGCGACCGACCCCCGGATGACGACCCCCGTGCGGCACCGGTTCGGCCCGAGCATGATGCTGCCCCTCCAGGCCGACGGCCGCCTCATCGGCACCCTCGCCCTCCCCCGCCACCGCGGCGACCGCCCCTACACCGCCGACGAACGGCTCCTGGCCACCCAGTTCGCCTCCCAGGCCGCCCTCGCCCTGGTCCTCGCGGACACCCGCCACCGCCGCGAACGCCTCGCGGTCTACGAGGACCGCGACCGCATCGCCCGCGACCTGCACGACCTCGTGGTCCAACGCCTCTTCGCCACCGGCATGATGCTGGAGTCCACCCAGCGCCGCTGCCCGGAGCCCGACGTCCACGAGACCCTCGGCCGAGCGGTCGACGCACTCCAGTCGACGATCCAGGAGGTCCGTACGACGATCTTCGACCTCCAGCAACCCCCCGCCGACGCCCCGACCACCTTCCGCGGCAAGGTCCTCCGGGAGACCGCGGCCGCCACCGCCCTCCTCGGTGTCAAACCCTCCACCCACTTCCTGGGCCCCGTCGACAACCGCATCCCCGACGACGTCGCCACCCACCTCCTCACCACCCTCCGCCGCGCCCTCACCACCGCCTCCCACCGCCCCGCCGTCACCCGCGTCGACATCACCGTCGACAGCACGACGACACTGCCGGACGGACGGGACGGGGTGGAACTGACGGTGTTCGACGACGGAGAGGGAACCGGGGACAACTCCTCCGGCACCACGGTGACTTGGCGGTCGCCCTGCTGAGCGGACCCAAGAGGTCGGCGGGACCAGGCGATTGAGGGGGAAGGCTCACGCCGTGCGGAGACCGCGATGACCGCCGGCCGTTCGTGATGATCAGTCAGGGACGGTGATCCTCCAGGGATTTGGCGCCACCGACCGTGCGGGACCCGTTCTCGACGCTACCCTCCTTATACGCACATAGTGTGACCGGCATCACTATCGCTCGTGCCGGCCCGGGGGAAGCGGGGAGGTCGACCATGCCTGAGATGTCCTTCGATTTCGAAGGTCTCATCCAGATGATCGCGAACCACCTCTACAGCGAGAAGAAGGTGTTCATCCGCGAACTCATCCAGAACGCCCACGACGGCATCCGCAGGCGGGCCGACCAGGACGGAGTGGTCGGCCGGATCGACGTGGAGACCCGGCCCCAGGACCTGACGATCACGGTCCGGGACACCGGGATCGGCATGGACCGCGACGACCTGATCGGCTATCTGGCGAACATCGGCAGAAGCCTGACGCGGGAGGAGCGCGAGCACGACGACACGCTCATAGGCCAGTTCGGCATCGGCTTCCTGTCCGCCTTCGTGGTGGCCTCCACCGTGCGGGTGACGACCCGCACGGTGGGCGAGAAGACGGGCTGGCTCTGGGAGAACGCGGGCAGCGCGGAGTACCGCCTGACGGAGTACGAGGTCCCCTCGGCGGGCACCACGGTGACGGTCACCCTGGCCGGCGCCGAGGACCGCGGGATGATCCAGGAGGCGGAGGTCCGCAAGCTGATCCGCCACTACGCGGACATGCTCACCGTCCCGATCCATCTCAACGGCTCGAACGAGCCCGAGAACACCATGCACATGCCGTGGGAGCGGGCCGGCCTCACCCCGGAGGAGCTCAGCTACGACCTGCGCTACTACGTGGAGCGCGTCCTCAACGATCAGGTGCTCGAAGTCATCCCCGTCCAACTCCGTGGCCCGGTACAGGCGGACGGGGTCCTGTACATCACCCGCGACCGCTACCACACGGTCGACCAGCCGCGCACGATCCGGCTGTTCCAGCGGCGCATGTTCCTCTGCGAGAACCAGCAGGACATCCTGCCGCAGTGGGCCCGCTTCATCAACGGAGTGATCAACACCCCGGATCTCACGCCGACCGCGGCCCGGGACAACTTCCTGCGCGACGACGGGTGGGCGGCCCTGCGCGACGCCCTCGGCAATCTGGTCATCGAGCACCTGGAACGCCTCCGCGACAATCAGCGGGACCGGTTCGCGGACATCGCCCGCTACCACCGGATGAACTTCGCCGCGGCCAGCTACTACTACGACGAGTTCTTCGCCAAGTTCGCCGACCTGCTGCTGTGGCGGACCAACAGGCTCCCCGACGAGCCCGGCAACGACGCCGTCATCGACCCCTTGGGCGAGATCGGCCCCGGCATCGCGCTGCGCACCCTGCCGGAGATCCTGGAGCGCCTCCCCGACCCGCCGGGCGGACCCAAGACGTTGCAGTGCGTCAGCGGAATGGACGCCTCCCGCCAGTACTTCAAGATCGCCAACGCGGCCGGGACCACGGTGGTCGACGCCAGTTTCGTCTTCGAGCCCGAACTCCTCGACGCCTACACGAGGTTGCCCGGCGTCTCCCTCCGACTGGTCCACATGGACCGCGAGGACGCCCCGTCCGGCGACGCCATCTTCCGGCAGACCGCCGGGGAGGACGGTACGGCCGTCCAGAAGCTCGCGGAGCGGATGAGCGCGGTCCTGCGCACCCCCGACAACCAGAGCATCCGCACCGAAGCCCGCGAGTTCGAGCCGCCGGAGATCGCGGTGGTGCTCCGGGCGGACTCCCGGGCCAAGGCCCAGATCAAGGCGGAGGAGGTACTCCTCGACCCGAACGCGTCGGCCAACATCCGGGAGATGGCGGAAGCGGTCGCCCGGATGACACGCGGCACCGGCCAGTGGCTCACCATCAACGCCCTCAACCCCCTCGTCCAGCGGCTCGCCTCGCACCAGGACGGCTCCCACCGCGAGGTCCAGCGGCTCATGCTGGCGCTGTACCACAGCGCGGTGCTCGCCAACGGCCAGCTGATCACCGCCCACGCGGCGAGCACGTTCCACGACCAGTTGCAGCAGTTGATGGTGCGCAGCCTCGAAGCCCTGGAACTGGAGACCCGGTGCAAGGTGCTGGACGAGCGGCTGCAGGCCGCCCAGGGCCGTCATCGCGCCGTCGCGGACAGCCGGACCGGCCTCCGCACCTTCTTCATGATCACACCGTTCACCGACCGCTACGAACCTCTGGTCGAAGCCTGTCGCGAGGCCGTGGAACAGCGGTGGGGGTGCCGGCTGGTCGTCGCCCGCGACCAGCAGGAGGACCACCGTCTCCTCGACAACCTCCAGATCCTCATGGACGGCGCGGACGGTTTCATCGCCGAGATCACCGACGCCAACCCCAACGTGATGTTCGAACTGGGCGCCGCCTTCAGCGACCGCCGCGACCGCCCGGTCGTCCTCCTGCGCGAGGACGCCCCCGCGAACGGGACGGCCCTGCCCGCCGACCTCCAAGGGCTGCTCTACATCTCGTACGAGCCCGGCAACCCGGCACTCGGGGAGTACCTGCACTCCAAGATGCGCATGTCCAAGGTCATCCAGGAACTCCTCCAGGGCAGAGACCACGCGATCTACATCCCGCCGGAGCGCCTGGCGCAGCTGATCGCCCCGGTCGTCCTGTCGCGAACGGTCCTCGCAGAGTTGTCCGGCCGGTACTCGACCGCGCAGGACTGGTTGACCGCTGAGGTCGAGGTGGTGGGGAGGCTGCTGGGACAGAAGTTCCAGAGCCTGGCTCCGTACATCGTCGAGAAGGTCCAGGAGGAGGTCCGGCGGGTGGCTTCGGCGTGATGGAGAAGGACTACGACGGCCTGATCCGGCGGGCGAAAGAGGCCGCGGACATGGGCGAGGCGTGGACCGCGGCGCTGCTCTTCGAGCAGGCTCGCGACCTGGCTGTGGAGCGCGAGTGGGGCTGGAAGGCCTTCAGGGCGTTACGGGGTGCTGCGAGCAGTTGGTCACACACCTCGGAACCCGATCGGGGTCTCCATCTGCTGCTTGAGGCTGTGCATCAACCCAGGTTCGTAGGCGATGAAAAGGAGCGCTACTGGTTACAGAACCTGTTCGTCGACTGGGCCCTGGCACGTGAAACAGAGGTCGCCGATATCGATGAGCTTGTCGAACACCTCGCGACCCTCGCCGTGAGTGCCTGGGGTGAGGAGGGGAGCAACACCACGTACACAAGGGCCACTCTCCTCTCCCTCAGGGGGAACTGGGCGACTGCGCTCGAAACCCTGGAACGGGCCTGGGCCCACCGAGAGGGAACCGGCCCTCAAATCTGGTCCCGGAACATGGCGTTCAGCGCACTTCGGGCGTGTCTGATGCTCGACCACCGGAACGAGGCACAGCGCTGGATGGCTCAGGTCGCCCCCTTGGAGGACTGCTTCTACAAGAGCTTGTTCATGGCGGCGTGCCAGGCCGACCTGGCTTTCTTCGACAACAACGTCCCAGCCGCACGGTCCGCGTCGAGGCAGATCGACGCACTGGCCGCTCCACAACGGCCGGAAAGCCGCGTCTTCGCGACGGCCTACGCGATCTACGCGCTGCTTCTCGACCCGGACGAGGACGATCCGGCACACCCCGGTCACCTGGTCCGATTACGGCTGGCCCACGAAACGTTCATGCCGGACTCAACGCCCTGGATGCGGTACGGCTGGTACCGCTGCCTCGCCAATCTGGAGCTGGCAGGTGTCCGCCACGCGGCTGGCATGCGTCCCGTGGACGACAGGTACTACCGCAGACCCCAGTCCCTCCCCCGCCCCGAGGACGCCCGCCTCCCCGCCGAGATCGTTCCGCGCCTGGCCGCCTTTGAACAAGCCTGCGACACAGCCCTACGGCACGCACGCGAGGCGGACCTCCGCTTCGACTGCTCCTGGCGTCAGGAAGAGATCGCCGAACTCAGGCAGCGCGGACGGGACATAGGCGCGGTCTTCCTCCATCAGCGCTCATAGCGCTCAGGCGCTCACCGAGCGAACCAGCACCGCACGGTCGTCCCCTCCACCCCCGTGTGCACCCGCACCAGATCCGCCACGATGTTGACCATCAGCAGTCCCCGGCCGCCTCGTTGGTCGCGGGTCGCGGGGTAGCGGCCCGCGAGGGGGTCGGTGAGGTGGCCCTTGTCGTGGACCTCGCAGAGCACGTGGGTGTCGTCGGCCCAGATCCGCAGGGTGCCCGAACCGCCGCCGTGGATCACGCTGTTGGTGGTGAGTTCGGCGGTGACGAGGGCGAGGTCCTGGAGGCGGACGCCGGTGAGGCCGAGGCGGGCGGCCAGGCCGGTGGCGATGTGCCGGGTCTGGGAGAGCGAGTCCGCGTCGAAGGTGAAGGACGGCACGTCGGTGAGCGGCGGCAGCGGTTCGTTGTAGCGGGCGACGATGGTGTCGGGGGCGTACTCCCCGCTGTCCCGTTCCGGACCGGAGCCTGCGTGGATCACGGTGGGGTGGGTGGCGTACGCGTCGGCGATGACCTGCGGGGCCAGGCTCCGGACGTCGTAGGGACAGAGGATGCTGACCGCGCGGCCCCGGAAGGCCGCGTTGATCAGCGCCTCGTGCTGGACGCAGGCGGGGTACTCGGTCTCCGACCGGCCCGCCCAGATCGGCTCGCCGATGATGCGTACCCGACGGCCGGGCGGCTGGGTGTCCGTGAAGGCGCGCAGCACGCCGGGGATGATCCGGCCGGGGTTACGCCCGGCCTCCCGCATGTCGAGGAGCCGTACGGCGTCGGCGTCGGCTCCGAGGCCGTCCCGGATGAGCCCGAGGTTCTCGCCGGGCACGGCGACCGCCACCGGGTCACCGGCGGCGAGCCCGGCGCGCACGAAGGACACCGTGCCCGCCACGTACTCCTGCTCGTCACCGTAGAAGAGGGCGGGGTGGACGAACGGTTCGGAGAGTTCGGCCGTGGCACTCATGACATCGACACCTCGATCGCCGGAAGGTCGGGCCAGAACATCTCCAGCACGCGTCGCAGGGCGCGCGGCGGCTGGTTCAGCACGATCCGCCTTCCTTCGTCCAGTTGTTGGGCGACGGCGGCGAGTTCACCGGCACCGGCGACATCGACGAAGGTCACGGAGGACAGCTCCAGGTGGTAGACGTCCTCGTCGTCCCGCACGGCCTGTTCCAGCGCCCGTCTCCACACGTCGTGCGTCGCCAGGACGACCTCCCCCGACACGCGCAGCCCACTGCGTGTGCCGAGCGGGGACACCGTCAGTTCCGGCACCGCGTCGGCGGTCCCAAAAGGTGTCAGGTACCGGATGCCCACACCGTCCCCCCATTCCACGAACGAGACCGCACATACCCCGCACCGTTTCCGACAGTCGTGAAGACGGTGTGTAGTACGTCGTACGGCGGGCAGGTGCTCAGTCAGCGCCGCCGCGCCCCACGGTACCGGCCCGGCGGACGGGGGCACGCAACGTCATGAAGACTGTCGGGGACTACAAGGCGGGGACATGACCTCAGCGGCACACTCACCCCTCGCGGGGCGGCTGAAAGCCCTGGTGATCGAGAGGCGTACGGAGGCGGACCGAGCGGTGCTCACCCCGCGCGGGGAGCTCGTTCACGGATCGGCGGACGTCCTGGCCAGGACGCTGGCGGAACTGCCGGACGGTACCGGCCGGGTGGAACTGGACATGACCGGCGTGATCTTCATGGACACCGCCGGGCTGCAGTTCCTGGAGACCCTCGACGACTACGGCCACCGGCACGGCATACCGGTCGTGACCCTGAACTGGGACGGCCAGCCGCGCCGGCTCCTGGAACTGGCCGGCCGGCACACCACCGACCCCCCGAGTGCCGGGGACGACACCTCCGCCCCCGGACCCCACCCCCCGGCCGCCTCCTCCGCCGTCGCCCGGGAACGCGCCGAGCAACTGCGGCAACTCCAGGAGGAGGTCGACCAGCTCCGCCGGGCGATCGTCTCCCGACCCGTGATCGACCAGGCACGCGGCATCCTGATGGCCACCCACGCCTGCACCTCCGACGAGGCCTGGACCATCCTCCGAGAGGTCTCCCAGCTCTCCAACACCAAGCTCCACTCGGTCGCCGCGGCGGTCACCGCCAGCGCGAGCACCGACGGCCCGGCCCCGCCGGCGGAGGTGCGTACCGCGCTGCGCACGGCGGTGGGGCGACGGGGGCGGGAGCAGGAGCGGTAACGAGCCGCCCCTGGGCCCACGTCCACCCCGAGGCCATGCCCACCCCGAGGCTCGTGCCCAACCTCAGACCTACGCCCATGCCCGCGCCCACGCCCCCTAACGAACCGTCCGCCGCCCCGCCCCGCTCCACCCCGGCATTGATCCGCTCCTCGGACGGAGCATAGGTTCCGACGCATGACGAACCTTCGGATCGGTGTGATGTACGACCGCGACTGGGCCCCGGAGGGGTTGCCCGGGTTCGCACGGCAGGCCGAGGCGCTCGGCGCGGACGATTTGTGGGTGGTCGAGGACCTCGGCTGGAACGGCGGGGTGTCGGCGGCGGCCGTGGCCCTGGGCGCGACGGAACACCTCCGGGTGGGTATCGGCATCGCGCCCGCCCCGTTGCGCAGCCCGGCGCTGCTCGCGATGGAACTGGCCACGCTGGCCCGGGTGTTCCCCGAACGGCTCGTGGCCGGGATCGGGCATGGCGTACGCGAGTGGATGGCCTCGGTAGGCGTCGCCCCGCGCTCGCCGCTGGCCCTGCTGGAGGAGACGATCACCGCCGTACGCGCGCTGCTGCGCGGGGAGCGCATCGACCTGGAGGGCCGGGAGGTACGGCTGGACGGCATCCAGCTCGTGCATCCGCCCGCCGAACCGCCGCCGCTGGTCGCGGGGGTGGTCCGCCCGCGCTCACTGGAGCTCTCCGGCCGGGTCGCGGACGGCACGCTGGTCGCCGAGGGCCACGGACCGCGCGACCTGGAGAACATCCAGACGCTGACCGCCAAGGGCGGAGCCAACGCCGACCACACCCTGACGGTGCTGGCGTTCTGCTGTGTCGGCGAGGACTCCGACGAGGTGGCACGGCTCCTGCACCCGAACACCGAGGGCCAGGCCGGGTGGCTCGGCCGCCCCCAGGAGGAGGTGTTCACCGTCTCCGGCACACCCGCCGAGGCCGCCGGACAGCTCGACGAACTGGCGGCTGCCGGAGCGGACACGGTCGTCCTGCGCATCGCCGGCCCCGAGCCGCTCCGCCAACTGGAAGCCGTACTCAAGGCCGCCGGCCGCTGACCATCCGGCGCCGGTGCCCTTCCACCGGCGGGGACACCGATCCGCGAGGAGCGGGCCGCCCACTCGGCGAGCGCGCTCCCGCGGCGGTCTGGGCCAGGACGCCCGGACCGGCTGCGAAGAGGGCCGGCAACTCGCCCGCGCCCCGGACGTCACGGCGCTCCTGTGCGGGAACGACGACCTGGCCCTCGGCGTACCGCGCGCCCCGCGCCGTGCCGGGCGCGCGGTGCCGGGAGAGGCCGGCGTCGTAGGCTTCGACGACGCTCCGCGCGCGGAGTTCGTCACCCCCTCCCGCATGGACCTCCAGGGCCCCGACCGCGACACCTTCGAACTCCTGCGCGGCCATCTGGAGAACGACCACCGACCACCGGCACCGGCACCGGCACCGGCACCGGCCTGATCATCCGCGAAAGCTCGGGGCCCGCCGCCCATGACACCGGCGGCGCCCGCACCGTACGCAGCACGACAGGAAGAGACGCTCTCGATGGGAACCGCAGCGCATGTCCCGCAGACACGGGACATGATCGGGGAGGAGCTCTCCGGAGACGAGGCGCTCACCGCGCTGAGGCACTACGGAGGCCGCCGACTCCTCCTCGACGCGTTCGTCCGGTTCCGCTACGCCGACGGCTTCACCAGTTCCCGCTCCCTCGCGTTCCAAGTGGTGCTGGGCATGGTGCCGTTCACCATCGCCCTGGTCGGCGTGGCCACCACGGTGCACACGGAGAGCGTGAGCCGGATCATCGAACTCACCCTCGGCGACATCGTGCCGGGCGCCAGCGCGCGGCTGGTCGAGGACGCCCTGGAGGGCACCGAACGCAGCGCCGGTTCGGGCGTCTGGAGCGCCGTCGCCATGTGGCTGGGCCTGGCCTTCGCCGTACTCAACCTCGCCTCGGCGATGGCCCAGGTCGAGCGGGGCGCCAACCGTATCTACGGGATAGAGCGCGACCGGCCCTTCCTCGCCAAGTACGGGCGGTCCCTGCTTCTCGCGGTGGCCGCGGGCATGCCGATGGTCCTCGGGTTCCTGGTGCTGGCCGCGGGGGACGCCGTCGGGAACGCGGTGGTGCAGGCCCTCGGTTGGCCCCGCTCCGGGCTCGACTGGTGGGGGCCGCTCCAGGTGCCGCTGGGCGTGGTGCTCGCCTGGGTCGGCTCCGCGGTGATCTTCCGCTGGGCGCCCCGCAGGGACCAACCGGGCTACACCTGGCTGGCGTTCGGCTCGGCGGTCCACCTGGTGCTGTGGATCACCGCGACCTGGCTGCTGGCGCTCTACGTCGCCGAGAGCGGGTCCTTCGGTGCCCTGTACGGACCGCTGACGGCCTTCATCGCCCTGTTGCTGTGGGCCAACCTGACCGGAGTTTCCCTGTTCCTCGGCATCGCGTTCGCCGCCCAGCTCGAAGCGGCCCGGGCCGGAATCACGGAGGCCGTGAAACCGGATCCGGGGCCGGGTCCGTGACGTCGGGCTGTCGGGCTGTCGAGCCGGATGCGTACGACCGTGTGGGGGGGCGTCGATACCGGCCTGGACCCGGTCCGTCCCCCTGCCGGAGGAGTACCCTGGGGTTACCGAGAGTATTTCGCGCACCGGCCTCCATGCTCGTGTCGTTTTCGGCGATCGACTACGCCGGGCCGGTGCCAACCGTCCGGAGCAGGGTTCGCATCATGACTGCGACCGTTTCGTACGCGCCGACTCTCGAAGACCAGCCCTCCCCTCCCCCGCTGCGGATGTCGCTGGCCCCCAGCGGTTCCGCACCCGCTCTGCTGGACGGCGCCTGGTGGCCCCGCTCCCGCGACCTCGGGGCGGAACTTCCCGCGCTGACAGCCGTACTCGATCCGTTGTGGGGGCGGATCACCAGGGTCACGGTGAATCCCGTGCAATGGCCGACCGTCCCGCGCAGGGTGGCCGTCGGACGGCATGTCGTGAAGGTGGGCTCGTTCATGGCCCAGCAGGACCCGCACCAGATGTTGCTCCTCTCCTACCGCGTGGGCCGCTGGGACCTGCTGGTGATCCCTCCGGGGACCACTCCCCTCTCGGCCGCCTGGCTGATGGCCGCCGCGAGCGACCCCCTGCGCACGTCCACCGCGAGCCAGTTGATGGCGGAGGCGGCGCGGCTGCGCACGGTGGCGGAGACCGACCGGGCCCTGGAGGCGGTCTGGGACTCCGAGGGAGGCCACGCGGTCGGCGGCCCACCCTCACGTGGGCGGATCCCCGCCGTCACCGCTCCGGTGCTCGGCGTCCCGTCGGCCTCAGCCGCTCCTCCGAATCCGGCCCAGCGGATGTGAGAGCCGTGGAGACCTTCGTGACCGTGTTCGCGCTCATGGCGATGATCGCTCCGGGCACGTTCCCGGTCCACCTGGTCAACCACCGGCACGACGAGCGCATCGCCGCGTTCCCCGACAGCGGTCGCACCGGAACCGGCGGGAAGTGGGTCACCTCGTGATCCCCGCCGACCAGACCGGCGTACCGCTCCCCGCTCTTCCTCCCCGCCAGACGGGACGGTACGAGCCCAACACCCGCCCCGCGCACCCGCACCCGCAGCCCCCTCTGGGAACTCCTCGACGGGCACTCCCCGTCACCCCCGGTCCGCCGCACGAAGAAGCCGCAGCGCTCGGCGCAGCTCCCGCCGCACCTCCTCCGGAAGCGCCTCGTCCTTCGCTGTGGTGGCCGAGGTGGCGATCGTCGTGCCGGCCGTCGTGGCGACCAGGGCCGCGGCCACGTCCCGGAGCTTGACGTGGCAGTGCTGCGACACGTCCACCAGCAGATCCCGGGCCCTCGCGCCGGAACACGGCGCCAGGGCCATCACCATGCCGCGCGCCTGGTCGATCACCGCACGGCTCGCCAGTGCCCGCCCCAACTTCTCCTTCTCGGCGCGCAGTTCGGAGATCTCGGCCAGCAGGGCCGCCTCGTCGGTCGAGACGACGGTCGGCAGCCCGGCCCTCACCACACAGTCCCCATCACAGTCGTCACCACACGGTGGGTTGCTCCATCGACGTTCAGCGGCGCGCCAGTTGCCGCTCACCGGCCGCACCGGGCTGGTAGGGCAGGCCGTAGTGCTTGAAGATCGCCTCCTCCTGTTCGGCGGGCAGCACGTCGTCGGTGCCGATCGAAGGAGCCTGCTTCACCAGCGCCTTGACGTAACCGACCCTGACGTATCCCGGTCCGACGATCGCGTCCTCAAGGGGAACGAACACCAGCCGGTGCCGGGTGGGCAGACCGATCCGCACCGTCGCCATGGCCGGCTCATCGGTGACGGTGTCCACATAGACCGCCTCAAGGACACCGATCTTGTGCGACTCCGTGTCCACGACATCCCGGTCGCGCCACTCACGGACATCGGCAGCGTGAATCATGAGCTTCTCCTTCGATATACGCGATCCCAACGGGTCCTCGCGGCGTCAGCGCGCCCGGGGCCACCGCGGCCGTGGTGCGTTCCGCCGAAGACCACCACGGCCGCGGCCATCCACCAGACGGGGCTGAGGAAGCCGGAGGCGAACAGGACCATGACGAGGATCAACAGCAGAACGAACACGGCGGGCCTCCCCGGGAGCGGGAATCAGCTCAGCAGCGATACCGGGGACTGGGGCCTCACTCCACAGCGTAGTCCTGCCCAGAGGTTCCGGACAGCGGACCGCCTCGCCACCTGTCGTCTTCCCGGGGCGCACCCTTCCCCGCCTCATCCCTGCTCGTCAGCGGTGGCATCCGCACTGCTCACAGCATCCCGGCTGGACGGCGCGGACGGCGCCGGAGCCTCGGAGGCGGAGCTGGAGCCGGGAGGGGAACTGGGACCGGCGCCGGTGTCCGGTGCCACACTCCTGTCCGGCGAGGCGGAGCCCTCCGGCTGCGATGTCGCGCCGCCGGACACGGTCGGGGTGGGCGTCCGGGGGTCGGCGGGACCAGAGGTACCGGCCGAGCCACCGCCCACCGAGGTTCCCCTGCCCGGCTCGTTCTTGACCACGGCCGCGACCGGCTTGCCCATGATCAACTCGACCGCGGTCACCGTGACCATGGCCAGGGCGAACACCAGGCCCGTCGCCAGGGCGTACTTCTTCCAGCCGATGGACCTCCGGACGGAGCCACCCCGATAGGTGGTGACCGACTCTCCCGTGGAGGGCGCGAAGGGCGGTGTCGCGTCGGCGACGGAAGAGTCCACCGGCGGACCGAACGCCGCCCGGGCGTCCGCGCGGTGTTCCGCCCGCTCCTCCCCCGGCGTCCTCGGCACCCCCACCTGCGCCACCCCCACCTGCGGCACCCGGCCCCGGATCCCCTCGCCGGTCCGCCGGAAAGCGTGCGAGAAGACCGCCGCGCCGGTGGTCGCGCTGGCGCTGACCACGGCGGCGCCGATGATCGTCCCGGTCACCCCCAGCAGGGACGCCAACACCGCGCCCACCACGGTCGCGAGCGCGCTCGCCACCACCTGCACCACGGTCAGGTCTAACACCTTGCGCTTCGGCGCCCGTTCCGCTTCGTCTCTGCGACTCGCCATCCATGTCCCTTGATCGTTCCGGAGCCCGAGAGCCATCGTCGTGAGGGCCGGACTTGTCCCGCTCACAGCAGGGTCGACGCGAGGTCTGAAGGAGTTCCGGGGAGCATCGCCCGGCCCCGCGGCAGCGGCGGATGCCTGCGAGGCTCCTTCGGCGGTGCCGACGGCACAACGGGACGACTGCCCATCTGACCGCGTTTCATCTGCGATCGGCGACGGCAGCCGGTGGCCGCCCACCCGCACCGGGGCGGCAGAGCGTCGACGCCGCCCGATCAACGCGTGTAAACATCCTGGTACCCCGGTTGCGGACCACCGCTGGACCGGCCTCAGGGCTATGCTGCGTAGGGACGTCCCAGACCCCGGCGGGCCACCATCGCTTGGCGCTCCTGCTTGCGGAGAGCGGATCATTCGTCCCGTCGCCCTGCGCATCCCCGAGGGGACCGGCTGGGTCCTACGCCCCGGATTCCCGGCTGCCGGACCGGCCCTCCACCTGCCCGCACGTCAGTAGGACCGTACCGGGAGCCCGGCGCGGTCTCGTGAACCGAGGCACCCTGACCATGCGTACCGCACCCATCCTGAGCGTCTCCCGGCACGACACGGACAACCGGGCGCTGGTCACCCTGACCGGTGAGATCGACCTGGACTCGGCGCCCCTGGTGCGCGCGTCGCTGGAGCGGTGCCTGCACGACGGCATCCGCGCCATCGACGTCGATGTCACCGATGTGACCTTCTGCGACTGCAGCGGCCTGAACACTTTCCTCCACGCCTTGTTGCACAGCACCGAGGCCGGAGGATACCTACGGCTGCACCACCCGAGCCCGGCGCTGGAACGCCTCGTCGACCTCACAGGCTCCGGTTCCCTCTTCCTCGCCCTCCCGAGCCTGCCGCCCCCACAACCCTCGCCCCCACACCGGCCCCCTCCGCCCGTACCCGCACTCCCGGGCGGCACGCTGTGAGGGCCCCGTCCGACCATGTCACGGCGCTCGGCCTCCTCCAGACACCGCACTGCTCACCGCGCTGAAGGGCTGCGGGCATCCCCGACGGCTCCTCGGTGATCCCGGACGAGATCGAGACCCTGCACCCCGGCTCGCGGAGGCCACCCTGGCCGCACGGCTCACGGATCTGGACGGTGCGACGGCTGCACTCAGAGGACGGACCAGATTCACGGTCCTGGGACAGTGACGTCAGCGACGATGACTGAGGGGCCAACAGGATGACGGAGGCGAACCGGCTCCAGGAGATCAGGTGCGCACGTCACGCTGGTGAAGGTCCTTGAGCACTCCGGCCACCGTCACGAAGTCGTTGTCCACGTGGAGGACGGTGCGCCCGTGATGGACCGCGGTCGCGCAGACCAACAGGCCGATCGGTCCCGCCGCACGATGCCGGCCTTGCTGGGTCAGTTCGTACTGGGCGGTGTCGACCCAACGCCAGGCATCCTTCGGAACGGGCGAGAACACACAGAGCGCGTCCAACTCCTCCGCCAGCTCGTCCCGATGGGAAGAGCTGGTTGCCGAGTGGAGAAATTCGGCGCGCTTCCCCTCGCACCGTGGAGACGGCGACAGCTGGGGAGGCACGAGGCAGCGGGCTTCCCTCGCTTCGGCTCAGCCGCCCGGTCCCACGCCGTGCAGGAGTGTGCCGACGGCGCGTGCGGCCTGTGCGTCCGGGTCCCGCACGGCTGGATCCCGGTCTGCGCCGGGCCTGTCGAAGGTTTCACCTGGGAGGACGCGCTCAAGGCAGTCACCCGGACCGCGAGCGATACCGCGATCGTCTACTCGGCAGCAGGTCAGAGGGGCTGAAGCTCTCCCCGAGCACTGCCCAGCTGCACGCCCAAGAGCAGCGAATTCAGCCCGTTCGGGCACAGTTGACGCCCCGACACCCGAAAAGATGAACGTTTCCGCAGGCCGGAAGCCTGCACAGGTGGGGCGGGTGGGACTCGAACCCACGGCCGGCGGATTATGAGTCCGCTGCTCTAACCGGCTGAGCTACCGCCCCATAGCGGCGTGTCGCGTACACGTGTGCGCGCCGTCTGCCGCAGCATAGCCGCTCATACGATCTCCTGCTTCGTATGGTCGACTTCGCATGCCCTTGAGGACTCCGCTGTGACCTGCGCGGTTCCCTCCGGATGCCCTCCGATGTCCTTGGATGTCCCCGTCGGCCGCCGGATGCGCTCGGATGGCCCCTGACATGAAAAAGGACCCCGGTGGGGTCCTCGTTCAGTGCGCTCTCCCGACTGGACTCGAACCAGTAACCTGCCGGTTAACAGCCGGCTGCTCTGCCAATTGAGCTACGGAAGATCGAAGCTCCCCCGACTGGACTCGAACCAGTAACCTGCCGGTTAACAGCCGGCTGCTCTGCCAATTGAGCTACAGGGGAACGCCTCGTTTGCATCGAACGCATCTACCTGGGTATTCGCCAGGGGGCGTGTGCTCGCTGCGACACATACATTAGCGCAAGCAGGGGGGTGCTCCGCCAATCGGTTCCCCCCATGGCACCGATGCCACGCCGGAGACCTACACGAGGGAAGGGTGGCCGTCATGCGCTACCGGCTCACGTTCGTCGTCGGACTCGCTCTGGGCTACGTGCTGGGCACGAAGGCCGGACGCGAGCGCTACGAGCAGTTGAAGAAGTCCGCGCGGCAGGTCGCGCAGAACCCCGCCGTCCGCAACACCGCGGAGTCGGCCGCGCAGCAGGGCCGCCAGTTCGCCGGCAAGGCCTTCCACGCGGTGAGCGAGAAGGTGGGCGACCGGGTGCCCGACTCGGTGGCCGACCGGGTGCGGTCGCTGCGGGAACGCAACGCGAACGGCACCACCGAGGACGACTGGGGTACCAGCAATACCTAGGGGACTTCGTCACACCGGGGGCCCTTATCCGGGCAGGGGCCCCCGAGCCGACACAGTCACCCCCCGCGGTACGGCAGAATTTTGGCCATGGGGATAGTCGCCGGGTTGGACAGTTCGCCCGAATTCACTCGTATCGTCGTCTGCGACACGGACACGGGTGCCGTGCTGCGGCAGGGCTATGCGCCGCACCCGATGGAGAACGCCGACAGCGGGCGGCCTTCCGATGTCGATCCACAGGCCTGGCTGCTGTCCCTCGGTGAAGCCGCCGGCGGCGGGCTGCTCGAAGGGGTGCAGGCCATCGGCGTGTCCGCGCAGCAGAACGCGGTGGTGCCGCTGGACTCCCAGGGCAACACGGTGCGGCCGGCGATGGTCGGCGGGGACAAGCGGGCGCAGGTCGCGGCGGCCGACCTGATCGACGCGCTCGGCGGGCGCGAGGCGTGGGCGCAGGCGGTGGGCTGTGTGCCGCAGGCGGCGCAGCCGGTGACCAAGCTGCGCTGGCTCGCCAAGACCGAGCCCGAGGCGGCGCAGCGCACGGCCGTCCTGTTGCAGGCCCACGACTGGCTGGTGTGGCAGCTCCTGGGGCGGCCGGTGCGGCGGACCACCGATCGCGGTGGGGCGTCCGGCACCGGGTACTGGTCCGCCGCCACCGGCGGTTACCGCCCCGACCTGGTCGAGTTGGCGCTCGGCCACCAGGTCATGCTGCCCGAGGTGATCGGGCCCTCCGACGCGGCCGGTACGACTCCGGAGGGGCTGCTGATCTCCGCGGGGACCGGCGAGACGATGGCCGCGGCCTTCGGGCTGGGGCTCGGCCTGGGCGACGCGGTCGTCTCGCTGGGAGCGTCCGGGTCGGTGATGGCGGTGCACCCCGAGGCGCTGGTCGACCAGAGCGGGATGATCACCTCCCTGGCCGACGCGACCGGCATGCACCTGCCGGTCGTGACCACGCTGAACGCCGTACGGACCCTGCGCGGCGCCGCCGAGATGCTCGGGCTCTCCGATCTGGAGAGTCTGTCCGACCTGGCGATGAAGTCGACGCCCGGGGCGCACGGGCTGGTGTTCCTCCCCTATCTGGAGGGTGAGCGCACCCCGAACCTGCCGCACACCGCCGGAACGCTGGCGGGGCTCAGACGGGAGTCGATGCGGCCGGAGCATCTGGCGCGGGCCGCGTTCGAGGGCATGCTGTGCGGGCTCGCGGACGCGCTGGACGTGATGCGCGGCCGGGGTGTGGAGGTGCGGCGGGTCTTCCTGCTCGGTGCGGCGGCCGAGCTGTCGGCCGTGCAGGCGGCGGCGCCCGCGCTGTTCGGTGCGCAGGTCGTCGTACCGCAGCCGGCGGACTACGCGGCGATCGGTTCGGCCCGGCAGGCCGCCTGGGCGCTCGGTGTGTCGCAGGGCGCCCTCGACCCGCGCACCCCGCCGGCCTGGCAGGGCGCGACCGCGCAGGTGCTGGATCCGGGCGAGGAGCTGGCGGTGGGCCAGGCGGTGCGTCAGCAGTTCGTGTCGGTGCGGGAGCAGACCCACCCGGGGGCGTTCCGGGTGTAGCGGGCGGTACCGCGGACGGAGCGGAAGGTAAGAGTCCGGTAGGAGGCGTACCCGTAAGGCCGTACGAAGCACTGCTGACGGCTTAATCGGTTGAGGTAACACGGGTGGAGTGTTCGACGATAGGGGCCAGGGGCAACCAATCGCTCCCACCGCCGACTCCGAGAGACCAAGCGTGCTCATACGACTTCTGCGGACCTATCTCAGGCCCTACAAGAAACCCATCGCCCTTCTGGTGCTGCTGCAGTTCCTGCAGACCTGCGCCACTCTCTACCTGCCCACGCTGAACGCGCACATCATCGACAGCGGCGTCGTGAAGGGCGACACCGGCTACATCCTGTCCTTCGGCGCCGTGATGATCGGCATCTCGCTGGTGCAGGTGGTGTGCAACGTCGCCGCCGTGTACTACGGCGCGAAGACCGCCTCCGCGCTCGGCCGGGACCTGCGGGCCGCCGTCTTCGACCGGGTGCAGTCCTTCTCGGCGCGGGAGGTCGGCCAGTTCGGCGCGCCGTCGCTGATCACCCGGACCACGAACGACGTCCAGCAGGTCCAGATGCTGGCCCTGATGACGTTCACGCTGCTGGTGTCGGCGCCGATCATGTGCGTCGGCGGCATCGTGCTGGCGCTCGGCCTGGACGTGCCGCTGTCCGCGGTGCTGATCGCGGTGGTGCCGGTGCTGGCGATCTGCGTGACGCTGATCGTGCGGCGACTGCGGCCCCTGTTCCGTTCCATGCAGGTGCGTCTCGACACGGTGAACCGGGTGCTGCGCGAGCAGATCACCGGCAACCGCGTGATCCGCGCCTTCGTCCGGGACGAGTACGAGGAGCAGCGCTTCCGGAAGGCCAACACCGACCTCACCGACATCTCGCTGAAGACCGGCAACCTGCTCGCACTGATGTTCCCGGTGGTCATGACCACCGTGAACCTGTCGTCGATCGCGGTGGTCTGGTTCGGCGCCCACCGGATCGACAGCGGAGGCATGCAGATCGGCGATCTGACGGCCTTCCTCGCCTACCTCATGCAGATCGTGATGTCCGTGATGATGGCCACCTTCATGTTCATGATGGTGCCGCGCGCCGAGGTGTGCGCCGAGCGCATCGAGGAGGTGCTCGGCACGTCGTCGAGCGTCGTCCCGCCGCTCGCGCCCGTGCGGGAGCTGCGCCGGCACGGGCATCTGGAGATCCGCGGGGCGGGGTTCCGCTATCCCGGTGCCGAGGAGCCCGTCCTCAGGTCCGTCGACCTGGTGGCGCGCCCCGGTGAGGTGACCGCCGTCATCGGCTCGACCGGCAGCGGCAAGTCCACGCTGCTGGGACTGGTCCCCCGGCTGGTCGACGCGACCGACGGCGAGGTCCTCGTGGACGGGGTGGCCGTCGCGGAGATCGACCCCGTGCTGCTGGCGAAGACCGTCGGGCTGGTGCCGCAGAAGCCGTACCTGTTCGCGGGCACGGTGGCGACCAACCTGCGCTACGGCAATCCGCACGCGACGGACGAGGAGCTGTGGCACGCGCTGGAGGTGGCGCAGGCCAAGGGCTTCGTCGAGGGGCTGGAGAACGGGCTCGACTCCCCCATCGCGCAGGGCGGGACGAACGTGTCCGGCGGTCAGCGGCAGCGGCTCGCCATCGCCCGTACGCTCGTGCAGCGGCCGGAGATCTACCTGTTCGACGACTCCTTCTCCGCTCTCGACTACGCCACCGACGCGGCACTGCGGGCGGCGCTCGGGCAGGAGACCGCCGAGGCGACCGTGGTGATCGTCGCCCAGCGGGTCGCCACCATCCGGGACGCGGACCGGATCGTCGTCCTCGACGAGGGCCGGGTCGTCGGCACCGGCACCCACCGCGAGCTGATGGCGGACAACGAAACCTATCGGGAGATCGTGCTCTCCCAGCTCACCGAAGCGGAGGCTGCCTGATGGCCGGGCCCATGGGACGCATGATGGCCGGCACCGGTCCCGACAACCACTCGCTGGACTTCAAGGCGTCCGGCAGGCGGCTGCTCGGCCATTTCAGGCCGGAGCGGTTCACCCTCTGCGTGATGCTGTTCTGCGTGGTCCTGAGCGTCGGCCTCAACGTGGTCGGGCCGAAGATCCTCGGCAAGGCCACCGACCTGGTCTTCGCGGGCATCATCGGACGGGAGATGCCCGCCGGCGCCAGCAAGGAGCAGGTCCTCGACTCGATGCGGGAGCGTGGCGAGGGCGGCGTCGCCGACATGCTCAGGAGCACCGACTTCACCCCCGGCCAGGGCATCGACTTCCACGAGGTGGGGCAGGTCCTGCTGTTCGCGCTCGGGGTGTTCCTGATCGCCGGTCTGCTGATGGCGGTGGCGACCCGGCTGGTCAACCGGACCGTCAACCGCACGATGTTCCGGATGCGCGAGGACGTGCAGACGAAGCTGTCGCGGCTGCCGCTGTCGTACTTCGACAAGCGGCAGCGGGGTGAGGTGCTCAGCCGCGCCACGAACGACATCGACAACATCGGGCAGACCCTCCAGCAGTCGATGGGCCAGCTCATCAACTCGCTGCTCACCATCATCGGCGTGCTGGCGATGATGTTCTGGGTGTCGTGGCTGCTCGCCCTGGTCGCGCTGGTCACCGTGCCGCTGTCGTTCGTCGTCGCCACCCGGATCGGCAAGCGGTCGCAGCCGCACTTCGTGCAGCAGTGGCGCACCACCGGCAAGCTGAACGCGCACGTCGAGGAGATGTACACCGGTCACACACTGGTGAAGGTGTTCGGCCGCCAGGAGGAGTCGGCGCAGCAGTTCGCCGAGCAGAACGAGGCGTTGTACGAGGCCGGGTTCAAGGCGCAGTTCAACAGCGGGGCCATGCAGCCGCTGATGATGTTCGTGTCGAACATCAACTATGTGCTGGTGGCCGTGGTCGGCGGACTGCGGGTCGCGTCCGGCTCGCTGTCCATCGGTGATGTGCAGGCCTTCATCCAGTACTCGCGGCAGTTCTCGATGCCGTTGACGCAGGTCGCGTCGATGGCGAACCTCGTGCAGTCGGGTGTCGCCTCGGCCGAGCGGATCTTCGAACTCCTGGACGCGGAGGAGCAGGAGGCGGATCCGGTACCGGCGGTGAAGCCCGAGGAACTGCGCGGGCGGGTGGCGCTGGAGCAGGTGTCGTTCCGGTACGAGCCGGAGAAGCCGCTGATCGAGGAACTGTCGCTGAAGGTCGAGCCGGGGCACACGGTCGCGATCGTCGGACCGACCGGCGCCGGCAAGACCACGCTGGTCAATCTGCTCATGCGGTTCTACGAGGTGTCCGGCGGGCGGATCACCCTCGACGGCGTCGACATCGCCCGGATGTCCCGGGACGAACTGCGGGCCGGCATCGGCATGGTGTTGCAGGACACCTGGCTGTTCGGCGGGACGATCGCCGAGAACATCGCGTACGGCGCCTCGCGCGAGGTCACGCGCGGGGAGATCGAGGAGGCCGCACGGGCCGCCCACGCGGACCGGTTCGTCCGGACGCTGCCCGAGGGCTACGACACCGTGATCGACGACGAGGGCAGCGGGGTCAGCGCCGGTGAGAAGCAGCTCATCACCATCGCGCGGGCGTTCCTGTCCGACCCGGTGATCCTGGTGCTCGACGAGGCGACGAGTTCGGTCGACACCCGTACCGAGGTGCTGATCCAGAAGGCGATGGCGAAACTCGCGCACGGGCGTACGTCGTTCGTGATCGCGCACCGGCTCTCCACGATCCGGGACGCGGACACGATCCTCGTCATGGAGAACGGCTCGATCGTCGAACAGGGCACCCACACCGACCTGTTGGCGGCCGACGGGGCGTACGCACGCCTGTACAAGGCCCAGTTCGCGCAGGCGGTGGCCGAGGTCGACTGATCGGGTCACCGGCGCCGAGGCCGGGTGGGTGTGCCGGCCCGCGCTCGCGGGGTGCCGCGCCCACCCGTGCCGCCCCGGCGGCACGACTGCCCGCGGCCACGGCGACATGACCGCCGCCTCGGCCGTGGCTACCCAGGGGCGCGGGGAACCGCGCGACCCGCCCCCTGCCGGCCCGCAGCCGGCGTCAGTCCAGGTAGCCCCTCAGCTGGTCCGCGAAGGCGTGGTCCCTGAGCTTGTTCAGGGTCTTCGACTCGATCTGCCGTATCCGCTCGCGGGTCACACCGAAGATGCGGCCGATCTCCTCCAGGGTGCGCGGGCGGCCGTCGGCGAGGCCGTAGCGGAGTTGGACGACCTTGCGCTCGCGCTCCCCGAGCGTCGACAGCACGGCCTCCAGGTGTTCCCTGAGCAGCAGGAACGCCGCCGACTCGACAGGGGAGGCGGCGTCGCCGTCCTCGATGAGGTCGCCGAGGGCGACGTCGTCCTCCTCGCCCACCGGGGCGTGCAGGGAAACGGGTTCCTGGGCCAGGCGCAGGACCTCGCTTACGCGCTCCGGTGTCAGGTCCAGGTGATCGGCGACCTCTTCGGGCGTCGGTTCGTAGCCGCGTTCCTGGAGCATGCGGCGCTGGACGCGGACGACACGGTTGATCAGCTCCACCACGTGGACGGGGACCCTGATCGTGCGGGCCTGGTCGGCCAGCGCGCGGGACATGGCCTGGCGGATCCACCAGGTGGCGTACGTGGAGAACTTGTAGCCGCGCGCGTAGTCGAACTTCTCGACGGCCCGGATCAGGCCCAGGTTGCCCTCCTGGACCAGGTCCAGCATGGTCAGTCCGCGGCCGACGTACCGCTTGGCGACGGAGACCACGAGCCGCAGGTTCGCCTCGATGAGACGGCGTTTGGCCATCCGGCCCAGGACGACCAGACGGTCCAGGTCGAGGGCCAACTGACTGTCCAGGTCGGGGGTGTTGCTCAGCTTCTCCTCGGCGAACAGGCCGGCCTCGACCTGGCGGGCGAGTTCGACCTCCTCGGCGGCGGTGAGCAGCGGGATGCGGCCGATCTCCCGCAGGTACTGGCGGAACAGGTCCGAGGAGGGGGCGCCGTTGTCGACGCGGCCCCGGACCGGCTCGGGAACCTCGACCGGTTCGGGGGCCTCGGCGCTCTCCAGCGCTTCGGCCGGCGGGGCCTCGGGCTCCGCCTCCGGGTGGTGCACGGCACGGCCTTGCTGCGGGACCGCGCCGAGTACGTCGGTCTCCGGATCCGTTTCCGTGCCGTCCGTAGCGATGTCGGTCTGGGTCAGGGTCTGGGTCTGCACGGGGGCGACCTCCAGGATGATCGCTGCTGAGGTGTGCGGCAGCGCTACTTCGGGAGCGGAGTCGACGGCCTCGCCGCTGTCCGTCCCGTACGCGATGAGCGGAACCGCGGGGGTGTGGGACCCGTTGGGGACGGATCGGCCGCGCTCCGAGGACTCAGGCACCGGAACCCAGTGTGGAGTACGACACATCGCCGCCACGAGGGGCGTGCGGGGACTTTCTGAGTCCGGTCCGTGACCGCCCGGTTACCCTGCCGGACGCGACACGCTCAGAGAGCTGCGGCTCCGTGCCCGCGCAACGCCTGGTCGTACTGCTGGAGCACCCACAACTCGTTCTGTACGGCGGCCAGCTGGGCCGGGTCGCCGCCCGCGGCCATGCGCGTCATCGTGGACTGGACATCGCGGATGCGGCGCTCGACCGCGCGACGGCGGACCGTGACGAGCTGGTCGCCCGCGTAGTTCTCGTCGACCGTCTTGCGCAGGATCGCCTCGACCGCGAGTTCCGTGACCATCGCGCGCACGGTGTTGTCCGGGGCCGCGTCACGGACCCGGACCAGGTACTCCTGCCCGTCCTGGACGCCGTACTCGGCGCCCCCGGCGTCGGTGATCGCCTGGCGGACCGCCGCGTAGGGCGGGGCCGTGAACTCGTCGACGCCGTACGCGTCGAAGGCCGGAGAGACCAGTTCGGGGCGCTGGAGGGCGAGTTTCAGGAGCTCGCGCTCGGTGGCGTAGACCGGGTTGCGGAGGTTGAGCGCCGGGCCGGACACGGCGGGCCGGGACTGCGTGTCGTACTGCTGCCGGGCGCCGCGCTGGGGCGCCGGGCCCTGGCCGCCGCGGTCGCGGGCCCAACGGGCCAGCTGGGCCACCCGTTTGACGACGAACTGGGTGTCGAGGATGCCGAGCATGCCGGCGAGTTGCACGGCCACCTCGTGCTGGGCGCCGCTGTTCTTGATGCGGGCGACGATGGGGGCCGCCTCGTCCAGGGCGGCGGCCCGGCCGGCCGGGGTGTCCAGGTCGTAGCGGACGACGATCTGGCGCAGCGCGAACTCGAAGAGCGGGGTGCGGGGTTCGACCAGGTCGGCGACCGCCTCGTCGCCCTTGGCGAGGCGCAGCTCGCAGGGGTCCATGTTGTCCGGGGCGATGGCGATGTACGTCTCGGCGGCGAACTTCTGGTCGTCCTCGAAGGCGCGCAGGGCGGCCTTCTGGCCGGCCGCGTCGCCGTCGAAGGTGAAGATCACGCGGGCCGAGCCGTTGTCCATGAGGAGCCGGCGGAGGATCTTGATGTGGTCGCCGCCGAAGGCGGTGCCGCAGGTGGCGATGGCGGTGGTGACACCGGCCAGATGGCAGGCCATCACGTCGGTGTAGCCCTCGACGACGACCGCGCGGCTCGCCTTCGCGATGTCCTTCTTCGCGAGGTCGATGCCGTACAGCACCTGGGACTTGCGGTAGATCGCGGTGTCGGGCGTGTTGAGGTACTTGGGGCCGTTGTCCGACTCGTACAGCTTGCGGGCGCCGAAGCCGACGACCTCGCCGCCGATGTCCCGGATCGGCCACATCAGCCGGCCACGGAAGCGGTCGATGGGGCCGCGGCGGCCCTCCTGGGAGAGGCCGGAGAGGGTCAGCTCCTTGTCGGTGAAGCCCTTGCCGCGCAGGTAGCGGGTGAGGTGGTCCCAGCCCTGGGGGCTGTAGCCGACGGAGAAGTGCTCGGCTGCTCCCTGGTCGAAGCCGCGCTCGGCGAGGAACTTACGGCCGGCGTCGGCCTCGGGGCTGCTCGCCAGCTGCTCCATGTACCACTGGGCGGCCACCTTGTGGGCCTCGACCAGGCGGATCCGCTCGCCGCGCTGGTGGGCCGGGTTGTACCCGCCCTCCTCGTAGCGCAGGGTGATGCCGGCCTGGGCGGCGAGGCGCTCGACGACCTCGGAGAAGGAGAGGTGGTCGACCTTCATCACGAACGTGATGGTGTCGCCGCCCTCCTGGCAGCCGAAGCAGTGGAAGAGCCCCTTGCTCGGGCTGACCTGGAAGGACGGCGACTTCTCGTCATGGAAGGGGCACAGCCCCTTGAGGTTCCCGCCGCCCGCGTTGCGCAGCTGGAGGTACTCGGACACCACGGCGTCGATCGGGACCGCGTCCCGAACCGCCTTCACGTCCTCGTCGTTGATCCGTCCTGCCACGAGGTGAGTCTACGGGGCAGAACTGACACCCATGGGGCGAGGCGACCGCCCCCGGCCGGGGGTCCGGGGGATGGCAGCACGGGGGTGGTGCGACAGCGGATCGCCCTCGTGGCGTCAGGAGGTCAGACTGTCCAGCGGAACGTGTGGGTTCGCGAGGGCGTCGGTGTCCACGTGGGCCTTGGTGCTGATCAGCCGCTGGATCGGTTCTGTGACGTCCCACACGTTCACGTTCATCCCGGCCAGCACCCGGCCCTCCTTCACCCAGAAGGCGATGAACTCACGCTTCGCGGCGTCCCCCCGGATCACCACTTCGTCGTACGACCCCGGGGGCGCCCAGCCGCTGTACTCCATCCCCATGTCGTACTGGTCGGAGAAGAAGTAGGGCACCCGGTCGTAGGTGAGGTCGCGGCCGAGCATCGCGCGGGCCGCCGCCGGGCCGCCGTTCAGGGCGTTGGCCCAGTGCTCGACGCGCAGCCGGGTGCCGTAGAGGGCGTGGTGGAAGGAGGCCACGTCACCGGCGGCGTAGATGTCGGGGTCGGAGGTGCGCAGCCGTTCGTCGACCGCGAGGCCGCCGCCGTACGCCCGGTCGGCGAGCTCCAGGCCCGCCGCCTCGGCGAGGGCGGTGCGCGGGGCCGCGCCGACCGCCGCGAGGACGTCGTGCGCCGGGTGCTCCTCGCCGTCGTCGGTGCGGGCGGCCAGGACCACGCCGTCCTGGCCGACGATCTCGGTCAGGCGGGCGCCGAAGTGGAAGCGGACGCCGTGCTCGCGGTGCAGCTCGGCGAAGAGGTTGCCGAGCTCGGGGCCGAGGACGCCGTGCAGCGGGGTCTGCTCGGGTTCGACGACGGTGACCTCGGCGCCGTACTCGCGGGCCGCCGCCGCGACCTCCAGGCCGATCCAGCCGGCCCCGGCGATCACGATGTGGCCGTTGTCCCGGCCGAGGGCGGCGAGGACGCCCTTGAGGCGTTCGGCGTGGGCGAGGCGGCGCAGGTGGTGGACGCCCACGAGGTCGGTGCCCGGGATGTCCAGGCGGCGCGGCTCGGCGCCGGTGGCCAGGAGCAGTTTGTCGTAGCGGACGACGGTGCCGTCCGCGCCGAAGCGGACCGTCTTCGCCGTGCGGTCGACGGCGTCCACGGTCTCGCCGAGGTGCAGCTCGATGTCGTTGCGCGCGTACCAGGCCGGTTCGTGGACGAAGACGCTGTCGCGCTCCTCCTTGCCGAGGAGGTAGCCCTTGGAGAGCGGCGGGCGCTCGTAGGGGTGGTCGCGTTCGTCGCAGATCAGTATCACGCGGCCCGTGAAGCCCTCCGCTCGGAGCGTCTCGGCCGCCTTCGCGCCGGCGAGACCGCCTCCGACGATGACGAATGTCTGATCCGCGTCGACCACTTGATGCCTCCTCGTAAGGGTGCCGCCACATGGGAGCGTCCCGCACGGAGTGTGATGGGGGAAGAGGGAGTGGCCCGATCAGGCCACGGAGTGTCACATTCGGGCTCGTTTCAGGTCACGTGTGTGCCCTCGGCATCACGCCTTCCCCGTCAGGTGTGCGTGAAGCGAACGGGCGGACGCGTCGGTGAGGGACGCGATCTGGTCGACGATCACCCGCTTGCGGGCGCGGTCGTCCGGCGCGTGGTCGAACAGGGCGCGGAACTGGGGGTCCAGACCGTCCGGGGCGCGGAACGTGAGCGCCTCGGCCAGTTCGGCGACCACGATCCGCTGGTCGGCCCGCAACCGCTCCTGCTCGGCGCGCTGCATGACGTACCGGTCGGCGACCGCCTTGAGGACCGCACATTCGAGGCGCGTCTCGTGCGGTACGACGAGTTCGGCGCCGTATCTCGTCAGCCGGCCGCCGCCGTACGCCGCCCGGGTGGCGCCCTCGGCGGCGAGGCAGAAACGGCCGATGAGCTGGCTGGTGGCGTCCTTGAGGCGGGCCTGGGCGACGGCCGAGCCGTCGTAGCCGTGCGGCCACCACTCCTGGTCCTGGAGGCGGTCGAGAGCCTCGGCGAGGGCGGCGGGGTCGGTGTCCTCGGGGACGTACCTCCCGACGGCGACCGCGAAGACCGCCTGGCGTTCCGGCTCCGCGTGCAGGCAGTTGGGGTCGATGTGACCGGCGTGCAGGCCGTCCTCGACGTCGTGCACGGAGTACGCCACGTCGTCGGCCCAGTCCATGACCTGGGCCTCGAAGGTGGTGCGGGTGCCGGGGGCGCCCTCGCGGACCCAGTCGAACACCGGACGGTCGTCGTCGTAGACGCCGAACTTCGGGGACTTGGGGTCGGTGGGGTGCGCTCCGCGGGGCCACGGGTACTTGGTGGCGGCGTCCAGGGTGGCGCGGGTGAGGTTGAGGCCGACGGAGCCGTCCGCGGTGAACCGCTTGGGCTCGATGCGGGTGAGGAGCCTGAGGGACTGGGCGTTGCCCTCGAAGCCGCCGCAGTCCTCCGCGAACTCGTTGAGGGCCTGTTCGCCGTTGTGGCCGAAGGGCGGGTGACCGAGGTCGTGGGAGAGGCAGGACGCCTCGACCAGGTCGGGGTCGCAGCCGAGGGCCGCGCCCAGTTCCCGGCCCACCTGGGCGCACTCCAGGGAGTGGGTGAGGCGGGTGCGGGGGCTGGCGTCCCACGCCATGTTGCGGGTGCCGGGGGTGACCACCTGGGTCTTGCCGGCGAGCCTTCGCAGGGCGGAGGAGTGCAGGATCCTGGCGCGGTCGCGTTGGAAGGCTGTGCGGCCCGGGCGTTTGTCGGGTTCGGTGGCCCAGCGGTCGACCGACGTCGGGTCGTAGCCGGGAGGTGAGATGTGGTTGTGGTGATTGCCTTCCATGACTCGACAGTAAGCGGAGGGGGTGACAATCGGGGCGCGCCTGCTCGTCCGCGGGTTCTGTCGTGGGCGGGCGCGGGTCCGGTGGGGCTGGTCGCGCCCACGCGGCGGAGCCGCACATCAGATACAGCCCCGCGCCCCCTGGGTGGGCTTTCCGGCCCGGCGTTCTAGGCCGAGGCCAAGGCCGGGGTCGCCGGCGCCTGGGTCGCCAGGGACTGGTCGTAGCGGTGGAGGATCAGGCGGGCCATGGCCGGGTGGGTGCCCAGGGGGGCCGAGGCGATCCAGGGGGCCTTCTCCGCGCACTGGGTGGCGAAGAGGCCGGGGGCCGTGAAGTAGGAGGCCACGGCCACTCGGTGGCGGCCCCGGGCGGTGAGGGCGCGGATCGCCGTGTCGACGGTGGGGGTGGCCGCCGAGGCGTAGGCCGGGACCACGGGGACGCCCAGGCGGTCGGCGAGGAGGCGGGCCGTGCGGCCGGTGTCGATCGCCGACTCGGGGTCGCGGGAGCCCGCCGCCGCGAGGACCACCGCGCTGGAGCGGCGGGTCGGCTCGTCCATGCGGGTGCGCCAGCCGGCCTCGACGAGACGGGCGTGGAGGGTCTCCACCAGGAGGGGGTGCGGGCCGAGGGGGTCGGCCACGCGCGTGCGGGCCCGCGAAGCGGCCGCCATCTCGGGGATGTCGCGCTTGACGTGGTAGCCGCGGCTGAGGAGCAGCGGGACGAGGACGGCCTCGGCGGTGCCCAGGGAGGCGAGGGTGTCGGGGAGCAGGGGCGCGTTCAGCTCGATGTGCCCGAGGTGCACGGGCAGGCCGGGGCGCAGTGCGCGGACGCGCTCGACGAGCGTGTGGACCGTGCTCAGCGTGCGCGGGTCGCGGCTGCCGTGGGCGACCAGGACGAGCGCGGGCGGCTCGGGGCGTCGGCGGCCGTCGCGCGAGACGAGGCTGAGCTGGGTGGCGAGCTGGCTGCTGATCCGGTTCATGAGGTGCGCCGTACTGTCGAGGTCGGCCCCCGGGAGCGGCAGGGCGCCGGGGAGGGACGGGGTCTTCGTCTTCTCGGGAGGGGCGTTCGACGTGCTCGTCGCCTTCATGAACCGATGGTGGGGCCGGGAGGTTGCCTCCCCGTTGCGCGGGAATGACGGGTTTTTTCCAGGGGTTCACGGTGGGGTGCAGGGGGTCTGTGAGCTGCCGTGACCTGCGTATTCGTCGGCCGGAGTGAAGCTGGTCACGTGGCTTTGGGCGAACCGGAGGACCTGACAGGACGTCTCTGACTGTCGAAAGCGACCGGGGAGGGACCTTCCGATGCGACTGCCGAAGCCGCGCAGACCCCGCCTGCCGCGCACCCGTGCGGGGCAGCGGCGGCTGGTGCAGGCCGTGATGGCCGGATGTGTGCTGGCGCTGCTGCCGGTGACCTGGATGTACCTGGTGGCGGGCGACCGGCTGCGGACGGCGGCGGACGTGCCGCGCACCGATGTCGCCGTCGTGTTCGGCGCCGGTCTGTGGGCCGGGGAGCCGTCGCCGTATCTCGCCCACCGGCTGGACGCGGCGGCCGGGCTGTACCGGGAGGGCCGTGTCGAGGTCGTCCTGGTCACCGGTGACAACAGCCGGAAGGACTACGACGAGCCGGACGCGATGCGCACCTATCTGACCCGGCACGGCGTTCCGGACACCCGGATCGTCAGCGACTACGCCGGCTTCGACACCTGGGACTCCTGCGTCCGCGCGAAGAAGATCTTCGGTGTGGACCGGGCCGTGCTGATCAGCCAGGGTTTCCACATCCGGCGGGCGGTCGCGCTGTGCGAGGCGGCCGGGGTCACGTCGTACGGCGTCGGGGTGGACGCCAGGCACGACATCACCTGGTACTACGGGGGCGCCCGGGAGATCCTCGCGGCGGGCAAGGCGGCCCTGGACGCGGTGTTCGAGCCCGACCCCCGGTTCCTCGGGCCGAGGGAACCGGGGGTCGGCAGGGCGCTCGCTAGCGGCCGGTGAAGCGCGGGGCGCGTTTCTCCAGGAACGCGCTCATGCCCTCCTTCTGGTCGTGCGTGGCGAACAGGGCGTGGAAGACCCGGCGTTCGAAGCGGATGCCGTCGCGCAGGCCGGTCTCCAGCGCGCGGTCGACGCACTCGCGGGCCGCGGTGATGGCCGCGGCGCCGTAGGAGGCGATGGTCGCCGCCGCTTCCAGGGCCTCGGGAAGGACCCTGTCGTCGGGGACCACCCGGGAGACGAGACCGGTGGCCTCCGCCTCCCTCGCGTCCATGGTGCGGCCGGTGAGGACCAGGTCCATGGCCTTGGCCCGGCCCACCAGGCGGGTCAGCCGCTGGGTGCCGCCGATGCCCGGGATCACGCCCAGCTTGATCTCCGGCTGGCCGAAGCGCGCCGACTCCCCCGCGACCACCAGGTCGCACATCATCGCCAGTTCGCACCCGCCGCCCAGTGCGGGCCCGTTGACGGCGGCGATCTTCGGGGTGCGGAGGTCCGCGAAGTCCTCCCAGGCGGCGAAGTAGTCCTCCGCCGCCATCTCCACGGCCGTCTTCGGTGCCATCTCCCGGATGTCGGCGCCGGCCGCGAAGAACGTCTCCGAGCCGGTGACGACGAAGCAGCCGACCCCGGGATCGGCGTCCAACGGGCGCAGTGCGTCGAGGAGTTCGGCGAGGAGTTCGCCGCTCAGCGCGTTGCGGACGTGCGGACGGTGCAGCCGTACGGTCACCACGCGGTCGTGGCGTTCGAGCTTGAGGGTGTTCATGTTCGCCTCCGAAGTCGCTTCCTGGGCGCGGGGTCTTCCCGAGGGCGGGGTCTGCCCGGGCGCGGGGTCACGAGTCCCAGATCGCGCCGTACGCCGGGATCCCGCGCTGTTCCAGGCCGTGCACCACCTGCCAGGTGAGCTTCTTGTTGGAGATGCAGATCACCGCCTCGGCGCCGAAATCGCGGTAGGCCTCGTAGGCGAGGCGGACCATGTCGGGCTTGCCGCGCCGGGAGGTGTCCCAGACGAGGGCGTGCGGCTGGACGGCGAGGATCTCGTCGACGAGGGCGTCGCCGTAGGTGGTGCGGGGGTCACGGGTCGCCCAGACCAGCCGGGAGGGCACCTCGGCGGCGAGCAGGTGGGGCAGGCAGGGGCCGATGCCGCTGCCCGTCGCCACGTAGACGACCTTCGTGAAGAGGGTCTCGATGTTGGCGACGCCGGCCGTGGTGATGCCCTTCACCCAGACCCGGGAGGGCTGGTCGTCGATGAACGAGCCCGTCCAGTCGCCGGCCCGGGAGATGGTGAGCCGGAAGCCGGGCTCGCCGGGCGAGGGGACGTTGGCGAAGGAGTGCCACTCCTTCAGCGGGCTGCGGCTCACCGCCGTGGAGGAACCGGCGAAGGGGGTCTCGCCGTGGTCGAAGCGGGCCAGCACGACGTGCCGGGAGGGGCGTTCGATCCGTACGTCGACCTTGCGCAGCCGCAGCCAGGGCAGGGCGACGCTGAAGGTGACGACCGCCAGCACCGACACCTCCACGGGGCCCGGGGACGACAGGAGCGTGTGCGTCCAGAACAGGGCGAGGGCGATCCAGCCGCCGAAGCGGTGGATCTTCTCGAAGTGGTCGTGATGGCGGGAGCGGAAGGGAGGCAGGGCGGTGGCGATGATGAGGACGAGCAGGGCCATCAGGGACCAACCCACCACCATGAGAGGCCTGTTGGTGGTGTTGATGGTGAGCGCCAGGAACCAGGCCGCTCCCGCCAGCGCCCCGCCCACGTGCAGTCCGCCGAAGTGGTACACCTTCCCCAGCGTCCAGCGGACCTTCAGCGGCCAGCTCGTGGGCGCCCAGGTGGCCAGCCTGAAGAAGAGGTTGACGACGTACTGCTGACGGACGAGCACGGCGAGGGCGAGGTCGGCGAGGGCGGCATGCCCCATCGTCCTCACCGAGGGTGACCAACTCACCGCCAGGAAGGCGATGTTGGCCAGCAGCACCAGCGCCGCCAGACGATTGTAGTGCATCAGGCGCGGGTGCTTGAACAGGCGGCGGGCACGCGAGGTGAGCGGGGGCAGGGCGGCGGAGGACTGCCGGTCGAGGGAGGTCGTCATCGTGTCGCCTCCTGGAGCGCCGTCTCCTGAAGTGCTGCCGCGTGCGGTGGCGTCTCCTGAAGTGCCGTTCGGTGCGGGGCCGTTCGCCCCGCGGCCAGTCGCTGCTCGGCCAGCCGCAGCAGCGCCGGTTTGTCGATCTTGCCGCGGTCGGTCTCGGGGAGCGCGGTGAGCGGCAGGACCTCCGCGGGGACGCAGTAGTAGGGCAGGGCGGCGGCGACCGCGCGGCGGGCCGTGTCCGGGTCGACGTCGGCCGGGCAGACGAAGGAGACCAGGGTGCGGGCGTCCCGTTTCAGGGTCACCGCGCGGACACAGCCCTCGACCGACTCCAGGACCGAGGAGACGCAGTCGAGTTCGACGCGGAAGCCGCGCACCTTCACCTGGTCGTCGGTGCGCCCGAGGTGTTCGAGGTCGCCGTCGGGCGTCCAGCGGCCGAGGTCGCGGGTGCGGAACATCCGGCGCTCGCCGCCGAGGAAGGGGTCGGGGGCGTAACGCTCAGCGTTCAGGCCGGGGTTGCCGAGGTAGCCGGCCGAGACGCAGTCGCCGCCCGCCCACATCTCGCCGACCTCGCCGACGGGGAGCGGTCTGAGGTCGGCGTCGAGGACGTAGACCGTGTTGTTGGGGGTGGGGCGGCCGATGGTGAGGAGCGGGTCGGCCGGGTCGTGGCGGCGCATGGTGTTGACGATGGTCGTCTCGGTGGGCCCGCAGCAGTTGAAGAAGGCGGCCCGGTGGGCCCAGCGGTCGGCGAGGGGCCGCGGGCAGGGCTCCCCGGCGACGGCGACCGTACGGACCCACGGGCAGGCGGCGGGGTCGATGCCGGACAGCACGGTCGGGGTGGCGATCAGCACGGTCGCGGTGCCGGCCGCCGCCGCGATGTCCTTGCCGCGGATCACGAGGGTGGCGCCGTGGGCGAGGCAGCCGAGGATCTCCCAGGCGGCCATGTCGAAGGCGATGTTGAGGAGTTGGGCCACCCGGTCGCCGGGCCGGATGCCGAGGTCGCCCGGCCGGGTGAGCAGGAGGTTGGCGACGTTGCGGTGGGTGACCTTCACACCGTTGGGGTGGCCGGTGGTGCCGGAGGTGAACAGGACGTAGCAGCCGTCGTCGGGGCGGACCGGCCGGTGGACGGCCGGGAGCGGGTCCGGTTCGCCGGCCGGGCGGCGGGGGCCGGGGATGTACGGCAGCGGCTCGTCGAGGGCGATCGGGCGCCGGCCGTCCGTCGGCGGCACACGGTGGGCGTGTTCCGCGACGGTCAGGACCACCCGGACACCGGCCGTGCGGACGACGTGGGCGAGCTGCGCCGGGGGCGTGAGGCCGATGTCCTGCGGGACGTAGGCGGCGCCCGCCTTCAGGATGCCGAGCAGGCCGACGAGCATCGGGATGGAGCGGCGGACGAAGAGGCCGACGTGGTCGCCGGGGCGTACGCCCTCACGGACGAGGCGGGCGGCGAGGGCGTCGGCGTAGCGGTTGAGTTCGCCGTAGGTGATCGTCGCGCCGAGGTGTTCGGCGGCGACCGCGTGCGGGACCGCGGCGGCCTGCCGTTCCACGGCGTGGTGGACGAGTGGGTCCGGGACGGTGACGGTGGGGCCGTGGCCGTACTGCCGGAAGAGGTACTGGTCGCGGCGGGTCAGATGGCGCAGAGGCATGTTGGGGGGACCTCCTGGCTGGCTGTTTCGCGTGACGGTGTGCCACAGGCGGTGGAGCCGCGTGTGGCTGCGGCCGGAATGACCGGCGGGCATGCCCGGATGTCGAACGCCGTGCGGGGTCGCGCGCGATGGACCAGTGTGCAGTCCCGCTCTTTCAACCCTCAACGATGCGTGATCGGCCAATCACGGAGCGGAACGCGCCACATGTGGCGTCTTTCGCCACAGCGGCAACTTTTCTCCCGTCCGGCGGCGACTGCGTGGTGGGCAGGCATGTGCCTGAGCGGGGAGCGGGCGGGCGCCTCACGTCGGCGGTCCGGCCACGGGGAGGTCGCCGTGCCGGGCGCGTAACAGGGAGCCCCCGTCCGCGTAACACGGCCGAAGCACGCTGAAAGGCATGCAGAACTCCGCGACGCCCACGCACTGCCCGTACTGCGCCCTGCAGTGCGGGATGAACCTGACACCCGTACCGGACGGGACCGTCGAGGTCGGTGAGCGCGCGGACTTCCCGGTGAACCGGGGCGCGCTGTGCGGCAAGGGCCGTACCGCGCCGGCGGTGCTCTCGTCCCGGGTGCGGCTGACCTCCCCGTTGGTGCGCTCCGAGGGCACACTCGTGCCCGCCTCCTGGGACGAGGCACTCGACCGGATCGCCGAGGGGCTGTCCCGCACGCGCACGGAGCATGGCCCGGACGCGTGCGGGGTCTTCGGCGGCGGCGGTCTGACCAACGAGAAGGCGTACACGCTCGGCAAGTTCGCCCGGGTCGTGCTCGGCACCTCGCAGATCGACTACAACGGCCGCTTCTGCATGTCGTCCGCGGCGGCGGCCGGCATCAAGGCGTTCGGGCTGGACCGCGGGCTGCCCTTCCCGCTGGAGGACATCCCGAGGACGGGCTGCGTGATCCTCGTCGGCTCCAACCCCGCGGAGACCATGCCGCCGGCCCTCCGCTTCTTCGACGAACTGCGGGAGAACGGCGGCACATTGATCGTCATCGACCCGCGCCGCACCAGGACCGCCGAGCACGCCGACCTGCACCTGGCGCCCCGGCCCGGCACGGATCTGGCACTGGCGCTCGGACTGCTGCACCTGGTCGTCGCCGAGGGGCGGGTCGACGAGGAGTACGTCCGCGAGCGGACCGCCGGCTGGGAGGCGGCCCGGGCCGCGGCGATGGCGCACTGGCCGGAGTACGTGGAACGGATCACGGGCGTGTCCGTGCCCCGACTCCGCGAGACCGTACGGATGTTCTGCGAGCCGGAGTCCGCGATGGTGCTCACCGCCCGCGGACCCGAGCAGCAGTCCAAGGGCACCGACACGGTGGGCGCCTGGATCAACCTGTGCCTGGCGACCGGCCGGGCAGGCCGCCCCCGCTCCGGGTACGGCTGTCTGACCGGCCAGGGCAACGGCCAGGGCGGACGCGAACACGGCCAGAAGGCCGACCAGTTGCCCGGCTACCGCAAGCTGGACGATCCGGCGGCGCGACGGCATGTCGCCGAGGTGTGGGGAGTGGACCCGGACAGCCTTCCGGGGCCGGGGCGCAGCGCGTACGAGTTGCTGGACGCGATGGGCACGGACATCAGGTCGCTGCTGCTGATGGCGTCCAACCCGGTGGTGTCGGCGCCGAACGCCGCGCACATCGAGGAGCGGCTGCGGTCGCTGGACTTCCTCGCCGTGTGCGATGTGGTGCTGTCGGAGACCGCCGCCCTCGCGGACGTCGTCCTGCCGGTCACCCAGTGGGCCGAGGAGACGGGCACCACGACCAACCTGGAGGGCAGGGTGCTGCTGCGCAGGCAGGCGATCAGCCCGCCCGAGGGCATCCGCAGCGACCTGGACGTGATGCACGAACTCGCCGACCGGCTCGGCGTGGAGAAGGGTTTCCCGACCGACCCGGAGGAGGTCTTCGAGGAGCTGCGCCGGGCGAGCGCGGGCGGGCCGGCCGACTACTCCGGGATCACCTACCGGAGGCTGGCGGAGGAGAACGGGGTGTTCTGGCCGTGCCCGGCGGTGGAGGCGGTGCCGGAGACGGAGGGAGCGGAGGGGACGAAAAGGGTGGAACGGGCGGAGGGGGCCGATCCCGGGGACGGTTCCGGGTCTCGCTCCGAGGAGGCCGTCCCCGGCGAGGTCCATCCCGGTACCCCTCGCCTCTTCCTGGACCGCTTCGCCACCCCGGACGGCCGCGCCCGCTTCGTCCCCGTCTCGCACCGGGCGATAGCGGAGGAGCCGGACGAGGAGTATCCCGTGCTGCTGACGACCGGCCGGGTCGTGGCGCAGTACCAGTCCGGCGCCCAGACCCGCCGGGTCGACGAACTGAACGCCGCCGCCCCCGGCCCGTTCGTGGAGCTGCACCCGCGGCTCGCGGAACGGCTCGGCGCGGCCGAGGGCGACCCGGTGGCCGTGGTCTCCCGGCGGGGCCGGGCGGTGGCGCCGGCGCGGATCACGACCACGATCCGCCCCGACACCGTCTTCATGCCCTTCCACTGGCCCGGCGAGGGCCGCGCCAACACCCTGACCAACCCGGCCCTCGACCCGACCTCACGGATGCCGGAGTTCAAGGCGTGCGCGGTGCGGTTGGAGTCCGTACCGCACTGACAGGCCTCGACGTCCGGACGCGGACGAGACATGCCGGACCGGGCGCCCGGGGTACCGCTTTCCGTCGTCACACTGCCGTTGAGCACGCACGGGCCGGACGAGACGGACGCCGACCCGGACGCGGACGCCGAGCGGGAGAGCGAGGGGGCCCTCTCGGAGTCCGCGGAGCACGAGCCGATGCCGAGACCCACGGCCGCCCCGGCGACCACCCCGCTGATCGCGAGGGCACGTCGTCCGGTGATCTCGTTGTCGGTCATGGCCGGAGGCCGGGCGGGCCGACACACCGGACCACCGCGCCGCACGGGGCGGTCCCAGCCGGTCGCCCACGCGGGGCGGTTCAGCCGCGCATCCGCCAGTCGCCGCCGCCGATGCGGGTGCCACGGGCGCGCAGCCGGGCGGCGACGGCGGGCGCGGCGAGGTACACCCAGGCCCGCACCACCCGACCGTCTCCGCCGACGCCCACCTCGCGCTCCACGCGTTCGTAGAGGCTGCGCGGATCGCCCGGCGTGTACTCCTCCAGCAGGTCCAGCGCGCGCAGCAACTCCCCGTACGCCTCGGGCCGTGCGGTGACGACCTCGCCGTGCACCACTCCCCCGCGGTCCTCGACGGCGTACGGATAGCCGGGCCCCTCGTAGAGGACCGCGCCGGTGAGCCGGCCGGGTTCCTCGGCGCGGGTACGGCCGCGCAGGAAGAGGTCGTGGTTGGGCTCGCCGGGGCGGAGGGTGCCGTAGACGAAGAAGGGCAGGTGCGAGGCGCTCACAGAAACGATTCTCACCCCTCACACACCTCCGCATCCGCGCTATGGACAGGGCATGACAGCGGCCCCTTGAATCGACTGAACCGCCATCAAGATCGGCGCCACCCCCACGCCTTCGTGGCACCTTCCCTAGGAGACCGATGCGCCGAATACGGTCGTATGTCCGAGGTTCCCGTCGGCTCGCCACCGCCGGCGTGGCCGCCACCACCGCCACCCTGCTGGCCGCCGCGCTCACCCCCGCCGCCGACGCGGCCGAACGCCCGACCCGGGCCACCGCGTTGGAGAACGCGGCGGCGGTGCTCGCCGACCGGGCCGCGGCGCTGGGTCTGGGCACCGCGCAGGACACGGCCGTCCGGGACGTGGTGGTGGACGCGGACGGCGCCCAGCACGTCCGCTACGACCGTACGTACCGTCGACTGCCCGTCCTGGGCGGCGACTTCGTGGTCCATCTGGCCCCCGACGGAAGCTATCGCGGCGCCGACCGCGCGACCAGGAGCGCGATCTCGCTCGCGGACATCACGCCGAAGCTGGCCGCGCCGAAGGCCGCCGACCTCGCGGTGAACGCGCTGCGCGCGGCCAACCTCGGCGAGACCCTGCGGAAGATCACCGCCAAGCCGCGGCTGGTCGTCGACGCCCTGCACGGCTCCCCCAGGCTGGCCTGGCAGACCGACGCCGTCGCCCAGGACGGCCTCGGCAACCCGCTCGCGCGCACGATCCTGACGGACGCCGGCACGGGCACCCAGATCGACGCCTGGGACAGCGTCGAGTCGGCCTCCGGTGACGGCAAGTCCCTGTACAGCGGCACGGTTCCGCTGCGGACGACCCTGTCGGGATCGACGTACCAGCTGAAGGACGCCACGCGCGGGAACACGTACACCGGTGACGCGGCGAACCAGAACGACCTGTGCGTGCTGGCCATCTGTCTGAGCCGGGCGCCCGCGACGCTCTTCACCGACACGGACAACCACTGGGGCACCGGCACGGACGCCGACCGCGCCTCGGCGGCGGTGGACGCGCAGTACGGCACGGACGTCACCTGGGACTACTACAAGAACGTGCACGCCCGCGACGGCATCGCGGGCGACGGCAAGGGGTCGTTCAACCGCGTGCACTACGGCACCCGGTACAACAACGCCTTCTGGGACGACGACTGCTTCTGCATGACGTACGGCGACGGCGACGGCACGCAGCTCGGACCGCTGGTGTCGCTGGACGTGGCCGGCCACGAGATGTCGCACGGCGTGACGTCGAAGACCGCCGCGCTGACCTACTCGGGCGAGTCCGGCGGCCTGAACGAGGCCACCTCCGACATCTTCGGCACGCTCGTCGAGTTCTACGCGGACAACGCCTCCGACCCGGGCGACTACCTGATCGGCGAGAAGATCGTCCGCTCCGGCTTCGGCCGGGACGCCCTGCGCTACATGGACAAGCCGTCCAAGGACGGTGTCTCCGCGGACTGTTGGACCTCCTCGCTGGGCGACCTCGACGTCCACTACTCCTCCGGCGTCGCCAACCACTTCGCGTTCCTCCTCGCGGAGGGCAGCGGCGCCAGGACGGTGAACGGTGTCGGCTACCACTCGCCCACGTGCGACGGCTCTTCGGTGAAGGGCATCGGCCGGGACAAGCTCGGGGCGATCTGGTACCGGGCGCTGACGGTCTACATGACGTCGTCGACGGACTACGCGGGCGCCCGTACGGCGACCCTGAACGCGGCGAAGGACCTTTACGGGGCCGGGAGTTCGGAGTACGGGGCGGTCGCGGCGGCCTGGAGCGCGGTCGACGTCGGTGCGTGAGTGAGGGGGAGGCGCCCCGGTCGTCGTCCGGCCGGGGCGCCTTCGCGTGCGGAAATGCCGTGGCGGCGCGGATCGCCCTCCGGATACGCTCCGCTGCCGTCCCGCCCCTCCCCGGAGCCTCATGTCGACCACCACGAAGATGCACGCCGACGAGCTCGACATCGACGTGACGCTGGTCCGGGGGCTGGTGGCGGACCAGTTCCCGCGATGGGCCGGACTGCCGGTCGGGCGGCTCACCTCGGCCGGGACCGACAACGCCATGTACCGGCTGGGCGACGACATGGTCGTACGGCTGCCGCGGCTGCCCGGCGGGGGACGGCAGATCGACGTCGAGCAGCGGTGGCTGCCGCGGATGGCCCCGCGCCTTCCGCTGGCCGTACCGGAACCGCTGGCGCTCGGCCGGCCCGGGCGCGGATACGGGCTGCCGTGGGGCGTGTACCGCTGGCTTGAGGGCGAGAACGCCTACGACGCCCCGCTCACCGAACTCGCCGATGCGGCCGTGCGGTTGGGGAGTTTCGTCACGGCGCTGCGGCGGGTCGACGCCACGGGCGGGCCGAGGTCGTGGCGGGGCGGACCGCTCGCCGGCGAGGACGAGGAGGTCCGGGCCGCGATCGACGACCTCGGCGCCGACGGGACGCTGGACGCGGCAGCCGCGACGGCCGTCTGGGAGGACGGTCTCCGGCTGCCCCGGTGGGACGGCGCTCCCGTGTGGCTGCACGGCGACCTGCTGCCCGGGAACCTGCTCACCGAGGAGGGCCGGCTCACCGCGGTCATCGACTTCGGTGGTCTCGGCGTCGGGGATCCGGCGGCGGACGTACTGGCCGGGTGGACCCTGTTCGACGCCGGGACCCGCGAGGTGTTCCGTGCGGCGGCCGACGTGGACGACGCCACGTGGGCGCGGGGGCGGGGGTGGGCGCTCTGCTTCGGGCTGACGGCGGTGCACTACTACCGGGGCGGGCGGAATCCCGTGCTCGCGGCGGTGGGGCGGCGGGCGGTGACGGAGGTGCTGGCCGAGTACGCGGACGGTACGGCGGGACGCGACGCGGGCGGCATGCGGACCTGACCGCCGCATGCCGCCCGCGCAGAGCGCCCGGGCCGCGGAGCCCGCGCCACCGGCCGGCATCAGGACCAGCGCGAGCAGCGCGGCCGTGACCGCTCCGCCGCGCACGAAGGACCGACGCACGGGCTTCCTCCTCGGTGGGGGCACGGCGCCCGGACCAGGCGCACGACACTGTGGCCGGATACCTCGACGCCGGACCGGGTCACCCGTTCACACCCGCGCCCCGCACTCATCGGGTTCTTTTCCCCAGGCACCCGTCTCACGTCGGTGACCTGCTGAAACTCCGGACGAAACCCTTCGGGTGGGCCCCGCCTGACACCCATTCACCGCAATTCCGACGTTCTCTCGGGAAGCGGTCTCGGCTCACTGCCACTTACCTCGAAAGGGCAGCCCCACCGAAGTGCACCGCAGAGCTCCAGGGAGCATCGATGCGACGTACCGCCCGTCTGCTGTCCGGTACCGCGTTCGCCGTCGCCGTCACCGGCCTCGGCGTCACACCCGCGTACGCCGGCACCGGCAGCCTGGAGGTCTACCCGTCCTCCGTGGTGCCGGGCGGGCAGGTCACGGTGAACACGGCCGGCTGCGGGGACGGCGGTACGGCGGCCGGCGACGCCAGCGCGGTGGGCGCCGGTACCTTCACGCTGGCGCCCGGCACGCACGAGGGCGACGCGATCGGACGGTTCCGGGTGCCGCCGAGCGCGCAGCCGGGGACGTACGAGATCGTCGCGACCTGCGCGGAGGGTGGCCGGCGGGTCGCGGGCGACCTGGTCGTCACGCTGACGTCCACCCGTGAGCACGTGTCTCCGCGAGGAAGTGTCAAGACGGGGGTCGGGGGCGCACTGGGCCCCGACCCCGTACAGACCGCGGCCGGCGTGGCGGCTCTCGCCGTCGCCGCCGCGGGCGGTACCTGGCTCCTGCATCGCCGGGCGAGAGGCGACGGGATCTGACGGACACCCTCCGCTGTCCGTCCGCCGGTACCGCAAGCCCCCTCCCCCTCCGGGCCCGACCCCCCTCGCGGCCCGGAGGGGGACAGGGGGTGGGGTCTTCCCGAGGGGGGTGCGTCATGTCCAGGTTCGGCAACGCCGCGATAGCGGTGCTCACCACGGTCGCGCTCTGTTCCGGCGCCTGGCTGCTGCGCAGTGGTGCCGAGTCGCACGCGCCGCCGCAGCCGTCGGCCGCCGAGGCCCGCGTCGATCCCCGGGTCCGGCACACCGCCGCGCCCGCGCTGCCGCCCTCCCCGCCCGACCGGATCCGCATCCCCTCGATCCGGGTGAACGCCCCGTTGACGGGCCTCGGCCTCACCCCGTCCGGCAGCCTCGACGTCCCGCCGGCCGCGCGGAAGAACCTCGCCGGCTGGTACGAGGCCGGCACCACCCCCGGTGAGAGAGGCACCGCGATCGTCGCGGGCCATGTCGACAACGCCGACGGCCCCGCCGTCTTCTACGACCTCGGCGCGCTGCGGAAGGGCGCGGTCGTCGAGGTGGACCGGCGCGACGGAGGGGTGGCCGTCTTCACCGTGGACGCGGTCGAGGTGTACGACGCGAAGGGCTTCCCCGACGAGAAGGTGTACGGGGCGGCCGGGCGGCCCGAGCTACGGGTGATCACCTGCGGCGGGGGCTACTCGCGGAGCACCGGCTATCAGGGAAACGTCGTGGCCTTCGCGCACCTCACGGGCAGCCGCTGAGCACCGGATGCCCGTGAGGTGCGGCGCGTCCGAGAGGAACAGCACCAGGGCGCGATCCCGTACCCGCCCGGCCCCGCCCGCCGGAAGCAGGTCGGCGCCCAAGGGGATGAAGGTCTGACGACCGGCACGGGGCGGGCCCGGCGCGCGTCGGGTGCCATAGGAATCCCCTATGGCACCCGCTGATATTTCGTCTTTGCCTCTCGCTCTTTTCCGAACGTACCGTGAAACAGCTCGACGAGGTGCTCACCACGCATTCCCGGGAATTCCCGAGAATGTGCACGGCGCCCGTCCCATCCCCTTCCGTCGAGCGGACGAGTACGTGATCGAGAGGACCGGTGGCATGACCACGATCGACAACGGATCGGGAACGCGAGAACTCAAAGGAAAGCGGGCTCTGGTGACGGGTGGTACTCGCGGAATTGGAGCCGCCGTCGTGCGCCGGCTCCTGGACGCGGGTGCCGAGGTGCTCACGACCGCCAGGTCGGCGACGAGCCCGGCGCCGGAGGGGGCCGCCTTCGTGGCGGCCGACGTGCGGACACGGGCCGGCGCGGAGGCGCTCGCCACCGCCGCGCGGGAGGTGCTCGGCGGGGTGGACGTCCTGGTCCACAACGCGGGTGGGGCGCGACCCTACGAGAGCACCTCGGCCATCCCCGACGAGGAGTGGCAGGACCAGCTCGACCTGAACTACCTGGCCTCGGTACGCCTGGACTCGCTGCTGGTACCGGGCATGCGGGAACGGGGCGCGGGGGTGATCGTGCACGTCTCCTCCGCCGCGGTCCCCGCCACGCCGCCTCCGTTCCTGCACTACACGGCGGCCAAGGCGGCGCTGGAGAACTACAGCCGGGGACTGGCCCTGGAGCTGGCCCCGTCCGGCGTCCGCGTCAACACCGTGACTCCCGGCAGGACCGCCACCCCAGGCGGCGAGCTGACGCGGGAGCAGTGGGCGCGCCTGGACCCGTCCCAAGGCCGGAACGGCACCACCGTGCCGCTGGGGCGTGACGGTCAGCCCGACGACATCGCCCACGCGGTGCTGTTTCTCGTGTCCGACCGGGCGAGCTGGCTGACCGGGAGCAATCTCGTCGTGGACGGCGGCGAATTCCCCCGGGGGTGACGCCGGCGTAATCGCCGACGTGATTGCCGACGGAATTCCGGAACACCGGATCCGGAAAACAAGTCCCGAAAGAATCCAGAATCCGGGTTCAGCACCACGCCGTTTCCACAGACCGCCGGTTTCCGCAAACGACCGGTTTCCGCAAACCGCCGGTTTCCGTCAGAGAATCCGGCGGCGCCCGTCTCCTTCCCACCCGGCCATCAGGAAACCGGTGGGACGCGTACGGACTCGCACCAGTTCTCCTGACGCAGGAGTTCGAGCAGGGCCGTCTCCGCCGGGCCCGCGCCGGGCCGGAGCACGGCGATGACGGGCTGGGACACGGCCGGGAACACCGGGCGCACGAGGTGGCAGTGGCCGGGGGGCACGGCGGAGGCCGGGACGAGCGTCGCCCCCAGCCCGTGGGCGGCCCAGCGCACGGCCGTCGCCGTCTGGGACACGCGGGCGGCCGTGGTCGGGGGCCGTTCGTCGTCCCGCAGCACGTTCAGCAGCACACCGTCGAGCGCGCTCTCACGGTCGAACCTCACCCACGGCTCCCCCTCCAGTGCGCGCGGCTCGACCCGGTCCTCGGCGAGCAGCCGGTGCCCGGCGCCCAGCACCACGACGAACTCCTCGTCGCCGAGGTGGTGGGCGTCGGCGGGACTCCGCTCGCACGCCGCCATCAGGGCGAGGTCCAGCACGCCCCGGCGGCACAGCCGCTCCAGCTCGGCGGAGCTCGGCTCCTCGAAGACGGTGACCTCCACCCGCGGGAAGCGGCGACGCAGCGCACCCAGCGCGCCCGGCAGCTGCCGGGTCCCGAAGCCCATCTGCACCGCGACCACCAGCTCGCCCACCACCTCGTCGGCACCGGCCCGTGCCGTCGCCCTCGCCCGCCGCGACGCGCTGACCGCGACCTCCGCCTCCCGCAGGAACGCGCGGCCGACCTTCGTGGGCACCAGTCCGGTCGGCGTGCGGGTGAACAGCTCCACGCCGAGTTCCCGCTCCAGCCCGCGGATCTGCTGCGACACCGACGGCTGAGCGACACGCAGCAGCTCGGCCGCCGCCGTCACCGAGCCCTCCTCGGCCACGGCCAGGGCGTACTCGTACTGACGAAGACTCATCGGCTCCCGTCCCCTCCCCGCGGTGGCCCGCGGTCCACCGCGGGGTCACGCCCATAAAGGTGCGACAACACGGGAGGCGGCGCGTTTACTCCACCGGGCCACCCACTCTCGTGCCGGACAGAGCCGCCTCACCGGGTGCTCCCGGTGGCCGCTCCGAACCCTCACACCTCTCGTCCGCTCCCGCTGAGGGCAGCGTTCCCCGCGGGAAACAGACGTGATGCGGCCGGGTAACACCGGCAACGCACGCTCCTGGACATGACCTCGAATACGCGTGTGGTGGTGATCGGCGCCGGACTCGCGGGCGTCCGTCTCGCCCGGCGCCTCGGTGAGCTCGGCGTGGCCGTGACGCTCATCGGCGAGGAGGAGCACCGGCCGTACAACCGGGTCCTGCTCGCCGAAGTGCTGGCCGGCCGCTACCACCCCGACGTGATCGCCCTGCCGGAGCCCGCCGGGCTGACGCGGGCCCGGGTCACCGGCATCGACCGGGCCGGGCGGACCGTGGAGTGCGCGGACGGCGCCAAGATCGCATACGACACGCTGGTCCTGGCCACCGGCTCCAACCCGGTGCTGCCGCCCCTGCGCGGCCTGTTCGGCCCCGACCACGTGCTGCCCGAGGGCGTCCACGCCTTCCGCACGATGGACGACTGCCTGGGCCTGTCCGAGGCGGTACGGCCGGGTGTGCGGGCGGTCGTCGTCGGCGGCGGGCTCCTCGGTGTGTCCGCGGCCCGGGCGCTCGCCCTGCGCGGCGCCCAGGTCGTCCTCGCCCAGCAGTCCGAGCGGCTCATGGAGCGCCAGCTCGACCCGGCCGCCTCGCGACTGGTCCGGCGTCACCTCGGGGACCTGGGTGTCGAGATCCACACCGAGTGCCGGGTACGTGACGTGCGCTCCCTCGGCGGCACGGTCCGCTCGGTGGAGATGGCCGACGGGTACGCCCTCGACGCCGACCTGGTGGTGCTGGCCTGCGGGGTCCACCCCCGGGTGGGTCTCGCCCAGGGGGCGGGGCTCGACGTCCGCAAGGGCATCGTCGTGGACGACGAACTCCGTACGTCCGACCCGCACATCCGGGCCCTCGGCGACTGCGCGCAGCACGACGGCACGGTGTACGGGCTCGCCACCCCGGCCCTCGAACAGGCCGACGTACTGGCCGAGTCGCTGGCCGGACGGGCCGATGCCCGTTACACCGGCACCCGTTCGCTGACCCGGCTCACGCTCGCCGGGCAGGAGAACCCCCTCGGCCCCTTCGACCTCGCCGCGTTCGGCGAGACGGAGGCCCTTCCCGGTGACGACGTGGTGCAGCTCGCCGACGCCACCCGCGGCACCTACCGCAAGGTCGTCGTCCGCGACGACCGCCTGGTCGGCGGGGTTCTCGTCGGCGAACTGGGCACCGTCGGCGCACTCGCCCGCGCCTGGGAGGGAGCAGAGCCGCTCCCCGCCGGTGGTGCCCCTCTGCTCCACCTGCTCACCAACGATGGAGGCTCCTGATGACCGCCGCCCTGGGGGACGCCCCCACGATCGTGCTCGTCGGCCATGGCATGGTCGGCCAGCGCTTCCTCGAAGCGCTCGCCGAGCGCGGTCTGACCGCCACGCACCGCGTGGTCGTGCTGTGCGAGGAGCCGCGTCCGGCCTACGACCGCGTGCAGCTCACCTCGTACTTCTCGGGCCGGACGCCCGAGGAACTCTCCATGACCGACATGGAGTTCATCGCCGACCACGGCATCGAGCTGTACGTCGGCGACCCCGCGGAGAGCATCGACCGCGGCGCCCGCAAGGTGACCGCCCGCTCGGGTCTGGTCGTCGACTACGACGTCCTCGTCCTGGCCACCGGCTCGTACCCGTTCGTGCCGCCGGTCCCCAACAAGGACGCCGAGGGCTGCTTCGTCTACCGCACGATCGAGGACCTCCTCGCGATCGAGGCGTACGCGAAGTCGAGGGCGACGACCGGCGCGGTGGTCGGCGGCGGTCTGCTCGGACTGGAGGCCGCGGGCGCCCTGAAGGGCCTCGGACTCACCTCCCACATCGTGGAGTTCGCGCCCCGGCTGATGCCGGTGCAGGTCGACGAGGGCGGCGGCGCCGCACTGCTGCGGACCATCGAGGAGATGGGCCTGTCCGTCCACACGGGCGTGGGCACGCAGGAGATCGTGGTCGGCGAGGACGGCGCCGTCACCGGCATGAAGCTGTCCGACGGCTCCGAACTCGCCGCCGATCTGGTGGTGTTCAGCGCCGGTGTCCGCCCCCGCGACCAGCTGGCCCGCGAGTCCGGCCTCACCGTCGGCGAGCGCGGCGGCATCACGGTCGACGAGCAGTGCCGCACGGTGAACGACCCGCACGTCTTCGCGATCGGCGAGTGCGCGCTCGCCTGTGACGGCCGGGTGTACGGCCTGGTGGCCCCCGGCTACGAGCAGGCCGAGACGGTCGCCGCGACGATCGCGAGCGACGAGGCGTCCTTCGTCGGCGCCGACCTCTCCACCAAGCTGAAGCTGCTCGGCGTGGACGTGGCGTCCTTCGGCGACGCGCACGGCACGGCCGAGGACTGCCTCGACGTCGTCTACTCCGACTCCCGCTCGGGCCTGTACAAGAAGCTGGTCATCGGCCGTGACGGCACGCTGCTCGGCGGCATCCTGGTCGGCGACGCGGACGCGTACGGCACGCTGAAGGCGTTCACCGGCTCGGTCCCGCCGGTCTCGCCCGAGTCGCTCGTCCTGCCCGCCGGCAGCGGGGAGGCCGTCCAGCTCGGCCCGTCGGCCCTCCCCGACGAGGCGGTCATCTGCTCCTGCCACAACGTGTCCAAGGGCGCGATCCGCGGGGCGGTGACCGAGCACTCCTGCACCACCGTGCCCGAGGTGAAGAAGTGCACCAAGGCCGGTACCGGCTGCGGCAGTTGCGTCAAGGTCCTCGGCCAGCTGGTCACCGCCGAGCTGGAGGCGAACGGCGTCGAGGTCGACAAGGGCCTGTGCGGCTGCTTCGCGCAGACCCGCGAGGAGCTCTACGAGATCGTCCTCGCCCTGCGCATCAACACCTACCAGGATCTCCTGGACCGCTACGGCCGCGACGGCGCCCGGGGCGGCGACGGCTGCGAGGTCTGCAAGCCGGCGGTCGGCTCGATCATCGCCTCCCTCGCCCCGACGATCGGCGCGAGCGGCTACGTCCTGGAAGGCGAGCAGGCCTCCCTCCAGGACAGCAACGACCACTTCCTGGCCAACCTGCAGAAGAACGGCTCGTACTCGGTCGTCCCCCGTATCCCCGGCGGCGAGATCACCCCCGAGGGCCTGATCGTCATCGGTGAGATCGCCCGTGACTTCGGCCTCTACACAAAGATCACCGGCGGTCAGCGCATCGACATGTTCGGCGCCCGCGTCGAACAACTCCCGCTGATCTGGACCCGGTTGGTGGACGCCGGCTTCGAGTCCGGGCACGCCTACGGCAAGTCGCTGCGCACCGTGAAGTCCTGCGTGGGCCAGACCTGGTGCCGCTACGGCGTCCAGGACTCGGTCCGCATGGCCATCGACCTGGAGCTGCGCTACCGGGGGCTCAGGTCCCCGCACAAGCTCAAGTCGGCGGTGTCGGGCTGCGCCCGCGAGTGCGCCGAGGCCCAGTCCAAGGACTTCGGGATCATCGCCACCTCCAACGGCTGGAACCTGTACGTCGGCGGCAACGGCGGCGCCACTCCGCGCCACGCGGACCTGCTCGCCCAGGATCTCGACGACGCCGGGCTGATCCGCCTGATCGACCGGTTCCTGATGTTCTACATCCGCACCGCCGACCGCCTGGAGCGCACCTCGACCTGGCTGGAACGGATCCCCGGCGGCCTGGACCACGTCCGCGACGTGGTGGTGGAGGACTCCCTCGGCATCTGCGAGGAGCTGGAGTCCCTGATGACGGACCACGTGTCGCACTACGCCGACGAGTGGGCGACCACCATCAACGACCCCGAGAAGCTCTCCCGGTTCGTCTCCTTCGTGAACGCGCCCGACACCCCCGACCCGGTCGTCGGGTTCGTCCCCGAGCGCGACCAGATCAAGCCCGACCTGCCGTTGCTGTCCATCGGCCACCGTCCCCTGGAAGGGAGCGCCCAGCGATGACCCTGGCACCCGAGACGACCGACCTCAAGGTCCAACTGAAGCTGGAGGAGGACTGGTTCACGGTCTGCGACCTCAGCCGGCTGCTTCCCGGCCGGGGCGTGGCAGCCCTGCTGCCCGACGGCCGCCAGGTCGCCCTGTTCCGGGACCGGGCGGGCGAGCTGTACGCCGTCGACAACCGCGACCCGTTCGGCGGCGCGGCCGTCCTCTCACGCGGCCTGACCGGCACCCAGCAGGGCCGCTCCTTCGTCGCCTCCCCCCTGCTCAAGCAGCGCTTCGACCTGCTGAGCGGCCAGTGCCTCGACGACGAGACGGTACGCATCACGACTTACGAGGTACGGACGTCGTAACGGGCGGAACGGCGTGATGGACCCATGCTGTGAAGGGCCGCACGGCGTGAAGGACCCACGGTGTGAAGAGCCGCATGGCGTGAGGCGCTGCACGGCGTGAGGGGCGTGCCGGGCGGGAGCGGCGTGAAGGGCCTGCCCGACCTGCCCAACCCGCCGACCTGCCCGGCGGACCCGGCCTGACGACCTGCCTGGCCCAATAACCTGCCTGGCCTGACGACTTGCCGGGCGGGCGGGACCTGCGGGGCGTGAGGGGCGGTCTGCACCGCCCCGACGACGTGACGGCCCGTCGGCCCGCCCCGCACGCTCGGCCTGACGGTCCGGCCCGGCCGTCCGGCTCTCATCGCCGGGCGCCGCCCTGGGTCGTGGTCTGCAGGCGTCGCCCCGGACGCTGGGCGGGCATCCCGTTGCTCCCGGTGTTCGCCGCGCTGCCCGCGATCCCGGGCCGGGCCGGTACCGCCGGGAGCCGGACCACCGCGTTCAGGCCGCCGCGCGGCGCCGGGCGCAGGGACGCCTCGCCGCCGCTCGCGTGGGCGAGGCGCTGCACCAGGGCGAGGCCCAGCCCCGTACCGCCCTTGGGGGCGTCCGGGGCGCGCCAGAAGCGGTCGAAGGCGCGGCGGCGCTGCTCCTCGGTCATGCCCGGGCCCTCGTCCATGACGTGCAGTTCGACCCATGCCGGTCCGGTCGGGCGGTGCGGGAAGCGGCGTTCGTGGGGCGTGTGGCGTCGCGGGTCCACCGAGACGGTGGACCCGTGGGGTGACACGCGCAGGGCGTTGGAGAGCAGGTTGTCGAGGATCTGCTCCACCGCCCCGGGCACGGCCAGTACCTCGCCCGCGGGGTCCCCGACCGACACGAGGCGCACGCCGTGCCGCTCGAACAACGGCGTCCAGGCGCAGTGCCGTTCGGCGCACACCCGGTCCAGGTCGACGCGCTCCCGCTCGGCGGCGCTCTCGTCGAGCCGGGCCATCGCGAGCAGCCCCTCGACCATCCGGGCCAGCCGGTCGGTCTCGGTCAGCGCGGCGGTGAGACCGCCACGGGCGTGCAGGGCGATGTCGTTCTCCAGGTTCTCCAGCCGTAGTCGCAGTGCCGCCAGCGGGGTCTTCAGTTGGTGCGAGGCCTCGCCGGCGAAGGCCCGTTGGGAGGCCAGCAGGTGTTCCAGACGGGCCGCGGTGCGGTTGAAGGTCGCGGCGAGACTGCGCACCTCGGGCGGGCCCTTGGTGATCGCCACCGGTACGGCGGTGCCGCCGAAGGCCAACTCGTGGGTGGCGTTCTCCAGTTCACGGATGGGGCGGCCCGTCCAGCGGGCGATGGCGAAGCCCACGACGGCGACCGCGGTGAGTGCCGCGAGGCCTCCGAGGGCCAGCAACAGCCAGACGTGGTGGACCCGTTCGTGCACCATCCGGGTCGGCACGGTGATCCGGACGGCACCCTGCGCCTCGGCCCCGTGCCGTACCGGGATGGCCACCGCGAGGTACTGCACACCGCCGATGGTGGAGGTGCGGACGTCCGCCGTGGCGGTCCCCTTGAGGGCGGCGGCGATACCCGGCCAGGAGGCGAGCCGGCTCGCCTCGTCCGCCGTCACCGGATGCGAACTGGCGAGCAGGACGCCGGTGTTGTCCACGATCAGCACTCTGCCGCCGATACGGTCGGCGCAGTGCGCGGCCCGCTCGGGCAGGTCCTGCGCGGCCCGCCCCTCCGAGATCGACAGCGAGGCGAACGCCGACACCGACTCCGCCTCGTCCTTCGCCGCGTTGGTCACCCGCTCGCGTTCACCGCGCGAGTAGACGAAGCCGAGCGGGATCTCCAGACAGAGCAGGAGCAGGGCGGCGAGCGTGAGGTAGCTGAGCAGCAGCCGACGGGTCACCGGTAGGCCGCCGGGTAGGCGTTGCCGGGCTCGTACGCCGACGGGTCGTACGCCGACGGGGCGGGGCCCGGTGGGTCGTACGTCGGCGGCGGGCTCGGCGGGGTGGTGTGGACGGCCAGCCGGAACCCCACCCCGCGCAGGGTCTGGATCCAGGCGGGATGCCCCAACTTCCGCCGCAGCGTGGCGACATGCACGTCCAGGGTCTTCGTCGGGCCCTCGTAGTGCGGGTCCCACACCCGGTCGAGGATCTGCTGCCGCGAGTACACGGCGCCCGGGTCCTCGGTGAGCAGCGCGAGCAGTTCGAACTCCTTGGGCGTCAGGACCACCGCCTGCTCGCCGACCCACACCTGCCGGGTCCGCCGGTCGACGACCAGGGGGCCCACGGCGGTGTCGGCCGCCGCGGGCGCCTCGACGGCCCGGGACAGCGGGGGCGCGGGCTCGCGGAGCGGCTCGGCCGGCCCCGGGAAGGGCTCACCACCGACCGGCGCCGCACCGATCGTCGCCGCGCCGAACGGCATCCCTCCGAACGATGCCCCTCCGAAGGGCGTCCCGCCGACCGGCCCTCCGACCGGCGCCGCCCCACCGACCGCCACCCCGTCGGCCGCCGTCCCGCCGGCCGGCGCCATACCGGTCCACGACCCGAACTCCCCCGCCCCCTGGCCACGTTGGGTCCGCCGGGTCACCGCCCGCACCCGTGCCACCAGCTCACGCATGCTGAATGGTTTCGCCAGATAGTCGTCGGCGCCCAGCTCCAGGCCCAGGACACGGTCGGCCTCCTCGCCCCGCGCGCTGAGGATGATGATGGGGACGTCGGAGGTCTGTCGGATGCCGCGGCAGACGTCGATGCCGTCCATGTCCGGCAACCCCAGGTCGAGCAGCACGACATCGTCGTACGGCCCCCTCAACCCTTCGGCACCGGTGCCCACATGACGCACCATCAGTCCGAAGTTCCCGAGACCCTCGACCAGCGGTTCGGCGATCGTCAGATCGTCCTCGATGAGCAGGACTCGTACACCCATGCGTTCCCGTCTCTCCCGTGCGCCGAATTCACTGTTTCATGAACCCGTCACGCTACAAGAAAGGCCATGGGAACGTCGTGTCGATCCCGGCCAATGTGATCGCCGGCTCAGCTCCGGACAAGAAATGTCCCGGCCCTGTCAGCAATTTAGTGTTCCGCTAACCTTCGCCTGGCAGACGCTCCTCTACGGTTCTGGAGAACTGGTCGACAACAACCTCTGACCAGGTGTTACCTACCGAGGAACCCTCACCGGGAGGAACCGTGAAGGCATTGCTGGACAGCGCCCGCTCGTTCAGTCGACGGGTCGAATGCGAAAGCGGCGAATACCGGAGGCTGGCCGAGGGCCAATACCCCGAGGCGCTATTCATCACCTGCTCCGACTCACGGGTGATACCCGCCCTGATCACCGGCGCGCGGCCCGGTGAGATATTCGAGCTGCGCAACGCGGGCAATATCGTTCCGCCGCACGGCCGACAGGGCGCCTCGGGGGAGGCGGCCACCATCGAGTACGCGCTGGAGGTGCTCGGCGTTCAGGACATCGTGGTGTGTGGTCATTCCCACTGCGGCGCGATGGGCGCCCTCAAGTCCGGCGACGACCTGTCCGCCCTGCCCGGTGTGGACGCCTGGCTGCAACTGGCCCGCCCCAGGCTCGCATCCGTGCTGGACGGCGGCGCGGAGGAGGACCCCTCGCTGCCGGACACCGCCCAGCTGAACGTCGTCAACCAGCTTGCCCTGCTGCGGAACTACCCGACGGCCCGACGGCGTCTCGACGCAGGCCGACTGCGTCTGCACGGCTGGTACTACGAGGTGGACACCGGCCAGGTGCACGAACTGGACGAGGACGGCCTGTTCCGGGTGCACGCGGCATGAGCGGTACGCACGCGCGGCACGCCCGGGCACGGGGTCCGGAGGGAGGGGGACGCGGCTTCTCGCCGGAGGACTCGTTCATGTCGAACACCTCCTTCATGGACGCCGCCTTCCTGTCCGACCCGGCCGATCCGGTCGCCCTGGCCGATCCGGTCGCCCCCGGCGCCCCCGCCACCCCAGGCGCCCCCGGCGTTCCTGAGAGCGGCGCGCCCCCCAGGCCCAGCGTCGCCCCCAAGGTCCCTGCCCCCGCCAGGACTTCGCCCTTCGGCAAGGCCTCCGGCGTCTTCACCAAGGCCTCCCCCAAAGCCGCCCCCGGCGCTTCCGGCGCCCCGAAGCGCGACCTGGCCACCGAGATCACCGCGTCCCTCGTCGTCTTCCTGGTCGCCCTCCCGCTCTGTATCGGGGTCGCCGTCGCCTCCGGTGTCCCGGCCGAGCTGGGCATCATCTCGGGCGTCATCGGCGGCCTCGTGGTGGGCGCGGCCCGCGGCAGCACGCTCCAGGTCAGCGGCCCGGCCGCCGGTCTCGCCGCGCTGGTCGCGGAGACCGTGCTGGAGTACGGCGTGGCCATGCTGGGCGTGATCGTCCTCTTCTCCGGCCTCCTCCAGATCGTCCTCGGCCTGGTCAAGCTCGGCCGGTTCTTCCAGGCGATCTCCCTGGCTGTCGTGCAGGGCATGCTCGCGGGCATCGGCCTCCCGCTGATGTTCAGCCAGGCGTACCCGGTGGCCGACGCGAAGGCGCCCGGCACCCCGCTGGAGAACATGGCCGGAATCCCCGGCCTGCTCGCGGACACCGTGGCCGATCCGCAGACGATGATCGCGGCCGGTCTCGGCATCGTCACGGTCGTCCTGAGCTTCCTCTGGAAGAAGGTGCCGGGTCCGGTGAGGAAGGTCCCGGCGGCCCTGGTCGCCGTCGGCATCGGCATCGCGGTCGCCGCGCTGCCCGGCGTGGACGTGAAGACCCTCCAGGTGGGCAATCTGCTGGCCTCCGTCGACGTACCGGGCGGGGAGCAGTTCGCGGGCCTGGCGGACGCCGGGATCATCACCGCGATCCTGACCTTCACGGTGATCGCCTCGGCGGAGTCCCTGTTCACGGCGGCCGCGGTGGACCGTATGCACGACGGTCCACGCACCCGCTACAACCCCGAGCTGATCGCCCAGGGCGCCGGCAACACGCTCGCCGGCCTCGTCGGCGCGCTGCCCATCACGGCGGTGGTGGCCCGCAGTTCGGCGAACGTCCAGGCGGGCGCGAAGACCCGGCTCTCACGCACCCTGCACGGTCTGTGGCTGCTGGCGTTCGCGCTCCTGCTCCCCCAGGTACTGGCCCTGATCCCGATCTCGGTCCTGGCGGGCGTCCTGGTCCACAGCGGCTGGAAGCTCTTCGCGCCCGAGGAGTTCCCGAAGATGTGGCGGCAGGACCGGGGCGAGTTCGCGGTCATGACGGTCACCACCCTGGTCATCGTCGCGACGGCCCTCCTGGAGGGTGTCCTCATCGGCCTCGCGGCGGGCATCGTGCTGGCCGCGGTGCGCATGTCGCAGACGGTCATCCAGCAGCACGTCGAGGACGACACCGCGAAGGTCGTCATGGCCGGAAACGCGACGTTCCTGCGCCTGCCCCAGGTCATCGAGGCGCTGGAGTCCGCCGCCGAGGCGGGCCGGCCGCGGATCCGGCTGGACCTCACCGGGGTGACCCATCTCGACCACGCCTGTCGCAGCCAGGTGGAGGAGTTCACCGCCCAGCAACGTGGCAAGGGCCTGCGGGTGGAGCTCCTGATGCCGGGCCCGGCACGCGGCGCCGCGGCGGGCGTGGGACCGACCCCCACGGCTGCCGCGACTCCCGCGGCTCCCGAACACCCCGCGCCCTTCCGCCCGGAGACCCCGGTACCCGCCGCCGCCTCCGCCGCCCCGGGCCCCACCGCCGAGTGGTTCTACCTGGACTCCAGGCCGATGCCGGAGGACTTCGCGCAGCGGTACACGGAGGAGTACGCCCCGGCCCCCACCCCGTACGGCACTCCGGAGCACACCTGGGGCGACCCCTCCTCGGACTACGCCTTCAGGTCCCCGTAACCGACCCCGGTGAGCCGCTCCGACTCCGCCCACAGCAGGGCGCTCGCCCGGTCGTCGAGGGTCCAGGGCGCCCGCCGCGAGGGGGCGGGCGCCCCGCGCCACATCGCGAAGGACGGTCCGGTGAAGGAGTCGGGACGTACGTCGGGCGCGGTCGCGGCGTACAGGGTGGGCCGGGCGCCCGCCTCGGCGGACTGGGCGAAGAAGCGGTTGCCGACCTCCATGAAGCGCTCGCTGGCCCGGCGGCCGGACATCCGGGCGCCCGCGGTCTGGAGGTTGGTCGCGGCGTACCCGGGGTGCGCCGCCGCCGCGACGACGTCCGCGCCATGCGCCGCGAGCCGACGTGCCAGTTCGTGCGTGAAGAGCAGGTTGGCGCTCTTGGAGCGGGCGTAGGCGGCCCAACGCCGGTACCGGTGCTCGCTGTTGAGGTCGGTGAGGTCGATGTTGGCCATCGCGTGGGCGAAGCTGGAGAGCGTCACCACACGCGCGCCGGGGGTGGCGAGCAGGGTGGGCAGCAGCAGGCCGGTGAGCGCGAAGTGCCCGAGGTGGTTGACGCCGAACTGCGTCTCGAACCCGTCCGCGGTCGTCCCGTACGGCAGGGCCATCACGCCCGCGTTGTTCACGAGCAGATCGAGCCGGTTGTACGAGAACGCCTCCGCGAACTGCCGTACGGAGGACAGGTCGCCCAGGTCCAGCCGCAGGAACTCCAGCTCCGCGCCCGGGACTTCGGCGGCGAGTCGGTCCGCGGCCTCGCCGCCGCGCGCCTCGCTCCGGCAGGCGAGCACCACCCGGGCGCCCTTGCGGGCCAACTCCCTTGCGGCCACGTACCCGATACCGCTGTTGGCCCCGGTGACGACGGCGATACGGCCGCCCTGATCGGGGATGTCGTTCTCGGTCCAGCCGGCCATGGCCGACCTCCCTCCGCTGACGGGTGGGGGGTCAGCCTACGAGCGGAGGGCGCCCGGCGTAATCGTCCGGGAGGGCCGTCCGGGAGAAGAGGGACCCCTTCCGCCGGCAAGGGACCCGTTCCGCGAGCCCGCCGCCGCGACCGTCACCACCCCGGCCCTGGCCCTGGCCGCCCTGCCGACCGACGCCGCGGCCCATGACGGCACCCACCCGTTCGCCAACTGCACCGAGGCGTACGAGAACGGCTACGCCAACATCGCGCAGGGCGACGAGCACTACGGCGACCACCTGGACCGCGACCAGGACGGCATCGGCTGCGACAGCCCACCGGCGGACTTCGTCCCGGCGACGGACAAGGACACCGACACCGACACGGCCACCGCAGGCACCACCGGCCGGAGGACCCCCGACCTGGCCGAAACCGGCGGCACCGGCACCACCCCGTACCTCGCGGCGGGCGGCGCGACGATCCCCCTGGCCGGCGGAGCCATCGCGCGCGCCTCCCGCAGACGCCGCAACGCCCACTGACCGACCCGGTTTCACGAGGGGCGGCTCCCAACGGCCCAGGTCGACCGGGTGCCGCCCCTTCCCACGCAACACCTCAGGGGCCTACCGGGCTCGGCCCGCCGGTCGCGGAAGTGGTGCCCGGGGTCGGCTCGGGGCTCAATGGGCGGCGGCGCAAGCCGCACCGGCTTCCGGCGGGCGCCCGTGTGACTGTGATCGTGGTGGAGCCGGCGACCGGCGAGGCCGCCGAGTGAAAAAGTTCCAGCCGCAGCCCGGCTTCCACCTCGTCGCACACGAACTGGCCCCGGACCCGGGCGCCGAAGCGTCCCGCCGTCCGATGTCGAGGATCGAGCAAACACCCCGCGGTCAGCGACCCCGCAGGTCAAAGCTCCCGCAGAAGAGCTGCACCCTGCGCGTACTCCCGTGTGTGCAGCGGCCGTTCCTTGTGGGGCAAACGACCGGCACACCCAGCGACCGGGCCTGGCTAGTGTGACGTCGAGGGGGTCGCCTCGGCGGAGCAGAGGGCGTCGATCACGCGACAGTCCACCTCAACCACTTATGCGCACACCCGATTCAGTCGATTGCGTATTCCTGATCTTTTTCTCATCGTTCACAAACAGGGGGACATAGTGCGGCACACGGGGCGTAACAAGAGGATGGCAACCGCGGTGGCACTGGGCACACTGACGGTGCTTCTCGCCACCGGATGCTCCTTCAGCATGGGCGACGCGGAAAAGAAGAATGCGGCGACGGCCAGCGAGGACGCAGCCGCTGTCGAGGAGCAGCCGACGGCCGAGAAACAGCCGACAGCCGAGGAGCAGCCGGCCGGTGACGACCCCACGGAGCCCGAGAACACGGGCGTCAACGAGGGCGGGGCCGTCCACAAGGCCAGAGTCGCGCTGACGATCTCCGACAAGATCGCCTCGGACACCGGCAAGCGTCCCAAAATGGTCACCTGTCCTGGGCACCTACCGGCCCGGGTCGGCGCCACGATCCGCTGCCAGGTCACTACCGCCAGTGACACCTTCAGCGTCATCGTCACTGTCACCTCGGTCAACGGCAAGCAGGTCTATTACAACCTCAAGGTCGACGACAGCGTCGAGTAGACGCAGAGCCCGCGCGACCCGTTGGCGAAACGAAAGACCAAGGTCGGAGATCCGGTCCTTTCGCAGTGGCCAGGCGGCATTGCGTGGCTGCCGCCACTGCGGTCGAACTCGTAGTGGGGGGTGGGGATCTGACGTTTCGTGATCGTCGCCGTATGCCGGAGGGATGAGCTACGCGCAGGGCGGCGGGCCGACACCGAGGAAGCAGGCGGCTCGTGAGCGGCTGAGGCCGGAGGCCGCGCAGCGGTTCGCGCGCGGGGAGAAGACCAGGGACATCGCGCGTGAGCTTCGGGGCGGGGAGCGCCAGGTGGAGAAGTGGCGCAGGACGTGGCGCGAGGGCGGGGCGGAGGCACTGCGGTCGAAGGGGCCGATGTGCGTGGAGCTTTTGAGCCCTGCGCAAGGGGAGCGTCTCGTACGGGAGTTGGAGCACGGCACCCTGGCGCACGGGTGGGACGGGGAGCAGGGAGCACATCGTCGTTCGGCAACCCGCGGAAAATCTGACAGACGTTGAGTGGGCGCGACTGAAGCCGCACCTGCCCCAGCACGAAGGAGCACGTCGGGTGAGCAATGTACTGACCATGAGGGTCTCCCGGGAAAGAGTCCACGACGGCCCTCCGGAACCGGTCAAGGACCTGGTCGACTTCTCCGACGGATCGGGACCGGCCCGGGTGGTCGCGTACGTGGAGCGCGAGCTGCCGCCGGGCGGCATACCCGTATACCTCGCGGCCCGCAGCAGCGGCGCTCGCTCCTTCGTCCTGTGGGCCGACGAGCACCGCCGGGAGCGGGTGGCCACCTTGTTGACCCTGTCAGCGACCGGCGGTGTCGCGACGTTTCAGGCGCTCGGTGCGCACGGCGAGCTCATCGGCACGCTCGTGCGCGAGAAGGCGCTCCGTGGCCGGGGACTGCGCACCCGCTGGACCGTGAGTCAGCCCGGCGGCCCTGAGATGGTGGGCTTCAAGGGCCGGATCTTCTGGTGGTGCATGTGGTGGCTCTTGTTGCCCATGATGGTGCTGATCACCGTGTTCAGCGTTTTCGACAGTTCCCCCGGCGTGGGTGGTGCCGCGCGCTGCCCCCGGCGCATCAGGTGGCGCGCGGGTGGGCAGTTGCCGCTGGAGTTCAGATCCCGCGGCGACAAGCTGCATGTGCACGCGCCGGGATTGGACTGGCGGCTCGGGGCCACGCTGGTCGTCCTGCTGCGCACCTTCGGCGTCGACTCGTGGGACGACAGGAAGAAGTGAACCGGTCGGTCGCGCCGCCGATTCCGTCCCTCGCCGAGGGCACGGCCGCCTCGCAGTGTCCGTCAGTGGATCGAGGCCCTGTTCGACACCCGGTGAGGGTGGTGTTTCGGGGCCGCGCACAGTAGGAATGAGCCCCATGTCTGAACAGCAGCCAGCCCCTCACCCGGCCCAGATGCCCGGTGCGCCCTGGTGGGCGTACGCGCCACCGCAAGCCCGGCCGGTCAGCGCCGGCTACCGGCGATGGGCCAGCGTTCTCATCTGGCTCGCAGTCATCACCGCGGTCTTCATGGTGGCTGCGTTCGTGATGAGCGTTGTCCTCCTTGTACAGGCGAACGCGGACACTACTCGGAACCCTGCCTACGGTTACCTCATTCTCATTCTCTGGGCCGGGATCGCCGCCGCGATCCCATTCCTGTTCGCGTTCGCCACTCAAGGTGCGGCCATGAGGCGGCGTGTGCGGGAGCAGCGGCAGGCGGGGATCACGCCTTCGTAAGGCGCCGCCAGGCGTGCACGACGATCCGGGTGAACGCGACCACGCCGACGAGCCCGCCGATGGTGCCGAGCCGGCTGCGTGTCACGGTCGCGACCCAGGCGTACGGCATGACCAGGACCATGCCATTTCGCCTGGTCAGCGACGTAGCTTCACAGTCTCCGCAGATGATGCCCGAAAGGGCGGCACCCCCGCACAGGGTGCCGCCCTCTCCTCGTGATCCGGGACCGCCGCCCATCGGTGAGGGTCGGTCGGGGACGAGCCGCGGTCCCGGAGTTCGGCAGGGGCCGTAGGGAAGCCCCAGCGGTGTTATCGGTGGTCGCTGCCCGTCGACTGTGATGCCGCGCGGCCGGCCTCCAGGCGGGCCACCGGGATCCGGAAGGGCGAGCAGGAGACGTAGTCCAGGCCGACCTCGTGGAAGAAGTGGACGGACTCCGGGTCGCCGCCGTGTTCGCCGCAGACGCCGAGTTTGAGGTCGGGGCGGGTGGCGCGGCCGGCCTCCGCGGCCAGCTTGACCAGGGAGCCGACGCCGTCGCGGTCGATCGTCTCGAAGGGGGAGACTCCGAAGATGCCCTTCTCCAGGTAGGCGGTGAAGAACGAGGCCTCCACGTCGTCGCGGCTGAAGCCCCACACCGTCTGGGTCAGGTCGTTCGTGCCGAAGGAGAAGAACTCGGCCGCCTCGGCGATCTGACCGGCGGTCAGCGCGGCGCGCGGCAGTTCGATCATCGTGCCGATGGAGAGCTTCAGCTGAACGCCCGTGGCCGCCTCCACCTCCGCGATGACCTCGTCGGCCTCCTCGCGGACGATCTCCAGCTCCTGGACCGTGCCGACGAGCGGGATCATGATCTCCGCGCGCGGGTCGCCCTTCGCCGTCTTGCGCTCGGCCGCGGCTTCCGCGATGGCCCGTACCTGCATGGTGAACAGGCCGGGGATGACCAGGCCCAGGCGGACGCCCCGCAGGCCCAGCATCGGGTTCTGCTCGTGCAGGCGGTGGACGGCCTGGAGGAGGCGGAGTTCGTTCTCGTGGGGCTCCTGGCGGGACTCCGCCAGGGCCACGCGGACCGAGAGTTCCGTGATGTCCGGGAGGAACTCGTGCAGCGGGGGGTCCAGGAGACGAACCGTCACCGGGAGGCCGTCCATCGCCGAGAAGAGTTCGACGAAGTCCTGCTTCTGGAGCGGGAGCAGTGCCTTCAGGGACTCCTCGCGCTCCACCTCGGTGTCCGCCAGGATGAGGCGTTCGACCAGCTCGCGCCGGTCGCCGAGGAACATGTGCTCGGTCCGGCACAGACCGATGCCCTGGGCGCCGAAGCGACGGGCGCGCAGCGCGTCCTCGGCGTTGTCCGCGTTGGCGCGGACCCGGAGCCGGCGCTTGCGGTCCGCGAAGGCCATGATCCGGTGGACCGCCTCGACCAGTTCGTCGGCGTCGTGGGCGCCCGCGTGCATCCGGCCCTCGAAGTACTCCACGACCGGGGAGGGCACGACCGGGACCTCGCCCAGGTAGACCTTGCCGCTCGACCCGTCGATGGAGATCAGGTCGCCTTCCTCGACGACGTGTCCGCCCGGGACCGTCATCCTGCGGCGCTTGGTGTCGACCTCCAGCTCCTCCGCGCCGCACACACACGTCTTGCCCATGCCCCGGGCCACGACCGCCGCGTGGGACGTCTTGCCGCCGCGCGAGGTCAGGATGCCCTCGGCCGCGATCATGCCGTCGAGGTCGTCGGGGTTGGTCTCGCGGCGGACGAGGATGACCTTCTCGCCCGAACGCGACCACTTCACCGCGGTGTACGAGTCGAAGACCGCCTTGCCGACCGCCGCACCCGGCGACGCCGCGATGCCCCGGCCGACCTTCTCCACCTTCGTGTCCTCGTCGAAGCGCGGGAACATCAGCTGGGCCAGCTGGGCGCCGGTCACGCGCTGGAGCGCCTCCGCCTCGTCGATGAGGCCCTGGTCGACGAGTTGCGTCGCGATACGGAAGGCCGCACCCGCCGTCCGCTTGCCGACCCGCGTCTGGAGCATCCACAGCTGACCGCGCTCGATGGTGAACTCGATGTCGCAGAGGTCCTTGTAGTGGTTCTCCAGCGTGTTCATGATCTGCATCAGCTGGTCGTACGACTTCTTGTCGATCGTCTCCAGCTCGGCCAGCGGGACCGTGTTGCGGATGCCCGCGACGACGTCCTCGCCCTGGGCGTTCTGGAGGTAGTCGCCGTAGACGCCCTGGTGGCCGGAGGCGGGGTCGCGGGTGAAGGCGACGCCGGTGCCCGAGTCGGGTCCCAGGTTGCCGAAGACCATGGAGCAGACGTTGACGGCCGTGCCGAGGTCGCCGGGGATGCGCTCCTGGCGGCGGTAGAGCTTGGCGCGGTCGGTGTTCCAGGAGTCGAAGACCGCGTGGATGGCGAGGTCCATCTGCTCACGCGCGTCCTGCGGGAAGTCCCGGCCGGCCTCGGTCTTGACGATCTTCTTGAACCTGGTGACGAGCTTCTTGAGGTCCGCCGCCTCCAGCTCGGTGTCGACCGTGACCTTCTTGGCGGTCTTCGCCGCCTCCAGGGCGTCCTCGAAGAGCTCGCCGTCGACGCCGAGGACCGTCTTGCCGAACATCTGGATGAGGCGGCGGTAGGAGTCCCACGCGAAGCGGTCGTCGCCGGCCTGCTTGGCCAGGCCCTGGACCGACTTGTCGGAGAGGCCGATGTTGAGGACCGTGTCCATCATCCCGGGCATCGAGAACTTGGCGCCGGAGCGGACCGAGACCAGCAGCGGGTCGTCGGCCTGGCCGAGCTTCTTGCCCATGCGCCGCTCCAGCGCGTCGAGGTGCGCACTCACCTCGTCACGCAGTGCCGCCGGCTCCGCGCCGCTGTCGAGGTAGACCTTGCAGGCCTCGGTGGTGATGGTGAAGCCCGGAGGCACCGGAAGGCCCAGGTTGGTCATCTCGGCGAGGTTGGCGCCCTTGCCACCCAGGAGGTCCTTGAGGTCCTTGTTGCCCTCAGTGAAGTCGTAAACGAACTTCGCTACGTGGGGATCATTGTTTTCCGACACGGGTCTCGACTCCTCGGGACGCGGTGGCTGCCCTGACGGCCAGGAACATACCCAGATCGAAGGCTTCTGGGTACGTCCACTTGTGCGTCATACGCCTGTAACCACTCGCCCGCCACCGGATCGAAAGTCACAGCGTGGCAAGCGGAGACAGGTCGATGCTTTCACTTCTTGAACGCAAGCGCGCTCACACTGCAGAAATTCGCTCATCGGAGCGCCTGTGAGCCCATCTGTTTTCGATCGATGAACGATCAAGGGGTGGCACTCAGTGCCACCCCTTGGAGAAGTGCAGTCGATCACAAGACGCTCATCTGAGCGCAACCCTTATCAAGGGTGGCGATAATCACGCTGTCACAGACGCCGGGATTTCACCATGCGGACGCCGTTCCGGACCGGACCCCGCGTCGAAACACCGTGGTCACACCCCCAGCCCCGCCAACCGCTCCTCCACCCGCTCCGGCGCGTACAGGTGCTCCACCACCATCGCGCCCGCTCCGATGAGGCCCGCCCGCTCGCCGAGCCGTGAGGTGACCACGTCCAGATGAGCGGTGGAGCGCGGCAGCGCCCGCTGGTACAGCAGCTCGCGCACGCCCGTGAGGAAGGGGGTCCCGGCCAGATCCCCCGCGATCATCAGAACACCGGGGTTGAGGAGGGTGACGACGGTCGCCAGGACGTCCCCGACCTGCCGGCCCGCGTCCCGCGCGAACGCCGCCGCCTCCGGATGCCCGGAGGCCAGCAGGTCCCGTACGTCCGAGCCGGACGCCGCCGGCACCCCGGCCTCCGCCAGCCGCCGCGCCACGGCACCGCCGCTCGCGACGGCGGCGAGACAGCCGTAGGAACCACAGCGGCACAGCGCGTCGGCGCCGGCCGGGACCCGGATGTGGCCGAGGTCGCCGGCGCCGCCGTCGATGCCCCGGTAGACCGAGCCGTCGACCACGACCCCGGCGCCGATGCCGGTCGACACCTTGACGAGGACGAAGGCCGAGCAGTCCGGGTGTCCGGTGCGCTGCTCGCCGTACGCCATGAGGTTCGCGTCGTTGTCGACCAGGACCGGGACGGGGAGGGCTACAGAGACGGGGGCCGGGATGAGGGCTGAGGCCGGGGCGGCTGCCGCGCCCGCGTCCGTGTGCTCGGCGAAGGCTCTCGCGAGGCGGCCTCCGATGTCGTAGCCGTCCCAGCCCGGCATGATCGGCGGCTGGACGACCCGGCCGGCCTCGATGTCGACCGGGCCGGGCACCGCGAGGCCGATGCCGCAGACCTCGCCCGCCCGGCGGCCGGCCTTCTCCAGGAGTTCGGCGAACCAGCGGCCGAGTTCGCCGAGTACGGCGTCGGGGCCGTCCTCGATGACCAGGATGCCGGAGTGCTCGGCGAGGATCTCGCCGGCGAGGGACAGGACGGCGGCCCGCGCGTGGCGGGTGTCCAGGTCGGCGGAGAGGACGACCGCGTGGGCGTCGTCGAACTCCAGCGTGATGGAGGGACGGCCGCCGAGCGGTGAGTCGACCGGGCCGCCGGCGCCCTCGCGCAGCCAGCCCGCTCGGAAGAGGCGGTCCAGGCGCTGGCCGACGGTGGCACGGGAGAGTCCGGTGGCCTGCTGGAGGGCGCCACGGGTGGTGGCGCGGCCACTGCGCACCAGTTCGAGCAGATCTCCGGCGCCGATCTGGCCCCGTCCCGTCATCCGACTTCGTCCCGTCGTCCGGCCTCGCCCGGTCATGCGCACCCCCTTGTGTTTCTCAAGCTTGCATTACATATTGAGTTTTGCGTGTTAAATAGACGTAACTCTAGGATGGTCGCTGCCTAACCGGTCGGCCCTGTCGTCTTCGGGGAGCCCCGAGTGGATCGCACTGCCCAGCTCATCGCCCGTCCGGTCGTCGGCCGCCCGGCGGACTCCGCCATTGCATACGATCCGGCGGTCACGACACATTCGGCGTCCCCGACACGCTCCCTGCACCTCAGGGCCGCCCGGGTCCTGGAAGGCAACTGGACCGGCTCCTCCACGGTGCCCTCGCACGGCCTGTACCCGCACCAGTGGTCCTGGGACTCGGCGTTCATCGCGATCGGCCTGCGCCACCTGTCGCCGCTCAGGGCGCAGACGGAGCTGGAGACGCTGCTCGGCGCCCAGTGGGGTGACGGGCGGATCCCGCACATCGTCTTCAACCCCTCCGTCCCGCTCGACGCGTACTTCCCGAGCCCCGACTTCTGGCGCTCCTCGACCGCGGGGCGCGCTGCGGGCGCCCCGCGCACCGTACAGACCTCGGGCATCGTGCAGCCACCGGTGCACGCGCTGGCCGCGTGGCTGGTGCACCTTGCCGACCCGGGGCTGTCGCGGGCGCGCGGCTTCCTCGCCCGGATGTATCCCCGGCTCGCGGCCTGGCACCGCTATCTGCTGCACCGGCGGGATCTGGGCGGGGGGTCGCTGGCGTCCGTCGTGCACCCCTGGGAACAGGGCATGGACAACAGCCCCTGCTGGGACGCCCCGTTGAGCAGGATCACCCCGGCCCCGGCCCGCTCCTTCCGCCGTGCCGACCTCGACCACGGGGCGGCCGAGGACCGGCCGACGGATCTCGACTACGGGCGGTACGTGCGGCTGGCGACGGACTACCGGGACGGCGGATACGCCGACGGGGCACAGCCGGGGGCGACCCGCGGGGCCTCGGTCGAGGGCGGCGGTGGGCGCCGGGCGGGCGAGTTCGCCGTCGAGGATCCGGCGTTCAACGCCCTGCTCATCGCCTCCGAGCACGCACTCGCCCGGATCGCACGGGAGTTGGGCGCCACCGGAACGGCCCGGCACGCGCGCGCTGAGCGGCTCACGGCGGCCCTCGTCGAGCGGCTGTGGGACCCGGCGGAGGGGATGTTCTTCTGCCGGGACGTGCGGGGCGGGGGCCCGGGCGGGGAGTTGATCCGGGAGCGCGGTGTCTCCGGGATCGTGCCGCTGCTGCTGCCCGGGCTGCCGAGGGAGATCACGGACGCGCTGCTGCGCACCCTGGGCGGCGGCCACTTCGGGGTCGGCGACTCGACCCGGCTGGTCCCGAGCTACGACCTGCTCGGCGAGGCCTTCGACCCGCACCGCTACTGGCGCGGCCCGGCCTGGTTCAACACCGCCTGGCTGGTGGAGCGCGGGCTGCGCACGCACGGTGAGCAGGGGCGGGCCGACGCCCTGCGCCAGGCCGTCCTGGACACCGCCGACACGTCCGACTTCGCGGAGTACGTCGATCCGTTCACCGGCGAGGCCTGCGGGGCGACCGGCTTCAGCTGGACCGCCGCGCTCACGCTCGACCTGCTGCACACCGGCCCGGGACACGACGGGCACGACGTGTCCGCCACCGGCCTGAGGACGTTCGGGATGAGTGACAAGGGAGACAGGGGAGGGGACCGGGGATGACGGACCGGCATCATCTGCTCGTGCACGGCGGGACGTTCGCTGCCGTGGGCGACGGCGGGGACATCAGCGGCGTACGGGGCGGCAGTTCCCCGGACGGGTTATTCGTGCGGGACGCCCGGCATCTGAGCCGGTGGCAGCTCACCGTCGACGGCGCGGTGCCCGAGGCCCTGTCGCCGGTCGCCGACGGGGACACCGCGCGGTGTGTGCTGGTGCCGCGCGGCGGTCGCCAGGAGCCGCCCGCGTACACGCTCTTCCGTGAACAGGCCGTCGGTGACGGCGCGTTCGTCGAGTCCCTGCGCGTGACCAGCAACCGTCCCGAGCGGACGACGGTCCGGCTCGCGATGACCGCGGACGCCGACTTCACCGACCAGTTCGAACTCCGCTCCGACCACCGCACCTACGCCAAGCGGGGAGCCACCCGCTCCCGTCAGGTCCTCGACGACGGCGTGGAGTTCGGCTACCGGCGCGGCGAGTGGCACTCCTGTACGACGGTGTCGGCCGAGCCCGCCCCGGACGGCGTCGAGGAGACCGGCACCGGCGCCCGGCGCCTCGTCTGGTCCCTGGATCTGGAACCGCACGGCACGGCCGAGCTGACCCTGCGTGTGATGGCCCGGCCGCACGGCGACAGGCGGGCCCTGCGAGTGCCGCGCTCCCCCGCCGCACTGAACGAACAACTCCTGGCACTGGAGGGCGAGTTCGTGGAGGGCGTGGCCTTCCCGACCGGCTGGCCGGAGCTGGCCGCGGCCTGTGCGCGCGGGCTCGCGGACCTGGCCTCGCTCCAGGTACCGGCGACCGGTCCCGACGGTGAGGAGCTGAAGGTGCCGGCGGCCGGCGCCCCCTGGTTCCTCACCCTGCTGGGCCGGGACGCCCTGCTGACCTCCCTGTTCGCGCTGCCGTACCGGCCCCGCCCGGCCGCCGCCACGCTGCTGGCGCTGGCCGCGGCCCAGGCGACGGACGTCGGCCCGGAGTCGGTCGCCCAGCCCGGCAAGATCGTGCACGAGGTGCGGCACGGCGAGCTGGCGCACTTCGGGCAGGTGCCGTACGGCCGGTACTACGGCTCGGTGGACGCCACCCCGCTGTTCCTGGTGCTGCTCGGCGCGTATGCCGAGCACACCGGGGACACCGCTCTGGCCCGGCGGCTGGAGCCGAACGCGCGGGCGGCGATCGGCTGGATGCTGGACCACGGCGGCCTGACCTCGCGCGGCTATCTGGTCTACCGCGCCGACCAGGGCGGCCTCGCCAACCAGAACTGGAAGGACTCCCCCGGCGCGATCTGCTCGGCCGACGGCACCCGCGCGAGCGGCGCGGTGATGGCGGCGGGCGCCCAGGGGTACGCGTACGACGCGCTGCGCCGCACCGCCTGGCTGGCCCGCACGGCGTGGGACGACCAGACGTACGCGGCCCTCCTGGAGCAGGCCGCCGCCGATCTGCGGGACCGTTTCCAGCGGGACTTCTGGATGCGGGAACGCTCCTTCCCCGCCCTCGCGCTGGACGGCGAGGGCCGCCAGGTGGACGCGCTGGCGTCGGACGCCGGGCATCTGCTGTGGTCGGGGCTGCTGGACAAGGAGTACGGCGAGGCCGTCGGGCGGCGGCTCCTCGAACCGGACTTCTTCTCCGGGTGGGGCGTGCGCACCCTGGCGGCCGGGCAGCCGGCGTACCACCCGCTGTCGTACCACCGCGGTTCGGTGTGGCCCCACGACAACGCGCTGATCACGCTGGGCCTGGCCCGCTACGGACTGCACGACGAGGCCCGTACGGTCGCGCACGGTCTGGTCGACGCGGCGACGGCGACCGGGCACCGGCTGCCGGAGGTGATCGCGGGCTACGGCCGGGACACGCACGCGGAGCCGGTGCCGTATCCGCACGCGTGTGTGCGGGAGTCGCGGTCGGCGGCGGCGCCGTTGGCGCTGCTGACGGCGGTCGGCGGCGCGTAGGGTCGGTCCGACCGGGCCGGCGCCGGGCCGGTTGGTGAGGCGTTTGCCCGGTGTTTGCCGAGCACTGGGCAAATCGGCTGAACACCGGACGGAGCCGAACCGTACGGTAAGACGGCCGAGGAGACTGCCTCTGTCAGAGCGTTGAGCGAGGAGGCGACAGAGGTGACGAGCGAAGCCGTGACCGAAGAGACGGCCGGTTCGGAGGCCGAGCCCGAGAAGACGGCGAGCGCGACGGAGACCGAGGCCGGGACCGAGACGAAGGCCGCGCCCGGGACGGACGGCGACACCGACCCCGCCGCCGCAGAGTCCGCTGCCGCCGAGTCCGCAAGCTCCGAGTCCGCGCCCGTCCCGCTCACGGCCCGTCTCAAGGCCCGCCTGGCGCACTGGCGTTCCTGGCGCACCCGGCATCCTTCGGGTGCCCGGGCCCTCTACTGGACGACCTCGGCCCTCGCCGCCCTCCTCGTCTTCGTCGCCCTGCTGATGCCGCCCACCGTCGCGGCCGTGCAGTACAACCGGTTCACGCGGCTGCCGGCCGAGGCGATCGTGCTGGCGGTGGTGATGCTCGCGCTGCCGCGCCGGCCGCGGATCGTCGTGGCGGCGCTGTCCGGGGTGGTCCTCGGGGTGCTGACCGTGCTGAACCTGCTGGACATGGGGTTCAGCGAGTATCTCGGCCGGGGCTTCAACCTGGTCCTCGACTGGGGGCTGTTGGACGACGCCCAGTCCTATGTCGCGGACTCGATGGGCCGGGCGACGGCCATCGGCGCGGCGGTCGGCGCGGTCGTGCTCGTCGTGCTGCTGTTCGTCGTGCTGGCGCTGGCGACGGTCCGGCTGAGCAACCTGCTGGTGCGCGACACCCAGACCTCCACCCGGGCCACCCTGATCGCGGGCACCGTGTGGATCACCTGCTCCACCCTCGGTCTGCAGATCAACGGCATGCCGATCGCCTCGGACCGGGCCAGCGGCGCGCTGGGGATCCACGCACGGCGGGTGCAGGACACGCTCCGTGACGAGGCGGCGTTCGCGAAGGAGGCGAAGGCCGACACCTTCGGGAACACACCCGGCGCCCAGCTGGTGCCCGACCTGCGCGGCAAGGACGTCATCTTCACCTTCATCGAGAGCTACGGCCGCAGCGCCATCGAGGACCCGGGGATCGCCCCGGGTGTCGTCAACACCCTCGACACGAGCACCGCGGCCCTGGAGAAGGCCGGCTTCCACGCGAAGAGCGGCTGGATGACGTCGGCGACGTACGGCGGCAGCAGCTGGCTCGGCCACTCCACCACCATGTCGGGCCTGTGGATCGACAACCAGCAGCGCTACCGCACGGTCATGAACGGCGACCACCTCAGCCTCACCAAGGCGTTCCAGAAGACCGGCGACTGGGACACGGTCGGCATCATGCCCGGCATCCAGAAGGCCTGGCCTGAGGGGAAGTTCTACGGCCTCGACAAGATCTACAACGCCTTCCAGCTGGGCTACAAGGGCCCGAAGTTCAGCTGGTCGACGATGCCGGACCAGTACGCGCTGGAGGCCTTCCAGCGGCAGGTGCACAGCAAGAAGCGCGACAAGCCGCTGATGTCGGAGATCATCCTGACCTCCAGCCACCAGCCGTGGGCGCCGATCCCCAAGCTGGTCGACTGGGACACGATCGGCGACGGTTCGGTCTTCAAGCCGATCGAGAAGGCCGGCGTCGACCCCTCCGAGGTCCTCACCGACTCCGAGCGCTCCAAGCAGGAGTACGGCAAGTCCGTCCAGTACTCCGTGACCAGCCTCACCCAGTGGCTGGAGCGCTACGGCACCGACGACACCGTCCTCGTCTTCCTCGGCGACCACCAGCCCATCGCCCGGGTCAGCGGCACGGGCGCCAGCCGGGACGTGCCGGTCTCGATCGTCGCCAAGGACCCGAAGGTCCTCGACAAGATCGCCGCCTGGCACTGGACGGACGGTCTGCGGCCCGCGAAGAACGCGCCGGTGTGGAAGATGAGTTCGTTCCGGGACCGGTTCCTGACGGCGTACGGGTCCACCCCGCACCCCTCGAAGGACTGAGCACCGCGAAGGACGGGGCCCCGCGAAGGTCCGGGGCCCGTCCGGGGGTTCAGCCCCCGGACGTGTCCAGTTCCGCGTCCTCGCCGATCCCCGCACAGTCGTACGGGTCCTTCAGCCAGCCGTCCGGCAGCACCACCCGGTTGTTGCCCGAGGTACGGCCGCGGGGCCCGTCCACGCCGGTCGGCCAGGGCTGGTCGAGGTCCAACTCGTCCAGTCCGGAGCGGAGTTCGGTGAGCGAGGAGGTGATCGCGAGCCGCCCCCGCATCTCGGATCCGACCGCGAAGCCCTTCAGGTACCAGGCGACGTGCTTGCGGAAGTCGATGACCCCGCGCGCCTCGTCGCCGATCCACTCGCCGAGCAGGGTGGCGTGCCGGACCATGACGTCGGCGACCTCGCGGAGGGAGGGGCGCGCGATGTCCTCGTGCCGGCCCTCGAAGGCGGCCACCAGGTCCGCGAACAGCCACGGCCGCCCGAGGCAGCCGCGTCCGACGACGACGCCGTCGCAGCCCGTCTCCCGCACCATCCGCAGCGCGTCCTGAGCCGACCAGATGTCGCCGTTGCCGAGCACGGGGATCTCCGGCACATGCTCCTTGAGGCGGGCGATGGCGTCCCAGTCGGCGGTGCCGCCGTAGTGCTGGGCGGCGGTGCGGCCGTGCAGGGCGATGGAGGTGACGCCCTCCTCGACGGCGATCCGGCCGGCGTCGAGGTAGGTGATGTGGTCGTCGTCGATGCCCTTGCGCATCTTCATCGTGACGGGGAGGTCCCCGGCGCCGCCGACGGCCTCGCGCAGGATGGCGCGGAGCAGGTGGCGCTTGTACGGGAGGGCGGAGCCGCCGCCCTTCCTGGTCACCTTCGGGACCGGGCAGCCGAAGTTCAGGTCGATGTGGTCGGCGAGGCCCTCCTCCGCGATCATGCGGACGGCCTTGCCGACGGTGGCCGGGTCGACGCCGTACAGCTGGATCGAGCGCGGCTTCTCGGTCGCGTCGAAGTGGATCAGCTGCATGGTCTTCTCATTGCGCTCGACCAGCGCCCGGGTCGTGATCATCTCGCTCACGAACAGGCCCTTGCCGCCGCTGAACTCCCTGCACAGGGTGCGGAAGGGCGCGTTGGTGATCCCGGCCATGGGGGCCAGGACGACGGGGGGCGTGACGGCGTGCGGGCCGATCCGCAGGGTCGTGTTCCGCGTGGGCGCGATCGTGGACATCCCTCCATTGTGCCGTGCAATGAGTTGGCAAATTTCGTTAGTTAGCCGCACTATCGAAATCGGCGTACGATGGAGCGCATGCCCGAGCTCAGCCACCGTCGACGCATGCTCGTCCTCGCGATCTGCTGCATGAGCCTGCTGATCGTGAGCCTCGACAACACCGCACTGAACGTCGCCCTGCCCTCGATGCAGAAGGAACTGCACGCGAGCACGGCCGGCCTCCAGTGGACGATCGACGCCTACACCCTGGTCCTCGCCTCCCTGCTGATGCTGGCCGGCTCCACCGCCGACCGGATCGGCCGCAAACGGGTCTTCATGGCGGGCCTGGTCGTCTTCACCGCCGGCTCGGCGCTGTGTTCGGTGGCCCCCGACCTGAACACGCTGGTCGTCTTCCGGATGGTCCAGGCGGTGGGCGGCTCGATGCTCAACCCGGTCGCCATGTCGATCATCACCAACACGTTCACGGCCCCGCGCGAACGGGCCCGGGCGATCGGTGTGTGGGGCGCGGTGGTCGGCATCTCCATGGCCGCCGGGCCGCTGGTCGGCGGGCTGCTCGTCGAGTCCGTCGGCTGGCGCGCCATCTTCTGGGTCAACCTCCCGGTGGGCCTCACCGCCCTCCTCCTGACCCTGCGCTACGTCCCCGAGTCCCGCGCCCCCAAGGCCCGCCGCCCCGACCCCGTCGGCCAGGTCCTGGTCATCGCCCTGTTCGGCTCCCTGACGTACGCGATCATCGAGGCGCCGAACGCCGGGTTCACCGCGATCCTCCCGTACGCCGTGCTCGCCGTGGCCGCGCTGGCGGGGCTCCTCTGGTACGAGCCCCGGCGTGACGAACCCCTCATCGACCTGCGGTTCTTCCGCTCGGCTCCGTTCAGCGGGGCCACGGTGATAGCGGTCGCCGGGTTCGCGTCGCTGGGCGGGTTCCTGTTCCTGTCGACGCTGTACCTGCAGAACGTGCGGGGCCTGGACGCCCTGCACGCGGGCCTGTGGATGCTGCCGATGGCCGTGCCGACGTTCCTGTGCGCACCGCTGTCGGGGCGCCTGGTCGGCAGCCTGGGGCCCCGCGTCCCCTTGCTGATCGCCGGAGTGGCGATGACCGCCAGCGGCGTCCTCTTCGCCGCCTTCGAGGCCGAGACCTCGAACACCACGCTGTTCGTCGGGTACGTCCTGTTCGGCATCGGCTTCGGCTTCATCAACGCGCCGATCACCAACACGGCGGTGTCGGGGATGCCGCGCAGCCAGGCCGGGGTCGCCGCGGCCGTCGCCTCCACCAGCCGGCAGCTGGGGCAGACGCTCGGCGTCGCCGTGATCGGCGCGGTACTCGCGACCGGCGTCGACTCGTCCTCGTACCGGGACACCTTCGTCTCCGCCGCCCGCCCCGGCTGGTGGATCCTCGCGGGCTGCGGCTTCGCGGTACTCGTACTCGGAGCGCTGACCAGCGGCCCATGGGCCCGCCGAACCGCGGAACGGACAGCCGAACGCCTGGAGTCCACGGAGGTACGGGAGACCACCAGGGTCGTGGCGTAGCGGCCCGGGGGGCGCGGATAGGCGGGTCCGGGGCCGGTTTCGGTGAGGCGCGCAGCCCGGCAGAGCGGCACATGGTCGCCCCGCACCTCGGGGTGTGCAGCTCGGCAATGAGACTGCGTGGCGGGTGGTGGGGCGGGGTGTGGTGGCCGGGGTGGAGCGGGCGTCCCGTGGCGGCCGGCTCGCTGACCTGTGAGGACGTCGGGCGACGCGGTGATCCGGCGGGGCCGGTGCGCCGGGGCCGCTGCGCTGGGTGGTGGCCGATTCGGTACGGGGGCGGGAACCGATGTATGGGGCACCTCGTGGAAGCTGATGCAGAATGCGCGGGAAAAGCGGGCTGCTGACCCCGGCCCGCGAACGCGAGTGGGGGGAACATGTCGCGTTGGAAAGCGCTGCCCGGGGAACTCGATCCACGGGTACGGCAGTTACTGGTGCGGCTGCGCCGCCTGAAGGATCACAGCGGGCTGAGCCTGCACCAACTGGCCGCGAAGACGGGGTACAGCGCGTCGTCGTGGGAGCGGTACCTCGGTGGGCGGTCGCTGCCGCCCCGGGAGGCGGTCGAGGCGATGGCCCGGGTCGCAGGTGACGATCCGACCCGGCTGCTCGCGTTGCACGAGGTGGCCGTCGAGGCCTGGGGCGAGGGCCGCGCGGGCACCTCGGCACCGCGGACGGCCGAGGCACCCGGAGCGCCCCGGGCGGCCGACGTGACGGACGTGACCGTCACGGTGGGAGTGCCGGACGAGGAGACACGGCACGGGCGTTCGCTGCGCGTCGCGCTCGTCGCGGGGTCCGTGGCGCTGGTGCTGGCCGTCTCCTCGGCGGTCCTGTTGGTGGTACGGCTCTCGGACGGCGAGGGCCGTGCCTCGGCGGCCCCGCCCGCCTCGGCCACCCGGTCCGCGTCGCCGTCGCCCGCGTCGTCGGGGCAACGGACGTACGCCTGCGAGGTGCGGCAGAGCGACGGCCTCTGGTACGCGGGCAACAGCCGTACCCGGGACGCCGTCCTGGCGGAGGGCCTCGCCGGACCGGACATCGCCGAGGCCCAGTGTCTGCTGCGCAGGGCGGGCTTCTCGCCGGGAGCCGTCGACGGGATCTTCGGCCCGCACACCAAGCTCGCGGTCGAGCGGTTGCAGAAGCGGTCCGGCCTCGTCGTGGACGGCATCATCGGCCGGCACACCTGGGGAGCCTTACGGCGATGACGCGGACGACGACCCCTGAACGGGCACGGCTGGCGGCCTCGCTGCGGGACCTGCGCAACCGCACCGGCCTGAGCATGAAGGGCCTGGCGGACCGGACCGCGTTCAGCAAGTCGTCCTGGGAGCGCTACCTCAACGGCAAGACCGTCCCACCGCGCGAGGCGGTCCGGGAGCTGTGCCGGCTCGCCGCGGAACCGGAGGGGCGCTGTCTGGCGCTGTGGGAGATCGCGGAGTCGGAGTCGAGCGGGCGCGCGGCGCAGCCGGTTCCCGCGGCTACGCCGGCACCACCGCCGGGCACGCCAGGGGGCACCGCACGGGACACGGCACCACAACCCGTCCTGCCCGCCCTGCCCGTCCCGCCCGCCCCGTTCCAGGTGTCCGCTCCTTCTTCACGCGAGGTCCCGCGCATCGGACGCCGGGGTGCGGCCGTGGCGGTGCTGGCGTCGGCGTGTGCCGTGGTCGTCGGCGGTGTGACGGTCGCCCTGGTCCTCCTCCTGGGCCAGGACGAGCCTCCCGGGTCCCCCACCGCCGCTCCCCCTCCCGTCACCGAGCCCCGCTGCCGGGGAGCGTCGTGCGAGGGCAAGAGCCCGATGCACATGAAGTGCGGGGTCGGCCCGCAGACCCTCGCCTCGTACCGCACCGCCTCGGGAGCGATGCTGGAACTGCGGCACAGCCGGGCGTGCGGGACCAGTTGGGCCCGGATGTGGGAGACGCGGATCGGCGACCGGCTGGAGGTGACCGCGAGCGGCAGCCCACGGCCCACCGGGACCGGGGCCCGGTCCAGGCCCGGGGCCGAGGTGGTCAAGGTGGTCAAGGTGGAGAACGACGCCGACGCGGCGGCCTACGTGTACACGCCGATGACCGCCACCCGCCCCGGCACGATGGTCCGCGCCTGCTTCCGCCCGGCGCCCGACGACACGAGGCACGGCACAGCGGGCGGCAGGGCAGCCGGAAGGACGGACGGCGAGTCGGACGGGACGGAGTGCTTCGAGGGCCGAGTGCGCTGAGCACGCCCGCCCGGCCCCACGACCGGACCCACGGCCGGACCGCGACCGGACCCAGGCCCGGGCCCACGACACGGCTTGGCCAACTCGGTGTGAAGGATTCCCTGTTGATGTTGGTCTTGCTGCACACTCCTTGCTGCGTCGACAGACGCCGCTCGGACGGACTCAGCGTCAACAGACAGGGCCTGGCCTCTGGAGGCAGCATGTTGGAGATCAACACGAGCAAGGTGAGCCGCTGGGACCAGCACGGGCGCGAGCACGTGGTCCGGGTCCAGAGAGCGGGAATGCAGCGCACGATCAGATGCGACACCTGCGGCTGGCGCAAGGCGGCCCAGTTCCTCCCGTGGCTGAAGGCGGAGGAGCACCTCGCGGAGGAACACCAGGCGACCGTGGATCCGACCGGGACCGGCAACTCCTAGTCGCCCGACCCCCTGGCCCTCCGCCCCTCCGACCCTCCGGCGCCCCGTCCCCCGTTACTCGCCGAGCTCGGTGAACAGGGTCAGCTGAAGCGCCCCCGGGGCCTCCAGCCGGGAGTTGAGGGAGTTCCAGGGGGTGCGCGTCGGCTCGGCGAGGATCTCGGCTCCGGCCGCGGCCAGCTTCTCGGTGGTGGCGGTGGAGTCGTCGACCTGGAAGGCGACCCGGATGGGTCCGGCCACGCGCCGCCCGACCTCGACGTCGTCGATGAAGGCGGCGTGGTTCGGGTCGGTCAGCTCCAGGGTGGCGCGGCCGGCTTCGAGGATGGTGACCCGGCCGTCCTCGGAGGCGAACGCGGCGCGTTCGGGCAGTCCGAGGACGTCACGGTAGAAGTGCAGGGCCGCGTCGTAGTCGGCCGCCGTGACGACCAGGCGGAGTTCACGGACGGTGGGTTCGTCGGACATGCCGGCTCCTCGAAGATCGCGGGTACGAACATCCCGTCAACCCGGCGGCCCGCCGAACGATTCCCGGCGACCGCCGACGGTTCCGCCCGTCTCAGGCCCGCAGTCCGCGCAGCAGCAGCTCCACCACGGCCTCGAACTCGGCCTCCACGCCGGGCAGTTCCCACTCCCGCGCGTAGCGGGGGTCGTGGAAGCGGCCCGTCGCCTGGAACAGGGCGCGGGCCGTGGTCGCCGGGTCGGGGGCGCTGAAGGCGCCCGCCGTCACGCCCTCGCGGACGATGCCGGTCAACTGGCCGGTGAGGTCGGCGAGATGCCCGGCGACCGCACCGCCGGCCTCGCCGATCAGCGCCATGTAGGTGGCGAACAGCTCGGGGTCGTCGCCCGCCTTGCGGCGCTTGGCCTCGAAGAGACCCGTGAGCCAGTCGCGGAGGCGGCTCGCGGGGTCGCGGCCCGTGTCGGCGGCGATACCGGCCAGCGCCTGCGAGGCCCGGTCCAGCCACCGCTTGGTGACGGCCTCCCGCAGCGCCGCCTTGGTGCGGAAGTGCCGGTAGACACTGCCGTGGCTGACGCCGAGGGCGCGAGCCACGTCGACCACGGTCGCCTTGGCCGGGCCGTGCCGGCGCAGCACCTCCTCGGTGGCTTCGAGGATGCGCTCGGCGGTCAGGATCTCGCTGGTCGGTGGCATGAGCAGACCGTACCGGGCGTCCCGGTCAGCGTTCCACGTGTGCCATCTGCGCCGCCGGATAGCGGTCGCCGGCGGCGGCACCGGCCGGTACGGCCTCCTCGATCGCGGCGAGGTCGGCCGCCTCCAGCGTGACGTCCAGCGCGCCGAGGGACTCCGTGAGCCGCTCCCGGGTGCGGGCGCCGACCAGCGGCACGATGTCGTCGCCGTGCCGCGCGCCCTGGTCCAGCACCCAGGCGATGGCGATCTGCGCGACGCTGGCGCCCTTCTGCTCGGCGATCTTCCGCAGCGCCTCGACGAGGTTCAGGTTGTGCTGGAGGTTGTCGCCCTGGAAGCGCGGGGACCGTGCCCGGAAGTCGTTCGCGGCGAGCTTCCGGTCGCCGGTGAAGTGGCCGGAGATCAGTCCGCGGGAGAGGACGCCGTACGCGGTGACGGAGATGCCGAGATCGCGGGTGGCGGGCAGGACCTCGGCCTCGATGTCGCGCGAGATGAGCGAGTACTCGATCTGGAGGTCGCTGACGGGGGCGGTGGCGGCGGCCCGGCGGATGGTGTCGGCGCCGACCTCGCTGAGGCCCACGTGCCGGACGTACCCCTTCTCGATCAGTTCGGTGATCGCGCCGACCGTCTCCTCGATGGGTACGGCGGGGTCGAGCCGGGCGATCCGGTAGACGTCGATGTGGTCGACGCCGAGGCGCTGGAGCGAGTAGGCGGCGAAGGTCTTCACGGCGGCCGGGCGGCCGTCGTAGCCGCCCCAGGCGCCGTCCGGGCCGCGCAGGGCGCCGAACTTCACGCTGACCCGGGCCTGTTCGCGGCGGGCGGCGGGTGCGGTGCGCAGGGCCTCGCCGATGAGCAGTTCGTTGTGGCCCATGCCGTAGAAGTCGCCGGTGTCGAGCAGTGTCACGCCCGCCTCCAGGGCGGCGTGGAGGGTGGCGATCGATTCGGCGCGGTCGGCATCGCCGTACATCATGGACATGCCCATGCAGCCGAGGCCGAGGGCGGAGACCTGGGGTCCGGTGGTACCGAGGGAGCGGGTTGGCATCGTCATGCCACCCACCCTGACATGACAGCTGACAGATTTCAATATCTGTCAGCTGTCATCCGTCAGTGCCGCTCGGCCCTCCCGGAAACCGCGGGAACTAGCAGCCGACGAGCCGGCTCGCCAGGTACCCCTCGATCTGGTCCAGCGACACCCGCTCCTGCTTCATCGTGTCCCGCTCGCGCACGGTCACCGCGTTGTCGTCCAGGGTGTCGAAGTCGACCGTCACGCAGAACGGCGTACCGATCTCGTCCTGGCGGCGGTAGCGGCGGCCGATGGCGCCGGCGTCGTCGAAGTCGATGTTCCAGTTCTGGCGCAGCGCCTGGGCGAGCCCCTTGGCCTTCGGGGACAGCTCGGGGTTGCGGGAGAGCGGGAGCACCGCGACCTTCACCGGGGACAGCCGCGGGTCCAGGCGCAGCACCGTGCGCTTCTCCAGCTTGCCCTTGGCGTTGGGGGCCTCGTCCTCGACGTAGGCGTCGAGGAGGAACGCCAGCATCGCGCGGCCGACACCGGCCGCGGGCTCGATGACGTACGGCGTCCAGCGCTCGCCGGCCTCCTGGTCGAAGTAGGAGAGGTCCTGGCCGGAGGCCTTGGCGTGGGCGGAGAGGTCGAAGTCGGTGCGGTTGGCGACGCCCTCCAGCTCACCCCACTCGTTGCCGCCGAACTGGAAGCGGTACTCGATGTCGGCGGTGCGCTTGGAGTAGTGGGAGAGCTTCTCCTTCGGGTGGTCGTACCACCGCATGTTCTCCTCGCGCATGCCCAGGCCGGTGTACCAGTTCCAGCGCTGCTCCATCCAGTACTCCTGCCACGTCTCGTCCTCGCCCGGCTTGACGAAGAACTCCATCTCCATCTGCTCGAACTCGCGGGTCCGGAAGATGAAGTTGCCGGGCGTGATCTCGTTGCGGAAGGACTTGCCCATCTGCGCGATGCCGAACGGCGGCTTGCGGCGCGAAGTGGTCTGCACCTGGGCGAAGTTGGTGAAGATGCCCTGGGCGGTCTCGGGGCGCAGGTAGGCGACGGAGCCGGTGTCCTGGGTGGGGCCGAGGTGGGTGGAGAGCAGACCCGAGAACTGCTTGGGCTCGGTGAACTGGCCCTTGTTGCCGCAGTTGGGGCAGTTCACGTCCGCCAGGCCGTTCTCCGGCGGGCGGTTGTGCTTGGCCTCGTACGCCTCTTCCAGGTGGTCCGCGCGGAACCGCTTGTGGCAGGAGGTGCATTCGGTGAGCGGGTCGGAGAAGGTGGCGACGTGGCCGGAGGCGACCCAGACCTCGGGGGCCAGGATGACGGACGAGTCGATGCCGACCACGTCCTCGCGCGACGTCACCATGTAGCGCCACCACTGACGCTTCAGGTTCTCCTTGAGCTCGACACCCAGCGGTCCGTAGTCCCAGGCGGCCTTCTGGCCGCCGTAGATCTCACTGCAGGGGAATACGAAGCCTCGGCGCTTGCTCAGGCTGACGATGGTGTCGATCTTGTCGGCGGCCACGGTGCTCTCTTCATTACGACGACGGGCGACGAAGCGAGATGCTTCAGAGCATTGCTTCAGAGCGAATGGTTCAGGTTACCGGCGAGGCCTCCCCCTCAATCAAATCGGCCGGGGGGCGAAGCCCCCAAGGGTCGCGTACCGGGCTTACCCAGTGCTTACCCCAGGCTTTGTTGACAACGGTTTCCATATTTGTTGAAAATGACTGTCATGAACGTACGACGACAGCACATAACCGGCATCGCGGTCGCCGCGGCCACCGCCCTCGGCCTGACGACCCTCTCCGCCTGCTCCGGTGAGAGCGCGGCGGCCGGCAACACCGACAAGTTCGACGTCGTCGCGTCGTTCTACCCGCTGCAGTACCTCGCCTCGGAGATCGGCGGGGACCATGTGAACATCACCAACCTGACCGAGCCCGGCCAGGAGCCGCACGACCTGGAGATCAGCGCCAAGCAGACCGCGCAGCTCCAGGAGTCCGACGCGGTGCTCTACCTCAAGAACCTCCAGCCCGCGGTGGACGACGCGGTGGCCCAGTCCGAGGTCAAGACGAAGATCGACGCCGCCTCCCTCACCACGCTGGAGAAGCACGGCAACGAGGTCGGCGGCCACGCGGCCGAGCACGACGACCACGAGAACGAGGAACTGGCCGGCCTCGACCCCCACATCTGGCTGGACCCGGTGCGCTACGCCCAGGTCGCCGAGGGCGTCGGCAAGGCCTTCGAGAAGGCCGACCCGGACAACGCGGCCGACTACAAGAAGAACACCGCCGCCCTGGTCAAGAAGCTCGACGCTCTCGATGTCCAGTACAAGAACGGCCTGGCGGACACCAGGACCAAGGTCTTCATCACCACGCACGCCGCCTTCGGCTACCTCGCCGAGCGCTACGGCCTGACCGAGGAGGCCATCAACGGCCTCGACCCCGAGTCGGAGCCCAGCGCCAACCGCGTCAAGGACCTTGAGAAGATGGCCAAGGCCGACGGCGTCACCACGGTGTTCTACGAGACGCTCGTCAGCGACAAGACCGCGAAGACCATCGCCTCCGACGCAAGCCTCAAGACCGACGTCCTCGACCCGATCGAGGGCATCACCTCCAAGTCCAAGGGCGACGACTACTTCCAGGTCATGGAGTCCAACCTCAAGGCGCTGCAGTCCGCTCTAGGCGCCAAATGATCTCTACGGAGGACCTCGTGAGCGAGCCCGTCATCTCCCTGCGCGGCGTCCGTGCCGAGCTGGGCTCGCGCCCCGTCCTGCGCGGAATCGACCTCACCGTGTCCCGCGGTGAGGTCGTCGCGCTGCTCGGCGCCAACGGTTCCGGCAAGTCCACGGCGATCCGCACGATCATCGGCCAAGTCCCGGTCAGCGACGGCGAGATCGAGCTGTTCGGCGCCCCGAGGCGCCGCTTCCGCGACTGGGCGCGCCTGGGTTACGTCCCGCAGCGCACCACGGCCGCCGGCGGCGTCCCCGCGACGGTCACCGAGATCGTCTCCTCCGGCCGCCTCTCCCGCGCCCGCTTCGGCGTGCTGCGCAAGGCCGACCACGAGGCCGTACGCCGTGCGCTGGACCTGGTCGGCATGGCCGACCGCGCGAAGGACTCCGTCAACGCCCTCTCCGGCGGCCAGCACCAGCGGGTGCTGATCGCCCGCGCGCTGGCCGCCGAACCCGAACTCCTGATCATGGACGAGCCGATGGCGGGCGTGGACCTGGCCAGCCAGGAGGTGCTGGCCCACACGCTCAGGGAGCAGGTCGCCGCCGGTACGACGGTCCTGCTGGTGCTGCACGAACTGGGCCCCCTGGAGCCGCTGATCGACCGGGCGGTCGTCCTGCGCGACGGCTGTGTCCAGCACGACGGCCCGCCTCCCAAGGCCCTCGGCCAGCACGCGCTGCCCGGCCACGACCACGTACACCCGCACGCGGCTCACGACGCCGAACCGATCCGGACGGGACTGCTGAGCTGATGGACATCCTCGACTACGCCTTCATGCAGCGGGCCCTGCTCGCCGCCGTCCTGGTCGGCATCACCGCGCCCGCCGTCGGCATCTACCTCGTCCAGCGCCGCCAGGCCCTGATGGGCGACGGTATCGGTCATGTCGCGATGACCGGCGTCGGCCTCGGCTTCCTGCTCTCCTGGTCGCCGGTGTGGATGGCGACCGCGGTCTCGGTCGCCGGCGCGGTCGCCATGGAACTGATCCGCTGGTACGGCAAGACCCGCGGCGACATCGCCCTCGCGATGCTCTTCTACGGCGGTATGGCCGGCGGCGTGATGTTCATCAACCTCGCGCCGACCGGCTCCAACGCGAACCTGATGTCGTACCTCTTCGGCTCGCTCTCCACGGTCAGTGAGTCCGATGTCACGGCGATCTGCTTCCTGGCCGCTTTCGTGGTTCTCGTCACCATCGGTCTGCGCCGCCAGCTGTTCGCGGTGAGCCAGGACGAGGAGTTCGCCCGGGTCACCGGTCTGCCGGTGCGGGCCCTGAACCTGCTGACGGCGATCACCGCCGCGGTCACCGTCACGGTCGCGATGCGCGTGGTCGGTCTGCTGCTGGTGTCGGCGCTGATGGTGGTGCCGGTGGCGGCCGCGCAGCAGCTCAGCCGCAGTTTCGCCGCCACTTTCGCCATCGCGGTGGCGATCGGCGTCTCGGTGACGATCGGCGGCACCGTCACGTCGTACTACCAGGATGTGCCGCCCGGCGCGACGATCGTGCTGCTGACGATCGCCGCCTTCATCGCCCTGACCGTCCTCGCGACCCCGCTGGCCCGTCGTCGCGCGCGGGCCCTGGCGGCCTCGCGGCCCGCCGACGATCCGGCGGAGTGTGTGATTCCGGCCAGCCGGGCAGGCGACGGAAAGGTCGGCGTCTGACCGCTGACCGACCGGGCTGGCACAATGGCCCGGCAGGTACAGATGTGAGGAGGCAACCGGTGACCACCGTAGGACCGCCCGTGAAGGGCCGCGCCACCCGGCAGCGGGCCGCCGTGGCGGCAGCCCTCGACCAGGTCGACGAGTTCCGCAGCGCGCAGGATCTCCACGACATGCTCAAACACAAGGGCGACTCGGTCGGGCTGACCACGGTCTACCGCACGCTCCAGTCCCTCGCCGACGCCGGTGAGGTCGACGTCCTGCGCACCTCCGACGGCGAGTCCGTCTACCGCCGCTGCTCCACCGGCGATCACCACCACCACCTCGTCTGCCGGGTCTGCGGCAAGGCCGTCGAGGTCGAGGGCCCCGCGGTGGAGAAGTGGGCGGAGGCCATCGCGGCGGAGCACGGCTTCGTGAACGTGGCGCACACGGTGGAGATCTTCGGCACGTGCGAGGACTGCGCGGCCGCCTCCCGGAGCTGACGCCCCCGCCACCGGTTCCCCGTCGAATCCCCCGCGCCGGACGGCCGGGGGATTTTCCGCGTGGGAGCACAGAGAGCGCCGAGAGCACTGAGAACACCGAGGGATAACCCTCAACCTCACGCACAGAAATGTCATGCACCGGTCAGCGGTGCCATTCTTCACCAGCCACCCCCCATTGGCTCCCGCACTGCCTGCTCAGCTCGCCCCGGGCCGCACACCCCCGTCAGCCCGGTCTGTCTGTCACGGCCGCCTCACGCGGCCGACGCAGGAGGAGTTCGAGTGAGACCGATCCCCCAGAGGGCGATGGTGGCCTATGCCCTCACCGCCGCGACCGTCTTCCTGACCGCGGGCCTCCAGAGCGTGCCGGCCGCCGCCCGGCCCGACGCCGCACCGCATCCCAGCCCGGTCCGCACCGGCGGCCTCCCCGCCGAGCTGACCCCCGCGCAACGCACCGCGCTGGTCCGCAAGGCGGCGGACCGCACCACGACGACCGCCGCCACCCTCGGCCTCGGCGCCCGGGAGAAGCTGGTCGTCAAGGACGTCGTCAAGGACAACGACGGCACCCTGCACACCCGTTACGAGCGCACCTGGGCCGGTCTTCCGGTGCTCGGCGGGGACCTGGTCGTGCACACCCCGCCGGCCTCCCTGGCCGCCGGCACGGTGAGCACGACCTTCAACAGCAAGCGGACCATCAAGGTCGCCTCCACCACCCCGGCCTTCACCAAGGCGTCCGCCCGGACCAAGGCGCTCAGGGCGGCGAAGGCCCTCGACGCCGAGACACCCACGGTCGACAGCGCCCGCAAGGTGATCTGGGCGGGCGACGGCACCCCCAAACTCGCCTGGGAGACGGTCGTCGGCGGCCTCCAGGACGACGGCACGCCCAGCCGGCTGCACGTCATCACCGACGCCGTCACCGGCGCCGAGCTGTACCAGTACCAGGCGATCAAGACCGGTACCGGCAACAGCCAGTACAGCGGCACGGTCACCATCGGCACCACGCTGTCCGGTTCGACGTACCAGCTCAACGACACCACGCGCGGCACCCACAAGACGTACAGCCTGAACAACGGCACGTCCGGCACCGGCACCCTGATGACGGACGCCGACGACACCTGGGGCACCGGGTCCGGCTCCCACACCCAGACCGCCGGCGTGGACGCCCACTTCGGCGCCCAGACCACCTGGGACTTCTACAAGAACACCTTCGGCCGCAGCGGCATCAAGAACAACGGCGTCGCCGCCTACTCGCGCGTCCACTACAGCACCGCGTACGTCAACGCGTTCTGGGACGACGACTGCTTCTGCATGACGTACGGCGACGGCACCGGCAGCACCCACGCGCTGACCTCGCTGGACGTGGCCGGGCACGAGATGACGCACGGCGTCACCTCCAACACCGCGAACCTCAACTACACCGGCGAGTCCGGCGGGTTGAACGAGGCGACCTCCGACATCTTCGGCACGGGCGTGGAGTTCTACGCGGCCAACTCCTCCGACGTCGGCGACTACCTCATCGGCGAGAAGATCGACATCAACGGCGACGGCACGCCGCTGCGTTACATGGACGAGCCCGACAAGGACGGCGGCTCCGCGGACAGTTGGTACTCCGGCGTCGGCAACCTGGACGTCCACTACTCCTCGGGCCCGGCGAACCACATGTTCTACCTGCTCTCCGAGGGCAGCGGCTCCAAGACGATCAACGGCGTCACCTACAACAGCCCGACCTCCGACGGGGTCGCCGTCGCGGGCATCGGCCGGGCCGCCGCACTCCAGATCTGGTACAAGGCGCTGACGACGTACATGACGTCCAGCACCACCTACGCCCAGGCCCGCACGGCCGCGCTGAACGCCGCCGCGGCGCTGTACGGCAGCGGCTCCGCCCAGTACGCGGGGGTCGGCAACGCCTTCGCCGGGATCAACGTCGGCAGCCACATCACCGTGCCGACCACGGGGGTCACGGTCACCAACCCGGGCAGCCAGTCCTCCACGGTCGGCACCGCGGTGAGCCTGGCGATCACGGCCGGCAGCACCAACGGCGGCACGCTGACCTACGCGGCGACCGGACTGCCCACCGGACTGTCGATCAGCGGCTCCACGGGCACCATCTCCGGCACCCCGACGGCGGCGGGCACCTACGGCTCGACCGTCACGGTGACCGACAGCACGGGCGCCACCGGCACGGCGTCCTTCACCTGGACGGTCAGCGCGACCGGCGGCGGTACCTGCACCTCGGCCCAGCTGCTCGGCAACGCCGGCTTCGAGTCGGGCAGCACCTCCTGGACCGCCACCAGTGGCGTCATCACCACCGACACCGACCAGGCGGCCCGCACCGGCTCCTACAAGGCCTGGCTGGACGGCTACGGCTCGACGCACACCGACACGCTGTCCCAGTCGGTGACGATCCCCAGCGGCTGCACGAACACCACGTTCACGTTCTACCTGCACATCGACACGGCCGAGACCACCACCAGCACCCAGTACGACAAGCTGACGGTCACCGCCGGGTCGACGACTCTGGCCACCTACTCCAACCTGAACGCGGCCGGCGGGTACGTCGCGAAGTCGATCGGTCTGTCGGCCTACGCCGGCACGACCGTCGTGCTGAAGTTCACCGGTGTCGAGGACTCCTCGCTCCAGACGAGCTTCGTGATCGACGACACGGCGGTGACGACCGGCTGACCCCACCCGGGGTCCCGGCCCCGGTCCCGGAACCACAGCGGCACCCGGCGCGGGAACGCCGGGTGCCGCTGCGCTGCTGTACCGCTGTGCCGCCCGCGGACGGGCTGTGCTCAGACCTCGGTGTCGCCCTTCATGCCCTGTTCCATCTCCAGCAGTTGCTCGTTCGGAACGGCCCCGCCGAACCGCCGGTCCCGGGAGGCGAATTCGACGCACGCCCGCCACAGGTCGCGCCGGTCGAAGTCGGGCCACAGGACGTTCTGGAAGACCAGCTCGGCGTAAGCGCTCTGCCATAGCAGGTAGTTGGAGGTGCGCTGCTCGCCGCTCGGCCGCAGGAACAGGTCCACGTCCGGCATGTCCGGGTAGTACAGGTACTTCTGGATGGTCTTCTCGCCGACCTTCGACGGGTCGAGACGGCCCGCCTTCACGTCCTCCGCCATCGCCTGCATCGCGTCCGCGAGTTCGGCCCGGCCGCCGTAGTTCATGCAGAAGTACAGGGTCAGCCTGTCGTTGTCCTTGGTCTGCTCCTGGGCGACCTGGAGCTCCTTGGCGACGGACTTCCACAGCTTGGGCATCCGGCCCACCCAGCGCACCCGGATACCGAGCTCGTCGAGCTGGTCACGGGTCTTGCGGATGAAGTCACGGTTGAAGTTCATCAGGAAGCGCACCTCGTCCGGCGAGCGCTTCCAGTTCTCGGTGGAGAAGGCGTACAGGGAGATGCTGCCCACACCCATCTCGATCGCGCCCTGGAGCACGTCGAGGACCCGCTCGGCGCCGACCTTGTGCCCCTCGGTGCGCGGCAGGCCACGTTCCTTGGCCCAGCGGCCGTTGCCGTCCATGACGATCGCCACGTGCTTGGCGATCAGCTCGCCGGGGAGCTTGGGCGCACGGGCCCCGGACGGGTGCGGCTCCGGCGTCTTGTACTCGCGGCGCTGGCGCCCCAGGATCCCGCGTACGGCCATGTGCTTCTCGTCTCCCTCTTGCCTTGCCTGGGTGTGCAGGCCTTCTGCGTCCAGGTCTTCTGCGTCTAGGTCTTCTCGACGTAACGGAGCGAGCGCAGCCCGCGCTCCAGATGCCAGTGGAGATACGCGGACACCAGCCCGCTCCCCTCCCGGACGTGCCGCGGCTCGCTCGCGTCCGCGGTCTCCCAGTCTCCCGTAAGCAGCGCCCCGAGGAGTTCCAGGGTCTGCGGCGACGGTACGACACTCCCCGGCACCCGGCAGTCGACGCAGACCGAGCCCCCCGCCGCCACCGAGAAGAACCGGTTCGGCCCGGGCATCCCGCACTTCGCGCAGTCCGTGAAGGTGGGCGCGTAGCCGTTCACGGCGAGGGAGCGCAGCAGGAACGCGTCGAGGATCAGGTGCGGGGCGTGCTCGCCCCGGGCGAGGGTCCGCAGCGCGCCGACGAGCAGCAGGTACTGCTGCACCGCCGGCTCGCCCTCGTGGTCCGTGAACCGCTCGGCGGTCTCCAGCATGGCCGTGCCGGCGGTGTAGCGGGTGTAGTCGCTGACGATCCCGCCCCCGTACGGCGCGATGGTCTCGCTCTGGGTGCACAGCGGCAGCCCGCGCCCGATCAGCTCGCTCCCGCGCGCGAAGAACTGCACGTCGACGTGGGAGAAGGGTTCGAGGCGGGCGCCGAACTTCGACTTGGTCCTGCGGACCCCGCGCGCCACGGCCCGTACCCGTCCGTGACCGCGCGTGAGCAGCGTGATGATCCGGTCCGCCTCACCCAGCTTCTGGGTGCGCAGCACGACACCGTCGTCACGGAACAGACTCATGGACCCATTCTCGCGTACCGGAGGAGCGCCGCGGTGCGGTGCCGACCGATCAGGCCGCGCCCCTGCCCGCCGGAGGACGCGGAACCTGACCCCTCATCGGTCAATCCCCGCCCCGCAGACCTCAGTTGTGTTCGAGACTGTCACCGAAATGATCATCGAGCGCAGGGGGGAACCCACGATGGAGCAGAACGGACACAGACCGAGCCGACGGCGGGTGCTGCGCGGCGGGACAGGCCTCGCGGCGCTCGCGGTGGCGAGCCCGGCGATCACCCTCGGGACCGCGGGAGTGGCCCACGCGGTCGTCGACCCGACGAACCACTTCAGACTGGCCGGCGACGGCGACGTCCTCGTCCGCCGGGCCACCCTGCACCAGCCGTACTGGGCGATGCAGTCCTTCGCCTTCGACAACGTCAACGGCCACGTCTACTTCGTCCAGGACCGGCCGGGCCAGAGCACCGAGAACAGCGGAGACCTCTGGATCACCAAGACCGATCTCTCCGGCGGCATCCTCGGCACGATGGCCCTGCACGGCTTCGGCCACGGTTCGTCGATGGGCGTGGAGCCGACCGGCTCCGGCTCGACGCCCTACCTGTGGATCGAGGGCGCCTCGACCGCGAACGGAGCGGGCCAGAAACTCTCCCGCTTCCGTTTCACGAACGGCGTCACCCTCGACCACACGAACCCGTCCCTCACGATCCACGACCGGACACCGACGTTCGACTCCTACGCCAAGCTCCCCCGGCCGGCGATCGACCCGTACACGAACCGCCTGCTCATCCGCTACGCCACCCAGGAGCCGGCCACCCGCGTCTGGCGCGTGGCGGTGTTCACCATGGCCGACGCGGCGGCCGGACGACTCGGCCAGAGCAACCGCCTGGTCGAGCGGGCGATCCCGAACAACAGCGAACTCGGGCTCACCGACGCCGACCTCTTCCAGGGGATCACCCTGTGCGGCCAGTACGTCTACCTCTCCTACGGCGGCCCCGGCGGCCCCTCGTACATCGTCGTCCTGGACCTGAACGACACGGGCGGCTCCTACCGGGAGGTCTACCCGCACGGTGTCGCCGCCTCCTATCCCGGCCGTGAGCCGCAGGGCGCCGCGATCCAGATCGTGTCCGGTCAGCCGCGGCTGGCCTGCGGTATCTCGGCGAAGGAGGGGACCCCCGACGCCTTCGACGCGACGGTGTTCTACAAGAGCGAGTTCGTCAGCGCCTGGTGACCGGGCCCGTCAAGGCACCTCACCGCGACTGCGTGCGTTGGCGTACGCGGTCGCGGCGGAGAGCCGCTCGGCGGGGGTGGCGTGCCGCACGGCAACCGGCTCGGCGTCCCACTCCCGGCCTCCGCCATACGGTCTCAGTTGCACATACGGCCCCTCGTGCCCCATGACGATCCCCACTCTCCCGCACCGGGTGTCCACGACGTACGCGCCGACCGGCGGCTTCATCGAAGCACCGCCGCGAGGCGCTGCGCGGTCTCGACGGAACACCGCCCCAATTCGACGAGTGGACAGGGCGCTTCCCGTGCCGACATCACGGGATCGAGCCCAAGTGACGGCAGTGTAATTCCCGCCATAAGAAGCGCCGTGCGCAATTCTTTCACCGTTTCCTCCGCTTCTCCGACGCAGTGCGCCGCATGTTCTGACCCCACCGTGCTCCCCTTTCTTTTTGAGTTTCACTCTTCGTACATCCACGATGCCTCTCTGCACCTACACTCGGCAGGAGTCTGCGCACTACAAGTGCGGGTCAGCGGAAGGAGGTTGGCTGTGGCCAACGGTTCGCGGCAGGCAGTCTGGGAGTTCTTCGGGGCAGAGCTCAAGCGGAGAAGGGAGGACGCGGGGATCACCCAAGTCGAGCTGGGGTTACGTGTCTTCGTGTCCGGAGCTTATATCGGTCAGTTCGAGCAGGCCATTCGAAAGCCGCAGCTGGATATCGCGCAGCGGATTGACGAGGCGCTACAAACCGACGGTATTTTCGAGCGGCTTTGGCTCAAGCTCATCCAGGAGCAGCGGTACGCGGAGTACTTCGCCCACGCGGCGGAGCTGGAACGGCTGGCGACGAGCATCCACGAGTGGTCACCCGCCGTGGTACCAGGTCTCCTACAGACACCCGAGTACGCCCGCGCGATCTACCTGGCAAGTAACCCGCTAGTGACGGACACCTACATCGAGGAGATGGTCAACCTCCGCCTGGAACGCGCCCACATCCTCAGGGACGCTGCAAGGCCGTTGTATTGGGCACTCCTACACGAAGCGGTACTACGCGTCCCGGTCGGTTCTCCTGCCGTGATGGCCCAGCAACTGGACCACGTTGCGGCGCTGGTGCACAACCGCCAAGTACTGGTGCAGGTACTGCCGTTCTCTGCAGGGGCGCACCCGCAGATGGGCAAGCTGATGAGGCTCATGGAGTTCGAAGAGGCCCCGCCAACCGTCTATACAGAGGGCGTGCTTTCGGGGAACCTGCTGGACGATCCGGCCGTGGTGAAGCGAGCACAAGCAGATTACGATCTGCTCAGGGCCGCTGCTGTGTCGCCAGAGGCGTCCCTGGCCCTGATCGAATCGGCGGCGGAGGACTACAGACGATGCACAGGTACGACCTGACCAACGCCCGCTGGCACAAGAGCACTTATAGCGGTGGCAGCGGCGGCGAGGAATGTGTCGAGGTCGCACACGACTTCCCCGGCGCCGCCCGCTGGCGCAAGAGCACCTACAGCAACGGCGAGGGCGGCAACTGCGTCGAGGTCGCCGACGGAATCCCCCGTGTCGTGCCCGTCCGCGACAGCAAGGTGGCCGGTGGACCCGTGCTGCTCCTCGGGGCCTCCGCCTGGACGGAGTTCATCCGCACCGTCAGGGACAAGGTGGGGTAACCCCCTCCCCAAACACGGGAGTTACCCGGATGTGGCGGGCGGCGAAGGTCGGCCAGGCTCGTTCGCATGACGCAGATCAAGCGAAACGCCGCCCTGATCGCCACCTCCGCCGTACTCCTCGGCCTCGCCACCCCACTGACCGCGCCCGCCTCCGCAGCCGCGGCCACCTCTCTCCGGTGGACGAAGTGCGAGGGCGCCGGTCTCGACCCGCGTCAGCGGTGTGCGACCGTCAAGGTGCCGATGGACTACGCCGACCGGGGCAGCCGGACGATCGACATCGCCGTGTCCCGGATCCCCGCCGAGCACCCCGGTACCCGCCGGGGCGCGCTGCTGCTCATCCCCGGCGGGCCGGGCGGGGACAGCCTCGGTGACCCTTCCGGGAAGGGGCAGCGGCTGCCGCAGGAGGTGCGGGACGCGTACGACCTGATCGGGTTCGCACCGCGCGGGATGGCCCCGTCCACACCCGTCAGCTGCGGTCTCGAACACGCCGACCTCGCCCGCACGAGACTGCTCCCCTGGCCCGCCCCGGACGGGTCGGTCACCGGGACCATGGAGACCGCGCGGCGCATCGCGGACGCCTGCGAGCGCAACGGCGGCGAGCTGCTGCGGCACATCAGCACGGCCAACGAGGCCCGTGACCTGGACCGGGTCCGGGCCGCGCTGGGCGAGCGCAAGGTCTCCGCCTGGGGCGTCTCCTACGGGTCGTACGTGGGGGCGGTGTACAGCGAGCTCTTCCCGCAGCGCACCGACCGGATCGTGCTGGACAGCAACGACGACCCCGATCACAGGCGAGTGGGACGCTCCTGGCTCGCCGCGTTCGAGGTGGGCGTCGAGGACACCTTCCCGGAGTTCGCCAAGTGGGCGTCGGAGCCCGGCAACCCGAACCGGGTGGGCCGTACGGCGGCCGAGGTCCGCACCCGGTTCCTGCGCCTCGCCGCCGACCTGGACCGCACCCCGCTCCCGTGGCCCGGCGCCAACCCGGCGGAGCTGAACGGCAACGTCCTGCGCCAGACGATGCAGGACAGCATGTACGACCCCGACGACTATCCGAAGCTGGCCGAGCTGATCCTGGCGGCCCGCGCGGGCACCCTGCCGCCCGCGCCGCAGAACCCGCCGGAGGAGGTGCTCCAGAACGTCACCGCGATCGGCGCCGGAACCCTCTGCAACGACGTCGCCTGGCCCACGTCGGCGGCCCACTACCAGAAGGGCGTCACCGAGAGCCGGGCCAAGTACCCGCTGACCGCGGGCATGCCGCGCAACGCGATGGTGTGCGCGGCCTGGCCGTACCCGCAGCGGGAGGCGCCGGTGCGGATCACCGACCGAGGGCCGTCCACCATCCTGCTCGTACAGAACGAGCGCGACCCGGCCACCCCGCTCTCCGGCGCCCTCAAGCTCCGCCATGCCCTGGGCGACCGTGCCGTCATGGTCACCGTGAACGCCACCGGCCACGACGCCTATCTCGGCAACGGCAACGCCTGCGGCGACGCGGCGGTGTCCCGCTTCCTGGCCACGGGCGAGCGGCCGAAGGCCGACCTCTCCTGCGCCTGATGTCTACCGGGGCCGGCGGGCGGCGGCCCGGGCATAGCGGCGGGCCAGCGCGTGGAACGCCTCCTTCGGCTCCCAGTGCCACCCCGAAGCCGGGTCGTCCGGACGGTCCTTGATGGCCTTGGTGATGCCGTAGCTCGCCAGGTCGAGGTCGTACAGCGCGTTGTCGGGGCGGTGCGGGGCGTCAGCGGTCAGGAACTCGAAGGCCATCGCCCCGTACAGCCCCATGGACTCGAAGACGTCGAGCAGACCGGTCAGATAGGCGGCCTGGACGCGCTCGCTGCGCACCGGGTGGCCCTTGATCTCCGGCGGGTCCTTCTCGTAGTCGACGATGTCCCAGCCCATGCCGCCCGCCTCGGGGGCGCCGACGAACGTGCAGGTGCCGAACTCGGTGATGGCCAGGGGCTTGCCCCAGCGCAGGTACTTCCCCAACTCCCGGACGTGGTCCGCATGTCGGGGGAAGTTCGCGTAGTAGTCGATGCCCACGATGTCGAACAGGTTCCAGTCGACCTGGTCGTCCTGCGCGGCGGCGTAGCTCAGCCGGCCCCGGAAGACCGAGCGGCCCACCTTCGCCGCCTTGGCCGTGAAGCGGTCCAGGCGGCGCTGCATCCGCTCCCAGTCGACCGTGCCGTTCTGCAGGTTCTCGATGCGCTCCAGTACGTCCTTGCCCGGCACGATCCCGGGCACGAACAGCCAGAACTCGCAGCCCACGCTGAGGTCCACACTCGCGCCGTGCCGCCGCAGCCGCTCCGCGAACCGCCCGGTCTCCGCGAGGTGTTCGAGGATGTCCCGCTCCGGGATGTCCCCGACGGTCGGCTGGAGCCAGATGTGCAGTCCGCGTTCGGCGGCCTCGGCGGCGGTGGCGGTGAGCCGTTCGACGCCGTCACCGGTGACGTCGAGGGTGTCGGCGTGCAGGTCCTCGCGGATGATCCGGACGTCCTCGCGCATCCGGGCGGTGCTGAAGGCGGTGCCGGGGGTCTCGCCGGCGCCGACGGTGTAGACGACGCCGTGATGCCGCAGCCCGCGGGTGGCCGCCGGTCCGCGCGAGGCCGCCTCGGCCGGGCCGGCGGACGAGAGCGCCACCGCCGCCCCGACACCCGCGGCACCGGCCAGGAACTGTGCCCGATTGATCCCCTTGGTCTTCTCCATGCCGTTCACTGTGCCGCTCCCGGCACCCCGCCGCCGTCGGCCGATGGTCTATTGCGGCGCAACCAAGGGATGAGCGAGGGCGTCGATCCAGAGAGAGATCGTCGAGCCCCACGAACGAAGGAGAGCAAGATCCTAGGCTCCGCCAAGTCCCCGATGACCCGACGCACGCTCCTGGCGACCGGCACCGCCGCCGCGGCCACGCTGCTCACCGGCACCACCGCGCACGCCACCGGCACCACAGACGTCACCGCCCGCCTCCGCGACCTGGAGGAGCGACACGGCGCCCGGCTGGGCGTCTTCGCCCACAACCTCGCCACCAAGAGGTCGGTCCGGCACCGCGCGGACGAACTCTTCCCCATCTGCTCGGTGTTCAAGACCCTGGCGGCAGCGGCCGTGCTGCGCGACCTGGACCGGGACGGCGAGGTCCTCGGCCGCCGGATCCACTACACGGAAGCCGACCTGGTGAGCGGCTCCGAGCAGACCAGGAAGCACCTGGCCACCGGCATGACCATCGCCGAACTCGCCGACGTGGCCGTCCGCTACAGCGACAACACCGCGGCCAACCTCCTGCTCCGCGAACTCGGCGGCCCCACCGCGATCACCCGCTTCTGCCGATCCCTCGGCGACCCGGTGACCCGCCTGGACCGCATCGAACCCGACCTCAACTCCGCCGAGCCGGGACGCAGGACGGACACCACGAGCCCGTACGCCATCGGCCGCACCTACGGCCGACTCGCCCTCGGCGACGCGCTGAACCGCCGCGACCGCGAGCTGCTCACCCACTGGCTGCTGAACAACACCACCGGCGACAAGCGCATCCGCGCCGGGGTTCCCCCGACGTGGACCGTCGGCGACAAGACGGGCTCCGGTGCGTACGGCACCACCAACGACGTGGCCGTCGCCTGGACGCCGGACGGCGCCCCGATCGTGCTGGCCGTCCTGTCGACGCAGCCCGTCCAGGACGCCGCCTGGGACGACACCCTGATCGCGGAGACTGCGACCGTGGTGGCAGAGACCCTCGGCTGATCCCTCGGCCGATCTCGGCTGAACCGCCGTACGTACGCCGCTGCCCCGCCCCCGCCCCCCCTCCACCGGCCCGTCCGAACCCGTTGTCGGGTCCCGGGCAACCGAATCCGGGAGAACGGTGGTCTGGGGGGCGAGGGAGGGTGCTTGATGCAGGCCGAACAAGAGGCCCAGTTCCAGGAATTCGTCAGAGCCCGGTGGTCCCGGCTCGTACGGACCGCGTATCTGCTCACCGGCGATCCGCACCACGCCGAGGACCTGACACAGACCGCGCTGACGAAGGCGTACCGCTCCTGGCGGCGGGTGTCGCGCAGCGACAACCCGGAGGCGTACGTCCGCCGGATGCTGGTCACCTGCAACAGCGACCGGTTCCGCAAGCGGCGCGTCGCGGAGTCGCTGACCGCCGCGCCGCCGGAGGTCGCGGGCCGGGACCAGGCCGTGTCATGGGCCGACGAGCGCAGCGCGCTCCTCGGCGCGCTCGCCGGGCTGCCGCCGAAGCAGCGGGCGGTGATAGTCCTCCGCTACTGGGAGGACCTGTCCGAGGCGGAGGTCGCCGAGACCCTCGGTTGCGCCCCCGGCACGGTCAAGAGCCAGGCGTCCAAGGGGCTGGCGAAGTTGCGTACATATCCGGGACTCGCCCAGGTCATGGACGGCGCCCCGCAGGGAGGCACCAGGTGAGTGAGGACCAACGGCCCCAAGAGCCGGGAGATCAGCGGGAGTTCGAGGAGCAGCTGCGGGAACTGCTCGCCGAGGACGCCTACACGATCCGGCCCTCCCCCGCGCCCTACCCGGAGATCCGGCGCCGGGGCGTGGTCGAGCGGCGGCGCCGGGTGGCGGCGGCCGGGGCGGTACTGGTGACGCTGGCGGCGGTACCGGTGGGGGCGTACGCGCTGGGCGGTCCCGGCGGGGCGTCCACCACGACGTCACCGCAGACGACGGTCAGCGCGTCGCACTCCGCATCACCGGCCCCGACGGCCGCACCCACGCCGACCGGACCCGTCGGCCCGGCCACACCCGGCCAGCTCCTCGACGGCATCACCTTCGCGCAGGCCTCCGCCGACCTGGAGAAATGCTTCACCCTCGACCGGGCCAACGATTCCGGCACGGTCGGCGGCCGCACGAACCTCGGCGACGTGGACGACTACCGGATCATCCTGGCGATGAAGAGCACCGGTGACTCGAACACGCCCGGCGACGGCATGTTCGTGGTGGCCGTGCGGGAGCAGCCGCCCCGGACCCGCGTGATCTGCACCGTCAAGGACGGCGAGGCCTCGGGCCTGAACGTCGGCGGCGCCGACAGCGAGGGGCTGCCGGACGCCGGCCTCGTGTTCCCCGACATGAACGGCGGCAAGCTCTACCAGCAGTCGTTCCTCGACCACGGCAACTGGACGCTGCCCTTCCGCTGGGGCGTCATCGGGACGGTCCGGTCCACGGTCTCGAAGGTGACCGTCTCCTACGGCGGCGGCGCGAGCAGCGAAGCCGCCCTGGACCACGGCTGGTTCATCGCCTCCGGCATCCTGAACCAGCAGGTCACCGCCGCCCCCCACATCAAGGGGTACGACGCCGACGGCAAGTTGGTCTACGACTCCGACGACGACAAGTACTACGAGAAGACCCTCCCCTAGCGCCGGGTCGGGGGCGCCGCACAGGGGTCGGCGCCCCCGACCGACAGGCCCTCTGCTTCCCCACACCGGACGGACCGGAGGGACACCACACCCTTCAGGCGACCGAATCGGGCGGCGGACCGGAGAGATACCGCACCCTTCACAGAGCCGACTCGGACAGCCGTCGGCGGCGCGCCCACCAACGCCGGGCGGACCAGAGGATTACCCCACCTCTCAAGCGGCCGAGTCGGGTGGTGGGTGGGCATAGGTCTTGGGGGTCTGGGGGCGGAGCCTCCAGGGGCGTGCGTTCCCACCCGGAATCACCTGGCTTCCGGGGCCACGATTCCCGACTCGTAGGCCACGATGACCAGTTGGGCCCGGTCACGCACCCCCAGCTTGCCCATGATCCGGCTCACATGCGTCTTCGCGGTCAGCGGACTCAGCATCAACGCCCCGGCGATCTCCGTGTTGTTGAGCCCCCGAGCCACCAACGCCAGCACCTCCCGCTCCCGCGAGGACAGACACTCCGGCCCTCCCCCGGCCACCGGCACGTCAGGACTGCGAAGAAACCGTGCGATCAGTCGGGCCGTCGGCCCCGGCGACAGCAACGCCTCCCCCGCCGCCACCGTACGGATCGCGTCGAGGAGTTCGGCCGGCCGTGTGTCCTTCACCAGAAACCCGGACGCCCCCGCCCGCAACGCGTCGACGATGTTCTCGTCCGTGTCGTAGGTGGTGAGCACGAGCACCCTCACCCCCGCGAGATCCGCGTCCGCGGCGATCGACCGGGTCGCCTCGATCCCGTCGAGATCGGGCATCCGGATGTCCATCACCACCAGATCGGCCCGCGTGGCCCGCGCCAGCGCGACGGCCTCCCGCCCGGTGCCCGCCTGCCCGACCACCTCCATGTCCCGCGCCGACTCGACGAGCATCGCGAACGCCTCGCGGACGAGCGTCTGGTCGTCGGCGAGCAGTACCCGGATGGTCATCCGATTCCCCCCTGTGTGACGGTGCCCAGCGGCAGCACCGCGGTCACCGCGAACCCGCCCCGCTCCGGCCCCTGCCCCGGCACCCGCGGCCCGGCGTCGAGTGTGCCACCCACACTGCGGGCCCGCTCCCGCATCCCGACGAGCCCGTGCCCGGGAACGCCCCCGCCCGCGGGCGGCCCGATCCCGTCGTCGGTCACCGAGACATGCAGGGCGCCCTGATCCTCGTACAGCTCGACGCGTACGGCGGGTTCTGGCCCGGCGTGCCGCACCGCGTTGGTCAGCGCCTCCTGCACGATCCGGTAGGCCGCCGCACCGACCGCGGGCGGCGCCTGCGCGACCCGTACGTCCGGCTCGACCCGCGCGCCCGCGAGCCGCGCCGCCGCCACCAGGTCGGGCAGCCCGTCGAGGCCGGGCAGCGGACCGCGGCCCGCGCCGTGCTCGGAGGCCCGCAACACCTCCAGTGTCGTACGGAGTTCACCCCGTGCGCTCCGGCAGGTGTCGGCGATGTCGTCGAGGGCCTTGGCGACCGTGGCGCGGTCGAGGCGGTCGGGGTCGGCGGTCAGGACGTGTGCGGCGACCGAGGTCTGCACCCCGATCAGGGTGATGCTGTGCGCGAGCAGGTCGTGCAGGTCGCGGGCGATCCGCAGCCGCTCCTCGGCGACCCTGCGGCGGGCCTCCTCCTCGCGGGTGCGTTCGGCGCGTTCGGCACGGTCGACGATCGCGGCGACGTAGCGACGGTAGGAACGCATGTCGATGCCGCAGAAGAGCACGGCGATGATCCAGCCGGAGATCCGCACCAGTTCGAGCGCCTGCTTGGTGTCGACGGTGAGCATCACGGTCAGGGAGATGGCCAGCACCAGACCGCCCGACAGGATCGTCCGCAGGGTGGTCCCGGTGGCCGCGACCGTGTACAGCGCGGTGAAGGCCGCCGCGGTGGGCGCGTTGTGGTTGTTGTCGAGCGCGTGGTACGGCACGACGAGCACCACCACCAGCGCGAGGACGAGCATCGGCCGGCGCCGGCGCCACACGATCGGCACGTGCACCGCGAGCAGCAGCGTCCAGCCGAGCGCGTCCGGACGGCGGCCGTCGTCGGTGAACAGCCCGACGCACACGGCGACCACGGCGAGCGCGACGGCGAGCAGCACGTCGTTGCGGGTGCCGTGCGGGGCGGTGCGGGGGTCGCGGTGGATCGCCGCGATGACCCGGTCACTCAAGCGCGCTCGACTGGTCTCCTGCACGGGTTCATCCTCCGCTGCGAGGCGCCCCTCCGGGAGGGGAGGGGCGCCGGTGGATCAGTGGGCGGAGGCCGCCACAGGCTCCGGTTCCTTCGGCGGCACGGGCGGTTGGGGCGGTTCGGGCTCGCGCGACAGGCTCCCCGGCCACCACATCCTGCGCCGCAGCGCGACGCTGGCGCTGGTGACCAGGTAGGTGCGGACGAGGAAGGTGTCCAGCAGCACCCCGACCGCGATCACGAAGCCCAGCTCCACGAGTGGGACGAGCGGCATGCTGGTGAGCACCGCGAACGTGGCCGCGAGGACCAGCCCGGCCGACGCGATGACCCCGCCGGTCGTGCGCAGCGCGGTGAGCGCGGCGGCGACCGGTTCGGCGCCGTTCAGGGACTCCTCACGCATCCGGTGCATCAGGAAGATGCCGTAGTCGACCCCCAGCGCCACCAGGAACACGAAGGACAGCAGCCCGAGTCCCGGGTCCGTGCCCTCCAAGCCGAAGACCGGGCCGAAGACGAGCCCCGCGATGCCGAGGGCGGCGCCCCACACGGCGACCACGGCGGCCACCAGGATCAGCGGCGCGACGACCGACCGCAGCAGGGCGATCAGGATCAGCAGCACGGACAACAGCACGAGCGGCACGACGATCAGCCGGTCGCGGGCGTTGGTGTCCTTCAGGTCGAGCTGTTCGGCGCTGGGTCCGCCGACGTAGGAGCCGTCGAGTGTGTCGCGCAGGACCTCGATGGTCGCGGTCTCCCCCGCGGACTGGGGTGCGGAGACGGCGATGACGGAGATCTCCGTCCAGCCGTCGCCGCTCCGGCCGCGCTCGGCGCTGTCGACACCCCCGGTGCCCCGGACCTCGGCGAGCGTGGCGTCCGCGCGGCCGGTGGGGGTGATGACGGTGAGAGGCTGGGTGCTGCGCTCGGGATACGCCCGGGCCAGCGTCTCCATGGCGGCCACCGCGTCGGGCCTGCTGGTGAAGGAGTCCTCCTGCTTGAGGCTGCCGGGCAGGTTCAGCGTGCCCAGCGCGAGCGCCCCGAGCAGTACGGCACCGCCCGCGAGCACGGTGAGCGGCCGGCGTCCCGCCGAGTCGCCCATCGCGCCGAACAGCGACCGGCGGGCCTTGGGTGTGCTGCCGTGGCGGGGCACCAGCGGCCAGAAGGCGCGCCGGCCCAGCAGGACGAGGATCGCGGGCAGCAGCGTCAGCATCGCGACCAGCGCGCACAGCACGCCCACCGTGCCGAGCGGCCCCATCCCGCGGCTGCTGTTGAGGTCGGCGGCGAGCAGGCACAGCAGCCCGGCGGCGACGGTGCCGGAGGAGGCCAGCACGGCGGGCCCACACCCCTTGAGCGCGGCGGCCATGGCGTCGTACGGCCGCTCGACGCGCCGCAGTTCCTCCCGGTAGCGGGAGATGAGCAGCAGCGCGTAGTCGGTGCCCGCGCCGAAGACGAGGATCGTCATGATGCCGGAGCTCTGGCCGGACACGGAGGTCCCGAAGCCCTGGTTGAGCCCGTAGGCCACGCCCATCGACAGATAGTCGGCGATGCCCGCCACGGCGAGCGGCACCAGCCACAGGAACGGGCTGCGGTAGATGAGGATCAGCAGCAGCGCGACGACCGCGGCGGTGGTGCAGAGCAGCGGCCCGCCGAGCGCGTTGTAGACCTCGCTCGCGTCGGTGGCCAACGCTCCTTCCCCGCCGACGTCGACGCTCAGCCCGCCGCCGCCCTCGGCGATCTCCCGTACCTCGTTGACGAGTCGGTCGCGGGCCTCCGCGTCCGTCCCCGGCTCGGTGCTGGCCACCGGGTACATCAGGGTGGTGCCGTCCTGGGACGGGATGCCCCTGGGCGTGGCGGTGAGCGGGTGCGCGCTCGCGATCCCGGCGACCTGCTCGGCGGCGGTCGCCCGGTCCGCCGCTGTCAGCCCACCGTCCCGGTGGTACACGATCACCAGCTCGGTGGCCTCCCCGCCGGGCAGCCGCTCCTGGATCTTCGCGACCTGCGTCGAGTCGGCGCTCGCCGGCAGATAGTCCACGGCCCGGTCCCGCTGCACGTCGGCAAGTTTCGCCGCGAACGGCGAGGCCAGCGCCAGCACGGCGATCCACAGCCCGAGCACCGCCCAGGGCACGACCCGCCGTCGCCGTACAGCTGTCATTGCGGCCCCCATGAACGGGCCCCCCTCCGGTCGGATGTCTGGGTCGCTTCCAGACTTCCGGCGGGGCGGGGTCGATTCGTCGGGCGAGAGGGCGAGTTGGGGGCTACTGCCGGGGGTGGCCCGGGAGCGCGGTTACTCCCGGGGGAGTATCAGGACGGTGTCCGGGCCGCCGCCAGCAGCCGGGTCACGTCATCCGCGCAGATGGTGAGCGCGGCCCCCACGATGGCCAGGACATCGCGTTCGGCCGGGGTGTACGGGCCGTCGGCGAGGGCGATGCGGGCACCCTGGAGGAGGATCGCCTCGCGGCCGGCCGGGGCGAGGTGCGGGGCCAGCGGGTCGAGGGCCTCGTGGAGCTCTATGGCGAGGCCGGCTCCGCACGGGCGGCCGTAGACCCGGCCGGTGTCCGCGGCCAGCGCCTCGACGAGGGCGTTGAGCTGGTCCTCGGTGCAGTCGTCGAAGCCGGCGGAGCGGACCGTGCCCGCGGCGGCCTCCAGGGACGTACGGGAACAGGTGCCGCCCGCGGACAGCACCGCGAGGGCGACCGTGTGGACGGCGTCGCGGAGCATCGCGGAGAAGCGGGTGGTCGTCGGGTGGTCGAGGACGTCGGTGCCGAAGTGGCGGCGGCAGGCCGCGCACTCCACGACGGGACCGGTCTCGCCGCGCGGCAGCACGGGCACACCGAGGAGGGTGAAGCGGCGGCGTCCGGTCAGCCGCTGGAAGTTGCGGTCGCCTCCGCAGCCCGGGCAGAAGAACTCCCCGTCCCCGACGGTCGTCCACGCGGTACGGGTGCCCAGGAGGCGCGCAGGCCTGGTGGCATGGCCGTTTCGTCCCCGTCCTGGCAGCACGTCAGCACCTCCGTAATTCCCCCGCAGCCTTAAGGGCGCGGGCGGTGCCCCCACCGGCAACATCGCCGCGCTTGCGTGATGTTAGCCACATCAAGGAGGCGGAGTCATCACCTCGGACGAGACCTCCCCGTGACCTGCACAGCCCCATGGCCGGAAACAGTCGGGCCCCGCCCACCAGAACATGGCGGGCGGGGCCCTACAGGTGCCGGGTGCGGGGCCGTGTCCGCAGGCGGCTCCGCCGCGTGGGCGCGACAGGCCGCGACGGCGCCGCGGCCGACGATCAACCCCCTACGGCACCCCTCACGGAGCGAACCGTCAACGAGCAGCCCGATTGACGGCGGACACAACCGCCTTCAGCGACGCCCGCGTCGTGTTGGCGTCGATACCGATACCCCACAGCACCTTGTCCCCGATCGCACACTCGATGTACGACGCGGCCTGCGCGGACGCACCCTCGCTCATCGTGTGCTCCTGGTAGTCCAGCAGCCGGGCGTCGATGCCGACGGACTGCAGGGCGTCGAAGAAGGCGGAGATCGGTCCGTTGCCGGTACCGGTCAGGACCGTGTCGACGCCATCGACGGCGGCCTCCACCTTCAGTGTGTCCACACCGTCCGTGTCGGTCGTCGACTGCCCGTTCTTGACCTGAATGCGGCCCCAGGGGTTCGTGGGGTTCGGCAGGTACTCGTCCTGGAAGGTCGCCCAGATGTCGCCGCCGGTGACCTCGCCGCCCTCGGCGTCCGTCTTCGCCTGGATCAGCTTGGAGAACTCGATCTGCATCCGGCGCGGCAGGTCCAGCTTGTGGTCGTTCTTCAGGACGTACGCGATGCCGCCCTTGCCGGACTGCGAGTTGACCCGGATGACCGCCTCGTAGGAGCGGCCCACGTCCTTCGGGTCGATCGGCAGGTACGGCACCGCCCACTCGATGTCGTCGACGGTGACGCCCTTCGCGGCGGCGTCGGCCTCCATGGCGTCGAAGCCCTTCTTGATGGCGTCCTGGTGGGAGCCGGAGAAGGACGTGTAGACCAGGTCGCCCACGTACGGGTGGCGCGGGTGGACCTCCATCTGGTTGCAGTACTCCCACGTACGACGGATCTCGTCGATGTCGGAGAAGTCGATCTGCGGGTCGACGCCCTGCGAGAACAGGTTCATGCCCAGGGTGACCAGGTCGACGTTGCCGGTCCGCTCGCCCTGCCCGAACAGACAGCCCTCGACGCGGTCGGCGCCGGCCATCAGCGCCAGCTCGGCGGCGGCGACGGCCGTACCGCGGTCGTTGTGCGGGTGGACGGAGATGACGACGTGCTCGCGGCGGGAGACGTTGCGGCTCATCCACTCGAAGCGGTCCGCGTGCGTGGACGGCGTCGAACGCTCCACGGTGGCGGGCAGGTTGAGGATGATCTCGCGGCCCGGACCGGGCTGCCAGACGTCCATGACCGCCTCGCAGACCTCCAGCGCGAAGTCCAGCTCGGTGTCGGTGAAGATCTCCGGGCTGTACTGGTAGCCGAACTCCGTCTCCGGGCCCAGGTGCTTCTCGGCGTACTCCATGACCAGACGGGTGCCGTCGACGGCGATCTGCTTGATGTCGTCCTTGGAGCCGCGGAAGACGACCCGGCGGAAGACCGGGGCCGTCGCGTTGTACAGGTGCACGGTGGCGCGCTTGGCGCCCTTCAGCGACTCCACGGTCCGCTCGATCAGGTCCTCGCGGGCCTGGGTCAGTACGGAGACGGTGACGTCGTCGGGGATCGCGCCGGGCTCCTCGATGATGGAGCGCACGAAGTCGAAGTCGGTCTGGCCGGAGGCCGGGAACCCGACCTCGATCTCCTTGTAGCCCATCTTGACCAACTGGTCGAACATCCGGCGCTTGCGCTCGGGCGACATCGGGTCGATCAGGGACTGGTTGCCGTCACGCAGGTCGGTGGAGAGCCAGCGGGGGGCGGCGGTGATCCGGTTGTCCGGCCAGGTGCGGTCCGGGATGTCGACCTGCTCGTACCGGCCGTACTTGTGGATCGGCATGGAGGTGGGCTGCTGGCGGTTCACCATGATGCGGGGGCTCCTCGAAGGCGGGTCCTGAAGGACGGCCGACGGCGCAACGCCAAAACTCCGCGGGGAGGGGGTCGGCCTCGGTTACAGGCCCTCGCCGCGGCAGCTAAGGAGAAGCAGCCCGAATCGCATGATGCGGAGCATGCTAGCCGACGGCTGTCGGACACGGGGTTCCGTATCAGTATGCGGGACCCCGTGTACTGAAGGGGCGCGGTGCCGTGTCGATGCACGGCTCCGCGGCGCGGGTGCGACCAGTCACCGCGAACCCGCGGTTCGTAGCAGAGAGCGACCGCCCGCGGCGGGAGCATCCCCATATTTCACCAATCATGGTTGCACCTAGTGACATCGAAATAACTCAGTGCAAGGGTGCCGAACATGACGACAAACGGGGGCTTCCAGCCCGTCTTCTGCACGGTCGTACCACCTCACATCCTCGACAAACTGGCCGACAACGACAACCCCGCACTCTCCGGCCCCGCCCGGCGCACCCTGGTCCGCGACAGCGCACTGCGCGGCGAACGCCGGGTGACCACCGAGTTCCGCCTCGCCACGGCGCCGTCGGCGAAGGCACCGTCGGACCAGCCCCTTCGCACCCTCTACGACGCCGGGCACCGGACCGGCCTCCCGGGCACCAAGGTGCGCGGCGAGGGCGAGGACCCCGGCCAGGACGCCACGGTCAACCGCGCCTACTCCGGTCTCGGCGCCACCTTCGAGCTCTTCCTCAAGGCGTACGGCCGCCACTCGATCGACGGGGACGGCCTGCCGCTGGACGCGACGGTCCACTACGACGAGAACTACGGCAACGCCTTCTGGAACGGCGAGCAGATGGTGTTCGGCGACGGCGACGGCGAGATCTTCCTCGACTTCACCCTCCCGATCGACGTGATCGGCCACGAGCTGACCCACGGCGTCACGCAGTACACCGCGAACCTCACGTACTACGGCCAGCCGGGCGCCCTGAACGAGTCGATGTCCGACGTCTTCGGCTCCCTCATCAAGCAGTACACGCTCGGCCAGACCGCCGCCGAGGCCGACTGGCTGATCGGCGCGGGCCTGCTCGCCCCGAGCGTCACCGGCAAGGCCCTGCGTTCCATGAAGGAGCCCGGCACGGCGTACGACGACGACGTCCTCGGCAAGGACCCGCAGCCCGCGACCATGGACGACTACGTCCGCACCGGCCGCGACAACGGCGGCGTCCACATCAACTCCGGCATCCCCAACCACGCGTTCTTCCTGGCCGCGACCGCCCTCGGCGGCTACGCCTGGGAGAAGGCGGGACAGATCTGGTACGACGCCCTGTCGGGCGGCGAGCTCGGCCAACGCGCCTTCTTCGGCGACTTCGCCAAGCTGACCGTCAAGGCGGCGCGGGAGCGCCACGGCGACGGGAGCGAGGAACTCCAGGCCGTGGCGAAAGCGTGGGAGCAGGTGGGCGTGCGCATTCTCTGACTCCGTACTAGACAGGGACCCATGCGTATTCAGGTAAGGCGCACGGGCGGGTTCGCGGGCATCGAGCGGTATGCCGAGGTGAACACCTCGGGGCGGCCCGATGCCCTCGAATGGCAGGCCCTCGCCGAGAAGGCGGTCACCGCCGGCCGGGACACACCGCCGGTCGGGGTACCGGACGGTTTCGCCTACCAGATCACCGTGGACGGAAGGACGGTGTACGCCGCCGATCCCCGGCTCACCGAGGAACAGCGGACGCTGATCTCCAGGGTTCTCAAGGAAGGCGCGTAAGTCGTCGTTCCCGCCCGCCCGTTGACCGCCCGGTCATCTCTTGACTTCCCTACCCGCCAGTACCGATGATCCGGCGCATGGCGACGAACCCGATACCCCAGTTCCCGGACGGCTTCCTGTGGGGCGTCTCGACCTCGGCCCACCAGATCGAGGGCGCGGTGGACGCGCGTGAACCGTCCGTCTGGGACGCCTTCACGGCCGAGCCGGGCCGGGTGAAGGACGGCACGACGGCGGCGGTGGCCTGCGACCACTACCACCGCTACGGCGAGGACGTCGCCCTCCTGGCGGGCCTAGGCGTGGACGCGTACCGCTTCTCGATCTCCTGGCCGCGGGTGCGGGCCGCAGGCGGCCTCGACTTCTACGACCGGCTGGTCGACGAGTTGTGCGCGGCGGGCGTCCGCCCGGTCCCGACCCTCTTCCACTGGGACCTGCCGCTCGCCCTCCAGGAGAGCGGCGGCTGGCTGGACCGGGACACGGCGTCGCACTTCGCGGAGTACGTGTCGGTCGTGGCCGACCGGCTCGGCGACCGGGTGACGAAGTGGATCACGATCAACGAGCCCGCCGAACACACCCTGTTCGGGCATGCGCTGGGCGCGCACGCGCCGGGCGAGCGGCTGATGTTCGACGCGCTCCCGGCCGCCCACCACCAGCTCCTCGGCCACGGTCTCGCGGTACGGGCGTTGCGGGCGGCCGGCGCCACGGACATCGGCATCGCCAACTCGCACGGCCCGACCTGGCCGGCGTCACAGGAGCAGCCGGACCTGGAGGCGGCCGGCTTCTACGACCTGCTGCTGAACCGACTCTTCGCGGACCCGGTGCTGCTGGGCGAATACCCGGACGGACTCGGCGAGTTGATGCCGGGCGACGTCGCCGCCGACCTCAAGATCATCGGCGAGCCCCTCGACTTCTACGGTGTCAACTACTACGCGCCGACCCGCGTGGGCGCCCCGCAGGGCGAGGACATCGAGTTCGGCGGTCTGACGATCCCGGCGGAACTCCCCTTCTCCGTACGGGAGATCGAGGGCGTCCCGGTGACGGACTTCGGCTGGCCGGTGGTCCCGGAGGGCCTCACCGAACTCCTCACCACCTTCCGCGACCGCTACGCCGACCGTCTCCCCCCGATCGTCATCACCGAGAACGGCTGCTCCTACGAGGGCCTCGACGACCAGGCCCGCATCGCCTACCTCGACGGCCACATCCGCGCCCTGCACGACGCGTCGGCCTCCGGCGTGGACGTCCGCGGCTACTTCGTGTGGTCGCTGCTGGACAACTTCGAGTGGGCGGAGGGATACGCCCGGCGTTTCGGCCTGGTCCACGTCGACTTCGAGACGCTGACCCGAACCCCGAAGGCGTCGTACACCTGGCTGCGCGACGCCCTGCGAGCCCAACGGACCTGAACCCCTGAGGGCTCCGCCCCCAGCGCCCCCGCCCTTCGCCCACGCCCACCCGCCCGACTCGCCTGGACGAGGGCGGGCCGAGCGCCCCTGCGTTGCGCCCACCTTTTGACGGACCGAGTCGGGCGGCGGGTGGGCGAAAGCCCGGGGTCCGGGGGCGGAGCCCCCGGGGTCGGCGGTCACCTCTTGGCCGACCGAGTCGGGCGGCGGGTGGGCGAAGGTCGGGGGTCCAGGGGGCGGAGCCCCCTGGGTGGGGTGGTCAGAAGCCGAGCTTCCTCAGTTGGCGAGGGTCCCGCTGCCAGTCCTTGGCGACCTTCACATGAAGGTCCAGGAACACCGGCGTACCCAGCAGCGCCTCGATCTGCTTGCGGGACTTGATGCCGACCTCCTTGAGCCGCTTGCCCTTGGGCCCGATGATGATGCCCTTCTGGCTGGGCCGCTCGATATAGACGAACGCGTGGATGTCGAGGAGGGGCTTGTCGGCGGGCCGGTCCTCGCGCGGGAGCATCTCCTCCACGACGACGGCGATGGAGTGCGGAAGCTCGTCCCGCACCCCCTCCAGCGCGGCCTCCCGGATCAACTCCGCGATCATGACCTGCTCGGGCTCGTCGGTGAGGTCACCCTCGGGATAGAGGGCCGGACTCTCCGGGAGCAGCGGGACGAGCAGGTCGGCCAGCAGACCCACCTGCTGGTCGGCGACCGCCGAGACCGGCACGATCTCCGCCCACTCGAACCCCAGCTCCTTGCCGAGCTGATCGATCGCGATGAGCTGCTCGGCGAGCGTCTTGCTGTCGACGAGGTCGGTCTTCGTGACGATCGCGATCTTCGGCGTCTTCTTGATCGACGCGAGTTCCTTCGCGATGAAGCGGTCACCGGGACCGAGCTTCTCGTTCGCCGGGAGGCAGAAGCCGATCACGTCGACCTCGGCCCAGGTGGTCCGGACGATGTCGTTCAGCCGCTCGCCCAGCAGCGTGCGCGGCTTGTGCAGCCCAGGGGTGTCCACCAGGATCAGCTGGGCGTCGGGCCGGTGCACGATGCCCCGTACCGTGTGCCGCGTGGTCTGCGGCTGGTTGGCGGTGATCGCCACCTTCTGGCCGACCAGAGCGTTCGTGAGAGTGGACTTGCCCGCGTTGGGGCGGCCCACGAAGCAGGCGAAGCCGGCGCGGTGGGGTGCCCCCGAAGGTTCCGGCGGCTCGGATGACTGACTGCGAACGCTCATGGCGCCCATTCTCCCTGATCCACAGAGCCCTGCCGCACAAGCGTCCCCCCACACTCCTCCGCGTGAGCTTTCGGAAACCCTCACGCAACGAAACATCACGGAAACACCCTTGTGCGCATCCCGAAACGCGTGCCGGTGAACCTCTGACGAGCCCCCACACCGTTGGAGACAACCGTGCCCCTCACCACCACGCACGCCGCGCAGGCCGCCGCGCGGCTCGACACCGGCGACACCGCCTGGCTGCTCGCCGCGACCGCCCTGGTCCTGCTGATGACCCCGGGCCTGGCCCTGTTCTACGGCGGCATGGTCCGCACGAAGAGCGTCCTCAACATGCTGATGCTGAGTTTCGTGTCGATCGCCCTGGTCACGGTCGTGTGGCTGGCCGCCGGCTACTCCCTCGCGTTCGGCGCGGACATCGGCGGCGGGCTCATCGGCGGCCTGGAGCACGCCGGGATGGCCGGCCTCGGCCCGGACAGCGTCCACGGCACCGTCCCCACCCTCCTCTTCGCGACCTTCCAGCTCACCTTCGCGATCATCACCGCGGCCCTGGTCAGCGGTGCCATCGCCGACCGGGCGAAGTTCGGGGCGTGGCTGCTGTTCGTACCGCTGTGGGCACTGCTCGTATACGTTCCCGTCGCCCACTGGGTGTGGGGTCCCGGCGGCTGGATCCTGGAGCGTCTCGGGGCCCTCGACTTCGCGGGCGGCCTGCCCGTCGAGATCACCTCCGGCGCCTCCGGACTGGCGTTGTGCCTGGTCCTGGGCCCGCGGCTGGGGTTCAAGAAGGACGCGATGCGCCCGCACAACCTGCCGATGGTGATGCTGGGCGCGGGTCTCCTGTGGTTCGGCTGGTTCGGCTTCAACGCGGGCTCCGCGCTCGGCGCCAACGGTCTGGCCGCCGCCGCGTTCCTCAACACCCTCGCCGCCGGCTGCACCGGCCTGCTCGGCTGGCTCTTCGTGGAGCAGCGCCGCGACGGCCACCCGACGACGCTGGGCTCGGCGTCCGGCGCGGTCGCGGGCCTGGTCGCGATCACCCCGTCCTGCGGGTCGGTCTCGCTGCTCGGCGCCCTGGTCGTCGGCCTCGCCGCGGGCACGGTCTGCTCGTACGCCGTGGGCTGGAAGTTCAAGCTGAACTACGACGACTCCCTGGACGTCGTCGGTGTCCACCTGGTCGGCGGGGTCATCGGCACGCTCCTGATCGGCGTGTTCGCCACCGCCGAGCTGACCGGTGGCGCCGAGGGTCTCCTCTACGGCGGCGGCCTCGCCCAACTCGGCAAGCAGCTGGTGGCCGTGCTCGCCGTAGGGGCGTACGCGTTCCTCGTGACGTACGGCATCGCCCAGCTGATCGACAAGACGGTGGGCCTGCGGGCCAGCGAGGAGCAGGAGCACACCGGCCTGGACCTTACGGTGCACGCCGAGACCGCATACGATCACGGCGTCCTGGGCCACGGGGCCCCGGTCACCGCGTCCGTCGTCCCCTCCGCGCAGAAGGTCAAGCCTCAGGCATGAAGCTCATCACCGCGATCGTCAAGCCGTACCGTCTCGACGAGGTCAAGACCGCCCTCCAGGAACTCGGCGTCCACGGTCTGACCGTGACCGAGGCCAGCGGCTACGGCCGGCAGCGCGGCCACACCGAGGTGTACCGCGGCGCCGAGTACCAGGTCGATCTGGTCCCCAAGGTGCGGATCGAGGTCGTCGTCCAGGACGCGGACCTGGAGCCCGTGATCGAGGCGATCGTCAAGGCCGCGCAGACGGGGAAGATCGGGGACGGGAAGGTGTGGGCGATTCCGGTGGAGACGGTCGTACGGGTACGGACGGGCGAGCGCGGCCCCGACGCGCTCTGATCAGCAGGACGGCCCCCACCACGAGGACACCGCCCAGGACCGCCGCGACCAGCCACGGCAGCGCGACGAAGGAAGCGCTCGACGACTCCGTCGTGTCCTTGGCGCTCGCCGTCAACGTCACGTCGCCCCAGTCGAGTTGAGGTGCGCCGCGCCACGGCTCGGAGAGCCGTACCCGTTGGCCGGGCAGCAGTTCGGCGGGGATCTTCGACAGGTCGCGGGCCAGGAGTGTGCGGCCGAACAGGCCCTCCGCGCGGAGTTCCACCTTGGGGTCGAGGGTGACGTTGCCGGTGTTGTGGAGGGTGTAGGAGACCGTCGCCGTGCTGTCGCCGAGGCCGGGGACGAGCGGCTGGTGGTGGGTGACGCGGACGTCCTCGACGGCGATGGCGGGGAGGGTGGGGCCGCCGACGCGGAGGTAGACGCGGGCGGCCACGGCCCGCTGTACGCCGAGCGCGAGGGAGCCGTCGCCCCGGTCGACGCGTTCGTCCAGGGCCACCAACGCGCCCGGATGATCGCCGGGTTCGGCGTCCTCGGGCACCCGGAGCGTGAAGGGCACGGTGACCTCGTCGTGCGCGGGCACGGTGACCCGGGTGCGCGCGGGCTTCGCCCAGGCACCCACGCCGCGCTGCTTCTCCTTCAGCGTCTTAACGGCGAAACCGCCGTCGCGGGCGGTGTTGTAGGCGTCGGCCGCGTAGAGGCGGAAGGTGAGCGGCTTGCCGGTCTTGTTGGCGACGACGATCTTGTCGTCGAGGGTCGTGCCGGGGTCCGCGGAGAGGTAGAAGTACGGGCGCTCGGCGATCTGCGAGGAGGTCGGGTACACCGACCAACTGCCGTTGTCGGCGGCGTGGGCGGGTGTGCCCGGCGCCGCCGACAACAGGAACAGCCCCAGGCACAGGCCCAGGAGGAGCACATACGGTCTCCGCATGTCAGCTGAGCGTCAGCGTGAGGACGCCGGAGTACGAGCCCGGCGGGGTGAACGCCGGCACGTCGAGCGACAGCGCGGCGTCGGCGGTGAACTCACCACCGGTGACCGTGCCGTTGGGGGTGGACGCGAGAGTCGCCCCCGAACTGCCCACGGTGCCCGACGATCCGGCCTGGCAGGTGCTCGGGCTGCCGGCCTTGGTGGCGCAGGCCGGGTTCCAACTCAGCTTGCCGGCGTCGATCTTGGCGCCGGGTCCGGTGAAGTCGGTGACCTTGCCGGTGAGGGACCAGCCCGCGGGGCCGCCGCGGAAGTCCTTGACGGTGACGGCCCGGAGGTCGCCCTTGGAGGGGCCGCCCTCGCCGAAGTCGACGGCGGACAGCTGGACGGCGTCCCCGGCCTGGGACATGGACAGGGTGCCCGCCCGGACCGTGGTGGTGAGTTTCTGGCTGCCGTCCGGTACGGGGGTGTCGTCGACGACGACGTACACGGCGGGTCCCGCGCCCTTCTCCTCGTTCCAGGAGCCGCCCTCGTAGGCGACGATCCCGGTCGTGGTGCGGTCGTTGACGGCGAGGGTGCCGCTGAAGGCGCCCGTGGAGTCCGCGGTCACCGTGGCGGTGTCGGCGGTCTGGGTGCTCCCGGACCGTCCGGCCAGGGTGACGCTCGCCCCGGGAGTGAAGTCGCTGCCGTTGACGGCGACGCCGGCCCCGGGGGCGCCCGAGGCCGAACCGAGCGCGATGGCACGGGTGTTGGTCTGGCCGCCGGAGGTCGCGGTGACGGTCTCCGAGACCGGGGCGGGCGGAGTGATGACCGTGCAGGGGGTGTCCAGCTCCAGGATGTAGCTGGTGTGGATGTTGTAGTCACCGGGCGAGAGCGTGATCGCGCCGGGCGCGGTGACGGTGAAGGTACCCGTCATCGAGAAGGACGGGAAGGCGCCGTTGCCGGGCACCGGGTCGTTCTTCTTGGGACCGGCGACGGTCACGGCACCGGTCTGGGCGCCGCCGAGGGTGACCTTGCCGGTGGGCGTCATGATGTCGGCGGGCAGGGCGATGGCCGTGGGGTTGCTGGCCGCGGGCTTGACCACCGTGTACGTCACGGTGACGGTGTCGCCGACCGTCGGGGTGGTGTCGTCCACCGAGATGTTGGCGGTGGTGGTGCCGTCGATCGGCGGGATGCCCGCGATCGGCGGCGGGATGCAGTGCGTGCCGAAATTCACGTCGGCGGACTGGACGGTCGCGCCGACGGCCGGGGCGGCGAGTGTGCCGCCGACGGTCACCGCGAGCGTGGTCGCCCCGAGCAGCGCCGCCCAGCGGCGTCTTCGGTTGGTCGATCCCATGGATGCCCCTCCTGAGGGATGCGGGCGCAGCGGCTCTTCTGCGCCGACAGGGGGCATTGACGTGTGGATCGCGTGAGAAGTCAATGGAGACGCGACGATGAACTGATGGACCGTCAGTTCCCGGGCTGCTTGTTGTGCATGGTGTCAACGCCGGGAACCGACGGCTCAGTTGGTGTGGGGGGTTGGTCGTGCGTGTCGGGTCAGTCGAAGACGAAGGGGCTCGGCGACTGCGGCCCGGTCGCCGAACAGGTGATGGTGATACCGAAGACGGTCATCTGCAGGGAACCGCCGAATGCCTCCAGGCTGTCGCCGGAGGCCACGGTGCCGTCCAGCGGACCGACCGTGACCGGGTCGCCGGCCGCCATGGCCGGGTTCTCGGTACCGGTGAAGGCGGTGCTGCCGCCGGCGGCGTTCACCAGGGTGAGGGTGGAGCTGATCGAGTCCTCGCCCAGCGCGATCGGTGCGGTGATCGCGGTGGAGCTGAGGGTGAGGGTGGCGGCGGTACCGTCCTGGGTCGCCGTCAGGGTGGCTTCGCCACCGCCGAAGGCGCCGCAGTCGGCGGTGATGGTGGCGGTGTCCGGGGTGACGGCCACGGCCGTGGGGGCGAACGCGAGGCCGGTGAGCGCGAGCGCTCCGACCGCGACGGCCGCTCCTGTTCCTAGTCGCTTGCCTTTCATGGGGGGACTCCCTTCCGACAGATCTGATACTCCGTCAGATCTGGTGGTCCCATTGAGGCGCATGGGACGGAGGGCGGCAAGGGTGATATTCGGCCGGTCACGACTCCCCCATTGCTACAAACAGGACACGCGAACGCCTTTCGGCACATCGCGAAATCGACGGCGAATTCCGAAACTGCTCCCTGTTTCCCGAACCGCCAAAGAAGGCAGGGCCAACGAAAATCACACTCTCTCTTCACTTACGCGAATTTCAGAACGAGCACAGCACTCGCACTTGATCGCCATGCTCAGACATCCAGCGCCGCATTTCCATTGCGTAAGAAAACGAGAGCTACGATCGCGGGCTCGAATACATCCGCACCGAGGGACGGCCCGGATCCGACCGGGCGACATCCTTTTCACCGTGTGCGGCCGGTTCGGCCTACGGGAAGGCGGGGCGGGTGCGAATCGTCTCGACCACCGAACGGGATTCGGCCAGTGCCGGGCAGTTGGCCGGGTCTTCGGCCGAGCCGCAGCCGGGCGGAACACCCGCTCCATGGCTGGAATGAGGCCCTCCGGTCGCGTCTGCGTACAACGGGACGGGCGACGCGCCGTGACTGCTTCGCTGAGGATCACTCCGGCGGGTACCCGGCGCGGCATGACCGTCTATGGATTACACGCCTCGCACGAACAGATCCCGCCCGCGGACCTGCTCGACGCCGTGGTGCAGGCAGAAGGTGCGGGATTCACCGCCGCCATGTGCTCGGACCACTTCGCGCCCTGGAGTGTCCGCCAAGGAGAGTCGGGATTCGCCTGGTCCTGGCTCGGCGCCGCTCTCCAGGCCACCGACCGGATGCCGTTCGGCGTGGTGAACGCGCCGGGACAGCGCTACCACCCCGCGATCATCGCCCAGTCGATCGCGAGCCTCACGTCCATGTACCCGGGCAGGTTCTGGGCGGCGCTCGGCAGCGGTGAGGCCTCCAACGAGCACATCACCGGCGCCCCTTGGCCGCGCAAGGACGTACGCAACGCACGCCTGCGGGAGTGCGTCGACATCATCCGCGCACTGCTGGCGGGGGAGGAGGTCAGCCACGACGGACTGGTGACCGTGGACCGGGCCCGCCTGTGGACGCTGCCGCCCGATGTGCCGCCGCTCGTCGGAGCCGCGTGCAGCACGGCCACCGCCGCCTGGTGCGCCGAGTGGGCGGACGGCCTCATCACGGTCAACGCCCCGCCCGAGCGACTGCGCGAGATCGCCGGCGCCTACCGCGACGCGGGCGGCCGAGGGCCCCTGCATCTCCAGGTGCACCTGAGCTGGGCGCCCGACGAGGACCACGCCCTGGCGCTGGCGCACGACCAGTGGCGCACCAACGTGCACACACCCCCGGCCAGTTGGGACCTGGACTCCACGGAGCTGTTCGACATCGTCAGCGAGCACGTCACGCCCGAACAGGTGGCGGGCACCGTCAACGTCTCCTCCGACCTCGGCCGGCACACCGCCTGGCTCCAGGAGTACGCCGAGCTCGGGTTCGACACCGTGATGCTCCACCACGTGGGCCGTGAACAGGCCTCGTTCATCGAGACGTTCGGCGCCGAGGTACTGCCCCGGCTCGACGTGACCCGCCCGCTTCCCGCCACGGCGAAGGAGTACCGATGCGTCTGACTCGTACCTCCGACCTGTGGTGGAAGAACGCGGTGGTGTACTGCCTCGACGTCGAGACGTACCAGGACGGCAACGGCGACGGGATCGGCGACTTCGCCGGCCTCACCCAGCGCGTCGACCATCTGGTGCGCCTCGGCGTGACCTGCGTGTGGCTGATGCCCTTCTACCCGACACGGGAACGCGACGACGGATACGACATCACCGACTTCTACGGTGTCGACCCCCGGCTGGGCACCCTCGGCGACTTCACCGAGTTCGTCCGCACCGCCAAGGACCGCGGCATCCGCGTCATCGCCGACCTCGTGGTCAACCACACCTCCGAGGCCCACCCCTGGTTCCAGGACGCCCGCTCCGGCCGGGACTCCGCCCACCGCGACTGGTACGTCTGGCAGGACGAGCCCCCCGAGGACAGCCCCCAAGGCGTGGTCTTCCCCGACGCGGAGGACAGCCTGTGGGAGTACGACGAGGGCAGCGGCCAGTACTACCTGCACCGCTTCTACAAGCAGCAGCCCGACCTCAACGTCGCCAACCCCGCGGTACGGGACGAGATAGCCCGCGTCATGGGCTTCTGGACGCAGCTCGGGCTGTCCGGGTTCCGGGTCGACGCCGTGCCGTTCCTGCTGGAGACGGACGGGCAGAACGACGCCGGGGCGCTGCCGGACCCGCACGAGTACCTCGCTGACCTGCGCGCCTTCCTCGGCCGCCGCAACGGCGAGTCGATCCTGCTCGGCGAGGTGAACCTGCCCTACGGCGACCTCACCCGGTTCTTCGGCGACCCCGACTCGGACCGCGGCGACGAACTCACCATGTGCTTCGACTTCGTCGGGATGCAGCAGATGTACCTGTCGATGGCTCGCGAGGAGGCGGGTCCGCTGGCCGCCGCACTGCGCGACCGCCCCGCCGCCCCGCGCGACGCCCAGTGGGCCACGTTCGTCCGCAACCACGACGAGCTCACCCTCGACAAACTCAGCGACGACGAACGCGCCGAGGTCTTCGCCGCCTTCGGCCCGGACAAGGACATGCAGTTGTACGACCGGGGACTGCGCCGCAGGCTGCCCCCCATGGTCGACGGCGACCGCCGCCGTGTCGAACTCGCCTACAGCCTGCTCTTCACCCTGCCCGGCACCCCCGTGCTCTTCTACGGCGAGGAGATCGGCATGGGCGAGAACCTGGCCGCGGAGGGCCGCCAGGCCGTACGCACCCCCATGCAGTGGACCCCGCAGGAAGGCGCCGGCTACTCCATCGCCGAGCCGGACACCTTCCCCAACCCGCTGGCGGACGGGGCGTTCGCACCCCAGAAGGTCAACGTGTACGAGCAGAGCCGCGACCCCGGCTCGCTACTGAGCCGCATACGGCTGTTCGTCGAGCGCTACCGGGAGGCTCCCGAACTCGCCTGGGGCGAGTACCGCCTGGTGGAGACGGGTGATCAGGCCGTGCTCGCCCACCTCAACAGCACCTCCGACGGGAGGGTCCTGGCCCTGCACAACTTCGCGGGCCGCCCCCGCACCGTAGAACTGCGGCTCCCGGAGACGGCGCCCGGAGCCAGGCTGACCGACCTCCTCGACGAAGGCCACGCCGGTCTCACGGTGTCCGACGACGGTCTGCTCCGCGTCGAACTGCCCGCCTACGGGTACCGGTGGTTGCGCGCCGGCACCCCGGCCGACGATCCCGATCGGGTCGCTTCCGGCTGAAGGAGCCGCAGGACCGCGGCCGGTGCGGCAGGAGCAGCAGGAGCACGCACTCCTCGAACGCGCCGTGCCGCTCTCGCGGGCACCGCCAGGCCGTGTACGCCAGGTCAGCCCGCGAGCACCGTCGCCCGCACCACACCGTCCGGCCCCGCCACCAGCACCGGCGTTCCGGGCCCGCCCAGATCCCGTACGGCCGCCCGGTCCTGAGGCGTCGCGGACTCCGCGTCGGTCACCACCGCGGCGGCCTCCAGGGACGTGGCACCCGAGGCCACCGCCATCGCGACCGCCGTCTGCAGGGCACTCAGCTTCAGCGAGTCCAGCGCGACGGTCCCGGCGACATACGTCCGCCCGGTCTCGTCCCGCACGGCCGCCCCCTCGGGCACACCGTTGCGGGCCCGCGCCGAACGGGCCAGGGTCACGATCTTGCGGTCCTCGGGGTCGAGCGCGTTGCTGTCGGTCATGAGGCGAGCATACGGAGAACCCTGGCGAGACCACCCACCGGATGCGGTACGATTGATCTTGAGCCGGTCACCGGAACACCCGGTAACCGTTCGCGCGTTGGTCGTCCAAGGAAAGACGCCCCGCTTCCTGCGGGGAAATGCAGGTGCAAGGCCTGCCCGGCGCTCCGAGTCGAAAGCCCCACCCCGCAGCACGCGGGGCGGGGCTTTCGCCGTTGTCCGGGATGGACGAGGGACTCAGGGCCGGTCCAGGCGCAGCCGCTCCGCACGCGGAAGTCCCGCCACCACCAGGTCGTACGAGTCCTCGACGAGCTCCTTGACCAGCCGGTCCGGAAGGTCGCCGTCGGCCGTCACCGTGTTCCAGTGGCGCTTGTTCATGTGATAGCCGGGGACGATCAGACCGGGGTGCTCCTCCCGCAGCCGCAGCGCGTCCTCCGGCCCGCACTTGAGGTTGACCGTGAGGGGCAGGGCGTCGAGGGTCGTGAGGGCGAAGAGCTTGCCGCCGACCTTGAAGACGGAGACCTCCGGCCGGAAGGGGAAGTCCTCCACGGCCGCGTTGAAGGAGAGACAGAAAGCGCGCAACTCCTGCGGTCTCACTCCGCCTTCGCCTCCTTCTCCACGAGAGCGCCGACCGGGCCCACCGGCTCCACCAGCACCGTGACGATCTTGTTCCGGCGGCCCGCGGCGGCCTCCGCGGTCAGTCGCAGCTCACGCCCGTCGGGGAGTTCCACCACGGCCGACGCCCCGGCGATCGGGACCCGGCCCAGCGCCTTCGCCAGCAGCCCGCCGACCGTCTCCACGTCCTCGTCGTCGTACTCCTCCAGGCCGTACAACTCGCCCAGATCGGTGATGTCGAGGCGGGCCGTGACCCGGTGGCGGTCGTCGCCCAGCTCCTCCACCGGCGGGAGCTCACGGTCGTACTCGTCGGTGATCTCGCCGACGATCTCCTCAAGGATGTCCTCGATGGTGACGATGCCGGCCGTACCGCCGTACTCGTCGATGACGACGGCCACGTGATTGCGGTCCTGCTGCATCTCGCGCAGCAGGTCACCGGCGTTCTTGGTGTCCGGCACGAACGCGGCCGGCCGCATCGCCGTCGACACCAGCTCGCTCTCCGCGTCCCGGCTGATGTGCGTCTTGCGGACCAGGTCCTTCAGATACACGATCCCCACGATGTCGTCCTCGCTCTCCCCGGTGACGGGAATCCGCGAGAAACCGGAGCGCAGCGCGAGGGTCAGCGCCTGCCGGATGGTCTTGTAACGCTCGATGACGACGAGGTCGGTCCTCGGGACCATGACCTCCCGCACGAGGGTGTCGCCCAGCTCGAAGACGGAGTGCACCATACGGCGCTCCTCGTCCTCGATCAGCGACTCCTTCTCGGCGAGGTCGACCAGCGCCCGCAGCTCCGCCTCCGAGGCGAAGGGGCCGCGGCGGAAGCCCTTGCCGGGGGTGAGCGCGTTGCCGATGAGGATCAGCAGGGACGGGATGGGGCCCATGATCCGCGCGAGCGGCAGCAGGACGTACGCCGCCGCCGTCGCCGTGTTCAGGGGGTGCTGGCGGCCGATGGTGCGCGGGGAGACACCGACCGCGACGTACGACACCAGGACCATGACGCCGATCGCGACGAGCAGCGCCTCGGTGGTCCCGTCGAACTGCTGGAGACAGGCGTAGGTGATGAGCGCGGCGGCGGCCATCTCGCAGGCGACGCGCACCAGCAGCGCCACGTTCAGATAGCGGGTCGGGTCGGCGGCGATCTGGGCGAGCTTCGCGCTGCCGCGGCGGCCGTTCCGTACGGCCTCCTCGGCACGGAAGCTGGAGACGCGCGCGAGGCCCGCCTCCGCGCAGGCGGCGAGCCAGGCGGCGACGACCAGGGCGATCGCGCCGGAGACGAGGGTGGGGCTCATGAGACGGTCGGGGCCGGGGACGGGCCGGTCAGGCCCTTCTCCGCGCGCCAGCCGTCCACGATGGCGGCCTGCAGACCGAACATCTCGGCCTTCTCGTCGGGCTCCTCGTGGTCGTAGCCGAGGAGGTGCAGCACGCCATGGACGGTGAGGAGTTGGAGCTCCGCGTCCATGGAGTGCCGGGTGTCCGCTTCCTTGCCCTGCCGCTCGGCGACCTCGGGGCACAGCACGATGTCGCCGAGCAGCCCCTGCGGGGGCTCCTCGTCGTCCTTCGACGGCGGACGCAGCTCGTCCATCGGGAAGGACATGACATCGGTCGGCCCCGGCAGGTCCATCCACTGGATGTGCAACTGCTCCATGGCGTCGGTGTCCACGACGATCACCGAGAGCTCGGAGAGCGGGTGGATGCGCATCCGCGCGAGCGCGTAGCGGGCGATGTCGAGGATCGCCCGCTCGTCGACCTCGGTTCCGGACTCGTTGTTGACGTCGATCGACATGGTGGTGCCGGCTCTACTTCCGTTTGTTACCGGCGCCCTTGTGGGTGCCGTTCTCCGTACCGTTCTCGCTGTCGTACTTCTCGTACGCGTCGACGATACGGCCGACCAGCCTGTGCCGGACGACATCCTGGGACGTCAGGCGGGAGAAGTGGACGTCGTCGAGACCTTCGAGGATGTCCTGCACCTGCCGCAGACCCGACTTCGTGCCGCTCGGCAGGTCCACCTGCGTCACGTCACCCGTGATCACGATCTTCGACTCGAAGCCGAGCCGGGTGAGGAACATCTTCATCTGCTCGGGGCTCGTGTTCTGGGCCTCGTCCAGGATGATGAAGGCGTCATTAAGGGTACGACCCCTCATGTAGGCCAGCGGTGCCACCTCGATCGTCCCCGCCGCCATCAGCTTCGGGATCGAGTCCGGGTCCAGCATGTCGTGGAGTGCGTCGTACAGCGGGCGCAGGTACGGGTCGATCTTCTCGTAGAGGGTGCCCGGGAGGAAGCCGAGGCGTTCTCCCGCCTCCACCGCGGGGCGGGTCAGGATGATGCGGTTGACCTGCTTGGACTGCAGGGCCTGCACCGCCTTGGCCATGGCGAGGTAGGTCTTGCCGGTGCCGGCGGGGCCGATGCCGAAGACGATCGTGTGCTTGTCGATCGCGTCGACGTACCGCTTCTGGTTGAGGGTCTTGGGGCGGATGGTGCGGCCGCGCGAGGAGAGGATGTTCTGCGTGAGCACCTCGGCCGGGGTCTCCTGGCCGTCGCTCTCGCCGTTCTCACTGGCTCTCAGCATGGCGATCGAGCGTTCCACTGCGTCCTCCGTCATCGGCTGTCCGGTGCGGAGCACCAGCATCATCTCGTCGAACAGTCGCTGGATGAGAGCGACTTCGGCGGCGTCGCCGACCGCGCTGACCTCGTTGCCCCGGACATGGATGTCGGCCGCCGGGAAGGCCCTCTCGATGACGCGCAGCAGGGTGTCGCCGGACCCCAGCAAGGCCACCATGGGGTGCTGGGCGGGGACGGTGAAGTGGGCACTCGCCTGACCCTGCGCGGGTGTGTGAGCTGTGGGTGTCTGAGTCATGGGCCGGCGCTTAAGGCCTGCGGATCCTCCTCGTCACGGCCGCGTAGCTGAGAGCGGCCTCGCGCTCCCAAGGGTACGACGGTGGACTGACAACGCCGTAGGCCTTTTCCGCACCCTCCGTCTCCCCGCCTGCCCGTCACCCCTGCTGCCCGACCGCCCGCCTCGGACACCCGGTGGGAGTGCCCGCCTGCCCGGCTGAGGGCCCGGGGTGCCCAGGCGCCTGGGAGCGACCTCCTCCCCGGGGCGCCCGACCGCGCAGCCGCCCGGCCACCTGAGGGCCCGGGTGCCGGGGAGTGCCCGCCTCCCTGGGGTGCCCGGCCGCCTGAAGGCCCGGGTGCCTGGGGGTGCCCGGCCGCCTGAAGGCCCGGGTGCCTGGGGGTGCCCGCCTCCCCGAGGTGCCCAGCGGCCCAGCCGCCCGGCCGCCTGAAGGCCCGGGGCCCAGGTGCCGGGGAGTGCCCGCCTCACCGAGGTGCCCGGCCGCTCAGCCGCCTGAGGTGCCCGGCCGCCCGCCTGGAGTACCCGGTGTTGCCGGGTGTTCGGGGGTGTCCGCCTGCTCGGCCGTCCGGCGGCTGGTGTGGCCGGGTGCTGGGTGCCCTGGAGTGCCCGGCTGTCCAGGGGGGTCCAAGGTGGGCTCACCGGCCCGCCCGGGTGCGGTCATGCCGACCGGCCGAAGCCGATCGTCGGTACCGCCCTGAGCAGGGGCCACGGCCGGGCCGCCTCGTCCGGTACCAGGCCCGCCAGGAATCCGTAGCGCCGCAGGGCCGTCGGGTCCTGCTCGGCCACCGACTGGACCTTGCGCCACCACGCCCCGATCTCGGACCAGCCGGGCGCGGAGAGCGATCCGCCGAACTCCTGGACGGACAGCGCGGCCGTGAGGCCGGCGAACGCCAGCCGGTCGGCCAGCGGCCAGCCCGCGAGCGTCCCCGTGACGAACCCCGCCACGAACACGTCCCCCGCGCCGGTCGGATCGAGCGCGTCGACGGCGATGGCCGGGACCTCCGCGGTCTCCCCCGTCCGCCGGTCCACCGCGTACGCCCCCTCCGCGCCCAGGGTGACGACGGCCAGCGGAACGTGATCGGTCAGGGCGTGCGCCGCCGCGCGGGGGCACGAGGTGCCCGTGTACCGCATGGCCTCCTCCGCGTTCGGCAGGAACGCCTCGCAGTGCTCCAGGTCGGCCAGCCCCGCCAGGTCCCACGCCCCGGTGTCGTCCCATCCGACGTCGCCGAAGATCCGGGCCCCCTTGCTCGCGGCCTGGGCGATCCAGGGGGCGCGTTGGCCCGGGGTGAGGGAGGCGATGGCGGCACGCGCGCGGGGCGGGCAGTCGGGGGCGGGCTCTTCGGGGGGTGGCTCGTGGCCGTGCGAGACCATCGTGCGCTCCCCCTCGTACGCCATGGAGACGGTGACCGAGGAGTGCCAGCCGGGGACCGTGCGGGACGGTGCGAGGTCGATGCCCTCGCCGGTCTCCAGCGTGTCCCAGCAGTACTCGCCGTAGTGGTCGTCGCCGAACGCCGCCGCGAGGGAGGTCCGCAGGCCGAGGCGGGCCAGCGCGGTCGCCATGTTCGCCACGCCGCCGGGGCTCGACCCCATGCCGCGTGCCCAGGACTCGGTCCCGCGCACCGGGGCGGAGTCGAGCCCGGTGAAGATGATGTCGAGGAAGACGGTGCCCGTGAGGTACACGTCCCAGGGCGGGTCCTCGGGTGTGCGCACGGCGGTGAGCGGGTCGACCTGGGCCCTGCGGTGCCCGGCCTCTCCGCGGCGCGAAGGTCCCTTTCCGATGGACGCGGTGGACGCGATCACGGTGCGCTCCCTGACGTGGTGCCGTTCAGGCCAGTCTGCACCACGCCACTGACAACCCGCCGTCGTCACACCGTCACCGCAGGTCGCGTCGGTCCGCGCCGGGCCGTCGCGGATCCGGGCCGTGCCCGGTGTGGCCTCCGGGGTGGCGAACGGCCCCGGGCTCCGCCGCGGCTGTGTCCGGATCCGGCCGTCGCGCCCACCGCCCCACACCGGCGGGACGCTCGACGCGGCGACACGGAGACGGCGAGGGACGCCATCCCTCCGGCGTTTCCAGCCCCTCCGGCGTTCGGGGAGCGGGGGGTACGGGGGCCGGCCACCGGAACGGGGGGCGAGGGGGCGGCGTCCTCTGGTGACGGGACGGGCGGGGGCGGGAGGGGCGGCGGGGGGAGGCGGGAAAGGAACCCGGCGCTACCAGCGGGGCACGGCGGGTGTCTCCCATCCCGGCTCGGCGACCCGCATCGCCGCCGCGTCGTCCCGCTCCCGCAGCGCACCGTCGTCGTCGAGCCACCGCCGGTGCAGGAAGTCCAGCTTCTCCCGGTCGAGTTCGACACCGAGTCCGGGCGCGTCGGAGACCGTCACGGACCCGCCCTCGAAAGTGAGCCGCTCGGTGAGGACGTCCTCGGACTGCCACGGGTAGTGGGAGTCGCAGGCGTGGTGGAGGTTGGGCACGGTGGACGCCACGTGGGTCATCGCGGCCAGTGAGATCCCCAGGTGGGTGTTGGAGTGCATGGACACGCCGACACCGAACGTGCGGCAGACCGCGGCGAGTTGCTGGGTGTTGCGCAGTCCGCCCCAGTAGTGGTGATCGGAGAGCACGACCTGCACGGCGCCCCGGGTGAAGGCCTCCTGGATCTCGGCGAAGGTCGTCACGCACATGTTGGTGGCGAGCGGTACGTCGGTCTGTGCGGCGACCTCGGCCATGGCGGGCGTGCCGAGCGCCGGGTCCTCCAGGTATTCGAGGACGTCGCCGAGTTCCTTGGCGACCTTCAGTGAGGTCTCCACGCTCCAGGCCCCGTTGGGGTCGAGCCGGAGCGGGTGTCCGGGGAAGGCCTCGGCGAGCGCCCGGGTGGCGGCGATCTCCTCGTCGGGCGGGAAGACGCCGCCCTTGAGCTTGAAGGAGGTGAAGCCGTAGCGCTCGGTGAACTTGCGGGCCTGCTCGACGATCCCGGCCGGGTCGAGGGCGGCGCCCCAGTCGTCCTTCTCCGAGGCGATGCCCTCGGGGTGGTCGGCCCACTTGTAGAAGAGGTAGGCGCTGTACTCGACGGCGTCCCGGAGCTTGCCGCCGAGCAGGGCGTGGACGGGCAAACCGAGGGCCTTGCCGAGGGCGTCGAGGCAGGCGACCTCGAAGCCGGAGACGACGGACAGGCGCAGTTTGTCGGCGGTCTGGACGCCGCGCAGTCCGCCGACGTCGACCTGGCCGAGGACCCGGGAGCCGTCGACGTCCACCTCGTCGGCGATGACGAACAGGCCGTTCAGGTCGGACACCTGACGGCCGACGAGCTTCTCCGCGAACGGCCGTGCCAGTTCGAGGTACTTGGTGTCGCCGTAGGTCTCGCCGACGCCGGTGACCCCGTCCGCGGTCACGACCTCCACGATCAGCCGGGGCGTGTACGGCTGGTGCACGCCCTGTGTGTTGAGCAGCGGCGGGTCGGCGACCAGGATCGGCGTCAGCCGTACGTCCGTGATGGTGAGGTTCACGGACGGGTCTGCGGAGGGATGCGCGGAGTGGTTCACGGGGTGGCTCACAGGGAGGCTCCTACGAGGTCGAGTCCGGCGGTCAGCAGCATCCTGAGGTCGGCGAGGTCACCGGCCGAGGGATCGGTGAGCGGGGCGCGCACGGGTCCCACCGGACGGCCGCGCAGCCGGGCCGCCGCCTTCACCAGGGAGACGGCGTAGCCGGGGACCCGGTCGCGGAGTTCGACGAGGGGGACGTAGAAGTCGCGCAGCAGTTTCTCGACCGTGCCGGCGTCGCCGCTCTGGAACGCGGTGAAGAAGGCGTTGGCGATCTCGGGGGCGAAGGCGTGGACGGCGGAGGAGTAGGCGGGGATGCCGACGGTGGCGTAGGCGCGGGCCTGGATCTCGGCGGTGGCGGCCCCGTTGAAGAAGAGGAAGCCCTCGGGGGCGGCGAGGGTGAGGCGTTGGAGCCGGTCGAGGTCGCTGTGGCCGTCCTTGACGCCGATGACGGTCGGGATGGCGGCGATGCGCTTCAACGAGGCGGCGGTGAAGGTGACTTGGCCGCGCTGGTAGGCGATGAGCGGCAGCCGGGTGCGGGCGGCGATCTGTTCCAGCTGGGCGACCAGTCCGTCCTGTGGGGCGGCGACCAGGTAGTGCGGCAGGACGAGGAGGGCGTCGGCGCCGGCCTCCTCGGCGATGCGGGCGAACCGGGAGGCCTGGGCCCAGCCGTAGCCGATGCCGGCGACGACGGGCACCCGCCCGGCGGCCTCCTCGACGGTGATGGTGACGACCTGGCGGTACTCGTCCTCGTCCAGGGAGAAGAACTCGCCGGTGCCGCAGGCGGGGAAGACGGCGCCGGGGCCGGTGGCGATGCGGTCGGCGACGTAGGCGCGATAGCCGTCCGGGTCAAGGGTGCCGTCGTCGTGGAAGCTGGTCAGCGGGAACGACAGCACGCCGTTCTCCATGCCTTCCCGCAGCCGACGCGTCACCGCGTCCGTATCGGGACTCACCCTGGCCATTGCCATCTCCCTATGTAGACGTCATCTACGTATGAGAATGGAGGTTAGATACGCGAACGGGTTCCGTCAATGGTCCGGTCGCCCCGATTACGATCGACCCATGGCAGAGACAGGGGGCGTCCGCGAGGTGAAGTCGGCCGCGCGCACGGTCGAGCTGCTGGACCTGCTCGCCGCGCGGGGCGACCGTCCGGCGCGGCTCCAGGAACTCGCCGACGAGCTGGGCGTGCCGCGCAGCTCCATGTACGCGCTGCTGCAGACCCTGATCTCGCGCGGCTGGGTCCGCACCGACGTCACCGGCTCGCTGTACGGCATCGGCATCCACGCCCTGCTCACCGGTACCAGCTACCTCGACTCCGACCCGCGCGTGCGTGCCGCGCGGCCCTATCTCGACGAGGCGTCCCAGGCGCTGGGCGAGACGATCCACCTGGGGCGCCTGGACGGCCGGGACGTGGCGTATCTGGCGACCCGCGAGTCCCACGAGTACCTGCGGACCATCAGCCGGGTCGGGCGCCGACTGCCGGCCCACGTCGGCGCCCTCGGCAAGGCGCTGCTGGCCGAGCGGGACGACACCGAGCTGCCCGAGGGGCCGTACCGGGCACTCACCCCCAACACCCGCACCACCAGGGACTCGCTGCTGGCGGACCTCGCCGAGGTACGGGCGCGCGGCTACTCCGTCGACCGCGAGGAGGGCGTCGTCGGCATCGTCGGCTTCGGCTTCGCACTGCGCTACGACTCCCCCGCCCAGGACGCGATCAGCTGCTCGGTGCCGGTGGCCCGGCTGACGCCGGAGCACGAGGTGCGGATCGTCGCGGTGATGCGGGAGATGAGGGGCAAGGTCGAGGCGACGGCACCCGGCGCGGGGGGCGCGCCGCACTGGCGCTGACAACCCCGTTCACCTGGGAAGGGCAGCTCGTTTACCCGGCCCTCCTGACCCCAAACCCGACGTGCCCCACATCACACCCCCCGGGCTTCTTTCCGGAACCACGTGCTTGATACAAATTGGCCGCGCGCTCCTGTCCGTCGACGGCCTGCGCCCCACCCCCTTCTTGAGCCGCTTCTTTCGCATGCCCTGGGAACGCCCGTGTTCGCCCGCACCACCACGCCCTGGCCCCTCATTGCCCTTTTCACGGCCGGGTACCTCGCCCCCTACCTCCTCCCGACCACCGTCGGCCGCCTCGACTCGGGGCTGCCGCTGTCCGCCACGCAGGCGGGTGCCGTCGGCAGTGCCCTGCTGCTGAGTTCGGCCGCGGCCGGCTTCCTGCTCGCCGCCCGCGTCGAACGGATCGGCGCCCGGACCCTGGCCCGGGCCGGCCTCGCACTGGCCGTCCTCGGCTACGGCACCGCCGCCCTCACCGACTCCGTCCCGGCCGTGGTCGTGGGCGCGATACTCGGCGGCTTCGGCTCCGGTACGGCCACCACGGTCGCCGCCACCGGAATCGCCGCCCAGCGCGACCCGCACCGCACGACCACGCTGGGTCTGCTCTGTGTCTCCGCGCTCGCCGGCGTCGTCTATCTGACGGTCCCGCACCTCGGCCCCGGACACGGTCTGCCGCTCGCGGCCATCGCGCTCACCGCGCTGGCCGTGTGGCCGCTGACCGGCCACCTGCCGGTCAGTACGGTCGCCCGCCGGGCCCCGCGCGCCAGGACTCCCCTGCCGCACCCCCGGGCCGGTGCCGTCCTCGCCGCCACCCTGCTCTGCTGGTCCCTCGCGCAGAACTCCCTGTGGGGTGTCAGCGGCCGGATCGGCCTCACCCAGGCCCACCTGTCCGAGGCGACGGTCGGCGCGATCTTCGCCGTCGCCCTGGGCACCGGGCTGTGCGGGGTCGTCGCGGCGGGCGCGCTCGGACCACGGCTCGGCCGCGCCCTGCCGATCGGTCTGGGCACGGTCCTCATCGCCGGCTGCATCACGCTCAGCGCCTCCGCGACCGACCTGACGACCTTCGCGACCGGCGAGATCGCCTGGAACACGCTCTACCCGATCGTCCTGTCGTACCTGCTCGGCCTCGCCGCCTCCCTCGACCCGCGCGGTCGCTGGGCGGTCCTCGTCGGCTCGGCGTCCTCGCTCGGCACGGCGGCCGGCCCGCTCACCGGCAGCCTGCTGTCCGCGCAGGCCGGTTTCCCGGCCATGGGCACGATCCTCGCCGTCGGCCTCCTGGCCGTCGCGCTCCCCATGACCGCGGTGGCCCTGCACACCGGCGGACGCACCCCCCTCACCGTCGCGGTACGCCGCCGGAGCGGCACCCCGGCCGTGGTGGTCGCCGCCTCGACCGGCACCCCCGCGGACGCCATCCCGGGAGCCGGCGTCCCCGGGCAGCCGGTCGTGGAGATCCCGATCGACACCCCGTCCGTCCCCGCCCAACGGGCCTACGACACGGCGGGCCCCCGGCAGGCGAGCGCCACACCGGGATCCGGAGCCGACTAGGGAGACGTTCCGAAAGCCCCGTACAACGCCCGCGGTGTCCGGTGCGTGCTCTCGGCGTGCCGGAGAAAAACCCTCGCGCTGGTTGTACGTGGGCTTTCGGCCGCTGCGCCAAGAGCGCGTGCCGGGCGCCGTGGGTGCTGTGCGGGGCTCTCGAAACGCCCCCTGGCCGCCGGGCCCGGTGCGGCGGGTCGTGCCGCGGTCGCGGGGCCCGGCACGCCGGTCTCCTCCGGCCCGACCGCCGGACGGGCCCTACGCGGGGAACTCGTACGCCTCGACCTCCGCGAGATACCGCGCCCGGCGCTCCTCGTCGTGCTCCAGGAAGGACGCGACGAAGGAGTTGCGGGCGAGTTCGCGCAGGCGGTCCTCGCCGAGGCCCAGCGCCGAGCGCACCGCGTCGAAGTTGTCGCCCGCGTAGCCGCCGAAGTAGGCCGGGTCGTCGGAGTTGACCGTGCACAGCAGCCCGGCCTCCAGCATCGCGGGCAGCGGGTGCTCGGCGAGGACGTCGACCGTGCGGAGGCGGACGTTGGAGAGGGGGCAGAGGGTCAGCGGGACACGGTCCCGGACGAGCCGCTCGACCAGCTCGGGGGACTCCACGCAGCGCAGCCCGTGGTCGATCCGCTCGACGCCGAGCACGTCCAGGGCCTCGGTGATGTACTCCGGCGGCCCCTCCTCACCGGCGTGCGCCACGCGGCGCAGACCGAGCGCGGCGGCGGCCTCGTAGACCTCGCGGAACTTCACCGGCGGATGCCCGACCTCAGCCGAGTCGAGGCCGATGCCGACGATCCGGTCGAGGTACGGCTTCGCCTCGTCCAGGGTCTCCAGCGCCGACGCGGCGGACTCGTCCCGCAGGAAGCACATGATCAGCTGCGTGGAGACGCCGTGGTCCGCCTCGCTCCGGGACAGCGCCCGCCACAGCCCCTCGACGACCGTCCCCATGCCGATCCCCCGCGCACTGTGGGCCTGCGGGTCGAAGAAGATCTCCGCGTGCCGCACGCCCTGCGCGGCGGCCCGCGCGAGGTAGGCGTCGGCCAGGTCCGCGAAGTCCTGCTCGGTGCGGAGCACGGCCATCAGCTCGTAGTACAGGTTCAGAAAGGACTGGAGATCCTCGAACCGGTACGCCTTGCGCAGCGTGTCGGTGTCGGCGTACGGCAGCTCGACGCCATTGCGGGCGGCCAGCTCGAAAGCAAGCTCCGGCTCCAGGGTGCCTTCGATGTGCAGGTGCAGTTCAGCTTTGGGGAGGGACATCGAAGCATGGTACGGGGGTTTCATCGACGCTTCGGAACCGGCACCCTCAGCAGATCGTGCGCCACGGTCAGCTCCCCCTCGAAGCCCGCGGCCCGCGCCTGCCGCTCGAACTCCTCCGGCTCGGAGTAGCGCTGACTGAAGTGGGTGAGCACGAGATGCCGTACGCCGGCGTCCCGCGCGACCCGGGCTGCCTGACCGGCCGTCAGGTGCCCGTGGTCGACCGCCAGTCGCTCGTCCTCGTCGAGGAAGGTCGACTCGATGACCAGCAGGTCGCAGTCCTCGGCCAGCGCGTACACGCCGTCGCAGAGCCGGGTGTCCATGACGAACGCGAACCGCTGCCCTCGCCGGATCTCGCTGACGTCGTCGAGCCGGACGCCGTCGAGTACGCCCTCCCGCTGGATCCGGCCCACGTCCGGGCCCTTGATGCCGTGCGCGGCGAGCCGGTCGGGCAGCATGCGGTGGCCGTCGGGTTCGGTGAGGCGATAGCCGTAGGACTCGACGGGGTGGGAGAGCTTGCGGGCGTCCAGGGTGTAGCCGCCGGCCTCGGCGATCACTGCGTCCGCGCTCACCGGCGCCTCGACGATCCCGACCGTCTCACGGTAGGCGGTGGCGTACCGCAGCCGGTCGAAGAAGCGCTGCCCGGACTTCGGGTAGTGGGCGGTGACCGGATGCGGGACCCGGTCCAGGTTGATGCGCTGGATGACTCCGGACAGACCCAGCGAGTGGTCGCCGTGGAAGTGCGTGACGCAGATCCGGTTCAGGTCGTGGGCGGCGACCCCGGCGCGCAGCAGCTGGCGCTGCGTGCCCTCCCCGGGGTCGAACAGGATGCCCTCGCCGTCCCAGCGCAGCAGATAGCCGTTGTGGTTGCGGTGCCGGGTCGGGACCTGGCTGGCGGTGCCGAGGACCACCAACTCACGTACGGACACGGGCGACTCACCCGGGGGGCCAGTGCAGGCCACGACCGCCGAGGACATGCGCGTGGGCGTGCCAGACGGTCTGGCCGGCGCCGCTGCCGGTGTTGAAGACGATCCGGTAGCTGTCCAGCTTCTCGTCGTCGGCGACGGACTGGCTCTCGCGCAGGACGTCGGCGGCGAGTTCCGGGGCGGCGGTCGCGAGGGCGGCGGCGTTCTCGTGGTGCGCCTTGGGGATCACCAGGACGTGGGTGGGCGCCTGGGGGTTGATGTCCCGGAACGCGACGGTCGTCTCCGTCTCACGGACGATCGTCGCCGGAATGCTCCCTGTGGCGATCTTGCAGAACAGGCAGTCGTCCTGCGGTTCCCCTGCCATGCGGTTCCCTCCGGGGTTCAGCGGATTGGTCGCGGGTGGGCATCGTATCGTCGCCGCGTGCGGGTGCGTCGTGGCTGGTCGCGCCCACGCGGCGGAGCCGCATGTCGATACGGCCCCGTGCCCCTCAGGCCGGCGAGCCGGGCGGTGTTTTCGCCGGAGCGGTCTCCAGCGCCTCCAACGCCAGCCGTACCGCCTCGTCCAGCTGGATGTCCCGTCCCGCCGCGTGGTCCTGCGGTCGCTGGACGACCTCCACGTCCGGGTCGACGCCGTGGTTCTCCACGCCCCACTCGTATCCCTCCAGCCAGAACGCGTACTTCGGCTGGGTGATCAGCGTCCCGTCGACGAGCCGGTACCGGCTGTCGATGCCGATCACCCCGCCCCACGTCCGGGTGCCGACGACGGGACCGATACCGAGCGCCTTGATCGCCGCGTTGACGATGTCCCCGTCGGACCCGGAGAACTCGTTGGCGACGGCGACGACCGGCCCGCGGGGCGCGTCGTGCGGGTAGCTGTAGGGCCGCATGCCGCGCGGCACGGCCCAGCCGACGATCCGCCGGGCGAGCTTCTCGACGACCAGCTGGGAGGTGTGTCCGCCGCGGTTCTCGCGGACGTCCACGACGAGCCCCTCGCGGGCCACCTCGACCCGCAGGTCGCGGTGGATCTGGGCCCAGCCGGGCGCCTGCATGTCCGGGACGTGCAGATAGCCGAGCCGCCCGCCGGACTTCTCGTGGACGTACGCCCGCCGGTCGGCGACCCACGCGTGGTAGCGCAGGGGTTCCTCGTCGGCCGTGGGGACGACCACCGCGTGCCGTACCTCGCCCCCGCCGGACGGCGAGATCGTCAGCTCGACCGGTTTGCCCGCCGTACCGACGAGCAGGGGGCCGGGCCCGGTCACCGGGTCGACCGGCAGGCCCGCGACGGCGACGATCGCGTCGCCGGCCCGGACCGCGACACCGGGTGCGGCGAGCGGGGAGCGGGCGTCAGGGTCGGAGGTCTCGGTGGGCAGGATGCGGTCGATGCGCCACTGGGCCGCGCCCTGGGGGCCGTCCTCGTGGCGGGAGATGTCCGCGCCGAGCAGTCCCTGCCGGGGCCCGCCGCCGTGGCCGCCGCGCGGGACGACGTAGGCGTGCGAGGTGCCGAGTTCGCCCTGCACCTCCCAGAGGAGGTCGACGAGGTCGTCGTGGGTGGCGACCCGGTCGAGGACGGGGCGGTAGCGGTCGAGGACGCCGGTCCAGTCGACGCCGTTCATGTCCGGGCGCCAGAAGTGGTCCCGCATGACGCGGCCCGTCTCCTCGTACATCTGCCGCCACTCGGCGGCCGGGTCGACGGTCTGCCGTACGCGGCTGAGGTCGACGGTGATGTTGGTGTCGCTGTCGTCGTCGTTCGAGGCGCGCCGGTCGCTGGGCACGACCTTCAGCCGACTGTCCGTCCACAGCAGGACCCGCTTGCCGTCGCCGCTCACCGCGAAGTGGTCGGCGTCGGCGGCGAGATGCTCGATGCGCTGCTGGGCGAGGTCGTAGCGCTCCAGCTCGGTGTGCGGGTCCGGGTCGTCCGGGGTGGCCCTGGAGGAGCCGAGGACACCGCGCACCGGATGCCGCAGCCACAGCACGCCGTCCTTGGCCGCGCGCAGGTTGGAGTAGCGGGCCGCCTCGACCGGGAACGCCACGATCCGGTCGGCGAGGCCGTCCAGGTCGATCCGGGTGGCGGGGGTGCCCTCGCTGTCGGGCGTCTCGTCCTTGTCGGGGGCGTCGAAGGGCCGGCCGTGCCGCTGCGGGCCGAACGGCGAGGGCGTGGTCGCGGCCAGCGTGATCAGGTGCGGGCGGTCGCCGACGACGAAGGCCAGGTCGAAGACGTGCTCGTCGTAGACCGGGTCGAAGGAACGGTTGGAGAGGAAGGCGAGGTGCTTGCCGTCGAGGGTGAACGCCGGGGCGTAGTCACGGAATCTGAGCGGGGTCGCCTCGGTGACGGACAGGTCGGTGGTGTTGGCCAGGCGCAGTTGGCGCAGCGGGCCGGGGCCGGGGTGCGACCAGGCGAGCCAGGCCGAGTCGGGCGAGAACACCAGCCCGGAGACGTCGCCCTCGTCGCTGCGGTCGATCTCGCGGACCTCGCCCGTCTCGCGTTCGACGAGCAGGACGCGGCCGTCGTGGGCGGCGACCGCGGCCCGGCTGCCGTCGGGGGCCATGGCGAGGGCCAGGACCCGGCCGAGCTGTCCGGCGGCGAGCCGGCGCGGGGTGCCGCCGGGGGCGTGGCCGGTGGCCGGCGCGAACTCCAGGGCGTCGTCGCCCTCGGCGTCCGTCACCCACACCACCCACTCCTCGCCCTCGGTGCGGAAGGTGCGAGGCAGCCGGGCCCGGACGCCGGGTTCGGCGGAGAGCGCGCGGGCCGGTCCGGCGCGGTGGGTCACCCAGTGCACGGCGCCGCGCACGGCGACCGCGCTGCCACGGGCGGTGTGGTCGGGGGCGGCGGAGCCGAACCAGCGGGCGGCGTTCACCGTGAACGGCTGCCGGTCGACGTGCTGCCCGCCGAGCCGCACGTCGAGCCGGCGCGGCTCGGCGCCGTCGAGGTCGTCGAGGATCCACAGTTCACCGGCGCAGGCGTACACGACCCGGGTGCCGTCACCGGCCGCGTGCCGGGCGTAGAAGCCGTCGAGCGGCGTGTGCCGCCGGAGGTCGGAGCCGTCGGCGAGGGAGGAGTACAGCGCGCCGACGCCCTCGTGGTCGGAGAGGAACGCGATCCGGTCCCCCGCCCACACGGGGTACTCGATGTTCCCGTCCAGGTCTTCGTGCAGCCGTACGAAGTCCCCCTGGCCGTCGGTGTCGATCCACAGCTTGCCCGCGGTGCCGCCCCGGTAGCGCTTCCACCAGGCGGCCTCGCGGCCCATCGGCGCGGACAGCAGAACCGTGCCCGGGCCGCCCTGGGCGACGTCGCCGACCGGGCCGTAGGGCAGGGTCGTGCCGGGGCCGCCGTCGAGCGGGATCGCCCGGGCCCAGCTGCGACGCAGGCTGGCCTGGCCGTGGGTGGTGACGGCGAGGACCTCGCCGCCGGCGGTCCAGCCGCGCACCTGGGTGCGTGAACTGCCCCAGTGGGTCAGGCGTTTGGCGGGGCCGCCGTCGACCGGGGCGACGTACACCTCGGGGGCGCCGTCGCGGGTGGAGGTCCAGGCGACGGTGGTGCCGTCGGGCGAGATCCGGGGGTGGGTGACCGGCACGTTGTCGGCGCTGGCCCGCCAGGCCCGGCCGCCGTCGAGGGGGGCGAGCCACACGTCGTCCTCGGCGGTGAAGGCGACCAACTCGCCCTGCAGGTGGGGGAAGCGGAGATACCCGGAGGCGGGCGCGGGGGGCGCGGTGGTCGCAGACTGTGTCACCCGATCACCCTATGCACCCGCGACGGGCGGGGACAGGGGTTTGGACCAGGTTTGGATCACACGCCCAACCCCCTCAGGCGGGAGCTCACTTGCCGTCGGGCCAGCACTGGGGCGCCTTCTGGCAGTAGACGGTCTTGGTGACCGTGACGGTGACCGTCGGGCCGGGCCCGCCGGGATCGTTCACCGGCGGGGTGGTCTCGGCGTTGCAGTTGCCGAGCCCCTGCACGTGGAACCACTGCTTTCCGTCGATCTTCACGGTGAGGTCGCCGCGCACACACGCCCCGCTGACCGCCCGTGTGATCCGGCCCGTGACGGTGATGTCCTGGCCGTCGTCGGTCTCGCCCACACAGTCGACCTCGGCCACGGCGTTCTCGGTGGCCGAGGGCGTCGAGCGACCGTCGCCGTACGAAGCCGTGCAGGTGAGCCAGCGTACGTTCGTGTTCCGCCGCTCCAGTTCCGCCGTGACGGTCTGGTCGGTGGTGTACGCCACGGTCGCGGAGTTGAGCCCGCTCGGATCACAGGCGACCGCCCCGCCCACCGCGAGCAAGGACAGCGCCGTCCCGGCCGCCGCACGCCGCACGCGCGGGCGGCGTCGCATCATCGTCAACGCCCCCATGCAGGGCAGCCTCCCACCGTCCCGCCCGTCGCGGTAGAGCGCATACGGCCACCCCGTGCGCCCCACGTCCACCGTGGGGGACGCGCGAGGACCACAGCCTCAGAAGGCTGGTCGTGGACGAGCGGACCGTCTACCTGTAGAACGTCCGCCACGGACACGGCGACGGCGAGCCCTGCCGCGAGACCCTCACCCTGCTCCGCGAGGGCGCCCCCGCCGGGACCGGCACCCGGATCGTGTTCCGGTCCGGCCCCGGACGCGACGCCCGCGGCGGCTGCCCCGGGCACTCGGGCGGGGTGGAGGACGACAGCGGCTACCTCGACCTGCACGAACCCGGCGTCGTCCGCGCCCCGGTCGACGAGGCGTCGAAGCGCGGGCCGCTCTCCCGGGACCGAGGCTCGGACGGCGGGTCGGACAGTGAGCTGGACGGCTGGGAACTGCTCCCGGCCGCGGTGGTCAGCCGCGCAGCAGCAGCCACTCCTGAAGCTCCACGAGGTTGCCCTCCGGGTCCTTGAGGTGGGCGACCCGCATCCGGTCCGTCATCGCCGCCGGGCCGTGCAGCAGGGTCGCCCCGCGGTCGGCGATCCGCTCGCAGCAGGCGTCCAGATCGTCGACGCGCAGCACCACCAGGGACCGGTGGCCGGTGGCCTCGTCGCCCAGCTCGCCGAGCACCTCGGCCATCATGGCCCGGTCCTGGAGGGCGATGCCCGCGGAGCCGACGGTGGGACTGAACTTCTCGTACGGTCCCTCGGTCGCCCCCGACTGGGGCTTGAGGTCGAGGACCTCGGCGTAGAAGCGGTAGCAGGCGGCGAAGTCGCCGACGAGCAGGCGTACTTGGGCGAGTTCCACGAGCCGTCCTTACGGTGTACGGGGTCAGGACCAGCGGCCGGAGCGGCCGAGGAGCAGAGCGGCCGCCGCGGTCCCGGCGGTCGAGGTACGCAGCACGGTCGGCCCGAGTCGGTAGGCCTTCGCGCCCGCCTCCTCGAACAGCGCCAACTCCTCGGGGGAGACCCCGCCTTCGGGGCCGACGACCAGGACGATCTCGCCCTCGGCGGGGAGTTCGGCGGTGGCGAGGGCCTCCTCGCCGCTCTCGTGCAGAACGGCGGCGAAGTCGGCCTTGGCGAGAAGTGCGGCGACCTGCTTGCCGGTTGCCGCGTCCGCGACCTCGGGGAAGCGGACCCGGCGGGACTGCTTGCCGGCCTCGCGGGCGGTGGCCCGCCACTTGCCGAGCGCCTTCAGCCCGCGGTCGCCCTTCCACTGCGTGATACAGCGGGAGGCGGCCCACGGCACGATCGCGTCGACACCGGTCTCGGTCATCGTCTCCACGGCGAGTTCACCCCGGTCACCCTTGGGGAGTGCCTGGACGACGGTGATGCGGGGGGACTCCGGGGGCTCCTCGGCGACGCCCGCCAACTGGACGACCAGCCGGTCCTTGCCCTCGGCGGCGACGACCTCGCCCTCGGCCCAGCGTCCGGCGCCGTCGGTGAGCACGACCCGCTCCCCGGCCCGCAGCCGCTTCACGGAGACGGCGTGCCGCCCCTCGGGGCCGTCGAGGACGTACCGACCGCCGCCGCCCGCGTCGAAGTGCTCGACGACGAACACCGGCGCGGTCATCGCGCGCCTCCCGATGACAACGCTGTCCTGGTCGCGGCGAGTTCGGCCGCCAGCACCTCCACCAGCTGCCCGGCGGGCAGTTCGCGGGCCATCCGGTGACCCTGCCCCGCCCACAGCGCCATGCCCTGCGCGTCACCGGCCTTGGCGGCGGCCTTGCGCAGCGGCGAGGTCAGGTGGTGGATCTCCGGGTAGGCGGCGGGCGCGTACGGGCCGTGCTCGCGCAGGAAGCGGTTGACCAGGCCGCGGGCCGGGCGGCCGGAGAAGGCGCGGGTCAACGCCGTACGGACGAAGAGGGGGTTGGTCAGCGCCTGCTTGTGCACGGCGTGCGCGCCGGATTCGGGGGTGGCGAGGAACGCCGTGCCGAGCTGGGCGGCGCTCGCGCCCGCGGCGAGCACGGCGGCGATCTGGCTGCCGCGCATGATGCCGCCGGCGGCGACGACCGGGATGCCCACGGTCTCGCGGATCTGCCCGATCAGGGACAGCAGGCCTATGCCGGAACCGTCGGTCTCCGGGATGTCACGGTGGGTGCCCTGGTGCCCGCCGGCCTCCACGCCCTGCGCGATCACCGCGTCGGCGCCCGCCCGCTCGATCGCGTAGGCCTCCTCGGCGGTGGTCGCGGTGACCAGGGTGAAGACGCCGGCCCGGCGCAGCGAGTCCAGGACGTCCGGGGTGGGCACGCCGAAGTGGAACGAGACCACCGGGACCGGGTTGTCGAGCAGGACGGCGAGCTTGGCCTCGTAGCCGTCGTCGCGTCCGCTCTCGGGGTCGCCCAGCTCGGTCTCGTACCAGGACGCCTCGCCGGCCAGCTGATGGGCGTAGACGTCGACGGCCGCCGGGTCCGCGTACTCCGGCTGCGGCATGAAGAGGTTCACGCCGAAGGGACGGGCCGTGAGGCTCCGCAACTGCTTGATCTCCTGGTACAGCCCGTCGGCCGTCTTGTACCCGGCAGCGAGGAACCCCAGCCCGCCGGCCTCGCACACGGCGGCGGCGAGCGTCGGTACGGAGACGCCGCCCGCCATGGGGGCCTGCACGATCGGGTGAAGGAAGAGATCGGTCAGTGCGGAGGACATGACGGCATGTTGTCACGTCCTCCGAACAAGTCCGAATCCGGCCGCCCCTTGCCACGAACCGCTACCCTCCAGCCCGTTCGGCGAGAAGCGGAGACCTGGGCCGACACCCTCCCAGCCCGCCCGGCGCCCGAGGACGAGACCCTTCCGGGGCCGAAGCGGGGACCTGGGCCGACACCCGCTCCCAGCCCGTCCGGCGTTTGAGGACAAGGCCTTTCGGGGCCGAAGCGAGAGTCTGGGGCGGCACCCGCTCCCAGCCCGTCCGGCGTTTGAGGACAAGGCCCTTTCGGGGCCGAAGCGGGGGTCTGGGGGCGGCAGCCCCCAGGGACGGGACGGGAAGGGGCGGCGGGGGCGAGAAGAAGCCCCCGCCGCCACACCCCCGTCAGCGACCGTTGAACGCGTCCTTCAGCCGCGAGAACAGCCCCTGCTGCCCGGGTTGAAACTGCCCGATGGGCCGCTCCTCACCCCGCAGCTTGGCGAACTCACGCAGCAACCGCTCCTGCTCCACATCAAGCTTCGTCGGCGTCTGGACCTCGACATGCACGATGAGGTCACCACGACCGCCACCCCGCAGATGCGTAACACCCCGGCCGTGCAACGGGATCGACTGGCCGGACTGGGTACCGGGCCGGATGTCGACCTCCTCCAGACCGTCCAGCGTCTCCAACGGCACCTTGGTACCGAGACAGGCCGCGGTCATCGGAATGGTGACCGTGCAGTGCAGGTCGTCACCCCGGCGCTGGAACATCGCGTGCGGCAACTCGTGGATCTCGACGTACAGATCACCGGCCGGACCGCCACCGGGCCCGACCTCGCCCTCGCCGGCGAGCTGGATCCGGGTGCCGTTGTCGACACCGGCGGGGATCTTCACGGTCAGCGTCCGCCGCGACCGGATCCGGCCGTCGCCCGCGCACTCCGGGCACGGAGTGGGGACCACGGTGCCGAAGCCCTGGCACTGCGGGCAGGGCCGCGAGGTCATGACCTGGCCCAGGAAGGACCGCGTCACCTGCGACACCTCGCCGCGACCGCGGCACATGTCACACGTCTGGGCCGAGGTCCCCGGCGCCGCGCCCTCACCACTGCACGTGGTGCAGACGATCGCGGTGTCGACCTGGATGTCCTTCGTCGTGCCGAAGGCAGCCTCGTCGAGCTCGATCTCCAGCCGGATCATCGCGTCCTGGCCGCGCCGGGTCCGCGAGCGCGGCCCCCGCTGGGACGCCGTACCGAAGAAGGCGTCCATGATGTCCGAGAAGTTCCCGAAGCCGCCGGCACCGAAGCCGCCCGCGCCTTGGCCGCCCGCCTGGGACAGGGGATCTCCGCCGAGGTCGTAGACCTGCTTCTTCTGCGGGTCCGACAACACCTCGTAGGCGGCGTTGATCTCCTTGAACCGCTCCTGGGTCTTCGGATCGGGGTTGACGTCCGGGTGCAGCTCGCGTGCGAGCCGCCGGAAGGCCTTCTTGATCTCTTCCTGCGACGCGTCGCGGCGCACGCCGAGAACGGCGTAGTAGTCCGTGGCCACTTACGACTCCGCCAGGATCTGTCCGACGTACCGTGCCACTGCGCGTACCGCTCCCATCGTTCCCGGGTAATCCATGCGGGTCGGTCCGACCACGCCGAGCTTGGCGACTGCCTCGCCGCCCGAACCGTAGCCGACCGACACCACTGAAGTGGAGTTGAGTCCCTCATAGGCGTTCTCGTGACCGATACGCACGGTCATGCCCGAATCCCCGGCCTCACCAAGGAGTTTGAGGAGCACGACCTGCTCCTCAAGGGCCTCCAGGACGGGCCGGATGGTGAGGGGAAAGTCATGTCCGAAGCGGGTGAGATTGGCGGTGCCGCCGATCATCAGCCGCTCCTCGTTCTCCTCGACGAGCGTCTCCAGCAGAGTGGAGAGCACCGTCGAGACCGTGCCGCGGTCCTCGATGTCGAAGCCCTCGGGGAGGTCTTCCAGCAGGTGCGGCACGTCGGCGAACCGGCGACCGGCGACCCGGCTGTTGAGCCGTGCCCGCAGATCGGCCAGCGAGGCCTCGCCGAACGGCGCCGGGCAGTCGACCATCCGCTGCTCGACCCGCCCGGTGTCCGTGATCAGGACGAGCATCACGCGCGCGGGGGCCAGCGACAGCAGCTCGACATGGCGCACCGTCGACCGTGTGAGCGACGGGTACTGCACGACGGCGACCTGCCGCGTCAGCTGCGCGAGCAGCCGTACGGTCCGCGCCACCACGTCGTCGAGATCGACCGCGCCGTCCAGGAAGTTCTGGATGGCGCGCCGCTCCGGTCCGGTCATCGGTTTGACGCCGGCCAGCTTGTCGACGAACAGCCGGTAGCCCTTGTCGGTCGGGATCCGCCCCGCGCTGGTGTGCGGCTGGGCGATGAACCCCTCGTCCTCCAGGGCCGCCATGTCGTTGCGCACGGTCGCCGGGGAGACCCCGAGATTGTGCCGCTCGGTGAGCGCCTTGGAACCGACCGGTTCCTCGGTGCCGACATAGTCCTGGACGATGGCGCGCAGCACCTGGAGCCTGCGTTCACTCAGCATCGCGCACACCTCCAGAAGTCGATCCCGTAGCGCCTCGCCTGGCACTCGTCACATCCGAGTGCCAGCACACCCGGAGCCAGTGTACGGCCGTGGGGTACGCCCGGGGCAAGGCCGGTCCCCCGCGAGGGCGCGCCGGGCGAGACCGTACCCGGCGAGGTCGTGCCCGGGGATGCTTCCCCGCTAGCGTCGCCGTATGACGGTGACTTGGGAAGAGTTGGGGTGGGAGCGGCTGGGCGCCGGGGTCGGCCGGTGCCGTCTTCCGCGGTGGGACTGCACGGTCGGGCTGGTCGTGGGCGCGGGTGGGGCGCTGCTGATCGACGCCGGGTCGAGTCTCGCGGAGGGCGTCCGGTTGCGGCGTCAGGCGGAGGCGCTCGCCGGTCGCCGTGTGCGTTTCCTCGCGCTCACGCACCCGCACTTCGACCACGTCTTCGGGGCGGCGGCCTTCGCGGGCGCGGAGGTGCTGACCGCGGCCGGCGCGGACGACGTGTTCCGGGAGCGGAGTGAGCACCTGTGCGCGGACGCGGTGCGCAACGGCCTCGACGCCGGGGCGGCGGAGTCGGCCGCGGACACCCTCGTACACCCCCGCCACCCGGTGCGGGGCAAGGTGGGTCTCGACCTGGACGGCGGCCCCTCGGTCCTGCTGGCGAACGTGGGCCCCGGGCACACCGGGCACGACCTCGTGGTCGTCGTACCGGGCGACCCGGCGGTCGTGTTCTGCGGCGACCTGGTCGAGGAGTCCGGGGAGCCCCAGGCGGGCCCCGACGCCGTACCGTCCCGTTGGCCCGCCGCCCTGGACCGGCTGCTCGACCTGGGCGGTGAGGACGCGCTGTACGTCCCCGGTCACGGAGCGGTGGTGGACGCGGCGTTCGTGCGGGCGCAGCGGGACGCGCTGGCCGGGCGTTTCGGCGTGTCGTGACCGGCCGGCGGCGTCTTCTCCTATCGTCGTCCGAATGCGCCCGTACTCTCCGGACCTCACCCCGCCGTGGAAGAAGTCCCAGCCCGCGCCGGAGGTCCCCGCGGACCCGGACCTGGTGGTCGAGGAGGCGGGGACCGGCTTCTGCGGCGCGGTGATCCGCTGCGAGGCCGGCACGGTCACCCTGGAGGACCGCTTCGGCAAGCACCGCGTCTTCCCCCTGGAGCCGCGCGGCTTCCTCCTGGAGGGCCGCGTGGTGACCCTGGTACGCCCCACCGGCCAGAGCCCGACCCGCCCCTCCCGTACGGCCTCCGGGTCGGTCGCCGTGCCCGGGGCACGCGCGCGCGTGGCCCGCGCCGGACGTATCTACGTCGAGGGGCGGCACGACGCCGAACTGGTCGAGAAGGTGTGGGGCGACGACCTGCGCATCGAGGGCGTGGTCGTGGAGTACCTGGAGGGCGTCGACGACCTCCCGTCGATCGTCGAGGAGTTCGCGCCGGGCCCCGACGCCCGGCTGGGCATCCTGGTGGACCACCTGGTGCCGGGCAGCAAGGAGTCCCGTATCGCCGCCGCGGTGACCAGCGAACACGCCCTGGTCGTCGGCCACCCCTACATCGACATCTGGGAGGCCGTGAAGCCCTCCGCCGTGGGCATCCGGTCCTGGCCCCGCGTCCCCCACGGCCAGGACTGGAAAACCGGCGTCTGCCGCGCCCTCGGCTGGCCGGACAACACCGGCGCGGTCTGGCAGGCCATCCTGAAGCGGGTCACCACCTACAAGGACCTGGAACCGGAACTCCTGGGCCGGGTGGAAGAACTGATCGACTTCGTCACCACACCACCCCCACCCGGCCGCCCCGGCGCCTGATCTTCCGACCGGCCGGGCGTCTCACCTTCCAGCCGGCCGGCGCCTCTCGGCCTGTCCGGCGTTTGAGGACGAGGCCCTTTCGGGGCCGAAGCGGGGGTCTGGGGGCGGCAGCCCCCAGGGACGGGACGGGAAGGGGCGGCGGGGGCGAATCAAACCCTCAGTCCACCAGATCCCGCACCACCGCGTCCGCCAGCAACCGCCCCCGCAGCGTCAACACCGCACGCCCCTCCCCGTACGGCCCCTCCTGAAGAAGCCCGTCGGACAGGGCCCGCCGAGAGGCCGAGAGCCCCTCCGGCTTCAGCAGCTCCAGCGGCACACCCTCCAGAAGCCGCAGCTCCAGCAGAATCCGCTCCACCCGCCGATCCTCCGCCGACAGCACCTCCCGCCCGGCCCCCGGCGACCGCCCACCCGCCAGCGCCGCCGCATACGCCCCCGGATGCTTCACGTTCCACCACCGCACGCCCCCCACGTGACTGTGCGCCCCCGGCCCGGCCCCCCACCAGTCGGCGCCCCGCCAGTACAGCTCGTTGTGGAGGCAGCGTCCCGCCTCCGAGGTGGCCCAGTTGGAGACCTCGTACCAGTCGAAGCCCGCCGCGGACAGCAGCTCCTCGGCGATCAGGTACCGGTCGGCGTGCACGTCGTCGTCGGTCATCGGGACCTCGCCCCGGCGGATCCGCCGGGCCAGCTGGGTGCCCTCCTCGACGATCAGGGCGTACGCCGAGACATGGTCGGGCCCGGCACCGAGAGCCGCCTCCAGGGTGGCCCTCCAGTCGTCGTCCGACTCGCCCGGGGTGCCGTAGATCAGATCGAGGTTGACGTGCGAGAACCCCGCCGCGCGCGCCTCCGCCACGCACGCCTCGGGGCGCCCCGGCGTGTGGGTGCGGTCCAGGATCTTCAGTACGTGCTGCTTCGCGCTCTGCATGCCGAAGGAGATCCGGTTGAAGCCGCCCCGGCGCAGGGTCGCCAGGTAGCTCGGGTCGACCGAATCGGGGTTCGCCTCCGTGGTGATCTCCGCGTCGGCGGCGAGGCCGAACTCGTCGCGGATCGCCCCCAGCATCCGTACGAGGTCCCCGGCGGCCAGCAGCGTGGGCGTGCCGCCGCCGACGAAGACCGTGCGGACCTCGCGCGGGTCGTCGCCGAGGACCTTGCGGGCCAGCCGGATCTCGTCGATCACGGTGTCCGCGTAGTTGTCGCGGGAGGCGAGGACCCCGCCGGTGCCGCGCAGCTCGGTGGCCGTGTAGGTGTTGAAGTCGCAGTAGCCGCAGCGGGTCGCGCAGTACGGAACGTGCAGGTAGAACCCGAGGGGGCGGTCGGCCGCCCCGGCGAGCGCGGGCGCGGGCAACGCGCCGTCGTCGGGGACGGGCTCGCCGTCGGGGAGTGCGGAAGGCATGCCCTCCATTGTCCAGCACCCACGGAGACCTCGGTCCGCCCGCCGGCGCACCCGTCACCACACCTGTCGGTACGGCCGTCAGCCCACCAGCCGGCACACCCGTCAGCCTGCCTGCCCGCCTGCCTGCCACAGCACCCGTCGGTACGCCCGTCAGCCCGTAGAACGGTCCGCCCGCCGGCCCGGCCCTGAGTCCGCCTGGAGGACCAGCAGCGCCAGGTCGTCCTCCGCCGGCCGTTCGCCGAACTCGTGCACCAGCCGCTTGATGCGCTCCGCGATCAGTTCCGCGTCCAGTCCCACGCAGCCGGCGAGCGCCTCCGCGAGCCCGTCCTCGTCGTCGAACTGGCGCGAGCCGCTGCGCCGCTCGGTGACCCCGTCGGTCACGCACAGCAGGCTGTCGCCGTGCCGCAGCTCGAAGGTCTCACTGGTGTACGTGGCGTCCTCGACGACCCCGAGGAGGGTCTGCGGGTGTGCGGCCGTACGGACCTCGCCGCCCGCCCCGAGGAGCAGCGGCAGCGGGTGCCCGGCGGAGGCGAGGGTGCAGCGGACACCGCCGTCGAAAGGGACCAGCTCGCCGTAGAGGAGGGAGAGGAAGCGGGTCTGCGGGCCGTCGCCGGGTGCGAGGGGCCGGCCGCTCGCGGAGGCCAGCGCGCGGGCCGCCGCGTCGGCGGCCTCCGTGGCGTCGTCGAGGAGCAGCTGGTTGAGGCGGTCCAGGACGTCGGCGACGCGGTATCCCTCGCGGGCCAGCAGCCGCAGCCAGGGCCGGGCGAGGCCGATGACGACGGCCGCCTCGGGGCCCTTGCCCTGGACGTCGCCGACGGCGAAGCACCAGCGGCCGTCGCCGGCCGGGAAGAGGTCATAGAAGTCGCCGCTGGGTCCGCCCTTGTCGCACGGCTCGTAGACCAGGGCGCTGTGCATCCCCGGTATCTCGGCCACCGCGCCGGGCAGCAGTCCGCGTTGCAGGACGGCGCTGATGGTGGCCTGGCGGGCGTACTGGCGGGCCGCTCCGACGGCGAGGGCCACCCGCCGGCTGAGGTCCTCGACCAGGCCGGTGATCTCGTCCGGGAAGCTCAGCAGTCCGGAGCGGCCGATGACCAGGGTGCCGAGCGGGCGGCCGCCGGCCGCGAGGCGGTAGGCGAGCGCGGAGCCGTGGCCTCCGTGCGGGCCGAGCGCGTCGCCGGGCCACGGGAACGGGGCGGGCCCGGGGCGGGCGGGTTCGGGCGGGCGGGGCGGCTCCTTCTCCAGGGCCTGGCGGAGTTCCTCGATCCGGTTCTCGTTGCTGTGCCACACCCGGGTCAGGCGCGGCCCGGTTCCCCCGGCCCCGTCGGCCGGCCAGCCGCCCCGGCCGGTCAGCTCGTCCTCCAGCCACACCGCGCACCAGTCGGCCAGCCGCGGCACGATCAGCTGCCCGGCGAGCGCGGCCACGAGGTTCTCGTCGAGCTGTCCGGCGAGCAGGTCGGAGGCCTCGGCGAGGAAGGAGAGGGCGCCGCGGTTGAGCCAGTCCCGGTCCTGTTCGACGCGCTGCGGTTCCGGGGCGAGTATCTCGGCGACGCGCAGCCCGCTCTCCCCCGCGTACGCCTCGCGCGCGTCGGCGGCCGACGCGCCCCGCGCGGACAGCCGGGCCCACACCGTCTTGGCGCCGGTGCGGTAGGTGATGCCCCAGGACTCGGAGAGCGCGGCGACCAGTCGGAGGCCGTTCCCGTACTCCGGTGGGTCGTACGACGGGTCGAAGGGCGTGTCGCGCGGGGCGCGTGAGGGGTGGTGGTCGTGGACCTCGACGACGAGGGCGCCGCTCTCCCCCTCCAGCCGGTAGTCCACCTCGACGTCGGTGCCGGCGTGCACGACGGCGTTGGTGACCAGTTCGCTGACGACGACCACGCCGTCTCCGGCCAGCCGGTCGGTGAGGTGCTCGGTGCCGGGCAGTCCGCGTTCGGCCCACTCGGAGAGCGCGGCGCGCAGGAGTGCGCGGGCGGCGCCGGGCGCGAGGGAGCTGCCGGGCAGTTCGGCGTGCGCCAGGGCGCGCGGGGAGGCGGCCGGAGGCGGGTGCGAGGACGTGGACGGACGGGTGTGCTCAGGCGCGTCGGTGGGTGCGTGGACCTCGACGCGCGGGAGCGCGCTCTCGTGCGCGGGCGCATCAGAGCCACGGGAATCGGTCTCCCGTTGCGCCGGAATGGCCCCCATGGACAGCTCCCCTGCAGCTCGCTGAGCGGTTCGGACGAATACGCCTCAGTCGATGGCGACAGAGTGACAGACTGGCCACGGCCATAAGCGCCGAGTTACCGAAGTGGGCCGCCATGAGTGAGAACAGTGCTACGCGTGTGCTCGAAGATGGACACAAAGATGGCCTGATTCGAGCATCGGATCTGCGTCCCCTGCTCGCCGCGATGACCGCGGCCCGGGACGGCGACTTCTCGAAAGTGCCGGAATCGGGCCACGGACTGGTGGCCGAACTGACCGCCGTCTTCAACCAGGTGATCGACCGCAGCACGCACTTCAACACGGAAGTGCAGCGCGTGAAGCGGGACTTGGTCCGGCACGGCCGGCTCGACGAGCGGCTCTCGGCGAGCCCGGGCCAGGGCTCCTGGACCTCCCGGGTCAACGACGTGAACCAGCTGCTCGACGCCCTGGTCGCCCCGGCGGCCAACGCCACCCGGGTGCTGGACGCGGTGGCCGGCGGTGATCTGACCCAGCGGGTCGATCTGCACGACGGCAACCGGCAGTTGCGCGGTGATCTGCGCCGCCTGGGCCGGGCGGTGAACAAGATGGTCGACCAGCTCTCCCTGTTCACCGGCGAGGTGACCCGGGTGGCCCGTGAGGTCGGCACCGAGGGCCGGCTAGGCGGTCGGGCCAAGGTGACGGGTCTGTCCGGAAGTTGGCGGGACGTGACCGAGGCGGTCAACACCATGGCGTCCCGGCTGACCGCCCAGGTCCGTGACATCGCCCTGGTGACCACGGCGGTGGCCCGCGGCGATCTGACCCGCACGGTCACGGTCGAGGCGACCGGCGAGCTGCTCGAACTGAAGCTGACCGTGAACACGATGGTCGACCAGCTCTCCGCCTTCGCCGACGAGGTGACCCGGGTGGCCCGCGAGGTCGGCACCGAGGGGCAGTTGGGCGGCCGGGCCCAGGTGCGGGGCGTGTCGGGGGTCTGGAAGGACCTCACGGACAACGTCAACTTCATGGCCTCGAACCTGACTTCACAGGTCCGCAACATCGCCCAGGTGACGACGGCCGTGGCGAACGGCGACCTGAGCCAGAAGATCACCGTCGACGCCCAGGGCGAGATCCTGGAGCTGAAGTCCACCATCAACACCATGGTCGACCAGCTCTCCGCCTTCGCCGACGAGGTCACCCGGGTCGCCCGCGAGGTCGGCACCGAGGGCAACCTCGGCGGCCGGGCCCAGGTGAGAGGTGTCTCCGGGGTCTGGAAGGACCTCACCGACAACGTCAACTTCATGGCGGACAACCTGACTTCACAGGTCCGCAACATCGCCCTGGTGTCGACCGCGGTGGCCCAGGGCGACCTGGGCAAGAAGATCACCGTGGAGGCGAAGGGCGAGATCCTGGAGCTGAAGTCGACGATCAACACCATGGTCGACCAGCTCTCCGCCTTCGCCGACGAGGTCACCCGGGTCGCCCGCGAGGTCGGCACGGAAGGCAACCTCGGCGGTCAGGCCCAGGTACGGGGTGTCAGCGGGGTCTGGAAGGACCTCACCGACAACGTCAACTTCATGGCCCTGAACCTGACTTCGCAGGTCCGCAATATCGCCCAGGTGACGACGGCCGTGGCGAACGGCGACCTGTCGAAGAAGATCACCGTCGACGCCCGCGGCGAGATCCTCGAACTGAAGGACACCGTCAACACGATGGTGGAGCAGCTGCGCGCCTTCGCCGACGAGGTGACCCGGGTGGCCCGCGAGGTCGGCACGGACGGCCGGCTGGGCGGCCGGGCCCAGGTGCTGGGTGTCTCCGGCGTCTGGCGCGATCTGACCGACAACGTCAACTACATGGCGGACAACCTGACTTCACAGGTCCGCAATATCGCCCAGGTGGCGACGGCGGTGGCGCAGGGAGACCTGTCGAAGAAGATCGACGTGGACGCGCGGGGCGAGATCCTCGAACTGAAGACGACCATCAACACGATGGTGGACACGCTCTCCTCCTTCTCCTCCGAGGTCACACGCGTGGCCCGCGAGGTCGGCTCCGAGGGCCAACTCGGCGGCCAGGCAAGGGTCGAGGGTGTCTACGGCACCTGGAAGCGCCTGACGACCAACGTCAACGAACTCGCGCTCAACCTCACCACCCAGGTCCGCGCGATCGCCGAGGTGGCCTCGGCGGTGGCCCAGGGTGACATGTCCCGCTCCATCACGGTGGAGACCCAGGGCGAGGTCACCGAACTCAAGGACAACATCAACCTGATGGTGGCCAACCTCCGCGAGACGACCCGCGCGAAGGACTGGCTGGAGTCCAACCTGGCCCGCCTCGCCGCGCTGATGCAGGGCCACCGGGACCTGATGGAGGTCGCCGACCTGATCCTGCGCGAGCTGACCCCGCTGGTGAACGCCCAGTACGGCGCGTTCTTCCTGGCCGACCCCGACGAGGACACCCTGCGGACCGCCATCCCCGCCAAGGGCCTCGCGTTCATCGCGGGGTACGGCTCCGCACAGGGCGCGACCGTCGACACGGGCGCTATGCCGGTGCACGGGCTGGTGCGGCAGGCGGCCCGCGAGAAGAAGCGGATCCTGGTGGAGGAGGCCCCGCCGGACTACATCAAGATCAACAGTGGTCTGGGCGAGGCCGCCCCGGCGAGCGTCGTCATCATCCCGATCCTCTTCGAGGACAAGCTCCTCGGTGTGATCGAGCTGGCGTCCTTCTCCCGCTTCTCCGACGTCCATCTGGCCTTCTTCGACCAGTTCGTGAACACCATCGGCGTCGCCATCAACACCATCATCGCCAACTCCCGCACCGAGTCCCTGCTCGGCGAGTCCCAGCGCCTGGCCATGCAGCTCCAGGAGCGCTCGGACGAACTCCAGAAGCAGCAGGCGGAGTTGCAGCGCTCGAACGCGGAACTGGAGGAGAAGGCCGCCCTGTTGGCGACCTCCTCGCAGTACAAGTCGGAGTTCCTGGCGAACATGTCCCACGAACTGCGCACCCCGCTCAACTCGTTGCTGATCCTGGCACGGCTGCTGTCGGACAACCCGGACGGCCGTCTCTCCGACCAGGAGGTGCAGTTCGCGACAACGATCCACCGTTCGGGCTCCGACCTCCTCCAGCTGATCAACGACATCCTCGACCTCTCGAAGATCGAGGCCGGCCGGATGGACGTACGCCCGAAGCGGCTGCCCCTGATCAAGCTGCTCGACTACGTCCACGCCACCTTCCGCCCGCTCACCCTGGACCGGGGGCTGGCCTTCGAGGTGCCGGTCGGCGAGGACGTGCCGCGGGAGATGTACTCGGACGAGCAGCGCCTCCAGCAGATCCTGCGCAACCTGCTCTCCAACGCGATCAAGTTCACCGCCACCGGCCGGGTCGAGCTGCGGGTGACCCGGATGCAGGACCCCGAGCGCCGCTACGTCCGGGACAGCGACGACGTGATCGCCTTCTCCGTCTCCGACACCGGCATCGGCATCGCCCGCGAGAAACTCCCGGTGATCTTCGAGGCGTTCCAGCAGGCCGACGGCACCACGAACCGCAAGTACGGCGGCACCGGCCTGGGCCTGTCCATCAGCCGGGAGATCGCGGGCCTGCTGGGCGGCCGGATCGTCGCCGAGAGCGAACCCGGCCAGGGGTCCACCTTCACGCTGTACGTCCCCGTCGTCAGCCCCGGCCACCCGGCGACCGGCCCGGCCCCCGAGGACCGTCCGCTGCCGGTGCCGGAGGACCTGTCCATCGAGCCGTACTCCGTCCACGACACGGACGACTCGTGGCCCACGCCCACCAAGCTGGAGGAGTGGAGGGCGGGCCGGGCGGGCCAGGTGCTGGCCGGGCGCCGGGTGCTGATCGTCGACGACGACATCCGCAACGTCTTCGCCCTCACCCATGTCCTGGGCCGGGTCGGCATGCCCGTCCTCTACGCCGAGAACGGCCGCGAGGGCATCGAGACCCTGGAGCGCAACCAGGACGTCGAACTCGTCCTGATGGACATCATGATGCCGGAGATGGACGGCTACGAGACGATCGCCGCCATCCGCCGCACCCCCCGCTGGACGGGCCTGCCCATCGTCGCGCTCACCGCGAAGGCCATGCCGGGCGACCGGGAGAAGTCCATCGCGCGGGGCGCCAACGACTACGTACCGAAGCCGGTGGACGTCGACCAGCTGCTGACCGTCGTGTGCGCGCTCCTGGACCCCGAGCACGCGGAGGACACCGCGCGGTCGCACGACATCGAGCGGGCGGCGGTCACCGAGCGGGTGACGGTCGAGGAGGCCGCGGTCACCACCACGGACGACTGAATGAGGCCGGTCACATGAGCGCTGAGGCAACGACCGAAGAGAGCGCGGGCATCCTCCTGGTCGACGACATGGAGGACAACCTGATCGCCCTGGAGGCCATCCTGGGGTCCCTCAACGAACCGCTCGTCCGGGCGCGTTCGGGCGAGGAGGCGATGAAGGCACTGCTGCGCCGACCGTTCGCCCTGGTCCTGCTGGACATCCGGATGCCGGGCATGGACGGTTTCGAGACCGCCGCGAACATCAAACGGCTCGACCAGACCAAGGACGTCCCGATCATCTTCCTGACCGGCGCGGAGGACGACACCGGGTACGCGTTCCGGGGCTACGCGACCGGTGCCGCCGACTACCTGACCAAGCCGTTCGACCCGTGGGTGCTGCGCGCGAAGGTCACCGTCTTCCTCGACCTGCACCGCAAGAACCAGCAACTGGAGCGGCTGCTGGCGCAGGAGCACGCGGACTTCGGGGAGATGAGCACCCGACTGGCCTCCCTGGAGGCGCAGTTGACCGACGCCGCGGATCTGCCGACGCTACGCGCACAGGTGAGGGAGCTACGCGAACTGATGGCCAGGGCACGCGTGTCCTGACCGGGGGGCGGGGCTGGATCGACGTGCGGCTCCGCCGCGCGGGCGCGACAGCCACGCCGAACCGCCGATCGCCGAGCAGTCCCCCGCCCCCCTCCACCGAGGCGCTACGCCTCCCGTGAGCCCGCGTACATCTCGTCGATCAGGTGCTTGTACTCCCGCTCCACCACCGGCCGCTTCAGCTTCAGGCTCGGCGTGATCTCACCGTGCTCGATGTCGAGGTCCCTCGGCAGCAGCCGGAACTTCTTGATGGTCTGCCAGCGCTGCAGCCCCTCGTTGAGCTGCTTCACATAGCCCTCGACCATCGCGACCGTCACCGGCGCGGCGACGATCTCCGCGTACGGCTTCCCCGTCAGCCCGTTCTCGTCGGCCCACGCCTGGATGGACAGCTCGTCGAGCGCGATCAGGGCCGTGCAGAAGTTCCGGTCGGCCCCGTGCACCAGGATGTTGGAGACGTACGGGCACACCGCCTTGAACTGTCCCTCGACCTCGGCGGGCGCGATGTACTTGCCGCCGGACGTCTTGATGAGGTCCTTCTTGCGGTCGGTGATCCGCAGATAGCCGTCGGGCGACAGCTCGCCGATGTCGCCGGTGTGGAACCAGCCGTCCGACTCCAGGACCTCGGCGGTCTTCTCGGGCAGCCCGTGGTAGCCCTCCATGATGCCGGGGCCGCGCAGCAGGATCTCCCCGTCGTCGGCGATCCGGACCTCCGTGCCGGGCAGCGGCTTGCCGACCGTGCCGGTGCGGTAGGCCTCGCCGGGGTTCACGAAGGAGGCGGCGGAGGACTCGGTGAGGCCGTAGCCCTCCAGGATGTGGATGCCGGCGCCGGAGAAGAAGTAGCCGATCTCGGGCGAGAGCGCGGCCGAGCCGGAGACGCACGCCCGCAGGTTGCCGCCGAACGCCTCACGGATCTTGGCGAACACCAGCGCGTCGGCGACCTTGTGCTTGGCGGAGAGCCCGAAGGGCGCCGAGGCCGTGCCGGTGTGCCGGAAGTTGTCCTGGGTGACCTTGGCGTACTCGCGGGCGACCTCGGCGGCCCACTGGAAGATCTTGTACTTGGCGCCGCCGCCCGCCCGGGCCTTGGCGGCGACCCCGTTGTAGACCTTCTCGAAGATGCGCGGGACGGCCGCCATGTACGTCGGCTGCACGACCGGAAGATTCTCGATGATCTTGTCGACGCGGCCGTCGACGGCGGTGACGTGCCCGACCTCGATCTGCCCGGACGTGAGCACCTTGCCGAAGACGTGCGCCAGCGGCAGCCACAGGTACTGCACGTCGTCGGCGCTGACCAGCCCGGTCGCGGCGATGGCCTTCGCCATGTACGACCAGTTGTCGTGCGGGAGCCGGACACCCTTGGGGCGGCCGGTGGTGCCCGAGGTGTAGATGAGGGTGGCCAGCTGGTCCCTGGTGATCGCGCCGACCTTCTCCTTGATCAGGTCGGGGTTCTTCTCCAGGTACGCGGCGCCGCGCTGCTCCAGCTCGGCGAGCGTGAGCACCGAGTCACCGGTCTCGGCGCCGGCCGGGTCGATCACCACGATGTGGGTGAGGTCGGGCAGCTCGGCGCGCTTCTCACGCGCCTTGGCGAGCTGCTCGGCGTTCTCCGCGAAGAGGACCCTGCTGCCGGAGTCCGCGAGGATGAACGCGGACTCGTCGGCGTTGGTCTGCGGGTAGATCGTGGTGGTGGCGGCGCCGGCGCACAGGATGCCCAGGTCCGCGAGGATCCACTCGACCCGCGTCGAGGAGGAGAGGGCGACCCGCTGCTCCGGCTGTACGCCGAGCTCGATCAGCCCGGCGGCGATGGAGTAGACCCGCTCGGCGGTCTGTCCCCAGTTCAGCGACTTCCAGTCGTCCGGCCCCTCGCCGGAGGCCGCGGGCACCGGATAACGGTATGCCTCGGCGTCCGGTGTGGCCGCCACGCGCTCCAGGAAGAGGGCCGCCACGGTCGGCGGGCGGTTCTCGATCAGTGTCTGTGTGTCGCTCACGACATCCTCCGGGGCCCGCGGCAGTGCGGCTGGCTTGTTTAACTCGCGAGTAACTATCGGGCAGGGACAGAGTAAAGGGCGACCGGCCCCCGCGTAAGAGGCAACAGAGGGTCACTTACACCTGAACAAGAGCCCGGGGCCCGCCACGCTGACGCATGACGGGCCCCGGAATTCAGGCGTCCCGCGCGGCTACTTCTTGCCCTTGCCGGATCCCGCGTTCTCGTCGCTGGACAGGACGGCGATGAACGCCTCCTGCGGAACCTCCACGGAACCCACCATCTTCATCCGCTTCTTGCCTTCCTTCTGCTTCTCCAGCAGCTTCCGCTTACGGGAGATGTCACCGCCGTAGCACTTGGCGAGGACGTCCTTGCGGATGGCGCGGATGGTCTCGCGGGCGATGACCCGGGAGCCGATGGCGGCCTGGATGGGGATCTCGAAGGCCTGGCGCGGGATCAGCTCGCGCAGCTTGGCGACGAGCCGCACCCCGTACGCGTACGCGGCGTCCTTGTGGGTGACGGCGGAGAAGGCGTCGACGCGGTCGCCGTGGAGCAGGATGTCGACCTTCACCAGCTGGGCGTCCTGCTCGCCGGTGGGCTCGTAGTCCAGGGAGGCGTACCCACGCGTCTTCGACTTCAGCTGGTCGAAGAAGTCGAAGACGATCTCGGCGAGGGGGAGCGTGTAGCGGATCTCGACGCGGTCCTCGGAGAGGTAGTCCATGCCGAGGAGGGTGCCGCGCCGGGTCTGGCACAGCTCCATGATCGAGCCGATGAACTCGCTGGGAGCGAGGATCGTGGCCCGGACGACCGGCTCGAAGACCTTGTCGATCTTCCCCTCGGGGAACTCGCTCGGGTTGGTGACCGTGTGCTCCTTCCCGTCCTCCATGATCACGCGGTAGACCACGTTGGGCGCGGTGGCGATGAGTTCGAGGTTGAACTCGCGCTCCAGGCGCTCACGGATGACGTCGAGGTGCAGCAGCCCCAGGAAGCCGACACGGAAACCGAAGCCCAGCGCCGCGGAGGTCTCCGGCTCGTAGACGAGGGCCGCGTCGTTGAGTTGGAGCTTGTCCAGCGCCTCGCGCAGGTCGGGGTAGTCGGAACCGTCCAGCGGATACAGACCCGAGAAGACCATCGGCTTGGGGTCCTTGTACCCGCCGAGGGCCTCGGTGGCGCCCTTGTCCTTGCTGGTGATGGTGTCACCGACCTTGGACTGACGGACGTCCTTCACGCCGGTGATGATGTAACCCACCTCGCCGACGCCGATGCCGTCGGCCGAGGTCATCTCTGGCGAGGAGACGCCGATCTCCAGGAGCTCGTGCGTGGCGCCGGTCGACATCATCTTGATGCGCTCGCGCTTGTTGAGCTGGCCGTCGATGACGCGGACGTAGGTGACCACGCCCCGGTAGGAGTCGTAGACCGAGTCGAAGATCATCGCGCGGGCGGGGGCGTCCTTGACGCCGACCGGGGCCGGGACGTCACGGACGACCCGGTCCAGCAGCTCGTCCACACCGATGCCGGTCTTCGCCGAGACCTTGAGCACGTCCTCGGGCTGGCAGCCGATGAGGTTGGCGAGCTCCTCGGAGAACTTCTCCGGCTGGGCGGCCGGCAGGTCGATCTTGTTCAGTACGGGGATGATCTTGAGGTCGTTCTCCATCGCCAGGTAGAGGTTGGCGAGAGTCTGGGCCTCGATGCCCTGGGCGGCGTCGACGAGGAGCACGGTGCCCTCGCAGGCCGCGAGCGACCGCGAGACCTCATAGGTGAAGTCGACGTGACCCGGGGTGTCGATCATGTTCAGGATGTGCGTGTCGCCCTTGTCGTGGGTGGGGGCCCACGGCAGACGCACCGCCTGTGACTTGATCGTGATTCCGCGCTCACGCTCGATGTCCATGCGGTCGAGGTACTGAGCACGCATCTGCCGCTGGTCGACGACGCCGGTCAGCTGGAGCATCCGGTCGGCGAGCGTGGACTTGCCGTGGTCGATGTGCGCGATGATGCAGAAATTGCGGATCCGGGCCGGGTCGGTACGGCTCGGCTCGGGCACATGGCTAGGGATCGCGGGCACGCAGGGTCCTGATTCTTGAGGCGTCCGCAGTGTCTGCGGTCTCGGGTCGGATCGGATCGATACGTAGACCTCCATGGTCCCACGGGCGGGGACCGGCGACCGGTTTGGGCCACTCGGACGCCCACTGCTAGTCTGGGTAGCTGTGTCTCATGCCCTCTCAGCACGAGGCACATCTTCTGGAAATCATCGGTACGGGACCCGAGTGGCCCCGTGCCTGAACCTGTAGAGGCTCATTCGTGGCGAACATCAAGTCCCAGATCAAGCGGATCAAGACCAACGAGAAGGCCCGGCTGCGCAACAAGGCCGTCAAGTCCTCCCTGAAGACCGCGATCCGCAAGGCCCGCGAGGCCGCTGCCGCGGGTGACACCGAGAAGGCCACCGAGTACCAGCGCGCTGCCGCGCGTCAGCTCGACAAGGCCGTCTCCAAGGGCGTCATCCACAAGAACCAGGCCGCCAACAAGAAGTCGGCGCTTGCTTCGAAGGTCACCTCCCTCAAGGGCTGAACCTCTTCTTTGATCTGAACCGCCGGCAGGAATCGAGCGGGCCCTCTCTTCCGCTCCCGTCCGGCACCCCGAGTCTGTGCGCGACCTGCGTTCGCCACGCGGGCACGGACTCACCCCTGCACCAACCGAAAGCCCCGCCGACTGCCCTTCCCCAGGACAGCCGGCGGGGCTTTCGCCATTCACCCGCCCCCCGACCACACTCGGCCCGGGCCTCACTCGGGGTCGACCACACTTGATCTGGTCTCGCTCCGGGGTTGGTCGCACTCAGTCTGCTTTCACGCCGGGCCAGCCCTCTTCAGCCCGTCCGGCGTTTGAGGACGAGGCCCCTTCAGGGCCGAAGCGGGGCCTGGGGCGGCAGCCCCAGCGGGGTACGGGGCCAGAGCCCCGCGAGGGGTGCAGGGGACGCAGTCCCCGCCCGGGGTCAGGGGCGGAGCCCCTGAGGACGGGACGGGAAGGGGCGGCGAGGGCGAAACTCACCCCCGCCCGCAGCGCTACCCCCGCCCCCTGGACCGCGCCGCCCGCGCAATCGCCACAACAGCCTTCTCCAGCGCGTACTCGGGATCGTCCCCCCCGCCCTTCACCCCCGCGTCGGCCTCGGCCACAGCCCGCAACGCGTAGGCCACCCCGTCCGGCGTCCAACCCCGCATCTGCTGCCGCACCCGATCGATCTTCCACGGCGGCATCCCCAGCTCCCGCGCGAGATCCGCGGGCCGCCCGCCCCGCGCCGACGACAGCTTCCCGATCGCCCGTACGCCCTGCGCCAGCGCACTGGTGATCAACACCGGCGCGACGCCCGTGGCCAGCGACCACCTGAGCGCCTCCAGCGCCTCGGCCGCCCGCCCCTCCACCGCCCGGTCGGCGACGGTGAAGCTCGAAGCCTCGGCCCGCCCGGTGTAGTACCGCCCGACGACGGCCTCGTCGATGGTCCCCTCGACATCGGAAGCGAGCTGGGACACCGCTGACGCCAGCTCCCGCAGATCACTCCCGATCGAGTCGACGAGCGCCTGGCAGGCCTCCGGCGTCGCGGACCGCCCGATCGCCCGGAACTCGGCCCGCACGAACGCCAGCCGGTCCGCCGGCTTCGTCATCTTCGGGCACGCCACCTCCCGCGCCCCCACCTTGCGCGCGGCATCCAGCAGCCCTTTGCCCTTGGCGCCGCCCGCGTGCAACAGCACCAGCGTGATCTCCTCGGCGGGCGCCCCGAGATACGCCTTCACGTCCTTGACCGTGTCGGCCGACAGATCCTGCGCGTTGCGGACGACGACGACCTTGCGCTCCGAGAAGAGCGACGGGCTGGTCAACTCCGCGAGCGTCCCGGGCTGCAACTGGTCCGAGGTCAGATCCCGCACGTCCGTTTCGGCATCCGCCGCCTTGGCCGCCACCACCACCTCCCGCACGGCACGGTCGAGCAGCAGCTCCTCCTGACCGACGGCAAGCGTCACAGGGGCAAGCAGGTCGTCATCAGCACTCTTCCTGGCCATCGCGTACAGCATGGCACGGGCCACTGACAACGAGGTCCGCGCGCCGGAGCACGGGTGGACGCGTGCGTGTACGCGGGTCCACGCCCACGCACGAGCCCTCCCCACCTCGCGGGCCTTCCCTGCCTCACGGGCCACCCCACCTCGCGGGGCTACCCCGCCACCCCGGGGTTCCTCCGCCTCGCGCGGACCACGGCTCCTCCCGCGGGCTACGGCTCCTCCCGCCACCCGTCCCACTCCCCGGCGAACTCGTCCAGCTCCCGCGGATCCAACCGCTCCCCGTCATCGCGCAGCACGACCAGCCACTGCGCGTCCTCCGCGTCGTCCTCCCCGGCCAGCGCGTCACGCACCAGCCGCGGTTCCTCGTCGACCCCGAACCGCTCCCGCAGCGCTTGGGCCACTTCCTCCGCCGCGTCCCGGTCGGGCAGCACCAGCACATGTCTCACATCACTCACGGAGCCATTGTCAGCCACCCCGCCCGCCCGACGTCACTCTCCCTTCTTCGCACCGCGCACCACCGGCACACGGTCGAGCTCCACCCCGAATCGTTCCCGGTACACCGCCAGCACCTCCTCGTCCGTCCCCAGCTCACGCTCCTCCCGCGTCCCGTCCCCCGCCGTGGCCTTGAAGTGTCGCCCGCTGAGCGTGATCCGCCCGCCGTCCTCCGTGACCCGCGAGCAGACCAGGGACTGCGTGAAGTGCGACCGCGGCGAGGTGCTGTGCCACCAGGCCCCGGCCACGAAGTCCCCCAGCACCCGCGGCCTCGTCTCCAGCCGGTACTGAGCCCTGTCGCCCACCACGACCTCGAGATCCGCCGCGTCCGGTCCCGCCTCGACGATCCGGAACCTGCCGCCGGGATCCTCCTGCTCACCTCGCGCCCCGAACTCCAGCGGATAGTGGCTGTGCGCCCCGAACCCGATGTCGGCCAGCCACTCGCCCCCGTCCACCGTCCGCACCCGCAGCGCGAGATGGTCGTACGGAATGCCCAACCGCCCGTCCTCTCCATACACCCGCCCCGCGAGCAGCGTGACGTCGAAGCCGAGCGCGGTGAGCAACGCCCCGAACGCGCCGTTGAGTTCGTAACAGAACCCTCCCCTCCGCGCCCCCACCACCTTGTCCAACAGCCGCTCCTCCTCCAGCACGATCTCCTCCCCGAGGTGGATCGACAGGTTCTCGAAGGGCACGGTCCGCAGATGGCGCAGATGCAGATCGCGCAGCACGTCGATGGTGGCACCGACTCCAGGGCCGGTGCCGGTACCCGTGTCGGGGCCTATGTCTTTATCGGTGCCGGTGCCGGTGGGCCACGCAGACGGCTCGACTCCCAGGCGGCGGAGATAGGCGTCAACCTGTGCGGAATTCATGGCTTCAGTCTCGCGCCACCCCCAGCTCCCCGCCGCCCGAACCCGTGACCGCGAGCGACCCGTCCCTGTCGGTCCGCAACACCGCCGCACCCCCGGCCCGCAGCGCCGCGACCGTGCTCGGAGCGGGGTGTCCGTACGAGTTGTCGGCACCCGTGGAGATCAGCGCCAGCCGCGGTGCCACCCTGCGCATCAGCTCCGGATCCTGATAGGCCGATCCATGGTGGGCGACCTTGAGTACGTCCATCCCGCCCAGCCGTGCTCCCGCGGGGGACCTCAACAGCTTCTGCTGTGCCGGGGGTTCGAGATCGCCGAGCAGGAGGAACCGCAGCCCCGCCGATCTCACGAGCATCGCGACACTCGCGTCGTTCGGTCCCTCCGGTTCCGCCGCAGCGCGCGGCGGCGGCCACACCACCTCCCAGGACAGCGGCCCGGTCCGCCGCTGCTCACCGGCCACCCCCCGAGTCAGGGGAACGCGCCGGGCCGCCGCCTCCCTCCGCACGAACTCGGCCTGGTCCGTGGGCTCTTCGTAGCCGGTCGTCTCGATCGCCCCGACCGACCGCCCTCTCAACACTCCGGGCAGCCCCGCCACATGGTCGGCGTGGAAGTGGGTCAGCACGACCAGCGGGATCCTGGTGATGCCGAGCGCGCGCAGGCAGTGGTCGACGAGCGCAGGGTCGGGCCCCGCGTCCACGACGACACCCGCGCCCTCGCCCGCCGCGAGCACCGTCGCGTCGCCCTGTCCCACGTCGCACATCGCCAGCCGCCAGCCCGGCGGCGGCCAGCCCGTGATCACCCTGGTCAGCGGGGGCGGCTGCACGACCGCCAGCAGGGCCAGCAGCGCGCAGCCCGCACAGAGCCAGGGATGTCCCAGCAGCCTTCGGCCGACGAGCAGGACGGCCCCGGTGACCAGGAGCAGCAGCGCAGCCCCGGCCCAACTGCCCGGCCAGTCCACTCCCCCACCGGGCAGTGACGCCCCGGTACGGGCGATCTCCGCGATCCACTCGGCAGGCCAACTCGCGCACCAGGCGATGCCCTTGGCCACCGGCATCAGCACGGGCGCCGTCGCCAGCGCCGCGAAGCCCAGCACCGTGGCCGGCGCGACCGCGAACTCCACCAGGAGGTTGCACGGCACCGCCACCAGACTCACCCGCGCCGACATCACGGCCACGACCGGAGCGCACAGCGCCTGCGCGGCTGCCGCAGCCGCCAGCGCCTCGGCCAACCGCGGCGGAACCCGGCGCCGCCGCAGCGCCAGACTCCAGCGCGGCGCCAGCGTGAGGAGGGCGCCGGTTGCCAGGACGGAGAGCAGGAAGCCGTAACTCCGGGCCAGCCATGGGTCGTACAGCACCAGCAGCAGGACGGCCGTCGCCAGCGCCGGGATCAGTGACCTCCGGCGTCCGGTCGCGAGCGCGAGCAGTGTGACGGCCCCGCAGGCCGCGGCCCGCAGCACACTCGGGTCCGGCCGGCACACGACGACGAACCCCAGGGTGAGCACCCCGCCGAGCAGCGCGGTGGCCCGCAGCGAGATGCCCAGGCGGGGCGCGAGTCCACGGCGCTCGGCGAGTTGGGCCATACCGGGCGGACCGAGGAGCAGGGCGAGGATGATCGTGAGGTTGCTGCCGGAGACAGCCAGGGTGTGTGCGAGGTCGGTCTCCTTGAAGGCCTCGTCCAGTTCCGGAGTGATCCGCGCGGTGTCCCCGACGACCAGCCCCGGCAGCAGCGCCCGCGCGTCCGTCGACAGCCCGGCCGTGGCCTCCCGCAGCCCCGCCCGCAGCCGGCCCGCGAACCGCTGCGCCGCCGACGGCTCCGCCACCACCTCCGGCACCGCCCGGTCCCGCACCCGCAGCACCGCCGCGACCCGGTCACCGCCGCCCATGGCGGGCGCCAGCCGCGCGGTCACCCGCAACCGCGTGGACGGCAACAGTCCCAACCAGGGCGACCGCCCCGGCCCGCCATCGGAAGCCTGCGCCGGCCCTGATGTCGGCGGTACCGGCGCCCCGACACCACCTCGACCGACTCCCCCGCTCCCGCTCCCACCTCCGCCCCCGCTCCGGCCCTCGTCCACATCCACGATCATCAGCACCGGCGTGCGCGTCACCACCGCCGACGCGGGCGCTGACCCCGTCGCCGTGCCGTGCACCGAGCCGAGCGCCGGCCCGGGCACCGATCCGCGCACCGCCTCGACGCGTCGGACCTCGCCGTTGATCAGCACGGAGACCGGTGCCGCATGGTTCCCCGTGATCCGGGGCCGGGTGAGCCGGGGATCCGAGGTCACCTCGACCTCGGCGGTCACGGTGGCGTACTCCCGTGCCAGCGCGGGCACCGGCCCTCGCCTCAGATCGGCCCCGTGGAGCCCCGCGGACACCGCGGCCGCTCCGACGCAGAGCAGCACGGCGGCGGCCGAAGCCCGCGGCCAGGTGACACGCGGGGCTCGGACACGCGCCCGCAGGGACACGAGGAGGACGACGCCCACGGCAAGGCACACGACCGCGAGGATGGTCACCCACTGAGGCGGGGCGTCCAGCATCGACGCGGCCGTCGCCCAGGCCGCGAGGGCGGGTGGCACAAGGCGTAGATCCGTCGGGCCTTCCTGCCGTGGGTGAGCGTCCCCCAGCCGGTTCCCGGAAGCCGCGTGAACGGTGGAGGCGGGCCCGGGGTCGGGACTGCCGTGGGCGCCGGGCGCGCCGGAGGTCTGCCTCGTGGCCAGAGGAGAACGCCTCATGGGAGAGCGCCTCATGGCTGTACGAGATTCCGCAGGTCGGCGAAGCGACGGTCGCCGATGCCGTTGACCTCACGCAGTTCGTCCACCGAGCGGAAACCGCCGTGCTGGGTGCGGTAGTCGACGATGTGCTGTGCCAGTACCGGGCCGACGCCCGGCAGTGTGTCGAGCTGGTCCAGCGTGGCCGTGTTGAGGGAGACGGGACCCGCGGGTGCCGCCCCCGTCACCGAGCCGGCCTGGCCGCCGACGCCCGCACCTCCCGTGCCGGGCATCGCGGCAGCCGTTGCGCCGACGACGACCTGCTCGCCGTCCACCAGGAACCGGGCCCGGTTGAGACCGTCGGTCTTCGTGCCGGGCCGCACCCCACCGGCCGCGCGCAACGCGTCGGCGACCCTCGAACCGGCCGGAAGGCTGTGGACGCCCGGTTCACGAACCTTGCCGCTGACGTCCACGACGATCTCCGCCCCGGCCGTCCCCACGGCGTTCGGTGCACCGGGTGAGCCGGCCGGCGCCGCCGACCCACCGCTCTGCCGCCCCTCCTCGTACGGTGCCGCCGCACGCACCACCTCGGGCGCTCGGACGGCCTCCGTGCGGCCCGCCCAGAAGTGCTGCACGGCGAACACCGCGGCGACGACGAGCAGCACGGAGAGCGCGAGCACACTCCGCCGCTCCAGACCACACCTCGTCTGCACCCACACCGGCATCCGCTCCCGCAGCGCGAGCCCACCCCAGCTCCGCCGCCGCCCCACATCCCCCGAACCGACCTCGGTCTCCCCGAAGCCGCCGTCGGACTCCCCGAACCCGGACTCGGATCCGGCCTCGGACCCGGCCTCGGACTCGCCGATACCGACGCCCGTCTCCCCCGTCTCCTCCCCGCCCCCACCCGGCGGTCCCTTCCCCGACTCCCGCCACTCCCCCGCTCGGTCGGCGAACAACGCCTCTGCCCTCCGCCTGAGTTCGTCCGCGGAGGCATGTCGGTGTCGGGCACGGCCGAGAGCGGGCGTGCGGCGGTGGCGGGTGCGTCCGTCAGAGGCGGGCGCACGTCCCGGGCCACTGGTCGCGTGCGGTGTGCGCGGATGCGGATGTGATCGTGATCGAAGTGCCATGCGCAGAGGATCGGACACATCGATCCGTCCGCGATGATCTTGGTCGATTCCCGTGGATTACTACCCGGTTGTGGAAAACTCCGTCACCCACACGAGCGAACACTCCATGCAAGGACACCGAGTAAGCACCCCAAGCACTCGAACCCCCGAACACCCCGAACAAGCAAGATCCGAGCAAGCCCCGGGCGAAGGCCGCCTCACCGCGGTGAGACCACGACCCCCAACAACCCGGGCCCCGTGTGCGCCCCGATCACCGCCCCGACCTCGCTCACATGCAGATCGGCCAGCCCCGGCACCCGCTCCCGCAGACGGTCCGCCAGCACCGACGCCCGTTCGGGGGCGGCGAGATGGTGCACGGCGATGTCGACCTGTGCGCTGCCGGCCCGGTCCACCACGATCTCCTCAAGGCGCGCAATGGCCTTCGACGCCGTGCGCACCTTCTCCAGCGGCTCGATCCGCCCGCCCTGGAGTTGCAGCAACGGCTTCACCGCGAGCGCGGAGCCGAAGAGCGCCTGCGCGGCGCCGATCCGGCCGCCACGGCGCAGAAAGTCGAGGGTGTCGACGTAGAAGTAGGCGGATGTGCCCGCGGCCCGCTTCTCCGCCGCCGTGACCGCCTCGTCCACCGTGCCGCCGGACTCCGCGACCTCGGCGGCGGCGAGCGCGCAGAACCCGAGGGCCATCGCGACCATCCCGGTGTCCACCACCCGCACCGGCACCGGCGCCTCACGCGCCGCCACGACCGCCGCGTCGTGCGTGCCGGAGAGCTCTGCGGACAGGTGCAGGGAGACGATGCCGGTGGCGCCGGCCTCGGCGACCTTGCGGTAGGTCTCCGCGAACACCTGGGGGCTGGGACGCGAGGTGGTGACAGGACGCCGCTTCTGCAGTGCCTGAGCCAGCGAACGGGTCGAGATCTCGGTGCCCTCTTCGAGCGCCCGGTCGCCGAGGACCACGGTCAGCGGCACCGAGGTGATGCCGTGACGCTCCATCGTCCGCGGCGGCAGGTAGGCCGTTGAATCGGTGACGATCGCGACATGGCGGGACATGAGCTGGAGGTTACCTGGCGTAGCGCCCCGGCGGCAGCCCGGCCCCTCTCACCTGGGCGCCGGTGTCCGGATCAAGTCGTGCTCTCGGGGCGGGTCTTCTTCTGCCAGGGGTAGGTGGGACGCAGACCCGGCGGGGTGATGGCGGGCCGCGTGGGCTCCTCGGCAGCACGTGCCCGAGGCGTCTCGGGCCAGGTCTGCCCGGTCGTGCCGGCGTCGGCGGCGGCAGGGGCCTCCGGCCACGGGGGTGGCGGCGTGGCGGAGGCGGGTTCCGAGGTCGTCCAGTGCCGCAGGGCGCCGGCCTCGACGTCGATCTGTGAGTTGAGCGAATCGAGGTCGTCCTGGGCGAAGCGGCGGGCCCGGTCGCGGGCCGCCCAGCGCAGGGAGTCCGCCGACTGGACGATCCGCTCGGTGCGCTCGCGCAGGCCGGGCAGTCGCTCGCCGAGCGTGGGCTTGTCGGGTTCGGTCTCCAGCCGCCGCAGTTCCGCGTCCAGTTCGTGTCCGTGCGCGCTGAGGCGCTCGAAGAGGCCGAGGGACTCCTTGAGGGACTCGTCCTCGGCCACACCCGCGTGCAGGGCGTCCTGGGTGGCGCGCATCGAGGTACGCAGCTTCAGCCGCAGCTGGGCGATCTCACCCGCCGCTCCGAGCTGGACGAAGGACTTGGCTCGCAGCGTGTGGTCCTCGACCGAACGGCGGGCCTGGGTGATGGTGCGGTCCACTCCGCGCTTGGCTGCCCCGACCACCTTCACCGTGGCGTACACACCAAGCGCGACAAAGAGCACGAAAAGCAGGGCGATTACTGCGATCACTGCTTCCACGACGCTCCTCCTCGACCGGGCACGGCACGCACCGCGCCGCTCTTCAACGGTAAACGCAACGGGCAGGTTCGGAGTTCCGACAGAACCCCGAACCTGCCCGTAGGGGACGACCCCGAGACATTCACGCCGAAGCCACGGCCCCAGCCCCAGACCCACTCAGTCCGAAGCCAAAGCCAAAGCCGAAGCCGAATCCGGCCCCTGCCCTTGCCTCAGACCCAGCCTCGGACCCGGGCACCCGCCTACGCCACGCCTCCACGTCCGCCGCCCGTATACCGATGCCTACGCCTACGCCTACGCCGGAACGATGTTCACCAGCTTCGGCGCCCGCACGATCACCTTGCGGATCCCCGCGCCGTCCAGCGCCGCCACGACCTTCTCGTCGGCCAGTGCGACCTTCTCCAGCTCGTCGTCGGAGATGGACGGGGACACCTCCAGCCGCGCCTTGACCTTGCCCTTGATCTGCACGACGCAGGTCACGCTCTCGTCCACGACGTACGCCGGGTCGGCGACCGGGAAGTCCTGGTGGACGACCGAGTCGGTGTGGCCCAGCCTGCGCCACAGCTCCTCGGCGATGTGCGGGGCCAGCGGGGCGACCAGCAGCACCAGCGGCTCGGCGACGGACCGCGGGATCGCGCCGCCCGCCTTGGTCAGGTGGTTGTTCAGCTCGGTGACCTTGGCGATGGCGGTGTTGAACCGCATGCCCTCCAGGTCCTGGCGCACCCCGTCGATCGCCTTGTGCAGGGCACGCAGGGTGTCCTCGTCGGCCTCGGCGTCCACCACGGTCAGGGAGCCGGTCGTCTCGTCGACGACGTTGCGCCACAGCCGCTGCAGCAGCCGGAACTGGCCGACCACCGCGCGCGTGTCCCACGGCCGGGACACGTCCAGCGGGCCCATGGCCATCTCGTACAGGCGCAGGGTGTCGGCGCCGTACTCGGCACAGATCTCGTCCGGAGTGACCGCGTTCTTCAGGGACTTGCCCATCTTGCCCAGCAGTCGGGAGACCTTCTCGCCCTGGTGGTAGTACGCGCCGTCGCGCTCCTCCACCTCGGCGGCGGACACCGCGATGCCACGGCTGTCGCGGTAGACGAAGGCCTGGATCATGCCCTGGTTGTACAGCTTGTGGAACGGCTCGGCCGAGGCGATGTGCCCCAGGTCGTGCAGCACCTTGGACCAGAAGCGCGCGTACAGCAGGTGCAGTACGGCGTGCTCGGCACCGCCGACGTACAGGTCGACGCCGCCGTGCGGCTGGCCCTCGCGCGGGCCCATCCAGTACTGCTCGATCTCCGGGTCGACCAGCTTCTGGTCGTTGTGCGGGTCCAGGTAGCGCAGCTCGTACCAGCAGGAACCGGCCCAGTTGGGCATGGTGTTGGTCTCGCGGCGGTACGGCTGGGGGCCGCGTCCGTCACCCAGGTCCAGGACGACGTCGACCCAGTCCTGGTTGCGGGACAGCGGGGTCTCGGGCCGGCTGTCGGCGTCGTCCGGGTCGAAGGTGCGCGGCGAGTAGTCCTCGACCTCCGGCAGCTCCAGCGGCAGCATCGACTCGGGCAGGGCGCGGGCGATGCCGTCCTCGTCGTAGACGATCGGGAAGGGCTCGCCCCAGTAGCGCTGGCGGCTGAACAGCCAGTCGCGCAGCCGGAAGTTGACCGTGCCCTCGCCGATGCCCTTGCGCTCCAGCCATTCGGTGATGCGCGCCTTGGCCTCGGCGACGGCCTGGCCGTCCAGCGAGATCTCCTCGTTGGAGGAGTTGATGATCTTCGCGTCGTGCGCCCCGAAGGCGTTCTCCCACGTCGACGTGTCGGTGCCACGACCGTCGGTCGGCTCCACGATGCAGTGGATCGGCAGCTCGAAGGCGCGCGCGAACTCGAAGTCGCGCTGGTCGCCGGCCGGGACGGCCATGATCGCGCCGGTGCCGTAGCCCATCAGCACGTAGTCGGCGATGAAGACGGGGATGCGCTCGCCGTTGACCGGGTTGGTCGCGTAGGCGCCGATGAAGACGCCGGTCTTGTCCTTGGCCTCGGCCTGGCGCTCCACGTCGGACTTGGAGGCGGCCTGCGCGCGGTAGGCGGCGACGGCCTCGCCGGGCGTGGCGTGACCGCCGGTCCACACCTGGTGGGTGCCCTCGGGCCAGGCGGCCGGGGTGAACTTCTCGACCAGCGGGTGCTCGGGGGCCAGCACCATGTAGCTCGCGCCGAACAGGGTGTCCGGGCGCGTGGTGAAGACCGTGATGGCCTCGCCGTCCACGGGGAAGTCGACGCGGGCGCCCTCGGAGCGGCCGATCCAGTTGCGCTGCTGCAGCTTGATGGCCTCGGGCCAGTCCAGCGCGTCCAGGTCGTCGATCAGCCGGTCGGCGTAGGCGGTGATGCGCATGTTCCACTGGCGCAGCTTGGCCTTGAAGACGGGGAAGTTGCCGCGCTCGGAGCGGCCGTCGGCGGTGACCTCCTCGTTGGCCAGGACGGTGCCCAGGCCGGGACACCAGTTGACCGGCGCGTCGGAGGCGTAGGCCAGGCGGAACTCGCCCAGGACGTCGGCGCGTTCGGTGGCGGTCAGCTCGTGCCACGCGCGCGTGTGGCCCGGTACGACGCGCTCACCGCGCTCGAACTGGGCGATCAGCTCGGAGACGGGGCGGGCCCTGTCGGCCTCGTCGTCGTACCAGGAGTTGAAGATCTGCAGGAAGATCCACTGGGTCCACTTGTAGTAGTCCGGGTCGATCGTGGCGAACGACCGGCGCTTGTCGTGGCCCAGGCCCAGCCGGCGCAGCTGGACCTTCATGTTCTCGATGTTGGCCTCGGTGGAGACCCGCGGGTGCGTGCCGGTCTGCACGGCGTACTGCTCGGCGGGCAGGCCGAAGGCGTCGAAGCCCAGGGTGTGCAGGACGTTGTGCCCGGTCATCCGGTGGAAGCGGGCGGAGACGTCGGTGGCGATGTAGCCCAGAGGGTGGCCGACATGCAGTCCCGCACCGGAGGGGTACGGGAACATGTCCATGATGAACTTCTTGGGCTTGGCGGCCAGCTCCGGGTCATCGGCCAGGTCGCCGCTCGGGTTCGGCGCCGCGTAGGTGCCGTCGGCGTCCCAGACGTCCTGCCAGCGTGCCTCGATGTCGGCCGCCATGGCGGCCGTGTAGCGGTGCGGCGCGGCCACCTCGGCGGTGACAGCGGGGTTCGTCTCGCTCATGGTCCTCAAAGCTCCATCGATCGTCTCTGCCGGCGGCTGCGACTTCCAGGAAATGAAAAATCCCCTCGCACAGGAGGGGACGCCGCGCCGATTCCGACCACGCCGGTCACCGGCGGTCGGGAGTGATCAGCGCGGCTCGCTAAGCAGGAGGCGTACGGCACGCATGGCGTTAGGGTACCGCAGCCGTTGAGCAGGATGCGACGCGCTTACGTATGCCTCCTTGGCACCGGGTGTCGCCGTGATCCTCAACTCAATCAGCGCCAAATGTTACTTCGCGTAACAGCTACTAAGGGACATCACAACAACCTCGCAGTCGTTTGATAACAACGCAATAACTCAAACCTCGTACCCATCGGTATGGAGCCACTTAGAGTGCGGCAGCGGGACCGCTTTCCCGAAACTGCTCGGAGTTGCCCCCATGAACCCTCGTCGTAGTAACAGCTCGCTTCCCCAGACGGGCCGGTCGGCCTATGGGGTGGCGTCGGCTGCCTTCCTGCTCCTCATACCCGTGTCCGTACTGGTGGGAGGTGACCGTTTCCGCGACTTCCTGAACTTCGGCGCGGGCGTTCTGTGCCTCGTGTCACTGAGCTGTTCGGTGATCTGGGGCCTGGTCGCCCAGGACCGGATCTTCCTGAACACCCGCCAGCGGATCATCGGGCAGGCGGTGCACCGGACGACCGCAGTCGCCTCGATCGCGTTCCTGCTGTTGCACATCACCACCAAGATCGCGCTCGATCACACCTCCCTGATCGCCGCGCTGATCCCCTTCTCGCTCGGCATCACCGGGGCCGAGGGCCTGATCGGCCTGGGCTCCCTGGCCGGCCTGCTCATGATCTTCGTGGGTATCACCGGCGCACTGCGCAGCAAGTTCGCCTCCCCCGCCCCGGTGGCGGCCCGCTGGCGCGCCATGCACATGCTGGCCTACCCGGCCTGGTGCGCGGCACTCATCCACGGTCTGTACGCGGGCCGCACCGCCAAACCGATCTTCGTGATCCTGTACGGCCTGTCCCTGCTCGGCGTCACCGCCGCCCTGGCCCTGCGCGCGGCCCCGCGCCCGGTCAAGCGCAGGGTCGCCGACCAGATCGCCGCGGTCCTGGGGACCCCCGAGGACCGGCCGAGCCGCGAAGGGCTCGACGCGAGCCGGGCCAGGATGGCGGAGGGCTCCTCGCTGCCGGGCTACGAGAACCAGCGCGGCCCGCGCTCCCAGCCCGGCACGACGTCTCCGTACGGCACCCCCGCGTCCCCGCCGGCAACCCCGGAGCCCGCGAACGGCTTCGCGGCCGCCTACCGCGCGGTGTCCACACCGCGCCAACAGCAGCAGCCCTACGCGGACCAGACCGCCCGCATGGACATGCAGATGGACGCGCAGCCCACGGAGGCGATCCCGCGGGCCGACAACGGCGGCAGCACGTCGGGCAGCTGGCCGATCCCCTTGCCGCCGCCGGTCGGAGAGGCACCGCCCTCGTCCTACGACCCGTTCCAGGACACCGGATACAACATCCCCGCATACGGCAGCCAGGGCGCGGGCCAGTACGGCAGCAGTGACATGTACGACACCGGTGAGTCGAATGCCGCCTACAACACGTACAACCCGAACGACACGTACAACAGCGGTCCCGCCACTGAAACACTGCCCGGTGCTTCGTACGACTTCGACGCACCGGGTTCGGGCGAACCTTGGAACACGCCTTCCGGAGGCTTTAAGTGAACGAGGCCCTGCCCGACGTCCCAGAAGTCCGCGTGGTCGGCCTTCCCCAGCTCACGTCGGGTTTCGACCTTGTCGAGAGGCTCGATCTGCCCATGCACCTCAAGGTGCACGGGCCGCTCGAACCCATGGGTGGAGAGCAGCTCGCGAAGCTCTCGGAGAACATCAATCTCAAGGGCCGCGGCGGCGCGGGCTTCCCCTTCCACAAGAAGCTGCGCTCCGTCGCCGAGGCGGCGATCAAGCGCGGTGTACGGCCGGTCGTCGTCGTCAACGGCAGTGAGGACGAGCCGGCCTGCCGCAAGGACACGGTGCTCATCAACCGTGCCCCGCACCTCATCCTGGACGGCGCTCTGCTGGTCGCGGAGGCGCTGGGTGCCCGCACGCTCGTGGTGGGGGTCACCCGTGAGTCCACGCAACGCTCCATGGAGGCCGCGCTCGCCGAACGCGGCCTCAGCAACGGCCGTCGTTCGGCGCTACGCGCGCGCGTGCAGCGCAATCCCATCCGCATGGTCACCGGAGCGGCGGCGTCGCTGATCCGCTCCATCGACGGCGGCCCGGCGATCCCGCCCGGCCGCAAGGTCAGCGCCTCACAGACCGGCGTGGGCGGAGCACCCACCCTGCTGTCGAACGCCGAGACCTTCGCCCAGCTCGCCATCGCCGCCCGCATCGGCCCGGAGCGCTACGGCAACACCGGTCTGTACGACGAGCCGGGCACCGTCATGCTCACGGTCTCCGGCGCGGTCGCGCGCCCCATGGTCATCGAGGTCCCCACGGGCGTGCCGCTGCGCTACGTCCTTCAGCTGGCCGGCGCCCCGCCGGTCCCGCAGGGTGTGCTGACCGGCGGCTACCACGGCAAGTGGATCGACGCGGCGACGGTCAACGAGGCGGTCGTCTCCCGCAACTCCCTGGACGCGGTGGGCGGTGCGCTCGGCGCCGGCGCGATCCTGCCGATCAGTCAGGACACCTGCCCGCTGGGCGAGTCGCTGCGGGTGGCCCAGTGGCTGGCCGAGGAGAGCGCGGGACAGTGCGGTCCCTGCTACCTCGGCCTGCCGGCCGCCGCACGCGGCATGGAGGACATCATCAACGGCGGCGGCCCGGCCGCCCTGGAAGCCCTCAAGCAGGTCGCCAAGAACGTGAAGCGGCGCGGCGCGTGCTCGCACCCCGACGGCTCCGCGATGTTCCTGGAGTCGACGATCAAGGCGTTCACGGACGACCTGGCCGCCCACGTCCTCGGGAACGGCTGCGGAAGGCCCGTGGAGGGCGTTCTGCCGCTCTTCGAAGGCGGCCAGACACCCACGGGCCTCCCGGGCGGCGGAGCGTCCGAGGAGAACGGCCCCAGCCGCCAGAAGATCTACGTCGACTGGACGCTGTGCCGGGGCCACGGTCTGTGCGCCGACATCCTCCCGGAGGTCTTCGAACTCGGCGCCGACGGCTTCCCGACCGTCGCGCAGGCCCAGGTGCCGCGCTACGCGGAGGCGAAGGCGCTGCGCGCGGTGCGACGCTGCCCCGCGCTGGCCCTGCGCCTGGAGGAGGACACCCGCTCGCAGGGTGCGACCCGCAACAACCTCCCGGTCCTCTCCCAGGGCCGCGGACGCCGCGCCCTGGGACGCTGAACACACGTCGGCGGGCCGCCCCTTGAGGGCGGCCCGCCGTTCGTCTGCCGTCGGCAGAGACCTCGCGAAAACGTCGAAGGCGGGTCATCCTCTCGGATGACCCGCCTTCGACTTCTGTGGAGCTAAGGAGAATTGAACTCCTGACCTCCTGCATGCCATGCAGGCGCTCTACCAACTGAGCTATAGCCCCTTGCACTGTGCCGCCCTGTTCCCCGGCGGCGGAGCCAACATTACCGGGCCACCGGGGAGAGCACCAAATCGTTTCCGTTCTGTCCTGATACGTCGACCGATGTCGGCCTATGCGGTGACGAACGAATAGAACCGTTTGAGCGTGCAGTGCTCTTCGAGGAGCCGGCCGTAGATCGGCTCGCCCTCCAGTTCACGGTACGTCTCGATCGGGTCGCCTTTTATGATCAGCGCCCGCGCGCATTCCTCGCACCAGTACTGGTACTCCGGGTTGACCGGCTCCATGTCGCGGACGATCGGCGTACCACTGCCGCACCAGTCGCACTTTCGCCTGTGTGCACCCATCGATCAGCTCCAGCTGTGGCCGCAGGCCGTGCACACGTAGGAGATCCCTCCGTTGTCACCGAGAACCTGGGCGACGTGGACGGAACCGCAGGAAGGGCAGCTGAGGCGGGTGACCGTATCCCGTGTCGACGCTGCTTCGCGGAGGTGGCCGACCTCCACGAGGATGCTCGCAGGCATCACTACTCCCTCCCGTCGGGCCGCGCCCCCTTCCGGCCGTTTGATTCTGCCACGGCCGGACCAATACGGTCAGCGACGCCTCAGTACCAGTCCGGACACGGCACCCGCCGCGGCCGTCCCGGCCAGCGCGAACATGCACGCCAGGAGCGCCTCCGCAGAGGTATACGACTCCAGGACCCCAAGTGACTCAAGCCGGTTCAAGAACAGTGTGCCGAATACCGCGACGCCGGTCAGCTGTCCGAGCTGGGTGACCGTGGCCAGCAGACCGCTGGCGTCCGCCGCGTCCTCGGGCGCCACCGTGGCCAGTGCCCTGGCGAGCGTCGGACTGAAGGCGAGCGCGAGCCCGACGCCCACTCCGGCGTACGCGACGTACAACAGCGCACCGCCCTCACCGCCGCCCTTCAGGGCGAGGCCCACGCCCGCGACCGCCGACGCGGTGATCACGAACCCGGCCGGCGCCAGGGCACGCTGCCAGGAAGCGGGCCAGCGCCGCCATGTCAGCCCGACCAGCCCGAAGACGACCGCGGTCGGCGCGAACGTGAGACCGGCCCGCAGCGCGCTGTATCCGAGGCCGCCCTGGACGTGCAGGGTGAGCGCGAACAGGAAACCGCCGTTGACGGCCATCACCGCCAGGATCCGGAAGACGGCGAGGCCCATGCCGGGACGGCGCAGCACCCGGGGCGAGATCAGCGGGGCACCGCCGCGCCGGGCCAGCCGGGACTCGTAGCCGCAGAACAGGGCGAACACGACCGCGGAGGCGCCCAGGGACAGCCAGGACCACAGCGGCCAGTCCTCCTCCTGCCCGAGCACCAGCGGCACCGTGAACAGCGACACGGCCGCCCCCAGCAGCACCAGGCCGGGCAGGTCGAGACCGCGGACCCGCCGCGGCGCGCCGGCACCGTCGCCGGGCAGCAGGACCCGGCTGCCGAGGACCAACAGGGCGACGCCCACCGGCACGTTGACCAGGAACACCGGTCGCCAGCCGGTGCCGAACAGGTCGGCGTCGACCAGGACTCCGCCGAGTACCTGACCGGCGGCGGCACCGACGGCGAGGACCGCCGAGTAGGCGCCGAGCGCCTTCATCCTGGCCTCGCCGGTGAAGTTGCGCTGGATCAGGCTGAGCACCTGCGGGATCATCACCGCCGACCCGGCGCCCTGGACCAGCCGGAACACGATCAGTTCGGTGGCGCCCTGCGCCAGGCCGCAGGCGAGCGAGGCCGCCGTGAACAGGGCGAGCCCGGCGAGGTGGACCCGGCCGTGGCCGAACCGGTCGCCGAGGCGGGCCCCGGTGATCAACAACACGGAGTAGGTGAGGGCGTATCCGGCGATCACCAGTTGCAGGTCCGCGCCGGAGGCATGGAGGTCGGCGGCGACGGTGGGGGCCGCCACGTTCACGATGAACACGTCGAGCAGCGCCATGAACTGGGCGGCGAGGACGAGCGCGAGCAGCGGCCGGGACCGGGACCGGGACCGATTGTCAGTGGCGGGGGTTCTACTGGTGACAGGACTTGGAACGGGTGCGGAACCCGGCCCTGTCCGGGGTGTGGTCGTCATGGCGCCGAGCCTGGCGCCGCTCCGGTACGGGTGCCGAGTGCCCGCTGATGCTGGTACTGACAGCACCTGGCACGGGGCGGGTCCGAAGCCGACGATGGGGGACGTGACGATGGGGACGACACAGCGCCGCCGGCCCGAACTGGCCGTATTCCTGCGGTCGCGGCGGGCGCGGGTGACACCGGCGGACGTGGGCATGCCGCCGGGCTTTCGGCGCCGCACACCGGGGCTGCGCCGCGAGGAGGTCGCCCAGCTCTCCGGCGTGGGGGTGACCTGGTACACATGGCTGGAGCAGGGCCGCCCGATCAACGCCTCGGCGCAGGTCCTGGACGCCGTCTCCCGCACCCTGCGGCTCGATCCGCCGGAGCGGGAGCACCTCTACCACCTCGCCGAAGTGCCGTACGCGCACGCCCCGGAGACCACCGCGCAGACCGTGGGACCAGAGGTCCTGGGCATCATCGAGGCCCTCGAACCCCGCCCGGCGGTGGTCTACAACGGGCGGTACGACATCCTGGCCGCCAACTCCGGCTACCGCGACCTGTTCCTCTCCGGACCGATGCGGTCCGACCGCCCGCCCAACGCCTTGTGGGGGCTGTTCACGGTGCCGGAGGAGGACTGCCCGCTGGTGTTCCGGGAGACGGAGCTGCCGATGATGGTGGCGACCCTGCGCGCCGCGTACGGGCTGCATGCCGGGGAGCCCGTCTGGGAGGACTTCATACGGGGGCTCTCGGCGGCGAGCCCGTTGTTCGCGCGGCTGTGGGAGAGCGGCGACGTGGCCGAGCCCGGGAGGCGGGTGAAGACGTTCCGGCACGCCGCGGTGGGCGAGCTGCGGATGACGTCGTTGTCGCTGTCGATCAACGGGATGCCGGAGTGCCGGATCGTGGTCTACACACCGGTCGACGAGGAGACGGCCCGTCGCACGGCTCTGCTGAAGAGAGCATAAAGAAATCCCGCCCCCCAAGGGGACGGGATGTTCATCAAGCAATCCATCGATCTTTGACAACTCAAGAGTGTCGATCTGTGGAGCTAAGGAGAATTGAACTCCTGACCTCCTGCATGCCATGCAGGCGCTCTACCAACTGAGCTATAGCCCCTCACGTTCTTCCCGCTCGGCGGGGCGAACAAGAAGAACTTTAGCCTGCGACCTGCCGGAAAGTGAAATCCGGGTCGAGGGCCCGGTCGCGGGCTCCGGTGCGGCGCTCAGTCGTCGTCGCCGAGCACCGGCTCGGGCAGCGTGCCGGCGTTGTGCTCCAGGAGGCGCCAGCCGCGGGCGCCCTCGCCGAGCACCGACCAGCAGCAGTTGGAGAGCCCGCCGAGGCTCTCCCAGTGGTGGGCCTCCAGACCGAGGAGGCGCCCGATGGTCGTCCGGATCGTGCCGCCGTGGCTGACGACGACGAGGGTGCCGTCGTCGGGGAGCTTCTCGGCGTGCCGCAGCACCACGGGGGCGGCGCGGTCGGCGACCTCGGTCTCCAGTTCGCCGCCGCCCCGGCGCACCGGCTCACCGCGCTTCCAGCCCGCGTACTCCTCGCCGTGCCGGGCGATGATCTCCTCGTGCGTGAGCCCCTGCCAGACGCCCGCGTAGGTCTCGCGCAGACCCTCGTCGTGGGTCACCTCCAGGCCGGTGAGCGCGACGAGCTCGGCGGCCGTGTCGGCGGCCCGCTGAAGGTCCGAGGCGACGATCGCGTCGGGCTCCAGGGAGGCCAGCAGCCGGGCGGCCCGCCGGGCCTGGGAGACGCCGGTCTCGGTGAGGGGGACGTCCGTGGTGCCCTGGAAGCGGCGCTCCACGTTCCACAGGGTCTGGCCGTGCCGCCAGAGGATGACGCGGCGGCCACGGCCCGGCGTGCGGGCGACGCCCGAGGGGGCGCTCACCGCGCGTCCCCGAACTCGGCGGTCTCCTCCTCGGCGCGCAGCTTGGCGTGCTCCACGCCCTTGCCGCGGGTCGCCTTGGCGTCGGCGGGCAGTTCGAGCTCCGGGCAGTCCTTCCACAACCGCTCCAGGGCGTAGAAGACCCGCTCCTCGCTGTGCTGGACGTGGACGACGATGTCCACGTAGTCGAGCAGGACCCAGCGGGCCTCGCGGTCGCCCTCGCGGCGCACCGGCTTGACGCCGAGCTCCTTCTGGAGCCGCTCCTCGATCTCGTCGACGATGGACTTGACCTGGCGGTCGTTGGGCGCGGAGGCCAGCAGGAAGGCGTCGGTGATCGACAGGACGTCGCTGACGTCGTAGGCGATGACGTCGTGCGCCAGCTTGTCGGCAGCCGCCTGGGCGGCGGCGGTGATGAGTTCGAGAGAGCGGTCAGTCGCGGTCACTACAAGGCTTTCGGTCGGCGGACACTTGGCACCAAGGGTCTCACGGACCGCCGAGGCCGCCCCACGCGATCAGCGGATCACGTGAGGCGGCCCGGCCGGCTCGGCTAGGAGGAGGCCGGCTCGTAGTCCTGGCCGAGGACGACGGCCACGTTCGCACTCCCCGGGACCGTGCCCTTGGTGACCGCGCCGGTGGCCAGGCCCAGGGTCTTGGCGACCTCGGTGGCGTTCGCCTTGTCGGCGGCGTCGGCGTAGACGACCTTGGACGTGGCCTGGGCCGCGGAGGCCGTGCCGCCTTCCAGGAAGGTGAAGCCGCCGTTGAGGAGGACCACGCGGACCTTCTCGGTGTTGTCCTTGACGCCGGTGGCGTTCTGGACGGAGACACTCACGGCCGCGTCCTTGTCGGGGCTCTTCGCGGTGCCGCCGAGCACGTCCTTGACGACGCTGTCGCTCGCCTCGGCGCTCAGGGTGCCGTCGCCCTGCACGGGCAGCAGCGCGGTCCTGTAGTCGCCGCCCTTGGCTCGGTCGGCGAGCTTGGCGAGGAAGGTGCCGAGGTCCTTGTCGGTGAGCGAGGGGTCCAGGATCTGCGCCAGGGTCTGCACGGTGGTCGTCGCCCCCGTGGGGTCGGAGGACACCTTGCGCAGCACGCCCTGCATGACCTGGCCGAACCGCTCCAGCTGGGCGTTCTGGGCCTCGCCGGAGGCGCGGTAGGTGGCGTAGGCGATGGCCGCCTTGCCGCTGAGCGTCTGGTCCTTCCCCTTGCCGACCAGGGGTGCCGCGCCCTTCTTGGCGCCCGGGTCGGGGACCGCGGTGTCGGTGTCGACCTCGATGTTGCCGACCAGGTCGACCAGGTTCTGCAGGTAGGGGGTGTCGAGTCGCCAGGTGCCCTCGATGTCGGTGCCGAGGACACCGTCGAGGGAGTCGCGGGTGCCGGAGGAGCCGTCGTCCTCGACCGACTTGGCGAGGGTGGTCGTACCGCCGTCGTCGTCGGTCAGGGTGAGGGAGTTGGGCAGCAGGACCGTGGTGCCCCGCTTGGTGGTGGTGTTGTCGACGAGCAGCGCCGTGGAGGTGCCGCCGCCCGAGGTGTTGTGCAGGTGGACGACGATCACGTCACGGTTCTGGGCGCTCACGGCCGTCGCGGTGCCGGTCTTCTCGTCGGGCGACGACAGGCCGGGCAGCTTCCCGGCGTACCAGAGGTAGCCGACACCGCCGACCGCGACCAGCGCCAGGACCACCACGAGGGCGACGAGACGGCCGCGGGCGCGGCGCTTGGCCTCCTCGCGGCGCTCGGTCCGGTTCTCGGTGAAGTTCAGCCAGTCGATGACGTCCTCGGAGTCGCCGTCGGGCTCCTCCACGAACGCGAACTGCTCGGTGTGGTACTGCTCTTCGCCCCCGGGGAGCTGGTCGCCGTCCGCTTGGGGCAGGTGCCCCCGCCCGGTGGCGTCCGTCTCCTCGGCCGGGCCGGCCTGCTGGGGGATGTAGGCGGTCTGCTCGGCGACCCGGGGCTGCTGTCCGCTGGTGGCGGCCTGCCCGTAGGGGTCGTACGACGGGGGCGGCGCGGCGCCCTGCTGGGCACCGGTGCCGTAGGGGTCGTAGGGCGGCGGGGTCTGCCGGGCGGTGTCGTAGGGGTCGTACGGGGGGACGGGCTGCCGGCCGCCCGCGGCGTACGGGTCGTAGCCGTAGCCCTGCTGCTGCCCGTACGGGTCGTAGGGCTGCTGAGGGGCCTGCTGCTGTTGCTGTGGCTGCTGCGGTGGCTGCTGTGACGGCTGCTGCCGGACCGGCTGGTACACCGGCCGGCCGTAGTCGTCGTAGCCGACGAGCTCGTACGGCTCGCCCCCGTACCCCGCGTCGTATCGGTCGTTCACCGGTGCCCCTCTCGGCTCACTCGCCGCGGTACAGCTCGCGCTTGTCGATGTAGCGCACGACGCCGTCCGGCACCAGGTACCAGACGGGGTCGCCCTTGGCGACTCTCGCACGGCAGTCGGTGGACGAGATGGCGAGAGCGGGGACCTCGACGAGCGAGACACCGCCCTCCGGGAGACCGGCGTCGGACAGGACGTGACCGGGCCGGGTGACCCCGATGAAGTGCGCGAGGGAGAACAGCTCTTCCGTGTCCCGCCAGGTCAGGATCTGACCGAGCGCGTCGGCACCGGTGATGAAGAACAGGTCGGTGTCGGGGTTGAGCGAGCGCAGGTCGCGCAGGGTGTCCGCGGTGTAGGTGGCGCCGCCGCGGTCGATGTCGATGCGGCTGACCGAGAACTGGGGGTTCTCGGCGGTCGCGATGACCGTCATCAGATAGCGGTCCTCGGCCGGGGAGACCTTGCGGTGGGTCTTCTGCCACGGCTGGCCGGTCGGGACGAACACCACCTCGTCCAGATGGAACTGCGCGGCGACCTCACTGGCCGCCACGAGGTGTCCGTGGTGGATCGGGTCGAACGTTCCACCCATGACGCCGAGACGCCTTTTGCCGGGGTTCGACGGGCCGTTGCCCGGGCCGGTAGGCATGTCCTGCTCTCCCATGCGTGCAGACCCTACCGGCCCGGCCTGAGGGCGTCGGCCAAAGGAGGCCCGGAGTGCCCCGCTATCGGCACCGCGTGCCTCAGCGGTCGCGGTTGAAACGAGTGGTGATCCACAGCAGGAGCATCAGGATGACGAAGGCGGCGCCGCCGGTGACCAGCGGGTCGAGGCTCTCGTGGTTGCCCCCGTGCTCCTCGCCCTCGGCGGCGAGGGTGACCAACTGGGCAGCGGTGCTGTGGAAGCTCATCTTCAGCAGGACCTATCCGATGGGGGTCCCCCGCTTCGAGCGCAGTCGAGAGTGAGGGAGGGCGGGATAAAGATGTCGGCCCAATCGTAAGCGGGCGGCCCGACGCCGATCACGCCGACTCCGCCATTGGGAACCTTCGCCTCGCGTCACTCGTCCTTCTGCCTGTACCCCCGCAGCAGGAACCACGCGGTCAGCACACAGCCCAGCACCATCACGATCAGTACGACCCGGAGCAGATTCCCCGCCCCCTGTTGCTCGGCGGCGCGCGCGGCCTCGGCGAGCCAGGCGGCCCGGGGGTTGTGCTCCATGGCGCGGAACTCCTTCGCTGTAGTGCCCGTCCACGGTAACTCCGCCTAGGCTGGGCTCTGCTTCGGGGGCGCAAAGGACCGCACAAGGGTCCGCAAAGGGCCACCTACACGCACATGGGGGAAGACATGTCCGACGGCCACCAGCAGAACGGGCACGAGAACGTGCCCAGCAGGCAACGCAGGCGCTTCCCGGGGATCTCCTCCCGTGCGTACGAGCACCCGGCCGACCGCTCCGCCCTGGTGGCGCTGCGCAAGCTGAGCGGCTTCGACACGGTCTTCAAGGCGCTGAGCGGCCTGCTTCCCGAGCGCAGCCTCAGGCTGCTGTTCCTCTCCGACTCGGTGCGCGTCTCCGACCAGCAGTTCGCCCACCTCAACGACATGCTGCGGGACGCCTGTTACATCCTGGACCTGGAGAAGGTCCCGCCGATGTACGTCAACCAGGACCCGCAGCCCAACGCGATGTGCATCGGCCTGGACGAGCCGATCATCGTCGTCACCACGGGCCTCGTCGAGCTGCTCGACGAGGAGGAGATGCGGGCGGTGATCGGGCACGAGGTGGGGCACGCCCTGTCCGGTCACTCGGTCTACCGCACCATCCTGCTGTTCCTGACCAGCCTCGCCCTCAAGGTGGCCTGGATCCCGCTCGGCAACCTCGCGATCATGGCGATCGTGACCGCGCTGCGCGAGTGGTTCCGCAAGTCGGAGCTGTCCGCGGACCGCGCGGGCCTCCTGGTCGGCCAGGACCTCACGGCCTCGATGCGCGGCCTGATGAAGCTCGCCGGCGGCAACCACCTGCACGAGATGAACGTGGACGCGTTCCTGAAGCAGGCCGAGGAGTACGAGGCCGGGGGCGACCTGCGCGACTCCGTGCTGAAGATCCTGAACGTGCTGCCGCGCTCCCACCCCTTCACCACCATCCGCGCCGCCGAGCTGAAGAAGTGGTCCGAGTCCCGGGACTACCAGCGGATCCTGGACGGGCACTACCCGCGGCGCAGCGAGGACAAGGACACCTCGGTCACCGACTCGTTCCGGGAGTCGGCGTCGCACTACGCCACGCATGTCAAGACCTCCAAGGACCCGCTGATGAAGCTGGTCAGCGACCTCGCCGGCGGGGCCGGGGATCTGGGCGGCCGGGTCCGGCGCGGCTTCGGCGGCTTCACGAACCAGGCGCCGGCGGACCAAGGACCGTCGGACCAGCCGCCGGGCGACACGACGCCGCGGGACACGCCGGACGACGGTCCGGGTCCGGCGAACGGGACGGACACTCCCCCGCGCAACGACGGCTGAACGACGGCCGACAGACGGCTGGGGAGACCGGCCGGGGGCTCAGCGCAGCCGGCGGGGCCCGGAGCCGCCGCCGCTCAGACCTTCGGCTGCGCGCTCGTCGCCAGTGATCCGCACAGCGGCGTCGTGCCGCCCGTCGCGTACGGGTCGGTGCCGGCCGGGCCGCCCGCCTTGGCGGTCTGGCCGGCGAGCAGCGGGCGCAGGTGGTCGGTGGAGTCCTCGGCACAGGACAGCGGCCCGGCCTGCACGTAGGAGACGACGAGCTGGGCGGTGTGCAGGCGCAGGTCGTCGCGGTCGAAGCGGAAGTGCAGCTCGCGGCGGACGGTGAACAGGGAGGCGTGGGCCTTGGCGTCGGCGCCGGTGGACCGCAGCGCGTACACGAAGGTGTGGTCGGCGGTGACCTCCAGCGTGGCCGAGTCGGTCTCGGCGGCCTGGAGGGTGCCCTGGACGCGGATCTTGACGTCGGCCAGCTCGGCGCCGGTCGGGTCGAAGCGCACCAGCCAGCCGGTGGGAGCGTGCCGCCCGTCGGCGGACGGCCGGTCGAAACTCTCGTCGAACTGGTCGAGTTGCTCCGTGTCGAGCAGGACACGCACGGGACGGATCTGCTCGCCGGTGAGGACGTCCGGGTAGAGCGAGGACCGGACGATGTAGTCCTTGGCGGTGGTCAGGGCGGCGACCACCTGGCTGTCCGAGAAGTGCGCGGTGCGCCGGGAGGCGGGCAGCGGGATCCCCTCGGCGCCGATCCGGTACTGGGCGGCGGGGCTGTGCGCGTACAGGAACTCGGGATCGGTGTGGCCGGGCACCTCGCCCTGCGGGGCGAGCGGGATGACGGTCATCCGCAGGGGCTCGACGGGCTGCCGGGCCACGGGGGTCTGGTAGGGGTGCCGTACGCCCATGTAGACCGCGGTGCCGAAGGCGACGGCGATCAGCAGGACCAGGATCAGTGCCTGCCGGGACAGGCCGCGGCGCAGCGGGGGGCGACGGCGTACGGCGGGCGCGTGGTCGGCGATGCGCTCCTGCGCGGAGAACTCCTGGAGGCGGGCAGCGCGGACGAACGACTCGTCGAAGACGACGGATCGGTATTCGTCCTCTCCACCTCCGGGACCACCCTCGGGTGCCCCCTCAGGTGGGTCTCCAGGTCCGCCCATATCTTCAGAGTAGGTCGCGGGGCCCTTCGGTAAACGCCCCGCTGTGCGACAACTTCTGACAGGTTCTCACCAGGATCGGACAGGAGCTTCCGGGAGCGCTCAGGGTGTGCGCGGGACCGCGGAGACGGCCGGCTGGGAGTAGTCGGCGGATGCGGAGGGCGCCGCCGCGCTGCCCTGTTCCTGGCCGGTGGAGGCGGGCGGCGGAACCTGGTTCCGGTCGCCGGAGGAGGCACTGCGGTAGACCGCGGCGAAAGCCAGCGCGACCATGCCGATACCCATCACGAGAGCGAGCAGCCAGGCGACGGGGCGGTGCCAGCGGACCTGTTTGCCGTAGGTCCCCGGGGCGCCGTAGCGGCCTTCGAGGATGTCGGCGTCGTCCAGGTCGTCGAGTTCCGGATCATGGCCGAATCCGGCGGGGTCGTCGGTGCCGTACCCGTCCTCGTAGCGCTCGCCCCTGGCGAGGGCCGCTCGGCGGGCCTCGGCCTCGGAGGCCTCGGCTCTCGCCTGCGCGGCGGCAAGGAGGCGTTCGACGGCGGTCGGCTCGTGCACCACGGCCGCCCGTACGAAGGCCTCGTCGAAGACCACGGAGGCGAACTCTTCGTCCGACACCCCGCGGTCGTGGTCGTCGTCGGGCTCCCAGCCGTCAGGGAACGGCGTGCCCCCCACGTCCTCCGGCACGGATCCAGAGTAGACCTGGGGGGTCAATTTGGGCAGCGGGTAGGGAAATTCATCCGGTGGATGAGACGCCGTTCCCGCGGCACGGGAGGCTCCCCGCGCGCGGGTCCGGCGCATGTGCCAGGTCAGGAGCCCGGGCGGGCGACTCAGCGCCGTACGTGGCCGTCCCCGGTGACGATGTACTTGGTGCTGGTGAGTTCCGGCAGCCCCATCGGCCCGCGCGCGTGCAGCTTCTGCGTGGAGATGCCGATCTCCGCGCCGAAGCCGAACTGGCCGCCGTCGGTGAAACGGGTGGAGGCGTTGACCGCGACCGTGGTGGAGTCGACGAGCTGGGTGAAGCGGCGGGCGGCCTGCTGGGAGGTCGTGACGATGGCCTCGGTGTGGCCGGACGTCCACAGCCGGATGTGCTCGACGGCCTTGTCCAGCGAGTCGACGACGGCCGCGGCGATGTCGTAGGAGAGGTACTCGGTCTCCCAGTCCTCCAGGGTGGCCTCCACGACCGTCGCCTTGGAGTCCTTCGCGTACGCCAGCACCCGCTCGTCGGCGTGCACGGTCACCCCGGCCTCCGCGAGGGCGTCCAGGGCGCGCGGCAGGAACTCGGGGGCGATGTCCTGGTGGACGAGGAGGGTCTCGGCGGCGTTGCAGACGCTGGGCCGCTGGGCCTTGGAGTTGATCAGGATCTCGACCGCCATGTCGAGGTCGGCGTGGGCGTCGACGTAGACGTGGCAGTTGCCGACGCCGGTCTCGATGACGGGGACGATGGACTCGGTGACCACGGTCTGGATGAGGGAGGCGCCGCCGCGCGGGATGAGCACGTCGACCAGGCCGCGGGCGCGCATCAGCTCGCGGACGCTCTCGCGGCTCTCGCCGGGCACCAACTGGACGGCGTCGGCGGGCAGTCCGGCCCCGCCCACGGCGTCCCGCAGGACGCGCACCAGCGCGGAGTTGGACTCGTACGCGGAGGCCGAGCCACGCAGCAGCACCGCGTTGCCGGACTTCAGGCAGAGGGCGGCGGCGTCCACCGTGACGTTCGGGCGGGCCTCGTAGATGATGCCGACGACGCCGAGCGGGACGCGGACCTGGCGCAGGTCGATGCCGTTGGGCAGGGTCGAGCCGCGGACCACCTCGCCGACCGGGTCGGGCAGGGCCACGACGTCCCGGACGTCCGAGGCGATGGCCCGCACCCGCTCCGGCGTCAGGGTCAGCCGGTCGATGACGGTCTCGCTGGTGCCGGCCTCGCGGGCCCTGGCGATGTCCTTGGCGTTGGCCTCGACGATCTCGCTCGTACGGACCTCGAGCGCGTCCGCGATGGCGAGCAGCGCGTCGTCCTTCTCGGCCCGCGGCAGCGGGGCGAGGTCGGCGGCGGCGGCCTTGGCGCGGTAGGCGGCCCGGTTGACCGGGGACATCGAGTCGTACGGCGAGAGCGTGGTCATACGGGAAGGGTAGTGCGCGGCGCGGGCGCGTCCACCGGATGTTCCACACCGCGAGACGCTGCTTTTGCGCCCAAACGGGGGCCGCTCTCGCGGACGTGGTCACTCGCCGCGGGGGTTCCTCAAGTGATGGTTACGGTCCGTGGTCGTGTTCAGTACGGGTGTACTCCTACCGGCGTCGCCGGGGCCGGTCCGTAGCCCTCGGCGATGCGCTGGTGGTAGGTCCCGCGGTCGATGACCTCCAGGCCGACGATCTCCCAGGGCGGGAGCTGGGAGGTCTGCCGGTGCTCGCCCCACAGGCGCAGGGCGACGGCTGCCGCGTCGTGCAGATCGCGGGCCTCTTCCCAGTAGCGGATCTCCGCGTGGTCGTTGGCGTATCTGCTGGTCAGCAGGAACGGGTGGTCGTGGGCCAGTTGTTCGAGTCCGCGCCGCACCTCCTTCAGCGGGGCCTCCTCGCCAGAGACGCTGAGGGTGACGTGCCACAGCCTGGGCAGGTCGGCGGGCTCCTCGTACCGGTCGCCGGCCGCGACGCTGGTCAGGGCACGCTCCTCGCCGACCATGCGCGCGGCGGCACCGCCGGTGCCGCTGCGGGCCGCCGACGCCCCAGGGCGCACTCGTCTCACGACGGCCTCCTTTACCCAATCGCCGAGCAGCGCTGACGCTCGTGCTCGTACTCGCGGTCGTAGTCCTGCTCCTGCGGAACGTGCCCCGGAGACTGCTCCTGAGGTTGCCCCTGAGACAAAGTTGAGCAGGCCGGAGGCGTCTGTGGGGCGGTTTTGCGGAACGTCCACCTCAGGGCTACGGCATTGTCGGGGCGTTCACCCCGTTTTCGGGTGGCGCACCCGGCCGGGCAGGGGTGGCCCGCCCGCCCCGGCCGGGCATCGGGAGGCCGGTGTCAGGGGTTCAGGATCACCAGGTCGTCCCGGTGCACGACCTCGCGCTCGTACGCCGGGCCCAGCTCACGGGCGAGTTCGTGGGTGGAGCGCCCGATCAGCCGGGGGATCTCCTTGGCGTCGAAGTTGACCAGTCCGCGGGCCACCGCACGCCCCTGGCCGTCCCGCAGTTCTACGGGGTCGCCCGCGGTGAACTCGCCCTCGACGGAGGCGATCCCGGCCGGCAGCAGCGACTTGCGCCGGTCCACGACCGCCTTCACCGCCCCGTCGTCCAGCGTCAGCGAGCCCTGCGGGGTGGAGGCGTGCTGGAGCCACAGCATCCGGTCGCCGGAACGCTTGCCGGCGGGGTGGAAGTAGGTGCCGGTGTCGCCGCCGGAGAGCGCGTCGGTCGCGTGGACCGTGCTGGTCAGTACGACGGGGATGCCGGCGGCGGCGGCGATCCGGGCCGCCTCGACCTTGGTGACCATGCCGCCGGTGCCGACGCCGGCCTTGCCGGCAGTGCCGATGTCGATGCCGGCCAGGTCGGCAGGGCCGCGCACTTCCACGATCCGCGAGGTGCCGGGCCGGCTCGGGTCGCCGTCGTACACACCGTCGACGTCGGAGAGGAGCACCAGCAGGTCGGCGTGGACGAGGTGGGCGACGAGGGCGGCGAGCCGGTCGTTGTCGCCGAAGCGGATCTCGTCCGTGGCGACGGTGTCGTTCTCGTTGACGATCGGGAAGGCGCCCATGGCGAGCAGTTTGTCGAGGGTGCGGGAGGCGTTGCGGTGGTGGGCGCGCCGGCTCATGTCGTCGGAGGTCAGCAGCACTTGGCCCACGCGTACGCCGTAGCGGGCGAAGGAGGCGGTGTAGCGGGCCACCAGCAGTCCCTGGCCGACGCTGGCGGCGGCCTGCTGGCGGGCCAGGTCCCTGGGGCGGCGGCGCAGGCCGAGGGGGGCGAGACCGGCGGCGATGGCGCCGGAGGAGACGAGGACGACCTCCTTCTCGCCTCCGCTGCGGCTCTTGGCGAGGACGTCGACGAGCGCGTCGACCCGGTCCGCGTCCAGGCCGCCGGAGGCGGTGGTCAGCGACGAGGAACCCACCTTGACGACGATCCTGCGGGCCTCGCTCACGGCCTGCCTTGCCCCTGCCACCTTGCGTTCCGTCCCCTCGCACCTCGGCTGTCGCGCAATCTACGCGAAGGGGGTCGGGCGGCGCGCGTCGGTCCATCTCCCGGACACGTACCACCACTCCCCCACGTCACCGTTTGCTCACGCTTCGCATACGGCAAAAAGGTTGTGCTCGTTCCTTATAGAAATCAAAGAGGATCCAAACTTAAGTTGAAGTCTGTGCCATCTAAAGTTCGCGGTGTGAACCGCATACTCCTCCGCTCGGGGAAGAGCCCCTACGACGCCATCCCTGTCGAGGAAGCTCTCCACCGCGATGTCATCGCCACCAACTCGGGCAACCTGATCTTCAGCGACGCCACCCACAAGATCCTCGAAGTGCCGGGGACCGAGGTCGTCTCCAACGGGATCAGAACGGACGTGGCGGCGGCCGGGCGGATCAACGAGGAGTACGACGCCTTCGTGGTGCCGCTGGCGAACGCGTTCCGGCCGTCGTTCGAACCGCAGTTGCAGCGGTTGACCCGGCTGATCAGCAGGCTGCGGATCCCCGTCGTGGTGGTCGGTGTCGGCGGACAGGCCGGGCTGGACTACAACCCGGCGCGGCTGAAGCCGATGGAGCCGTCGGTCCGCGCGTTCGTCTCCGCGGTGCTCGACCGCAGCGCCTCGATCGGGGTGCGGGGCGAGTTCACCGAGACATACCTGAAGGACATGGGTTTCCGGGACGTCGAGGTGATCGGCTGCCCGTCCCTGTTCATGTACGGCAAGGAACTCGGCGTACAGAAGCGGGCCGCGGCGCTCACCAGCGACTCCCGTATCGCGATCAACGGTTCGCACAACGCGGTGCAGAAGCAGGGCCTGGACCGGATCATCCGGCGGACCCACGCGCGCTATCCGCACCTGCGGTTCATCGGCCAGAACCTCAGCGACGCACGGCAGTTGCACTGGCGGGACGTGTCGGACGCCAACGGCAGGGTGACGGCCATGCCGACCCACCCCGACCACCCGATGTACGCGGAGGGCAAGGCCCGCGTCTACATCGACCCGGTCACCTGGATCGACGACCTGCGCGCCTTCGACTTCTCCTTCGGCTCCCGCATCCACGGCAACATCGCCGCGCTGCTCGCGGGCACCCCGGCGACGGTGCTGTGCGGTGACTCGCGCACCCTGGAGCTGTGCCGCTACTTCGAGATCCCGCACCGTCTCATCGACGGCAAGCCGGACGAGGTCGACCCGGCACGGCTGTACGAGGAGGCCGACTTCAGCGGCCTGGTCGGCAACCACCACGAGCGCTTCGAGCGGTTCACCGCCTTCCTCGACCGCAACGGCCTGCAGAACACCTTCACGCACGGCGACAGCGGCGCCGCCTACGACGACCGCGTCCGCTCCCTGTCCTTCCCGGCCGGCATCCGCCCCTGGATAGACACGGACCTGACCGCCCTCACCTCGCGCTTCGGCTGGCTCTACGGCCGTGTCGACCAACTCACCAAGGAGAACGCGAAGTTGAAGCGTGAGCTGACCCGGACCAAGTCGGGTCCGACGGTCTCGGTGCCGGGGGCGGGGGCCCCGGTGTCGGTGTCGGTGTACCGGCGGGCCCGGCGGATGGTGGGCGGACCCATCCGGAAGGTGATCCAGTCGGGGCGGGGGTAGGGTCCGCTCAGCTCCGGCCCCTCGCTGCGCGACGGCGTTTGCGCTCCCTGACGATTCGGCCGAGCCAGCCCGTGACGACGAAGACTCCCGCGTACACCGAGCTGGTCGGCCAGCTGTTGGGGGGCTCCTTCAGCCGGCCGACCAGCCACAGAAGCACCGTGGCCGTCGCCCAGAAGCAGATCCACTGCATGCCTTCGAACCAGACCGGCGGACGGTCTTCTTCGGGTACGGGAGCCTCGGGGGGATTCCATCGGAATCCCCCCGTCCGTCCGTAGTGAGCCTGGCGTCTACGCTCGAAGCGGCAGCCCAGCCAGGTGAACAGCCCCATGCCGAAACCGACCAGCATCGCCTGGATCAAGCGCCAGGGGTCGCCAAACGCGGACAGCACCACAGCGAACAGCAGCCAGAAGGCGACGCCGACGACCCATCCGGAGCCCAGCGGATGCCGGGCGAGGAACACCTGCGCCCTGGGCGGCGGCTCGGCTCCGCCGAGACGCCGGTCGATCTTGAAGAACGCCTGCTTCAGCGAGCCCACCGACTGCCTCCTCCGTAACCGAGCCGGTGTGCGGAGGCCGGTCTTCGGCCTCCGCACACCGGGTTCTGCCTGTTGCTTCCTACTCTGTCAGTCGCCTCCGCGGGCGATGTTCCACAAGTTGCGGTTGCTGGCCGCTCGCGCGACATGCGGGGCAGCCCACCGTGCGGCTCCGGCGCCCGCCCACGCGAGGCCCGCACCCACCCCACCTGCCACCAGATACCCGCCGACCGAGTGGTCCGCCTCGTCGTCGAGGTAGTTGTCGGTCACCCCCGCGGCGGCTCCGAAGACCACGCCGCATACGGCGACGCCGACCGGACCTCCCGCGAAGGCGCACCCCGCCACCGCGGCGACACCCATGATCGCGCCGGCGTTGTCCTTGACGAGTCCGCCGACCGTGCCCCAGAAGCCCTTGTCCTCGTCCTTCTCCAGCTGCTTCTTGTACTGACCCTTGATCTGCTTCATGCAGCCTTCGCCGCCGGCCAGCTTGCTGGAGAGACAGCCGGAGAACCCCGAAGCGGCCAACTGCAGGTCCTTCAACTCCTTGTCGTCGCCCATGGCGCTGATCCAGGCGTCCACCTCGCTGCGCCCCATGTTGCGGCTGCCCCGGTAGCCGAGGTCCTCCTTGAGCCAGTTGTAGACCGGCACGGGGAGCTTGTACGTCTTCGACGGCGTCCCCTGGCTGTTGGTGACGATCGAACCGCCGTACAGCGTGCCCTTCTTGTAGTCCGTCACCCCGGTCTTCGGGTTGTAACCGACCTGCTTCTGTACCTTCTTGCTGCAGTTCGCGAGCGAGTACTGGCAGGAGTTGGGGCGGGAGCCGATCTCCAGGCCGCTCGGGTCGCTGTAGGCGATGGGGTTGTTGGCGGCGTAGCTGTAGGCGTTGGCCTCCTGCGGGGAGTACGGCTTGTTCAGCTCGTCGGGGCTCAGGAAGCGGGCGAGGCCCGGGTCGTACATACGCGCGCCCAGCATCGACAGGCCGGTGGAGTCGTCCTCGGGCTGGCCGACGTAGCCGCGGTCCACCGTGCCCGGAAGGCTCGCCGTGGTGCCCCGCTGCTTGCCGAACGGCTTGTAGCGGCGGCGGGTGACGGTGCCGCCCACGGCCGCGACCATGAGCTGGGTCGAGGCCTGGTTGTCGCTGAGCAGCCAGGTCAGCTTGCCGTTTCCGGTGGTTTCGGCGGTGCGGACCGCGAGGCCGGTGCCGTCGGCCGAGTAGTAGCGGCTGGCTTGGGCGACGCCACCGGTCGCCTTGTGGATCTCGTGGCCGTCGACGTAAAGGACCTTCTCCGTGGGGGCGTTGCGCAGCAGCACGCTGCCTCCCACGTCGTACACGTACGACGTGGTGGCGCTGCCGGTCTTCACCGAGCTGACCCGGTGCAGCGGCGACCATGCGAGCGTCGAGGAGACGCCGCCCACGGTGCGGGACGTCATCCGGCCGGCCTCGTCGTAGCCGTAGCTGTCGGTGCTCGACCCGGTGACCACGCTGGTGACCGCGTGCGGGCGGGCGGTGTCCGCCGTGTAGGTGGACTCGTCCGCGCTGTAGCCCGGGTAGTGGTAGTCGTGGGTGGCCGCGGCGGTCGACGCCGAGGTCTTCTCCGTCAGCGACTGGAGGTTGCCCATCTTGTCGTAGCCGTACTGCTCCTGGTACGGGTCGGGCCCGGCGAAGTCCGAGGCCGGCGTGGTGCCGCAGGCGGTGGCCGCCTGGGTCCAGGCGCCGGTGATCCTCCCCAGGTCGTCGTAGGTGAAGCACTGCTGCTGCCCGACGGTGTTCTCGCGCAGGGCGGTGGCGTTGCCGTTGTTGTCCCGGGTGTAGGTGTCGTCCTGGATCTTCGTCGAGGTCCCACCGGTCAGCGTGCTGGTGGTGACGTTCTTGAGCCAGCCCGTGCCGTTGGCGTCGTCGTAGGCGAGGGTCCGGGTCATGCTGGTGTCGGTGCCGGAGACCCCGAGCGAGCGGGAGACGGTCCGGCCGTAGTCGTCGTAGCCGACTCCGCTGAGGTAGGTGGTGAGTCCGCTGGACACCTTCGTCAGGCGTCCCTGGCCGGAGTAGGCGGAGGTGACGGTTTCGGCGGGCAGTCCGCCGAGGGCCGGATACTCCACCGAGGTGGTGTGGTCCGCCAGGTCGTAGCCGTAGGTGAAGGTGTACGTGCCGTTCAGCCCGGCGCCGTCGCCGGCGTTCGGGACGGTCACGGTCTTCTTCGTGGTCCGGCCGCGCGCGTCGTACGCCGTGACCTTGCCGGTGTACGCGTTGCCCGCGGTGTCGTACGACGTCGTGGACGTGACCTGGCCCTTGGCCCCGGGGACCGCGGTGCCGTTGTCGTGGTCGTACGCCGTCCTGGTGAGCACCGTGCCGCCCTGGGAGACCGTGGTCGGTCGGCGGAGGGCGTCGTAGGCGTAGGTCAGGACCGTGCCGTTGCCGTCCTTGACCGTCGCCACGTCCCCGTTCGCGTCGTACGTGGTGGTCGAGTCCCCGCTGTCGGGATCCTCGGTGAGCAGACGGTCACCCACGAAGTTGTAGGTGTAGTGGGTGGAGTTGCCGTTGGCGTCGTGGACGTACTTCAGCCCGCCGCTGCGCGTGTACTCGTACGTCGTGGCGTTGGACTGGGTGCCCACGTGCTCGACGACCTTCGCCGTCTGTCCGTAGACGTCGCTGTAGGTCTCGACGGGCTGGCCGAGTGCCGGAGTGACCGTGGTGAGGTCCACACCGCTGTAGGTGGTGGTGACCTTGCCCGCGTCCTGCGGGTTGCCGTTCACCTGGTACCGGCTCAGCGTGGTGCGGCCCGCCCAGTCCACCTCCAGGTCGGTGTACGACGGGATCGCGGAGACCGCCGGGTTGACCACCTTCGAGCCGGCCGTCGCCGAGTTGTAGAACTCCTGCGAGGTGCCCGCCACGTTCCCGGAGGAGTCGTAGCGCGTGACACCGACCGTCATCCCGGTGCCCGAGGGTGCCGGGACCTGGAGTTCCAGGGTGCGGCCGAGGCCGTCGGCCCAGCCGTACGAACTCGCGTACGTCGTCCCGCTCTGCAGCACCTTGGTCGTCGCCTTCAGCGGCGCGCCGGTGGCCTGGTAGGGGATGGACGCCGTGGCGCTCCGCATCGGCAGCAGGTAGTCGAAGGCCATCGACGCGGTGCCGTCGGGGTAGTTGGCGGCCTCGGTGGGCTTGAAGACCTTCGTGGTCCGGCCGACGCCGTCGTAGGTGACCTGGGTGGTGTTGCCGTTGGCGTCGACCGACTTCCAGACCTCGCCCCAGAAGCGGGAGTAGTAGGCCGTGGAGGTCAGTGCGGTGCCCGCGCCGGTGCCGTCCGGGTCCGGGGTCGTGGTGGCCACGCCGTTGACGGGCCAGGACGTCGCCGGGTTGTAGGTGGTCGTCGTCGCGTTGTTCTTGCCGTCGAACGTCTTCACCGCGCGGCCGGCGTCGTCGAAGTGCGCCTTGGTGACGCGGGCGTTGGCCACGTCGGCGTCGGTGTAGATCCGGGTCTCGGTGGCGTTGCCGTCGACCAGCGCCGTGTTGTTGCCGTCCCACGTGGTCGAGCCGTCGTAGTAGGTGGCCGTACGGCGGTCCAGGTGGGCGAAGGGCGTGCCGGCGGTCTTGTCGCTCTGGACGGTGGTGCAGCCGACGTTGTAGTGGCGTTCGTCGTCCTGGTAGACCATCCAGCGGACGGTGCCGGTGGAGTCGTCGGGCATGTCCGCCGTGTTGTAGGCGCGGCCGTACTCGGTGCAGTGGTTGTCGGAGACGCCGCTCTCGCCCCAGTCGTCGACCCGCATGGGCAGGCCGAAGGTGGTGGAGGCCGCCTCGGTGTCGTCGAACTCGGTCTCCACGATGTGCTCACGCCAGGTGGAGAGGTCCGCGTCGCTGGAGTCGTAGGCCTTCTCCAGGGTGCGGACCCTGCTCTCGCGGACGAAGCGGGCGTCGGGCAGGCCGGTGTACTGGGCGGTGTTGTGCGTCCAGTAGGCGTGCCACTCGCGTTTCTGCGACGCGCCCTCGTTGTCGCGTACGGAGGTCTCCAGGGTCCGGCCGCCCAGCCAGGCGGAGTCGGTGTACGACGCCTCCTCGGAGTCCTTCACCGACACACTGCGGGTGGCACCGGCGTCGGTCTTCGACGTCCGGTCCCCGTCCAGCCCCCGGTAGAGCCAGTGGTAGGTCGAGTGGAGGTTGGCGTTGGCGCCGGTGGTGACCAGGACCTTGGCGTAGCCGCGCCAGTCGGACCAGGTCTCGTCCTCGTCCCTGACCAGGGGGCTGTTGGCGAATGCCCAGCCTGGTGCGCCGTCGTACTCGTAGGTCGTGGTCATGGTGGGCACGCCGTCGTCGTAGCTGCCCGGGTCGACCTGCACCTTGGTGACGACGAACTTCTTGAACCAACCGGTGCGTGCCGTGGTTTCGCCCTCGGGCGTCCACTTCTGCCAGAAGCACTCGTAGTCGTTGTTCGCCTGGGACGGTGGACTGGACTCGTCGCACTGGCGGGAGACCGTGCCGTCGGAGTCCGTGGCGTGGCCGTACGTGACGTCGATCGTGGAGCCGGTGTCGGTGACGACCTGCTCGACGCGGCGGAAGTTGAGGGTGCCGGAGCCGACCAGGTTGTCCTGCCAGGCGCCGTCGAAGTTGATGGCGGGCAGGGTGATGTCGGTGCCGGAGTAGCCGCGGCGCTGGATGTAGTCGAGCCAGAGCTGACCGCCCACCTCGCCGTCGGGGTTCATCATGGCGTACCGCATCTGGTACTGCATGACGGTGCTCCAGGCAGCGGCGTTGTTGTCCCGCACCTGGGTCTTGATCTCCCAGAGCAGGTCGCGCTGGAAGAAGGTGGGGTAGTACGTCTTGCCGGCACAGGCGGAGTCGTCCGAGGAGCCGTCGCAGATGAGGTCCGTCGGAACGTCCGGGTAGGAGGACGGGGAGGAGTCGATCGTCGGGCAGGACGCGGCGGTGTTGTCCAGCGGGTTGGGCTCCTCCGTCCGCTCCTTGCAGCGGTTCAGGTGCTCGAAGAGGACCTGCGCCGGGAGTTGGGCGCCGGGGATCTGCGACGACCAGCCGTACTCGATGCGCTTCAGATACGAACTCGCGTCGTACTTACGGGCCTTGTCGCTCCCCGCGACCGACCGGTAGTAGTTGGTCTCCTTGTCGTAGAAGTACGAGGTCTCCACCTCGTTGGGGTCGACGATCCGGTCCAGGTTCCATTTCCAGGCCTGGTTGCAGTACGTGGGCCGGCCGCCGTCGTAGCAGGGCTCGCCCTCGTCGTCGCCGATCACCGGGACGCTGAGGACGGAGCGGGTGGCGAGGCCGGTGTCGCGTTCGGAGCGGCCCCAGCCGAAGTAGTAGCGGGTGCCGTCCTGCTTGGTGATGACCCAGAACTCGTCGGTGTTGTCGGGGTTGGCGGGGCTGCCCTTGAGGTGCTGGATCTTCCAGCCCTTGTCGTCCTTCATGTGGAAGGCGCCGGTGCCGGTGTCGTCCTGGATCAGCTCGGAGCTCTCGCCGCCGAGGGTGATCTGGTAGACGGCGCCGTTGGGGTCGGTGGTGGAGTTGGGCGAGTCCCAGCACAGGTCGCCCCACTGCTGGTTCTGGTCGGGGCCGTGGCCGTCGTCGACGCAGTTCTTGTACTTGCGCTCGATGTGGCCGACGTTGAGGTCCCAGCCCATGCCGACCCAGGAGGCCTGGTTGTTGGAGGCCGAGGTACGGCCGTCGATGGACTGGGAGTTGTAGTTCAGGGCCAGTTCGGGTGCGGAGCCGACGGGCGGCTTGGGCACCTCGATGGGCACGTTGTAGGTGAAGGCGCCGGAGCCGAGGGAGACGTTCCACTTGCCCGACTGGTTGGTCGGGGTGGCCCGGTAGTCGCCCTGGTCCGAGGAGGAGCCGGCGGCCAGCGCGTAGGTGACCGCTTCGGCGGCGAGCAGTGAGTTCGCGGCGTCCGGGGCGGCGTCGACGGTGACGGTGAGGGTCTGTGTCCCGGTGTCGTTGTCCGTGGCGACCACGGTGCCCTGGCGGCAGGACGGGACGTCCGGGGTGGTGGCGGCGCAGGAGGGCAGCCTGATCAGCTGGAGCCGGCCGGCGAAGTCCCCGCCGTAGGCACCCGCGAAGCGCGAGTAGTCGACGTCGACCTGGACGGGTCCGGCGTTGGCGGAGCCGTCGGCGCGGCGGACGCGCAGGCCGAGGCCGACGCCGCCGTAGGGCTCCACGTCCTCGCGGTCGAGCACCTCGACGGAGACCCGGGCGGGGCCGCTGACGGCCAGGGCGCGGCCCGCGTTCTTCGCGGCCCGGACGGAAACGGCCGCGGACGCCGCGCCCGGGGGCTTCACGTCCCTGGGCGCGGCATCCGCGGCCGGTACCTGGACGGTGGCCTTTCCGGCCTTCGGCCAGACCACCTTCGGCGTCTTCGTCACGCCCTCTTCGACCTGCTGCGGCACGGCGTCGCCGAGCGGTCTGGCCGGTACGTCCGGCCGCTTGCCCGACGGCAGGGCGAGTGCCGCCGTCGGTGCGAAGGACACCGCCACCAACAGGGTGGCCAGCAGTGCCTTGACGAGCATCACAGCAAGTCTTCGACGTCCGGGTTTCACGACTCACCAACCCCCGTTAAACGATCATGGGCATGACAGGCAGCGAAGTCGTGAACCCCACCCCCCACCTGAGTGACGGGAGTGTAACCACGGGTGAATCACACAGACCAGGTCAACAAAAGGGACCTATTGGATAGTTAAACGATCTGATCTGTTCAGAACTGCGCCCTCTCTGGCAACATCCGCAAACCAAGCATCAGTAGGCATCAGTAAGCGTCAGTTCGAACTCTTGCCAGGGGGCTCCGATGCGTTTCGCATTCCGTCACCGATCCACCCGATCCGCCGCCCTCGCCGCGGCGCTCTCGCTCACCGCGGGACTCCAACTCGGCCTGGCGGACAGCGCGTCCGCCGCCGTCACCGCCGGCCCGGTCTTCAACAACCCGACCGGCACCGTCACCGAGCAACAGGCGATACGCACCCGGCTGCTGGAGTACATAGGCCAGTCACCGGCGGGATCCTCGATCAGGGCGTCCGTCTACCACTTCTGGGACAGCGGGCTGGCCCAGGCTCTCGCGGACGCGCACACCCGTGGCGTCGACGTCCAGTTGATGCTCGACGAGAGCAGCGTCAGCGACAACCCGAACGACGCCGGCTACGGCATCCTGACCGCCGCCCTCGGCACGGACACCACCCAGGGCTCCTTCGTCGGACTGTGCCCCGTCAACAAGTCCTGCCTGGGCGACCCTTCGCTCGGAGCGTCCATCAACCACAACAAGTTCTGGCTGTTCTCGCAGCTCGACGGGGCGTACAACGTCGTCGTGCAGTCCTCCTCGAACATGACACCGTCCAGCTACAGCAGGTTCTGGAACGACGCGTACGTGATCCCCGGCAACGCCACCCTCTATGCCGCGTACGGCAGTTACTTCGCCAAGCTGGTCGGCAAGGACTGGGACAGCTGGCAGTACAGCTACACCACCAGCAGCCCGTACAAGGTGTACTTCTTCCCGCGCCCCGCCGACGACCCGGCGCCCGGTGACACCGTCACCGGCGTCCTCGACAACGTGACCTGCACCTACACCGAGAACGGCACCAGCAGGAGCACCAAGGTGCGGGTCGCGATGTTCAAGCTCACCCGCCTCGCCGTCGCCCAGAAACTGGTCGCCCTGCAGAAGGCCGGCTGCACCGTCGACATCGTCTACGCCACCACCGACAGCGGTTCCTCCAGCGGCACCTGGGAGACCCTGCACGCCTCCGGCGGCCCCGCCCTGCGCTGCTACAACTGGGACGACGACGGCGACACCGGCACCGCCTCCCGCATCGTCCACTCCAAGTACCTGCTGATCGAGGGCAAGTACGACGGCTCGGTCGGCCAGAAGGTCCTGTGGACCGGCAGCCACAACTACAGCGGGCCCGCCCTCACCAAGAACGACGAGGCGCTCCTCAAGGTCGACAGCGACACCGCCCACGACGCCTACGTCACCAACTTCACCGCGGTGAGGGCGGCGGCGGTTCCCGGCACCGCCGACACCTCGAACGCCTGCAAGGGCGTCACCACCACCCCCGAGGACACGGTACCGACGACCTGAGCCCCGCCACGAGGACACCTGACACCTCGCGATCGCTCCAGGGCCGCCGGACACATGCGTGTCGTCCGGCGGTCGACGTGCGTTAACCCATGCGCACGACAACCCGTGCGCACGACGTCCTGCGCCGACCCTGGAGTGACCGCAGTGTCCGAACCCCTCCCCCGCCGCCGCACCGCGAGATTCCGGCTTCGCCGCGCGCCGGCGGAGCGCCCCGGCCGGCGGCTCTCCGGGCTGATCCGCCTCCGGCGGACGACCCCGGCCGCCCGCCCGCTCCGCCGCCACGCCGCCCCCGCGCTCCTCACCGCGCTCTTCGCGGCGGCCTTCACCACCCAGGCCGTCGGAGCGCTGCTGCCCCGACTGCCGCTGCTGCTCGCCGCGACCGTCGCCTCGCTGGTCGCGGAGGGCGTGCTGCACCGATGGCAGCGCGGCATGGTGACGGTGCTCGCCAAGACGCACGCCGACCTCACCGTGCGGCACGTCCTGCGGGACCTGCTGCTGGTCTTCGGTCTGCTGCGGCTGGGCGAGCAGAACCGGGAGACGGTGTACGCCCCGCTCGTCGCCGGACTGCTCGCGTTCTACGCGCTGCACTGCGCGATCCAGGCGCTCTCCGTCCTGGTCCGCCGCACCCGCACCCTGCCCGTGGTCACCCGGAACATCGACGCCTCCGCGCTGCGCCTGTCCCCGGCCCCGCCGGTCCTGCTGCGCCGCCCCGGCCACCGCCTGCTGGTCTTCGGCCTGCCCGCCACGGCCGGCCTGCTCGCCACCACGGCCACCGACGACCTGCGCTGCGCGGCCCTCGGCATCTCCCTGTCCCTCGGACTCGCGGTGATGGGCCTGTTCGACCTGCTGCTACGGCTGCTGCCGAGCCGTCGTCCGGCGGGCGAGCAGCAGGTGGTCGACTGGTTCGACGCGTGGCTGGCCGACTACAAGCCGACCGTCGGCCTCTACTTCTCCGGCGGGGTGTCCTCCGCGTACCAGGCGAACATGTGGCTGGAGCCGCTCGCCCAGTTGGAGGGGCGCCCGCTGATCGTGCTGCGTGAACGTTTCATGGTGCAGAAGATCGCCGCGACCGACGTGCCGATCGTCTGTCTGCCGAAGGTGTCCACGCTGATGCGTCTGGAGCAGTCCACGCTCCAGGTCCTCGTGCACCCCTCGAACTCCGGCAAGACCTCGCAGGTCCTGCGCATCCCCACCCTCAAGCACACCTTCGTCAACCACGGCGAGAGCGACAAGCTGTCCTCCTGCAACCCGTACGCGAAGGCGTACGACGAGGTGTGGGTGGCAGGTCCCGCGGCGCGCGAGCGGTACGCGCTGGCCGAGGTCGGTGTCGAGGACAAGGACGTGCGGGAGATCGGCCGCCCGCAACTGGACGCGGTACTGCCCTACGCGGGCCCGCCGACGGGAACGTACTGCACGGTCCTGTACGCGCCCACCTGGGAGGGCTGGGACGGCAACCCCGGCAACACGTCGGTGGTCGGCGCCGGTGAGAACCTGGTGCGGGAACTGCTGGCGGATCCGGGCGTACGACTGCTGTACAAGCCGCATCCGCTGACCGGCTCCGTGGACCCGCGCGCCGGGGCCGCCGATCTGCGGATCCGGGAGCTGGTCCGGGCCGCGAACCGGGGCCGGAGCGGTGAGCGCCCCGCCGTCGACGGCGAACTCGCCCGCCGGACCAAGGAGTTGGACGAGCTCACCTCGATCGACTGCCGCTCCGGTGCCGACCAGGTCGAGCGGATGCTGCTGCAGTCCACGCCCGCACCGGGCCGGGCCGAGGCGGTGGCCCTCGCCACCGAGGCCTGGGAGGAGGCCTACTGGGCCTCCATGCCCGAGTGGGAGCACCAGGTCGTCACGGACGTCCGCCCTGCGCTGTACGCCTGTTTCAACCGGGCCGATCTGCTGGTCAGCGATGTGTCGAGCGTGGTCAGCGACTTCCTGGCGAGCGGCAAGCCGTACGCGGTCGCCAACACCAGCGGGCTGCCGGAGGAGACGTTCCGCGAGGCCTTCCCGACGGCTCGGGCGGCCACCGTGCTGGCGCCCGACGCGGGCGGGGTACCGGCGCTGCTGGACGCCGTACGGCATCCGGAGAAGGACGAACTGGTCGAGGCACGTGCCGCGTTGAAGCGGCATCTGCTGGGACCGGACGAGCCGGCTTCGCAGGAGCGCTTCAACCGGGCGGCGCAGGAGCTGTGTTCGACGGCACGACGGCACCAGGTCCGGATGGCCGAGCGGCTGGCGGCGGAACTCCCCTGCCAGCGCCAGGACGTCGAGGCGCCCGTCGGCGAGCCCGCCGGACCCTGACGGAGGACCGCCCGCCGGATCAGGCCGCCGCCCCCACCTGACGATGCGCCAGCACCCGTCGCGCCTTCCGTGCCGCCCGCTGTACGAACGTGTCGACCGAGCCCTCGCGGTATCCCGGGAAGACCCGGGCCTCGCGGGCGTCGGCCAGGTAGATCGCGTCGGGGACGCCGGCCGAGCGGTCGCGGAAGTGGGGGTAGACGAGGTAGAGGCGGCGGCCCTTCTTCTCCAGGATGGCCGGCGCCTGCTTCTTCGCCCGGACGAACGCCACGACCTCCTTGAGGAGTTCGGCCTGTCCGGCGGCGACCAGGTGCAGCCGCAGCCGCTCGTGGACCTTGAGGCGGCGGGCGATCTCGTCGCTCCAGTACGCGTCCATCAGCGGCCGGGCCAGTTCGAACTTGTGCCGCCGGACCTCCTCGTTGTCCTTGAGGTACTGCGGGCCGAACTGCGGCAGCAGGGTGATCACGAAGGGGCGGACCATGAGCACGTCCCGCTTCGGGCCCGGCGGGACCAGGTCCGCTATCACCGCCATCAGGGAACGGGCGGAGTCGAAGCGCAGGGCGTAACCCCCGCTCTTCGTCACGTGCTTGCCGTCGTCACGGCCCACCAGGTAGTAGCAGGTGTGGTCGGCGACGACGGAGACGCCGTCCGCCCGCAGATAGGCCTCCATCGTGAACAGCGCGTCCTCGCCGGTGAACAGAGACTCGTCGAAGCGCATGCCGTGACGTTCCAGCAGTGCCCGCCGGAAGAGCTTCTGCGCGCTCAGCGTGAACTTGATGTTGGAGGAGAAGACGTCGGTGCGCCCCACGGTCCGCCCCCACATCGACTTGGGGGCACCGCGGTTGACACCCTCGACCTTGCCGAGGACGACGTCCGTGCCGTTCTCGTCGGCGATGCCGACCATCCGCTCCAGCGCCTCGGGGCCGAGTCGGTCGTCGGCGTCCAGGAAGAAGACGTAGCGCCCGGCGGCCTTGCCCAGGCCGACGTTGCGCGGGCCGCTGGGTCCGCCGGAGTTCGGCTGCCGGATCACCGTGACCCGCAGGTCCGTGCGGGCCGCGAACTCCTCCAGGTACTCCCCCGTCCCGTCCGTCGAACCGTCGTCCACCGCGATGACCTCGATGCGTGTCCGGTCGATGGTCTGTGCCTCCACGGACGCGAGGCACTCGACCAGATACGGCATCGCTTCATACGCCCCGATGATCACGCTCACATCAGGTTGCGCAATGGTCACTTTTCCCCCTGGTCACGGATAATCCCCCCTGTATCGCCTCATTGGCTACCTTGCTAGACGGACGACTCCGGGAAGCGGTTGCCTAAACAGCGGGGTTTCGTGAGCCAGCTCACAGTGATTCCTGTGCGAACGCACAGAAAGGGGCCCGGTTCCCGAGGAGGTGATCCTCGGGAACCGGGCCCCGACCGCCGGGGGCTCCTGGTCAGCGCACGGTCACGCCGTCAGGCCGTCCGACTCGCCCGCCGGCGCCGCCCCCGGAGCGGGCAGCGCGTTCGCCAGCTCCGCCTCGGCCTCCGCCTCGGCCTCCGCCGCCTCCGCGGCCCCGACCGACGCCCGCGACTCCTGGCCGGCATTGCGCGTGTCGGCCTTGTGCGCGAGGTCGGACACCGCGGTGTTGAACTGCTCGATGGACGTCGGCTCGTCCGGGCCCAGCAGATACCGCTTGAGCTCGTCCCGGTCGCCGGCCAGCGGGTCGGCCGCCGGGTCCCGGACCGCGTCCAGGAGGCCGCCCAGCTCGGCCGCGCTGTTGGACAGGATCACCGCGGCGCGCACGGCGGTGTTCTGCCGCTTGAACTCGTCCACACCGAGCTCGGCGGAGTCCGTGACCGCGTACGGCTTGCCGCTCGCGATGAAGTCGGAGACCACGCTGGAGATGTCGGAGACCATCGCGTCGGAGACGTTGAAGCAGTCGTACAGGCGCGGCTCGGCGCCCGTGACGACCCGGTGCTCCCAGGTCCCGACGGAGGTCCAGTACGCGTCGTTCCAGTCGGCGCGCAGCCGGGCGATCTCCTCGTGCTTCCTGACGTCGACCAGCCCGTCACGGGTGGCCTCGGCCTCGTCGCCCTTCTCGCCGCCCTTGCCGACCAGCGTGGCGATCCGGGCCTCGATGCGGGCGAGGTCCGCCCTGGCCTTCGCCTTGCCGGCCGCGTCGGCGGGGAAGCGCGGGTCGGTGGCCCGGTCGGCGGCGGCCTTCTCGACCAGGGCGGTGATCCGCCGGTGCGCGGCGCCGGCCGCGGCGCTGACGGTGCCGGTGAAGGGGTGCGGCTTGTACAGGACACGGACCGGCGGGTCGGCCTGCACCAGCTGCTTCACGATGTTCTCGCCGGCCAGCACCAGCGAGGTGTTGCCGGGGTTGCCGTCCCAGCCCTCCCAGGTGGGGGCGTACAGCACGGTCGGGACACGGCCCTCGGGCGTGCCCTTCCAGCCGTCGATCGGGGCCAGCTGCGGGCGGCCGACCTCGACGATGTCGTCGTCACGGACGCCGACGTCGGCGATGGCGTAGCGGTCGCGGCCGGCCCGGCCCGCGGTCCACACCTCGTCGTAGACCTTGCTGAACGGGTTGACGCTGGCCAGCTTGTCGCTGTCGCCGTGGCCGATGAAGACGTGCTTCATGGTCGGCACCCGCAGCAGGTGGATGTTCTTGCCGACGTTCGCCGCGTACAGCGCGACGCGCACGGAGGAGAGGTCCATGTTCATCAGGTGCACCCCTCCGGGCACGCAGACGACGGGGACCGTGCCGGGCGCCAGGTTCTGCAGTATGACGCGCTCACGCAGGATGACCAGCGGCCTGGAGTCCAGCTGCTCCATGGTCTCCAGCCACATGTTGACCTGGTAGGCGGAGTCCTTGGAGCCGGAGAAGTACAGCACCGTCTGCGGCCGGTACTCGCGCAGCCAGTCGTCGACCGCGGCCAGCACCTTGTCGGCGGTGGGCGGGATCTTCCGGCCGCGGACGTACGGCAGCAGCGCGGCGACGTACAGGGTGCCCAGGGCCAGGGTGACGCCGATGCCGATGAAGCCGGCGACGGCGGAGTCCAGGGCGGCGGAGACGAGTATGCCGACCACGGCCGCGAGGTCGAGGTGGAGCATCTTCTCCGCGGAGCGGCTCAGCAGGCCCTTCGGCGGGGCGTCCGGGATGCGGACGCGCGAGGCCAGGTCGACGTTGCGGGTGGCGACCGGCATCCGGCGGCGGTTGCGGATCAGGGTGACCAGCGCGCCGTGCGGGGCCTGGAGGCCGTAGAACGCGATGAAGCAGGCCGTCGCGCCGTAGAAGACCAGGCTGTCCGAGAGGTCGAGGCGGGCCAGCAGCAGGATCAGCAGGAGCTGCCGGATCAGGAAGCGGATCGACAGACCGGCCCGCACCTTGCTGAGCCGGTTGATCAGATAGCTGCCCTTGCGGTGCAGATAGTGGTCCGCCAGATACGTGACGGCGGTCGCGGCCGCGAAGGCGGGGACGCTCGGGACGAGCGCGGCCAGCATGAGGGCGGGGTAGCCCAGAATCATGAGGGCCGCCGCGGCCAGCTCTGCCGCGCTGCCCACCCGGGCGACGCGAATAGCGGTGCTTATCACGGAGAAACCTGCTCTTGGAGGGGTGCCGGTTTGCGAAAGTCGAAAAAATCCGGAAAAAACCTTGTGCACAGTTCCGGTAATTTTACGGATTCAGGCCCCTGCGAATGCTCCGCGAACGGGCAGCCACAGAGGCCTGAATGTCAGACGACTAATTGTTGTTGATTATGCCACGCCGTCCTGACGGTCCAGGACACTGGCCAGCGCCTGCTCGAATCCGGAGGCCTGTCCGGCGGACGCCGTCGGGTCCTGCTGGCGGACGTCGATGACGTGCCCGGTCAGCTCGGAGAGCAGCACGTCGAGCGAGGTGCGGGCGACGGCCTCGGAGGAGAGCAGGCTGCCCGAGGGCTCCTGGCCGAAGGCCTTGGTGCGCATCGGCGTGGCGGTGCGCTCCGGGTTGACACAGTTGACCCGGATGCCGTCGCCGGCCCACTCGTCGGACAGCGCCTGGGTGAGGTTCACCATGGCGGCCTTGGTCGAGGAGTAGAGGCTGTACTCGGCGCGGCCCCGGGTGTAGCTGCTGGACGTGTACAGCAGCAGCTGGCCCTTGGTCTCGGAGAGGTACTTGTACGACGAGCGGGCGATCTGGACCGGGGCCAGGTAGTTGACCTTCAGCGCTTCCTCGATGGTCGCGTTGTCGGTCTCGGCCAGCTTGCCGATGCGCAGGACGCCCGCGGTGTTGACGACGTAGTCGATGCGCCCGGTCTCGGCGTAGGCCTTCGACAGCGCGTCGTCGACCTCCTCGGGGTTCTCCACGTGGGTGCCGGTGGTGGAGCGGCCGAGCGCGTACACCTTGGAGCCGTAGGCCTCGGCGAGTTCGGCGATGTCCTTGCCGATGCCGTACGAGCCGCCGAAGACGACGACCGTCTTGCCGGTGAGGAGCTGGCGGTACAGCTCCTCGCTCTTCTGCTCGGGGGTGGCGGTGGAGGCCAGCTGGAACAGCTTGTCGGCGATGAAGACGTCGACCGGCTGGGTGACCTTCATGTTGTACTCGTCGCCCGCGACGACGTGGATCGGCACGTCCGGCAGGTACTTGAGCACGACGGAGCAGTCGTCCGTGGCCTGGAAGTTGGGGTCACCGGCGGCGACCTCGTAGGCCCGCTTGATGGTGGACAGCTTGAACGCCTGGGGCGTCTGGCCGCGGCGCAGCCGGGAGCGGTCCGGGATCTCGGTGATGAACTCGCCGTCGTCGCCGTGGGTCCGCGTGACGATGATGGTGTCCGCGGACGGGATGGCGACGTCGACCGCCTGGAAGCGCTCCAGCGCCGTGACGCAGTCGTCGATGACGCGGCGCGACAGCAGGGGGCGTACGGCGTCGTGGAACAGGACGTTCACGTCCTCGCCGTCGGCCAGCCCCTCGCCCAGGGCGGCGATGGCGCGCTCGGTGGTCTCGTTCCGGGTGGAGCCACCCTCGATGATCTTCTTGACCTTCTTGAACCCGGCCTTGTCGACGATCTTCTCGATGTCGGGCACATAGCCCGGCGCCATCAGCACGATGATGTCGTCGATCGAGTCCGCCTTCTCGAAGGTGGTCAGCGTGTGCTCGATGACTGCCTTGCCGGCGATCTTCAGCAGCTGCTTGGGGATCGACAGACCCACGCGCTGGCCGGTTCCACCGGCCAGGATCACTGCGGTGGTACGGGGCTTGGCTATGCGCTGTGACACAGGTGACCTACCTCGGGGCGACAGGGAATGTGGAAATGGTCCCACTTGTGGTTACCGCAGTGCAAGGTGAGCGCCCTTCGCTGCATATGTGCGCGCAACCCGTCATTCACCTTGCACCCTCAGTGGCGCCGGAGGCGCTTCAGGCAGCGATGCCCGAGCACCTTCACCAGTTCCTTCGAGGGCGTCTGGTGAACCGTACGCGCCTTGGCCGGTGCGGAGTGCCGCACCGGCGCCGCGGCGGCGGCCGCGAGGACCCCGTACAGGGCCCGGGCCGCCACTTCGGGAGCGATCCTCGGTTCGCCCGGCACCTCGCCGGGCGCCTCACCGGCGGGCTTCGGGACGGCGGACAGCAGCGCGGGGTCACCCAGGACGCGTACCCCCGTCGCCCCGATCCGCTCCGCCATCTGCGCGCCGATCCCGCCGGCGGCCTCGACCGCCCACCGGGGTGTGCCGATCTTCACGTCGTCGGGACCGGGGGTGCACGTGTTCTTCATATGCATCACCGCGCCGTATCGCACAAGCTGGGAATAGAGCTCGTCCGGGAGTCCATTGCCCCGGAATTCCATATTAAGATTCCGCAGCATTTCGGTCTCGGCAAGGGTAAGAGAACGGTTCGCGGCGTCCGGAACCGGCTGCAGGAGATGCGCGGGCAGCGCGAGGAGCCGCTCGAAGGTGCGCAGCAGAGCGCCCCGGTCGCGGTCGTCGACGACGACGACGGTGATCCGCTCGGGGCCGACCACCCGCGCCCAGCGCTCCACCAGCCGGTCGTGCCGGTGGCGGTGCCAGAAGCTGGGATTGGGCTTCTCGTACGGGGCTTTGCGGAGCATGTGCTCCAGCCAGTCCTCGTAGCCCATGCGCAGGCCGTTCTGCACGTACTGCTGCCACTGCGAGGGCATGATCCGGGCCAGCGGGCGCAGCGTGACCAGGATGTGCACCCGGTCCCCGCCGAGCTCCTCGACGACCCGCGCGACGGTCTCCTCGTCCGGGGTGTCGGCGAAGAACTCGCTGCTGATCACCGAGGTGCGCAGGCCGGTGGCGCGGACCTGGTCCAGCAGGCGCTTCCAGTGCCGCTCGGTCGGCTCGGCGTTGCCCATCATGCCGGGGCGGGCGCAGGCGGCCAGCACGGCTTCCATGGGGTGCCTGGTGTCGGCGGGGAAGACCACCCCGTGCGCGGGCAGCGCGTCCTTGGCGGCGAACAGGGCGCCCTGGATCGACGTCGTACCGGTCTTGTGCGGGCCGATGTGCAGCAGCCGGGTGCCGGTGGGCAGCGGGGCGGTCACGCCGTTCACCGGATCGTCGTCCCTCGTACAGTCCGTCTCCATGGTCAAGGGACGGTAAGAGGGCTTCCTGAGACAGCGCTGAGAGAGACCTGGGACACAGATGAGTCCCAGGCTCCCGTCACACGGACGTCATACGGCCATGTCACCCGCGCCGGTCACACCAGCCGGACACCCGGCCTGCCCGCGTCGATCCGCAGCCTGGCCAGCGTGCTGGGGGTGGCCTGCGGCCTCAGCACCGTGTCGACGATCCGCACCTGCGCCTCGACGCCTTCGCGGCGGACGTCGAGCAGGTGGTAGCCGCGGTGGGCGTCGAGGAGCTTCCAGTGCGGGTTGTCGGCCATCAGCGGGTCCCACTGGGCGTGGAAGGCGGCCTGGTCCTGGTCGCCGTTGCTGGAGATGGAGGTGCCGACGAACTCGGCGCCGACGACCCTGGAGTCCGGGTCGGCGAAGTCCTGCTTCAGGTCGCTGATCATCGTCAGGTGGCGGTCGCCGGAGAGCACGACCGGGTTGCGGACCCTCCTGAACTCCTCCAGGAGCCCGTTGCGCTCGGCCTGGTAGCCGTCCCAGGCGTCGTAGTACCAGAGCTTGCCCTCGCCGATCCTCAGGTCGGTCTCCGCCATCATGATCTGCGAGGCGATCAGGTTCCAGCGGGCGGGCGACTCGCGCAGCCCGTCCAGCAGCCACTGCTTCTGGTCGGCGCCGAGCATGGTCAGCGCCGGATCCTGGGCACCGGCCTGGCCGGTCGCCTGGTCGCTGCGGAACTGCCGGGTGTCCAGCACGTTGAGCCGGGCCAGCCGCCCGAACTCCAACCGGCGGTACATCCGGATGTGCGGACCGTCGGGTACGGCGCTCGCGCGCACCGGCATGTGCTCGTAGTACGCCTGGTAGGCCGCCGTCAGCCGGGCCACGAACGCGTCGTGGGGCTGCCGGTCGGGGTCCTGCGGGATCTCGCCGGCGAAGTCGTTGTCGACCTCGTGGTCGTCGAAGCTGACCACGAAGGGCGCGTTCGCGTGCATCGCGGCGAGGTCGGGGTCGGCGTGGTACTGGGCGTACCGGTTGCGGTACTGGGTGAGGCTGTACGGCTCTCCGGTGCCCTCGTGCCGTCGTACGGCCGTGGCCGACGGCGACGACTCGTAGATGTAGTCGCCGACGAAGAGGACCACGTCGGGGTCCTGGGCCAGCATGTCCGCGTAGGGCGTGAAATAGCCGTGCTGCCAGTTCTGGCAGGAGGCGAGCGCGATCCTCAGGTTGCCGCCGGAGCTGTGCCGGGCGGGGGCGGTGCGGGTGCGGCCGGTGCGGGAGAGCTGGTCGCCGGCGCGGAAGCGGTACCAGTAGGCGCGGCCGGCGCGCAGTCCCCGTACGTCGACGTGAACGCTGTGTCCGTACGCGGGCAGGGCGTGGGCCGTGCCGCGCCGGACGATCTTTCTGAACCGTTCGTCCTCGGCGAGTTCCCAGCGCACCGGCACGGCCTCGTCGGGCATGCCACCGCCGTTCAGCGGATCGGGGGCGAGTCTGGTCCACAGCACGATGCCGTCCGGCAGTGGATCGCCGGAGGCCACTCCGAGGCTGAACACGCCGTCGGGCAGCGGGGTCTCCGCTGCCCGGGCGCTGTTCGGCAACCACAGCTGGGCGGAGGCCGCGGCGCCGAGCACGGCGGCTCCCGCGGTCAGAAAGCGGCGTCGGTCGGGCGATACTGCTCCGGTCATCGGGCGAACTCCCCTGCCTCGCTTGCCTGGTGGACATGTGGAAGCTCACGCCTCCGGTCGGTCCGCCCGCTGAACAGAGCCCTTCGCGTGCATGACAGGTGAGGAGACAACAGGCGACCCGTTGCGGCACGGTAACCACCCGTGGCCACAACGGATCTGACGGCTGGCCAGAAGAAGCCCCCCGATCTGACGGTCGGTCAGTACGCGAAGCCCGTGCCGAGCCTCGCGCCCGCCGCGACCGTGCCGAGGACCGACGCGCCGAAGGCGGTCGTGCCGTTCGGCGTCACCACCGTGGCCGGACCGGAGCGGAAGGTCCACACGAACCCGGCGCCCGTGTTCTCCCCCGGTGTGCCGACGGCCAGGTCGGCCAGAGCGTCGCCGTTCGCGTCACCGAGGTGGACGGCCCGTCCGAAGGCGTCGTTCTTCTCCGCCGCGCCCGGCACGTTGGCGGTGTTCTGCGTGACCGCCTGGGCGCCGGCGCCGGTGAGGCCCTTCGCACCGCCGCGCAGCACGACGACGGATCCCGCCTCCTTCACGGACCCGAGGTCCTCGCCGGGCAGGCCGGTGACCACGTCGGGGTAGCCGTCGCCGGTGACGTCGGCGATCTGGACGTCGGTGCCGAAGCCGTCGCCCTTCTCGGCGGTGCCGGGCACTCCGGCGCTGTCCTGGTTGAGGAACACCGCGTTCACGCCGTCCGGCCCGTCCGCGGTGCCGGGTATCCAGGCGACCCGGCCGCCCTTGGCGAGGTAGGTGTCGAGGTCGCTGTCGTACCCGTCGACGGCACGGCCCACCACGATGTCGGCGAAGCCGTCCCGGTTCACGTCACCCACGTCGAGGTTCTCGCCGCCCTGGAGCTGGGCACCGTCGTTGTCCCAGACGAGGGTGAACGGGGTGAGGCCCTGAGGGGTGCCGAGCCAGTAGGAGACGCGGCGGGCGTCGAACTCGTCCCCGCTGTTCTCGGTGGCGACCACGTCGGTGACGCCGTCGCCGTTGACGTCCCCCGCGTCCAGGTCGAGGACCCGGCTGTCGTACGGGTCCTTCACCACCTGCTCGCCGCTGTACGCACCGGCGGGGGTGAAGGGGCCCTTGAGGACCCGCAGGTCGTGCACGTTCTCCACGGTCACCACGTCCGTGGCACCGTCGCCGTTCACGTCCGCGACGGTCAGGTGACCCCGGGCGCCGAGCCCGTCGTAGGCACGCCCCGTGGCCGTCGCGACACCACCGGACAGGCCCTTCGCACCGCCCCGGATCACCTCGACCAGTCCGGAGTCGGTGCCCCCGTCGGCCGTGTCCTCGCCTCCCACGCCGACGACGAGGTCCGCGTACCCGTCCCGGTCGAGGTCGGCCGTGGCCAGCGCGCTGCCGAACGCGTCGTTCGTCTCCGCGCTCCCGGGCACGCCCGCCGTGTTCTGGCTGAACACCTGCTTCGTCGCCGTGCGCAGCCCGCTCGCCGAGCCGTACAGCACGGCGACGTACCCGGCGCCCTTCTTCCCGCCGACGGTCGCCGAGGGCGCCGCGACCGCGAGGTCGGCGTACCCGTCACCGTTGAAGTCGTCCCGCAGCTCGGTCGCGGTGGCCCGGCCGTCGGCGGCGGCCTGGGCCGCGGGAAGGGCCACGGCCCCGGTGACCGCCAGGACCACCGCGAGACCCGTGTGCCATGCCCGTCGAGGTCTGTTCATGTCGCTGCCTCCTGTTGTGGTGGTGGTGCGGGTGCTACGCAGTCGTGCGGTCGTGGTCGTGGTGCGGGCGCTACGAGGCCGTGGTCGCCGTCAGTGCGCCGGCGAGCCCCCGAAGCGCGCTCCCGTCGCCGGGGCGCCCGCCTTGGCCGCGCCGAAGGAGAGGGAGCCGCTCGCGGTGATGCCTGCGGGCGCAGCCGGGAACACCCGGACGGAGCCGTTGCCCGCGTTCTCGGCGGGGTCGCCGACCACCAGGCCGCTCTTCGCGCTCGCCTCGGCGTCGACGAGGGCGGCCTGCGTGCCGAGGAAGTCGTCCTGGAGCCTCGCGGCCGTCGTGGAGGAGGGGCGAGGGGGGGCGGCAGTGTGCGTGACCACCGGAAGGGTGAGGGCCATGATGACCGCGACGGCCGCCGGCCGGATGCGTCGGGTGGGTCGGCCGCGTCGGCCGGTACTGCGCCGGTTCATGGTGCCCCATAAGGTGTCGCGCGGCCCGAGAGGACCGGGAAGAGCCTGAGGAGAGCAGTCGTCAGCGGGGGAACGTGTCGCGGAGCCGGGCGCCGCTCGCGACCGTGCCGGATATCCCGGAAGAGGCCTGCGTGTACACCTTCTTGGACGCGGCCTTCAGACCGCCGGCCGACCCATGGAGCACGGCCATGTACCCTGCCCCGGCCTTCCCGCCGACCGTGGCACGGGGCGCGGCGACGGCGAGATCCTCGAAGCCGTCACCATTGAAGTCCTGCCGCACGGAGCCCCGTTGTACCGAGCCCTGCCGTACACCGGCCTCGGCCTCGGCCCGGGCGGCCGGCAGCGCGTTCGCGTTCGTACTCGTTCTCGCGGCCGGCACGGCGACCGTGACCGCGACGGCACGTCGTGCGCCGCACACACCCCGTGCGCCACGGCGGGAAACAGGTTCGGGCACGTCGACTCCGGCTGTCGAAAGGGCAGTTGACCGCGGAGAGGCTCAAGATCCTCATCCGCACTGCCCAGTACGACTCGCCGGAGTGACGGTTGGTTGCCCTGCCGTATACCGGAGCTTTCCCCGGAGTCACCTCACGCCGTGACGCGCCTCGCCGCTCAGAACGGCTCGAAGTCGTCGAACTCCTGCGTCGCCTCGTCCCGTTCGGCCTGCCGGTCCCGGCGCCGCTGCGTCGCGGGCCGCGGCTCCTCCAGCCGGTGGTCCTCGCCACGCCTGCCGAGCATCTCGGCACCCGCCATCACCGTCGGCTCCCAGTCGAAGACGACCGCGTTGTCCTCGGGTCCGATCGCGACACCGACGCCGGAGCGGGCGCCCGCCTTCATCAACGCGGCTTCCACACCGAGGCGGTTGAGCCGGTCCGCGAGATAGCCCACGGCCTCGTCGTTGCTGAAGTCGGTCTGCCGCACCCAGCGCTCGGGCTTCTCGCCCCGCACCCGGAACAGCCCGTCCTCTTCGAGGCTCACGGTGAAGCCCGTGTCGTCGACGGCCTTCGGCCGGATCACGATCCGGGTGGCCTCTTCCTGCGGCTTCGCCGCCCGGAACTTGGCGACCAGCTCGGCCAGCCCGAACGACAGTTCCTTCAGCCCCATGTGCGCGATCGCCGACACCTCGAAGACCCGGTAGCCGCGGGCCTCCAGATCCGGCCGCACCATCTCGGCGAGGTCCTTGCCGTCCGGTACGTCGATCTTGTTCAGGACGACGATCCGCGGCCGGTTGTCGAGGCCGCCGTACTCCCGCAGCTCCGCCTCGATGATGTCGAGGTCGGACAGCGGGTCACGGTCGGACTCCAGGGTCGCCGTGTCCAGCACGTGCACGAGCACGCTGCACCGCTCCACGTGCCGCAGGAACTCAAGGCCCAGGCCCTTGCCCTGGCTGGCACCGGGGATGAGGCCGGGCACGTCGGCGACGGTGTAGACGGTCGAGCCGGCGGTGACCACGCCCAGGTTCGGGACCAGCGTGGTGAACGGGTAGTCCGCGATCTTCGGCTTGGCGGCCGACATCACGGAGATCAGCGAGGACTTGCCGGCGCTCGGGTAGCCGACCAGGGCCACGTCCGCGACGGTCTTCAGCTCCAGGACGATGTCCTGGAAGCCCCCCGGCTCACCCAGCAGCGCGAAGCCCGGCGCCTTGCGCCGCGCGGACGCCAGCGCCGCGTTGCCGAGGCCGCCGCGGCCGCCCTGGGCGGAGATGTACGCGGTGCCGTGCCCGACCAGGTCGGCGAGCACGTTTCCCGCCTTGTCGAGGACGACGGTGCCGTCCGGGACCGGGAGGACGAGGTCCTGCCCGTCCTTGCCGGACCGGTTGCCGCCCTCACCGGGCTTGCCGTTGGTGGCCTTGCGGTGCGGGGAGTGGTGGTAGTCGAGCAGCGTGGTCACGGACTGGTCGACGATCAGGGTGACGTCGCCGCCCCGGCCGCCGTTGCCGCCGTCCGGGCCGCCCAGCGGCTTGAACTTCTCACGGTGGACGGAGGCACAGCCGTGACCTCCGCTACCCGCGGCGACATGCAGCTCGACGCGGTCCACGAAGGTGGTCATGGGATGTGCCTCCAGTTACGTACGGGGTGTTACTTGACTGCTCTGCCTAGGAGCAACACGCGAAAGGCGGACCCGCTTCCCGTGAGGGAAGTGAGGTCCGCCTCGCGCAAGCTTCCGATCAGGCGACCGGAACGATGTTCACGACCTTGCGGCCACGGTGGGTACCGAACTCCACCGCACCGGCGTTCAGCGCGAACAGCGTGTCGTCGCCGCCACGACCGACGCCCGAACCGGGGTGGAAGTGGGTGCCGCGCTGGCGGACCAGGATCTCACCCGCGTTGACGACCTGACCGCCGAAGCGCTTCACGCCGAGCCGCTGGGCATTCGAGTCGCGACCGTTCCGGGTGGACGATGCGCCCTTCTTGTGTGCCATCTCTCCTCAGTCCCTTACTTCGCAGCCGCGGGGATCTCAGTGACCTTGATCGCCGTGTACTGCTGGCGGTGGCCCTGACGACGGCGGTAGCCGGTCTTGTTCTTGTAGCGAAGGATGTCGATCTTGACGCCCTTGTGGTGGTCCACGATCTCGGCCTGGACCTTGATGCCGGCCAGCACCCACGGGTCGCTGGTAACAGCTTCGCCGTCGACAACGAGCAAGGTCGAGAGCTCGACCGTGTCGCCTACCTTGGCAGTGGAAATCTTGTCAACCTCAACGATGTCGCCGACAGCAACCTTGTGCTGGCGACCACCGCTGCGCACGATGGCGTACACGCGGATCTCACTCTCTCGCTCGGGAACGGCACCCCCGCAGTCCAGCCGCCCGACACGCGAGCGGCCTCTCCTGAGCACCCAGTGCCCTGGAGGATGAGGTTTACGGGGATGTGGCACGTCTAGGGACACGCCGCTGGTCAAGGTTACGGGGCCGCGGCCGAACGGGTCAAACCGGGCCGGGCGCCGTGGGGGTGGGGCCGGTCACGCGGACCGGCTCCACCCCCACGTCAGGCCTCGTCAGCCTTCGTCGGTGGACGCCGAGACCGAGGCGGGCGACTGCTGCTCCGCCGCCGCGGTCTTCTTCGACGCCGACTTCTTGGCGGCCGTCTTGGCGGTGGTGGTCTTCGCCGCCTTCTTGGCCGTCGTCTTCTTCGCGACGGTCTTCTTGGCCGCGGTCTTCTTGGTGGCGGCGGTCGCGGCGGCCTTCTTCGCCGTGGCCTTCTTGGCCGTCTTACGGGCCGTCTTCCTGGCCGGAGCCGCCCCATCGCCGTCGGCCTCCGCCTCGGCGTCGGACGACACGTCCACCGGCTCCTCCGCCGCCGACGGGACGACCAGCACGGCCGCCTCCTCGGACGCGGTGGGTGCGGTGGCCTTGCGCACGGCACGGCGCCGCGGACGGGCCGGGGCGGCGCTCTCGGCGGACGCCTCGGCCGGGGCCTCGACGACGGCCTCGGCCTGCGGCTCGGCCACGGGCGCGGTCTCGGCGACCGTCACCACGGCGGCCTCGGCCCCCGCGGGCGAACCGGCCGGCGCGGACACCTTGCGGGTCGCGCGACGGCGGGTACGGCCCTTGGGCGCGGCGTCCTCGGCGACCGGCGCCGACGCCTCGACGACCGGGTCCTCGACGGCGACGGGCTCGGTCTGCGCGACGGCCGCCTGCTCCGGCAGCACCGAACGCTCGACCTCTTCCTCGGCCGTCACGTCCTGCGCGGTGGGAACCTCGGCCGGGGCCTCGGTCCTCGCCTCGTCGCGCTGCTCACCACGCCGGTCGTCCCGCCGGTCGTCGCGGTCCCGCTTCGGGGCACCCGCCGGAGCGGACGCCCGTCGGCTCGACCGGCGCCGCGAACGACCCCGTCCGGCCGCGGCCTCCGCCTCGGCGACGGAGCCGTACAGCTCCTCGTCGGGTGCGAAGTCCGGCTCGGGCAGCGAGATCGGCTCGGCGGCCTCGGCCGCCACCTCCGCCACGCTCTCCTCGACCGTCTCGGGAGCCTCTACGGCCGCCTCGTGCTCGTGGTGCTCGTGCGGCTGCCCGTCACCGCCACGTCCGCGCTTGCGGCGCTTGCCGCCGCCTCCGACGGACGTCGGCTGCTCCATGTGCACGATGACGCCGCGGCCGTTGCAGTGGACGCAGGTCTCGGAGAACGACTCCAGCAGTCCCTGGCCGACCCGCTTGCGGGTCATCTGGACCAGACCCAGCGAGGTGACCTCGGCGACCTGGTGCTTCGTACGGTCGCGGCCCAGGCACTCCAGGAGGCGCCGCAGCACCAGGTCCCGGTTGGACTCCAGGACCATGTCGATGAAGTCGATGACGATGATGCCGCCGAGGTCGCGCAGCCGGAGCTGACGCACGATCTCCTCGGCCGCCTCCAGGTTGTTCCTGGTGACCGTCTCCTCCAGGTTGCCGCCCTGGCCGGTGAACTTGCCGGTGTTGACGTCGACGACGACCATCGCCTCGGTCCGGTCGATCACCAGCGAACCGCCGCTGGGCAGCCAGACCTTGCGGTCCAGCGCCTTGGCGAGCTGCTCGTCGATCCGGTACGTGGCGAAGACGTCGACCTCGGAGGTCCACCGGGACAGCCGCTCGGCCAGGTCGGGCGCGACGTGCGAGACGTACCCGTGGATGGTCTCCCACGCGTCCTCGCCGCTCACGACGACCTTGGTGAAGTCCTCGTTGAAGATGTCGCGGACGACCCGGACGGTCATGTCCGGCTCGCCGTAGAGCAGCGTCGGCGCGTTCGAGCTGCCGCCGCTCTTCGCCTTCTTCTGGATGTCCTCCCACTGGCCCTGCAGCCGCTCGACGTCCCGGCGCAGCTCCTCCTCGCTCGCACCCTCGGCGGCGGTGCGCACGATGACGCCCGCGTCCTCGGGGACGATCTTCTTGAGGATGGTCTTCAGCCGGGCCCGCTCGGTGTCGGGCAGCTTGCGGCTGATGCCGGTCATCGAGCCCTCGGGCACGTAGACCAGGTAGCGGCCCGGCAGCGAGACCTGGCTGGTCAGACGCGCGCCCTTGTGCCCGATCGGGTCCTTCGTGACCTGGACGAGGACGGGCTGCCCGGACTTCAGCGCGCTCTCGATGCGCCGCGGGCCGTGGCCCATGCCCAGCGCCTCGAAGTTGACCTCACCGGCGTACAGCACGGCGTTGCGGCCCTTGCCGATGTCGATGAAGGCGGCCTCCATCGACGGCAGCACGTTCTGCACCTTGCCGAGGTAGACGTTGCCGACGTACGAGGTCGACTGCTCCTTGTTGACGTAGTGCTCGACGAGCACGCCGTCCTCCAGGACGCCGATCTGCGTACGGTCGCCGTGCTGGCGGACGACCATCACGCGCTCGACGGCCTCGCGGCGGGCCAGGAACTCGGCCTCGGTGATGATCGGGACGCGTCGGCGGCCCTGCTCACGGCCTTCCCGGCGGCGCTGCTTCTTGGCCTCCAGGCGGGTCGAGCCCTTGATGGACTGGACCTCGTCGGACGGCTCGGAACCCCTCTCCCGCGGGGGACGGGGCTCGCGGACCTTGACGACGGTGCGCTCGGGGTCGCCGTCACCGGGCTCGCCCTCGGTGGACGAGTCACCGGCGCGACGGCGACGGCGACGGCGGCGACGGCTGCTGCTGGAGCCGCCGGCGTCCTCACGGTCGTCGGCGTCCTCGGAGGCTTCGGCATCCTCGTCGGCCTGCCCGGCGCTGTCCTCGGTGTCCTGGGAGGCCTGCTCGTCGGCGAGGTCGTCGCCGTCGCCCGACTCGGAGTCGGCCAGGTCGCCCCGGCGACGGCGACGGCCGCCCCGACGACGACGCCGGCGCGAACCGGTGTCCTCGGACTCGTCGCCCTCGGCGGAGTCCTCGGCCTCGTCGGCCTCTTCCGGCTCCTCCTCCACGACCGTCTCGGCGACCGGCTCGGCGGGGGCCTCGGGCTCCTGCGCGGGGGCGGAGCCCCGACGACGGCGCCGACGACGGCCGCTCTGCTCCTCGGGGAGCTCCTCGACGGTCTCCTCGACCTCTTCGGGCTCGACCTCGGTCACGGCCTCGGCAGCCGCCGCCGCGGCGGCCCGCTGCGGGGTCTGGAACTGCGGCTCGGTGAAGACCGGCGCCTGGAACACGGCCACGGCGGGCCGCGACGGGCGGCGCGGAGCCTCGTCGTCGTCCGCACCGCCGGCCGGCTGCGCGGGCGCGGCGAAGCCGGTGGCGGCCTTGCGGGCGACACGACGCCGACGACGCGGGGAGGCGTCCTCGACGGGCGTCTCGGCGGGCTCGCTCTGGGCGGCGGGAACCTCGGGTTCGGGCGTGCTCGTCACCACGGCCTCCTCGGCCGACTCGGACTCGGCACCGGCGGGCGCGGACACCCGACGCGTGGCACGGCGCCGCGAACGGCGCGGAGCGGCGTCCTCGGCGGCCTCGTCGGAGTCGGGCTGCTCGGCGGTCACAGCGACGGGAGCGTCGGCGACGGTGTCGGCAGGGGCGTCGGCGGGGGTCTCCACCGGCTCACCGGCGGGCGCGGAGGCCCGGCGGGTGGCACGGCGACGCGTCCGAGGCGCGGGCGCGGCCTCGTCGGCCACCGGGCTCTCGACAGCCTCGGCGGCGACGGGCGGCACGACGGTCTCGGTGACCTCGGCCGACTCTGCGGAAGCCGGTGCCCCGGCGGGCGCGGACGCCCGGCGGGTGGCACGGCGACGCGTCCGAGGCGCGGGAGCGGTCTCTTCGGCCACCGGGCTCTCGACAGCCTCGGCGGCGACGGGCGCGGTGACGACGGTCTCGGCGGCCTCGGCCGCGGCGGGAGCCCCGGCCGGTGCCGAGGCACGGCGCGTGGCACGGCGACGCGAGGTGCGGGGCGCGGCCTCGTCGGCCACCGGGCTCTCGACAGCCTCGGCGACCTCCTCGACCTCGCTGGTCTCGGCGGCTTCTTCCTCGTCGGTGACGAGGTCCTCGGCATCGGCGGCCGGTACGGCCGGCGCGACGGTCTCCTCCGGTGCCTCGGACGAGGCACCCGGCGGACCCGCCGGACGGGAAGCGGCACGGCGCCGACGACGCGGCGGCAGGGTGTCGCTGGGGGTGTTCGATTCGGAGCCCGTTGAGGACTCTGCGGGTTCGGTCGGTTCGAGCATGCGGGCGTTTCTCCCGTCAGGCTCCCGGGCGCCGCGCCTGGTCCGGCGATGATGCCGGTGACGTCCGCGGCTCGCGCGTTGCGCGGTGCCGCCGTCCGGGGCGCGGGCGCCGCACGGGAGCTTTCTGTGTCCTGTCTCGCCGGTTCCGTACGCCGAATGCGTACGGCCTGGCGAAAGTCTTGTGGTCGGTGCGCTGCCCGACCCAGGTGGCTCCCGAGTCCGAGGGCGGCGCTTGTACGACGTCCGTCCCTACGCGGAACCTTCCGGCACCTGCGCCGTCGCGGCGGCAGCGTGAGTGGCCGTCGAGAGGGCCACCACTGCCTCGCGGTCGGGCGCGAGCGGGTCGGTCACCGTGCCGGTCCCTGCATCGAACAGCCCCTGCGCCAGCCTGGTCACCGCTGCGGGGACCGGCGGCGCCAGGTCGGCCACGGCGCGGAGACCGGACAGGACGTCGTCGGGTCGTACGGCAGGCGTCACGTGCCGAACAACCAGGCGCAGTATCGCACAGGCCTGGTCGGTCGGCCTATCAGCCTGTTGACCGAGTGCTTCGAGGTGCGCCACCGCCGAGCGGGCGTCGAAGGTCCGAACGCCGTTCTTGGTCGTGCGCTGGACCTCGACGGACTCGGCGGTGTTGAAGACCGCGACCGCGCGTTCGGCGTCGGCCGGATCCACTCCGTCCAGCCGCAGCTCCCATACGGAAGCGGTGAGCCGGTCGGCGAGGCCGGAGGTGCGGGCCTCGACCGCGTCGATGACGTCGAGCCCGGTGGGCAGCGACTCGTCGAGCAGAATCCTGAGTTCCTCCGGGTCACGCGCCTGGGTGAGGGCGATCTCCAGATACTCCGCCTCACTGCCCGTGCCGGTGGGTGCGGCATTGGCGTACGACACCTTCGGATGCGGCGTGAACCCCGCCGAGTACGCCATCGGCACCTCGGCGCGGCGCAACGCACGCTCGAAGGCGCGCTGGAAGTCACGGTGGCTGGTGAACCGGAGGCGGCCGCGCTTGGTGTAGCGCAGTCGGATGCGCTGCACCGCGGGTGCGGGCGGCGGGCCTTCGGGCTGTCGCTTGCCCAGTGTCGTTCAGTCCTTCGTGAGAGCGGTCGTACTTCTACCAAGAGTACGTGTGTCGCCGCCCGTCGGTTCCCCGGCGTCCACCGGCTGCGGCTGCTTCGGCTCCCCGAAGACCATCCGCCGGAAGTCGGCGCGCGCCTGCCGTACGGACTCGCGGGCGGAGGCGAGGGCCTGCCGGGTGGCCCGCCGCACGCTGCGGGCGACCTCGGCGGCGGGCCGCAGGACCAGGTCACGGACGACGTGTCCGACGGGGGTGAGGACGGTCCGGTACACCCATCGCACCGGCTCGACGAAGATCCACCGGAAGAGGGTCCCGAGGAAGCGTCCGACGACGAGGGAGAGATGTCCGGCGATCCGCCATGCATGTCCGAGGGCCGTTCCGATCTCCCGCGCGAGAACGGCGAGCACCCGCCCGACGGGCATCAGGATCCAGCGCCACAGGGCGAGCACGGGCAGCACGAACAGGATGCGGGCGATCCAGTACAGCGCCATGCCGATACCGGTGACGATCATGCTGACGCACCACGCGACGCCCTGGACACACCAGGCGACCGCCCGGCCGACGGGGGTGAGGACCCATGTGTAGAGCCACACGGCGGGTACGACGAACAGGTACCGGGCCAGCCAGGCGACGACCGAGTAGATCCCGACGCCCAGGACGGCGAGTCCGGCCCACAGGGCGGCGAATCCGACCCCGATCCCCCTGAGCACCCACATCACACCGGCGAGCACCCACATGACACCGTGCCCCACGGGCGTCAGCGCGTGCGCGTACACCCAGGCCAGCGCGGCCCCGATGCCCCGCGCGGCCCAGGCGAGGGCGTGCCCGAGGGGTGTCAGCAGACAGCGGTACAGCCAGCCGAGGGGCACGACGACGAGGGTGTGGCCGAGCCATCGGAGTCCCTTGGCGAGCGGCACCACGACATACCGCCAGAGCCCCACGAGCGGCCAGACGAGGACGGCCCGCGCGACCCACAGCAGTGCCCGGCCGAGCGGCCGCAGCACGACGTCCCGCAACACCCGTCCCACCACGACGAACGCGTCCCACAGCATCCGCACGGGCACGACCAGCACGAGGACGACGATGCGTACCGGCACACGGATCGCGACGACGAGGCATCCCTCACCTTCGGGCACCTGCGGCGGCCGTGGCGGCTCCGGTCTCGGCGACCGTTTCTCCAGATCCATACCGACGTAGACGCCTCAGTTCCCTGTCCGGATCCAGTACCGCAACTTCCCGCCCCGCTCGTCCTCGAACTCGCCACCGTTGGCCTCGATCACCTTACGAGACCCGGTGTTGTCGATATCACAGGTGACCAGCACGTTCTCCAGTCCCAGGGCCGCGGCGCGGGGCAGCACCGCCCGGAGCATGCCGGTCGCGTGACCCCGGCGACGCACGGTCGGCCGTACGCCGTACCCGATATGCCCGCCGTAGTCCCGCAGCCGCGGAGTCAACCGATGACGTACCTGGATCCGCCCGAGACAGGTGTGACCGTCCACGAACCACCACACGCGGTCCCGGCGACCCGCCTCAGCCCCGCCCCCTCCGGGTCCACTCACTGCACCGCACCACCGGCAGGCCCTCGACGATCCTCCCCCCCACCTCGGTGGCACCCTCCCCGACGACGCCCTCGCCTTCGCCGACGTCCTGGGACTCCCTACGGTCTGGATCCCCCACTCCCACCCGTCCTGCGCCCAGCACGCCCCTGACGAGCACCTGTTGGGCACGGTGGCCCGGGAGTCCCCGGCCATCGGGGCGGCCCTGTTCTGGGACCTCGGTGAAGGCCCAGGCAGTATGGGCCCATGATTACGCTCACGAAGGAAGACGGCCCGGCCGATCTGGACGGGGTGACCCATCTGTCCATCGGCGCCTCCTGGGACCCCACCTCCGGCGCGAGCGGCGGAGTGATGGGCAAACTCCGCCGCAAGACCGGCACCGACCTCGACCTGATCGCCATCGCCCTGCACGACGGCGACCCGGTGCGCCTGGCGGGTCTCGACTCGCTCGACCCCATCGGCAACGGCTCCCTGCTCCACAGCGGGGACAACCAGACGGGACACGGGGACGGCGACGACGAGACCGTCACGGTCGAGTTCGCGAAGATCCCGCCCCACATCACCTCGATCGTGTTCGTCGCCGCCGCCTACAAGAAGGGCAGCTCGTTCCAGAAGGCGCGCAACATCAGCTTCAAGGTGTACGACGCGTCCGGCGGCAGCACCCAGCAGGTCGCCGACATCTGGCCGAGCATGCTCACCACGGACAACGGCTGCGCCGTCGCCAAGGCCGTCCGGTCCGGCGCTGCCTGGAAGCTCGAGGTGATCAACGTGACGGGAAAGATCAAACAGGGCGACGAACTGGCCCTGATGCGCTTCGCGGCCAGCAAGTAGCCGCACACCTACAGCGCAGGAAGCCGCCGCCGGTGCGAACCACCGGCGGCACCCCGCGCCACACCCCGGCCGGGCCCCACGACGACCGCACCCACCTCAGTGAACGTGCCCGCTCGCCGCGGCGTCCTTCTTGACCGTAAGAGGCAGCAGCTTCTTCCCGGTCGGGCCGATCTGGATCGACGTGTCCATCTGCGGGCACACCCCGCAGTCGAAGCACGGCGTCCAGCGGCAGTCCTCGACCTCTGTCTCGTCGAGGGCGTCCTGCCAGTCCTCCCAGAGCCAGTCCTTGTCGAGGCCGGAGTCGAGGTGGTCCCAGGGGAGGACCTCCTCGTACGTCTTCTCGCGCGTCGTGTACCAGTCGACGTCCACGCCGAAGGCGGGGAGGGTCTTGTCGGCGCAGCGCATCCAGCGGTCGTAGGAGAAGTGCTCGCGCCAGCCGTCGAAACGGCCGCCGTCCTCGTAGACCGCGCGGATGACGGCGCCGATGCGGCGGTCGCCACGGGACAGCAGGCCTTCCACGATGCCGGGCTTGCCGTCGTGGTAGCGGAAGCCGATGGAGCGGCCGTACTTCTTGTCGCCGCGGATCTTGTCGCGGAGCTTGGTGAGGCGGGCGTCCGTCTCCTCGGCGGAGAGCTGCGGGGCCCACTGGAAGGGGGTGTGCGGCTTGGGGACGAAGCCGCCGATCGACACCGTGCAGCGGATGTCGCCCTGGCCGGAGACCTCGCGGCCCTTCTGGATGACGTTCATCGCCATGTCGGCGATCTGCAGGACGTCGTCGTCGGTCTCGGTGGGCAGGCCGCACATGAAGTACAGCTTCACCTGGCGCCAGCCGTTGCCGTAGGCCGTCGCGACGGTACGGATCAGGTCCTCTTCGGAGACCATCTTGTTGATGACCTTGCGCATGCGCTCGGAGCCGCCCTCGGGGGCGAAGGTGAGGCCGGAGCGGCGGCCGTTGCGGGTGAGTTCGTTGGCCAGGTCGACGTTGAAGGCGTCCACGCGGGTCGAGGGGAGGGACAGGCCGACCTTGTCCTCCGTGTACCGGTCGGCCAGGCCCTTGGCGATGTCGCCGATCTCCGAGTGGTCGGCCGAGGAGAGGGAGAGCAGGCCGACCTCCTCGAAGCCGGTCGCCTTCAGGCCCTTCTCCACCATGTCGCCGATGCCGGTGATGGAGCGCTCACGGACCGGGCGGGTGATCATGCCCGCCTGGCAGAAGCGGCAACCGCGCGTGCAGCCGCGGAAGATCTCCACCGACATGCGCTCGTGGACCGTCTCGGCGAGCGGGACCAGGGGCTGCTTGGGGTAGGGCCACTCGTCCAGGTCCATCACCGTGTGCTTGGACACCCGCCACGGGACACCCGACTTGTTGGGGACCACGCGGGCGATACGGCCGTCCGCGAGGTACTCGACGTCGTAGAACGCCGGGATGTACACCGAGCCGGTCTTCGCGAGGCGGAAGAGGACCTCCTCGCGGCCTCCCGGCTGTCCCTCGGCCTTCCACTCGCGGATGATCCGCGTCATGTCGAGGACGGCCTGCTCGCCGTCGCCGATGATCGCCGCGTCGATGAAGTCGGCGATCGGCTCGGGGTTGAACGCGGCGTGGCCGCCGGCCAGCACGATCGGGTCGTCCAGGCCGCGGTCCTTCGACTCCAGCGGGATGCCCGCCAGGTCCAGCGCCGTCAGCATGTTGGTGTAGCCCAGCTCCGTGGAGAAGGACAGGCCGAACACGTCGAAGGCACCCACGGGACGGTGGCTGTCGACCGTGAACTGCGGGACGGCGTGCTCCCGCATCAGCGCCTCCAGGTCCGGCCACACGCTGTAGGTGCGCTCGGCGAGGACGCCCTCCTGCTCGTTCAGCACCTCGTAGAGGATCATGACGCCCTGGTTGGGCAGTCCGACCTCGTAGGCGTCCGGGTACATCAACGCCCAGCGGACATCGCACGACTCCCAGGGCTTGACGGTGGAGTTGAGCTCTCCGCCGACGTACTGGATCGGCTTCTGCACATGCGGGAGCAGAGCTTCGAGCTGCGGGAAGACCGACGCAGCGACTTCGGCAGACATGTCGCGCACCTTCGTGAGCTGGACTGGACTGACAGGACGGGAACAACGGGACGGAACCGGCGGGCGGGGAATCGACCGGGGTGACCATCTAGCGTAACGCGGTCGTGGCCGCCCCCCGTACGCCCGGCGGCTCGGCCCGGAGCCCGGCCCGGGGTTCACAGGGCCGTGACCGTGTCCTTGATCCCGTCCCAGAAACCGGGCAGCTCGGCCTCCACGTCCGCCGCCCGCCGCTCCTCCCGCCCATGGAGCAGCCCGTACGTGAAGGAGCTCTCCCCCGCCGCGTGGGCGACCGCGGCCAGCTCGCGCAGGGTCCCCCGGGCCATCACGCTGTCCTGGTGCTCGCCGAGCAGGCTCTGCAGGGACTTCATGGCCTTGGTGAGGTCCTTGGCCGGTTTACCGAGGGCGGGTGTGGCCGTCTCCGCCGCATAGCGGGTGCGCTTGGTCTTCTTGCGGGCCTCGTGCACGGCGATGTCCCGGTCGGGGCCGGGCTCCAGTTCCAGGGCCTGCTCCACGAGCGCGGAGACCTTGCCGACGTCCTTCCTCACGGCCTTGGCGATCACCTTGCCGGGTTGCTTCCCGGCCGCCTTCCGCAGCGGCGGGCCGGCGATCAGCGTGTCCAGGGCGTCGAGCAGGGCGAGGTAGCGCCGGGAGTCGAGGACGCCGATCAGCCGGCCGCGCGCTCCGCCCTGCTTGGCGTGCGCCCAGGTGTTCAGCCGCTCGGCGACCGGGCCGAAGACCAGGGCGGCGGGCACCTCGTCGAGGGCGGCCGTCAGGCGCTCGGTGAGCACCTCGCGGTCGCGGTCCACGCCCAGCTCGCCGGCCAGCCACTTCAGCTCGTCGCCGATCGGGTCGGTGACGGCCCGGTCGAGGACCGTGCCGAACGACTTGAAGGTGCTGCGCAGCCGTCGGGTGGCGACGCGCATGCTGTGCACGGAGTCCTCGACGTCCTGGCGTACGGCGGGGTCGAGGTCGACGATCGCGTCCCGCTGGACCCGCACGTACGCGAGCACGTGGTCCCCGGCGGTCGCGGGCTCCTCGGGCGGCACCGCCCGTTTCTTCGGCGCGAGGTCCTTCGGGGCGGTCTCGGCGAGGGCCCGCGCGAGCTTCGACGACGACTTCGACGGCCGTACGCCCGCCTTGCGCAGCCGCTTCTCGACCTTGTCGAGGAAGACGGGGTCGCCGTCGTCGGCGAGTTCCACCTCGATCTCGGTCCACTGGGCGTCGCCCGCGCCCCCGCTCAGCCGTTCCGCGCGGACGGCGTCCACGCTGACCTCGGCGAGCAGCCGCCCCTGCGAGTCGAGCAGTTCGCGTACGTCCCGGGCCGAACGCAGCCGGACCACGGGCACCAGCTCGGTGTCCCGGACCCGGGAGCGGACCAGGCCGGCGAGATCCTCCGGGAGGGTGTCGGAGAGCGGGGCCCGCACCTCGTCGCGCACGCCCGGGGCGATCGGGAACTTCAGGTGCCAGCCCGCGTCGGAGCCGCCGGTGCGGCGGCGCAGGGTGATCGAGGACGCGGCGAGGCGTTCGTCGGCGGTGTCGTAGTAGGTGGCGTCCAGTTCCGCGACGCCCTTGTCGAGAACGGTCTCGACGCCGGCGACACCGGTGAGGTCGGGCAGCCCGCTCTCATCGGATTCGTACTTGCGCTCGATCTCGCGTTTCGTCTCCGCCATGAACTGAATCTAGTCGCAGTCGGGCCGGTACGGCAGAGGGCCGCGGCCCGCAGGCCAGGGCCTCTGCCGGAAAATCCCGACGCCGGCAGGGGCCGCCGGTCCCTACGCCGACATGGGCCGTTGCACCCGGATCGACTGCAACAGCCCCACCGCCACCCACACCGCGAACATCGACGAGCCTCCGTACGACACGAACGGCAGCGGCAGGCCGGTGACCGGCATGATGCCGAGGGTCATGCCGATGTTCTCGAAGGCCTGGAAGGCGAACCAGGCGACGATCCCGGCGGCGACGATCGTGCCGTACAGCTCGGTCGTCTCGCGGGCGATACGGCAGGCGCGCCACAGCAGCACACCCATCAGGATGATGATCAGGCCGCCGCCGACGAAGCCCAGCTCCTCCCCCGCGACCGTGAACACGAAGTCGGTCTGCTGCTCCGGCACGAACTGGCCGGTGGTCTGCGAGCCGTGGAAGAGGCCGGAGCCGGTGAGGCCGCCGGAACCGATCGCGATACGGGCCTGGTTGGTGTTGTAGCCGACGCCGGCGGGGTCGAGGCTGGGGTTGGCGAACGCGGCGAAGCGGGCGATCTGGTACTCGTCCAGGATGTGCAGCTGCCAGATGGCGATGGCACCGGTCGCCCCGGCGCCGAGCAGTCCGAACACCCACCGGTTGGAGGCGCCGGAGGCGAGCAGCACGCCCAGCACGATGATGACCATGACCATGACGGACCCGAGGTCGGGCATCAGCATCACGATCAGCATCGGTACGGCGGCCAGGCCGAGCGCCTGGAGCACGGTCCGGTGGTCGGGGTAGGGCTTGTCGCCCGCGTCCACCCGGGCCGCCAGCAGCATCGCCATGCCCAGGATGATCGTGACCTTCACGAACTCGGAGGGCTGCAGCGAGAAGCCGCCGCCGATCACGATCCACGAGTGCGCGCCGTTGACCGTGGTGCCGAGCGGGGTGAGCACCATCAGGATCAGGAACACCGAGGCGCCGTAGAGGATCGGCACGGCCGTGCGCAGGGTGCGGTGGCCGAGCCAGACGGTGGCGAGCATCAGGGCGAAGCCGATGCCGGTGTTCATGATGTGCCGGAGCAGGAAGTAGTACGGGTCGCCCTGGTTGATCTCGGTGCGGTTGCGGGTCGCCGAGAAGACCAGGAGCGAGCCGATGCCGGAGAGGGCCAGGGCCGCCAGCAGTATCGGCCAGTCCAGCCGGCGGGCCAGCGAGTCGCGGGCGAACAGGCGGGTCCAGCCCGCGCGTTCGGGGCCGTAGCCCGAGACCTGGAAGCTGTTCACACCGGTCATGTGAGCATCCTCCGACTTCCCCTGCCGCGCCGTCGCCGGCGCGCGTTCCGGTTGCCCGTGGTGGTCGTGCCCACCGTGGCCGCGAGCGTCTGCCCGTCCGTCTCCGTCTTGCTCTTCTGGTCGGCCCGCTGTTCCTTGGCCGGGTCCTTGGAGATCTTCGGGGAGGTGATCGAGCCGTCCGTCTTGATCTTCGGCAGGCTCTTCTGCGGGGTCGGCAGCAGCGCCTTCTTGGCGTTGATCTTGCCGTCCTCGGAGACGCCGTACAGCGCGTTGTAGATCTTGCGCACGGCGGGGCCCGAGGCGCCGGAGCCGGTGCCGCCCTGGGAGATGGTCATGACGACCGTGTAGTCCTTGGTGTACGTGGCGAACCAGGAGGTGGTCTGCTTGCCGTAGACCTCGGCGGTACCCGTCTTGGCGTGCATCGGGATCTTGTCCTGCGGCCAGCCGCCGAACCGCCAGGCGGCCGAACCGCGGGTCACGACTCCCGCGAGGGCGTCGTCGATCTCGGCGAGCGTCTTCTTCGAGTCCGGCAGCTTGCCGTGCGACTTGGGCGCGATCTCCTGGACGGTCTTGCCGTCGGCGCTGACGACCGCCTTGCCGACCGTCGGGTCGTACAGCGTGCCGCCGTTGGAGATGGCCCCGTAGATCGTCGCCATCTGTATCGGCGTGACGAGGGTGTCGCCCTGGCCGATGGAGTAGTTGACGGAGTCACCGGCGCGCATCTTGTTGCCTTCGAGGCAGTTCTCGTACGCGATCTGCTCCGCGTACGTGCCGCCCTTCTTGCCGTACTTGCACCAGGCGTCCTTGTTGGCCTTCCAGTAGTCCTGCTTCCACTTGCGGTCCGGGATCCGGCCGCTGACCTCGTTCGGGAGGTCGATGCCGGTCTCCTTGCCGAGGCCGAACTCGTGGGCGGTCTTGTAGAACCAGTCGTGGGCGTTCTTCTTCGGCGTGTTGCCGCCGTCGCGCTGCCACTCCTGGTGGGCCAGGCGGTAGAAGACCGTGTCGCAGGAGACCTCCAGGGCGCGGCCGATGTTGATCGGGCCGTACCCCTTGGACTCGAAGTTCTTGAAGACCTGGCCGCCGATGGAGTACGAGCTGGAGCACTCGTAGTTCCCGTCGAAGGGGTAGCCCGCGTTGACCGCGGCCGAGCTGGAGACGACCTTGAAGATCGAGCCGGGGGCGGCCTGGCCCTGGATCGCGCGGTTGAGCAGGGGGTAGTTGGAGTTCTTGCCGGTGAGCCTGGAGTAGTCCTTGGCGGAGATGCCGCCGACCCACGCGTTCGGGTCGTACGACGGGTTCGACGCCATGGCGACCACCCGGCCGGTCTTGGCCTCCATCACCACGACCGCGCCGGAGTCGGCCTTGTACTTCTCGCCGGTGTTCGTGTCGAAGATCTTGCGGGCTTCCTTCATGGCGTCGTTCAGCTCGTACTCGGCGACCCGCTGAACGCGGGCGTCGACGCTGGTGACCAGGCTGGACCCGGCCTCGGCGGGGTCGGCCTCGGCCTCGCCGATGACCCGGCCGAGGTTGTCGACCTCGTAGCGGGTGACGCCTGCCTTGCCGCGCAGTTCCTTGTCGTACTGGCGCTCCAGACCCGAGCGGCCGACCTGGTCCGAGCGCAGGTAGGGCGAGTCGGTGTCCTGGGCCTTGGTGATCTCCTCGTCGGTGACGGGCGAGAGATAGCCGAGGACCTGGGCGGTGTTGGCCTGGCCGGGGGCGGCGTAGCGGCGCACGGCCTCGGGCTCGGCGGTGATGCCGGGGAAGTCCTCGGCGCGCTCACGGATCTGCAGTGCCTGCTTGGCGGTGGCCTCGTCGGTGATGGGGATCGGCTGGTAGGGCGAGCCGTTCCAGCAGGGCTGGGGCGTCTCGGAGTCGCACAGCCGGACCTTCTGCGTGACCTCCTCGGGCTTCATGCCGAGGACCTTGGCCAGCTTGGTGAGGACGCCCTTGCCGTCGTCCTTCATCTTCAGCAGGTCGGTACGGGAGGCGGAGACCACCAGGCGGGTCTCGTTGTCCGCGAGGGGCACTCCGCGGGCGTCCAGGATGGAGCCGCGCACCGCGGGCTCGACGACCTGCTGGACGTGGTTGCCGGACGCCTCCTCGGCGTACGCGTCGCCCTCCCGGATCTGGAGGTACCACAGGCGTCCGCCGAGGGTGCCGAGCAGGGAGAGGACGAGGATCTGGATGACGATGAGACGGATCTGGACGCGTGGGGTCCGGCCGGTCTCGGGGATGTTGGTCACTGCGGCTGCCTCCCCCTCTCAGTGTGCGGACGTGTGTGCGCGTACGAATGATGAACGACGGGCCTGTGAGGCCCCGTTCCACCGGAACGTCCCCGTTCGGGTGAACTTGCGTGCGCTCACAGCCGCTTGACCCCCTTGATGCGGCCGGCGCGGGCCGTGCGGACCCGGGCGGCCTTCGCCTTCAGGCCGTTGCGCTGGCCGCCGATCCGCAGTCCGGTGCCGGACGAGAGCCAGCCGGAGGAGATGTCGGTGGCCTTGGCGGCGGCGGAGTTGGTGTCGGCGAGCGGGTCGTTCTCCGCGCGCCGGGCCAGCGCCATGATGCCGGGGACGACGAACGGGGCGAGCAGCAGGTCGTACAGCGCGGCCGTGAACAGCAGGCTGCCGAGGCCGACATGGCGGGCGGCGGTGTCACCGACGAGCGCGCCGACACCGGCGTACAGCAGGGTGGTGCCGACGGCGGCGGCGACCACGACGACCATGGGGCCGGTGGCCGACTTCAGCCGGCCGTTCTCCGGTTTCGCGAGGCCGGCGAGGTAGCCGATGACACACAGCACGAGCGCGTAGCGGCCGGCCGCGTGGTCGGCGGGCGGGGCGAGGTCGGCGAGGAGACCGGCGCCGAAGCCGACGAGGGCGCCGCCGACATGGCCGTACACCATGGCGAGGCCCAGGACGGTCAGGAGCAGCAGGTCGGGGACGGCGCCCGGGAGGTGGAGCCGGGCGAGGACGCTCACCTGGAGGACCAGGGCGACGGCGACCAGGGACGTGGACAGCAGGATCCGGTTGACGCGCATGGGCTACAGCTCCTACTGCTCTTCTTGGATCTGGCCGTCGACCGGCGCGTTCGCGGACGGGGTGACGGTCACCGTCACAGTCGGCGTGGGGGTCGGTTTGGGCTTGGCGGGCAGCACCGTGTCGCGCGGATCCTTCTTCGGGGCCTCGACGACGACGCCGACGATGTCGAGCTTGCTGAAGCTGACGTACGGCGTGACATAGAGGGTGCGGGTGAGGTCGCCGGCGGAGGGGTCGACGCGGGAGACCACACCGACCGGCACACCGGGGACGAAGGGCCGGTCGGCCTGCGAGCCGAAGGTGACCAGACGGTCGCCCTTCTTGATCTCGGCCTTGCCGTTGAGGAGTTCGACGCGCAGCGGGCGGTCACCCTGCCCGGAGGCGAAGCCGAGTTCGTCGCCGGCCTCCATCCGGGTGCCGACGGTGAAGTCGGGGTCGTTGGCGAGCAGGACGGTCGCGGTGCCCGGGCCGACGGTCGTCACGCGCCCGACCAGACCGTCCCCGTTCAGGACCGTCATGTCGCGCTGGATGCCGTCGTTCGCGCCGACGTCGATGGTGATCGTCCAGGAGAAGCCCTGGGCCGCTCCTATGGCGATGACCTGGGCGCCCTTGATGCCGTACTGGCCGGCGCCGGTGAGCTTCAGCATCTTGTCGAGCTGGGTGAGGCGGCTGCGGCTGCGGTCGTCGCTGCCGAGCCTCGCCTCCAGGGCCGCGTTCTCCCGCTCCAGCTCGGCGAGCCGGTCGTGCCGTTCGCCGGAGTCACGGATGGCCGATACGGCGTTGCCGACCGGGTCGACCGCGGCCGACACGCCGTCCTCGATCGGGCCGAACACCGTGGCCGCGCCCTGGCGGGCACCGTCGACGGGTGAGTCCTCCCCGCCGCGGATGTCGACCGTGATCAGCGCGAACGCGACGGCGACCAGCAGCACCAGGAGCAGCCGGCTCTCTCGTGTGTCCCTCACGTGCGGCGGCCGTGCCTTCCTCATAGAAATGTGCAGAGGTTCAGGTGTTGAGGTACTGAGCTATTGAGGTGTCGGGGGTTTCAGAGGCTTTGGGTGAGCTTATGCCTCTATATCAACGATCCGCCGTACGAGAGGAGATCATCCCGTACGGCGGAATCGAAGAGTTACGTCATCTGCGCGGCGAGGCGTCGAGCACCTGCTGCAACGCCTCGAACTCCTCCACGCACTTTCCGGAGCCGAGCGCCACGCTGTCCAGCGGGTCCTCGGCGATGTGGATCGGCATGCCGGTCTCACGGCGCAGCCGCTCGTCCAGGCCGCGGAGCAGCGCCCCACCACCCGTCAGAACGATGCCGCGGTCCATGATGTCGCCGGACAGCTCGGGCGGGCACTTGTCGAGGGTCGTCTTGACCGCGTCCACGATGGCGTTGACGGGTTCCTCGATCGCCTTGCGCACTTCGGCGGCCGAGATGACGACGGTCTTGGGCAGCCCGGAGACAAGGTCCCGGCCGCGGATTTCGGTGTGCTCGTCAGCGTCGAGGTCGTACGCCGAACCGATCGTGATCTTGATCTGTTCGGCCGTTCGCTCACCGAGGAGGAGCGAGTACTCCTTCTTGATGTGCTGGATGATCGAGCTGTCCAGTTCGTCACCCGCGACGCGAATGGACTGGGCGGTGACGATGCCGCCGAGGGAGATGACCGCGACCTCCGTGGTGCCGCCGCCGATGTCCACCACCATGTTGCCCGTCGCCTCGTGGACCGGCAGCCCGGAACCGATGGCGGCCGCCATGGGCTCCTCGATGATGTGCACCTGACGGGCGCCGGCCTGCGACGACGCCTCGATGACGGCGCGGCGCTCGACGCCCGTGATACCCGAGGGCACACAGACGACGACCCGCGGACGAGCCAGATACCGCCGCTTGTGGATCTTCAGAATGAAGTAGCGGAGCATCCGCTCGGTGATCTCGAAGTCGGCGATCACGCCGTCCTTCAGCGGACGCACGGCAACGATGTTGCCGGGCGTACGCCCGATCATCTTCTTGGCTTCGGCGCCGACCGCGAGAATGCCACCGGTGTTGGTGTTGATCGCGACGACGGACGGCTCGTTGAGTACGATCCCGCGACCCCTGACGTACACCAGCGTGTTGGCGGTCCCGAGGTCGACAGCCATGTCACGGCCGATGAACGACATTGAGTTCCCCATCAGGATTCGACTGGCCTTCCAGGAGCTTTTGAGGGCTTTTCAGGTCGGCAGGGTGGGTGCAGTGACGTGAAGGCTTCCATCGTAGACGCGCCTTCGCGGACACCGCGTGAGGGTCTCCGCCATTGTCAGCAGATGCTGTGTGGGTTCGCTTGTGGAGACGGGCGTTCGGGGGCACTCGTTCCCTCGATCGCCACGCATATGCCAGAAAGCCCGGGGGCAAACGCCCCCAGACCTCCCGCTTCCCGCCTCCCGTACCGCGGTCGCTACGCGCGACCCGCGAAGAAGATCTTCACCTCGCGCTCGGCGGACTCCTCGGAGTCGGAGGCGTGGATGAGGTTCTCGCGCACGATCGTGCCGAAGTCACCGCGGATGGAACCCGGGGCCGCGGCGATCGGGTCGGTCGGACCGGCCAGCGCCCGCACACCCTCGATGACCCGCTCGCCCTCGACGATCAGCGCCACCACCGGACCCGAGGCCATGAACTCGACCAGCGGCTCGTAGAAGGGCTTGCCCTTGTGCTCGCCGTAGTGCTGCTCCAGTGTGTCCTGGTCCAGGGTGCGCAGCTCCAGCGCGGTGATCTGCCAGCCGTCCTTGCGCTCGATACGGCTGATGATCTCGCCGGTCAGGCCACGACGGACGGCGTCGGGCTTGAGCAGGACGAGGGTGCGCTGGCTCACGGGAGGACTCCTTCTACGGCCGGTGTGTGCGGTGGGATGAGGTTACAGGGCGTGTCGGGCTTCCTGTCACACAGCGTCAGGTGTAGAGGGAGCCGGTCACGCCGCGCCCGGCGTCGAGGCGTCCGCGCCCGCCGCCTGCGCCGCGAACCTCGCCTTCGCCTCGTCGATCTTCCGGCCGTAGTGCACCGACGCCCACCACAGGGCCGCGAAGATCGCCCCCAGGAAGAACATCGTCGGGACGACGACCCCCGAGGCGATCAGGGCGATCTGCAGGGCCCAGCCGAGGGCGACCCCGCCGGGGCGGGTCACCATGCCGCACACCAGCAGGCACAGGAACATGGCGATGCCGCTGACCGTCCACACCGTGGAGCCGGCCAGGTCGGGGTCCTTCATCGCGACCAGCGCGGCGAAGCCGATGATGAAGACCTCGCCGATCAGGGTCGAAGCACAGAGCGTACGCATGTCGCGGTCTCAGCCCTTCCCCAGCAGCAGCCGGGCCTCGCCGACGGTGATGACGGATCCGGTGACGAGCACTCCGCCGCCCGCGTACTCGCCCTCCTCCTCGGCCAGCGTGATCGCCGCCTCCAATGCGTCCGGCAGCCGCGGCTCGACCTGCACCCGGTCGTCGCCGAACACCTCGACGGCGATGGCGGCGAGCTCGTCGGCGTCCATCGCGCGATGGCTGGAGTTCTGGGTCACGACCACCTCGGCGAAGATCGGCTCGAAGGCTTCGAGCAGCCCGCGTACGTTCTTGTCGGCGCTCGCCCCGACGATCCCGATCAGCCGGCTGAAGTCGAAGGCCTCCCCGACCGCCTCGGCGGTGGCGCGCGCGCCGGCCGGGTTGTGGGCGGCGTCCAGGACCACGGTCGGCGACCGCCGGACGACTTCGAGGCGCCCCGGTGAGGACACCGCGGCGAACGCCTTGCGGATCGTGTCGATGTCCAGCGGCTCGGGCCGCTGCGAACCGACACCGAAGAACGCCTCCACGGCGGCCAGCGCCACGGCCGCGTTGTGCGCCTGGTAGGGGCCGTGCAGCGGCAGATACACCTCGGGGTACTCGCCGCCCAGACCGCGCAGCGTGACCAGCTGTCCGCCGACGGCGACCTGACGTGCGACGACCCCGAACTCCAGCCCCTCGCGGGCCACCGTGGCGTCGACCTCCACGGCCTTCTTCAGCAGCACCTGGGCGGCGTCCACCGGCTGCTGGGCCAGGATGACCGTCGCGTCCTGCTTGACGATGCCGGCCTTCTCGGTGGCGATCGCCCCGGGCGTCTCCCCCAGCCGGTCGGTGTGGTCGAGGTCGATCGGGGTGACCACCGCGACATCGCCGTCGATCACGTTGGTGGCGTCCCAGGAGCCGCCCATGCCCACCTCGACGACGGCGACGTCGACCGGCGCGTCCGCGAACGCGGCGTACGCCATGCCCGTGAGCACCTCGAAGAACGACAGCCGGTACTCCTGCTGCGCGTCGACCATCTCGATGTACGGCTTGATGTCCTCGTACGTCTCGACGAACCGCTCGGCGGAGATCGGCGCCCCGTCCAGGCTGATCCGCTCGGTGACCGACTGCACGTGCGGCGAGGTGTACCGGCCGGTGCGCAGGTCGAAGGCGCCGAGGAGGGCCTCGATCATGCGGGCGGTGGAGGTCTTGCCGTTGGTGCCGGTGATGTGGATGGAGGGGTACGCCCGCTGCGGCTCGCCCAGCACGTCCATCAGCGCGGCGATGCGGCCGACCGAGGGCTCCAGTTTGGTCTCGCCCCAGCGGGAGGCGAGCTCGGTCTCGACCGCCCTGAGGGCCTGGTCGAGCTCGGGGTCCTCCGGACGTGCGGGGACGTCCGTCTGCGGGGCGGCGCCCTGGGTGCGCAGGGTGCGGCTGCCGGCCTCGATCACCGCGAGGTCCGGGTCCCTTTCGGTCTCGGCCGCGATGATCTCGTCGAAGTCACTGCTGTCTTGCGGGGGCTGCTCACTCACGCGGACCAGTCTACGTAGCCCACGCGAGCCACACGCCTCTCGCCCCCGCCGCCCTCTCCCGTCCCGACCCGGGGGCCAGCCCCCGGACCCCCGCTCCTCAAACGCCGGAGGGGCTGATTTCAGCCCGTCCGGCGTTTGAGGACGAGGCCCCTTCAGGGCCGAAGCGGGGGTCTGGGGGCGGCAGCCCCCAGAGACGGTCAGGCCGTCGGCAGGCGGTCCAGTTGGGCGGCGAGGCGGGCGATGTCCTCGTCCGCCTTCGCGAGCCGCGCGCGGATCTTCTCGACCACCTGGTCGGGAGCCTTCGCGAGGAACGCCTCGTTGCCGAGCTTCGCGTCGGCCTGCGCCTTCTCCTTCTCCGCGGCGGCGAGATCCTTGGCGAGCCGCTTGCGCTCGGCCGGGACGTCGATCGTGCCGGAGAGGTCGAGGGCGACCTCCGCACCGGCGACCGGCAGGGTCGCCGTCGCCGTGAAGGCGTCGCCCTCCGGCTGGAGACGGAGCAGCTGACGGATCGCGGCCTCGTGGGGCGCCAGTGCCGTGCCGTCCAGGGAGAGACGGGCCGGGACACGCTGCCCCGGCTGCAGCCCCTGGTCGGCGCGGAAGCGGCGGACCTCCGTGATGACGGACTGAAGCGTCTCGATCTCCCGCTCCGCGCCCGGATCCCGGAAACCGCCCGGCGCGACGGCACCAGGAACGGACACGGCCGCGGGCCACTCGGCGACGACGAGGGACTCGCCACCGGTCAGCGTGGTCCACAGGGTCTCCGTGACGAACGGGACGACCGGGTGGAGCAGCTTGAGGGTGACGTCGAGGACCTCGCCGAGAACGCGGCCGGAGACCTTCGCCGGCTCGCCGCCCGCCATGAACGTCGTCTTGGACAGCTCGACGTACCAGTCGAAGACCTCGTCCCACGCGAAGTGGTAGAGGGCGTCGGAGAGCTTGGCGAACTGGAAGTCGTCGTAGAACGCGTCGACTTCGGCCAGCGTCTTGTTCAGGCGGGACAGGATCCAGCGGTCCGTGGCCGTCATCTCGGACGCGTCCGGGAGGGGGCCCTCGATCGTCGCGCCGTTCATCAGCGCGAAGCGCGTGGCGTTCCAGATCTTGTTGGCGAAGTTCCGGGACGCCTGGACCCAGTCCTCGCCGATCGGCACGTCCGTACCGGGGTTGGCGCCGCGGGCGAGGGTGAAGCGGACGGCGTCGGAGCCGTACGCGTTCATCCACTCCAGCGGATCCACGGCGGTGCCCGAGGACTTGGACATCTTCTTGCCGAACTGGTCACGGACCAGACCGGTCAGGGTGATGGTCTTGAACGGGACCTCGCCGTCCATCGCGTACAGGCCGAACATCATCATCCGGGCGACCCAGAAGAAGATGATGTCGTGGCCGGTGAGCAGGACGTCGGTGGAGTAGAACTTCCGCAGATCCTCGGTCTGTTCGGGCCAGCCGAGCGTCGAGAAGGGCCACAGGCCGGAGGAGAACCAGGTGTCCAGGACGTCGGGGTCCTGGGTCCAGCCCTCGCCGGTCGGCGGCTCGTCGTCGGGGCCGACACAGACGACCTCGCCGTCGGGGCCGTACCAGACGGGGATGCGGTGGCCCCACCACAGCTGACGCGAGATGCACCAGTCGTGCATGTTGTCGACCCAGTCGAAGTAGCGCTTCGACATGTCCGCGGGGTGGATGGCGACGCGCCCGTCACGGACGGCGTCACCGGCCGCCTGGGCCAGCGGGCCGACCTTGACCCACCACTGCATCGACAGCCGGGGTTCCAGCGTCGTCTTGCAGCGGGAGCAGTGCCCGACGGAGTGGACGTAGGGGCGCTTCTCCGCGACGATCCGGCCCTCGGCGCGCAGCGCGGCGACGATCGCGGAGCGGGCCTCGAAGCGGTCCAGGCCCTCGAAGGGGCCGTGGACGGTGATGACACCCCGCTCGTCCATGACGGTCAGCGACTCCAGGTCGTGCCGCTGGCCGATCGCGAAGTCGTTCGGGTCGTGGGCCGGGGTCACCTTGACGGCACCGGTGCCGAACTCGGGGTCGACATGGGTGTCGGCGACGACCGGGATGGTGCGGTCGGTCAGCGGCAGCTTGATGCGCCGGCCGATGAGGTGCCGGTAGCGCTCGTCGTCGGGGTGGACGGCGACCGCGGTGTCACCGAGCATCGTCTCGGCCCGGGTGGTGGCGACGACCAGCGTGTCGTCCCCCTCGCCGTACTTGATGGAGACCAGCTCGCCGTCGTCGTCCTGGTACTCGACCTCGATGTCGGAGATCGCGGTGAGACAGCGCGGACACCAGTTGATGATGCGCTCGGCGCGGTAGATCAACTCGTCGTCGTAGAGCCGCTTGAAGATGGTCTGGACGGCCTGCGAGAGGCCCTCGTCCATGGTGAAGCGCTCGCGGCTCCAGTCGACGCCGTCGCCGAGCCGGCGCATCTGGCCGAGGATCTTGCCGCCGTACTCCTCCTTCCACTGCCAGACGCGCTCGACGAACGCCTCGCGGCCCAGGTCGTGGCGGGACTTGCCCTCCTTGCCGAGCTCGCGCTCGACGACGTTCTGGGTGGCGATGCCCGCGTGGTCCATGCCCGGGAGCCACAGCGCCTCGTAGCCCTGCATGCGCTTGCGGCGCGTCAGGGCGTCCATGAGCGTGTGCTGGAAGGCGTGCCCGAGGTGCAGGCTTCCCGTGACGTTCGGCGGCGGGATGACGATCGTGTACGGCGGCTTCCCGCTCTTCGCGTCCGCCTCGAAGTAACCCCGCTCCACCCAGCGCTCGTACAGCGGCCCCTCTACGTCGGCCGGCGCGTACTGGGTCGGCAGTTCGGTGTGGGGCGCTGATGGCTGCTGCTGAGCGTTCTCGGTCACGGGCCCAGTTTAGGGGTGTCACCGGGCAGTCCCGAAACGCGTTTGTTCTGTAACGGTGGGCCCCCCGATGCCGTGTGTCACCTGTGGCTGCGCCAGGATGTCGGGAACACATAAGTATCTGGAGGGGAACCCAGAAATGAGCTACAACCAGCCGGGCCCGTACGGCGGGCAGCCCCAGCAGCCTGGACCGTACGGTCAGCCGGGCCCCTACGGCCAGCCGCCGCAGGGCCCGCCCGCCCAGCCCGGCTACGGGTACCCCCAGCAGGCCCCGCCGCCCGCCCAGCCGGGCTACGGCTACCCGGCGCAGCCGCCGCAGGGCGTACCGCCGCAGCAGCCGTACGGCCAGCCCCAGCCTCCGTACGGCGCGCAGCCGCCCTACGGCCAGGCCCCGTACGGGGTGCCGCAGCCGCCGGCGGGCGGGGGCGGCAAGAAGAAGACGGGCATCGTCATCGCCGCCGTCGCCGTGGTGGCCGCGATAGGCGTGGGCGCGTACTTCGTGGTCGGCGCGGGCGGTGGCGGCCTGGAGGACGACGGCGCGCACAAGCTGAGCACGCCGGCGACCGTGCTCTCCGAGTACTCCCGGGTCGGCAAGGGCGGCGAGAGCAGCGACTCGGACACCACCAAGTACCTCACGGCGAGCGGCATCAAGGACGGCAAGACCGTCGCCGCGCAGTACTCGACGGCCGACTTCAGCAAGTACGACCCGAACGACCCGAGCACGTTGCCGCAGCAGTCCGAGCTGCTGACCGCCAAGGGCGTCACGGTGCTGGGCGGGTACGGCGAGATCAAGGACCCGCAGGACGCCCTGGACAAGTACTTCGCCGCCATCACCAAGGAGATCTCGGACAGTTCCTCCGACTCCTCCACCAGTGGCAGGGCCGAGCTGGTCGGGCAGCCCGAGGAGGCCGACATCGACGGGGCGCTCATGAAGTGCCAGTCGGCGAAGAGCACCAACAACCTCACCAAGAAGGAGTCGACCGACTGGTTCTGCGTCTGGTCCGACTACAGCACGATCGCCATGGTCTCCCCCGGTGACAACACCAAGAGCATCACCAAGGACGCCGCGATCGACATGGCGAAGAGCGTCCGCGAGGAGATCCGCGTCAAGGCGTGACCCACGCCGTCCGCTTCAACCGCCGAGGGGCCCCGGTCAGTTGACCGGGGCCCCTCGGCGTGTGTGTCTCTGTTCGGCGTGCGCGGCTCCGTGCCGCTACGCCGTCTTCTGCTCGCCCGGTCCCCGGCCGCGCGCGTCCCTCGGGATCAGCGTCGGGTTCACGTTCGAGTGGACGACGTCCGCCGTGATGACGACCCGGGCCACGTCCTTGCGGGACGGGATCTCGTACATCACGCCCTGGAGGACTTCCTCCATGATGGCGCGCAGGCCACGGGCGCCGGTCTGGCGCAGGATGGCCTGGTCGGCGATGGCTTCGAGGGCCTCGCGCTCGAAGTCCAGCTCCACACCGTCGAGTTCGAAGAGGCGCTCGTACTGCTTGACGAGCGCGTTGCGCGGCTCGACCAGGATCTGGAGGAGGGCCTCGCGATCGAGGTTGTGGACCGAGGTGATGACCGGGAGACGGCCGATGAACTCGGGGATCATCCCGAACTTCACCAGGTCCTCGGGCATGACGGCCTCGAACTGGTCCTTCGCCTCGATCTCGCGCTTGGAGCGGATCGTGGCACCGAAGCCGATGCCCTTGGCGCCGGCCCTGGACTCGATGAGTTTCTCCAGGCCCGCGAAGGCACCACCCACGATGAACAGCACGTTCGTCGTGTCGATCTGGATGAACTCCTGGTGCGGGTGCTTGCGTCCGCCCTGGGGCGGGACCGAGGCCGTGGTGCCCTCCAGGATCTTCAGCAGGGCCTGCTGCACGCCCTCGCCGCTCACATCGCGGGTGATCGACGGGTTTTCGCTCTTACGGGCGACCTTGTCGATCTCGTCGATGTAGATGATCCCGGTCTCGGCCTTCTTGACGTCGTAGTCGGCCGCCTGGATCAGCTTGAGCAGGATGTTCTCGACGTCCTCGCCGACATAGCCGGCCTCCGTCAGCGCCGTCGCGTCGGCGATGGCGAACGGGACGTTCAGCATGCGCGCCAGGGTCTGGGCGAGGAGTGTCTTGCCGGAGCCCGTGGGGCCCAGCAGGAGGATGTTGGACTTCGCCAACTCGATGGCGTCCTCGCGGTTCTGACCGCCGCCGTTCTCGCCCGCCTGGACCCGCTTGTAGTGGTTGTACACCGCTACCGAGAGGGCCTTCTTGGCCGGCTCCTGGCCCACGACGTAGCCCTCTAGGAACTCGTAGATCTCGCGGGGCTTGGGGAGTTCCTCCCAGCGAACCTCGCTGGTCTCGGCCAGCTCCTCCTCGATGATCTCGTTGCAGAGGTCGATGCACTCGTCGCAGATGTAGACACCGGGCCCTGCGATGAGCTTCTTGACCTGCTTCTGGCTCTTGCCGCAGAACGAGCACTTGAGCAGATCGCCGCCGTCACCGATGCGTGCCACGGTGTGCTTCCCCTTCGCCTGGGAGACGCCTAGGTCCAGCGGCTCCTGGTGCTGCCTTATGTCCGACGGTACCTTGCCGAGCCCCCCGTTCGGGCCCCCCTTGGCACGGTTCACTTCGACGTGCGCTGTGTCGTGCACAACGGTGAACCGTGCCGAGGAGCGGCAGACGATACAGCGTCCGCCGTCAGCGCACGCTCGCGTTGTTCATCTTCCGGGTGGAGATGATCTGGTCGATCAGGCCGTACGCCAGGGCGTCATCGGCCGTGAGGATCTTGTCGCGCTCGATGTCCTCGCGGATCTTCTCGATCGGCGTGGTGGAGTGCTTGGCCAGCAGGTCTTCCAGCTGGGCACGCATCCGCAGGATCTCGTTCGCGGCGATTTCCAGGTCGGAGACCTGACCGCGGCCGGTCTCGCTGTAGGGCTGGTGGATCAGCACGCGGGCGTTCGGGAGCGCCATGCGCTTGCCGGGCGTACCGGCGGCCAGCAGGATGGCGGCGGCCGAGGCCGCCTGGCCCATGCAGACCGTCTGGACGTCGGGCTTCACGAACTGCATGGTGTCGTAGATCGCAGTGAGCGCCGTGAAGGAGCCGCCGGGGCTGTTGATGTAGACCGAGATGTCACGGTCGGGGTCCATCGACTCCAGGCACAGCAGCTGGGCCATGACGTCGTTGGCCGAGGCGTCGTCGATCTGGACGCCCAGGAAGATCACGCGCTCTTCGAAGAGCTTCGCGTACGGGTCGTACTCGCGGACACCCTGCGAGGTGCGCTCCACGAACCGCGGGATCACATACCGGGACTCGGCGGCCGGGGCCGTGTACTCGGCTCGCGTGCGCTCGTACAGGCCGCTGCCGGGGAAGTCGTTCACTGTCTCTCTCCTAGGGGCTGAGGCGGTCGGCTGGAGGCTTGCAGGGGGCCTCAGGCCCCGGTGCCGCCGCCGCCCGGCATGTTGGCGGCCGTCGTGATGACCTCGTCGATGAGGCCGTAGTCCCGGGCCTCGTCGGCGTCGAACCAGCGGTCCCGGTCGGAGTCGCGGGTGATCTGCTCCATGGTCTGGCCGGTGTGGAAGGACGTCAGCTCGGCCATGCGCTTCTTGGTGTGGAGCAGCCGCTCGGCGTGGATCTTGATGTCGGAGGCCGAGCCGGCCAGGCCGGCGGACGGCTGGTGGATCAGGATCTCGGCGTTCGGCAGCGCGAAGCGCTTGCCAGGAGTACCCGCGCTGAGCAGGAACTGACCCATGGAGGCGGCGAGGCCCATGGCGATCGTCACCACGTCGTTCTTGATGTACTGCATGGTGTCGTAGATCGCCATGCCGGCCGTGATCGAGCCGCCGGGGCTGTTGATGTAGAGGTAGATGTCCTTGTCCGGGTCTGCGGCAAGGAGCAGCAACTGTGCGGTGATCTTGTTCGCGATGTCGTCGTCGACCGGCTGGCCGAGGAAGATGATCCGCTCGTTGAGCAGCCGGTTGTAGACCTGGTCGCCGAGGCCACCACCGATGGAAGGCTCGCCGGCGGCGGAGGGCATCAGATTCGTCACGTATCCACCTGCTCGTCTTACGACGGCGCCGGGCCGTCTTCGCGTTTCCCTGCCGGGGGCCGTCCGGCGGTTCCGCCGACACCCCTGCCCCCGTACTCATGGACCCTAACGCGCGGGTCCCTCCGGAGAATCCCGGGAAGGCGGGTGTTCGCCGGGGGCGTAGCCGGTGCGGGTCCGTGCGGCTCGGGTGCCTGGTCGCCGTGGTGGTGCTCGCGGGTGGGCGGGCGCGGGTCGGGATGGTTGCCCGCGCCCCTGCGGCGGAGCCGCATATCGATACGGCCTCGCGCCCCTGGGTCGGCTGCGCCCGACGCGTGACAGAAGGGCCCCGGAGCGTGACGCCCCAGGGCCCTGCCGTTCACATCAGAGAGTGACGCGAGGCTCAGGCCTCGGTCTTCTCGCTCTTCTCCGCGGCCTGCTCGACGGCCTCGGTGGAGTCGGCGGTGGCCTCGGCGGCCTCCGTCTCCTCCTCGTCGTCGTCCAGGTCGACGACCTCGCCGTTGGTGTCCTTGACCGTGGCCTTCTCGACCACGACGGCCAGGGCCTTGCCGCGGGCGACCTCGCCGACGAGGAGCGGAACCTGACCGCCCTCGACGACCGCCTGCGCGAACTGGTCGGGCGACATGTTGGAGGAGGCCGCGCGCCGCATGAGGTGCTCGGTGAGCTCCTCCTGGTTGACGTTGAGCTTCTCCTGCTTGACGAGCTCGTCGAGGACGAACTGCGTCTTGATGCCCTTGACCGCGGCTTCCTTGGTCTCGGCGTCGAACTCCTCGGCCGTCTTGCCCTGGATCTCCAGGTACTTCTCCAGGTCGAGACCCATCTGGCCGAGCTGGTGGTGCTCCAGGTTGTGCTTGCGGGTGTTGATCTCGTCCTCGAGCAGCTTCTCGGGGACCGGGACCTCGACCAGTTCGAGCAGCTTCTCCAGGACGCGCTCCTGGGCCTGCGTGGCCTGGTCGTACTGCTTCATGTTCTCAAGGCGCTTGCGGCTGTCGGCCTTCAGCTCGTCGAGGGTGTCGAACTCGGAGGCGAGCTGCGCGAAGTCGTCGTCCAGCTCGGGCAGTTCGCGGGCGGCGACCTGGGTGACCTTGACGGTGACCTCGGCCTCCTTGCCGGCCGCCGAGCCGCCCTTGAGCTCGGAGGTGAAGGTGGTCTCGCCACCGGCCTCCAGGCCCTTCACGGCGTCGTCGATGCCTTCCAGCAGTTCGCCGGAGCCGATCGTGTAGGAGACGCCGCTGGCGACGCCGTCCTCCAGGATCTCGCCGTCGACCTTGGCCTCCAGGTCGATGGTGACGACATCGCCGTCCTCGGCGGCACGCTCGACCGGGGAGGTCGAGGCGAAGCGCTCACGGAGCTGCTCGACGGACTTGTCGAGGTCCTCGTCGCTGACCTCGACGGCGTCGACCTCGACCTCGATGCCGGAGAAGTCCGGGATCTCGATGGCGGGGCGGACGTCGACCTCGGCGGTGAAGTTCAGCGTCTCGCCGTCCTTCAGCTCGGTGATGTCGACCTCGGGCTGGCCCAGGACGTCGATCTCCGCCTCGTTGACGGCCTCGGTGTAGAACTTCGGGAGCGCGTCGTTGACCGCCTCCTCCAGCACCGCACCGCGGCCGAACCGCTGGTCGATGACGCGCGCCGGGATCTTGCCCTTCCGGAAGCCCTTCACCGTGACCTGCTGGTTGATCTTCTTGTACGCCGCGTCGAGGCTGTCCTTGAGCTCCTCGAAGGGCACCTCGATGCTGAGCCGAACCCGGGTCGGGTTCAGGGTCTCCACGGCGCTCTTCACGGTTCGGTCTCCTTGGGGGCTGACATCTTGGTTTCTGCCGGAGCCAGACCGGCTCCGGCGGACTTAGCCGCCCGGAGGACTTCAGAAGGAGAGACACACGGGCGTGCAGCTTGCATAGTAACGGCAGCGGCGACACGCCCCAAAGGCGATCACGTCGGACGCTCACGCGAAGGGGATCGCGCGCGGTGACCGGCCGTGGCCGGTACGTGGTCGGGGTGGCGGGATTTGAACCCACGGCCTTCCGCTCCCAAAGCGGACGCGCTACCAAGCTGCGCCACACCCCGTCTGGTGCGACACGTAGGGTACATGCCCGCAGGCAGCGAGGTTGCCGGATTCAACGGGTGTGCGTCGACCGCACCGGACCCGCTACGATGCCTGCAGTACCGCGGTCGTCCGACCTGCGGCGCGTGCTGTGCGGGCGTAGCTCAATGGTAGAGCCCTAGTCTTCCAAACTAGCTACGCGGGTTCGATTCCCGTCGCCCGCTCCATACAGGCCTCCGGCCCGGTCCTTCGAGGATCGGGCCGGAGGTCTTTGTGCTGCGGGGTACCTGGTCGCGGGGTACCTAGAACTGGATCGAGTTGATGGTCTCGGCTATCGAGTTCAGGAAGCGCTGGATGTCGTCGGCCATGCCGGTCGAGGCGAGGAAGAAGCCGAAGAGGACCGCGACGACGGCTGGTCCCGCCTTCAGGGAGCCGCCGCGGATCAACACCACCAGGATGATCGCCAACAGCAGCACCACAGACAGTGAAATGGCCACAACTGATCACACCCTTGGTCGGTCCGCTCTCCCGGCCCGGGGACGCGACCGTGCGCACCCCGCCAGGACCATCGTGCCACCAATGGGGGCCGCATATGCGCCGCGTGACACAACGTTGGCGACTTCGGCACACGCGGCGGACGCGGACGGGTGCGCGGGCGGCCCGACGAGGGGCACCCGCACAGCAATTCGAGCGTGCACCCGCACAGGGAATTCAGGGGTTCGTTCCGTTGTCCGCACAACGCGTTCGCAACTAATGCGAATTGACGTCACAGACACGCCGACATCCCCACGGAAGGCCCCTCAAAGCCGCCTTATGCCCTGCTTAGTCGGCATGAATCCAGACAAGACGGTCTCGGCGACCTGTGTCGGTCATCACGTGGATGAGGACGTCAACTCCCGGGAAAGGCGGGTACTCGAAGGCATTAACCAGTAATGACGTGGAGAGTTTTACGAAAACCCACAGCCAAGGCTAGGGTGCCTCAGATGTTCCCCGCCGCCTCGTCCCCCACAAGCGCAGCGAGGTCGCTGCGACCGCACGGCCAGAACCGGGCGCCGAGCCCGCGCTCGTCGCAGGACACCAGACCCGCCGCTTCCGGCGGCCGGCCCGGCAAGCAGCGCGACGCGTTCTTCGACAACGCCAAGTACCTGGCGATCGTGCTGGTGGCGATCGGCCACTCCTGGGAGCCGCTCAAGGGCGACAGCCGGATCCTGGAAAGCGCGTACACGGTGGTGTACGCCTTCCACATGCCGGCGTTCATCATCATCTCCGGCTTCTTCTCGCGCAGTTTCGACATGCGCGCGGACCGGCTGCAACGACTGATCACCGGCGTCGCGGTGCCGTACATCCTCTTCGAGACCGCCTACTCGCTCTTCAAGCGGTACGGCGACCACGCGCCGGAGCAGGAGATCAGCCTCCTGGATCCCTGGTATCTGACCTGGTTCCTGGCCGCGTTGTTCGTCTGGCGGCTGACCACGCCGATCTGGAAGGTGGTGCGGTGGCCGCTGCCGCTGGCGCTGGCCATCGCGATGCTGGCGTCCCTCAGTTCGGACATCGGTGACGACCTGGACCTTCAGCGGGTGCTGCAGTTCCTGCCGTTCTTCGTGCTCGGCCTGGTCCTGAAGCAGGAGCACTTCCGGCTGGTGCGCCGGCGTTCGGTGCGGATCCTGTCGGTCCCGGTGTTCGCGACGGCGCTGGTGGTCGGCTGGTGGGCGGCACCCCGGATGGCCACCGGGTGGTTCTACCACCGTGACTCCGCGCAGGAGTTGGGCGCGCCCTGGTGGACCGGTCCGATCATGGTCCTCGCCCTGTTCGGCTGCTCGCTGCTGCTGACGGCCTGCTTCTTCTCCTGGGTGCCGGGGCGGCGGATGTGGTTCACCACGCTCGGCGCGGGCACGCTGTACGGCTATCTGCTGCACGGCTTCCTGATCAAGGGCGGCGACTTCTGGGGCTGGTTCGAGCACCCCTGGCTGCACCGGCCGCTCGGCGAGATCTTCGTGAGCGTCTGTGCCGCCGCCGTCGTGACCCTGCTGTGCACCGCTCCGGTGCGCCGGGTCTTCCGGTTCTCGATGGAGCCGTCGATGGAGTGGGCCTTCAAGCGGGACTCCCTCGAAGTGGCCCGCGGACGCGGGCAGCACGAGAAGCCCCCCGTGCGGGAGAAGGCCTCGGTGAGCTGAGGCGACCGTGTGTGTGACCGGGCCCCCCACCGCCGCGCGGTGGGGGGCCCGGTCGTTCTCGGGGAGGCCCTAGGCGCCCTTGAGGTGCCTCATCAGGCGTTCGAAGTCCTGCCAGCCCGACAGGTCCGACGGGTCGCCCGGCAGCGGGTAGTACAGCGCCGGACGGGTCCTCGGGCCCAGTTCGCGCGGGGACTCGGCGAGCGGGGTGCGGCGGGCCCGGTCGCCGGGCATCTCGCGGACCTCCTCGGCGCCCAGCACGAACGCGAACGGCACGCCGGGGCCCTCGAAGCACGGCGGGACGGACAGGTCCCGGCGGGCGCGGCGCACCTGCACCAGCATGGACTGCAGGTCGTGCCGGGTGGCGAGGACCTCGGCGGCACTCTGCACGGCCTCCGTGGGCAGTTGCTCGCCGGGGCCGTAGCCGAACGCCATGGTGACGTCCTCCTCGACACCGCCCTTGGTCCGGGTGACGCGGACGGTCGCGATGCCCGGGCGCTCCGGTGTGCCGACGACGACCAGCCAGGTCGGGGCGGGCGCGCGCTCGTAGGCCACGTCGGTCAACTGCCGTAGCGACCACGGGAGGTTGGCGGGTTCCTCGGTGCCCCAGCCGGCCGGCGCCTCGCCGGTGATCTCCCGCCACACGGCCTCCACGGCGCCGCCGAGCACGAGGCGGTCGTCGGCCGGGTGGACGGTGCGGAAGGAGATGGCCAGCTGGCGTTCGCCGGTGTCCCGGCCGCCCTCCTGGAAGGTGGCGGCGACCGGGGTGCGCGGGTCCTCGCGGGTCGCGTCCGGGGGCACGACCGTGACGAAGAGGCCGTTGTTCCACTCCAGGACGGCTCCGGACAGGCCGTCGTAGTAGCCGTCCCGTTCGTCCTGGACGACCCAGCGCGAGGGCCAGCCCGGCAGGTTGGAGCGGACCGCCGGGGAGAGGCGGGTGCCGGCGGGGGTGACGATCTGGAGGCCGAGTTCGGCGTTGGCGGCGGCCCGGAAGGCGTCCGCGAGCCAGGCGGTCATCGCGACCACCGGACGGTCCTGGATGACGACGGCGACCTTGTCGGTGAGGACGTCCACCGCGGGCTGGGCGGCGGCCGGGACCGGCGCCGCGCTCATCCCGTCGGTGTTGACGACGGCCAGCGACCAGGCGACCTCGGGCGGCCAGGCGGTGCCGCCGACCAGGGTGGCCAGCCGGGCGGCGAAGGTGCCGGCGAGCTGCTCGGCCTCCTTCACGCCGGTCGTGGCGCGGGCCTCGGTCCACCAGTACGGCACCTCGGGCGCGCTGGCCCCGAGCAGCCGCTCCGCCTCGCCCCTGACCTGCACGAGCAGCGGTGCCTCGACGGAGACGAGCGGGCGGCCCTGCTCGTCGCAGAGCTGCACCACCGCGCCCTCGCCCTCGGAACCGACGAGTCGGTCCGGGCCGCCGGACAGGAGCCCCGCGATCACGCTGAGGGGGTCGGGCATCTTCTTCGTAAGGGTGATGACGTCCTTCGTCATGGATTCACCTGGTCCCCGCGTAGACGGTCTGGATCAGCCGGCTCGGCTGGCCCCTGCGGACGAGCACACCGCGGCCGGGCGGCTGGGTGCTCGCGTACACGCCGGGGAAGAGCTGGCCCTCGCTGCGGTCGCCCGACATCACCAGCGCCGAGGAGCCGGACTCGCGCAGGCCCTGGAACATCGGCTCGTACAGGCCGCGGGAGGCGCCCGCGACCCGGCGGGTCAGGATGAAGTGCAGGCCGATGTCGACCGCCGAGGGGATGTACGGCACGAAGGGTGCCAGCGGCTGCTGTCCCGCGGTGGTGAGGACGTCGTAGTCGTCGACGAGGATCACGATCCGCGGTCCGGAGAAGCTGCCCGGTTCCAGGTCCTCGCTGTCCGCGCTCTCGTCGGGCAGCCGCTTCTCCAGTTCGCCCGCGATGCCCGCGGCGAGGCCGGCGGCGAGCTTGGAGTTGTAGGCGTAGCCGCCCCGGTACTCCTCCGGGATGGCGCCGCGCAGTCCGCGCCGCGGGTCGAAGACGCCGAAGACCAGCTCGTCCTCGCTGTAGCGCTCGATCAGCCCCTGGGTGACCACCTTGAGCAGGTTGGTCTTGCCGCACTCGCTGTCGCCCATGATCATCAGGTGCTGGTCGTGGTGGAACAGGTCGAGCAGCACCGGGGCCAGGTGGGTCTGGTCCAGGCCGACGGGGACGCGGCGCGGCTCGCTCGCCGGGCCGGGCAGCAGTTCCGGCTCCAGGACGTGCGGCAGCACCCGTACCGGCTGGGCGACCTCGCCGGTCCAGGTGGCGCGGAGCTGGCGGGCGGTGCGCTCCAGGACCGCGCCGAGGTCGCCGGTGTCGGCGAGGCCGTCGGTGCGGGGCAGAGCGACCTGGGCGAACAGCTTGCCGTCGGTGAGGACGCGGCCCTTCTCCTCCGGTGCGAGGGTCTGGGCGAGCTTGCGCTCGATGCTGGACTCGCTGGGGTCGTTCAGGCGCAGCTCGACCCGGGTGCCGAACTGGGACTGGGTGGCGATGCGCACGTCGTTCCAGCGGAGCATGCCGGCGACGACGTGGATGCCGTAGCCGCCGCCGCGCTTGAGGATGTCGATGACCGAGTCGTCGAGGTTCTCGAAGTCGTCGCGCAGGGCGCCGAAGCCGTCGATGAGCAGCACGATCTCGGTGGAGGCCAGCTCGGGCACCTGGCCCGCGGCGCGCAGGGTGCGCAGTTGTTCCAGCGAGTCGATGTTGTGGATGCGGAAGAGCTCCTCGCGCTGGTCGAGCATGGCGCGTACGGAGTCGATGGTGCGGGCGGCGCGCTCGCGGTCGGCGCGGCCGGCGACCCCGCCGACGTGCGGCAGCCCCGCCAGGGCCTGCAGACCGCCGCCGACGAGGTCGAGGCCGTAGATGCCGACCTCCTGCGGGGTGTGCGTCAGGGCCAGCGAGAGGGCCAGGGAGCGCAGCAGGGTGGTCTTGCCGGACTGCGGGCCGCCGATGATCGCCGCGTGGCCGCCGGACAGGGTGAGGTCCAGGTACCACTGGCCCTGCTGCTGCTTGGTGGGGTCGTCGATGATGCCCAGCGGCACCTGGAGCGGGCCGCGCCGCTTGGCGAGCTGCAGGCCGCGCGGGCCGACCTCCACGGGTCCGGCGACCTTGTCGAGGGGGACGGCGGCGGGCAGCGGGGGCAGCCAGATCTGGCGGACCGGGCGGGAGCCGGCGTTCTCCAACTGGTCGATGAGTACGCCCAGTTGGGTGGGGCCGGTCTCCCGGCGCCGCATCTTCGGCTCGTCCGGCGCCGAACTCCCGTCGTCGCCGAGGGTGTTGTACGCCTCGTACGCCAGGGCCAGCGGACCGGTGTCCTCCTCCTCGCGCTGCACGGGCCCGCTGTAGGCGCCCGAGACATAGCTGGCCTTGAACCGCTCGTAGTGGCTGGTGTCGACCTTGAGGTAGCCGAAGCCTGGCAGCGGGGGCAGGTGGAAGGCGTCCGTGGTGTCCAGGACCGTACGGGACTCGTCGGCGGAGAAGGTGCGCAGGCCGAGCCGGTACGACAGATAGGTGTCCAGGCCCTTGAGCTTGCCGCCCTCGATGCGCTGGCTGGAGAGCAGCAGGTGGACGCCGATGGAGCGGCCGATGCGGCCGATGGACAGGAACAGGTCGATGAAGTCGGGCTTGGCGGTGAGGAGTTCACCGAACTCGTCGATCACCACGAAGAGGTGCGGCAGCGGGTCCAGGTCGGGGCGCTTGTCCGCGCGCAGGGCGGCGTAGTGGCCGATGTCGGCGACGTTGCCCGCGTTCTTGAGGACCTGCTGGCGGCGCTTGACCTCGCCGGCCAGCGAGGCGTGCACGCGCTCGACGAGGCCGGCCTGGTTCTCCAGGTTGGTGATGACGCCGGCGACGTGCGGAAGGTCCGCGAAGGGGGCGAAGGTGGCGCCGCCCTTGTAGTCGACGAGGACCAGGGCGAGGTCCTCCGGCGGATGGGTGGCGACCAGGGCGAGGACCAGGGTGCGCAGCAGTTCGGACTTGCCGGAGCCGGTGGCGCCGACGCACAGGCCGTGCGGGCCCATGCCCAGTTCGGAGGACTCCTTGAGGTCGAGCAGCACGGGCTCGTGGGAGTCGCTGATGCCGATGGGGACGCGCAGGAAGGCGCGTTCGCCGCGGGGCGCCCACATCCGGTTCAGGTCGAGGCCGGCGACGTCGTCGATGCCGAGGAGTTCGGCGAAGTCGACGGGGCCGGTGAGGGGTGCGTCGACCATCGACTCGGCGGACAGCCGCAGCGGGGCGAGCATCCGGGCGAGGCCCTCGGCGAAGGGGATGCCGATCTCGTCGACGGTGCCGTGGGCGCTGATCGGCTCCGGCATGCGCAGGTCCTCGATGAGGATCCGCTCGCCGTCGACGGTGATCCGCACCCCCACGCTGCCGGGCTCCTGGATCCGCTGGTCGAGGAGGTGCAGCACGGTGATGCTCATGTCCCGCAGACCGACCGCGTCGTCCGGGCGGGGCAGGTCGACGGCGTCGTCGCCGTGGCCGTCCGCGACGACCAGCAGCCGGGACGTCATGGACAGGGCGTCCTTGCCGGACAGGCCGCGGCGCACCTCGGCCGCGTAGGAGGCGCGGCGGCGCAGCTCGGGGCCGATCTGGCGGGCGAGTTGGGGCAGCGAGGGAGCGATGCGGCGGGCGGCGACGGGGCCGTCGAACTGCTCGGTGTCGAGCAGGTGGGGCAGCCACTTGGCCCACTCCCAGTCGCCGATCCGGTCGCCGGGCGCGGCCAGCGCCATGGCCACGTCGTCGGGCGCGTGGGTCGCGGCGGCCTGGACGAGGAGGGCGCGGGCCACGCGGAGGGTGTCCTCGCGGCTGCCGATGACGCTGATGTTGCCGACCCGGTCGAGCGGGACGGTGAGCGGGAGTTCGGTGCCGACGGTGAAGCGGGACACCAGCGCGGACGCCTCGTTCAGCATGAACTGGTCGGGCGGGGTCAGCACGGAGGAGCTCTGCTGGCCCACCCTGAGGTCCCGCACGGGCATCTCGCCGGTCCCGACGCGGACCCGCAGGAAGTCGGCGTCCATCCGGCGCCGCTCCCACAGCCGGGCCGGGTCGCGCACGATGTCGTAGAGCGCGTTCGGCGGCGGGTTGAGGACGCCCGTGCTCTCGCGCCGCTCGCGCTCCTCCTTGGACAGTTCCTCCCGGGTGTCCTCCAGGTAGGAGAGGTAGGCCTCGCGCTGGGTGCGGCGGGTGCGCTGGGCCTTCCCCCGCTGGGAGAAGAGCATCGCCATGGAGCCGACGATGGTGACCACGAGGATGATCGCGCCCAGCCCGGCGAACTGGCTGTTGCGCACGACGGTCATCATCACGACGGACGACATCACACCGGCGACGGGCAGCAGCGAGCTCGCGATGGAACCCGACTTGCCGTCGGGCAGGTTGGGCGGCGCCTCAATGGTGCGGGACTCCGGGGAGGCCGGGGGCCGGGTGGTGCGGGCCGGCCGGTGGATCAGTCGGGTGGTCATCGTCCTTGCCTCGTCCTCAGTGGGCTTCTGGTTCCCTCCGTGCGGGGAATGGCTCAGCGGCTCTTCTGGGAGAGCTGGAAGACCTCCGCGGCCAGCCGGGTGGCGGCCTCCCGGGTGTCCCGCGCGAGCAGGTCGGTGCGGATCGTGCCCCCGGCCGCCAGGTGCCGGTCGTACGGCAGGATCCGGACACTGGCCCCGGTCGCCTTCAACTGCTCGGCGGCCTTCTCCAGATCGACGCCGGCGTGCGGCACGGTCTCGGTGAGCACGACGACCGTCGTGGTGGTGATGTCCCGGGGCAGTCCGCGCATCCACTGCAGGACGGCGTGCGTGCTGGCGACGCCCTCCAGGGTGGCGGGCACGGTGAGGATGCGGGCCTGGGCGGCGGAGAGCGCGGTGCGGGCGACCTCGGCGGGCATCGTCTCGCAGTCGACGACGGTCACCCCGAAGTAGCGGCGCATCGACACCATGACCCGCTCGTACGCCCTGGTGTCCAGCATGGCCCCGACCTGCCCCTGACTGCCGGGCAACAGCCAGGCGTTGTCGGGAAGTTGGACCAGGTAGCCGGTCACTTCGAGGAGCGACATCTGCGGCTGGACGACATCGGCGAGGTCACCGGTGGTCCAGCGCAGGGTCTCCGCGCCGAGCCGCAGCGGCAGCGAGCCGAGCGCCGGGTCGGCCTCGATGACGAGGGTCGGGTCCTGGCGGTAGTGGGCGTACGTGGTGCCGAGCAGGGCGGCGATCGTCGTCTTGCCGGAGCCGCCGCGAATCGAGGTCACCGCGATCTGCCGGCCGGTGGTGACCGGCTGCTGGAGCACCTCGGCGGTCGCGGTGGTCTCGGCGACCTCGCGCGCGGCCGAGGAGGACACGGTCCGGCGTACGGCCCGCAGGGCGCGGGCACTGAACGACTCCCCGTGCCGCGGCCCCCGGCCGGCCGAGGCGATCCGCTTGTCGACGACCGGGCGGGAGTCGGGGGTGGCGCGGGGGGAACGGGCCCGGGGCGCGGGGGCGTGGGCCTGCTGCGGGGCCGCCGCCTGGGGCTGGGGCTGCGCCTGGGCGGGGTACGCCTGCTGGGGCTGGGGCTGCGCCTGATGAGGCTGGGCGTAGGCGGCGGCCTGGTCGCCGTAGGGCTGGTGGGGCTGTTGTGGCTGCTGCGCCTGCGGCTGGGCGTACGGCTGCTGCTGTCCGTGCTGCCCCTGCTGTCCCGGGGCCGGGTAGCCATAGCCCTGCTGCGGGTAGCCGTACGGCTGCTGCGGCTGGGCCGGGTCGGCCTGTTGCGGGTAGCCGTACGCCGGTGCCGGGCCGTGCGGCGGGACGTTCGGCCCGGGCGCGCCCGGCTGCTGGGGCTGGGCGCCCGGCTGCTGTTCCCCCTGCTGGGCGGCCTGCTGTGGCTGCGCGCCCGGTTGGGGGGCACGCCGCTGGGCCGCGCCACCCTTCAGGTCGCGCAGCACATCGCTCTGCCAGTTGTCCCCGCTCGACATGTCGCCCTTCTCTCCTGCTACGCCTCAGAACTTGTTGAGCAGTTGCCCGTAGATGCCGAACGCCCCGATGGCGAGCGGGAAGAGGCCGATCACTCCGAGGGACTCGATCAGGTCGGCGAACCTGCGCAGCCGGACCTGGACGTGCTCCGGCGGCTCCACCGCGAGGACCATCAGCGGCAGCAGCGCCGCCGCGGCAAGGAGGACGAGCGCGCCGGCCCCTCCCGTGTGATCCAGCCACAGCACCGCGAGCCGGACGACGAGCAGCGCCGCCGCCCCGAAGAGCGCCACGACCTCGGCGACCAGCGGAAAGGCGCGGGCCCTGGAGAGCAGCACGACGGCGGTGAGCGAGGCGAGGCCCACCGTCCAGACGGTCGGCTCCTTCGCGGCGGTCAGCAGCCAGCCGCCCGCGGCGGCCGAGGCGGCGGTGACCACGGTGGCGAGGGCGAGCCCGCGGTGGGTGGCGGCGAGGGCGTTGGCGACCTCGTGCCGGCTCACCGAGGTGCCCGAGGACCGCTTGTCGTCGAGTGCGGTGAGCCCCGAGGCCATCAGCGCGAACCGCGGCAGCAGCCCGAGCAGGATCACGGAGACCACGGCCATCACGGCCCCGATCCGGTCCGGCCGGTCCTGTACGGCGGCGACCGCCTCCCACAGCGCGGCCACGCCGACGATCGCGCCGGCCCCGATCAGTCCGCCGCGGCCGAGCGGCGAACAGTAGGCGAGCAGCACGAGCGTGAGCACCAGCGCCCCGGCGACCCCGGCCAGCCGGGCCGTGCCGGACCAGTCGTAGGCGTCGGCGGCGGTCCAGGCGGTCAGCGCGCCGAGCCCGCCGGAGGCGAGCAGCAGTGCGGTGGCCAGGGCCCGGTTGCCCTCGCCGATCTTCGCCATCGCGGCACCGGCGGCCAGGAACAGCACGGTGACGAGCGCGAGCCCGGTGGCGACCGACTCCAGCGCGAACTCGCGCCGGGCCAGCAGCGCCGCGATCACGGCGAACACGATGGTGGCCACACCGGCGGCGATCCGGCGTACCGAGGGACGCCAGCGCCAGCCGCGCAGATCGAGGTCGTCGGCGACCTGGTCGGTCACATCGTGCACGACCGGGGCCGGCGGTGCGGCGTGGGCCCGGACGAGACGCAGCACCGCGCCGTCGGGGACCTCGGCCGACGACAGCGTGGCGTCGTGCGGCAGCGCGGATCCGTCGGAGGTGATCAGCTGCCGGGTGGTCGGCCGGGCCGCGGCCCGGTCGTCCAGCAACTGCAGTATGTCGGGGAGCAGTTGGCCGATCGGGGTGTCCGAAGGCAGCACGATGTCGGCTCGTCGCCGCTCACCGATCAGAGTGACCCTGCTGAGCTGGGTCCGGAACGAAGTTGCTGTGCTCACCACTCACCGGAACCTATCATCGCGTCGTTTCGGCCATCGGCGTTCACTGACATGAGCACGCCTGCCATGCACACCCTGTTCACTGCTTCTCCGCACCCTTGTCTCCGGCCCCGCCCGGGGAGGCGCTGGGCGTCGGGTCGTACAGCTGCTCCTGCTGCTGTTGCTGCTTGTTCTGCTCGGCCTTCTGCTTCGCCAGGGTCGCCTGGAGGAAGGACCAGCCGACGCAGCCGGCGCACAGCACGGCCGCGATGGCGATGCCGGCGAACATCTTGCCGAAGCGCTCGTCCGCCGTCCGCCGTGCGCGCTGTGCGCCGAACAGCAGCGCGTCCCGCATCCGGCGCCGGCGCACCGCCACCGACTCCAGCAGTTGGCTGTCGTAGTCCCGTGACATTCAGTCGTCCTGTGTAGGGGTGTACGTGGGGGCTGGATACCCGGCGGAACATCCGGGGGATGTCCGAGGGGATGCCTGAGTGGATGTCCAAGGGGGATCAGTCGCCCGGGGCGAGGCCGAGGCGTTGCCGCATCGCGGCGTACTTCTGTGTGAGCCGGCGGGCCGTGTGCTCGTCGAGTACGGCGAGACGGCCCGGGTCGGCGTTGTGCGCGAGGTCGGCCGCCTTCACGAGCCGGGCGCCCGGAGTGGACAGGATCCGGCTCGCGTACGCCTCCTGCTCCTCGTCCGGCCGCTTGGTCATGGCCCATACGACGTCCTTGGTGCGCTGCGACAGCGCGGCGTCGTCCAGCCACTGCGCGCTGAGCACACCGTCCTCCAGGGCGTCGTGCAGCCAGGCGGCGGCGACCAGCTCGTCACCCCCGCCACGCGCCCGCACGCCCTCGGCGACGGCCGACAGATGCTCGGCGTAAGGCCGTCCGGCCTTGTCCGTCTGCCCGGCGTGCGCGGCACGGGCGACGGCCTCCACCTCGCTGAGACTCATCTCCTGCGGCATCCAGCTCCCCCTGACTTCGCTTCCGCAACATAAGACATGCACGCGCCACCCGTACAGCCGGGGTGCGAGAGCCTCTCACGGCTTCTCACACGGCTCCCGACAACCCCGTCACGATCATGAAGAGCAACCACAGCACCGGGACGAGCGCGATGTAGGCACGCGGACGCCGATGGACGGGCACGCCGGGGTCGTACCGCGGGCCCAGCATGCCCGGGCCCGGGGCCGGGAGCTTCTTCACCCGGCGCACGGCGAGGAGGTTGCGGACCAGCGTCAACGGCGCGAAGACGAACAGGGAGAGGGGGCTCCACCAGCCCCAGGCCAGCGTGTGGGTGGTCAGCGCCCGGTACACGGCCAGCCCGCAGGTCAGACACATCGGCCCGGCCGTCTTGCGGAATCCCAGGAGGATCACGAGCCCTCGGTGGGCACGGAAGGTGACGTCCGCGGCGGGGGAACCTCCGCAGAACCTGCACATGGGTGGGGCGGGAACAGGGGTGGGGGTGGGGATGGGGGCGGGGGTGGGGCGGGGCCGCTCGGCGGCGGCGCTCCCGGGTACGGGTTGTTCTGCGGACGGGTCGGCGTACCAGGCGCGGAGGGAGGCGACGACGGCGTCCAGGAGGCCGCTTCGCACGGCCTCGTCGATCGTCCCGTCGCTGAAGTGCTCTCCGCGCACGATCGTGGTGGCGGCGCGCACCGCGTCGGAGGGCCGCAGCCGTCCGTCCGGCGGTGCCTCGGGCATCGGGGCGTCCGTCCACCGGTACTCCGGGGTGACCGCGCCGATCCTGTGCAGGGCGGAGACGGCACGGAGCAGCGGCTGACCGTAGAGGGGGAACGGCACCTGGACGGCGCCGCTCGTCGACGTGGTCCCCCCACCCCACTTCACGTCCCGGTCCTCGTCCGTGAGCGCGTCGAAGGCGTCGGCGAGCTCCTGCCAGGCTTCCGTGTCGTCCCGGTGGAGCTGGGCGAGCAGGCGGCGGTCGTCGGCCGGGGTGACGATGCGGGCGAGTTCCTCGACGGCCGCTCGGTCGGCGGCCTCGGTGACCGGTCCGACGCCTGGTTCGCGGCTGAGGAGGTTGAGGACGCCGAGGGGGGCGAGGCCACGGCCGCGGGCCTCACCGACCCGGCCGTACCACTCCGTACCGGCGTCGTAGGCAGCGCTGCTGCTCGCCTTCCGGTTCATCCACTCGACGTCGGTGGCATCGCCCCAGGCGTAGCCGATGACTTCGCCGTCGGGGGCGGTGACGGTGATGTAGTGCACGGGATGGGACACGCTCGTCATGCTGCTCAGGCCTTGGGGGCCGTTACCTCCGCAGATACTCGGTTCAGGCGCGGACCCACCGGTGGTTCGCTAGCCGGCCGAGGCGAGGGCCTCGACCGCGGCGGTGTCCTCTGTGTCGACCACCGTGACGTAACGCACCGGCTTGTCGGTGTGGTTTCGGTAGCGCGGTGGGCCCGACACGAGGTTGATGTGCACGTCGTCGTGGAGGCGCGGGTTCGTCGACATGGGCTCAGCCGCCGGCGACCAGTTCCTTGAGCGAGGCGAGGGTGGGGGCCTCGGCGCGGGAGTCCGGGACGACGTGGCTCTTGTCGTTGTCCTTCGCGCCTTGCTCCAGTTCCGCGAGCAGGGCCGTCGGGGCGAGCTCCCGCGCCTTGCCGTCACGCAGGGCCCGCACCCACCTGGCACCGGCGTTGACGGCGTTGGGCGCAAGCCCCGGCGGCACCACGAGGCCGGCCGCATCGTCCGTGTCGTTCGCCCACACGTACCCGATGACGGTGCCGGCACGGTCGGCGACCCTGAGGTACGTGACCGGCCCATCGGTGTGACGGCTGTACGCCGCCGGACCTGCGACCTGCTTCATCTGCAGGTCCTCGGCGAAGCGCGAGTTGGTCGGGGGTTGTTCGCTGCTCATGAAATCCACATTCCTGTACGTCTGCCTGATCCACCACGACGGCGCGGTCCCGAGTCCTTCAAACGCCGTTCGCTACGGCTTCGGCAGGACCTCTCCGTAGGCGTGCCACTTGCCCGCCGAGTCCTGGAAGACGCGTGTCACGTTGAACTTCGTACCACGAGCGAGCAGCAGCTCCCGCTCCCCCTTGTTCGCGGAGATGTAGTCGATCCAGAGAGCCGGGGTGCCCTTCGGAACCCGCCAGTGCATGATCACCGGTTGGTGCTCGAAGGCCGGGTCCTTGCCGAGCGACGTGGAGGTGTACCCGTCGTCGCCGTAGGTCCTGCCCTGCATGTCGAGCGGCGAGTCCAGGTCGAGGTGGTCGATCCGGGTACCGCGGACGACCATGATGTCCTCGGGCACAGGGCGGGTGCCCATGACCCGGTCCATGTTGTGGACGATGTCGGCGATCGGGGCAGGCAGATCCCCGCCGGCCCGTAGCGGGCCGTTGATCTGCGTGTAGTAGTAGTCGCTGTACTTGTTGAGCGCGTTCTTCGCAGCGGGGTCGAGCTGGTCGATGTAGTCGTTCCAGTACGCGTCGCCGTACGCCTGTCCCGCCCTGTTGCTGGCGCTGGGCCCGAGGTTCGTGCCGTGCGCCAGTTCGGCCTCGGCCACCGCGTGCTTCTCCGCGTCGGTGGCCAGGTCGTCGAAGTCGTCCGCCGACATGTGCGGCTTGTACTCGAAGGGCTCCGCGGCCCCGTGCCCCGGCACATCCGCGCCCTGGTGCCCCGGAGCGACCGGACCGTCCGTGCCGTGATGCGCGGCGCCGTCGCCGAGATCCCCGTGGTCGCCGGCGTGCGCGGCGTCGTCGGCGTGGTGACCGAGACCGTCGTCACCGTGGCCCGCTCCGTGCGAGGCGTCGTCGCCGTGACCGGCACCGTGCGAGGCGTCGTCCGCGTGACCGGCACCGTGCGAGGCGTCGTCCACGTGACCGGCGCCGGGGACGTCGTGCACGGGGGACGCCGGGCCCTGGTGGTACCACGGGGTGGTGGCACCGGGGTGACCGGCGCCGGTGTGCGGTGTGGTGGCCGGGGTCTGGTCGTAGGCCGACGGCGAGGGCGCGTGGTCGTACGCCGACGGGTTCGGGCCGAAGTCGTGTCCGGGCGCGTGGCCGTACGGGGCCCCCGACGGGGTCTGGGTGTACGGGTTCTGGTCGTACGCGGTCGGCGAGGGCGCGTGGTCGTACGGGGAACCCGACGGCGCGTGGCTCGCGGCGGCCGGGGCGTTGTAGTGGCCGGAGTCGGGCGCGTTGTAGTGCCCGGCGTTGTCGACCGTGTGCGCTGCCCCGGCGTAGGGCTGGGAGCCCTGCGTGGTCCAGTGGGGCGGGAGCGTCGGGGGGGTTCCGTGGGGAACCGACGGGGTGTTGGTCTCGTAGTGCACCGGCGTCGTGTCGATGGCGCCGGTCGGCGTGATGAGGTTGCCGTTCGGGTCCATCAGGCGGCCGTCGGGGAGGTGGACGGCGCCGTCGGGGAGGGTGGGGATGTCGATGTTGCCGACGCCCTTGAGGCCCTTGGCGATGTCGCCGATCTTCGACAGGCCCGCGCCCGCGCCCTTGGCGATGTACGTCATCGGGTCGATGACCTTGCCCGCCTTGCCGGCCGCCGACAGCACCTTCGCGACCGCGCCGGCCTTGCCCGCGCCCGCCACACCCGCGCCCGCGCCGCCGGTGAAGACGGTGGTCAGGACGTTGAAGGTGACCGCACCGGCCGCGCGGCCGGGGTTCTTGCCCCACTCGTCCCAGGCGACCAGCGCCTTGCCGGTCTCCTTCATCGCGGTGCGCGAATCACGGATCCAGGAGGGGAGTTTGTCGTCCGGGAGGAGCCAGAACGCCGTTCCCACACCCGGGATCGACGCCAGCGCCAGGCCGGTGGCGAGCTGCGCGAGGCCCTTCCAGGCCTGGCCCATCGCCTCCCAGCCGCCGAAGCCGACCAGGGTGCCCAGGCCCTTGATGGTGCCCCAGATACCGTCGACGATCAGGCCGTCCCACACGAAGGACTTCACCCAGTGGCCGACCTCGTACCAGTGGTGCTTCTCCTCCACCGGGTCGCCCCAGGGAAGCTTCGCGTTCTTCAAGTCGTCCGCGTTGAAGCCGTACTGGTCCGCGCGCTCGGAGCCGTCCCCGGCGACCATCTGGGTGCCGCCCCAGATCGCGGTGATCTTGTTGTGGCAGGTCCGCTCGGCCGCCCAGAACGCCGCCACCGTCGTGGTGATGTCGTCCCGGATCCGGTTGTGTTCCTCGACCTTGTCGCCGTCGTACTCCCACTCGTCGTCGTCCTTGACGGAGTCGACGAACGTGCTGGCCTTGGTCTTCAGTTCCTTCAACTTGTCGACCAGGGGGCGGATTTCGGTGGAGTAGGTCGACAGGGCGCCGGACACCGTCTCCAGGTTGTCCCCGAAGGTGTCGGCGCGGTCCTTGACCGGCTTCGTCGTCGCGAAGAGCTTCTCCGCCTCCGGAGCGGTGTAGTACGCCGACAGGCCCTGGAACTGCGAGTCCACGTCCTGGCCGGTCTTACGGACATGCCCCGCGTCCTTCTTCAGGTCCGCGTGGTCCGTCTCCAGCTGGGCCAAGTTGCCCGTGTACTGCGGAATCTGATCGGGCTTGATCACTGCTTGCCCACCCCCGGCAGATCCACGACCGGCGCGGCCAGCGTCTTGCGCTGTGCTTCGGCGGCCATCTCCTCGTCGCCGTTGAGGTACGCGGTGGTCGCGTCCACCGCACCCTGAAGGGACTTGCCCGCCCGTGCCGCCACGAACTGCAGGTCCTTCGAAGCCCGCTCGGCGTACTGGGACAGGGCGAGGGCCACCAGACCACCGGCAGCCTTCTCACCGCCCTCACCACCACCGCCCTCGGCGGAGATGGTGCCCGCACTCGTCGCCGCCGACTGCAGATGCTCGCCGAACGCCTTGCCGTACTTCTCCAGGTTCGACGCCGTCTCACCGGTCGTCTTCAACACACCTGAAATACCCTGCGGATTCAAATCCCAGCCGGGCACGGAAACCCCCGTTTACCTAAACTCCCGATACCGAACAACAGCTCCGGGGCGGATCGCCCCGGAACGGATGCTTACGGCAGACGAACCCGTCCGTCAGCCGATGTTGTCGACGGCCGCCTTGGCGCGCTGGAGCGTCGACTGAGCGGTGCCGTCGTTCTTCTCCAGCGTCGACTTCAACAGCGTGATGATGTTCTTCACTTCCTGCGAAGCGTTGTTCCACCGCTGTTCCTTGCCGTGGTACTCATCCGCCACGCCATCGGCCGTGAAGTCCGCCATCGCGTTCTTCACCTGCCGGTCACGACTCGCGATCACCTCTTCGAGACGACCGATCACCACCTGGATGTTCGACTGCGTGTCCCCCGACGCACCAATGTCGTACGACTTACGATCAGCGTTCGCAGCCGCCATCACACACCACTCCCCGAGAAACCGAGCAAACAGAAAGAAACCGACGATACCGGCGAAACCGATGAGAACGGGGCAGTGAAGCCCCAGTGGGCATTGCTCAACGGAAGCGCGCGCCGTCGAAGTTGGCGGCACCCATCTGCTGCTTCGCGTTGTCGCCCTGCTCCTGGTCACCCGAGGTGAACGCCGCGTCCATCCCCGACTGACCACCCAGGATCGCCGACAGCGAACCGTTCAGATCCGACGTGATCTTGTCGGCCCGGCCCTTGAACTGGTCGAACATCGCCCGACCCGAACCGTTGAACTTGCCCTCCAGCGGCGCCGCCGCATCCACCAACTGCCGGATCAACGTACCCAGATCAGTACTCGACCCCCGCGAATCACGCTGCAGGTTCGCGAGCGTCTGCGCACCCATGTCGAACTTCATTAACGCCTCCCCCGTCGGGCTGCTCCGGCGAACCGTCCCCGATCCACCTCATAAGTCTCCTACATCTCTATCAACCACCCAGTTGCCTGTGCAATCGAGGGCCCCACCACACACAGAAGCAACACAACTCGGCCGGGATCCCGTTACCTGGCTGGTGAGAGGTGGGTCACAGCGAGCGGCGGCGGCCGGGCACCCGTCCCGGCGGCTAGGCCTCCCGGGTCCCCGAGGTCCCCTCGGTCTCCGGGATCGCGTCGTGCAGCTCCGCGAGCGCGCGTTCACCGGGCCGGCCGGCGATGAGGCGGCCTGCGGCGTCCAGGGCCCACCCGGCGTCGACGCGATGGGCCGCCGCGACCATCAGCGCCAGTTGCAGGCCGAGATCGTACGAGATCCGCTCCTCGGCCGGCCTCGCGATGCCACGGTCCACCGCTGCCTTGATGACGGGCAGGCAGGCGACGACGAGTTCCTGGCGCAGCAGGGAGCTGATGTGGCGGTCGAACTGGACACGGTCCGCCACGTTCAGCAGAGCCTCGGCGGCCCGGACGCGCTCGGCGGCCGTACCCCGCTCCTCGACCATGTCGGCGCTGTCCCCGACGGCGTCGGCGAGCACACCGAAGGTGTCGTCCTGACCGTGCAGCCGGTCGTACGAGGCCCCTCGCCATACGACGGACTCCGGTGCCCCCGCCGCCCGGACCACCGCCTCGTACCCGGCCGCGTCCGCCCAGCGCGTGAGGGCGACACAGGCCAGGAAGCGTCCCGCCGGTTCCTCGCCCGGATCCCGCAGAACCTCTTTCAGAGCCTCGGAACGTTCCCGATAGCCGCCGTCGAGTCCCTCGCTGATGACGTCGTCGGGGTCGGCGGACATGCCGTCGAAGTCCACGAAGAGCAGGGCGGCGACGCGGGCACTCGGCTCCCACGAACCCTTGCTGTCGGTGTCGGACACGTCGGTACTCCTGTGCTCGGATCGGCTCGCCGGATCACGCTATCCGGCGCGTCACGGCGTCTTGGTCGTCGGGTACGGCCCCGTCACGTACTCCTTGGGGACGACTCCGCTGATCAGCCATTCGCCGTCGCGTCGGGTGTTGAGCAGCGCCATGACCCTTCGGTGCACCTTGCTGGTCTTGCCCTTGCTCAGCCCGAGGTCGTTCACGAACCTGGTCACCGCATCGGTGTCCGTCGGCTTGAGGTCCGCCGGTACGTCCACGTCCTTGCCCGCGGTCTTGCTGATGTCGTCGCCGATGCTCTGCTGGATCTGCTCGGGGCGCAGGATCTCCACGTCGGGGACCTTGCCGGCGTCGATGTCGGCCTGCAGTCGCCGGTAGTCGATGTTGACCTCGTGGCTGCCGTAGACCTTCCCGGTCCCGTCCTTCGGGGCGAAGGAGGTGAACTGGCTCGCTTCCTTGGCCTTCGGGTTCGCGCCGCCGAGCACATGCTCAAGGGGGGTGATCTTCCCGTCCGGATTGGCCGGGACGATGCCGCTGTCCGGATCGAACCGCGACTTCCGCAGTCCGAACTGGTTGTGCGTGGCCTTGAAGTCGTCGTCCTGCCGGATCAGGAGCGGGTCGTCTTCGTGGGGGGACCTGGGCGGGGCGTTGTCGTCCGGGACGGGGGACGCCGGGGGGTCGGTGTCCGGTGTGTCGGCCGTGTTGTGGGCGCTGTCGGCGTTGTCGGCGCTGTGGGTATTGCCGTTGTTGTCGACATGGTCGGGGTTTCCGGCGTGGGGCGGGCCGTCGTCCGTGTGGGAGGGGCTGCCGTCCGTGTGGGGCGGGTCCTCGGTGGGGCGGTCCGTGAAGGTTTCCGTGCCGTCCCGGTGCGGGGGCACGTCGTCGCCGTGGCCGCCCTGGCCGCTGACGGGTGAGTCTCCGGAGCCGGAGTGCGAGCCGCCGCCCGAGTGTCCGAGGTCGCCGGAGTGTCCGAGATCACTCGGCGTGTTGGTGCCGGCTCCGACCGCGGCCGGCTCCCTCACCGGGGTGTCGGCCGTGTTGACGACCGGCTCCGTGGGCGCCTGGTCCGCATGCTGGACCACGCTGCCGTCGCTGTCCAGGACGTTGCCGTTCGGGTCCACGTACTGGGTGGGGGCGCCCTCGGGGGTGGGCAGCCTCACCGCGCCCTCCGGCAACCCGACCGTGTGCTCCGGCAGTTGGACGTTGCCGTCGGGCAGTCTGGTCGCGCCCTCCGGGAGTGCCGCGCCCTCGGGCAGCCGGACCGTGCCGTCCGGGAGCCGTACCGAACCCTCCGGCAGGGTGACCGCGTGGTCGGGGAGGGTGGGGATGTCGATGGTGCCGATGCCCCTGAGGCCCTTGGCGATGTCGCCGATCTTCGACAGACCGGCGCCCACCCCCTTGGCGATGTAGGTCATCGGGTCGATGATCCGGCCCGCCTTGCCGGCGACCGACAGCACCTTGGCCACCGCGCCGGCCCTGCCGACACCCGCCGCCGCGGCGCCCGCGCCACCGGTGAAGACGGTGGTCAGGACGTTGAAGGTGACGGCACCGGCCGCGCGGGCGGGGTTGTCGCCCCACTGGTCCCAGGCGACCAGTGCCTTGCCTGTCTCCTTCATGGCCGTACGCGAATCACGCAGCCACGAGGGCATCTTGTCGTCCGGCAGCGTCCAGAACAGCGCGCCCGCGCCGGGGATGACGGAGACGATGAGACCGGTGGCGAGTTGCGCGAGGCCCTTCCAGGCCTGGCCCATCGCCTCCCAGCCGGCGAAGCCCAGCAGGGTGCCCAGGCCCTTGATGGTGCCCCAGATGCCGTCGACGATCAGGCCGTCCCAGAGGAACGACTTGATCCAGTGACCGATCTCGTACCAGTGGTGCTTCTCCTCGACGGCATCTCCCCAGGGAAGCTTCGCGTCCTTCAAGTCGTCCGCGTTGAAGCCGTACTGGTCCTTGCGGTCGGAACCGTCCCCGGCGACCATCTGGGTGCCGCCCCAGATCGCGGTGATCTTGTTGTGGCAGGTGCGTTCCGCGGCCCAGAACGCCGCCACCGTCGCGGTGATGTCGTCCCGGATCTCGTTGTGCTCGTCGACCTTGTCGCCGTCGTACTCCCACTCGTCGTCGTCCTTGACCGACGCGATGAAGGTCTCGGCCTTGGCCTTGAGTTCCTTCAACCTGGTGTCCAGCGGGCGGATTTCGGTGGCGTACGAGGACAGTGCGCCGGACACGGTGTCGAGGTCGTCGGCGAAGGTGTCGGCGCGGTCCTTGACCGGCTTCGTCGTCGCGAAGAGCTTCTCCGCCTCCGGAGCCGTGTAGTACGCCGACAGGCCCTGGAACTGGGAGTCCACGTCCCCGCCGGCCTTGCGGATATGCCCGGCGTCCTTCTTGAGGTCGGCGTGGTCGGTCTCCAACTGCGGGAGGTCACCGGTGAACTGGGGAATCTGATCCGGCTTGATCACTGCTTGCCCACCCCGGGGAGGTCGATCTTGGGTGCGGCGAGGGTGTTTCGCTGTGCCTCGGCGGCCATCTCCTCGTCGCCGTTGAGGTAGGCGGTGGTCGCGTCCACCGCACCCTGGAGGGACTTGCCCGCCCGTGCCGCCACGAACTGCAGGTCCTTGGACGCCCGTTCCGCGTACTGGGACAGGGCGAGGGCCACCAGACCACCGGCAGCCTTCTCGCCGCCCTCACCACCGCCGCCACCGCCCTCGGCGGAGATGGTGCCCGCACTCGTCGCCGCCGACTGCAGATGCTCGCCGAACGCCTTGCCGTACTTCTCCAGGTTCGACGCCGTCTCACCGGTCGTCTTCAACACACCTGAAACACCCTGCGGATTCACATCCCAGCCAGGCACCGACGACCCCCGTACTTCACGAATTCCTGCACACGTCACACGTCACGCGTCATACGTCGTCAGCCGATGTTGTCGACGGCGGCCTTGGCGCGCTGGAGCGTCGACTGTGCCGTGCCGTCGTTCTTCTCCAGCGTCGACTTCAACAGCGTGATGATGTTCTTCACTTCCTGCGAAGCGTTGTTCCACCGCTGTTCCTTGCCGTGGTACTCATCCGCCACGCCATCGGCCGTGAAGTCCGCCATCGCCGACTTCACCTGCCGGTCACGACTCGCGATCACCTCTTCGAGACGACCGATCACCACCTGGATGTTCGACTGCGTGTCCCCCGACGCACCAATGTCGTACGACTTACGATCAGCGTTCGCAGCCGCCATCACACACCACTCCCCGAGAGTCGAAATAAAGTCCGCACAGAACGAAGCCGAGGCCCGAGCCAGAGCCCGAGCTCAAGGTCAACGGAAGCGCGCGCCGTCGAAGTTGGCGGCACCCATCTGCTGCTTCGCGTTGTCGCCCTGCTCCTGGTCACCCGAGGTGAACGCCGCGTCCATCCCCGACTGACCACCCAGGATCGCCGACAGCGAACCGTTCAGATCCGACGTGATCTTGTCGGCCCGGCCCTTGAACTGGTCGAACATCGCCCGACCCGAACCGTTGAACTTGCCCTCCAACGGCGCCGCCGCATCCACCAACTGCCGGATCAACGTACCCAGATCAGTACTCGACCCCCGCGAATCACGCTGCAGGTTCGCGAGCGTCTGCGCACCCATGTCGAACTTCATTAACGCCTCCCCCGTCGGGCTGCTCCGGCGAACCGTCCCCGATCCACCTCATGACACTCCCTCATCTCTATCAACCCGATAGTTGCCTGTGCAACTGATGCCCCCGGCACACACAGAAGCGCCACGGCTCGACCCGGTTTCCGTTACGGGCTGTTGAGCAGCGGATACGGCGTGCGGCGGGGTGGCCGTGTCACACTCACCCGCCCTCACCCTTCGCTCCCGCACAAGGAGCCGCTGACGACAGCGGCGGTCCGGCGGGGCCCGGACAACTCCGAGTGCGGCAAGCCTGGTTCGACCTGGTGCCACCGCACGGCGCTCGGTCTGGCGTCCACGGCGACGCACGGGATCGACCGGCTCGACCGGCTCGACCGGCTCGACCGGGAAGCGTCCGCGAGCCGACGGGCACATGGAACTCCGTGACGGCCGCCGAGATCAGGGCCGACAGCGTCCAGTACGCCGACAGGCCCTGGAACTGTGAGTCCAGGGCCTGTCGGTCCTACGGGCCTGCCCCGCGTCCTTCCTCAGGTCGCGTGGTCCGTCTCCAGCCGGGTCAAGTACCCCGTGTACTGGGGTACTTGACCGGCTTGATCACTACTTGCCAGCCCCGGGGAGGTCGATCTTGGGTGCGGCGAGGGTGTTGCGCTGCGCCTCGGCGGCCATCTCCTGGTCGCCGTTGAGGTACGCGGTGGTGGCGTCGACGACGCCCTGCAACGACTTGCCGGCCCGTGCGGCGACGAACTGCAGGTCCTTCGACGCCCGTTCCGCGTACTGGGACAGGGCCAGGGCGACCAGACCACCCCCGGCCTTCTCGCCACCCTCACCACCGCCACCGCCCTCGGCGGAGATGGTGCCCGCGCTGGTCGCCGCCGACGTCAGGTGCTCACCGAACGCCTTGCCGTACTTCTCCAGGTTCGACGCCGTCTCCCCCGTCGTCTTCAAGACACCTGAAATACCTTGCGGATTCAGATCCCAGCCCGACACCACAGCCCCCGTATCGCCGAACGTCCTACAGAATCACAGACCATCCGAAGCCCGCTGAACTCAGTCGAACTCATGCGAACTCGGCTGAACTCAGTTGAAATCAGTTGCACTCAGCCGATGTTGTCGACGGCGGCCTTGGCGCGCTGGAGCGTCGACTGTGCCGTGCCGTCGTTCTTCTCCAGCGTCGACTTCAACAGCGTGATGATGTTCTTCACTTCCTGCGAAGCGTTGTTCCACCGCTGTTCCTTGCCGTGGTACTCATCCGCCACGCCATCGGCCGTGAAGTCCGCCATCGCGTTCTTCACCTGCCGGTCACGACTCGCGATCACCTCTTCGAGACGACCGATCACCACCTGGATGTTCGACTGCGTGTCCCCCGACGCACCAATGTCGTACGACTTACGATCAGCGTTCGCACCCGCCATCACACATCACTCCCCGAGAGTCGGAAGAACCCCAAGCTCAACTGCGGCCCCAAGCTCAACGGAACCGCGCCCCGTCGAAGTTGGCGGCGCCCATCTGCTGCTTCGCGTTGTCGCCCTGCTCCTGGTCACCCGAGGTGAACGCCGCGTCCATGCCGGACTGGCCGCCCAGGATCGCCGACAGCGAGCCGTTGAGCTCGCTGGTGATCTGGTCCGCGCGACCCTTGAACTGGTCGAACATGGCGCGGCCCGTACCGTTGAACTTGCCCTCCAGCGGTGCCGCCGCGTCCACCAGCTGGCGGATCAACGTGCCGAGATCGGTACTCGATCCCCGCGAATCACGCTGCAGGTTCGCGAGCGTCTGTGCGCCCATGTCGAACTTCATCACGCCTCCCCCGTTGAGTCCTCACCACCACATGGTGTGCGTTACATCTCTACCAACTCCCCGATTACCCAGGCAATCGGACTTCGACGGTAGTTACAGAGGCAGCACAAACTGTTGACCAAAGAGGTGGTGCACACGTGGACGTATGGGGACGAATGGTCAGGGGGCGGATGTCGCCGACGCCGCCGTCGGTCCCTCGCGGCAGATGAGCAGCAGCGCCCGGTCGTCGTTGACGTCCTTGGCCACGGCCTCGATCAGGTGCCAGGCCGCTCCGTGGAAGCCGCCGGCGACATAGCGGTCGGCCTCGCCGGTGAGGCGGTCGATGCCCTCGACGATGTCGCGCTCGGACGTCTCGACCAGCCCGTCCGTGAACAGCATCAACACGTCCCCCGGGCCCAGCGAGCCCTTCACGGGGTCGAACTGGGCACCGTCGTACACACCCAGCAGCGGGCCTTCCGCGGCCTTCTCCTCCCAGCGGCCGTTGCCCGCGCTGAGCTGGAGGCCCGGCGGGTGGCCCGCGGAGTACAGCTCGTAGTCGCCCGAGTCCAGGTCGAGGACCAGGTGGATGGAGGTGGCGAAGCCCTCGTCCCAGTCCTGGCGGAGCAGGTAGCCGTTGGCCGCCGGGAGGAAGGCGTGCGGGGGCAGGGAGCCCAGGAGGCCGCCGAAGGCGCCCGACAGGAGCAGGGCGCGCGATCCCGCGTCCATGCCCTTGCCCGAGACGTCCGTCAGGACGACCTCCATGGTGCGGCCGCCGTTGGTGCGGGCCGCGACGACGAAGTCGCCGGAGAACGACTGGCCGCCCGCCGGACGCAGCGCCATCTCCCGGTGCCAGCCCTGCGGCAGTTGCGGGAGCTTGCTCTGGACGCGGATGCGTTCACGCAGGTCGAAGAGCATGGTGCCGCCGCGCCGCCAGGGCACGCCGACCCGGCTGCGGAACTGGGCGATGAGGAGCCCGAAGAAGCCGCAGGCGGCGACGACGAGCACGACGCCCGGTGTCACCCGGGAGGGGCCTTCCGTGTACGGGCCGAGCTGGACCGACTCCACGATCAGGGCGGTCGCCGCCGCCGCGTACAGGCCGAGCAGGCTCGCCGGGCGCAGCAGCAGGCCGCCCGCGACGATCGGCAGGACCAGTCCGGCCGGTGAGATCCACACGGAGTTCATCAGTGTGGCGGCCGCGATCAGGGGCACGGTGAGGAGCAGGCCGGCCAGTGCGACCCAGTCCGAGCCGTCGCCGCGGAAGTAGTCGACAGCGCTTCTGCGCATGCCGACGCGAGCCCGGTGCCACTGCATCTTCAACCGGGCTGTGAACGTCTCGGCTTCCGCGCGCCGCTCTCGTCCTGCTGCCATTAGTTCGGGACCCTATCCATCGGACCAGCTCCTTGGCACGGGAGGTCCCACTTGTCCCCCGTCCGAGGTTCGACTTCACAGTGAACTTCACAGAAAGCCGTCATGCCGCCACCAAGGCGAAATTCCCTGGCCCGTCCCGCAATGCCCTGGTAGGCATGAATCATGGCGACTGACTTGCGGGTGCTGTCAAGGGACGACTGGGACCAGTGGTACGACAACCTCATCCGGGCCTTCGGCGGGACGCCGGAGTCGTCCGAGGAGCGGGAGATGTGGCGCTCCCTCACCGAGATCGACCGTTCCATCGGCGTCTGGGACGGCACTCAGAGCGTGGGCACGGCGGGGGCGTTCAGTTTCCGGCTGACCGTGCCGGGGGGTGCCGCGGTGCCGGCCGCCGGCGTGACCATGGTCAGCGTGGCCGCGACGCACCGGCGGCGTGGGGTGCTGCGCTCCATGATGCGGCGGCAGCTGGACGACGTACGGGAGTGGGGCTGGCCGCTGGCGGTGCTGACCGCCTCGGAGCCCGAGATCTACGGGCGGTTCGGGTACGGCGCCGCCACGCACCACGTCAACGCCGTGGTCGACACGGCCCGGGTGCGGCTGTCCGTGCCGCCCGGCACCGATGACGTACGGCTGCGGTACGCGGCGCCGGCCGAGGTCCTCGACGCGTGCGAGGCGGTGTACGGGCGGCTGGTGTCGGGGCAGCCGGGCCGGGTGGCGCGGATTCCCGGCTGGGAGAAACTGTGGGTGCTCGACCCCGAGGACCGTCGGGACGGCGCCTCGCCCCTGCAGTGCGTGGTCGCCGAGCGGGACGGGGAGGTCGTCGGGTACGCGCGCTTCCGGGTCAAGTCGGACTGGGAGCCGGCGGGACCCAAGGGCACGGTGGTGCCGGAGGACGTGGAGGCGCTGGACCCGGTGGTGCACGCGGCGCTGTGGCGGTTCCTGTTCGGCATCGACCTGACCTCCACGGTCGACGCGCGGCGGCGCCCGGTGGACGAGGCGTGGCTGCACATGGTCTCCGATGTCCGTCGGTGTTCGCTGCTGGTACGGGACTCGCTGCATGTGCGACTGGTGGAGGTCGGCGCCGCACTGGAGGCGCGGACGTACCAGGCGCCGGTGGACGTGGTGTTGGAGGTCGAGGACGCCTTCTGCGGCTGGAACGCGGGGCGTTGGCGGCTCACCGGCGACGCGAAGGGCGCGTTGTGCGCCCGTACGACGGATGCGGCCGATCTCGCCCTGTCGGTACGGGAGTTGGGGGCGGCGTACCTCGGGGGCGTGTCCCTGGTGTCGTTGGCCGCGGCCGGGCGGGTGCGGGAGGTCCGGCAGGGGGCGCTGGCGGAGGCGTCGGTCGCGTTCGGGTCGACGGTGACGCCCTGGCTGCCGCACGGGTTCTAGGGCGACGGGGTCCGGTGTCACCGCTGCTGGCAGGCGGGGCACCAGAAGAGGTTGCGGGCGGCGAGACCGGCGGTGCGGATCTCGCCGCCACAGATGTGACAGGGCAGGTTGGCCCTGCGGTAGACGTACACCTCGCCGCCGTGGTCGTCGACGCGCGGCGGGCGGCCCATCGCCTCCGGCATGTGTGCGGGGCGGACGGTGTCGATGCGGTTGTTGCGGACGCCCTCGCGCATCAGGCCGACCAGGTCGGCCCAGATCGCGTCCCACTCGGCGGGGGTGATGTCCTTGCCCGCGCGGTAGGGGTCGATGCCGTGGCGGAAGAGGACCTCGGCCCGGTAGACGTTGCCGACGCCGCCGACGACCTTCTGGTCCATGAGCAGGGCCGCGATCGTCGTACGGCTGCGGGAGACGCGCCGGTACGCGGCCCGCGGGTCGGCGTCCTCACGGAGCGGGTCGGGGCCGAGGCGGTCGTGTATCGCGTCCTTCTCGGCGTCCGTGATCAGGGCGCAGGTCGTCGGGCCGCGGAGATCGACGTACGACGTGCTGTTCGCGAGCCGGAGGCGGACGGTGTCCGTGGGCGGGGGTGCCGGGGCCGGGCCGAAGGTGACCTTGCCGAAGAGGCCGAGGTGGATGTGGATCCAGGACTCGGCGAACCCCAGGAAGAGGTGTTTGCCGTGGGCCTCGGTGCGGGCGAGTTCCGTACCGGTGAGCAGGGCCGCGGCGTCGCTGAACTTGCCCTGGGGGCTGGTCACGCGTGGAGCCGTGCCTGTGAAGGCGGCGGCGTAGTCCTGTGCCAGCCGGTGGATCGTGTGCCCCTCTGGCACCTGTCGCGTTCCTTTCCGCAACCCCGGGGACTCCGCCCCGGACCCCGCCAGGGGGCTTCGCCCCCTGGCCCCCTGCCTATGCCCACCCACCGCCCGGCTCGGTCGATCGAGAGGGCGCCGTAAAGCCGTAGAACCTACTGCTGCGGGTGGTGCGCCGGGATCGGCGGCAGGTCGCCCGTCGTCTCGTAGCCGGCCAGCATCTCGATGCGGCGGATGTGACGCTCGTCACCGGAGAACGGGGTGTTGAGGAAGGTCTCGACGAACTTGGTCGCCTCTTCCCGGGTGTGCATGCGTGCGCCGACCGCGACGACGTTGGCGTCGTTGTGCTGGCGGCCGAGCGACGCCGTCTCCTCGCTCCAGGCGAGCGCCGAGCGCACGCCCTTCACCTTGTTCGCGGCGATCTGCTCGCCGTTTCCGGAGCCGCCGATCACGACGCCGAGAGCGTCGGCGTCCGCGGCCGTCCGCTCGGCGGCGCGGAGGCAGAACGGCGGGTAGTCGTCCTGGGCGTCATAGATGTGGGGACCACAGTCGACCGGGTCGTGACCCGCTTCCCGGAGCCACTCGACGAGGTGGTTCTTGAGTTCGAAGCCGGCATGGTCGGAACCGAGATACACGCGCATGGGATGAGTGTGACACGGGTGTTTCGGGGCAGCAGCCTCGGGGGCCGATCACGAAAAGCGTGAGCAACACTACAGAACCTCAGGAAAACCTCAAGTAACGATCCGGAATCAAAGGTTCAATATTCCCTTGGCCTCCGATTCACTGGACCAACTTGTTAGGCCCTCGTACACCGCTCGTACGGGAAACTGCTCACCCGGCGCAAAGGAATTCCCCCCATGACCTCGCAGCCGACTCTGTCCAAGGCCGGTACGGACCCCGGAACGCCCGGCGAACCGGGCAACGGTCTCCAGGCAGGACTCAAGAACCGTCATCTCTCGATGATCGCCATCGGCGGTGTGATCGGCGCCGGGCTGTTCGTCGGCTCCAGCTCCGGTATCGCCACCGCCGGCCCCGGCATCCTCCTGTCGTACGCGCTCGTCGGCACGCTCGTGGTGCTGGTGATGCGGATGCTCGGTGAGATGTCCGCCGCCAACCCGACCTCCGGGTCCTTCTCCGCCCACGCCGACCGGGCGCTCGGGCCGTGGGCCGGGTTCTCCATCGGCTGGCTGTACTGGTTCTTCTGGGTCGTCGTCCTCGCGGTCGAGGCGACCGCCGGGGCCAAGATCCTGGAAGGCTGGATACCGGCCGTTCCCCAGTGGGGCTGGGCCCTCATCGTGATGGTGGTGCTGACCGCCACCAACCTCGTCTCGGTCGGCTCCTACGGCGAGTTCGAGTTCTGGTTCGCCGGCATCAAGGTCGTGGCGATCGGCGCGTTCATCCTCGTCGGTCTGCTCGCCGTCTTCGGAGTGCTGCCCGGCGTCGACAGCGACCAGGCCGGACTCTCCAACCTCACCGGCCACGGCGGCTTCCTGCCCAACGGGCCCGGCGCGATCCTCACCGGTGTCCTGCTGGTGGTCTTCTCCTTCATGGGCAGCGAGATCGCGACCCTCGCGGCCGGTGAGTCGGAGGACCCGCAGCGGGCCGTCACCAAGTCCACCAACAGCATCATCTGGCGGATCGGCGTCTTCTACCTCGGCTCGATCTTCGTCGTGGTGACCCTGATCCCCTGGGACGCCAAGTCCATCCAGGACGAGGGCTCCTACGTCGCCGCGCTGGACTCCCTCGGTATCGCGCACGCCGGCCAGATCATGAACTTCATCGTGCTGACCTCGGTGCTGTCCTGTCTCAACTCCGGCCTGTACACGGCCTCCCGGATGGCCTTCTCGCTCGGCCAGCGCGGGGACGCGCCGAAGGCGTTCGCGCGGACCACCTCGCGGGGTGTGCCGATGACGGCGATCATCGCGTCCGTGGTGTTCGGGTTCGTCGCGGTGTTCTTCAACTACAAGTTCCCCGACTCCGTGTTCCTCTTCCTGGTCAACTCCAGTGGCGCCGTCGCCCTGTTCGTGTGGCTGGTCATCTGCTTCTCGCAGCTGCGCATGCGGAAGATCATCCAGGCCGAGTCGCCGGAGAAGCTCGTCGTGAAGATGTGGCTGTACCCGTACCTGACCTGGGCGACGGCCGCGCTGATCGTGTTCGTCCTCGGCTACATGCTGACCGACACCGAACACGACGGCCGCGAGACCGTCGTGCTGTCCCTCCTGGTGGCGGCGGGCGTCCTCGTCGTCGCCGTCGTGAAGGAGAAGGTCAAGGGCGGACGCCAGGTCACCAAGGTGTGATCGCCCGCGCGCCGGTCCGTGCGATCGGCCGCGCGTGAGAGGGGCCCCGCGGCACGTGCCGCGGGGCCCCTCTTCTCGTCCCTTTCTCGTCCCTCACGTCACCGTGAAGCTGTCCCGGACCTTGTCGTACGTCTTGAGGGCCTGTGTCTCGATGTCCGGCTGGTACCAGGTGTTGATCTGGTACGACTTGCCGTTCGCGTTGAAGCCCAGCAGCCGGGCGTGCCAGGGGACGCCGTCCAGGGTGAAGGTGTACTCCCAGACGACCGCGGGGTTGCCGCGGAACTCCGTCTCCTCCAGGCGGATCTTCCGGTACTCCGTGCCCTGGTGGGCGTTCTGCTCCGAGGTGCGCCAGCTCTCCATCAGGTCGCCGCGGGCGAGGGACGACTTGGCGGCGAGTTCCTGTTTGCCGTCCGGGGACGTGTAGTGCACCTCGGCGCCCGTCTTGATGTCCCGCCGCCAGCCGGTGGGCGTCGCCCACGCGAACCCGCCCGCCTCCCGGTGCGCGCCCGGCGGCAGGCTCTGCGGCCTCGACGTGCCCTCGACGGTAGGCGACGGACTGTCGCCCGGCGCGGACGAGGACGCCACCGACGGAGCCGAGGAGACCGACGAGGCCGCCGGGGAGTCGCCCGCCCGGTCACCGCCCGGCGAGCCGTCGATCGACGCCAGGACGACCGCGACGACGGCACCCGCGGCGACCACGCCCACGGCGGCGAGGACGCTCCTACGGCGTCCCCCGCGCCGTCGGTGACCAGGGTCCGCCGGGACGGCGGGGCCCGGGAGTTCGCCCGGTGGCATGGTGACGGGGGCCGGGGTGAGCGCGGGCGTGGGTGCCGAGGCGGACACGGGGGCGGGGGCGGATGCGCGACGCCGTTCGGTGCGTGCCTCGGCGCGGACGAGCGAGACGCCGGTGACCGTGACGGCGGACCGGAGCGGGGCGGGCGGGGTCTCCGAGCGGACCTCGGAGCGCAGTTCGGACGCGGCTTCGCTGGAAGCGCTGGCGGGTTGCGGGGCAGGGGTCTGCCCCGCCGCGGGGGTCCTCGGGTCGCGGACCGTGCGCAGATGCCGGGTGTCGCCGGAGGGGGGTGCGGGTGATCCCGGCGATGCCGACCGGGCGGGTGGGGGAGGTGGGATCGCGTCCTGGATGTCCGGTGCCTCGGGGGTGGGGGTGCGTTGGAGGCCGGGGTCGCTGCCGGGGTCGGCCGCCGCCGGTTCCTGCTCCTGCTCCGGCTCCGGCTCCGGTATGGATATCGGCTCCGCCTCCGGCTCTTCCTGAACCGGCTCCTCCTTGGGTGCCGCCCCTCCTGCCTCTCTCGCCGCTCCCCCGCCCACCGGCACGGTCGCCGTCGTCGTCCGTGGCGCCGGGTACGCGAGGGGCCGCAGGGACTCCTCCAGGTCCTCCAGTCCCGGTCGTACCGTCGGGTCCTTCTCCAGCAGTGCCGCGAGGATGTCCCGCAACGGGCCCTCCAGAGCCGGGAGTTCGGGCTCCTCGTACAGGACCGCGTGCAGGGTCGCGAGGGTCGTGTCGCGGGAGAACGGCGAACGGCCGCCCAGGGCCGCACAGAGGGTCGCCCCGAGGGACCACACGTCGGACGGCGGGCCCTGCGGACGGCCGGAGATGCGCTCGGGTGCCATGTAGTCCGGCGAGCCGACGAGCATGCCGACCATGGTGAGCGCCTTGGCGTCCTGGATGGCGGCGATGCCGAAGTCCGTGAGCACGATGCGCCGGGCGGCGTCCTCCACGAGGACGTTGCCGGGTTTGATGTCCCGGTGCAGGACGCCCCGTTCGTGCACCCGGCGCAGCGCCTCCACCAGGCCCAGTCCCAGCTGCGCGGTCGCGCGCGGGCCGAGCGGGCCGTCCTCCGCCATGATGCGTTCCAGGGAGCGGCCGACGACCAGCTCCATGACGATCCACAGGCGCTCGCCCTCGTCCACGACGTCGTACACGCGCACGACGTTGGGGTGGTCGATGCGGGCGGTGGCCCTGGCCTCGCGCAGGGTGCGTTCGCGGCGGGTGCGGGCGTCCTCGGCGTCGAGGCCGTCGATGCGCATCTCCTTCACCGCGACCTGCCGGTCGAGTATTTCGTCGGCGGCTCGCCACACCCGCCCCATTCCCCCCTGGCCGATACTCTCGACCAATCGATAGCGCCCCGCCACAAGCGCCCCCGGGATTCCACCACTCCCCGTATTACTTGCATTCCCCGCGTTCCCCGGCAATCCGCCGCACCCCCCTCAACGCCTTCCGACTGGAACACAATGGTCACACTTCACGCCGTACCAGCATAGTGCGGAGAAATCTTGTGGTACCTCTTCAAGTACTGCGAATTCAGGCGCAGCCAAGGGGGACGAACATGAGTTCTCGTCGTGCGACGACCATCACGGGATCGCTGCTCACGGCATCTTTCTCGGCAGTGATGATCCTTTCCTTCTCCGCGAGCGCGGAAGAGGGACCCGGAAGCGGCAAGGGGGGAAAGGCCGTCGACGAGGCACCGGCGGGCGTGGAACTGACCACGCTGCTGCCCGAGAAGATCTCGGTCGACAACAGCTCGGAAAAAACCGATCTCACCGCCACGGTGAAGAACGAAGGGACCAAGGACAGCGGAAAGATCAGGCTTTTGGTGGTCGGCTTCGACGGCCTTTCGGTCAAGAACGTCCAAGGCTGCTCCGCGATCGACGAAAAGGACCTTCCGGAGGGATCGAACAGCGGTTTCGCCTGCCCCATCGACAATCTCGCGGCCGGTAAGTCGAAGTCGTACGCGGTGGACGCGACCTTCGATCTCGGCAAGACCGGAAAGATCTGTCTGCCGGTGCAGACCGGCGACGGGAAGAAGACGTTCTGGCAGCAGGGACCGGTGCCGTTCGGTACGACGAACCCGTCGCCGAACGCCCCGGCGACGCCGCTGCTGCTCGGCACCGACAACACACCGGTCGGCCCGGGCGGGGACAAGCTTCCCGACACCGGGTTCGAGCGTGACGTCCTGCCGCTGGGGGCGGCGGGCACGGCGCTGCTCGCGGCCGGTGCGGCCGGGCTGTGGTGGTCGCAGCGGCGACCGCGACAGCAGGAGAACTAGGCCCTCCCCAGAGCCGGACAGCGGGGGCGGCACCACCTGACGTCAGGTGTCAGGTGGTGGCGCCCCCTCGGCGTATGAGTCTCCCGCCCCCTCCCACGGCGTCGCGGGCGCCTCCGAGGGCGGCCTGTTCGTCTCACCGCGGCGGACGGACGCCGTGCGCGTCGATTTCGCGTTCGGGGCGGGCGATCGGGCGGAGGGGCCGCACGGACCCACGACGCGAAAGAGGCTCGCCGGGGTGCGGTCGAGGGACGACCCGGCGAGCCTCTTCGGAGGGAGTTCGGCGTCAGCGCTTGAGGAGCTTCCAGGCGGTGGGCAGCAGGCCCATCGCCAGGGCCGCCTTCAGGGCGTCGCCGATCAGGAACGGGGTGAGGCCGGCCGCGACGGCGGCGGACGCGGAGAGGTCGGCCGCGAAGGCGAGGTAGGGGACGCCGACGGCGTAGATGATCGCCTCGCCGACCAGCATCGTGCCGGCCATGCGCGGCACGGAACGGTCGGCGCCGCGACGGGCCAGGGCGCCGACGGCGGCGGACGCGAGGATCATGCCGAGGATGTAGCCGAAGGAGACGGAGACTCCGGAGGTGCCGTTCGCGAACCACGGCACACCGGCCAGTCCGGCCAGCGCGTACAGGACGAGCGCGGAGAGGCCGCGGCTCGCGCCGAGGGTCGTGCCGACGAGCAGCGCGGCGAAGGTCTGGCCCGTCACCGGGACCGGGGAGCCGGGCACGGGCACCGCGATCTGGGCGGCCACGCCGGTGAGCGCGGCGCCGCCGACCACGAGGGCCACGTCCCGGACACGGGAGGCGGGCAGCAGGTCGGCGAGGACCCGCCCCGGGCGGGCGGGGGCGGCGGCAACGGTGCTCATGGGGACTCCGCGAAGGTGGTGGGCACGGGGGACACGGTGACGCTATCCCAGCGTCCTCGGGCCGATCACCGTCAGCGCTCGACAAAGGGAGCGACACGGGCTTGGTGGGCTCCGGACAAAGGATGGGGGTTACACCGGGTACGGGGTGACGCCGGTCACTGAGGTGGGGTGGTGTGGGATACCCGGGAGCGCGAGCGGAGGCTGTCGGGTTCCGCCAACGGGGCGGCCAGGTCGACGGGTGGCGTGGACGGCCGCCGTCTCGCCCGTCGGTCGCCGTCTGGGCAGCGCGGAGTCGTTTTGCTAGCTTCGGGCACATGGTTGCCCAGGCCCGGAACTTCTCGTCGCGTCGCCACGTCGACCTGCGACGCGTGGGCACGGCCGTCTGTCGCCGCCTCACGTAGTCCGGGGCGGCGGAGCGGATCCGGTGCGCCTCGACTCATGAGACGGCGCACTGTCGGACCCGTTCCCGAGGATGATCCCCATGCCCCGTACCGCGGCACCCCTCTCTCCTGCCCCTTCCCTCTCACCCCTCTCACCCCTCTCGTCGCTCCCCTCCGGTGCGTCCGTTCCGCGCGCCGCCGATCCCGATCGGCGCCGGACCAGCGCCAGTGTCGTGCTGCGTTCCGTGCTGGAGCACGGGCCGGTCGCGCGCAGCACCATCGCCCGGCTGACCGGGCTGTCGCCGGCGTCGGTGACCGACTACTGCGCCCGGTTCACACGACTCGGTCTCATCCGGGAGGCCGCCACACCCCGCCGGTCCAAAGGTGTGGGCCGCCCCCATGTGCCCGTCGACCTGGACGACTCACGTTTCGTTGTGGGCTCGGTCCATGTGGCCGTCCCCTACACCACGGTCGCGCTGCTGGATCTGCGCGGCCGGGTACTGGCCGAACGGCGGCTCAAGCACCCCGGTATCGGCACCGGCACCGGGGCCGGGGACGTCGAACCGGCGCGGGTGCTGGCCCGGGCCTCCGAGGGGCTGGCCGCGCTGCTGGCCGGGACGCCGGGACACCGGCCGCTGGGGGTCGGGGTGGCGGTCGGCGGCTGGGTGGACCGGGACTCCGGGACCGTGGTGGCGCACCCCCTGCTGGGCTGGCGGGATGTGCCGGTGCGGGATGTGGTCGGCGCCCATACCGGGCTGCCGGTCCATGTGGACGGGCATGCGCGGGCGTTGGTCAACGCGGAGCGGCTGTTCGGGCGGGCGCGGGGCAGCGGGAGCCTGCTGCATCTGTTCGTCGGCAACGTGGTCGACGCGGCGTTCGCCACCCACGACGAGGTGCACCACGGGCCGCGTTCCCAGTCCGGCGCCATCGCCCATCTGCCGGTGCCGGGCGGCACGGAGGCCTGCGAGTGCGGCCGTACCGGCTGCCTCCAGGCCGAGTTGAGCGAGCGCACGCTGTGCCGGCGGGCGCGGGAGGCGGGGGTCACCGACGGGACGAACCCGATGCACGTGGTCGCCGCGGCGGCCGACGGCGAGCCCGTCGCCGTGGGGCTGCTGCTGGACCGTGCGCGTCGGGTCGGGCGGGCGGTCGGGCTGCTGCTCGACGTGCTCAATCCGGAGGCCGTCGTCGTCACCGAAATCGGCGTCCTGCACCGGGAGGACTGCCTTTCCGCGCTGCGGGAAGCGGTCGGAGCGCAGCGGGCGGCGGCCGTGCTGCCGACGAGTTTCCGCGATTCCGTGCTCGCCGTGGCGGGAGGTTCGGTGGCTCTGGACGTGCTGTACCGGGATCCGCTGGGCGCCTCACCTGAGCGTAGTTAATTCAGAAACGCGGAATATTGACAGGCCCGGTCCGAGGGAAGGAACATCCTGGTCATGAGCTGTCGCACCCTCTGTTGCTGACGCCCCGCCGCCGCCCGGGCCACCGTTGCCGTGCCGCCCGGAGCGCGCCCTCACCACTTCCTGTGTGCATTCCGCGAGACGCGTGAATTCCACGAACCCCCTTGTCGGGTTTTCGCCTGCCCGGAACTGCGCGCGCATTCCTTTCACTTCAGCTTACGGAGTTCCTCCATGCCTTCTCCACCCGTACCCGGAATCGACCGACGGCTCTTCCTCTCCTCCCTGCTCGGGGTCTCGGCCGCGGCCGTCGGACTGAGCGGCTGCGCCGGCAGCAGCGCCGCGGCCTCGAAGGCGTCCGTCTCCGAGCCGCTGGCGAAGAAGGTCCCGGCCGGCACCAGCCTGAAGATCGCCTCGTACCAGAACGTCCAGCAACTCCAGTTCAAGCTGGCCGGGTTCGGCGAGCTGCCGTTCGAGGTGGCCGGCTGGGCGAACATCGGCGCCGGTCCCGATGTCATCAACGCCTTCCGCGCCGGGTCCCTGGACGTCGCCAACAACGCGGGGATCCCGCCGATCCAGGCGCACTTCCAGGGCTATGACGCGAAGATCGTCGCGATCAACATCACCCGCAGGCCGAACTACCTGTTCGCCACCAAGCCGGGCAGCGACATCCGCTCGGTCGCGGACTTCAAGGGCAAGAAGCTGGCGTTCTCGCAGGGCCAGGCCCAGGGTGTCGTCCTGCTGCGGGCGTTGAAGAAGGCAGGACTGGCCTACGACGACGTCCGGTTGGTGCCGCTGACCAGCAACCAGTTCCTCACCGCCCTGCAGTCGGGCCAGGTGGACGTCGCGCCGCTCGCCAACCAGCAGTCTCCGGCCTATCTCCAGCAGTACGGGGCGAAGGGCGCCCGCGCCATCGCCACGGACGTCGTCGACCTGCTCAGCCTGCTGTGGGCGCCGACCTCCGTGCTGGCGGACTCCGCGAAGGCCGCCGCGGTCGCCGCGTACATCCCGTACTGGGCGAAGGGCCTGGTGTGGCAGTACGAGCACCCGGACGAGTGGAACGAGGAGTTCTACGTCAAGACGCAGAACCTCACCCTCCCCCAGGCCCAGGCGATCACCGACCTGGCCAACAAGCCGCTGTTCTCACCGATTTGGGACGAGGCGATCAAGTGGGAGCAGGAGACCGCGGATCTGCTCGCGGAGGGCGGCTTCGTGAAGGAGTTCGCGGTGGACTCGCTCTTCGACCGCCGCTTCGAGGGCATCGCGGCGAAGTCCGTGGCCGCGGAGTACCGGACATGAGCGCCGCCGTGACCACGGCCGCCGCCGCACCCGTCGTCGCCGCCGAGGAACTCCCCCAGGTCCGCAGGCGCCGCCGGCTCTCCCCCGGCAGGCGGCTGCCCGCCACCCGCCTTCTCGGTCCCGCCCTCATCCTCGCCCTGTGGGCCGCCGCGTCCGCCGCCGGGCAGCTCGACCCGGGGGCGATCCCGGCGCCCTGGACGGTCCTGGAGACCGGCGTCCACCTGTGGACCGAAGGCACCCTGCCCACCGACATCCTGACCTCGCTGCAGCGCGCCGGCTCGGGCTTCGCGATCGGTCTGACCGCAGGCATCGCCCTCGCGCTGGCCGCCGGTCTCAGCCGGACCGGTGAGGCACTGATCGACGGGTCCGTGCAGCTCAACCGGGCGATCCCGACCCTCGGTCTGATCCCGCTGTTCATCCTCTGGCTGGGCATCGGCGAGACCTTCAAGGTGGCGATCATCGCGATCGTCGTCTACATCCCGATCTATCTGAACACCCACTCGGCGCTGTCCGGCATCGACAGCCGCTTCGTCGAACTCGCCGAGGTGCAGGGCCTGTCGAGGTACGCCTTCGTCCGACAGATCGTCATCCCCGGCGCACTGCCCGGTTTCTTCGTCGGGCTGCGGCTCGGCGTGACCGGCTCCTGGCTGGGCCTGGTCGTGCTGGAGCAGATCAACGCCACCAGCGGGCTCGGCTACATGATGTTCCAGGCCCAGAACTACGGCCAGACGGACGTCATCCTCGTCGGCCTGGTCGTCTACGGCGTCTTCGGCCTGATCTCCGACAGCGCGGTCCGTCTCATCGAACGGAGGGTGCTGTCATGGCGCCGCACGCTCAGCAGCTGACCCGGCCGGCCGTCCGGCTGCGGGGTCTGACCCGGTCGTTCGACGGGCGCACGGTCCTCGACGACATCGATCTCGACCTCCCCGCAGGGCAGTTCACCGCCCTGCTCGGGCACAGCGGCTCCGGCAAGAGCACCCTGCTGCGGGCGGTCGCCGGCCTCGACCACGAGGTGGCGGGAAGCGGTCGGCTGACCGCTCCGGAACGGGTGTCGGTGGTCTTCCAGGACTCCCGGCTGCTGCCCTGGCAGCGGGTCCTCGACAACGTCCTGCTCGGCCTCGACGGCAAGGACGCGGGCCGCAAGGGGCGCGAGGCGCTCGCCGAGGTCGGCCTGAAGGGCCGCGAACGGGCCTGGCCGAACGAACTGTCGGGCGGTGAGGCCCAGCGCGCCGCCCTGGCCCGCTCCCTGGTCCGCGAACCCGAACTCCTGCTGGCCGACGAGCCGTTCGGCGCCCTGGACGCGCTCACCCGGATCCGTATGCACGTCCTGCTGCGAGAGCTGTGGGAGCGCCACCGGCCCTCCGTGCTGCTCGTCACCCACGACGTGGACGAGGCGATCGTGCTCGCCGACCGGGTCCTCGTCCTCGACCACGGCCGGATCGGCCTCGACCTGACCATCGACCGCCCGCATCCGCGCTCCTACCGGGATCCGCTGCTGGGCGAATACCGGGAACGGCTGCTGGCCGCGCTCGGCGTGACCGAGGACCACGTGACGGAGGACGACCGGTGACCGCCAGACAACTGCACCTGAACGCGTTCCTGATGAACACCGGCCACCACGAGGCGTCGTGGCGGCTGCCGGAGAGCGACCCGTACGCGCACGTGGACCTCGCCCACTACGTCCACCTCGCGCGGATCGCGGAACGCGGCACGTTCGACTCGCTGTTCCTCGCGGACGGCCCCCAGTTGTGGAACAGCGTGGGCCAACGCCCCTCGGGCGCCCTGGAACCGCTCACCCTGCTGACCGCCCTCGCCACGGCGACAGAGCACATCGGCCTGATCGCGACGGCCTCCACCTCCTACAACTCGCCCTACAACCTGGCCCGCAAGTTCGCCTCGCTCGACATCATCAGCGGCGGCCGGGCGGGCTGGAACATCGTCACCACGGCGGGTGCGGAGGCGGCCCGCAACTTCGGTCTGGACGCCGAGCCCGCGCACGCCGAGCGCTACTCCCGCGCCGCCGAGTTCCTCGACGTGGCGCTCAAGCTGTGGGACAGCTGGGAGGACGACGCGATCGTCGCCGACAAGGCGGCCGGCGTCTGGGCCGACGACACGAAGATCCATCCACCCCGGCACGAGGGGCCGTACTTCAGTGTGGCCGGAGCCCTCAACGTGCCGCGCTCCCCGCAGGGTTACCCGCTGCTGGTGCAGGCGGGGTCGAGCGAGGACGGGAAGCGCTTCGCGGCGCGGTACGCGGAGGCGGTGTTCACGGCCCAGCAGACCGTCGAGGACGCACGGGCCTTCTACGCCGACCTCAAGTCCCGTACGGCGGCGGCCGGTCGGGATCCCGACCACATCAAGGTGCTGCCCGGCATCGTCCCGGTGATCGGCTCGACGGAGGCGGAGGCGCTGGCCGCCGAGCAGCTCCTGGAGGACCACATCGTGTACACGCACGGACTGGGCCGCCTGGAGAGCCTGCTGCAACGGGAGCCGGGCACCCTGGAGTTGGATGCCCCGCTGCCGGCGGACCTGCCGCCGGAGAGTGCCATCGAGGGTGCCAAGAGCCGCTACACGCTCGTCGTGGAACTCGCCCGGCGCGAACACCTCACCGTGCGGCAGCTGATCGGGCGGCTCGGCGGCGGTCGCGGCCATCTCACCTTCGCGGGCACCCCCGAGCAGGTCGCCGACGCCATCGGGACGTGGTTCACACACGGCGCCGCCGACGGCTTCAACATCATGCCCGCGGTCCTGCCCTCCGGCCTCGACACCTTCGTCGACCACGTCGTCCCGATCCTGCGCGCCCGCGGCCTGCTCCGCACGGAGTACGGCCCGCGCGCCACCCTGCGGGAGCGCTACGGCCTCCCGCGCCCCGCCAACCAGCACGTCACGCCCGCTCTCGCCCGCGTCTGAAAGGACCCCGCACATGTCCGACTTCGAGATCCGCAAGGTCACCGCGAACATCGGCGCCCACGTCCTGGGCGTCGACCTCTCCGAGCCCCTCGACAAGGAGACGGCCCTCGCCCTCCGCGAGGCGCTCAACACGCACAAGGCGCTGGTCTTCGACGACGTGCACCTCGACGACGAGGGCCAGCAGGCCTTCGTCCGGCACTTCGGGGACGTCACCACCGCCCACCCGACCGTGCCGTCCGTCGACGGACTGCCGAACGTCCTGCCCGTCGACAGCGAGCGGGGCCGGGCCGCCAACCACTGGCACACGGACGTCACCTTCGTCCTCAACCCGCCGCAGGCCAGCACCCTGCGCAGCATCACGATCCCGCCGTACGGCGGCGAGACCCTGATCGCCAGCTCGGCCGCCGCCTACCGCGATCTGCCGGAGCCGCTGCGAAAGCTCGCCGACACCCTGTGGGCCGAGCACACCAACGACTACGACTACGCCGTACCGGAGGAGACCGTCGACGAGGCGCAGGCCGCCGCACGCGCCCAGTTCACGTCGATCAAGTACCGCACGGTCCACCCGGTGGTCCGCGTCCACCCGCTGACCGGTGAACGCGGCCTGTTCATCGGCGGGTTCGCGCAGCGGATCGTCGGGCTGTCACCGGGCGAGTCCCGCCGGATCCTCGACCTGCTCCAGGCGTACGTCACCCGGCCGGAGAACATCCTGCGCCACCGCTGGTCGGAGAACCAGCTCGTCCTCTTCGACAACCGGATCACCCAGCACTACGCCATCGACAACTACAACGGCCTGCCGCGCCGCCTGCACCGGGTGACCGTCGCCGGTGACGTGCCGGTCGGCATCGAAGGCAAGGAGAGCTACGCGATCGAGGGCGACGCCTCGCACTACACGTCCGTGGCGGCGTAACCACGCTGCGTGCCGCGGGCGTCCACATGCTGGGCGGCCTGTCCTCCTGACCGGAGGGGCCGCCCAGACTGTGGGCGTTTTGCCCATCTCACGCACTGGACGAGCCGCGCCCATGCCCCGCACCACCGCAGAGCCGCCCCCCACGGCGGCGCACACCTCCCTCTCGCCCGGCCTCAAGCAGCGCCACCTCTCGATGATCGCCCTCGGGGGTGTCATCGGCGCCGGTCTGTTCGTCGGCTCCGGCGCGGGGATCGCCGCCGCCGGCCCCGCCATCGTCATCGCCTACGCCCTCTCCGGGCTTCTCGTGATGCTGGTGATGCGGATGCTCGGCGAGATGTCGGCCGCGTACCCGTCCTCCGGGTCCTTCTCCGCGCACGCCGAGCGTGCGATCGGCCCCTGGGCCGGCTTCACCGCCGGCTGGTCCTTCTGGATCCTGCTGTGCACGGCCGTCGGCCTGGAGGGCATCGGCGCGGCGAAGATCGTCACGGGCTGGCTGCCGGGCACCCCGGAGTGGGCCTGGGTGGCGCTGTTCATGCTGGTGTTCTGCGGTGCGAACCTGGCCGCGGTGAAGAACTTCGGCGAGTTCGAGTTCTGGTTCGCGGCCCTGAAGGTCGGCGCGATCACCCTGTTCCTGGTGCTGGGCGTGCTGGCGATCACGGGGATCCTGCCGGGCACCGACGCGCCGGGCACCTCGAACCTCACCGGAGAGGGCGGCTTCCTCCCGAACGGCGGCGAAGGCCTGGTCGTCGGCCTCCTCGCCTCCGTCTTCGCGTACGGCGGCCTGGAGACCGTCACCATCGCGGCGGCCGAGTCGCCGGACCCGGTCCGCGGGGTGGCGAGCGCGGTCCGCACGGCGATGTGGCGCATCGCCCTCTTCTACGTCGGCTCGATGGCCGTCATCGTGACGCTGGTCCCCTGGGACTCTCCGGCGGTCGTCGAGAAGGGCCCGTACGTCGCCGCCCTCGACCACCTCGGCATCCCGGGCGCCGGCCGGTTGATGAACGTGGTCGTGCTGGTGGCGTTGCTGAGCGCGATGAACGCCAACATCTACGGCGCCTCGCGCATCGGCTACTCCCTGGTCGAGCGCGGCCAGGGGCCCGCGGCGCTGGGCCGGGTGTCGGGCGGCGTCCCGCGGGTCGCGGTCCTCGCCTCCTGCGTGTTCGGTTTCGTGTGCGTGGTGCTGAGTTACTGGCGTCCGGACGACGTCTTCCCCTGGCTGCTCAACATGATCGGCGCGGTGATCCTCGTCGTCTGGATCTTCGTCGCGGTGTCCCAACTGCGGCTGCGCGGCCGACTGGAGAGGGAGACACCGGAGCAACTGGCCGTACGGATGTGGGCGTTCCCGGTGCTGACATGGGTGGCCCTGGCGGGGATGGCGACGATCCTCGTGCTGATGGCCCGGGAGGCGGATACGCGGGTGCAGTTGTATGCGACGGGTGGGATGACGGTGGTTCTGGCGGGGGTGGGGTACGGGTGGCAGCGGGTGCGGGCGGCCAGGGCCGAGGGGTGACGCGGGGGCACGTCAGGAGGCTTCGGCCCGCCACCGGGCGAGGTCCTTGCGGTGCTCCTCCACGAACGGGTGCTCCGCGCCGAGCACTCGACCCCGCGCCTCGATCAGCCGCTCGTAGACCGCGACGGCCTCCGCGGTCCGGCCTCGACCGCGCGCGACCTTCCCGGTGAGGCAGAGAACAGAGAGGGCCCACGGGTGCTCCGGGCCCTGCAGCCGCATCCGATCGGCCAGCGCCCGCTCCGCCACCGGCGCCGCGGCCTCGAAACGCCCCAGCAGGAACAGCGCCTGGGCATAGGCGTGCCGGGCCACGACCGTGGTCAGGTGGTCCGGCGGCAGGAACCTCTCGCAGTCCCGCACCACCGCCGCCTCCCGGTCGACGTCCTCCACCTTGCCTGCCTGCGCCAGCACCTCAAGCAGGTTGGCCCTGGCCTCCAGGGTCTCGGGGGAGTCCTCCCCGAGCACTCGGCGCCGACCGTCGATCGACCGCCGCAACAGACGCTCGGCCTCCTCGTCGCGGCCGAGGCAGTACAGCGGCTGTTGCAGGCCGTGGCAACTGCTCAGAGTGTCGGGATGGTCGGGTCCCAGGACGCGCTCGCGTGCCTCAAGCGTCCGCCGGTGCAGTTCGGCGGACTCGGCGTAGCGGGCCAGGGCGAGCAGTGTCCGCGCCTGAGCGTCCTGTGCCTCCAGGACGAGGGGGTGTTCCTCCCCCAGTACGCGCACCGCGACAGCGGCCGCCGTCCCGGCCATGTCGTACGCGGCCGCGTAGTTCCCCGTCTCGTGGACCTGTCCGGCGATCCGCAGGGCAAGGGCCGCCGTCCGTGCGCCGGGGGCGGTGTCGGCCAGTCGCGTGGCGTGCGGGGCGAGCAGCGTCAGCCGCGCCCGGCTGCCGGGGGTCTCGTCCCCCGCGTCGGGCAGTGCGCCCTCCAGCAGTGCGGCCGCCATCCCGCCGAGGGCCTCACGCTGCCCCGGAGGTACTCCGTTCCCGACGCTGTCCAGCAGCACCCCGTGCGCCTGCGCGCACCGCTCCCCCTCCGCCTCGACGAGCGCCGCCAGCGAATGATCCAGCAGCCCTCTGAGCGCGGGCTCCAACTGCCCCGCGCTGAGGGCAGGTTCCAGACCGTCCATCGCCACCTCGCCCCGAGCCATCGGCACCAGCACACTCAACGGCACCGGATCCGCGGCCCACAGCGACAGCAGTCGTAGCAGGGTCGTCGCCTCCGGCAGTCCCTGTTCCGCCAGGGTGTCCAGGGACAACTGCCAGGTGCGGCCCACCAGATGGCGGGACTGTCCGCTGCCGTAGGCCGCCGCGCCCCGGTCGACGATCGCCGTCGACTCCTCGCCGAGTTTGCGGTCGTACTCGTCCATGGACCACGACTCCAGGAGTTGGTGGGCGAGATGGGAGCCGGCGAGGGTCAGGGCCAGGGGGAGGCGGCCGAGGCGGGCGGCGACCTTGCGGGCCGAGGCCAGGTCGCCCGCGTCCGGTGCGAGGTCGCACAGGACCTGCGCCGCGTCGGCCAGCGGCAGCACGCCCAGGGCGTGGCGGGTCACGCCCTGGACGCGCCACAGCGAGGACGTGGCGTGCCGTGTCGTGACCAGTACCGTCCCCGGCCCGCCGGCCCGCAGCCACGCCCCGTCCTCCAGGACGGTCGGGTCGTCGGCGTTGTCGAGGACGAGCAGCCAGGGGTCGGCGGAGTGGTCGAGGTAGTGCCAGACGAGGTCGGCCGCCGCCCGCCGGCCCGCCGCCGCGGCGGCCAGTTCGCCGCTCGCCGCGCCCCGGTCGCCGGCCACGGCGAGCATCCCGGCGCGCAGGGACATCCGTTCGGACGCGTTGACCCAGAAGCCGACGCGGTCGTGTTCGCGTACCGCCTCGGTGAACAGCCAGTAGGCGAGCGCGGTCTTGCCGCAGCCGCCCATGCCGTGCACGACGTGCACCTCGCCGCCGGGTCCGGCGACGGCCGCGCCGAGCGCCTCGCGCAGTTCCTCGCGGTCGCGCAGGATGCCGGGGGCGCGGCCCACGAGGGGCATGCGTACGGAGTCCGGGGCGGCGGGCCCGGACGCCGCCGGGGGCACCAACTGCCGTCCGAAGAGGGGGCCGCCGGCTCCGGCGTCGTAGTGGTGGTGGTGTTCCTCGATGTACTGGTCGCCGGTGGTCTGGAAGATCCGGCCCTGGCCCGAGGCGCGGGCGACGGGTTCGCTCATCGTTCGGTGATGTGCTGGTCGCGGCCTGCCTGGTAGACCCGGCCGCTGCCGGAGACCTCGGCGCTCAGCCGGACCTCCACCGAGGACGGCGGCGGCTCCGGGCTCAACTCGGCCAGGACGCGCCGGAGTTCGTCGGCGACCTCGGGCTGGGCGAGGAGCAGTCGGCGGACCCGCGCCTGCCAGGCGCCGGTGAGTTCGGCCTCGGTGTCCGGGTCGCCGGACTCGCGGGCGAGGAGCAGGTCCTCGCGGGTGGCTTCGAGTTCGTCGCCGACGGTGCCGGCGCGGGCGGGCTGGAAGCGCTGCCAGAGGGTGACGAGGCCGTCGCGGGCGGACTCCCAGGCCTGGCCGGCCATCAGCGTCACCATCGTCGTGCCCGCGGTCCTGGCGAGCTCGGCGATCTCCGGCCCCATGGCCGTCACCCCCCGTCGTCGCTACGAGACCAGATAGTAGTTCGCCGCCTCCGGCCCCGCACTCCCCCACGGCATGCCCCGCCTGCCGACCCACCCTGTTGCTGCTAGCGTGTAGTTGCAAGCTCATTGCAATAAGAGGTTTCGGAGGGGACCCCCGCCATGCCCGTGTACACGCTTCCCGAACTGCCCTACGACTACTCCGCGCTCGCTCCCGTGATCAGCCCCGAGATCATCGAACTGCATCACGACAAGCACCACGCCGCCTACGTGAAGGGCGCGAACGACACCCTGGAGCAGCTCGCGGAGGCGCGGGACAAGGAGGTGTGGGGCTCGGTGAACGGCCTGGAGAAGAACCTCGCCTTCCATCTCTCCGGCCACATCCTGCACTCCATCTACTGGCACAACATGACCGGCGACGGCGGCGGCGAGCCCCTGGAGGCCGACGGTGTGGGCGACCTCGCGGACGCGATCACCGAGTCGTTCGGCTCCTACGCCGGTTTCAAGGCGCAGCTGACCAAGGCCGCCGCGACCACGCAGGGCTCGGGCTGGGGCGTCCTCGCCTACGAGCCGCTGAGCGGACTGCTGATCGTCGAGCAGGTCTACGACCACCAGGGCAACGTCGGCCAGGGCTCGACCCCGATCCTGGTCTTCGACGCCTGGGAGCACGCCTTCTACCTGCAGTACAAGAACCAGAAGGTCGACTTCATCGAGGCCATGTGGGCCGTCGTCAACTGGCAGGACGTGGCCCGGCGTTACGAGGCCGCGAAGTCCCGCGCGGACGTGCTGCTGCTGACGCCCTGACGCCCCGCCGGGCGGGCCGGCCGCCCCCGTAGAGCGTCCTGCCTCGTGATCGTCTTCTCACCCTTCACGACGGCAGGCGGAAAGAAGGAAGCCCCCACGAGGACATGACTCGTGGGGGCTCTCCCGTGTCCGGCGGGGTCGGCCGCACTCAGGGCTTGCGGCCCAACCCCCCGTGCTGGCCGATCGGTTGCGGCGGGGCCGAGCCCGGCTCGGGGTGCCACAGCGGAACCGACACCACGCCCGGGTCCACCAGTTCCAGACCCTCGAAGAAGGCCTCGATGCGGTCGACCGGGCGCAGGAAGTACGGGACCGCACCGGTCTCGTTGTAGGCGTCCTGGGCCTGTTCGTAGGCGGGGTCGGTGCCGCGGGAACCGTCGTTGACGCAGAGGTAGCTGCCGGAGGGCAGGCCGTCCACGAGGGTGCGGACGATGGTGCGGGCGCCTTCGTAGTCGGCGACATGGCCCAGGAGGCCACTGAGGATCAGGGCGGTGGGCCGGGTCGGGTCGAGGGTCTTCGCGGCGGCTTCCAGGATCCGCTCCGGCTCGAAGAGACTGATGTCCTCGTACGCCGTCGCCCCCTCGGGCGTCGACGTGAGCAGGGCCGCGGCGTGGGTCAGCACGATGGGGTCGTTGTCGACGTAGACGATCCGCGCCTCGGGGGCGAGGCGCTGGGCCACCTCGTGGGTGTTGTCGACGGTGGGCAGGCCGGTGCCGACGTCCAGGAACTGGCGGATGCCCGCCTCCTGCACCAGGTAGCGGATGCTGCGGCCGAGGAAGGCCCGGCTGCTGCGGGCGATGGTGACGATGCCGGGGAACACGGCGGTGTAGGCGTCACCCGCCGCCTCGTCCACCGGGTAGTTGTCCTTGCCGCCGAGCCAGTAGTTCCAGATTCGGGCCGAATGCGGCACCGAGGTGTCGATCTCCGTCATACGCCCATGGTGCTACGCCGTACCCGGCTCGCACGGCACATTGAGTGAGAGAAGTGCGGCGGATCCGTCGGCGGTGACGCGGAGTTCACTGATCGCCGCGTTCCGCAACCGCGGGAACACCCTGCGGTACTCCCCGGCCGGGATCGACAGCAGTGTGCACAGCACCAGCCGGAACAGGGAGTTGTGGGCGACCACGAGGACCCGTTCGCCGGGATGGGCCGCCGCGATGCGGCGCAGCGCGCCGACCCCGCGGGCGGCGGCGTCGAGCGGGTCCTCGGCGCCCGGGAAGGGATGGGCGACCGGGTCCGCGCGGAAGGCCTCCGCCGCCTGCGGGTCCTCGGCCGCGAACTGTGCGAGGGTACGGCCCTCCACCACGCCGAAGTCGCATTCGCGCAGGTCCGGTTCGCGGTGCGGGGTGAGGCCGAGGGCCCGGCAGGCGGGCACCGCCGTGATCACGGCCCGGGACACCGGCGAGGTCCAGATCGCGTCGACGGGGTGCGCGGCGGCCCACCGGCCCAGCGCCTCGGCCTGGGCGCGGCCGGTGTCGGTGAGGGCCACGTCGCTGACGCCGGCGTACCGGTTCTCGGCGTGCCAGACGGTCTGCCCGTGCCGGGCGAGGAGCAGGGTCGTCGGCGTCGGCGGGATCGCGGGCTCGGGTGTGGGTGCGGGTGTGTGGTTCATCAGCGTGAGGTGTCCCGTTCCAGTCGGGTGTGTGCGTGCGCCGCGACGGGGGCGGGGAGCCAGCCCCGGGCCGCCAGTTCGTCGACGAGACGGGCGTACGGCTCCGCGAACCGGGCGGTGCGGCCGGGGCGCGGCTCGACGACCGTGCGGATGCGGACCATGCGCTCGGCGACCTCCGCGAGTCCCGGTCCGGCTCCGGCCCCGGCCCCGTACGCCGCCAACGCGGCCATTCCCAGGGCCGGTTCGGTCTGGCGCGGCACGCGTGCCGGGCGGCCGAGGATGTCGGCGCGCAGCTGGTTCCAGTACGCGCTGCGGGCGGCGCCGCCGGTGAAGGTGAGGGGGCCGTCGAGCGGGGCGCCCAGGTGGTGCAGGTAGTCCAGGCACAGGCGTTCCGCGAAGCCGACGCCCTGGAGCAGCCCGGCCCACAGGTCGGCGTCGCCGGCGGGCGCGCCGAGGCGCAGGGCGGTGGCGTCGGGGGTCAGGAAGGGGAAGCGCTCCCCCGGCGAGACCAGCGGGTAGGCGAGCACGCCGGACGGTTCGAACGCGGCCGCCGCTTCGTCCAGCCGCGCCGGGTCGGCCCCGGGGAAGGCCGCGGTGAGCGCGCCCGCGCCGACGCCGGACGCGCCGCCTGGCAGCCAGGTCCCGTCCGGCGCACGGTGGTTGTAGACGACGCCGGTGGCGTCGCGGAGGGGGGTGGCGGCGGCGCCCTTGAGGACGAGTGTGGTGCCGAGCACCGAGTTCCAGGAGCCCGGCCGCAGTGCCCCGGAGGCGATCTGCGCGGCGCAGCCGTCCGTCATCCCGGCGAACACGGGGGTGCCGACGGGAATGCCGGTCGCCTCCGCGGCGGCGGGGCAGACCTCGCCGAGGCGGGTGCCCGGGGGGACGACGTCGGGCAGCGCGCCCTCGGGCAGGCCCACGTCCTCCGGCCAGGCGCCGCGCTCCAGGTCGTAGCCGGTCTTGAGGGCATGGCTGGAGTCGGCCGGGGGCACCTCGCCGAGAAGGCGGGTGAGGATCAGATCGGGCTGGTGGGCCAGGCGAAACCGCGCCCCACGACCCCGCCCACCACCGGTCCGGCCACCACCGGCTCGACCACCACCCGGCCCACCGACGCCGGTCCGGACACCACCCGTCTCACCGCCACCCGTCCCGCCCTCACCGGGCCCACCACCCGTCCGGCCGCCACTGGTCCGGGCGTCACTGGTCCGGACGCCGCCCGCCCCGTCACCGCCGGTCCCACCACCACCCGTCCGGTCGCCGTCCGCCTCGCCCCCACCCGTCCGGACGCCACCGGTCCCGCCACCATCCGTGCCACCCTCACCGGTCCGGACACCGCCCGTCCCGCCCCCACCGGTCCCGCCGCCGCCCGCCCGGCCCGCGCCCGGCTCTCCCCCGTACTCCCGCATCAGCCACAGCGCCTTCGGCAGCGCCCAGGTGTCCTGGACCGCGAGTCCCGCCGACCGCAGCCGGGCCGCGTCCGCGGCGGCGCGGGTGTCGTCGTACATCAGGGCGGGGGTGAGCGGCCGTCCGGGGCCGTCGGTCAGCAGGACCGTGCCGGACGTCCCGCACACGGCGAGTCCGCCGATCCGGACCCCGCGGCTCCCGTCGGTCCGCCCGCCGGTGAGCCCGTGCAGCGCCGCCCCGCACGCCACCCGGACCGCCTCCCACCACTCCTGCGGCACCTGCTCGTGCCGGCCGCCCTCCCGGTGTCCGCGCAGTGGGGCGGTGCCGGTGCCGAGGGCCGTGCCGTCGGCGGTGACGACCATGGCCCGGACGCTCTGCGTGCCCAGGTCGATGCCCAGCCACGCCTCGCTCTCCGCCACCATCCGGACCTCCCCGACTTCTCTGCCAAAGACGTGAAGTTCTCACTCTGCCCCGAGATTTTCGTGTGCGCGAGGGATTGACGCCCTACTTCCGCCGTTCCACCCTCTGTTAACGAGTCGACTCACCGTGTCAACCGGGATCGCCGCGCACTGTCCGTGCCGGTCCTCCCGGCCTGCCCGCTCTCCTGCCGAGCCGCCCGGGGTCGTCCCCGGGCGGACGCAGCGACAGAGCACCGGACCCAGCCCCACCTGGAGGTCACGGATGGACACGCACGCGCACGACCGCCGACGCTTCCTCGCCCTGGCCGCCGCTGCCGCCGCGACCCCGCTGCTGAGCGCCTGCGGCGCCGGGTTCGGCGGGGACGACCAGCAGGGGGACGGCTCGGCCGCGGACGACGTCACCGGCTCGTTCGACTGGAGGCGGGAGCGGGGCACGACCGTCAAGGCGCTGCTCAACAAGCACCCGTACACGGACGCGCTGGTCGCCGATCTGAAGGCGTTCACCGAGAAGACCGGCATCAAGGTGGAGTACGACGTCTTCCCCGAGGACAACTACTTCGACAAGCTCACCGTGGACCTGTCCAGCGGGCGTGCCTCCTACGACGTCTTCATGCTCGGCGCGTACATGGTCTGGCAGTACGGGCCGCCGGGCTGGCTGGAGGACCTCGGCCCCTGGATGAGCAACTCCTCGGCCACCGGCGGCGACTGGGACCAGGCCGACTTCTTCCCCAACCTGTTACAGGCCGACCAGTGGTCCCTGAAGGCGGGCGCCCCGCTCGGGCAGGGCGGGCAGTACGCGCTGCCGTGGGGCTGGGAGACGAACGTCGTCGCCTACAACACCGAGGTCTTCGGGAAGCTGGGCCTCAAGCCCGCCGAGACCTTCGACGAGCTGCGCGAACTCGCCGACGCCATCAAGGAGAAGGCACCGGGCGCCGGCTACGACGGCATGTACGGCATCGCCGTACGCGGCTCGCGGAGCTGGGCGACCATCCATCCGGGCTTCATGACGATGTACGCCCGCAACGGCCTGAGGGACTTCACGGTCGACGGCGGGAAACTCACACCCGCCATGAACACCCCGGAGGCCGTCGCGTTCACCGGGGACTGGGCGGACATGGTCAGGCGGGGCGGGCCGCCCTCGTGGACGTCGTACAGCTGGTACCAGTGCTCCAGTGACCTGGGCGCGAAGAAGGCGGGCATGCTGTTCGACGCGGACACGGCCGCCTACTTCCAGGCCGTGGAGGGGGCCAGTCCCGCCTCCGGGAAGATCGCCTTCCATCCCGGGCCGAAGGGCCCGGACGGCTCCCTCGCCACCAACATGTGGATCTGGTCGCTCGGCATGAACGCCAAGAGCCGTAAGAAGAGCGCGAGTTGGCTGTTCCTGCAGTGGGCGACCGGCAAGGAGCACCTGCGCCGGGGGGCGATCACCCACAACCACATAGACCCGGTAAGGAAGTCGGTCAGCCAGGACGCCGCCTACAAGGACAAGATGCGGCATCTGCCGGGCTTCATCGAGACGTTCGAGACGGTCGTCGACCAGACGAAGATCCAGTTCACCCCGCAGGCACAGTTCTTCGACGCGACCACGAGCTGGGCCGCGGCCCTCCAGGAGATCTACGGCGGGCAGGGCGCGAAGTCGGTCCTCGACGACCTGGCGGGCGATCTCGCCGACAAGGTGGACTGAACGCGATGGGATGGCGGACCGCCCTGCGTCCCTACCTGCTGATCGTCCCGGCGCTGGTCCTGACCTGCGGGATCCTCTACCCCTTCGGGCTGGGCCTGTACTACACGCTGTTCGACTTCTCGGCGAGCAAGCCGCGGCCCGACATGGTGGGGTTCGAGAACTACCGGGCCGTCTTCACGCAGGAGGCGTTCTGGAACTCGGCGTGGGTGACGGTGCTGTACGCGGTCGGCGCGGCGGCCGTCGAGACGGTCCTCGGGGTCGCCGTGGCCCTGCTGCTGCACCGGTCGAGCCTCGTCGGCCGGGTCCTGGAGAAGGTGCTGATCCTGCCGCTGATGATCGCTCCCGTGATCGCGGCGATCATGTGGAAGCTGATGCTGCAACCGTCGGTCGGTGTCGTCAACCACCTGCTCGAACCGTTCGGGCTCGGCGGTGTGCAGTGGACGGACACCCCGACCGGGGCGCTGCTCTCCTCGATCGCCGTCGACGTGTGGGTGTACACGCCGTTCGTGGCGATCCTCGCGCTCGCCGGGCTGCGGTCGCTGCCCACCTCCCCCTTCGAGGCGGCGGCCGTCGACGGGGCGAGCCGCTGGTACACCTTCCGGCGGCTGACCCTGCCGATGCTGTGGCCGTACGTCCTGGTCGCGGTGATCTTCCGGTTCATGGACTCGCTGAAGGTGTTCGACATCATCTACGCCCTCACCGAGGGCGGCCCGGGCGACTCCACGGTGGTGCTCCAGATCCGCGCCTATCTGGAGGCGATCCGCTTCCAGCGGTACTCGTTCGGGATCAGCTACACGATCGTGCTGTGGGCGGTGGTGTACCTCGCCGCGATGGTGCTGGTGCGGTATCTGGGCAGAATCCAGCGGCGGGCCGCGGAGGTGGTCAAGTGAAGGGTTCCGACCGGCTGTTGGGCTGGCTGGCCGATGCCGCCCTCGTCGTCTACTTCGTGTTCGCGCTGTTCCCGATCGCCTGGATGGTGATCCTGTCGCTGAAGCCCGTCGACCAGCTCTTCAGTACGCACTTCTCGTTCTCCCCGACCCTCGACGGCTATCGGACGGTCCTCGGGGACAGCGAGGGCATCCCGTTCGTCCGGTTCTTCGTCAACAGTCTGGTGGTGTCGGTGGGCGCGGTGGCGCTGTCGCTCGTCGTCGGGCTGCCGGCGGCGTACGCGTCGGCGCGCTGGCGGTTCAAGGGCTCCGAGAACCTGATGTTCACGCTGCTGTCGTTCCGCTTCGCGCCCGAACTCACCGTGATCATCCCGCTGTTCGTGCTCTACCAGAAGCTCGGCCTGTTCGACACGTACGTCGGCATGATCTGGGTGCTCCAGCTCGTCACGCTGCCACTGATCGTGTGGATCATGCGGTCGTACTTCGCCGATCTGACCCCGGAGCTGGAGCAGGCCGCGCTGCTGGACGGCTACACCCGCAAGCAGGCGTTCTTCAAGGTGGCGCTCCCCCTGGTCAGACCGGGTATCGCGGCCGTGTCGCTGCTCGCCTTCATCTTCGCCTGGAACAACTTCGTCTTCCCCCTGATCCTCACCTCCAGCGAGGCGCAGACGGTGACCGTGGGCGCGCTGTCCTTCCTCGGCGGCGACCGGCCCAAGTACAACCTGACGGCCGCCGCCGCGCTGGTGTCCGTCGTCCCGCCGCTGCTGCTGGCGCTGACGATCCAGCGCTATCTGGTGCGGGGCCTGTCGTTCGGGGCAGTGAAGTCATGAGGCTCACGCCGGCGGTGACGTCATGAGCATCGCGCTGCGGGGCGTCCGGAAGGCGTACGGCCGGACCGTGGCCCTCGACGGGCTCGAACTGGACGTCCGCGAGGGCGAGTTCTTCTGTCTGCTCGGCCCGTCCGGCGCGGGCAAGACGACCACGCTCAAGACCGTCGCCGGACTGGAGCCGCCCGACGCCGGCACGGTCGAGATCGACGGCCGGGACGTCGGCGCCGTCGAGCCCTACGACCGGGGCGTCGCCATGTGCTTCGAGAGCTACGCCCTCTACCCGCACCGCTCGGCCTACGACAACCTCGCCTCCCCCCTGCGCTCGCCCCGGCACCGGCTGCCCGCCGCGAAGGCCCGCGCACGGATCACCGAGGTCGCCGAACTCCTCGGCATCGCGGCCCTGTTGGACCGTCCGGTGGGACAGTTGTCCAACGGCCAGCGGCAGCGCGTCGCCCTCGGCCGGGTCCTGGTCCGCCCGGCCCGCGCCTTCCTCCTCGACGAGCCGCTGTCCCACCTGGACGCCAAGCTGCGCCAGCAGATGCGGGCCGAACTGAAGGCGCTCGGTGCGGTACGGCGCACGACCACCCTCTACGTCACCCACGACTCGGTGGAGGCCCTGGCGCTGGGCGACCGCATCGGGGTGATCCGGGAGGGGCGGATCGTGCAGACGGGGACACGGGAGGAGATCTGGTACCGGCCCCGCGACACCGAGGTCGCGCGGGCCTTCGGACGGCCGCGGATCAACCTGCTGCCGGGGGTCGTCACCGACGGGGGGACCTTCCGGTCGGCGGACGGAGGGGTCGAACTGCCGCTCCCCGCCCCGGCGCGGGAGGGCACCGACGTCCTGGTGGGCGTCCGCCCCCGTGACCTCGCGCTGGGCGGCCCCGGTCATGAGCTCACCGGCACCGTCTACGTCACCGAGGTCCTCGGCCGGTCCGTCGAGGTCACCGTGCGGCTCGGCGGACAGCAGGTGTCGCTGGTGGTCCCCCGCGCGGACGCGGCCCGACTCGCCGCCGACGATCCGGTACGGCTGAGGGTGCGGCCTGAGAACCTGCTGCTGTTCGAGGCCGACCGGCCGGAGCGCCCAGGACGACGGATCGGGAAGAGCACACCATGAGCGGCAACCACCACAGCGGCACGGGCGGCAGCGCCCAGCAGGGACCGGCCGCCCGGCAGGCCGCCATGGCCGAGCGGGTGCTGGCCGAGGGTACGGCGACCGCGGCCGACCTCGCCGAGCGCTTCGGGGTGAGTCTGATGACCATCCACCGCGACCTCGACGAGCTCGAACGACAGGGTGTCGTACGGAAGTTCAGAGGCGGGGTAACCGCGCAGCCGTCCGGGGTGTTCGAGTCGAACGTGCAGTACCGGCTGAAGACCATGCGCCCGCAGAAGGCCGCCGTGGCCGAACACGCGCTGAGGCTGATAGAGCCCGGCATGGCGATCCTCCTCGACGACTCCACCTCCACCCTGGAGATGGCGCGCAGGCTGCGGCTCGGCGAGATCACCCCCCTCACGGTCGTGACGAACTTCCTGGAGGCGATCAACCTGCTCTCCGACCAGCGGGGCATCCATCTGATGGCGCTCGGCGGGGACTACGACCCGCTGCACTCCTCGTTCCTCGGGGTGTCCTGCGTGGAGGCGGTGCAGTCGCTGCGGGTGGATCTGTGCTTCGCGTCCACGTCGGCGGTGCACGGGGGTTACGCCTACCACCAGGAGCAGCACATCGTGTCCGTGAAGCGGGCGATGCTCGACTCGGCCGCCCGCAACGTCCTGTTGATCGACCACACGAAGCTCGGCCGGGTCGCCCTGCACCGGGTCGTCCCGCTGTCCCGCTTCGATCTGCTCCTCGTCGACGACGGGGCGTCCCCGGACGCCCTGCGCGACCTGGACGAGCACAAGGTCCGCTACGAGGTCTGCGCGACGAAGGGCGGCGGCGATGACCGAACTGGAGTTACGTGAGCTGCGCAAGACCTACCGGTCGCGCGGGCGCCCCGCGGTGGACGCGGTGCGCGGCCTCGACCTCGCGCTGCGCTCGGGCGAACTGCTGGGGCTGCTGGGTCCGTCGGGCTGCGGCAAGTCCACCACGCTGCGGATGATCGCCGGCCTGGAGACGGTGACCGGCGGGGACATCCTGGTGGACGGCGCGTCGCTGGTCGGGCGTCCGGCGCGGCGCCGGAACATCGGGGTGGCGTTCGAGAACTACGCCCTGTATCCGCCGCTGACGGTGGCGGAGAACCTGGCCTTCGGGCTGCGGGCACGGCGGCGCGGGGCGCGCGGCGACGTCGACGCCAAGGTGCGGGAGATCGCCGTACGGGTCGGCCTCACCGGTCTTCTGGACGCCCGCCCGGCCGGCCTGTCCAGCGGGCAGAAGCAGCGGGTGTCCCTGGCCCGGGCCCTGATCCGCGAACCGGACGTGCTGCTCCTCGACGAGCCGCTGTCCCATCTGGACGCCGCCCAGCGCGACACCACCCGCCGCGAACTCAAGCGCATCCAGAGGGATTTGGGCCATACGACGATCCTGGTCACGCACGACCAGGAGGAGGCCCTCTCCCTCGCCGACCGGATCGCCGTGATGAGGGACGGCGTGATCCAGCAGCTCGGCACGCCGTACGAGATCTACGACAGCCCGGCCAACGTCTTCGTCGCGGACTTCGTCGGCGAACCCCCGATCAACCTGCTCCCGGCCGTCACGACGTCCGACGGCGACGCCCGGCTCTCCGGTCCGGCACGGCTCGCGCTGCCGCTGCCGGTGCCCGTCCCGGCGGGCCGCGAGGTGGTCGTCGGGATCCGTCCGGAGGACCTGAGCCTCGCCCCGCAGGGGCTGCCCGCCCGGGTCGTCGCCCACGAACCCCTCCTGGAGTCGGGCATCGCGACCCTCGCCCTCGAAGGAGTCGAGCGCCCTCTGGTCGTGCTCACCGACCCGGAGGTGCGGCTCGCGCACGACGAGCGGGTCCACGTCAGGGCCGACGACCGGCTCACCCATGTCTTCGACGCCGAGACGGGAGACTCTCTGCGATGACCGAGACCCTGCGTGTGGTGGCCGCCGGCGACCACTTCGTCCTGCCCGGCCTGATCGCCCGGGCCCTCGCCGCCGAACTGGGCGAACACCCCTTCTACACCACCGAGTTGACCCTCGGCTGGCCGCTGGAGCCGTTCGGTCCGGTGGCGGAGGTGACCGAGGCCAGTGATGCCGAGGACGAGCTGATCGCGGCCCTGACCGGGTCCGGCGCCCAGGTACTGGTCACCCAGATGGGCCCGGTCACCGAACGCGTCCTGGCGGCGGCATCGGACCTGCGCCTGGTCGTGGTGTGCCGGGGCGGCCCGGTGAACGTCAACCTCGACGCCGCCAAGTCCCGTGACGTACGCGTCTGTTACACCCCGGGCCGGAACGCCGCCGCCACCGCCGAGTTCACCGTGGGCCTGATGCTGGCCGCCCTGCGCCGCATCCCCCGGGCCCACGACCTCCTGGCCCGGCAGGGCGGTTGGGAGGGGGCCGCCTACTACACGTACGAGCGCAGCGGTCTGGAGCTGGAGGACCTGCCCGTCGGGCTGATCGGTTACGGGGCCGTCGGCAGCCGGGTCGCCCGGGTGCTGTGTGCCTTCGGCGCGCAGGTGATGGTGTACGACCCGTACGCCCGCGGCGAGATCCACGGCCTGCGCGTGTCCGCGCTCGACGAACTCCTCGTCCGTTCCCGGGTCATCACCCTGCACGCCCGCCTCACCGCCGAGACCCGCGGCCTGATCGGCGCCCGCGAACTCGCCCTGCTCCCGCCCGGCGCGGTCGTGGTGAACGTGGCGCGCGGCCCCCTGCTGGACGAGGGCGCGCTGTGCGAGGCACTGGACAGCGGACGGGTCTCGGCGGTGGCCCTCGACACCTACGAACGCGAGCCCCTCCCCCCGGACTCCCCTCTCCTGGACCCGGTCCTCGCCGAGCGGGTGGTACTCACCCCCCACCTCGGCGGGGCGAGCCGTGCCGTGGCCGAGAAGGCGGCGACGATCGCAGCCGAGGAGGTGGGCCGCTGGGTACGGGGGGAGCCCCCGGCGCACGGACTGACCTGACACCGGGGACGACTGACGAGGAGCGGACATGTACGTCGGGATCGATGTGGGCACCTCGATGGTGAAGGCCGCCGCGTTCGACGGCACCGGTCGCGAACTGGCCGTAGAGGCCCGCCCGGTGGGGCTCGCCCTGCACGAGGGGTTCGTCGAGCAGGACATGGAGGAGGTGTACGGGGCGGTCGTCGCCGTACTGGAGGGGCTCACCCGGCAGGTGGCGGAGCCGGTGGAACTGGCCGGTCTGACCGGGCAGGGCGACGGGGTGTGGCTGGTCGACTCGGCGGGCCGGCCGGTGCGGGCGGCGGCCTCCTGGATGGACGGGCGGGCCCACGAACTGCTCGACCAGTGGCTGGCCGACGGCACCTTCGAGACGGTGTTCCGGCGGACCGGCAGCGCCATGTTCCCCGGCAGTCCGGGCCCGCTGCTGGCCTGGCTGGACCGGCACGAGCCGCAGTCGCTGCGGGCGGCGCGGGCCGCCGTGGCGTGCAAGGACATGGTGTTCCAGCGGCTGACGGGGGCCTCCCGGGCGGTGACGGACGTGTCGGACGCGTCGATGCCGTTCCTCGACCCGCGCACTCGGGCGTACGACAACCGGGTCGTGGAGCTGCTGGGCCTGGCCCATCGCCGCGGGCTGCTCGCGCCGGTCAGCGATCCGGTCGCCACGGCGGAGACGACCGGCGCGGGCCTGCCGGCCGGCACCCGGATCGCGAACGGGCCCTACGACCTGCCGGCCTGCGCGCTCGGCGCCGGGGTGACCGCCCCCGGCGACGGTCTGCTGATCGTCGGCACCTGTCTGGCCGCCCTGGTCGCGACGACCGACCTCGACCTCACCGGCGAGCCGGCCGGCCTGTACATCTCCACGGACCGCCCCGGCCACCGGCTGCGGGCCATGCCCGCGATGGTCGGCACGGCCGCGCTGGACTGGGTCCTGTCGACGACGGGCGTCCGCCACGACGAGGTGGACGACCTGCTGGCGTCGACCCCGCCCGGCGCGCACGGGGTGCGGGTCCTGCCGTACTTCGCGCCCTCGGGCGAGCGCGCCCCCTTCGTCGAGCCGCGGCTGCGGGCCGAACTCACCGGTGTGTCCCTGGAGTCGACGAAGGCCGACCTGGTCCGCGCGACCTGCGAGGGCATCGGCTACGCGGCCCGCCACTGTCTGGAGGCGGCCGGGCTGACGGGGTCCCTGGCCGTCTGCGGCGGCGGTACCCGCAGCCCCGCCTGGATGCGGCTCCTCGCGGACGTCCTCGGCCGGCCGCTGCGGGTCGTCGAGGGCGAGGTGGGCGCACGGGGCGCGGTCCTGGCGGCGGCCGAGCGGTACGGCGTGACGCTGGACGCGCCGGCCTGGACGCGGCCGACGGCGATCGTCGAGCCGGACGCGGGCCGGGCGGCGTCCTACGCGAAGGGGTTCGAGGAGCATCTGTCCCGGCTGGCGGACGCCCGCGGCCGGGCACGCACCTGACGCGCGGGTGCCACGTACGTGAACCGCCCGACGAGGAAGCCGAGAAGTCGAGGAAGGGGAGTCGTATGTCCCGCATCAGACGCCGGTCCCTGCTGCTCGCGGCCGCCGCCACCCCGGCGGCCGCCGCCGTACCCGCGCCCGCCGCCGCCCTCGACGGCCGGCGACCACTGGTCATCGGTCACCGCGGCGCGGCCGGCCGGCGCCCCGAGCACACGGCCGCCGCCTACACCTACGGCGTCCAGACGGGCGCCGACTGGATCGAACCGGACCTCGTCCCGACCAAGGACCACGTCCTGGTGGTCCGGCACGAGAACGAGATCTCGCAGACCACGGACGTGGCCCGGCATCCGGGGTTCGCGGACCGCCGGACGACGAAGACGGTGGACGGACGGCCGGTGACCGGCTGGTTCACCGAGGACTTCACCCTCGCGGAGCTGAGGACGCTGCGGGCGGTGGAACGCCTCCCCCTGGTCCGCAACGCCAACACCGTCTTCGACGGCCGCGAGCGGGTGCTGACCTTCCAGGAGGTGGTGGACCTGGCACGGCAGCTCTCGAAGCGGTACGGCCGGACGATCGCCGTCTTCCCCGAGACCAAGCACCCCACCTACTTCCGCTCGATCGGCCTGGAGCTGGAACCGGAGCTGGTCCGGCTGATCCGGCGCAACGGGCTCGGGCCGCGCGAGTGCGTGGTGCAGTCCTTCGAGCCGACCAGCCTGCAGCGCATGGCGGGACGGGGGGTGCCGTTGTGGCAGGCGCTGGGGACGACGGGCGGGCCCTACGACCTGGTGTCCGGCGGGGACCCGACGACGTACCGGGACATGATGACGCCGGCGGGGCTGGCGGAGATCGCCGGGTACGCGCGGTGGATCGGCCCGGACCGGACGTCGATCGTGCCGGTCGGCGCGGACGGGCGGCTCGGTACCCCGACCTCGCTGCTCGCGGACGCCCATGCGGCGGGTCTGCGGGTGGGGGCGTACACCTTCCGGGCGGAGAACCAGTTCCTGCCCGCGGACTTCCGTCGGGGTACCGGAAGCACCGATTTCGGGGACGCGTTCGCGGAGTACGCGCTGTACTACGGGCTGGGGGTCGACGCGGTGGTGACGGACTTCCCGGACCTGGCGGCGATCGCGAGGAGAGATCCATGATCGAGCGGGAGTGTCCGACCTGCAAGAGCAGGGAGAAGTTCCGGAAGTTCAACGAGGCCGAGAAGGCGGTCGTCCGGGAGGAGAAGGGGGAGCGCCACTACGTGGACGACCTCTGGCGCTGCACCGCCGTGGGATGCCGGTGGTACCAGCCGTATCTGCACCAGCGGGGCGGCGCCGAACTCCCCGAGAAGTTCCGGAACGAGGCCGCCGCCCCCGAGTGACCGGTCGGACCGGTGGGCTACAGGTTGCTGAAGTCCGGGCCCTTGGTGCGGGTGCGCTTGATCTCGTAGAAACCGGGGACCGAGGCCACGGCGAGCGTGCCGTCCCACAGGCGGGCGGCCTCCTCGCCCTTGGGGGCGGGGGTGACGACCGGGCCGAAGAAGGCGATCTGCTCGCCGTCGGCGCCGGGGACGGCGATGACCGGGGTGCCGACCTCCTGGCCGACCTTGTCGATGCCCTCCTTGTGGGAGGCGCGCAGCTCGGCCTCGAACTCGAAGTCCGTCTGGTCGGCGTACTCGATCAGGTCGGCGGGCAGACCGGCGTCCTCCAGGGCGCCGGCGATGGCCTCGACGGTCGGGCCCTCGGCGTTGTTGTGGAAGCGGGTGCCGAGCGCGGTGTAGAGCGGGCCGAGGACGTCCGCGCCGTGCTTCTGCCAGGCCGCGGTCGCCACCCGCACCGGCTTCCACGCCTTGGTGGCGAGCATCTCCCGGTACTCCTCGGGCAGCTCGTCGATCCGGTCCTCGTTCAGGACGGCGAGGCTCATGATGTGCCAGCGCACCTCGATGTCGCGGACCTTCTCGACCTCCAGGACCCAGCGGGAGGTCATCCAGGCCCACGGGCACAGCGGGTCGAACCAGAAGTCGACGGGGGTCTTGCCGGAAGCGGTCGAGGTCTCGGACATGGGTCTCCTCATAATGCGGGTCTTTCGCCGTGCAACAGCGACCGGCGCCCGCCCATTCCCACCGCCGGCCGCCCGCCGGTTCCCGGCTGCCGGAGCCAGGTGGCACATGACAGGATCAGCCGGTCCGCATACTGAACACCGCCCGAGGGAGTGCCATCCGTGCCCGGTGAGAATCTGTCCCGTGACGAGGCCCGGGAGCGGGCCGCCCTGCTGTCCGTCGACGGCTACGACGTCTCCCTCGACATCCGTTCGGCCGTCGGGAACGACACCGGTGACGGACCCCGGACCTTCCGTTCGGTCACCACGATCCGGTTCCGCTGCGCCGAGCCCGGCGCGTCGAGCTTCGCGGACCTGATCGCGCCGAGTGTGACCGCGGTCTCCCTCAATGGCAGGGACCTCGACCCCGGCGAGGTCTTCGACGGCTCCCGGATCGCCCTGGACGACCTGGCCGCCGAGAACGAGCTGGTCGTCGACGCGCGGTGCGCGTACTCGCGGACCGGCGAGGGCCTGCACCGGTTCGTCGACCCGGAGGACGGCGAGGTCTACCTCTACACCCAGTACGAGCCGGCCGACTCCCGCCGGGTCTTCGCCAACTTCGAGCAGCCGGACCTCAAGGGCCCGTTCCGCTTCGAGGTGCGGGCGCCCGAGGGATGGACGGTGTGGAGCAACGGCGCCGGTGAACTCGCCGACGGTGTCTGGCGGTTCGCGGAGACGAAGCCGATCTCGACGTACATCACCTGTGTGGTCGCGGGCCCGTACCACTATGTGACGGACTCGTACACAAGGGAGTTCGAGGACGGCACCCGCCTGGAGATCCCGCTCGGCGCGATGTGCCGTAAGGGCCTGGCCCCCTACTTCGACTCGGACGACGTCTTCCTCGTCACCCGGCAGGGCCTGGACTTCTTCCACGACCACTTCGACTACCCGTACCCCTTCGGGAAGTACGACCAGGCCTTCGTCCCCGAGTACAACCTCGGCGCGATGGAGAACCCGGGCCTGGTGACCTTCCGCGAGGAGTTCATCTTCCGGGGCAAGGTCACCCAGGCGTCCTACGAGGGCCGGGCCAACGTGATCCTGCACGAGATGGCCCACATGTGGTTCGGCGACCTGGTCACCATGGTGTGGTGGGACGACCTGTGGCTCAAGGAGTCCTTCGCCGACTTCATGGGCACGTTCGCGAACGTCGGCGCGACCCGCTTCACCGACGCCTGGATCACCTTCGCCAACCGCCGCAAGGCCTGGGCCTACCGCGCCGACCAGCTCCCCTCCACCCACCCGATCACGGCGGACATCGGCGACCTCCAGGACGCCAAGCTCAACTTCGACGGCATCACGTACGCCAAGGGCGCCTCCGTACTGAAGCAACTGGTGGCCTACGTCGGCCAGGACGCGTTCCTGGAGGGCGCGCGGCGCTACTTCAAGCGGCACGCGTACGGCAACACGCGCCTCGGCGATCTGCTGTCGGTCCTGGAGGAGACCAGTGGCCGGGACATGGCCGCGTGGTCGCGGGCGTGGCTGCAGACGGCGGGCGTCAACGCGCTGACCCCGCAGGTGCTGCTGGCGCCGGACGGCACGGTCGACGAACTGGCGGTGCTGCAGGAGGCTGCCGAGTCCCATCCCGAACTGCGGCCCCACCGGGTGGCGTTGGGCCTGTACCGGCGTTCCGCGTCCGGCGCGGTGGAGCGGTACGCCCGTGCCGAGGTCGACGTGGACGGACCGCGCACGGTCGTGGCGGAGCTGGCCGGCACCGAGGCCCCCGACCTGGTCCTGGTCAACGACGACGACCTGACGTACTGCAAGATCCGTTTCGACGCGGCCTCGCTGGAGACACTGCGCAGCGGCCTCGGAGACCTCACGGACCCGCTCGCCCGGGCCCTGTGCTGGTCGGCGCTGTGGAACATGACGCGGGACGCGCTGCTGCCGGCGCGGGACTTCGTGGGCCTGGTGCTGCGGTTCGCGGGCCGCGAGTCCGACATCGGCGTCCTGCAGATGCTGCACGCGTGGGCCACCTCGTCGCTGGTCCACTATGTGGCGCCCCAGTGGCGCGCCGAGGGCGGCCGGCTGCTGGCGGAGGGCGCGCTGCGGGAGTTGCGGTCCGCCGAGCCGGGCGGCGAGCCCCAGCTGGCGTGGGCGCGGTTCTTCGCGGCGACGGCGTCCGGCGCGGGGGACCTGGAGCTGCTGCGGGCCCTGCTGGACGGCACGGAGAAGATCGAGGGCCTGGCGGTGGACCAGGAGCTGCGCTGGGTGTTCCTCCAGCCGCTGACGGCCCACGGGGTCGCGGACGAGGCGCTGCTCGCCGCCGAACTGGCCCGCGACAACACGGCGTCCGGCAAGCGGCACCAGGTCCGCTGTCTCGCCGCCCGTCCGTCGGCCGAGGTCAAGGCGCAGGCCTGGGCCCAGCTCGTGGAGTCCGACGTCCTGTCCAACGCCCTGGTCGAGGCGACCCTGGCGGGCTTCGCCCAGCCGTCCCAGCGGGAGCTGCTCGCGCCGTACGCCGAGAAGTACTTCGGTGTGATCGAGGGGGTGTGGGCCGGGCGTTCCATCCAGATCGCGATGCATGTGGTCGAGGGTCTGTTCCCGTCCCTCCAGCACTCCCCGGCGACGCTGGAGGCGACGGACGCGTGGCTCGCGGCCCACGAGGACGCGGCACCGGCGCTGCGCAGGCTGGTGCTGGAGGCACGGGACGATCTGGCGCGGGGGCTGCGGGGGCAGGCGTGTGACGCGGACGCCGGGGCGGCCACCGGTGCCGCGGGTGCTGCGGGTGCCATCGGCTGACCTGCCACCTTTGGCCAAAGCCTGAGCGTCCCGTCACCGTTACGGAATTCAGGCAATCGGAGCCGTAACCCCTGGTCCACCCCGAATGGACCAGGGGTTTTCGATGCCTACTCGGCATCCGAACACTCGTCCTTTAGTGCCGCCTTGTCCGCATTTGTCGACGAGCGTGTAACAGCGGTTAGAGAGGCGGTCGAGGGCGGGAATCCCCCCGCCATGAACCACAACACCCCGCTCCCCCCGGTGCCGCCGCTCTCCCCCCGCCCGCTGCGCCACCTCTCCGAGGTGCACCGCCGGGTCCTGACCGCCGCGCAACTGCGCTCGCACGGCGTCCCGGCGTCCGAGACGAACGAGCAGTGCCGCCCCGGCGGGCCCTGGCAGCAGCTCCTCCCCGGCGTGTTCCTGCTCCACCCCGGCCCGCCGACCGGCGAGGAGCGGCTGCACGCGGTGCTGATGTACGCGGCGAAGGAGCGGGCGACGACCGGGGTGCCGTGCCAGCCGAGCCCGGAGGAGCCGCACCGGCCGACGTACGCGGAGGCGATGATCACGGGTCTGGCCGCGCTGACCCTGCACGGCTTCTCCGCCACGCCCCCGCTGACCGCCCTCGACCAGATCGACGTCCTGGTCCCGCGCCTGCGCCGGCTCCGCTCCACGGGCTGCGCCCGCATCGTCCGCACGGCCGCCCTGCCGGCCCCGCGGCAGGTCACCGGGGTCCCGGTCGCCCCGGTCCCGCGCGCCCTCGCCGACGCGGTGACCGAACTGACGGACGCGGGCGACGTACGCCGGCTGCTGACGGAGGCGGTACGCGGGGGCCACTGCGAACCGGCGGCGGTGGTACGGGAGTTGAACAACGCGAAGCTGCTGAGCCGGCCGCACGTGGTGGACGCGGTGGACTCGCTGCTGGCGGAGGGCCGGGCCATCGCGGAGAACCGCCTGTACCGGATGGTCCAGGAGTACGGCCTGCCCGACCCGGTCTGGAACGTGGATCTGCGCCTGCCGGGCGGCCCGCACCTCGGCGGCCTGGACGCGTACTGGCCCGAGCAGGCGGTCGCGGTCGAACTGGACACCCGCGCACCCCGGCAGGGGCACCGACAGGACGACGACGCCCTCTGGTCCGAATACGCCCGCAAGCGCGAGCACCTGGAGCGGCTCGGCATCACCGTCGTCCACATCACGCCGAAGAAGCTGCGGGAGGCGATGGAGCAGCAGGCGGCGGTGGTCCGTACGGCGCTGATGGCGTCCGGGGACCGCGACCCGGCCGCGTATGTCGTGGTGCTGCCCCGGTAGCGACGGACCGGGGCGGGACCAGGAGGGGAGAGGAGGGGCCGCGGGGTCGCACCCGGCGGCCCCTCCTCATGCCGTGACCGGCGCGGTGGCTACCGGTCCGACGTGCCGCAGTACTCCCCCTCGATCACCGCGGCCGTGTCCCCCGACCAGTCCCCGTTGAGGTTGAAGGCCAGCGCGTGGCGGCCGTCCGCCGTGGTCACCGCCCCCGACGAGGACCCGTGGATGCCTCCGTCATGGCCCCAGACGTGGACGCCGCAGCTCAACTCGCGGTCGATCAGGCCGAGTCCGTACCCGGCGTTCGGATACTCCCCGGCCGGCACGGTGGCCTTCATCTCCTTCAGCTGCTCGGCGGGGAGCAGCCTGCCCTGGAGCAGGGCGGCGTAGAAGCGGTTCAGATCGGCCGAGTTCGAGATCATGTCGCCGGAGCCGTAGGCCAGCGCGGGGTTGAGTTCCGTCACGTCGTAGGTCGGTCCCGTCGTCGTCTCGGCCAGCTTGCCGTAGGCACGGCTGCTGGGCTGCGGGAGGGTGGTCCGGGTGCCGGGCACCGAGGTGGCGTCCAGGTCCAGCGGACCGGTGATGCGGCGGCGGACCGCCTCCCCGTACGGGCGGCCGGTGACCTTCTCGATCACCAGCGCGGCCAGGGCGTAGTTCGTGTTGGAGTAGTTCCAGGACGCGCCCGGTGCGAAGTCCGGCCGGTGGGACATCGCCGTCGCGATCAGCTCCTGGGGCGTCTTGCGGTCGTAGCGGTGCTTGAAGAAGCCGTCCTTCAGGAAGTACGTCCGTGCGAACGTCTCGTCGTCGGTGTAGTTGAAGATGCCGCTGGTGTGGTTGAGGAGCTGACGGATCGTGATCCGGCGGCCGTCGTGTCCGTTGCCCCGGACCAGGCCCGGCAGCCACGCGTCCACCGTGTCGTCCAGCGACAGGCTTCCCTCCGCCTCCAGTTGGAGCACCACGGTGGCGACGAAGGTCTTGGTGATGCTGCCGACGCGGTAGCGGTCCTGCGCCGAACGCGGCTGCCCTGTCTTGAGGTTGCCGACCCCGGCGGTCGTCGACCAGGTGCCGTGGGTGTCCTTCGCCGTGGCGGTCACGCCGGGCACGCCGTCCTTCACGGCGGCCTCGATCGCGGCGCGGGTCGCGTCGTGCCGGCCACCTCTGTCGACGGGTGCCGCGACGGCGGGGCCCGCCAGGGCCGCGGTCAGTGCCACGGCGGTCGCCGCCACGAAGGTCGTCCGTACGGTCATCTGTTTCTCCCCGTCCTGCTCCGCCCGTCGTCGGGCGGGGTCGCGGGGACAGACCCCGGGGGTGCCGACGGGGTTGAGGCCCGATACGCGGGTTGAGCCGGTTTCGGCCCTTTTCCGGTGGCGGCCCGCGGGACCGGGTTAACGTCCTCGGGTGCGAAGGAAGTTGAGGGTGGCGGCCTACGCCGTATGCGTGCGCGACGGAGAGATCCTGCTGTCCCGGTCTCCCGCCCCGGACGGCGGCCCGCCGGAGTGGGTGCTGCCCGGCGGCGGCATGGAGCACGGGGAGGACCCCTACGACACCGTCGTGCGGGAGGTCGCCGAGGAGACCGGCTACCGCGTCGAGCCCGCCACCCTGCTCGGCATCGACTCGTCCCGGCGCACCGCTCGCCGCAGCTTCCGCCGCACCGCCGACCACCACGGCCTCCGCCTCGTCTACGAGGCCCGGGTCACCGGCGGTGACCTCCGCTACGAGGTCGGCGGCTCCACGGACATGGCGGCCTGGCACGCCCTGGATGCCGTACCGGATCTGAACCGGGTGAAACTGGTCGATACCGCCCTGCGGTTGTGGCGGGAGCGGCCGACGGCGGGACGGGTCGCGTCCGCACGGGAAACCGTGCCGGGAACCCCTCCCCTACCCGGAAAGATGAACACGGAGTAACCGACTCCGGGCCGTCCGGGGAGCACCCGCGGACGCGCAGGGTAGTCCAAGATCGACGTACGGTGATCGGTGTTGCGCGTTGCGGCCTCGTTCACGTGCAGGTCATCCCCGGTGCCAACGATCCAGAGCGAGCGGGAAATTCGCGGCTGTGACCGGCGGCGATCACCCCGCGCCACTGCCGACGCAGTTCGCACTCGGGGAGATCGCGCCATGTCGCGCACACGCTCTGTCGCCAGCTCCGCGCTGGAGGTCAACCGCCGTACCGTCCTCGCCGCCGCCGGGGCGGTGTCCGTCTCCGCGGGCATCGGCTACGCCCTGCGGCCCACCGACAGCCGGGCCGCCACCAACGCCGTGGGCGCCGACGCCGCCGGGGCGCCCGTCGCCCAGTCCCGCAGGGCGCCGGCCGCGCCCCTGGCACCGTACGACCGGGGCACCACGCTCGCCTCCGTCTCCGCCCCGCGGACCGGCTCCGGTTACCGGCGGCTCGGCGACGGCCCGGGCTGGAAGCGGCGGGTGCGGACCGAGCTGGCCGCGCCGAAGACCGGGCGGGCCGGGCGCCGGACCACCCTCGCCGCGTTCGTGCAACTCACCGACCTGCACCTGATCGACGCCCAGCACCCGATGCGGCTGGAGTACCTGCGCTCCACGGACGTCCACGCCTGGCGACCGCACGAGGCGCTGACCGTGCACGGCGCGGTCTCGCTGGTGGAGCGGGTCAACGCGCTGCGGGGCGCCCCCGTCACCGGCGCCCCGCTGCACTTCGCGATGACGACCGGCGACAACACGGACAACAACGCCAAGACCGAGCTGGAGTGGTTCCTGACCGTCATGAGCGGCGGCCGGATCACCCCCAACTCCGGTGACCCGCGCCGCTACGAGGGCGTCCAGAACAGCGGTCTCAAGCAGTACTGGCAGCCCGACACGAGCGTCCGCGACGCCGACAAGCAGCTCGGCTTCCCGCAGCTGGACGGCTTCCTCGCCGCCGCCGTACGGGAGTTGAACAGCCCGGGCCTGAACCTGCCCTGGTACTCCACGGTCGGCAACCACGACTCCATGCCGCTCGGCTGCTACGGCCACGGCGACTCCTGGCTCGCCGAGTACGCCGTCGGCGGCAAGAAGCTGATGAACCTGTCCGCGTCCGAGGCGAAGAAGCTCCAGAACGCCATCACGAACGGCAAGGACCCGATGGGGACCGCGTTCCGCGACCTCCTCAAGGCGCACAGCCGGGACATGCGCTCGGTCACGCCGGACGAGGGGCGCGCCCCGTACACGGCCACCGAGTACCTCAAGGCCCACCTCGACCCCGCCTACCGCGGGGTCGGCCCGGTCGGCCACGGCTACTCGTCCGCCAACCTCGACGCGGGCACCCAGTACTACAGCTTCCGTATCGCCGACGACGTCATCGGGATCAGCCTCGACACCACCGACCCCGGCGGCCACTACAACGGCTCGATCGGCACGGCCCAGCTGAAGTGGCTCGACAAGACGCTCCGCGACAACAAGGACTCCTACGCGGTCGTCTTCAGCCACCACACCAGCAAGTCCATGACGAACACCCGCCCCGACCCGAACCGGCCCGGCGAGCGGCGGCACGACGGCCAGGAGGTCCTCGCCCTCCTCGGCAGCCACGCAGGCGTGCTGGCCTGGGTGAACGGCCACATCCACCGCAACGACATCACCCCGCACTCCGCCCCCGACGGCCGCTCCTTCTGGGAGATCTCCACCGCCTCGCACGTCGACTACCCGCAGCTCGCCCGCGTCATCGAGCTGGTCGACAACAAGGACGGCACGATCTCGCTGTTCACCACCTGCGTCGAGTCGAGCGCCCCGCACCGCACCGACTTCGCCGACCTCTCCCAGACCGGCCTGGCCGCCCTCTACCGCGAGCTGTCCTACAACGCGCCGGGCGCGAGCACGGTGCTCGCCGGGGAGTCGAAGGACCGGAACACGGAGCTGGTACTGAAGAAGGGCTGAACCAGGACTCCCCGCCCCCTTTGACGATTTGTACCTTTCGTCGCCCATATCCCCCAAGGGCATCGGGGGTTTTCCCCATCCGCCCATATCGATTCGGTCAACTCTCCCTAAACATCCTTCCCATGCGTAAAGCTGTGCGATCGTCCGGGATCGCCTTCCGGACGACTGCGACCAGGTCCGATCGGACCCGGTCGCCACCCGCTCGTTCCTTTACCTACAAGGGATGCCGATGACCCTCACCCCCCAGCGCGAACCGATATCGGGCGCGAGACGCGTGGCCCGCATAGCCGTGGCCGCCGGTCTGGTCGCCGCGCTCTCCGCGGCGGGGCCGATACCCATGGCCCTCGCCGCCGACGACGCACCCGTCACGGCCGACCCGAGCGTGAAGTCCGCCCACGACAAGCTCGGCTCCGACGACGCGGACGTCCTCGCCGAGGCCAAGGCCGACGGCGACAAGACCGTCACGCTGATGGTCGCGACCGCCCCCGGCCAGACCGAGAAGGTCGCCGGTCAGCTGGACTCGGTCGACGGCGGCCTCGTCGGCCGCACCTACGACAAGCTCGGCTACGTCCGCGCCACGGTTCCCACCGGCAAGGCGGACTCGGCCATCGCCGCCGCCGCGAAGCTTTCCTCCGTGCACGGCATCGACCTGCGCCAGGACATCCCGCTGGACGACCCGACGCCTAGCGCGGACACCGTCAAGGGCGCCGCGAAGAAGGGCACGGCCACCGCCGCCGCCGCGCCGAACAAGAAGACCCCCGCCGAGAACCCGTACAACCCGTCCTTCGAGACGGGCGCCGTCGACTTCGTGGAGGACCACCCGAAGGCGGACGGCCGCGGTGTCACCATCGGCATCCTCGACTCGGGCATCGACCTCTCCCACCCGGCGCTGCAGAAGACCACCACCGGCGAGCGCAAGATCGTCGACTGGGTGACGGCGACCGACCCGGTCGCCGACGGCGACGGCTCCTGGCGCCGGATGCTCTCCTCCGTGGCCGGCCCGGCGTTCACCGCGACGCCCGTCGGCGGCGCCGCCGAGGCGTTCACCGCACCGGCCGGCTCGTACAAGTTCAACTACTTCTACGAGTCCGCCACCGTCGGCGGCGACCAGCTCGGCGACGTCAACCGCGACGGCGACACCACCGACGTCTGGGGCGTGCTGTACGACGCCGCCGCCGGCACGGTCCGCGTCGACCTCGACGACGACCACGACTTCGGTGACGAGCAGCCGATGAAGCCGTACAAGGACGGCTACCAGATCGGCTACTTCGGCACCGACAACCCGGCGACCGACGTCGCCGAGCGCATCCCGTTCGTCGTCGAGATCCGCAAGGACGTCGTCTACAACGCCTCCGGGGCGAAGGCCGACTACGTCAACATCGGCATGATCTCCAGCGAGCACGGCTCCCACGTGGCCGGCATCACCGCCGCCAACGGCCTGTTCGGCGGCAAGATGGACGGTGCCGCGCCGGGCGCGAAGCTCGTCTCCTCCCGGGCCTGCCTGTTCGGCCCGAGCTGCACCAACGTGGCGCTCACCGAGGGCATGATCGACCTGGTCGTCAACCGCGGTGTCGACATCGTCAACATGTCGATCGGCGGCCTGCCCGCCCTCAACGACGGCAACAACGCGCGCTCCGAGCTGTACACGCGCCTCATCGACACCTACGGCGTCCAGCTGGTGATCTCGGCCGGCAACTCCGGCCCCGGCGCCAACACGATCGGCGACCCCGGCCTGGCCGACAAGGTCATCTCGGTCGGCGCGACCATCTCCAAGGAGACCTGGGCCGCCAACTACGGCTCCCAGGTGTCGAAGAAGTACGCCATGATGCCGTTCTCCTCGCGCGGCCCGCGTGAGGACGGCGGCTTCACCCCGACCCTGTCCGCGCCGGGTGCCGCGATCAACACCATCCAGACCTGGCTGCCGGGCGCCCCGGTCGCCGAGGCGGGCTACACCCTGCCGGCCGGCTACGGCATGCTCCAGGGCACCTCGATGGCCTCCCCGCAGGCCGCCGGCGCGTCCGCGCTGCTCCTGTCGGCCGCCAAGGCGAAGGACATCGAGCTCTCCCCGGCCACCCTGCGCACCGCGCTGACCTCGACCGCCGACCACATCAAGGATGTGCAGGCCTACGAGGAGGGCGCCGGCCTCATCAACATCCCGGACGCCTGGGACTCGATCCGCGACGGCGCCACCGCCCACGAGTACACGGTCAAGGCGCCGGTCGACACCACGATCGACCAGTTCCTGAAGACCCCGGGCTTCGGCACGGGCCTCTACGACCGTGACGGCGGCCTGAAGTCCGGCCAGAAGAAGACGTACGACGTCACCGTCACCCGTACGTCCGGCGCCGACAAGGCGATCCGCCACGAGCTGTACTTCGAGAACAACGCGGCGAAGACCTTCAAGATCGTCGGCTCGGACGAGGTGAAGCTGCCGCTGAACCAGCCGGTGACCGTCAAGGTCCAGGCCGCGCCGAAGTCCGCGGGTCTCAAGAGCGCGATCCTTGAGGTCGACGACCCGAAGACCGAGGGCATCGACAAGCAGGTCCTGACGACGGTCGTGGTCTCCGCGCCGCTCGCCCACACCTTCAAGGCGTCGGACACGGTCCAGCGCAACAGCACGCAGTCGTACTTCGTGACCGTGCCCGAGGGCGCCACGTCCCTGGAGGTCGCGATCGGCGGGCTCAAGGACAAGAGCCAGACCCGCTTCATCGCCATCCACCCCTACGGCGTTCCGGTCGACAACACCGGCACCCCGTTCTGCTACAACAACTACCTCGACGGCAACGGCTGCAAGCCCGACGTGCGGGCGTACGCCAACCCGGTGCCGGGCGTCTGGGAGATCGAGGTCGAGTCGCGCCGTACGTCGCCGCTGCTCGACAACCCGTACAAGCTGGACGTCGCCGTCCTCGGCGCGGCCTTCGACCCGGAGACCGTGACCGTGCCCGAGGCCAAGGTCGGTACCCCGGCCGCCGCCTCCTGGAAGGTGACGAACAAGTTCGCCGCGATCGACGGCAAGCTGGCCGGCGGCCCGCTCGGCTCGTCCAAGTCGGCCCGCCCGACGATCGCCACGGGCGAGACCCGGACGACCACGGTCACGGTGCCCGAGGGCGCCAAGTCCCTGGACGTCGCGATCGGCAACGTCTCCGACGCCGCCGCCGACCTCGACCTCGTCGTCTACGACGAGTCGGGCGCCGAGGCGGGCAACTCCGCCGACGGTGACTCGGAGGAGTCCGTGTCCCTGGCCGCACCGGCCGCCGGCACGTACACCATCGAGGTCATCGGCTACGCGATCCCGGCCGGCTCCACGGCGTACGACTACCAGGACGTGTTCTTCTCCGCCGCCCTCGGCAGCGTCACCGTCGACGGCTCGACGCCGGTGAAGCTCGGCACGGGCGACTCCACCACGGTCTCCGGCAGCGTCACCGCCGCCGCGGCCGCCCCGGAGGGCCGGGAGTTCTTCGGCCAGGTCCAGCTGCTCAACGCGCGCGGCACGGTCGCGGGCGCGGGCAACGTGAAGATCGAGAAGGTCACCCCGTAGTCACCGCGGTCACGCCGTGACGCGTCACGGAGATCAGGGCGGGCGTTCGTCAGCACATGACGGGCGCCCGCCCTTTCCCGTGCCTCACCGGCAGCCCAGCTTCCGGGACTCGGGCAGCGAGGCGGTGATCCAGGCCCCCTCGCGGGCCACCTCCTTGGCACCGACGGCCCAGTGGTCCGGGGTGGTGGCGTCCTTCGGGACACCGAACAGCACCGGGTCGCCCTGCTCCAGCGGGCGGGACACCTCGTACCGGCTGATCACATAGGTCAGCTCGTCCTCGCCGCGCCCAGGCACCGCCTTTGGCTCCGGCTTGTAGAAGCGGGTCACGTGGACGGTGACCCGCAGCAGCTCGTCGTCGCCGGGGAACGTCTCCACCCGGGCGACCGTGCCCTCGGCCACCGTGCCGGCGCAGGCCAGGTAGCGGGGGCTGCCGAAGAGGACACCGTCGGCGTCCTCCTTGGAGGCTCCGCTGTCGCTGCCGCTGTCCGAGGTGGCGCTGATACCGCCCCCGGCCTGCGCCAGCAGCCAGGCCATGCCGGAGAGCACGGCCGCGGCGGCGGCCACCGCGAGGGTGCCGAAGGCCAGGTTGAGGGTGCGGCGCCGGGCCGGCGTCCGGATCCCGGAGGGACGTACGGGAGCCGGTTCCGGAACCCTGGGCGGGTCACCGAGCGCCTGCCCGATGATCCCCAACTGCTCGCGCAGCAGGGCGAGATCGGCCTCGGCGGACCGGTGTTCGGCCAGGAAGACGGGGTCCGCGCGGGCGTCGTCGGACAGCGGCTCCGCGGTGATCGCGGCCATCAGCGCGTCCAGACCGACGCGGCCGTCGTGTTCGGCGCGGTCGCCGTGTTCGCCGCGTCCGTCGTGTTCGGCGGTCACGTCACACCACCTCGTCCTCGTGCAGGCGGGCGCGCAGGGCCCGTACCGCCGTGTGCAGTCGGCTCTTCACCGTGCCCTCGGGGATGCCGAGCTCCTCGGCGATCCCGCGCACCGGAAGGTCGGCGTAGAAACGCAGGACGAGAACCTGGCGCTGGTTGTCGGGCAGGTCGTCCAGACCCTGGGCGACCGCGAGGGAGAGCAGGCTGGTGTCCTCGCCGGAGGGGTGTTCCGACTGACGCAGGGAGGCGAGGCGTTCCCCCACCCGCTCCTGGCGGCGCTTGGCGCGGTGCCAGTCCATCGCCAGGTTGGAGGCGACGACCGCCGCCCACGCGGACACGTCGCGCGGCGCCTCGTCCCCCCGCGCCGCGCGCTCCAGCAACCGCAGGCGGACCTGCTGCACCCCGTCCGGCAGGTCCGCCTGTGGTACCCCGCCCAGGGCGAGCACCGCTCGCACCCGGCGTTCCTGGGCCGCGTCCAGGGGATCGGCGTGCTCGTCCCCCGGGCCACGGCGGGCCTTTCTGCGCAGCACAGACACCCCTCCCCTCCCCGCGTCTCCTCTACGACGCCGTGGCGCGCGGAAACGTTCGGCCGACCGGCGGGAAATCCCTCAGAGGTGTACGTCACACCTGAGCGAAGGGCAGCACAGCTTGCGGCACGGCTCCGCCGTGAGGCGAATTTCTCCAGCTCAGCGGGGGTGTGGCGGGAGTTCCGCAACGGTCGGTCACGCCGGGGCGTCCCAGGCCTCGGGCATGGAGGGCAAAGAATTGGACAGGCGGACCGGGGTCGGCCGCATCATGGAAACGCCGCAGACACACAGGACCACGTTAGGGAGTCGTCGTGAGGGTCGGAATCGTCGGAGCCACCGGTCAGGTCGGCACGGTCATGCGCAGGATCCTCACGGAGCGCGCCTTCCCCGTGACCGAGCTGCGTCTGTTCGCCTCGGCCCGCTCGGCGGGGACGGTCCTGGACGGCGTGACGGTGGAGGACGCGACGACCGCCGACTACACCGGCCTGGACATCGTGCTGTTCTCCGCGGGCGGCTCGACCTCCAAGGCGCTGGCCGAGAAGGTCGCCGCGCAGGGCCCGGTCGTGATCGACAACTCCTCGGCGTGGCGCCGCGACCCGGACGTACCGCTCGTGGTCTCCGAGGTGAACCCGCACGCCATCGCCAACCGCCCCAAGGGCATCATCGCCAACCCGAACTGCACGACGATGGCCGCGATGCCGGTCCTGAGGCCGCTGCACGCCGAGGCGGGCCTCGAAGCCCTCGTCGTCGCCACCTACCAGGCGGTGTCCGGCTCCGGTCTGGCCGGCGTGGACGAGCTGTTCGAGCAGGTCAAGAAGGTCGGCGAGGACGCGCCGAAGCTGACGCACGACGGCTCGGCGGCCGAGTTCCCGGCGCCGGACAAGTACGTCGCGCCGATCGCTTACAACGTGCTGCCGCTGGCCGGCTCGATCGTCGACGACGGTCTGCACGAGACCGACGAGGAGCAGAAGCTCCGCCACGAGTCCCGCAAGATCCTGGAGATCCCCGGGCTGTTGGTCTCCGGCACCTGCGTCCGCGTCCCCGTCTTCACGGGCCACTCGCTCCAGATCAACGCCCGCTTCGCCCGCCCGATCAGCGTGGAGCGCGCCAAGGAGCTGCTGGGCGGCGCCCCGGGCGTGGCCGTCACCGACGTCCCGAACCCCCTCCAGGCGGCCGGCCAGGACCCCTCGTACGTGGGCCGCATCCGCCAGGACGAGACCGTCGACAACGGCCTCGCCCTGTTCGTCTCCAACGACAACCTCCGCAAGGGTGCCGCGCTGAACGCGGTGCAGATCGCGGAGCTGGTCGCGGCGGAGCTGAACGGCCTCAAGGGCTAGCAAACGGTCTTCAGGGCCTGCGCACCTCGTAGAGGAAGCAGCCGTACTCGACGGCCCGGACGTGGACGAGTGCCACGGCCGGGTCGTCGAACGCTTCCCGGAGGGCCTCGCCGAAGTCCTCCGGGGGCGTGACGAGCCGGCCGCCCAGGATGTGCCCCTTCGCCGAGTAGCGGCGCAGCGTGCGGTGGTCGTGCGTGAAGGGGAGGCCGTCCGTCTCCGGCCCCGGGCACGCCTGCGCGTGGATGAAGACCGGGCCCTGTTCGTCGTAGGCCCCCGGTGTGGCCCCCGTCCGGGCCGCCCAGCGGCGCAGCGGGGCGTAGGAGACGAGGGCGATCCGCTCGCCCGGCGCGCTGCGGCGCAGACAGCACCGCAGCGGGGCGCCGCCCTCGTCGTCGGTCACGGGAACCATCTCCCGTCCCCGGTCGTCACCGGAGCGCAAGGCTTCCAGGACCACCGGGCCGATGGGGTGTGCGGTGTACGTCGTCATGTCCCCAGGCTCACGCGCGTCCGCCCTGGCCACCGGCGGTAAATGGACATCGCGTTCGGTGCGGGCGCGTGGAAGGATGGCGCAACCCACACATATCGAGGAGATGACCGCGTGCCTGGCACAAACCTGACTCGCGAAGAGGCGCGGCAGCGGGCGAAGCTGCTCACCGTTGACTCGTACGAGATCGATCTCGACCTCTCCGGCGCGCAGGAGGGCGGTACCTACAGGTCCGTGACCACGGTGCGCTTCGATGTCGTCGAGGGCGGCACGGAGTCCTTCATCGACCTGGTCGCCCCGACCGTCCACGAGGTCACCCTCAACGGCGACCGGCTGGACGCCGCCGAGCTCTTCGAGGACTCCCGGATCGCGCTCCCGGCGCTGCTGGAGGGCCGCAACGTCCTCCGTGTCGTCGCCGACTGCGCGTACACCAACACCGGTGAGGGCCTGCACCGGTTCGTCGACCCCGTCGACAACCAGGCCTATCTGTACACCCAGTTCGAGGTCCCGGACGCCCGGCGGGTCTTCGCGTCGTTCGAGCAGCCCGACCTCAAGGCCACCTTCCAGTTCACGGTGAAGGCACCCGACGGCTGGACGGTCGTCTCCAACTCGCCGACGCCCGAACCCAAGGGCAACGTCTGGGAGTTCGAGCCGACGCCGCGCATCTCGTCGTACATCACCGCGCTGATCGTCGGCCCGTACCACTCGGTGCACAGCGTGTACGAGAAGGACGGCCAGTCCGTTCCGCTCGGCATCTACTGCCGCCCGTCGCTGGCCGAACACCTCGACTCGGACGCCCTCTTCGAGGTGACCCGGCAGGGCTTCGACTGGTTCCAGGAGAAGTTCGACTACCCGTACCCCTTCAAGAAGTACGACCAGCTGTTCGTGCCGGAGTTCAACGCGGGCGCCATGGAGAACGCCGGCGCGGTCACCATCCGCGACCAGTACGTCTTCCGGTCGAAGGTGACGGACGCCGCGTACGAGACGCGCGGCGAGACGATCCTGCACGAGCTGGCGCACATGTGGTTCGGCGACCTCGTCACCATGGAGTGGTGGAACGACCTGTGGCTGAACGAGTCGTTCGCCACCTACACGTCCATCGCCTGCATGGCGTACGCGCCGGAGTCCCGCTGGCCGCATTCGTGGACCACGTTCGCCAACTCCATGAAGACGTGGGCCTACCGGCAGGACCAACTGCCGTCCACGCACCCGATCATGGCCGAGATCAACGACCTCGACGACGTGCTGGTCAACTTCGACGGCATCACGTACGCCAAGGGCGCCTCCGTACTGAAGCAGCTCGTCGCGTACGTCGGCATGGACGAGTTCTTCGCGGGCGTGCAGGCGTACTTCAAGGCGCACGCGTTCGGCAACACCCGGCTGTCCGACCTGCTGGGCGCGCTGGAGCAGACCTCCGGCCGTGACCTGGGCACCTGGTCGCAGAAGTGGCTCCAGACGGCCGGCATCAACATCCTGCGCCCGGAGATCGAGACGGACGCCGACGGTGTCATCACGTCCTTCGCGATCCGCCAGGAGGCCCCGGCCCTGCCCGCCGGCGCCAAGGGCGAGCCGACCCTGCGCCCGCACCGCATCGCGGTCGGCCTGTACGAACTGGACGATTCGGAAGGAGCCGGCGGCAAGCTGGTGCGCGACGAGCGCATCGAGCTGGACGTGGACGGCGAGTCGACGGCCGTGCCGCAGCTGGTGGGCAAGCGCCGCCCGGCCGTGATCCTGCTCAACGACGACGACCTGTCGTACGCGAAGGTCCGCCTCGACGAGCAGTCCCTCGCCTTCGTCACCGAGCACCTCGGCGACTTCGCGGCCTCGCTGCCCCGCGCGCTGTGCTGGGCGTCGGCCTGGGACATGACCCGGGACGCCGAACTCCCCACCCGCGACTATCTCTCGCTGGTCCTGTCGGGCATCGGCAAGGAGTCGGACATCGGCGTGGTGCAGTCGCTGCACCGCCAGGTGAAGATGGCGATCGAGCTGTACGCCGACCCGGCCGCCCGCGAGTCCCTGCTGACCCGTTGGACGGACGCCACGCTCGCGCATCTGCGTGGCGCCGCGCCGGGCAGCGACCACCAGCTGGCCTGGGCCCGCGCGTTCGCCGCGACCGCCCGTACGCCGGAGCAGCTGGACCTGCTGGACGCCCTGCTGGAGGGCACGCAGACGATCGAGGGCCTGGCCGTCGACACGGAGCTGCGCTGGTCGCTGGTGCAGCGGCTGGCCACGGTGGGCCGCTTCGACGAGGCGGAGATCGCCGGCGAGTACGAGCGCGACCGGACCGCCGCCGGTGAGCGCCACGCGGCCACCGCCCGGTCCGCCCGGCCGACCGCGGAGGCCAAGGCGGAGGCGTGGGCGTCGGTCATCGAGTCCGACAAGCTCCCGAACGCCGTCCAGGAGGCCGTCATCGGCGGCTTCGTCCAGACCGACCAGCGCGAGCTGCTGGCCACCTACACCGACCGGTACTTCGAGATCCTCAAGGACATCTGGGAGTCCCGCTCGCACGAGATCGCCCAGCAGATCGCGGTCGGCCTCTACCCGGCCCTCCAGGTCTCGGAGGAAACCCTCCGCCAGACGGACGAGTGGCTGACCTCCGCCGAGCCGAACGCGGCCCTGCGCCGACTCGTCTCGGAATCCCGAGCGGGCGTGGAACGCGCGCTGAGGGCCCAGGCGGCGGACGCGGCGGCCGAGTAGAAGCGGTTCGTACGACGACGAGGGGCGTCCGGTGCCACACCGGACGCCCCTTTCGTACGCCGCCCCCGAGCGCGTGGGCGGTCCTACCGCCGACGCGGCTCCCGCCCTAACGCCGCAGCGCCGGACCGGTCAGATCCATCGATTCCGTCCGGGCGTCACCTACACCTACACCTGCGCCCACACCTTCACCCGCGCTTTCACCCGCACCAGGGCCGAACGATCGAAGGCGGGTACGCGGCCCCGACCGTCCGGGCCGCCCACCCCCTCCGAGCTGCCCGAACACCGTCGCCCCGAAGGCGAGCGCCATACCCGCGAGCTGCATCGGCGTGAGCGCCTGTCCGAGCGCCGCCCAGCCGACCACGGCGGCGGTCAGCGGTGACAGCGGGCCGAGGAAGGTGACCTGGGTGGCGGTGAGCCTGCCGATGCCGCGGAACCAGAGCCAGTACGCGACCGCCGTGTTGGCCAGCGCCAGGTAGAGGTAGCCGCCGACCGCCCGGCCGTCCAGCGCGGGCGGTGCCCCCTCGACGAGGAGGGCGAGGGGCGCGATGAGCAGGCCGCCCGCGGTCAGCTGCCAGGCGGTGAGCGCGAGGGGACCCACGCCGGCCGGACGCCCCCAGCGCTTGGTCAGTACCGTCCCGGCGGACATCGAGGCGGTGGAGGCGAGGGCCGCGAGCACCCCCACGGTGTCGAGCGCCCCGGCCGCCCGCAGCACGACCAGACTCACGCCGAACGCGGCCACGAGGCCGGTCAGCACACTCCGCGGGGTGGGCCGCTGCCCCAGCAGCAGCGCCGACAGACCCACGACGAACAGGGGCCCGACCGACCCGACGACGGCCGCCATGCCGCCGGGCATCCGGTACGCGGACAGAAACAGCAGCGGGAAGAAGGCGCCGATGTTCAGCGCCCCGAGCACCGCGGCCTTCCCCCACCAGGCGCCACGCGGCAGCACCCGGGCGATGGCCAGCAGGACGAGACCGGCGGGCAGGGCGCGCAGGAGACCGGTGAACAGGGGCCGGTCGGCCGGCAGGAACTCGGTGGTGACGGCGTACGTGGTGCCCCAGGAGACGGGGGCCAACGCGGTGAACAGGACGGTCGTGGACCGCTTCATGACCGACACCCTCCCGGAGGACGGCTTGATCGCCGCCTGCGCCGACTCGACGCCGATTGACTCAACACTGACTAGCTTAGCGCTAAGCAACTTACAGTCAAGTCACTTTCTTGCGGGCGACCGGAACCCGGCGGATACTCCTCGCATGAGTGCACAGCGCAAGGACCCGGTCGACGCGATCATCGAGCAGTGGGCCACCGTGCGGCCCGACCTCGACACGGCGGCCATGGAGGTCTTCGGCCGGATCCACCGGCTCTCGCGCACGATGGGCGACCGCATGGAGAAGGCGTACGCGGCCCTCGGCATCTCCCGCGGCGAGTTCGACGTCCTGGCCACCCTGCGCCGCTCCGGGGAGCCGTACACCCTCTCCCCCCGCCGGCTCTCCGCCACGCTGATGCTCACCACCGGCGGCATGACCGGCCGCCTGGACAAACTCGAACGCGCGGCCCTGCTGCGCCGCTCCCCCGACCCCCACGACCGCCGCGGCCTGCACGTGACCCTGACGGAGAAGGGGCTCACCCTCGTCGACGAGGCGGTGGGCGCGGGCCTGGCGGTCCAGACGGAGGCCCTCAAGACCGGCCTGAGCGACGAACGGGCCGACCAACTGGCCGAGTTGTTGCGGGAGTTGCTCGACGCTACGACCAACGCACAGACGTAGAACCCCGGACGGCCGGACGGCCGGCCGGACGAGGTCCGTCCGACCGACTCGGCCCGTCCGACCCACTCGATCTATCCGGCGGACCCGGTCGGTCCGACCCACTCGGCCAGCGCGGCCTCGATCGTCCCGGTGGGCGTCTCGTCCGCCGCCCAGCCCACGTACCCGTCGGGCCGCACCAGGACGGTCGTGCGGCGGTCGCTCGCCCAGTGCTTCACGACCAGGCGGTCCTTGTGGGCGGGGCTCTGCGTGTGTCCGGTCGGCGTGATCAGTACGAACCGGCCACCCCGCAGGGCCTCGTAGAGGCGGCTGCCGTCGGACAGCGCGACGTCCGGGGCCCGGGTGCCGGCGAGGGGGTGGGAGCCCTTCGGGGCGTCGTAGCGGAAGCCGATGCCGGTGATCTGGCCGGTCGCCCTGCGGCGGGCCGGGGCGACGGTGTCGAGGAAGGTGGTGAGGGCCGCCCGCAGCGCCAGTTCCCAGGGGTGCTTGGCCATGGCGAGGCGGACGATGCCGCCGCTGCTGCGGAGCACCGACCTGCCGACCGGGTGGCGTTCGGCCTGGTAGGTGTCGAGGAGGGACGGGTCGCTGTGGCCGTCGACGACCTGGGCGAGCTTCCAGCTCAGGTTGGCCGCGTCCTGGAGGCCGGTGTTCATGCCCTGGCCGCCGGCCGGGGTGTGGACGTGCGCGGCGTCACCGGCGAGGAAGACCCGGCCGACACGGTAGGCGGGCGCCTGGCGCTCGTCGCTGTGGAAGCGGGACATCCAGCGGGCGTCGTGCATCCCGTAGTCCCGGCCGAGGGCGCGGCGGGTGACCTCCTTGACCTCGCCCAGGTCGAGGGGCTCGCTGTCGGAGACGTCGCGGGCCCGGTTCCAGCCGATCACGCGGTAGTAGCCGTCCCCGAAGGGCGCGAGGAAGGCGAAGGCGTCACCGGCGGCGTTGACCGTGAGCAGGCTGTCGGGCTCCTCGGCCAGCCTGACGTCCGCGAGAACGACGGAACGGATCACCGACCGGCCGGGGAAGGGCAGCCCGATCGCGTTCCGCACGGTGCTGCGCATGCCGTCGGTGCCGACGACGTACGCGGCGCGCAGCACCTCGACCGCGCCGGTCGCACCGACCGAGCCGGTTGCTCCGGTCACGCCGGTCGCCCCGATGTCGCCGGGCTCGCCCCTGCGGTCGCGGACCTCCACCGTCACGCCGTCCGCGTCCTGGGTCAGGCCCGTCACCTCGGTGTCGTAGCGGAACTCCACCCCCGCCTCGACGGCCCGTCGCTCCAGCACCTTCTCCACCTCGTACTGCGGGAGGACGAGGAGGTGGTTGAAGCGGGAGGGGAGGGTGTCGAGTTCGACCGTGAGCCGACCGAAGAGGCGGAGCCGGTCGAGGGGGCGGCCGAGGGCCTCCAGCTCGTCGGCGAGGCCGCGGGCGTCGAGTTGTTCGAGCGTGCGGGCGTGCAGGACGAAGGCGCGGGAGAGGTTGCCGATCTTGTGCGGACGCCTCTCCACGAGGGTGACGGGGACGCCGGCGGTGGCGAGGTCACCGGCCAGGAGCAGGCCGGTGGGGCCGGAGCCGACGACGATCGTGGAGGTGCTCGTGTTGCTCGGGCTGCTTGTGTCGCTCGGGCTGCTCATGACGGCCTCCTGATGCCAACAACTGTTTGCCAACGCTTGTTGACGAAGATAGTCCTGCCGGACCGCACACGTCAACACTTGTTGGCCTACGCCCGTTGGCCTACGATCGTTGGCATGACCGAAGGCACCACTCCCGCCACCTCTGCCACCTCTGCCACCTCCGTCTCCTCTGCCACATCCGTCTCCTCAACCTCCGCTCCCTCACGCCGCTCCGACACCACCCGCAACGCGATCCTCACCGCGGCCCGCGAGCGCTTCGCGGCCGACGGGTACGAGCGGGCCACCATCCGGGCCATCGCCAAGGACGCGCACATCGATCCGTCGATGGTGATGCGCTACTACGGCAACAAGGAGGGCCTGTTCGCGGCGGCCGTCGCCATCGATCTGCGGTTGCCGGAGCTGGCCACGCTGCCTCAGCAGGACGTCGGCCGGGTACTGGTGACGCACTTCCTCGACATGTGGGAGGACAACGAGGTTCTCACCGCCCTGCTGCGGGTCGGTGTGACCAACCGGGCCGGGGCCGAGCGGATGCAGGGCATCTTCCGGGACCAGTTGCTGCCGGTCACCCGTCAGGTCTGCCCGGACCAGGAGCAGGTGCCGACGCGGGCCGCCCTCGCGGCGACCCAGTTGCTGGGGCTGGCGCTCACCCGGTACGTGCTCCTGATTCCGCCTGCCGTGGCGCTGCACCCGAACGAGATCGTGGCGTGGCTGGCACCCACGGTGCAGCGGTACCTGACGGCGTCGAGCCCCTGAGGCCGGGCACGCCACCAGGCCGAACGCGACAAGGGCGCCGACCCCGGCCGCGTACGGCGGGGTGGCGCCCTCGGAGAGCGTGCCGGGTCAGGCCTTCGAGCCGACCTCGGTCTTGGCCGTGGGCTTGGCCTTGGGGACGGTCACCCGGTGCGACACGTGCGACTTGTCCAGGACCATCACCAGTCCGGTGATGACCACGAACAGGGCGATCGGGGCCACCACGAACAGACCCAGCGTCTCGATGACGCTCAGTCCGGTGCCGGGGTCGTCACCGTCGTCGCGGGTCAGCGCGAGCGCGGGGGACGACATGAGCAGCATCATCAGCGTCGTACCGGCAGCCAGGGCGCCGGCGCGCAGGGCGTTCTTCTTCACAGGGCCAAAGTAGCGAACGGTCCGAAGGGGCGCGCGTCCGGGGTGCCGTACGAGGCGAACGGGACCACCGACGGGGCCGCCGACAAGGGCCGACCACCCGCCACCACCCGATGCCTGCCCCGCCCCACCACCGCGCCCACGCCCACGCCCATCACCCGCCGCCCGTCCACGCTCACGCTCACGGGGTGACGCTCGTGGACTGGCGGAGGACATCGATCAGCGCGTGCAGTCGCGGTGAGGCCGCCAGTTCCTCCAGGGTCACCGGCCGTCCCTCCGCGTCGGCGATCGGCAGTCGCCAGTTCGGGTACTGGTCCCAGGTGCCCGGCAGGTTCTGCGGGCGGCGGTCGCCGATGGTGTCGGGGAGCCAGATGCCGACCATGCGGGCCGGGGTGTGCACGAGGTAGCGGTGGACGGCCTGGATCTCGGCCTCCTCCGCGAGTGTGTCGATGCCGCCGCCGGTGCCCCGCAGGAGGCCCAGCCGGGCGAGCAGGGCGAGCCACTCCGCGGTGTCGGCCGACGCCTCGGCCCGTTCCTCGTCCAGGGGGCGGGTCAACAGGCCGAGACTGTCGCGGAGTTCGACGTGTTCGCCGGTGAGGCGGGCCGCGGTGGGCGGCAGGTCGTGGGTGGTGGCGGTGGCCAGGCAGTCGGCGCGCCAGTGGTCGGGGGGCAGGGGGCGGCCGTCGCCCTCCCAGTCTCGTTCGAACCACAGCACCGAGGTGCCGAGTACGCCCCGCTCGCGCAGGGTTTCGCGGACGCCGGGTTCCACCGTGCCGAGGTCCTCGCCGATGACGACCGCCCCGGCGCGCGAGGCCTCCAGCACCAGGACGGCGAGCATCGCCTCGGCGTCGTAGCGGACGTAGGTGCCCTGCGTGGGCAGTTCGCCCTGCGGGACCCACCACAGTCGGAACAGGCCCATGACGTGGTCGATGCGCAGCGCGCCGGCGTAGCGGAACAGGGCCCGCAGCAGGGCCCGGAAGGGTGCGTAGCCGGACTCGGCGAGACGGTCCGGCCTCCAGGGTGGCAGACCCCAGTCCTGGCCGCGGGCGTTGAAGGCGTCCGGGGGTGCGCCGACCGACATGCCGGCCGCGAAGTAGGCCTGTTGGGCCCAGGCGTCGGCGCCCCCGGGATGCACCCCGACGGCGAGGTCATGGACCACTCCCACCGGCATACCGGCCTCGCGGGCGGCGCGCTGGGCGGCGGTGAGCTGGGTGTCGGTGAGCCAGGCGAGGCGGGTGTGGAAGTCGACCCGGTCCATCAACTCCCCGCGGGCGCGGGCGGTTTCGGGGGAACGGGGGTCGCGCAGTCCGGCCGGCCAGCGGTACCAGTCGGAGCCGTGCACCTCGGCGAGGGCGCACCAGGTGGCGTGGTCCTCCAGTGCCTCGCCCTGCTCGGCGAGATAGTCGACGTAGGCGGCCCGGCGGCCCGGCCCGAGCGGTACCTGACGTACCGACTCCAGCGCTTCCCGCTTGAGTTCCCATACGGCGTCCCGGTCGATCAGCGCGCCCTTCTCCAGCACGGACGCGCGCAGCCGTTCCGCCCGCTCCAGCAGCGCCCGCACCGACTCGCGGTCGGCGACCTGGGCGTACTCGGGGATGTCCTCGACGCGCAGATGCACCGGGTCGGGGAAGCGGCGTGAGGAGGGGCGGTAGGGGGACGGGTCGGTGGGGGCGCCGGGGACGGCCGCGTGCAGCGGGTTGACCTGGATGAATCCGGCGCCCAGCGCGCGGCCGGCCCAGGCGGTCAGTTCGGCGAGGTCGCCGAGGTCGCCCATGCCCCAGGAGCGCCGGGAGAGCAGGGAGTAGAGCTGGACCAGGAGGCCGTACGAGCGGCCTCGGGGCGCGGGCAGCCGGGGCGGGGCCACGACCAGGTGGGCGTGGGCGGTGCGGCCGTCGGGGGCGGTGGCGGTCAACCGGTGCATGCCGGGCGGGAGTTGGTCGGCGGCGGCGCGGGTCTCGCCCTGTTCGGTCTCGATGCGCAGCCGGGTGCCGGGCGGGAGGGCGTCGAGGGCGGCGGGGGTGCCGCCGCCGCTCCAGCACGCCACCGTCGGCGGCAGCAGCCGTTCGCGCAGTTCCCGTTCGCGGGCGGCGAGGGCGTCCCAGACGGCTGCGGGAGTGCCCGCGGCCACGCCGAGGGCGGCCAGGACCCGGGTGACGGCGAGCGCGGAGGCCGCGACCGCACGGTCCGGGGAGGGGCTGTAGGAGGTGGCGACGCCGTACAGCGCGGCGAGCCGGGACAGATCCTCGGAAGGGGGCTCGGCCGGCCGGGGCGCTGTCATCTACGGCTCCGCGTGCGCGTCGGACTCGCTGGTCAGAGGAGCGGCGTCGGCGAGCGGCGGCTCGCTGGTGAGAGGTTCGGCGTCCGGCAGAGGCGGCTCGCTGGTGAGGGGGGCCTCGGCGCAGGCGCCCTCCGCGCTGAACACACAGAAGTAGGGGTCGGGCAACTCGGACGGGGCGAACAGCTCGGGCGGGGCGGACAGCTCCGCCTCGGGTTTGGAGAGGGCCGAGAGCAGAAGGTGAGCCGATGCGGCCACGGGGGCCTCCTTGTCGAGGACGACGATCGGTTATCGCAGCCCTACCCAGCGGTCGCGGTGGCAGACGTACAGAAGGGAACAACGTGCCGCTCGTCACATTCTGTTCGGTCGCGGCCTCTCCAGATTGGGGCAAACATCACACGGCGGCCACTCTCGGCGACGAGGGGGTCACGGGCGCGGCCGTGCCGGGCGACGCGGCGCTGAGGCGAAGGCGGACGCCGGGGCCGTGGCGCGGGTGCTCTTCGTGGCGGGCGGGACGCCGCACGCCACACGCGGGTCGGGCGCGGATCGGACGCCCGACTGAGGGAGCCTGCCGAGGGAACCTTGAGGGGCCCCACGTCCGGGACGTGGGGCCGTCGGTGACACCGGGTGACGGGCGGCGGGTATGCAAAAGCCCGGATCGTCGTCAGGCGGAAATGCCGTCGATCCGGGCCAGGGCGTCGTCCGCGCCGTACGGCTGCAAGTACGGCAACCAGCGCGGATCCCTATGGCCGGTCCCGATGATGCGCCAGGCCAGGCCGGTGGGCGGGGCGGGTTTGTGGCGCAGCCGCCAGCCGATCTCGACGAGATGACGGTCGGCCTTCACGTGGTTGCAGCGGCGGCACGAGGCCACCACGTTGTCCCAGACGTGCTTGCCCCCGCGGCTGCGCGGGATGACGTGGTCGACGCTGGTTGCGACGCCACCGCAGTACATGCACCGGCCCCCGTCGCGGGCGAACAGCGCCCGGCGGGTCAGAGGAACGGGCCCCCGATAGGGGACCCGGACGAATCGCTTGAGCCGGACCACGCTGGGTGCGGGGAGGGTGACGGTCGCGCTGTGCAGGAAAGCGCCGGATTCCTCAAGGGAGACGGCCTTGTTCTCCAGAACGAGGATGAGCGCGCGGCGGAGCGGTACGACGCCGAGTGGCTCGTACGACGCGTTCAGGACCAGGACATGCGGCACGGATGGCCTCCTTGGACGCCGGCGGCGCGTGGCTCGCGCCGGGACGATGCGTAGTCAGTCTCCCCTCATGCCTGCGGGAAGCGCCACCATGTGCCGGTAACGGGCTGAGAGTGTTTTCGACCACATCTACGGCGTCCCCAGGATCACGAGTTGTTCATCCCACCTGTTCATCCCCAGGTGAGAGTGGTCTCTCCCTCGAACATTGCAACGATCCACACACGATGCCCCGATAGTGTGGTGGGCCTGCCCCGCCGGTGACCTTTTCGTGACCTAGAAACGCGCCTGAAGACCTTGACCGCTGCCGGAGGGGCGGACCGCTACACCTGGAGGTACCTGCCGTGTCCTTGTCCGCCGTCCTGCTCGCCGCCACCGGCTCACCGTCGCCGTCCCCCTCTCCCTCGGAGACGACCACTCCGGCGGTGCCGTCGCTCCAGGACGCCCAGGAGAGCGCGACGAACGCCGCCAGCTGGATCGAGCAGAACTGGTCCACCTGGCTGGCGATCGGTCTGAGAGTCCTGCTGATCCTGGTGATCGCGGCGGTGCTCAGAGTCGCGGTGCGACGGTCCATCACCAAGCTGATAGACCGCATGAACCGTTCGGGTCAGTCGGTCGACGGTTCGGGACTCGGCGGCTTGCTGGTGAACGTGGAGCGCCGCCGCCAGCGTTCGCACGCGATCGGCTCGGTGCTGCGTTCGGTGGCGTCCTTCCTGATCCTCGGCACCGCGGCCCTGATGATCCTCGGCACCTTCGAGATCAACCTGGCCCCGCTGCTGGCGTCCGCCGGTGTCGCGGGCGTGGCGATCGGTTTCGGCGCGCGGAACCTGGTGACGGACTTCCTCTCCGGCGTCTTCATGATCCTGGAGGACCAGTACGGCGTGGGCGACACCATCGACGCGGGCGTCGCCTCCGGCGAGGTCATCGAGGTCGGCCTGCGCGTCACGAAGCTGCGCGGCGACAACGGCGAGATCTGGTACGTCCGCAACGGCGAGGTCAAGCGCATCGGCAACCTCTCCCAGGGCTGGGCCACGGCCGGCGTCGACGTCACCGTCCGCTCGGGCGAGGACCTCGACAAGGTGAGGCGCACCCTGGGCGAGGTCGCCGAGAAGATGAGCAAGGAAGAGCCCTGGAACGAGCTCCTGTGGGGCCCGATCGAGATCCTCGGCCTGGACAGCGTCCTGCTGGACTCGATGGTCGTCCGCGTCTCCGCCAAGACCATGCCCGGCAAGGCGCTCACCGTGGAGCGCGAACTGCGCTGGCGCATCAAGCACGCCTTCGACGCGGCGGGCATCCAGATCGTCGGCGGCCCGACGGTCCCCCTGTCCCTCGACCCGGACGCCGACCCGACGGCCGGCATGGCGGCCCCGTCGGTGTACTCCAACACGGGCTCCCCACAGGCCCAGGCGGCGACCCCGCTGACGCCGCCGAGCGTGTCGAAGTAGTCGAAGTAGCGGGCCGGCCCGGCCGCTGCCCTGTGGCGGCCGGGCCTCGCCCGCCGCGCCCCCGACCCGGCGCCCACGCCCCTCGCACCCCTCGCAGCCCTCACATCCCTCCCGCACAGCCCCCGCAGGTAACGACTCTGTTGCCGCGGGGGCTCTCCCTTGACGCCCCCTCCCCCCTCGGCCTATGGTCCAGGCCATCCAACAGGAAACCTTCCTAACAATCACTCGGGACAGGCTCCGATGGACTTCCCGACCTGATCACTGGGAACCTGGACAGCCGAAAGGCAGGTGTCGACACCCATGGCAGGAACCTCCGGTACGCCGGGCACCCCCAGCGTTCTGCGTGCCATGAACGACCGTGCCGCCCTGGACCTCCTCCTGGAGCACGGGCCGCTGTCCCGCACGCGGATCGGCAAGCTCACCGGCCTCTCCAAGCCGACCGCCTCCCAGCTCCTGGCCCGTCTGGAGGCGTCGGGGCTGGTCCTGGCGACCGGCACCAGCGAGGGCCGCCCGGGGCCCAACGCCCAGCTGTACGAGGTCAACGCGGGTGCCGCGTACGCCGCCGGGCTCGACGTCACCCCCGAGCGCGTCCGCGCCGCCGTCGCCGACATCACCGGCCGCACGGTGGGGGCGTACGAACTCCCGACCCCGGGAAGACGCCCCGCCCAGCCCGTCGTCCGGCAGGTCACCGACGCTCTGGACGGCGCGGTCAAGGCCGCGGGGCTCGCCCGTGACGACGTCCACCGGCTCGTCATCGGCACCCCCGGCGCCTTCGACCCCAACACCGGCCGGCTGCGCTACGCCGCCCACCTGCCCGGCTGGCACTCCCCCGCACTACTGGACGAGCTCGCCGCCGCCCTGCCGATGCCGGTCGAGTACGAGAACGACGTGAACCTCGTCGCGGTGGCCGAGCAGCGGCTCGGCGCGGCCCGCGGCTACGGCGACTTCGTCCTGCTGTGGAGCGAGGGCGGCCTCGGCGCCGCCCTGGTCCTCGGCGGCCGGCTGCACCGCGGCTGGACCGGCGGCGCCGGCGAGGTCGGCTTCCTCCCGGTGCCGGGCACCCCCCTGGTCCGGCAGGTCGGCAAGACGGGCAGCGGCGGCTACCAGGAGCTGGCCGGCTCGCAGGCGATCCCCAGGCTGGCCCGTGAACTGGGCGTCGAGGACATCCCGTCGGGCCCGTACGCCGAGGTCGCCGCCGCCCTCGTCGCCCGTGCCGCCGAAGCCGACGACGGCCCCCACCGGCGCCTCCTGGAGGCCTACGCGACCCACCTCGCCACCGGTCTCGCCTCACTCGTCTCCGTCCTCGACCCCGAACTCGTCGTCCTCAGCGGCGCCTCGCTCACCTCGGGCGGGGAACCGCTGCGCGCCCTGGTCCAGGCCGAACTGGAGGAGCTGGCGGCACCCCGGCCCCGGCTCGTCGTCGGCGACGTCCGTGAACACCCCGTGCTGCGCGGCGCGTTGGAGAACGCGCTGGCCGCCACCCGCGACGAGGTCTTCGACACCTCCCGCTGAACCCGTCACCCGCACCCCTGCTCGCACCCGCACCCGCTTCACCCCTGCGTTTTCACCCCCGCGTTCACCTCTCGCACACCCACCACCTCACCCCGCCCTGCCCTTGGGAGACCCCGCCATGCCCGGAATGTCAAGGAAAGTCGCGCTCGCTGCCTCCGCCTCCGTAGTCCTCGCCCTCCTCGCCACCGCCTGTACCGGCCAGTCCGACTCCGGGGCGAGCGACGACGCCTCCAAGGACACGACCATCAACTTCTGGCACGCCTGGAGCGCGCCCGCCGAGGCGAAGGCCGTGCGGGCGCTGGTCGCCGGCTTCGAGAAGGCGCACCCCAACATCCACGTCGACATCGTCGGCAACATGACCGACGACAAGATGAACCAGGCACTCAGGACGGGCGGCGCCAAGGCACCCGACGTGATCTCGTCGTTCACCACCAACAACGTCGGCAAGTTCTGTTCGTCGGGGGCGCTGGTCGACCTCAACCCCTTCTTCGAGAAGGCGGGCGTCGACCCGGAGAAGACCTTCCCGAAGGCGATGAACGAGTACACCCAGTTCGAGGGGAACCGGTGCAGCGTTCCCCTCCTCGGTGACGCCTACGGCCTCTACTACAACAAGACCGCCTTCGAGAAGGCCGGCATCAGGACCCCGCCGAAGACCTGGTCGGAGTTCGAGGCCGACGCCAAGAAGCTGACGGTCTCCGACGGCGACGGCTACAAGCAGCTCGGCTTCATGCCGAACTACCACGGCTGGGAGACCACGACCGAGCACTACCTCGGGCAGTTCTCACCGACGTACTTCGACTCCAGCGGCAAGTCGACCGTCGGCACGGACCCGGCCGTCGCGGCCGCCTTCACCCTCCAGAAGAAGCTGGTCGACCAACTCGGCGGCTACCAGCGGCTGGAGAAGTACCGCTCGACGCTCGGCGACGAGTGGGGCCCCAAGCACCCCTTCCAGACCGGCCAGGTCGCCATGCAGCTGGACGGCGAGTGGCGCCTGGGCATGGCCCTGGACGCCAAGCCGGACTTCGAGATCGGCGTCGCCCCGCTGCCCGTCCCCGACGATCAGGCCGACCAGTACGGCAAGGGCTACATCACCGGCACCATCGCGGGTATCGCCGCGACCAGCAAGAAGCAGAACGCGGCCTGGGAGCTGGTCAAGTACATCAGCACCGACACGGCCGCGGTGGTGGGCTTCTCCAACGCCATCCACAACGTGCCGTCCACGCTGGCGGCCCTCAAATCGCCGGACCTGAAGTACGACCCGCGTTTCAGGACGTTCCTGGAGATCGCCGCCAACCCGAACTCCACGACCGCTCCGGCCTCCGTCAACGGCGGGGTGTACCTCACGACGGTCCAGAACTTCGGCTACGAGTACGAGAGCGGCAAGGCCGAGGACCTCAAGTCGGGCCTGGCGAGCACCGCGAAGCAGATCGACACGGACATCGCCCAGGCGAAGTGATGAGCACCCTCACCCTGGCCTCCAAGCGCCGCCGGGCGGCGTTGCGCACCACCGCCTTCATGTCGCCCTGGCTGATCGGGTTCACGGTCTTCTTCGCGTACCCCCTCCTCTCGACGGTCTACTTCTCGTTCATGCACTACGACGGCTTCAACCCGCCGACGTGGAGCGGAACGAAGAACTGGACGTACGTCTTCGAGCACTACCCCTTCTTCTGGCCCTCCCTCCGCAACACCCTGTGGCTGGTCGTGGTCATGGTCACCCTCCGGGTCCTCTTCGGCCTGGGCATCGGCCTCCTGATCACGAAGATCAAGACGGGCACAGGCGTCTTCCGCACCCTCTTCTACCTCCCCTACCTGGCCCCACCGGTGGCGGCGACCATGGCCTTCGCCTTCCTCCTCAACCCCGGCACCGGCCCGGTCGACTCGATCCTGGAAAGCGTCGGTCTCCCGGCGCCCGGCTGGTTCAACGACCCGTCCTGGTCGAAGCCGGCCCTCACCCTGCTCGCCCTGTGGGGCATCGGCGATCTGATGGTCATCTTCATGGCGGCGCTGCTCGACGTACCCCAGGAGCAGTACGAGGCAGCCGAGTTGGACGGCGCCTCGGCCTGGCAGCGGTTCCGGTTCGTGACCCTGCCCAACATCTCGCCGATCGTGATGTTCGCCGTGGTCACCGGCGTGATCCAGACCATGCAGTACTACACACAGCCCCTGATCGCCGGGAAGGTCGCCTCGGGCGTCATCCAGGGCGCGGGCACCCAGTTCGAACCCGGCTACCCCGACAGGTCGACCCTCACCCTCCCCCAACTCGTCTACAACCTCGGCTTCCAGCGCTTCGACTACGGCTCCGCGTGCGTGGTGGCACTCGTCCTCTTCGCCCTGTCGATGGCGTTCACCGGGCTGTTGATGCGACGCCGTGGCGGCCTCATCCAGGCAGGTGACTGACCATGACCCAAGTACTGGACAAGCCCGTGGAGTTGCGGGGGACACCGCCCTCCCCCGCCGAGCGCACGGCCCGCCGCCGGACCGTCCTCGAATGGATCGCGATCCACTCCCTCGGCGTCGCCGCGGCCCTCTTCTTCACCCTGCCCTTCGTGTTCGTCTTCCTGACGTCACTCATGAGCGACTCCCAGGCCCTCAGCCGCGACCTGATCCCGCGCACCTGGGAGTGGGGCAACTACGCCAAGGTCTTCGACACCCCCGGCTTCCTGACCTGGTGGAAGAACACCCTGCTGTACGCGGGGGCCGGCACCGTCCTCACCGTGGTGTCGTCGATCCCCGTGGCCTACGCGCTCGCCAAGTTCCGCTTCCGGGGCCGCAGTCTGTCCCTGATGCTGGTGATCTCGATGATGATGCTGCCGCCCCAGGTCGTCGTCATCCCGATGTACCTGTTCTGGGCGAAGCAGTGGGACCTGTCCGGCACCCTCTGGCCGCTGATCATCCCGATGGCCTTCGGCGACGCCTTCTCGATCTTCCTCCTCCGCCAGTTCCTGATGACGATCCCGAACGAGTACCTGGACGCGGCGAAGGTGGACGGCTGCGGGGACCTGCGCACTCTCCTGCGGGTCGTCCTCCCGATGGCGAAACCGGGCATAGCGGCAGTCGCCCTGTTCCAGTTCTTCTACGCGTGGAACGACTACTTCGGCCCGCAGATCTACGCGTCCGAGAACCCGGGCGCCTGGACGCTCAGTTACGGCCTGGAGTCCTTCAAGGGCGCGCACCACACCGACTGGAACCTCACCATGGCCGCGACCGTGCTGGTCATGGCCCCCGTGATCCTCGTGTTCTTCTTCGCCCAGAAGGCGTTCGTCGAGGGCGTCACGCTCACCGGAGTAAAGGGGTGAGGACACCCCAGGAAGCGAGGAACCCCGCAGTGAAACTCACCGTGGTCGGCGGAGGCTCGACCTACACCCCCGAACTCATCGACGGCTTCGCCCGGTTGCGCGACACACTGCCCGTCGAGGAACTCGTCCTCGTGGACCCCGCGGCGGACCGTCTCGACCTGGTGGGCGGCCTGGCCCGCAGGATCTTCGCCCGCCAGGGCCACCCGGCCCGCGTCATCACGACCACCGACCTCGACGCGGGCGTCGAAGGCGCCGACGCCGTACTGCTGCAACTGCGCGTCGGCGGCCAGGCGGCCCGCCGGCAGGACGAGACCTGGCCCCTGGAGTGCGGCTGCGTCGGCCAGGAGACGACCGGCGCGGGCGGCCTGGCCAAGGCGCTGCGCACGGTGCCGGTGGTCCTCGACATCGCCGAACGGGTCCGCCGCGGCAACCCGGACGCCTGGATCATCGACTTCACCAACCCGGTGGGGATCGTGACCCGCGCCCTGCTCCAGGCCGGCCACAAGGCGGTGGGCCTGTGCAACGTGGCGATCGGCTTCCAGCGGAAGTTCGCGGGCCTGGTCGGCGTCGCCCCCCAGGAGGTCCATCTCGACCACGTGGGCCTGAACCACCTCACCTGGGAGACGGGAGTACGCCTGGGCGGCCCGGAGGGCGAGGACATCCTCCCCGCGCTCCTCTCCGCGTACGGCGACACGATCGCCGCGGACCTGCACCTGCCCCGCCCCCTCCTGAACCGCCTGGGCGTCGTCCCCTCCTACTACCTGCGCTACTACTACGCGCACGACGAGGTCGTACGGGAACTCCGCACCAGGCCGCCCCGGGCAGCCGAGGTAGCGGCGATGGAACGACAACTCCTCCAGATGTACGCCGATCCCGCCCTGGACGAGAAGCCGGAGCTGCTCGCCGAACGGGGCGGCGCCTACTACTCGGAGGCGGCGGTCGACCTGGCGGCCGGACTGCTCGGCGGGGGCGGCAGCCCGTACCAGGTGGTGAACACCCCCAACCGGGGCACCCTCCCGTTCCTCCCCGACGACGCGGTGATCGAGGTACAGGCGACGGTGGACCGCAAGGGCACCACACCCCTGCCCGTACCGCCCGTCGACCCCCTCTACGCCGGCCTGATGGCACAGGTGACGGCGTACGAGGACCTGGCCCTGGACGCCGCCCTGCGAGGCGGCCGGGAGCGCGTCTTCAAGACCCTCCTCTCGCACCCCCTCGTCGGCCAGTACGAGTACGCCGAGACCCTCACCGACCAGCTGATCGCGCACAACCGGGAGCACCTCGCGTGGGCCTGACCGCAAGCGTCCTCGCCGTCGACGCGGGCAACAGCAAGACCGACGTCGCGGTCGTGGCGGCCGACGGAACCGTCCTCGCCACGGCCCGCGGCGGCGGGTTCCGACCCCCCGTGGTGGGTGTGGAGGCGGCGGTGGACAAGGTCGCGGACGCGGTGGGACGGGCCTTCACCAGCGCCGGAGTGACGTCGGTCGACCACGTCTCCGCCTGCCTGGCCAACGCCGACTTCCCCGTCGAGGAGGAGCGGTTGGCCGCCGCGTTGCACGCGCGCGCGTGGGGCGCGCGTGTGGAGGTCCGCAACGACACCTTCGCCCTCCTGCGCGCCGGCCTCACCGAACCCCGCGGTGTCGCCGTCGTCTGCGGCGCCGGCATCAACTGCGTCGGCATGCGCCCCGACGGCCGCACCGCCCGCTTCCCCGCGCTGGGCCGCATCTCCGGCGACTGGGGCGGCGGTTGGGGCCTCGCCGAGGAGGCCCTGTGGCACGCCTCCCGCGCGGAGGACGGCCGAGGCGCCCCGACCGCCCTCTCCGACACCCTCCCGGCCCACTTCGGCCTGCCCTCCGTGTACGCCCTGGTGGAGGCGCTGCACCTGGACCGGATCCCCCAGTCCCGCCGGCACGAACTGACCCCGGTCCTCTTCACGACGGCCGACTCGGGCGACACGACCGCCCGCGCACTGGTCGACCGCCTGGCCGACGAGGTCGTCACCATGGCCACGGTGGCCCTGACCCGCCTCGACCTCCTGGAGGAGGAGACACCCGTCCTCCTGGGCGGCGGAGTCCTGGCCGCACACCAGCCCCGACTGACCGACGGCATACGCGATCTCCTGGCGACCCGGGCCCCCAAGGCCGTACCCCAGGTGGTCACCGCGAGCCCCGTACTGGGCGCGGCCCTACTGGGCCTGGACCGAACCGGCGCGACCAGCCAGGCCCAGACCCGAGCCCGAACCCACTTCGAACCTGACCCGACACCACCACAGGCCGCCTGAGGGCCCCGCCCCCAGCCCCCCGGCCCCACGCCCACCCACCCCCCACCCCGGTCCGCCAAGAAGTAACCGCCCCTACGGGCCACACCCCCAGACGTCACCCACAGCCCCACGCCTCCCGGCAGCCACCCCCCAGCCTCCGACACCCGACACCCGGCATTTGGCACCCGGCATTTGGCACCTGTCACCTGGCACCTGGCACCCGCAGCCGCCAACGCACCGGAGTGGGTCGTGGCGGTGCGGCGAAGCCCGCCGCTTAGCTGGTCCCAGTACCGGCCCACTGTGGCAGCGGGCAGAGGGGCGCGACCCGCGGCGGGCTCGCCGTACCGCCACGACCCCGACCCCACAACGAACCCCGCAGCGGCCCCCACAACGAACCCCGCGGCGAACCCCGCAACACCCCCCGCAACCCACACCCGAGGGAACCGAAGCGATTCCGCCGGCGTATTCATGAGCAGGGGGCACACTGCGATCCGATCAAGATCCCCCCAAGGCCGGTGCGGATGTCAGTCCCGGCAGCGATACTTGCGCCGACGGATGACCATGGGGGAGGTCAAGTGACACACCCGCCGAAAAACAGCGCGGCACCACCGGCACTCGGCATGCCCACAATGCCGGCGGTTCCACCGCAATCCACACCACCCACGCGAAACGGAACCTCTCCTCCCCCACCGGCCCCACCCGGCCCACCGGCCCCGCCGACCCCACCCGCACCCCGCAGAACCGCCTTCGCCGAGGGCGTCGACCGCCTGCGCGCCGCCGCGACCACCGAACCCGGCCGCCTGCGCATCATCGGCGCCGTCCTAGCCCTCCTCGTCGTCGTGTTCGGCACCGTCACCGCCTGGCAGATGGCCGACCGCTCGACCGCCGCCGACGACGTCCTCAACAACAGCCAGCCGCTGAGTTCCGCCGCGGCCGACATATACCGCTCCCTCGCGGACGCCAACACCGCCGCCTCCAGCGGCTTCCTCGCCGGCGGCCAGGAGACGGCCGCCACCCGCGACCGGTACGAGAAGGACATCGACGCCGCCGCCGAGGGCCTGGTCCAGGCCGCCGCCAACTCCGACCCGAACTCGTCGGCCGCGGCGACCGTGGCGAGGCTGAACAAGCTGCTGCCGGAGTACAAGGGCCTGGTCGAGCGGGCGCGGACGTACAACCGCCAGGGCTTCCCGGTGGGCGGCGCGTACCTGCGGTACGCGAACGAGAAGATGCAGGAGGAGATGCTCCCGGAGGCGGAGGATCTCTACAAGAAGGAGAACGACCGACTGCGCGCCGACTACGCGGACGCGACCCCCTACCCCTGGGCGGCGATCGGCCTCGGCGTCCTCGCGCTCGCCGCGCTGGCCTGGGCGCAGCACCGCAACTACCGGCGGACGAACCGGGTCCTGAACCACGGCCTGGTGGCGGCGACCGCCACGACCACGGTGGTCCTGCTCTGGCTGATCGTCGGCCACAGCGTCGCCCGCGCCGCGCTGGACGACTCCTACGACCACGGCGTCCGCTCACTGAACGTCCTGCACGACGCCCGTATCGCCTCCCTGAAGGCGCGGGGCAACGAGAACCTGACGCTGGTGGCCCGCGGCGCCGAGACCGTGGCCGTGGGCGGCAAGACGTACGACGCCTACGACTACGACTTCGGCAAGGAGATGGACACCCTCGGCAAGGGCCTCGCCGAGGCGGAGAAGCTCGCCGACGACAAGACGGGCGAGCAGCCGGTGACCGAGGCCGTGGGCAACATGACGGAGTGGAAGAAGCGTCACGCCGAGGCGCGGACCCAGGACGAGAACGGCAACTACCAGGCCGCCCTGGACCGGGTGATAGGCGGCAAGGACGCCACCGGCGCGTGCTTCGACAGTGTCGACGCCAACCTCGCCCAGGCACTCGCGCATGAGAACACCGAGTTCGAGCAGGCTGCGGGTAACGGCTTGGACGCGATGACCGGGCTGACGGTGGGTGCTGCCGTCCTCGCGGTGCTGGGCGCGGCCGGCGCGGTCCTGGGGCTCGGCCGCAGGCTGTCGGAGTACCGGTGAGAGGAGGGGGTGTGATGATGCGGCGGTGGATGCGGGAACGACGTCCGCGGGCCGGCCTGAAGGGCTGGGGCGGGGTCGGTGCGATGGCGGTCGTCTGCGCCCTGGCGTTGACGTTCGCGCTGCTGCTGCCGGTGATCGGGCAGGGCGGTGGTGACGGCAGCACGGGCACCGGCGGCCCGGGGCTCGCGTACGGCAGTCAGGCACGCGCCGAAGGGGGCTGCACCACGGACGCGATGGCGAAGGCCCCCGAGAAGCAGACGCTGTCCCCGTCAAGCGCGGACGGCGGCACCATCGACGCGATCAAGGCCCGGGTGGGCGAGAAGCGCAAGCTGATCGTGGGCGTCGACCAGAACAGCTACCGGTGGGGCTATCGCGACCCCAACAGCGGCCAGGACGCGGCTCTTGAGGGCTTCGACATCGACCTGGTGCACCGGATCGCCCAGGAGATACTGGGCGATCCGAACGCGGTCCAGTTCAAGGCGATCCCCACCGACCAGCGCATCCCGGCGATCAAGGACGGCCGGGTCGACATGGTGGTCCGCACGATGACGATCAACTGCGCGCGGCTGGCCGATGTCGCCTTCTCCGCACCGTACTTCAAGACGGGCCAGCAGGTGCTGGCCGCCAAGTCGTCCACGATCACGGGCTACGACGGCTCGCTGGCGAAGCAGCGGATCTGCACGGCGACGGGGTCCACCGCCAACACGGCCCTGGTCAACGCCCAGAAGGACGGCGACCTGGCCGCGTCGGCCGATCTGCGGACCACGGTCCCGAACCAGTTGGACTGTCTGGTGCGGCTCCAACTGGGCGAGGTGGACGCCGTGGTGACGGACGGCGCGCTCGCCGCGAGCCAGGCCGCGCAGGACCCGACGGTGGAGCTGAAGGGCGAGGCCTTCACCGACGAGTACTACGGCGTGGCGATGAAGAAGGACGCCGACGATCTGGTACGCCGGGTCAACCAGATCCTGGTGGACTACCGCAAGGACACCGCGGACGGCTGGCAGGCGTCGTACGACCGGTGGCTCTCGGCGACACTGGGCAAGGATTCCTCGACCTCGGAACCGCCCGCACCGGAGTATCTGCGCACGAGCTGACCACACGTCCACGCCTGCTGACGGCACCTCAAAAGCTGCCCGCACACTACGTATCGAGAGGTGATCGATGGGCGTCACGGACCCCGCCGGGCCGGTGATGGACCGGGACGAGGTGGACCGTGCGCTGGCGCGGCTCGGCGCGGAGTACGAGGCCATCGAGACCTCGCTCCTCGCCCTCCAGGACCACGCGGGCCGCAGGCTCCTCGAAGGCGCCGAGCTGACCGGTGTCACCAAGGAGCGCTGGCGGGCCGCGGACGCGTCGATCACCCTGCTGTGGGCGTACTTCGACGCCTACACCGATGCCCTGCGTTCCGCCCGTGGCATCCGTTCCCGCCGCCGCTGGTCGAGCCGCGAGGACCTGGTGGAGCTGACCGAGCTGCTGCGCGGCGAGTCCGTCACGGTCGCGGGGTCCGCCACGGCGACGGCCAACGCGCCGACCCTGCACGGCGGTTCGAGCAAGCTGAGCGAGCGGTTCTCGCTGGTGACGCTGGTGGACCGGATGAACGAGCTGTACGCGACCTCGCTGGACATGGTCGTGGCGTCCGACGCGGTCTGGTCGGCGCTGCCCGCCCGGATAGACCTGCTGGCGGCGGAGCTCCGGCGCACCCGTACGCTCGCCCACTCCGTGGGGGTCCGTCCGGGCGAGCACCCGGCGGGCGACGACCTGGAGCACATCACGGGCACGCTGACGCGTCTGCGGGAGCAGGTGGTGTCGGATCCGCTGGCGTTCTGGGTGCCCACGCCGGGGAGTTCGGCACCGGGCGGCGGCCGGCCCGACACCACGGTGTACGACCGTGAGGCGCGCGCCCTGGAGGATGTGCGCCGTGAGATCGACGCCGTGCTGACGGTCCGGCAGGACGCGGAGACCCGGCTCGTGCGGCTGCGGGACGTCCTCTCGCGCGCGGACCGCACCCTCGCCGAGGCCCGCAGCGCGCGCGGCGAGGTCCTCGCGAAGATCGCCGCCACGGAGGTGCCGGTGGTGGGCGGCCCGCCGACGGTCCTCCAGGAGCAGTTGGCGACGGCCGCCGAGTACCGCAGACACGCCCAGTGGCACCGCCTGTCACCGCTCCTGGAGTCCCTGGAGCAGAAGGCGGAGGACGAACTGCTGCGCGCCCGCGAGTCGTTGTCCGCGGTCACCCAGCCCCTGGCGGTCCGTGCGGAGCTGCGCGGCCGCCTCGACGCGTACAAGGCGAAGGTCGCCCGGCACGGCCTGGCGGAGGACGCGTTCCTGGTGGAGCGGTACGACGCGGCCCGGCGGATGCTGTGGAGCGCGCCCTGCGATCTGCGGGTCGCCGAACAGGCCGTGCTGCGCTATCAGCACGCGGCCCGCGAACTGCTGGCCGCCCCGCGGGTGCCGGAGCAGCCGGGCGAACCCGAAAACGGCGGGGACGGCAGGGGGGCCGGAGCGTGAGTGACGAAGAGGGGGACGGTGGCGTCATGAGTCAGGCACAACAGCCCTGCCAGCGGCCCGGCTGCGAGGGTTCGTACGAGGACGTGGGCGGCGGCGAGCTGTACTGCGACACCTGCGGTCTCGCCCCGGTGGTCTCGTCGACCGGGATGGTCGGTTCGCCGCCCACCGGGATCACGGCCGGCGGCCGGGGCTCGTCGGGCAGTACCGGTTCCCGTGCCAGCAGCCGTGGTTCGCGCAGTACGCGCGGTACGACGTCGCAGTCGGCGAAGTCCCGGCGCTCGGTGTCGGGCCGCCTGTCGCGCTCGGTGTCGGGCGGGCCCACGAACCGGTCGGTGTCGGTGCGCAGTTCCGGTTCCAGCGCCGGGTCCTCGGCGCGCGGCCGGCTGGGCGCGGGCCTGGTCGAGGTGCCGGGTGTGCCGCGGCCCGACCCGCGGGGGATGGTCCTGGAGAACCCGGAGGTGCCGGAGCGCAAGCGGTTCTGCTCGCGCTCCGACTGCGGGGCGCCGGTGGGGCGTTCGCGCGGCGAGCGGGCCGGGCGCACGGAGGGGTTCTGCACGAAGTGCGGGCATCCGTACTCGTTCGTCCCGAAGCTGAAGTCCGGCGATGTGGTGCACGGCCAGTACGAGGTCGCGGGCTGTCTGGCGCACGGCGGGCTGGGCTGGGTCTATCTGGCCGTGGACCGCGCGGTGTCGGACCGCTGGGTCGTCCTCAAGGGTCTCCTGGACACCGGTGACCAGGACGCGATGGCCGCCGCGATCTCCGAGCGGCGCTTCCTCGCGGAGATCGAGCACGCCAACATCGTGCGGATCTACAACTTCGTCGAACACCTCGACCAGCGCACCGGCTCGCTCGACGGCTACATCGTGATGGAGTACGTCGGCGGCAAGTCCCTCAAGGAGATCGCCAACGCCCGCCGTACGCCCGACGGCAAGCGGGATCCGCTGCCGGTGGAGCAGGCGTGCGCGTTCGGCATCGAGGCCCTGGAGGCGCTCGGGCACCTGCACAGCCGCAACCTGCTCTACTGCGACTTCAAGGTCGACAACGCGATCCAGACCGAGGACCAGCTCAAGCTGATCGACATGGGCGCGGTGCGCCGGATGGACGACGACGAGTCGGCGATCTACGGCACGGTGGGCTACCAGTCGCCGGAGGTCGCCGAGGTCGGCCCGTCGGTCGCCTCCGACCTGTACACGGTCGCCCGTACCCTCGCCGTCCTCACCTTCGACTTCCAGGGCTACACGAACGTCTTCGTGGACTCCCTGCCCGACCCCGACAACATCGAGGTCTTCCGCCAGTACGAGTCGTTCTACCGGCTGCTGGTCCGCGCCACCGACCCGGACCCGGCCCGCCGGTTCGCGTCCGCCCAGGAGATGTCGGACCAGCTGACGGGCGTGCTCCGGGAGGTCGTCTCGCTCCAGTCGGGCCGCGCCCGCCCGGCTCTGTCGACCCTGTTCGGCCCCGAAGTGCGGGTCACGGACGCGGAGTTGTTCCCCAAGCTGGACGGTGAGGTGTCGCGGCTGGGGGCGCGGGTCGTACGCGGCCGGCGTCCCGCACCCGCGGGCCCCGCCGAAGCCGCCCCGCCCCCCGGAGCCGGGCACCCCGGCGCCCTGCCCGCTCCGCCCGCCCTGCCGGCCGGCCTGGTCAAGACCGCCAACGCCTCCGCCGCCGGACTCGCGCTGCCCGTCCCGCACGTCGATCCGTCCGATCCCAACGCCGGGTTCCTGGCCGGCCTGATGGCGACCGCGTCCGCCGAGCTGCTGGGGGCGCTCGCGGCCGCTCCGGCCCACTCGACGGAGACCCGGCTGCGGCAGATCCGGGCCTGGCTGGAGAACGGGGACGCGCACACCGCGCACCAGGCCCTGCTGAAGCTGGAGGAGGAGCGGCCCGACGACTGGCGGGTCGTCTGGTACCGGGGCGTCGCGGCCCTGGTCACCGGCGACCACGAGGCCGCCGCGCTCGGCTTCGACGCGATCTACGACGCCTTCCCCGGCGAGATCGCCCCCAAGCTGGCCCTCGGCCTGTGCGCGGAGGTGCTCGGCCAGCTCGACAACGCCGCCGAGTACTACCGTCTCGTCTGGTCGACCGACCCCAGTTATGTGAGCGCCGCCTTCGGTCTGGCCCGCGTCCAGCTCGCCACCGGCGACCGGCGGGGCGCCGTACGGACGCTGGAGTCGGTACCGGAGTCGTCCATCCATTACACGGCCGCGCGGGTGGCGGCCGTCCGGGCGCGGCTGCGGCAACGCGCGGTGGTCGCTTCCGACGTACCCTTCCTGGACGATCTGACGGCGGCAGCCGCACAGGTCGAGGCCCTGGAGGCGTACGGTCTGGACCCGGCGCGGCGTGAGCAGTTGTCGGCGGAAGTCCTCGGCTGTGCGCTGGACTGGATACTCTCCGGTGGCCAGGGTTCCGCCCCTCCCCCAGCCGCCGGGGGTCGGGTACTGCTCGGCAGTGGCCTGGACGAGCGGGGCCTGCGCTTCGGCCTGGAGCGTTCGTACCGCACGCTGGCCCGGCTGGCGTCGGGCGGCGAGGAGAGGATCGACCTGGTGGAACGTGCCAACCGTTACCGCCCCCGGACATGGGTGTAGTTGATGTCGCAGATGCCCCAGCAGACCGCCCTGTCGAGGTGTCCCGGTTGCGAGGAGCCCCTCGAATCGGGTGACCGTTTCTGCGGTGCGTGCGGATACGACCTGTCCGCCGTACCGGCCCGGCCGGGCGACCACCCGACCATCGCCATGAACGGCGGCCTGCCGCTGCCGCCGGACGGTGCTCCCGGCCTGCCACCGGCCGCACCACAGCAACAACACCAGCAACCGCAGCCGCAGCAGCCCTTCGCGGGCTCTCCGGTGTCCCCGGCCTCCGGCGTGCGCTTCGACCGGCCGTCGGAGCCCGACGACTATCCGCTGCAGGCGCCCGATCCACGGATGGCCGAGGTCCCGACCCCGCCCGAGGGCGTCAAGGTGTGCGTGGCCTGCCGCGCGGGCCGGGTGGACAGCGACGGCTACTGCGAGAACTGCGGGCACGCCCAGCCGCGTGAGCGTGATCACATGGAGCTGGACTTCGGTCCGGTCGCCGCCGTCAGTGACCGCGGTCTGCGCCACCACCGCAACGAGGACGCGTTCGGCCTCGGCTGTGCCGCGCTGCCCGACGGCTCGACGGCGGTCGTGGCGATCGTCTGCGACGGGGTGTCCTCGGCCACCCGTCCCGACGACGCCTCGCTGGCCGCGTCCCGCACCGCCACCGACTCGCTGCTGGCCGCGCTGCCGCACGGCACGCATCCGCAGCAGGCGATGCACGACGCGATCGTCGCCGCCTCGCACGCGGTCAACGCGCTGGCCGACGAGCCGGCCACGGCCCTGGAGCAGGCCCCGCACCAGAACGCACCGGCCTGCACCATCGTCGGCTCGGTGGTGACGCAGGGCCTGCTGGTCGTCGGCTGGGTCGGCGACAGCCGCGCCTACTGGGTGCCCTTGGACCGCGGCGCTCCCCCGGCCCGGCTCACCGAGGACGACTCGTGGGCCGCGCAGATGGTCGCCGCGGGTCTGATGAACGAGGCGGAGGCGTACGCCGACGAGCGCGCCCACGCGATCACCGGCTGGCTCGGCGCGGACGCCTACGAACTGGAGCCGCACACCGCTTCCTTCAAGCCGGACCGGCCGGGTGTGGTGGTGGTGTGCAGCGACGGGCTGTGGAACTACGCGGAGGCGGCCGAGGAGATGGCCGAGGTCCTGCCGCCGGACGCCGCCGTACGCCCCCTGCACAGCGCCCGCGTCCTGGTGGGCCACGCTCTGGACGGCGGGGGCCACGACAACGTAACAGTGGCCGTCGTGCCGTTCCCGGCCCCGCCCCAGGGGGCAGGATCGGCCTGAAGGCTGCACACGGGGAAGTTTCGGACGGGCCGGTGGGGACCGGTCCGTCCACAGTCGTCGTCCCGCCTGGGCGGGGTTCGAGGGGGATGTGAGCAGGCATGGCCAATTTCTCGAAGTCCAATGTGCCGCAGTTCTCGGTGGACGTGTACCAGAACGAGTACCTGCCGGAGGGCGGCCGTGAGGTCAACGCGATCGTCACGGTGACCGCCACCGGCGGCGGCACGATCGGCTCCGCGGTCGCGGCGCCGAACCTCTACGCGCCCGGGGAGGGCCCGTCCGCGGCCGTGGTGATCATGGTCGACTGTTCGGGCTCGATGGACTACCCGCCGACCAAGATGCGCAATGCCCGGGATGCCACGGCCGCCGCCGTCGACACCCTGCGCGACGGCGTGCACTTCGCGGTGGTCGGCGGCACCCACGTGGCCAAGGAGGTCTACCCGGGCAACGGCCGGCTCGCGGTCGCCGACGCCGCCACCCGCGACCAGGCCAAGCAGGCCCTGCGCAGGCTGAGCGCCGGCGGCGGTACGGCCATCGGCACCTGGCTGCGGCTCACCGACCGGCTGCTGGCCTCCGCGGACGTCGCGATCCGGCACGGCATCCTGCTCACCGACGGCCGCAACGAACACGAGTCGCCCGAGGACCTGAAGGCCGCCCTGGACACCTGCGCCGGTCGCTTCACGTGTGACGCGCGTGGAGTGGGCACCGACTGGGAAGTGAAAGAAGTCACAGCGATAGCCTCCGCGCTGCTCGGCACGTCCGACATCGTCGCCGACCCGGCGGGCCTGGCCGCCGACTTCACGCAGATGATGGAGACGGCCATGGGCAAGGAGGTCGCGGACGTCTCGCTGCGGCTGTGGACGCCGGTCGGCACCACCGTGAAGTTCGTCAAGCAGGTCGCGCCCACCGTCGAGCAACTGACCGACCGCCGCACCGAGTCGGGCCCGCGCGCCGGGGACTACCCCACCGGTTCCTGGGGGGACGAGTCCCGTGACTACCACGTGTGCGTGGAGGTTCCGGCCGCCAACGTGGGCCAGGAAATGCTGGCCGGCCGCATCTCGTTGGTCGTCCCGCAGCCCGACGGCAGCACCCAGGCGCTGGCCGGCGCACAGGGGTTGGTGAAGGCCGTGTGGACCGACGACATGGTCGCCTCGACGTCGATCAACCCCCAGGTCGCCCACTACACCGGCCAGGCCGAACTGGCACAAGCCATCCAACAAGGGCTCGATCTCCGCAAATCGGGAGACTTCGACGGAGCGACGGCCAAACTGGGCAGGGCCGTTCAGCTCGCGAGCGCCTCGGGGAACGCGGATACTGCGAAACTGCTTGCGAAGGTGGTGGACGTCGTCGATGCCGCGACAGGTACTGTGCGACTGAAGGCGAAGGTCGCGGAGGCCGACGAGATGACTCTCGAAACCCGGTCCACAAAGACTGTTCGTGTAAAGAAGTGACTGTGTAAGACCCCGTTACGACTGAGCAAGACCGAGTAGGACACAGAAGGAGAGGGGGACGCGCCGACATGCCGACCTGCCCGAACGGACACCAGTCGGGTTCCGACGACTGGTGCGAGGTCTGCGGTCACCGCATGGCGGGTGCCGTGCCTCCGCCCCCTCCGCCGCCGCCCCCGGGCGGGGGCTACGGCTTCCCGCCCCCGCAGGGCCAGGGTGCCCAGCCGGGTCAGCCCGGCGGTCGTGCGCCCGAGCCGGAGCTGTGCCCGCAGTGCCGTACGCCCCGTGAGGGCGGCGCTCCGTTCTGTGAGGAGTGCCGGTGGAACTTCCTGACGAACACGGCGACTTCGTACACCCCGGCCGCACCGCACCCGCAGGCGCCCGGCCCCACCCCGGCCGCGCGCTTCCAGCAGCAGCCGGGTCCGTCGTACGGCGGCGGTGACGCCTACGACTACCAGGGCTCGCGCCCCTCGCAGATGAACCGCCCCGCCGAACCGATCCCGCCGGGCCCGCCGTACGGCAACGGTCCGTCGGGCCCCGGTGGCCCGGGCGTTCCGCCCCCTCAGAGCGGCTACGGCGCCCCCGGTGGCCCCGGCACCCCTCCCGGCCCCGGCGGCACCCAGGGCGGCTACGGCGGCCCGGGCAACCCCAACGGCCCCGGGGGTCCGGGCGGCCCGGGTGCGCAGGGCGGCTACGGCTACCCCGGCGGTCCCGGCAACCCCAACGGTCCCGAGGGTCCCAACGGTCCTGGCGGCCCCGGTGGCCCGGGCGGCCCGGGTGCGCAGGGCGGCTACGGCTACCCCGGCGGTCCCGGCAACCCCAACGGTCCCGGCGGTCCTGGCGGCCCCGGCGGCCCCGGCGGCCCGGGAGCGCAGGGTGGCTACGGCTACCCCGGCAACCCCAACGGCCCCAGCGGTCCTGGCGGCCCCGGTGGTCCCAACGCCCCCGGCCCGTTCGGCGCCGACCCGTCGCGGCCGGTCCCGCCGCCCCCCGGCCCGACTCCGCACGGTGGCCCCGGTGGACCTGGCGGGCCCGGCGGACCTCAGGCCCCGCAGGCGTTCCACCAGCCCGGTCAGGGTGGCCAGCCCGGCCAAGGTGGTCAGCCCGGTCAGGGTGGTCCCGGTGGCCCGCCCGGATTCCCGCAGGACCCGAACCGGCAGCAGCAGGGCGGCCCGCCCTTCGGCGGCGGTGGCGACGACTGGGTGCTCCCCCCGCCCGGCGGCCAGGGCGGCCCGGGCCAGGGCCAGGGCCCCGGTCAGGCCCCCGGCGGTGGCTACGGCTATCCGCAGCAGGGCTCGACCCAGGCCCCGCCCGCCCCTCCCGGCCCCGGCTACCCGCAGCAGCCGTCCACCTGGACGGCGACCATCGGCCCGGACCGCGACTACTTCATGGCGATGATGCAGCGCTCAGGACCCGAGGCCGCGGGGCTCAACCTGCCCGCGTTCTCGCCCGAGCAGCAGCGCACGCTCACCGGCAACCAGATCACCATCGGCCGCCGCCGGCACTCCACCGGGGACACCCCCGACATCGATCTGGCGGTGCCGCCGGAGGACCCGGGCGTCTCGCACCAGCACGCGGTGCTGGTCCAGCAGCCGGACGGATCCTGGGCGGTCGTCGACCAGAACTCGACGAACGGTACGACGGTCAACGGCTCCGAGGAGCCGATCCAGCCCTTCGTGCCGGTCCCGCTCCAGGACGGCGACCGGGTGCACGTCGGCGCGTGGACGACGATCACCGTCCGGCGCGGATAGCGCGGGACAGGACCGCTCAGACCGGCAGGGGCCAGGCGTAGGGCCCCTCCGGCTCGTCCAGCCAGGCCCACTCGCGGGTGCCGCTGACCGTGATGCCGTAGCGCTCGCGGGGCGGCCGTCCCTCGCGCCGCCACAGCGCGTACGCCTCCTGCGGGTCGAGGCTGCCCCGGGTGAGGGCGAGCAGGAACCGGAACAGTTCGTGGTTCCTGGCCCCGCTCGGCACCCCGCCCAGCGGGGCGCGCTCCGGTTCGAGACCGCCGCCGCGCAGCCGCACGAAGTAGGCGGGCGTGTGCAGGAAGCGTCCCTCGGCCTGTCCGGGCTCCCCCACCGTCAGCGTGATCAGGCCGGTGGCGAGCGGGGTGAGGATGCGGGCGCCGGGGCGGCACTGGGTGAGCCAGGCGGGCGGGATCGACGGCAGGGTGCAGGTCGCGATGATCCGGTCGAAGGGCGCGCGTTCGGGCACTCCGCGGGTGCCGTCGCCGGTGACGACCACGGGGTGGTGTCCGGCGGCGGCCAGGTGCCGGCGGGCCGTCTCGGTGATCTCCGGTTCCAGGTCGACGGTGGTGACCAGGCCGTCGTCGCCGAGCCGGTGCGCGAGCAGCGCCGCGTTGTAGCCCGTGCCGGCGCCGATCTCCAGGACCCGGTCGCCGTCCCTCACCCGCAGTTCCGCCAGCATCATCGCCATCAGCGAGGGCTGGCTGCTGGAGGAGACGAGTTCGCCGTCGCGCAGCCGGGTGGCCAGCGGGGCGTCGGCGTAGGCGCCGCGCAGCCAGCGTTCCCGGGTCCGCGGGTCGGGGCTCTCGCCCCAGCGCCGCTCGTGTCCGCCGCCGACGCCCACGTAGTAGTACGGCACGAACAAGTGCCGCGGCACCGCCTCGAACGCCTCCCGCCACACCGGGTCGGCCGCCCAGGCCCCGCTCGCGTCGATCTCCCGCACCAGCGCCGCCCGCGCGGCGGAGGCGAGGCCCTGCGGATCCCTGTCGAGAGCGTGCGCGCTCATACGTCCACTGTGCACCCTGGACGGGCCTGGTCCTAAGCCTTGAGTCCTGGGCCCTGCCGTCTGAGACCATGGACGGGTGAAAGAGATCCGGCGCGGCACGCTTCAGGAGCAGACCTTCTATGAGCAGGTCGGCGGGGAGGAGACCTTCCGCCGCCTGGTCCACCGTTTCTACGAGGGTGTCGCCGAGGACCCGATCCTGCGGCCCATGTACCCCGAGGAGGACCTCGGCCCGGCCGAGGAGCGCTTCGCGCTGTTCCTGATGCAGTACTGGGGCGGCCCGACGACGTACAGCGACAACCGCGGCCACCCGCGCCTGCGGATGCGCCACGCGCCTTTCGCCGTGGACCGTGCGGCGCACGACGCCTGGTTGAAGCACATGCGGGTGGCCGTCGACGAGTTGGGGCTGTCGGAGGAGCACGAGCAGACGCTGTGGAACTACCTGACGTACGCGGCGGCCTCGATGGTGAACACCGCCGGCTGACAAGCGAACGCCCTTGACCGGCAAGGTCGTTGAAGACCGGATTCCGGTCGTCCGACCCCGTATTCCGATCACGATCCGGTCAAGTCCGACCGTGAAGCGCTTACCCGCGGCCCGTCCCCTCTGACACCATCGCCCGGAGATCTCGACAACGGGGGACGACCGGAACGGCGGGGGGCCGGCGGGTGACGGGGTGGGGCGGAGCCGTGCGGTTCGTCGTTCTGCGTGCCCGCGCGCACCGGCTGCTGCCGGCCGCGGCCCTGCTCACCGTCCTGCTGACCACGGCCGTCCTGGCAACCCTCGCCGCCTACTCGGGCGCGATCGGCGACGCGGCCCTGCGCCACTCGCTCCAGGACCCGCGCAACGCCGTCGACACCGCGCTGATCGTCAAGGCCGACGTGCCGGCCGCCCAGCGCACGGCCGCCGACACCGCCGTACGGGACGCGGCCCGCAGGACCTTCGGCGGGCTGCCGGTCACCGTGCGGACCCTGCCCCGGTCGGGCCCGTACGCCCTGCCGCGCTCCGTGCAGCCGCCCGCCGAGCGCTCCGGGGACCCGGATCTGACCTACTTCGCGGCCCTGGACCGGACGCAGGTGCGGCTGGTCGCCGGACGGCTGCCCCGCAGTGGCGAGCAGGCCGTCGAGGTGGCCCTCCCGCAGACCGCCGCCCGGCGGCTCGGCCTGGAACCCGGCGCCCGCCTCACCCTCACCGACCGCCTCGGCGGCCCGAAGGCGCGGGTCACGGTCACCGGCCTCTACCGGCCCACGCAGGCGGACGCGCCGTACTGGAAGCTGGACGACCTCGGCGGCCGGGGGATCAAGCAGGGCGACTTCACGACGTACGGTCCCCTGCTCGCCGATCCCACCACGCTGACCGGCGGGGCGGTGAGCGCCGGGCCGTCGGCCTGGCTGGCGTCGGCCGACTTCTCGACGCTGACGACCGGGCGGATCGACGCGCTGCGTGAGGCGGCCCGCGCGGAGAGCGCGGCGATGCGGGGGAAGCCGGTGCTCAGCGGCATCACCGTCGCCTCCACCGGCCTGCCCGAGGTCCTCGACCACGTCGACCGTTCGCTGCTGGTCTCCCGCTCCACCCTGCTGATCGTCGCGCTCCAGCTGGTGCTGCTCGCGGCCTGTGCGCTGCTGCTGGTGGCCCGGCTGCTGAGTACCGAACGCACCGGTGAGACCCGGCTGTTGCTGGCCCGGGGCGCCTCCCGACGCCGGGTCGCGGGCCTGGCCGCCCTGGAGGCGCTGCTGCTGTCGGTCCCCTCGGTGGTGTGCGCGCCGCTGCTCGCGGGGCCGCTGACCCGACTGCTGGCCGGGCAGGGTCCGCTGGCCCGGATCGGGCTCCACCTGGACGTGCCGGCGGGGGGACGCGCGGGGGTGTGGCTGGTGGCGGCGGGGGTGGCGCTGGGCTGCGCGCTCGCGGTGACGCTGCCCGCGCTGACCTCGTCGTTCGCCACCGGGCGGGCGCGGGCGCTGCCCTCCGCGATCCGGGCGGGCGGCGATCTCGGGCTGCTGGCGGTGGCCGCCGTCGCGTACTGGCAGCTCGACCGCCAGACCTCCGGCGCCGTGACCGCCACCGCCACCGGCACGCTCGGGGTCGATCCGCTGCTGGTGGCGGCGCCCGCGCTGGCGCTGCTCGCCGGCACGGTGGTGACGCTGCGGCTGCTGCCGCCGGTGGCGCGGCTCGCGGAACGCCGGGCGGCCGGCGGGCGCGGGCTGACGGCGGCGCTGGCCGGCTGGCAGATCGCCCGCCGCCCGATGCGCGGGGCCGGGCCGGTGCTGCTGCTGGTCCTCGCCGTCGCGCTGGGCATGCTGGCGATCGGGCAGGGCAGTTCCTGGGACCGCTCGCAGAACGACCAGGCCGATTTCCGCGCCGGGGTGCCGGTGCGGATCCTCGCCGCCGGGGACGGCGGTCTGGGCCGCACCGACGAGTACGCGGCCGTACCGCACGTACGGCAGGTCGCGCCCGCCGCACGCGCGGAGGTGGCGCTGTCCGCGAACCGGACCGCGACCGTCCTCGCGCTGGACACCGCGCACGCGGCGGACGCCCTGCTGCTCCGCCCCGACCTGGCGTCCGAGCCGATAGGGCCGCTGCTGACCGGCCTGGGTCCGAAGAACGGGTCGGCGGGCGCGAAGGTGCCCGCGGGCACCGCCCGGCTGCGGCTGGCCGCGACCCTGCGCGGCTCCGCGGACCCGGCCACGACGGCGGACGTCACCCTCACCCTCCAGGACCGCTACGGCACCCCGTACCGGGTCCCGGCCGGCGAACTGCCCGCCGACGGCCGCCGCCACCCGCTGGAGGTGGACGTCCCGTCGGGGCCGCTCACCCTCACCGCGGTGGAGCTGGTCGTGCCCCAGCCGATCGACCGCGCCGAGCGACACCGTCTGGTGATCGAGGAGTTGGCGGCCGTCGCCGAGGACGGCGGTGTGCGGCGGCTCCGGCCGCCCGCCGCCTGGCGGGTCACCTCGGCCGGCGACGCGGAGGCGGCGGGACCGGACGAGCGCACCAAGCCGACCGCGCCGCGGCTGACCATGCCGTCGGGGCTGCCGGCGGTCGACTACGGCACGGGATACATCCCGGCCGAATACACCTGGGTCACCTCGTCGTTGACGCTGCGCCTCCAGGTCGCGCAGCCCGCGCCGCCCGCCGTCACGGCCGTGGCGACCGACCGCTACCTCGCCTCCGCGGGCGCCCGCATCGGACAGCGGGTGGACCTGGCGTTCGGCGGCGGGACCGTGCCCGTGCGGATCGTGGCGTCCGTGCGCGAGCTGCCGACCACCGAGGAGTCCACCGGCGGGGCGCTGCTGGTCGATCTCCGGTCCGTGAACCGGGTGTTGGAGGCGCGGCACGCCGAGACCCTCGCGCCCACCGAGTGGTGGCTGCGGACCACGCCGGGCCAGGAGGCCGTGGCCGCCGCGGCGTTGCGGGCGCGGCCCGACACCGATCCGGCGCAGGTGGTGGTGCGCGACGAGCTCGCCGAGCAGCTGCGCGACGACCCGTTCGGCGCGGGCCCCGAGGCCGCGTTCGCCGTCGCGGCCTCGGTGGCGGCGGCGCTGGCCGCGGTCGGGTTCGCGGTCAGCGCGGCGGGTTCCCTGCGGGAACGGACCGCCGAGTTCGCCGTACTGCGCGCCCTGGGCACACCACGCCGGCGGCTGGCCCGCACGATCGCCGTCGAGCAGGGCGTGCTGGTGGGTCTCGCGCTGCTGGTGGGCACCGCACTGGGCGTGCTCCTGACCCGGGCCGTGGTCCCCCTGATCGTCCTGACCTCCGAGGCGGCCCGGCCGACGCCCGCGGTCCTCGTCGAACTGCCGCTCGGCGCCGTCGCCGTACTCCTGGCGGCCGTGGCGCTGCCTCCGGTCCTGGTCACGGCGGCGCTGGCGGTACGGCGGGCCGATCCGGTCACGTCGTTGCGGGAACAGGGGGGCGAGTGAGTTGAGGAGGGTGAGCGGGGCGGACGAGGGGGGCGCGGCGAGCGGGACGGGTGCGGTGAACGGCGGCGGTCCGGTTCTCGCGCCCTGGGTGCGCACCCGGCTGCGGGCGGCTCCCGCCGCCGCCTGGGGGCTCGCGCTGCTGGTGGCGCTGACCGCGTGTCTGGCCGCCGCGTTCCCGCGGGCCGTCGACCGGTACGGGGACGCCGGTCTGCACCGGGCCGTCGAACAGGCCCGGCCCGAGCACAGCGGGGTGCGGGTCGCCGCCCCGCCGCCCGACCCGATGCTGCCCGCGGCCCGGCGGGAGGACGCGCTGCGCCCCGACGCGCTGGCCAGGCTGGACGGAAAGGTGCGCGCCGTCGTACCCGGGCCGCTCGCCCTCGACCGGGAGCAGTCGACGTACGGCGTGCGCACGGCCACGGACCTGGTGACCTCGGACCCCTGGCTGCCGAGTCCGACCGGGGATCCCACCCAGGTGTCCCTGGTCGCCCAGGAAGGGCTCGCCGGCCACGCGGTCGTCAGCGCGGGACGCCTCCCGCGTGCGAGCGGCCAGGTGACCACCACGACGGCCGAGGTGGAGGCCGCGGTCACCGCGGCGACCGCCAAGAGCCTTCGCATCAGGGCCGGTTCGGTGATCCACGTACCCGGCGTCGAAGGCGCGACCCTGGCCGTCCGCGTCACCGCGATCGTCACCCCGCGCGACCCGGCCGGCCCCTACTGGTCGGCCCAACCCCTCCTGCGCGCCCCCACGTTGGTCCGCCTGCCGGGCCCCTCCTCCGACGCGGACCGCTACTGGCTCGGCGCCCTCCTGCTCGCCCCGGAGGCGGCCCCGGCGATCCTGGGAACCCCCGCGACCCCCCTGCGGTACTGGCAGTTGGCGCCCGCCACCGACGCCCTGCACGCCCACGACGTCGACCGGCTGCGCACCGCCATCGCCTCCCTGGAGTCCGGCCCGGCACTGCGGAAGGTGCGCACGACGACCGACGTCGTCAGCAACGAGTACCTCTCCGGCGTCACCGACGTGACCACCGACCTCGACGACATCCTCGTCTCCTACGCCCGGCTCCGCGAGGGCGTCGACCCGCTGGTCTCCGTCGCCGCGTTCGGCACCGGCGCGGTCGCCGCCGTCGTCCTGCTGATGGCGGGCGGCCTCGCCGCCGACCGCCGCCGCACCGAACTCGCCCTGCTGCGCGCCCGCGGCGCCTCCCTGCGGGGCCTGACGGGCCGGCTCCTCGCCGAGACGGCGGTGACCGCCGTCCCCGCGGGCGCCCTCGGCCTCACCGCCGCACTGCTCGCCCTCCCCGCCCCCCGCCCCCTGGCCGCCGTCCTGGCAGCCGCCGCGGTCACGGCCGTCGCCTGCGCCGCGCTGCCCCTGCGGGCCGCCGCCACCCACCGGGTGGTGAGCCTGCACGGCGGCCGGGCGGACGTGAGCTCGGTCCGTCCGTCCCGACGCCGTACGGTCGCCGAGCTCACGCTGGTGGCCCTCGCGGCCGGCGCGGTCGAGAGCCTGCGCCGACGCGGTACCTCGGGCGCCGCAGGCGACCAACTCGTGTCGTTGGCCCCGGTGTTGATCGGCGTGATCGCGGCGCTGGTGCTGGTGCGGCTGTACCCGCTGCCGCTGCGCGCGCTGGCCCGCCCGGCCGGCCGGCTGCGGGGCGCGGTGGGCCATCTCTCCCTGGCCCGCGCGGGCCGCACCTCCGTCTCCGCCGCGCTGCCCCTGCTCGCCCTGCTGACCGCGCTCACCACCGCGGCCTTCGGCGGCTCGGTCCTCGCCGGGGTACGCGAGGCCCGCGACCACGCGTCCCTCCTCACCGTCGGCGCCGACGCCCGCATCGAGACGACCGGCCCGCTGCCGACCGGCCTCCCGGACCGTGTCCGCCGCACGCCGGGTGTCGAGGGCCTCGCCGTGGCGAGCATCACCTACCAGGCGAAGCCGGGCGACGGCCGGCAGACCGTACCGCTGGTGGGCGTGGACCCCGAGGACTACGCGGCCCTGACGGCCCGGACGGGGATCGGGGCGTTCGGAGAGGGCGAGTTGACCGTACGCGCCGCCACCCGTACCTCGACGGAGTCGCCCCTGCCGGCACTGGCGTCCCCCGCCACCGCCGCGACCTACGGCACCCGTCCCTTCCCGGTCCGCCTGGAGGACGGCAGCACGGTCACCATCCGCATCACCGTCGTCCGGGACAGCACACCGGCGATCACCGGCGCCCACTTCCTGGTCGTGGACCGCGCCGGGCTGGACGCCACCGCGGCCCGCCCGAACACCCTGCTCATGACCGGCGACCACCTCGACGCCGGGGCACTGCGCCGGGCGGCGGGCGACACCGCGACCGTCCAGCTGCGGGCCGAGGAACGCGCCCGGTACGTCGACTCACCCCTCCAGTCCGGCGCCGAACGCGTCTACGCCACGGCGGTCGCGGCCGGCGCCGGCTACGCGGTACTGGCCCTGCTCCTCGCCCTGCTGCGCGCCGCCCCCGAACGCACCGCCCTGCTGGCCCGCCTCCGCACCATGGGCCTCACCCGCGCCCAGGGCCGCCGGCTCCTCATCCTGGAGTCCCTCCCCCAGGCCGTCCTGGCCGCGCTCGGCGGCACCCTCACCGGCTGGGCCGCCATCCGCCTCCTCTCCCCCGGCATCGACCTCACCACCCTCGCCCTGGCCACCACCCAACCCCCGCCCACCAAGCCCCGACTCCACACGGACGCCCTGTCCCTGACGCTCCCCGCGCTCTCGATCCTGCTGCTCGCGGTGGCCGTGGCGGTGGGCCAGGCCTGGTGGTCGGGACGCCGGGGATCGGTACGGGAACTCCGAGCGGGAGACGGACGATGAGCCCCACGCGCCCCATCACGACCACCACACGCACCACCGCCTGCGCACCCACCACGACTGCCGGAGCCGGTGCGGCCGGTGCGGCGCACGGCCCCCGCCGCGGCCAGTCGTGGCGCAGGGCGGCTCCCGACCCACCGAGAGCGGCACCCACAAGGGCGGGCAAGCGCACCCACCCCCGACCGGCCCCCACCCCGGGCCACTGCCGAACGATCCCCGGCTCAGCGAACCCCCGCGTAGGAGGCCGCCCATGACCGCCAACCCCACCCTCACCGACCTGGCCGACCGCGCGACCACCGCCCGCAACCGCCCCACCTACGGCCACGACGCCCTCATCACCTGCGACCGCCTCGTCCGCATCTTCACCACGGACGGCATAGAGGTCCAGGCCCTCCAGGGCCTCGACCTCCTCGTCCGCGAGGGCGAACTCATGGCCCTGGTGGGCGCGTCCGGCAGCGGCAAGTCGACCCTCATGAACATCCTCGCCGGCCTGGACACCCCCACCGCGGGAGCCGCCCGCGTGGCCGGCCGCGACCTCCTCACGATGACCGCCAAGGACCGCCTCGCCTACCGCAGGGAAGTCGTCGGGTTCGTCTGGCAGCAGACCTCCCGCAACCTCCTCCCCTACCTGACAGCCGCCCAGAACACCGCCCTCCCCATGCAACTGTCCGGCCGCGCCCGCACCCGCGGGTCCCGCCGCGCCCACGCCCAACGCGCCCTGGAACTCCTGGACATGCTGGAGATCGCCGACTGCCGCGACCGCCGCCCGCACCAGATGTCCGGCGGCCAGCAACAACGCACCGCCATCGCCGTGGCCCTCGCCAACACCCCCGCGGTCCTGCTCGCCGACGAACCCACCGGCGAACTCGACTCCCACACCGCGGAACAGGTCTTCGCCGCCTTCCGCACGGCGAACGAGCAGCTCGGCACCACCATCGTCATCGTCACCCACGACCAGGCGGTGGCCGGCGAGGTCAGTCGCACGGTCGCGATCAGGGACGGCCGTACCTCCACGGAGGTCCTGCGCCGCAGCGAGATCGACGCGGCCACCGGCCACGAAACGGTCGTCGCCCGCGAGTACGCCATGCTCGACCGCGCCGGCCGCCTCCAGCTCCCCGCCGAGTACACCCAGGCCCTGGGCATGCGCGACCGGGTCGCCCTGGAACTCGAACCGGACCACATAGGCGTCTGGCCGGACACCGGCGAACACCACTGATCACCGCAGGAACCACCACCCGCCGTGAGCGAGCAGAGAGATGCGGCGGGAGTCCCACCCGACAACGCGGCGCGGGTACCACCCGACGGAGGCCCGACGACGTCGCCCTCCGAAGACCGCAGACCGCAGACCGCGCCGAACGCCCGGTCAGCCAACGCCCGCCAACGAACGGCCAGTCGGGGCGAACGGCCGGTCAGCGAGCACCCGGCCGGCGAACGGCCGGTCGGCGAAGGTCCGTTCAGCGGACGCTGACGTCCAACGCCCCGAGTCCCGCCCGCCGTACGGCGATCGACCCGTACGGCGTGCGCAGCCGCAGCCACGCGCCGGACGAGAACAGCGCCAGATCTCCGGCGCTCTCCATGGACCGCAGGAACCCAAGGGACTGGGCCGCATGCACGGCCCGCACCGGCAGCCGGGTGTCCCCGACCGTCCGGGACCAGATCTCCCGCCCGACCCGGTCGAGTTCGGCCCGCGTACGCAGCTCGGGCTCCAACTCGCCCGTACGGGACCGGAATTCGGCGACGCCCGCGCCGACCATCGCGCGCAGCGAGTCCGGTACCGGCAGCCCGGGCACGGGCCGCCATCCGCCGCGCGGCGGCAGCACGCCCGCCCACGGCGGCCCGGTCACCGCCGCCGGAACCACCGCGGTGACCGCGGACTCGTCGACGGACTCCAGGAGTTCACCGGCGGACACGGTCACGTCGAGCATGACGTCCAGCCCGTTCTCGTAGGGCTTCGCGAGCCGCACCGCGCGGATCGCCAGCACCTCGAAGGACGGCGGCCGTCCGAAGACGGCGAGTGCGGTGCCGGCTCCCTGGAGACGCACCGCTGCTCCACGGTCGTAGTGGAGCAGCCGGGAGAGGAAGGCCGCGAGATCCGCCGCCTCCCCCTCGTCGGCGAGGTGGAGGACCGTCATGCGGCGACGGCCTCCTCCTCGTCGTCATCCCGGTACTCCGTGAGGAACTCCCGCTCCTCGGAGGTGATCCGACGCGGGCGCTGCGTCTCGAAGTCGAACGGCACGATCACCGTCGAGGCCCGCACATAGAGCTGGTCGCCGTCCTTCACCTCGTAGGTGATGGTGAAGGACGCGGCCCGGATCTCGGTGATCCACAGCTCGATGTCCACCGGCCGGTGGCGGTGGACCAACTGCCGCTTGTAGTCGATCTCGTGGCGCGCCACCACGGACCCCTGCTTGAAGTCCTTGTCCGGGCGGAACAGGAAGTCGATACGGGCTTCCTCCAGGTAGCGGAGGAAGACCACGTTGTTGACGTGGCCGTACGCGTCCATGTCCGCCCAGCGCAGCGGGCAGCGGTAGATGTGGCGCAAGAGATCAGCCCCGGGTCAGCTTCTTGTAGGTGGCGCGGTGCGGACGGGCGGCGTCCGGGCCGAGCCGCTCGATCTTGTTCTTCTCGTACGACTCGAAGTTGCCCTCGAACCAGAACCACCTGGACTCGCCCTCGTAGGCGAGGATGTGCGTGGCCACCCGGTCCAGGAACCACCGGTCGTGGGAGACGACCACGGCCGCACCGGGGAACTCCAGCAGCGCGTTCTCCAGGCTGCCGAGGGTCTCGACGTCGAGGTCGTTCGTCGGTTCGTCGAGGAGCAGGAGGTTGCCGCCCTGCTTGAGGGTGAGCGCGAGGTTGAGGCGGTTGCGCTCACCGCCGGAGAGCACGCCGGCCGGCTTCTGCTGGTCCGGTCCCTTGAACCCGAAGGCGGAGACGTAGGCGCGGGAGGGCATCTCGACCTGCCCGACGTTGATGTAGTCGAGCTCGTCGCTCACCACCGCCCAGAGGCTCTTCTTCGGGTCGATGTTCTCGCGGCTCTGGTCGACGTACGAGATCTTGACCGTGTCGCCGACCTTGATCGAACCGGAGTCCGGCGTCTCCAGGCCCTGGATCATCTTGAAGAGGGTGGTCTTGCCGGCGCCGTTCGGCCCGATGACCCCGACGATGCCGTTGCGCGGCAGCGTGAAGCTCAGATCGTCGATGAGGACCTTGTCGCCGAAGGCCTTGGAGAGGTTGTTGACCTCGACGACGATGCTGCCGAGCCGCGGGCCCGGCGGGATCTGGATCTCCTCGAAGTCCAGCTTCCGCATCTTGTCCGCCTCGGCGGCCATCTCCTCGTAACGGGACAGTCGCGCCTTGGACTTGGCCTGCCGGCCCTTGGCGTTGGACCGCACCCAGTCGAGCTCTTCCTTGAGCCGCTTGGCGCGCTTGGCGTCCTTCTGGCCCTCGACCTTGAGACGGGTCTGCTTCTTCTCCAGGTACGTGGAGTAGTTGCCCTCGTACGGGTGGGCGCGACCGCGGTCCAGTTCGAGGATCCACTCGGCGACGTTGTCCAGGAAGTACCGGTCGTGAGTGACGGCCACGACGGTGCCGGCGTACTTCGCGAGGTGCTGCTCCAGCCACTGCACGGACTCGGCGTCCAGGTGGTTGGTGGGCTCGTCGAGGAGCAGCAGGTCGGGGGCTTCGAGCAGCAGCTTGCAGAGCGCGACGCGACGGCGCTCACCACCGGAGAGGTTGGTGACGGGCCAGTCGCCGGGCGGGCAGCCCAGGGCGTCCATGGCCTGCTCCAGCTGCGTGTCCAGGTCCCACGCGTTGGAGTGGTCCAGGTCGTCCTGGAGCTTGCCCATCTCCTCCATCAGCGCGTCGGAGTAGTCGGTCGCCATCAGCTCGGCGACCTCGTTGAAGCGCTTGAGCTTGCCCATGAGCTCGGCGGCGCCGTCCTGCACGTTCTCCAGCACGGTCTTGGACTCGTCGAGCGGCGGCTCCTGGAGCAGCATCCCGACGGAGTATCCGGGCGACAGGAAGGCATCGCCGTTGGACGGCTGCTCCAGCCCGGCCATGATCTTGAGAACGGTGGACTTACCGGCACCGTTAGGACCGACCACACCGATCTTCGCGCCGGGCAGGAAGCTCAGCGTCACGTCGTCAAGGATCACCTTGTCGCCGTGCGCTTTGCGCGTCTTGCGCATGGTGTAGATGTACTCAGCCAAGAGAAACCGTCCGGCAGCTTGAAACTGGCAGTGGGCAGATACACCCCATCTTGCCTGACTGCCACCCCCCGGGGGAAACCCGTTCGGCCCAGGGCCCTCGACCTGGGCGTTCACCGGCCGTACCGGTAGCCGGACCGTCACCGCCCGTCGCTGCCGGGTTCCGGCGCGCGACATGACGCGGGCATGGCCGATCCCGTGCCCCCGCCCAGGGCTGCGGTCCTAGACCGCCTGAGCCGCCCGGCCCGCGACAGGAACACCTGGCCGCACACCGCCCGCCCGGACGGCTCTCCCCACGTCACACCGGTCGGGCCCGTCTTCCTTCGGGACAGTCGGTGGACCGGCGCGGAGCAGAACAGCTCGTTCCCGGAGCCAACCCGTATCTACGTCGTCGGCGGCGGCGAGAACCAGATCCGCCCCCAGGCGACATCCGCCGAGCGGTCAGCAGCAGCGCCGTCACCGTCGGTGCCGTCACGAGCGGCGGTGCTCCACGACGACCGAGGAGCGACAGGCTCGCCGCCATCTGCTACGGCTACGGCTACGGGCGACCATGCTGGTCGTAACCCTCAACCAGTGGCCATGACCAGCACTTCGCCAACCGGCCCTAGCCCTGCGTCGGTGTCTTCTTCCGGCCCACCAGCACCAGCGCCGCGCCGCCGATCACCACCAGGGCGATGGCCGTGCCCGCGATCATCGGGGTCGCGTTGGAGCTGCCGGTCTCGGCGAGGTTCACGTCCGTCGTGGCGGCGCCCACCGTCGCCGGGTTCGGCTCGCTCAGGGTCTGCGCCGCGTCACCGCTGGTGGCGCTGCCCTGGGTCCGGCAGTCGAGGACGCCGGTGAAGCGCTGCTCGAAACCGCCCGGGCCCGTGATCGCGAAGTCGTACGACTGGTCTTCCTGGAGCGGGATCGTCACCGTCCGGGACTCGCCCGCCGGGATGCTGTGCTCGGTGCCCATGAGCTCGAAGGTGAACACCTCGTCGCCGACGTTGGCCGCGGTGATGTCGAGGCCGCTCTCGGCGCAGTTCTTCGCCGCGGACAGCGCGGGTATCGCGCCCTCCTTCGCCCAGGTCGCGCTCGCCGCCGCGGAGACCGTCGACTCGCTGGAACCGGCCAGGATCTGCGTCTGGCTGCGGCTCTCGGAGGCGAAGGCCCGGCCGACCGGCACGGTGGTGGACGCCTGCACGGTCAGCTCGGCCGAGCCGTCCGCCGCGTCCTCGGGCACGTCGATGAACAGCTGATCGCCGTTCTTCGCGGTCGTGATGTCCTTGCCGTCCTTGCCGACGATCCGTACCCCGCTGGTGGCGGCGTCCACCGGAGGCGTCACCGTCGCGCCGGCCGCGTTGGTGTGCACCGTGACCGGGCCGAGCAGTTCGCCGGGGTGGCCGGAGACCGCGGACGGGTCGAGCGTCAGGGACGCGGTGGGCTCGGCCACGCCGCGGGCGCTCTTCTGCAGGTAGTCCGCGAGCTTCTCGGCCTGCGGGTCGACGGCGTCGACGTCCGCGTGGTCCGAGTAGCGCCAGATGGCGACCTGGGTGCCGGCCGCCGCGTCCTCCTCGGTGAGGCCACTGCCACCCACCCCTGCCGCCGCCGCGAGCGCGGCGAGATCGTTCACCTGCGGATAGGAGTTCTGCAGGATCCAACGGATCTTGCCGGCGTCGTTGTTGGCGCCGAGCGAGGTGCCGGTCCAGGGAGTCTCGTGGTACTTGGCGTCCCGCTGCGTGGGGTTGTGCAGGTCGACGCAGTAGGTCTGCAGGGTGCCGCCGCCCTCGACGGACATCTCGAACAGGCCCGCCGACACCGTGAGGTCCCCGGCGTCGTCGTGTATGACGGCGTCGCCGTACGTCTTGAGGCCACCTATGGTGGCGGTCGCCCCGCCCTGTCTCTGCGCCGTCTCGTCGGCGGACGCCGTGCCGGCACCGGTGAGCACACCGGCGGCGACGAGTCCGGACACCAACGTGGCGGCGACGAGGCGGGCCGCGCCTCGCCTGCGCACCGACGGTGCAGAGAGCGAAGAAAACACAGAATTCCCCTTCGAGCAGGACCCGTTGACGTGGGGGTGTGGTCCCACCAGCAGAAACAGAAACCCCGAGAGCTATGTCCGGCATCCTAGGTACCTGGCGCACCGCGCTTCCCTGGGATGCTCTCGGTCAACCGATCCGACTCGGAATCGTTATCGCCGACACCGCGCCTGAACAGGGCTTATCGACAAATCCACCCCGGTTCGTTCGGTGCGCATTCACCGATAAGCCGCAGTTCGGCCGACGTCCGACACCTCCGACATCCCGACGTCTTCGTCGCCCCTGTCGCCTCCGACCGGTGACTGACGTCAGGTCACCGCAGCCGGTTCCGGCTGTCGTTCGGAGTCCGGCTCCGCGGGCGGTGTCTCCCAGTTGGGCTCGGGTTGCCCCGGGGCACCGACCGCTCCCGTCTCCGGCCGGGGCGCGCGCCGGAACGCCGAGGTGCCGCGCGCGAGATCGTGGCCGATGGACACCGCGTCGATGTCGGCCGACGTCCAGTTCTGTCCCTCGCGTACGTCCTGACGAACCTTCAGCCTGCCCTGTACTACGACGGGATCGCCCACGTTGAGCGACGCCATCGCGTTGGTCGCGAGCTGCCGGTTGGCCCATACCGTGAAGAAGTTGGTGTGGCCGTCCGTCCAGGTGTTCTTCTCCCGATCCCAGTACCGCGAGGTCGCCGCCAGCCGGAAGCGCACCGACGCTCCCGACGCCAGCTCCCGGAACACCGGCTGCGTCGCCACGTTGCCCACCGCGCAGATGACCGTCTCGTTCATCTCGAACCCCTCCCGTCGCCCGGCACACTCACGCCGAGCGGATACGCGTACGGGCCCGTCCCGTACGGCTGCGTCTGCCGCGGCGACCGCGATCCGTACGCGGTCGCCGCAGAACCAGACTGCCTCCGCCGGGCCGAGCCCGCTGAGCCCTGTGGATCACCGCCCGGCTGTGGACAACTCCGCCACCCGAACGAGGGATCCCACCCTGGCCACGCCCTTCCCCGAGTTCCCTTCCCGCCAAGCCTCCGCCCCCTCCCCCACTCCCACCGATCCCCTCCCCGGCCAGGCTCCCTCCCCCTCGCCCAGCCCCCGCGACCACCCCCTCCTCCCGTCACCTCCCCGCGCCCACCCCCATCACCCGCCCGTACTGCTCCCGAACCTCCCGGTACCGCAACAGCTCCGCCGCCACCGGATCCAGTACCCGGGCCCGCCCGCACCCGGCGGACGCCTCACGCAGGCGCCGCTCGGCCTCCAGGCCGTACCGACGGGCCGGCCCCCGCGCCGCCAGCCGGCAGCTCCACTCGACCAGCGGGCCGCCGATGATGCCGGCCACCATCAGCAGGACCGGCACGCCCAGGTTCGGCGACATGAACCCGATGATCTGCCCCAACAGCCACAGACCGCCGACGATCTGAAGGATCGTCATGGACGCCTGGGCGAAGACGGCCGCGGGCCACCAGCCCGGTCGCGGCGGTCGCCCCGGCGGCAGTCCCGCCCGTGCCGTCAGCTCGTCCAGCGCCTCGGGCAGCCCCTGCGCACCCCGTACGGCGGCCTCGCGCACCGCCTGCCCCCAGGGCGCGGGCAGCCCGGCCGACGCCCGTTCGGCCAGCGTCCGTACGGCCTGCTCGACCCGCTGACGGGCCGTGGCCTCCTCGTCGGCCTGGGAACGCAACGGCAGCCGCCCCGTGGTCGGTTCGAACCGGTCCTGGTACCAGCGCCACAGCCGCAGCCAGGGCGTTCCGCAGGCCCGGTTGGCGTTGCGCAGCCACGCGCGCTCGGCCGCCTCGCCCGCCGCGGTGGCGCCCACCGCCTCCGCGAGCCGGGCGGCGAAGTCGTCGCGGGCGTCCTCGCTGAGCCCGGTCCGCCGTCCGGTCGCGTAGACGGGCCGCAGCCCCCATCCGGCGGCGTCCACGTCGGCCGCGATACGCCGCGCCGCGGCCCCGCGTTCCGCCACGAACTGGCCGAGTGACTCGCGCAGTTCACCGAGGCCGTCCCCGGTGAGCGCGGACAGCGCGAGGACGGTCGCGCCGGGTTCGCCGTACTCGCCGAGCGCGATCCCGTCCTCGTCGAGCAGCCGCCGCAGGTCGTCGAGGACCTGCTCGGCGGCCTCTCCGGGCAGCCGGTCGATCTGGTTGAGGACGACGAACATGACCTCGGCGTGCCCGGCCATCGGCCGCAGATAGCGCTCGTGGAGGATGGCGTCGGCGTACTTCTCCGGGTCGACGACCCAGATGACCGCGTCGACGAGCGCCAGCACACGGTCCACCTGTTCGCGGTGCTGGACGGCGGCCGAGTCGTGGTCGGGCAGGTCGACCAGGACGAGCCCGCGCAACTGCGCCTCCGCCTCGGCGCTCTGCACCGGGCGCCGCCGCAGCCGTCCCGGAATGCCGAGCCGGTCGATGAGACTGGCCGCCCCGTCGCTCCAACTGCACGCGATGGGCGCGGCGGTGGTGGGCCGGCGTACGCCGGTCTCCGAGATGGTCACTCCGGCGAGCGCGTTGAACAGCTGCGACTTTCCGCTGCCGGTCGCGCCCGCGATGGCGACGACGGTGTGCTGCCCGGACAGCCGCCTGCGCGCGGCCGCCTCGTCGAGGACCCGGCCTGCCTCGGCGAGTGTCCTGCTGTCGAGCCGGGTGCGGGAGAGCCCCACCAGCTCGCGCAGCGCGTCCAGCCGCGACCGCAGCTGTCCGTCGTAGGCGAGCCGGGTCACGACCTGCGGACCGGCCGGCCGGGTCTCCACGACAGGGGCGGGCCGCGCGGTGGTCTCCTCGGTGACCCTCCGCGCGATCAGCCCGTCGTCCCAGGCACTGTCGGGGTCCGTACGCCCGGACGCGCCGCCCGCGCGGCTGGAGGAGTCGTCGTCCTTCACGCGCGCGTGCCGGCCGCCGGAGGCCCGCGCCGACTCCTCGGAGTCCTGCGCCCTCTCCGCTTCCTGGGAGGCCGCTTCACCGACGGGTTCGTCCTCCGTGGCCCGGCCCCCCTCGGAGTCGCTCTCCGCATCGCCCTCTTCAGGCGAGTCGTTCTCGGGTGCGCCCTCCTCAGGGACCGTGCCGGGGGACACGTCAGAGGCCGGGCTCACGGGCGGCTCGCCCTGACGGCCGGCGTCCTCCACGACATCCACGACACCCACATCGCTCACCTCACGCACCTCGCCCGCCTCCCTCGCGTCGCCCATCTCGTCCGCGTGCTCCGTGTGGTCCTGGTCTGTGACGGCGGTCACCGGTCACCTCTCCTTCTGCAGTACGGACAGCGCGGCGATGAGTTCGGCCTGCGGTTCGGGGTGGACATCGAGGGCGTCGAGGGGGGCGAGACGACGCTCGCGTTCGGTGTGCATGATCCGGTCGAGGTGGTCGGTGAGCAGCCGTCCGCCGCGGTCGCGCAGCCGCAGCGCGCCGTGCGCGCCGATCCGCTCGGCGAGCCCCTCACCGGCCGATCGCGCCCGGCGTCCGCCCAGCAGTGCGGTGGCAACGAGGACGGCGATCATCTCGGGGTCGGGCGCGACGCTGCGGTCGAGGTCGCGGACCTCCTCCTCGGCGTACTCCTCCAGCTCCCGCCGCCAGCGCCGTACCGCCAGTCCGATGCGGTGCTCGGCGCTCTCGGGGGTCGGGCCGCGGTCGGTCAGCTCCGGGGCGTCGGCGGCCGGTTCGCGCCGCCAGGCCTCGTCGACGCGTTCGTCGGCGGCGGCGACGGAACACAGCAGGAGCGCGCCGAGACTCTCCACCAGGGCGTCGAGGAGTTCCTCGGCGCTGCAGTCGAGCGGGAAGGCCCGCCAGCGCTTCAGGGCGTCCCCGGCGAGCACGGCACCGGCCTGCAGACGACCCCGTACGCGCGCGTGCTCGCTGTCGTACGCCCCGTCGACGGCGGCGGTGAGCCGGAGCGCGGCCGAGTACTGGGCGGCGGCGGCGCTCGCCAGCTCGGGCATCCGGGCCTTGAGCGAGTCGAGGACGCCGTACGCGGTTCGGGCCAGCGCGTGCTGCCGGGTCGCCGGGTCCTGCGCCTGCTGGAGGAGCCAGTTCCGCAGCGACGCGACGGCGGTGGCCGGCAGGAGCCCGCCGCCCCAGGCGGACTCGGGCAGTTCGGGCACGGTGAAGCGGGGTACGTCGCCGAGTCCGGCCTTGGTGAGCAGTGCGCCGTACTGCCGCGAGACCTCGGAGACGACCTGGTGCGGTACCCGGTCGAGCACGGTGACGAGTGTCGCGTTGTACTCCTTGGCGGTGCGCAGCAGATGCCAGGGCACCGCGTCGGCGTACCGGGCCGCCGTGGTGACCATGACCCAGATGTCGGCGGCGCAGATGAGTTCGGAGGCGAGGACGCGGTTGTCGGCGACCAGGGAGTCGACGTCGGGAGCGTCGAGGAGGGCGAGGCCCGGTGGGAGGGTGTCGGCGGTCTCGATGCGCAGGACGCGCAGGGGGTTCTCGCCGGGCAGCAGAAGTTCGTCCGCCTGGTCCTGTTGGGGCACCCACACGCGCGTGAGGTCGGGCAGCACGCGCATGCCGCTGAACCAGTGATGGTCCTCCGGGTGGCACACCAGCACCGGGGTCCGCGTGGTCGGCCGCAGTACGCCCGCCTCGCTGACCCGTCTGCCCACCAGGGAGTTGACCAGCGTCGACTTGCCGGCGCCGGTGGATCCGCCCACCACGGCCAGCAGAGGCGCTTCGGGCTCTCTCAGGCGGGGCACCAGATAGTCGTCGAGCTGGGCGAGGAGTTCGTCGCGGTTGGCACGCGCGCGTGGCGCCCCCGCCAGGGGCAGCGGGAAGCGTGCGGCGGCGACACGGTCGCGCAGGGCGGAGAGTGCGTCGAGCAGCTGAGGCCGTACGTCCAAGGTCACCACATGCGAAGAATGCCCAATTTTAGGGGAATTCTGAAGCATATGAGCATGTCTGCGCGCCGACAGAACACAAGGGGACGGAAGGGACGACTGGGACGGAGGCACAGTCCAGGCATAACGAGTGCACAACACCCGAGGCGCGAGACGCCAAAAGCGATGCACGATTCGTACCTGCCTGCGATTATCAGGACCGCTTCACCGAACCTCCACATCGAGCCACGGAGGTGAAGCAGCAGGGGCAAGGACGCGGGAGCCCTATCCTTGTCCCCGGCAACGTCACGGAACGGCCCACACCCGGGCACCCACGACAGAGGCCACCACACCCGGCCCCCGTAGCTCAGTGGATAGAGCAGGCGCCTTCTAAGCGCTTGGCCGCAGGTTCGAGTCCTGCCGGGGGCGCCACATCCTCTCTGAACTGGGCTTATGGGTCAGAAGGATCATCGAAAGCCGCGTGACTTACCTACCAGACTTGGTTAGGTAAGGCGCCTAGCGGACTGCACCTTGCCTAGCCCGGACACCAGGGAGTCACCCCGTGTCGGCACAGGCGAAGAAGTCACCTCTCAGGGCATCTCAGGGAACCGGCAGGGCCACCACCCTCCGAGCGATCCCTCAGGACCCCGACACGTCAGAGATCAAGCAGGCTACGACTCAGGACTACGCCACGCACCTCCGGGCGACCAACAACAAGCATGGTCGGCCGTACCAGGAGAAGACCGTCACGGCGTACTGCAAGGCGGTCCGTGCGCTGGACCAGTGGATGACGGCACAGGGGTTCGAAGAGGACTTCACCTCAGTCGACACAGCCACTCTGAACCGCTTCTTTCGTGCCTACTTCCAGGAGCACGAACAGGGCGGAACCAACACCGTTCAGCGCAACCTGCGCCCCTTCTTCACTTGGCTGGAAGAGGAGCACGATGTCCCCAACCCGTACCGGGACAAGAAGCTTCAAAGGTACGCACCGCCCAAGGCAGGCAAGCCCCAGACCCTCTCTGCCGACTTCGTCACCGACCTGTTGAAGGCGACAGGGAACGGACACCCCCGAGTCAGGGAGTTCGAGAAGGTCAGGGATCACGCAATCGTGCGCGTTCTCACTGAAGGGCTCAGGGCAGAGGAGTTGCTGACTCTCCGCCTGGACTCCCTGGACCTTGAACAGGGGTTGGCACAGGTGGTTCCCCTGAAGGATGCACGGAGCACGGGAGAGGGCAGGGTCATCCCCCTTCAGCCGCGTACGGTCGTCGCTCTGACCCGGTACATCAGGGCGAGGGAAGCCCACAAACTGAGCAAGGGTCAGGATCTTTGGCTCGGCACTCGGAACAGGTCTCGCCTCACCTACTCCGGTCTCTACCGGATGCTGAACCGCAGGGCCAAGGATGCCGGGTACGAGAGTTGCCACCCCCACCAGTTCCGGCACACGGCAACAGACGACATGCTGACTGCGGGAATGAGCGGCGAGGACGTCATGACCATTCAGGGCTGGAAAGACCCCACCATGCTCCGCAGGTATGCGGCAGACATGGCCACCAGTCGGGCGGTGAAGGCGGCTAAGCGACTGGGAGACCGGTACTGACGGAAGAGCACAGAGCGAGCCCCCAGACAGCGTCTGGGGGTTTTCTCATGCAGTCGCCGGAGCTGGGACAATTGGACATGAGGGGAAGGAGCCAGAACACACGACACAGAGGAGAGAAGACATGGATATCGGACCAGGAGCGCCACACGACCTTGACGCCATCGAGCGTATGGGCGACGAAACGGCAGCACGCAGCGAGGAAGGCGCAGCAAACATCGGCGAGGCCATTCGTGAGGCTTTCCCCGCCCCGGAGAGCCGTACGGCAAGCTTCGGTCAGGGAATAGCATCCGGACGCACTGTGTGATTCTCGCCACATACCCAACTACAGCAGTAACTCGACCCTCCGAATTGTCCGATTCGGGGGGTCTACTCATTACTACTTCTCCGACTGAGTAGGAGATAATGGAGTCAGAGGGGAGGTTCAGATGTTGGACCGAACCAGAGGATGAGCAATGAGCAGTATGAGAAAGACCAGAATCGAAGATCTGCCGGTCTGGGATACAGACCTTAGCTTGGCTGCGAAGTGCCTATGGCTGTGCCATTACAGCGTGGCAGATATTTCCGCCGAGACAGTATGCGGAATTTTCGCAATTATTCCACAGCCGGATGCGTACGAATTTGAGCTTATTCAAGCCGGATGGATCACATCCGAGGGAAGAACGCTGCGTTCCGTCGTCCCAGTATTGATATAAGCGGTACGACTGTGCTTGAGAGAGCTACTGGCGCGCCCAGAGAGAAAGCTAGTCGCATAGGAGAGAAAGGAAGACATGCCGGAAACAATCGAGACGCTGGTGAGTCTTGTACAAGACGAAGAGTTGAGCCTCAACGCAACGGTTCTGCTGCTCTGGCTGAAGAGCCAGACAGAGAAAGGGCGTACAAGATTCACTCAGCCAGAACTCACGAGGATCATCAACGTGAAAAGAATCGAGACCCTACAGACTGCCGTCTTCGAACTTGAAGACACAGGACGTCTGAGTGTTGACAGAACCGTAAAACCGCACGACTACCAAACCATCTAGCAGAGGAACGAAACTATGACCAACCCCAGCGCATTCAACTTCGGAGCACAGGAAAAGAGCTTTTGGCAGCGCGCTCTTGACCCTCAGTACCAAGCTGAGAAGAGAGCCAAGCAGGAAGCCATGGATGCGGAACAACAGCGCATGGTTCAGGTGCACCGAGAGCGTCAGCGCAGAGAAGCCGTGCTGACACAGAGCGGTCCGGCCGTCATTGAAATCGTCAAGGCATACGACGCATACGAGAGACCAACCCCAGCAAAGACCAGTGAGGTAGAGAGACAGTTTGCCGAGCACTTCCCCAATGCTGCGCCTGGTGAGTTCCGCAACGTACTGGAAGAGCTAAAGGGAATGGGTGTACTTCATGAGGTGACGTCATCTATCGGATTCATGGGAGCACGAGACACAAACCTCCATTACATGGGCGGATAGGGGAACGGATGAAAGACCCGAGTGAACTGAGCTTTCCGGCGCAAGCCGTCTATTCTGAGCTGGAACGAACCGGGGAGATCATGCCAAAGGAAGAGTTCTGCAAAGAATTCACTGATGACTATGATGCCATTCTCGAAGAACTGGGCAATGCAGGCAGAATGCCGGAACCGTCTTCGAGTTCTTGGGGAAACCCCAAGGGAGTTCTCTTCAAACCCGAAAATAGAAGCACTCTCTACAGTCTGGAAGTGCATTAAGGGCAAGAGCTACACACGAAAACGACAAAGCCCCGCTGTTTCGTAGTGAAACAGCGGGGCTTCGGAGGAGGAATGCGCGAAAGAACTATGCAGTACACCGGATCATGAACCAGAACTAGCAATCGAACCCAAACCCAAGCGGGAGATTGCCGCAATTGAAACCTTCGGACGTCAACCGTCCAGATACATTCACTATCTACAACAAAGGAGCCAACGGGCTCAGTTGTTCAGAACTACTTCAAGGATATCAGAAATGACAGACAGAACCGATTTCACAGACCGCAAGATCCACGTATTGGAGAATCCGACCGTTACAGGCATGTATCCAGACGGATCTTTCGAGATGTACTCAGATGCCATCTGGAAAGACGTAGAGGCTGGACACATCAGTCTCCAGGCATACGCACTATGGATGTATATCAACAAGCTAGCCGGACACGACAGAGAGGCTTACTCGACTCGTGACTACCTAGCCCACAAGCTCAAGACCTCTGACTCTTCCATCAAGCGTTGGACCAAGGAACTTGAGAACACAGGATGGCTGGTCGTCATGAACCGTACGGCCACCTCCAATAAGTACTGGATTGCCATTCCTGCCGAGTACAACGCTCTCACCAAGGAGTACACGCCAAGACTTAGCACGGTAGACCAGGAGCTATCCACGGGTAAGCGTTCGACCAAGCGCAAGAACACCCCTGCCACAGAAGGGGTAACCCATAAGGTCACTGGTGACCTTATGACTTCTGACCCTATGGTGAGTGTTCATAAGGTCACTGGTGACCCTATGCATAAGGCCATTGGTGACCCTATCGATAAGGTCACGGGTGACCCTCTAACCAGACAGATCATTAAAGAGACAGATATCAACCAGACAGAACTAGCAAATTACCAGAGAGTAACTAAGGAAGGCCAGGGAAAAGCCTTGGAAGAGACTAAGTCTCCTCTGGCAGATCCTTTGGTTATCCCTGGTGAAGTAGGTAAGGAAGTAGAAGAGATTGATATCTCTCCTCTGGTTGACGTAGTCGACGCTAACGCGTCTCCCTCCTCTGGTGTGACTAAGAAGCGTGGTTACTCCTTTACTCCTAAGAAGAGAATTGATCGAGTACCCGCACCTCGGAACAAGAGTCTTGAACACCTTGACCGCTTGGCCAAGCAAGCCTCTACGCAAGCGGCTAGCCGTAGGGCCAAGCAAGACGTTGTGCAGGCACGTACAGAGGACTTCAGAGCCTCGCTGGCCACGCTGTACGGGGAGGCTGCGGAAGAGCCCCAGAGGCGCACACAGGGCCTTGACGAAACGCAGCGTCAGAGAGGAACAGCATAAGGGGAGCGCCGAATACCCACGGGAAAGACCAGGGATATTCACTCTCTGACCTTTCTTATTACCCAAGCCTATTCAATTCAATATGGAATACCTCAGCCGGCTCGGGGTACAGAATTACCTTTCTTTCATAATTGAATAAGGCTACTGAATGCGAATTCATAAGGAATTCCAGCTAGGACACCCGGTTTCCGTAGGTATCTCGACTAGAAGGAGTTACTACTGTTGACCCCCTAAACGAAAGAGGCCGATACCTCCGAGTTCGGAGATACCGGCACTTCTCTTGACTAGTTACTACTTTGGATAGTGCATCGTCATCGTACGATGAGTTTTCACTACCATCTTTGACATCTTGTAGAGCGATAGAATCAAGCACTTGGTTCCTGACTGGTTCGTCCCTGGTTCGATGGACAGAATCTCTACTGTCTTGCCGTTCCAGAGCCTCAGATGGTCACCCGCCTTCAACTTCCTCGCTGGCTTACGTTGTGGATTGTTGATGTTGTCTACCTCCCTTCTTTTGAGGTACTTCCATCATCTCACCTACTACTGACAAACAGAACGCGAAGCTTCCGCTTACGGACACAGAGAAGCGCCCGGCTCCGACAGGGCAACCGAGCGCTTATTTACTTCCTGATCCCGAGTTCCACGTAGCCCGTTAAGGCATCACACTCGTCCTGCTTGAACTACAGCAGGCCCGGTATATTTCTGGGCCTTATCTTCTTACTCCATGTCCGCTTCCCACTACTGAGGCTGGCGACTAGTTGCACGTACGACACTGTTGCCACGGTGGCTTGAATTTCCGTCAACTGAAGAGACCGTGTGACTGGCTTCCCTGCATAGGGTTCGAGCGTAAGTTTACTAAAGCCTGTCTTCTCGTTTACATACCGCACACTATGCCCTCGGAACTTGACTAGGAACCGCAGATCTTCCACATCTACGGATGTGTTCCCACTATTGTTGACCAATCGCACAGTGAAGATAACTGTCCCCTTGGTCATGCCGTTGCGGGGATTTCCAGGGTCGACGCTTTCAAGCTCTATGCTGACACGTGGTCGACCCCGACGATATGTAGCAAACGATATAGCCATGTTGAGCGTCGTTGCGAGTCCGGCACCGAGGGCAATACCTCGGGCCCACCAGTCAGCAGCCATAACGTCAGTCTTCCTCTGAAGCTGTCAGCATCGGGAAGCCGTTTTGCTTCTCGGGGAAGATCTTTTGCATCTCTTCGGCGAAGCGTCGTAGCCGTCCACGGTGGTACCACTCGCCCCTGACTACGTCCCCGTTGGTGAGCGTGATTTGGAAGGTCAGGTATTCCCAAAGGGTACTAGGGATGGTCACCCAGTCGTCCAAAATATTCCATTGCAGTCCGCCGAATGCAGGAAGCTCTTTGTCCCGTTCCACCATCATCCCTTTGCCGTTCTCCAGCGGGATGGGCACTTCAAGGATCAGGTCCATGAACTTCTGTTTGTCGGATCGCAACGGGTCGTCCCACCGTCTCGGTCTCTGCGGGTAGCGCGTAACCAACTGAAGCCCCTTCACCTTGGCCGCAGTGGGACTCACGTTCTTCAGATGCATGACGAAGCCCCATTGCCCAACACCCTCTAGCGCTCTGCGTGTGGAGTCTGGACCCACCAGAGTCCACTGGACCTTCATCTGAACGCGCGGCCTCACCCTGCGATAGGTCAAGGCAGAGAAAAGCATGTTGGCTCCCGTGAAGAGAGCACTGACAGATGCAACGATGATCGCGATGACTGGAAGCGACATGGGCCAAGGATGCCCACCAGCACACCCCTTGGACCCTAACTTGAGGAACATCTGCGGTTCGACATGAAGAAACCCCTGGACATCCCGTATCCAGGGGCTCTCTAGGTTGTGCTGGGCCTTCAGGCTTCCGGCCGGACGTTCCACTTCTCCAGTGCTGCCTTGTTGGTTGATGCGTCCTTGAACTCCAGTATCCAGGGGCCCGTGTTCACGTCGAACTCCTTGCCGAACCCGAGCCACTTACCGACCATGCGCCTACCGGTCGGCTCAATGAGCATCTGTACGGCACCGTGATACCGCGCTCCCGCGTAGTACCCCTCAGTTGCCGTCTCCTCCACCCACGTCCCCGTGACGACGTTCCCGTCAACGGTGAGATCCATGGTGAGAGGAGAGTTCGGATTCAGGGATGCATCCGGCAGAGAGCGAACCGTGAGCTTGTTCCCGTGCTGCAAGAGCACGACGTAGTGAAGCCCCGTGAACGTCTCGTCACGTCCAGAGGAGAAGAACTCATACCGGCTGAGCCAGATACCCGAGTAGTTCCCGTTCGGCGTCCTGGTGGCCGTCTGAGCCGTTTGTGTGGTGGACGTGGGAGCCGTTGCCGACGACGGCTCCAGGTCATGCCCCCCGTGGCCGTCGTCGGCAACGCTTGCCATCGGCACAGGGAGGGCGAACCCCAGAGCCTCAATGGGAAGCCCTGTAACCCTCTCCAGAGCCCTTGCATAGACCGGGCGGGGAGCTGTGGTCGTTCCGGCCTCCCAGCGCTGTACGAGCCGCTTACTGGCGTCGTTGGGCTCCCCTGCTGTCTGCCCGGCGTCACGGATGGCACGGGCTAGATCGTCCTGGCTCATGAGCAGACCCATACGCACCGCCCTGAGCTGGCTGTTCGGTACTGGCTTGGCTGTCGTCATGCGATCAACGGTAGACCTCTGACGCCGACAATGACACCGGTTTGACGCCCCAGTGGACGCCCCTCTGACGCCTTGTCAGTCGTCGCGGGTCGCTGTAATGGCTCGATAACCGTGAGACATGCCCAGTCGCTACGTGCCCACGATGACCCCAGACCACAAGCGTTGGGTCATTCTCGACTTAGAAATGTGGGGCTACTGCACACTCCCTGACAGCGAAGATCCGTCATCGCTCCTGCCTCTCGAATGGAATAGCCGTGCCGGTGCTGAAGCATGGCTACAGAGGTGCTATCGCCGTTGGTTCACGTGGGAGCAGCGGGGAGGACCATCAGGGGGTGAAATTCCTAGAGGGTGGCGACCTCACAAAGACGCTCCCTCTCCCTGGGAGAAGGACCCTGAGCTAGACAAGAGGGACGTATCCGCTATGTGGCTGTGAACGGCTACTGCCCATAGCCCGTAGAGGTCTACGCACTCGAAAGACCGGGGTAGGCCATTCTGGAAGTCGAACGGTAAAGGTAGGGGGTCCGGAAATGAGGACCAGGAAGACGCTCCCGCTCTTAGCAGGGGGTGCTCTCGTAACTGCCCTTGCGGTAACCGCATGTGCTGCGTCCGCAGACGAGAGCAGTAGTGAGGCGCAGCAGAGCGAGCCGGTCAAGGTCTCGCACTGTGGCGTTGACCAGGGAACTTCTATGGAGGTCAAGGCAACCAATAGCCTCCCCGACCCCACGGCCTACGTGATTCAGCTCTATTGGTTCGACGTCACGGGGAGACAGGCGGACGGAGTCAGGATGACTACAGACTCCATCGCTCCTGGCAAGACCATCACGTTTACCGTCCATGGCCGACAGGCAGGAGACACGGCCGGTTGGACATGTGACGTCAAGGTCTTGGGAGCGCAGTAAGCCCATGTAGCTCTAGGCAGCAAGAAGAGCCCCGGAAACCCAACCAATGGAAACCGGGGCTCTGTCGTGTCCAGCACCCTCGCCCACAACACCAGCGAATCAAGTAGGCACCTTCACTAGGGATTCCTACGCAAGGTGCCTGATGGGGTGTTGAGGGGTAGTCAGAGCACGTTTCCGCAGGTTAGAGTCTTGGCTAGTCACGTTGCCTTCTAAGCGCTTGGCCGCAGGTTCGAGTCCTGCCGGGGGCGCAAGTCTCCGCCCTCCCTCCGGGAGGGCGTTTTTGCTGTTCCGGCCGTGGGGAGAAGGCAACAAGGCTCTCCGGGAAAGGAACTGACGTGCCACTGCGCTGTGCCGTGCTCGACGACTTCCAGCGGGTGGCGACCGAGGTCGCCGACTGGTCACCACTGGCCGGCGAGGTCGATGTCGTCTCCTACGACACGCACTTCCCCGACGAGGACTCCCTCGCCGCGGCCCTCGCCGACGTCGACATCGTGGTCACCCTGCGCGAACGCGTGCCCTTCCCGGCCTCCCTGATCGCCCGGCTACCTCGGCTGAAACTGATCGTCGCCTCCGGCATGCGCAACACGGTCATCGACTACGCCGCCGCCGAGGCGCACGGCGTCACCGTCTGCGGCACGGCCAGTTCCTCCGCCCCGCCCGTGGAACTCACCTGGGCCCTGCTGCTCGGCCTCGCCCGCGGGATCGTCGGGGAGAACAACGCGCTGCGCTCCGGCGGCCCCTGGCAGCAGACGGTCGGCGCCGACCTGCACGGCCGCCGCCTCGGACTGCTGGGCCTCGGGAAGATCGGCAGCCGGGTGGCGGGGATCGGCCTCGCCTTCGGCATGCGGGTGGGCGCATGGAGCCAGAACCTCACCAAGGAGCGCGCCGACGAGGTGGGAGCGGAACTCGCCCCCTCCCTCCACGACCTCCTCGCCGACAGCGACTTCGTCTCGGTCCACCTCGCGCTCGGCGACCGCACCCGCGGCCTGCTCGGCCCCGCCGAACTCGCCCTGCTCAAGCCGACCGCCTACCTGGTCAACACCTCGCGCGCCGCGATCGTCGACCAGGACGCGCTGCTCGCCGCCCTGGCCGAGGGCCGGATCGCCGGCGCCGGAGTCGACGTCTTCGACACCGAACCCCTCCCCGCCGACGACCCGCTGCGCACGGCCCCCCGCCTCCTCGCCACCCCGCACCTCGGCTATGTCTCCCGCGCCAACTACGAGACGTACTACGGCCAGGCGGTCGAGAACATCCGCGCCTACCTCGCGGGATCACCGGTACGACGTCTGCCGTGACCTCCGTACGACGCCTGCCGTGAGGTCCGTACTGCGCCCGCCATGACGTCTCTACGACCTCTGCCCCGGCGTCCCGGGGACACCGTCCGGCACGTCCCTACGACGCCTGCCCCGACGTCCCCGGGACACCGTCCGCCACGTCCGCCCCGTCCACCGGGGCGGGCCGCCGGTAGATCCCCGCGCTCCGGTGCAGCTGGTGCAGGTCCACCAGGCAGCGCCGGAGCGTCACATGGTCCACGTCCCCGTCCTCGCCGCACCAGGCGCGCAGCTTCTCGTTGACGGTCCGCTCCGGATACGCGACGCCCGGCTCGAAGGTCTGGTCGGCGATGTACCGCAGCACCAGCTTCTTGCGGGTCCACTGCGCGGGCAGCCGCAGCAGCCGGCCGTCCCGCACGAAGGTCCGCAGGATCATGTCGGTCCGCTCGTCCCCGCCGGAGGGGATCTCCCGCACCCGCTCCGGCTGCCCGGCGGCCCGCGCCTGTTCCCTGAACCTGTCGTACGCCACGCCCAGTTCGCCGTCGTCGCCCGCCGTCAAGGCGCCCTGGTCCCGCAGCCTCAGCAGCGCGAGGGCCGTCTCCTTCGCGGACAGGCCGGCCGCCCGGGCCACCTCCGCCGGGGTGCCCGCTCCCAGGGCCACCGCCGCGAAGGCGCGCACCCGGCTCTCCTCGGCGAACAGACGGATCAGGGACAGCTGGTCGGATTCCATGCCGGGAGGCTAGTGACCGCTCCTGTCCCCGCCCAAGCCATTTTCACCCCGCCCCCGTGCCCCTCCTCGAACCGCTCCCTTGTTCAAAAAGGGTGATCCGCGCCGCCCGCGCCGTTACCAGCCGTGGGCGGCGGCGTTGAAGGGGAAGTGTGGCGGCACGTCCTGCTGCCGCACTCATCGAGTCAGAAGGAGAACGTGATGTCTCGCATCGCGAAGGCAGCCTGTGTGGCGCTCGGCACCGGTGCCGTGGTCATCAGCGGCGCCGGCCTGGCCATGGCGGACGCGGGCGCCCAGGGCAAGGCCGTCGGCTCCCCCGGCGTCCTGTCGGGCAACGTCGTCCAGGTGCCGGTCCACATCCCGGTCAACGTGTGCGGCAACACCGTCAGCGTGATCGGTCTGCTGAACCCGGCGTTCGGCAACCAGTGCGCCAACGTCGACGACAGCAAGCCCGGCCACCCCGGCCCGGGCCACGGTGGCTACGGCTACGGCGGCTGATCCGTCCTCACGGACACCCGCGAGAGCCCCGGCATCTCCGAGCGCCGGGGCTCTCGCACGTCCTGGTCACAAACGGATCAGGAGCGGATCAGGAGCGGATCAGAACCAGATCACAGCCGGGGCGGAACCAGATCGGAACCGGGGTCGGCCCGGATCGGACCCCGCCTCACCCCCCCTGTCGCCCCGAGGCGTCACGCGTACGGCCCACGCGTGCGGCTCCCGCGTACCGGGTCACGCGTACCGATAGATCCGGCCGTGGTCCTCCAGCTGATCCGGTGTCACGCCCCACGGCGGCAGCTTCTCGTGCCGGGCGAGGATCCGTCCGCGCTGGGCGTTGCCCGGGCCGGGCGGCTTGGCCGGCAGGTAGCGGTGTTCGCGGTGCCGGGCCTGCCAGCGCGACCAGCACAGGTCGACGAAGGCGTGGTGCATCCAGAAGACGGGGTCGTTGACGGACGCACCGCCGACCATGGCCCCGCCGACCCAGCGGTGCACCCGGTTGTGGTTGCGCCAGGCGGCGCTGCCGCGTCCGGTGCCCCAGCCCTCCAGCTTGTTGCGGAACCCCTTGGTGACCGTCGAGTCCCAGGGCGAGGCGTCGTAGACCGGGTCCTTCAGGGCCCACTCCAGCTCGCTCCGGGTCGGCAGCTCGATGGGGTCGGCGGCCCGCCCGAGGTCCCGGGTGAGGAACTCGGCGTCGGTGACGCCCTCCTTGAGGGTCCAGTTGCCGCCCTTGTAGGCGAACGGCCCGGTCGTCACCTGCCGGTCCGAGCGCCGCCCGTCGCCGCCGAGCAGGTCCTTGGTCCAGGGCGCGGAGGACTTCGTACGGTCCTTGGTCCAGTCCCAGTACGGCATGCTCACCGACGGGTCCACCCGGCGCAGCGCCTTCTCCAGTTCCAGCAGGAACCGCCGGTGCCAGGGCAGGAACGACGGGGTCATGTGGGCCGACCGCAGTCCGCCCTCGCCGTCGGCCACGTAGTACTCGATGTGCATTCGCACGAACTCGTCGTACTCGCCCCGCCGTTTGACCTCCAGCATCGCCTTCACGAACCGCCGCTTCTCGGCGGCGGTCAGCGTGCTGACGTCCTTACGCGTGTACACCATGGTGTCCCCCCATGTCCCCTTCTCGTTCTTGGCCCCCGATCGTCCCCGGCGCGCGCAGCCGCTGCCCCGGTCCCAGCTCGTCGACGGCCGCACGGGCGGCCTCCAGCGGGGTGGCGTAGGACCGGTAGTGGTCGACCATGCTCAGCCAGGTGCCGTCGGCGCGGCGCATCAGGTGCAGCGGGCGGCCGTCCACGGTGACGTGCCAGCTGCCGTCGTCGAAGGTGCGTCCCGCGGCGGTCGCGGCGGTCCTGACGCCTTGGATGTGACGGCCCCGGTAGGTCTCGTCGAAGGCGATATCCGCGGGCGGATCGTCCGCGCGCAGCGGCCGGGAGGCCGCCACCAGCGGAGTGAGGGCCAGCGCGACGGCCGGGGCGAGCAGCCCGCGCAACAGGTCCCGTCGGCTCCCGCGCACGGGACCGCCTCTCGCCGGGCTCGTCGCTGAGGGTTCCGCACCCACCGGCACTCCGCCTGCGCTCACGACCATGGTCTGCTCCTCGTCCGGTTCGGCTCTGTGCACCGGCTAACCGCCCGGCGGCCCGACCGGTCACCGTCCAGGGGCCCAAGAGATGAACATCCGGGCCCGGACAGCCGAGGGGCCCGGTCCGCGGTAAGCGGTCCCGGGCCCCTCCGGAGTACGGTCGTACGGCCTACAGGCCGGGCCCCGCGCCCAGGTCGGCGCCCGGCACCGCCTGCAGGACCGGCGCGAGCACGCCCACCTGGGGCAGCTTGGGCTCCGGCAGGCCGAAGTTGTCGGGGTTCGGGGCGGTCAGCGGGGCGTCGAGGGTCAGGCCCGGCGCCAGCGTGCGCAGGTCGGAGGCGGGCGCCTCGACGCCGACGTGGTCGAAGTCGTCCCCGAGGATGTGCGGCACCGGTGTACGCAGGCCCGCGCCGGGCAGCGCGCCGCTGATCGGCAGCTGCGGGATGACCCGCTCCGGGATGAGGCGCCCCTCGACGTACTGCGGTCCCTCGGGCGCGCCCGGCGTCAGCAGCGGGAGTTCCCCGCCGAGCTTGGGCAGTTCCATGTTGAGGGAGTGCTCGACGCCCTCCAGCGGCACCGGCACGGGGACCGTGTCCACCGCCGCGGCGGGGGTGGCGGTGGCCCCCACCGCGGCCGCGACGCCCGCGATGACGGCGGCAAGGGTTCCTCGGGTGGTCGACTTCATGTCAGGTACGGTCCCTTTCAGGATGTTCGGGGTTCGGGTTCGGGATGCGGCGATCTCAATGCCCGTACCGCGTAACGATCCTGGGGCGGCGACCAGCGCAAGATTCCCCCGACTGCCGCAGTAGTACGACCTACGGCAGTCAGCTCGTCCAGAAGTCCCACCATCGCGTCAGGATCAGCATGGCGACGATCCCGACGTGCGACAGCGGCGGCACCCAGGCGAATTCGTCGAGGAAGGCCCGCAGCCGTCGTGGCGCGGGCAGGAACGCGTGCCGTACGGCGTGTGCGGTGACGTACCAGAACATGAGGATCGTGGCGACCCACGCCAGGCAGCACCACAGGCACAGGGCGTTGATCCGGTACAGCGACTCGAACTGCAGCCAGGTCACGAACCCGATCCCGAACAGACAGCCGGCGGCGAAGACCAGCCAGTACCAGCGCGGGAAGGCCACGGCGGACAGCAGGCTCACACCGACGCAGACCACCACGGCGTAGGCGACCAGGCCCAGCATCGGGTTGGGGAACCCGAAGGCCGCGGCCTGGTCGCTCGTCATCACGCTGCCGCAGGACACCACCGGGTTCAGGCTGCAGCCCGGGGTGAAGTCCGGGTCCTCCAGCAGCTTGAACTTGTCGAGGGTGATGACCCAGGAGGCCAGCAGTCCGGCCGCCCCCGTGATCACCAGCAGCAGGGCGAGGCCCCGGCCGGAGCCGGCGGTCGCCGCCCGTGTGCGCTGTCCCGCGGCGTCGGTCATCGGCTGCGCAGGGCGCGGGCCGGCAGCACGACGTGCGCCGCCGCGTTCAGGGTGTCGTCGGCGCCCGCGAAGGCGGCCAGCGCCTCCGGGTCGACCGGCTTGCCCGGCTCGGCCTCCGGCCAGGGGCGGGTGGTGAACACGAAGTAGGCGAAGCCGCGTTCGCCCACGGCGGCGAGCCACTCCGGGGGCGGGGTGCACTGGGCGTTGAAGACCGGCATGTTGACGACGGCGGTGCCGGACTCGACGAGCAGGCTGACCGGCAGGCTGGGCCGGGCGTTGCCGTCGACGAGGTCGCCGCCGACGGGCAGGCCGTTGTTCTCCAGCAGCGCTTCGACGGCGGCCGTGGAGGCCTCCGGGCCGTTCGCGCCGTCCCCGAGGGAGTAGGCGAGGAGGTAGGGCATGTCGCCGTCGGGGGCTTCACCGCTCCAGGCCATCACGACGAGCGTGCCCAGATCGGGCGCGCGGAAGGGGCGGGTTTCGCTTGAGGTTGAGGTCACCGCGCGACCTTATCGACGCACCGGAATACGGCCGACCGTGTTCTCACCCGACCGGGCGATTGCCCAGGTCCTGTCCACACGAACGAGGGACGTTTTTCGAACAGCGCGAAGGGCCGACTCCGTGGGGTACGGAACCGGCCCTTCGGCGAGGGCTCCGGAAGAGGGCTCGGGACGGGCGCTCTCGAATACGTCAGCCCTGCAGCGGAAGTCCGCCGAGAAGCCCGCTGGAGTTCAGCGTGGTGGTCGCACCCTTGACCGTGTTGAGCACGGAGTCCTTGTTCTCGGAGTCCAGCGCGTTCGACTGGTGCTGCAGCGGCATCGCGTCGCCGGGCTGGAGAGGAGTCGAGGTGAGGGTGTTCACGGCGCCGGTGAGGCTGGTGGGCGTGACGTCGGCGGCGTTGTGGGCGAACGCGGGCGCGGCGGCACCGGCGAGGACCATGGAACCGGCAACTACAGCGGCAGCCTTCAGGGACTTCATCGTGTTCCTTTCTTCGGCAACTCATGTCACCAGAGAGAATTCTGACGCCGTGCCTAACGAGCCCCGACCGGCCCGGAAACCCTTTGAGCAGAAACTTTCTGCAACCCACCCGAATGAAGAGTGTGTCTCATCGGCGTTTCTCATCCTCATATGAGATCCCTGAAAGATTGCGCTTTCCGGAGCGGGTGCCGGAAAGCGCACCGGAAATGGCGGTGGGGCCGGTCCCCGTCGGAGACCGGCCCCACCGCGCGACCACTCAGGACGTGGGCAGCAATCCCGACGTCGGCAGGGAACTCGTGGGCAGCGAACCGGTGGGGAGCGAACTCGTCGGCAACCCGCCCGTCGGCAGACTCGGCAGGCTCGGCAGTGCCGGCAGCCCCGGCAGGCTCGGGGCGGGCAGCCCGCCGCCGAGCAGGAGGGCGGCGACGACGTTGACGAGACCGGTCACGACACCGGTGACGGCCGGCACCACCTGGGCGACGTCCCCGGAGGTGACCGCCTTCAGCAGGGTGTCGACCGCCTTCTGCAGCCCGGCGAGCGCGTCGGCCACGAGGTCGGCGGGCAGCTCGGCGGCCGGCGCCTTGGAGTCGCCGCTCCTCGTCGTCGCGGGCAGCGTGGGCAGGGCCGGGAGGGTGCTGGTCGACGGGACCGCCGGAGCCGCGGGGACTGCCGGAGCGGCGGGGACCGCCGGGACCGCGGGTGCCGCGGGCGCCGCCGCGGTGACCTTGGCGATGGCGTCCTTCACGGCGTCGCCGAGCTTGGTGGCCTCCTCGGGGGAGAGCTGGCCGTTGTCCGCCTTGAGTACGGCGTTGAGCAGGCCGGTGACGGGGGTGAGCACACCACCGAGGTCACCCAGACCCTTGACCTGGGCGAGGAGCCCGTCCGCGCCGGGGACGGGTGCACGGGACGCCGCCTGGACGCTCGCGCCGGCCGACTCCCGCTCGACCGCCACCGCGGCGGGCGCGGCGAGTCCGAGGAGGAGGGTGGCACAGAGGGCGGAGGAGGCGATACGCCGTGCGGGCAGAGCACGCATGGGTGGTCCTTTCGATGTGCTCGGATCTTGAACCCACCGTGGAAGCGGCCTCCGCGCTCTGCAACTGTTCGAACCCCATTCGGGCGAGCCGAACAGAACGCGAACCGGCCGCCACCCCGTGGTGGAGCCACGGGAGGACGGCCGGCGAAATGCTCGCGCGACGACGTCAGTCGTTGACGCACTCGTTGCCGAACGCGGGGTTCAGCAGACCGATCACGTTGACGGTGTTGCCGCAGACGTTGACCGGAACGTGGACCGGAACCTGGACCACGTTGCCCGACAGCACGCCCGGGGAGTGGGCGGCAGCGCCCTGCGCGCCACTGTCGGCGACGGCGAGACCGGCGGTGCCCGCAACGGCGGCGGCCGCAACGGTGGTCAGGGCCAGGCCCTTCGCGATACGCGACATGGAGAGGTGCTCCTTGGGTTGAAACAAACTTCCGGGCGGGGGTGCCCGGCGCTGTGTCAACGCGCGGCACCCGCGCGGGTTGTGCCGCCAATGGGGTGATCTCGCGGAAGGCCCGACTTCACCGTTCCGACACACTTGTCGGGTTTCATCGAATAAATACTGATAGCGGCTACAGTTGCGGACCTCTTGACGCACCCCTATAGCCAGCACATCGCATTCTTTTCCCGAAAGGGCGACGCCGGTCATGCGTAATTCCCGGTCTCCGTTGCTGCGCCGTGCGGTGGCGGGCGTCCTTGCCCTCGGAACGCTCGGCCTGCCCGTCGGCGCCCGGGCGGCGGCTTCGACCTGTTCTACGTCGATGTCGACCGCGACCCGAACACCTACGGCTCCTCCCGGGCCGGTCAGGAGATCAGGCTGCGCGGCCTCGGCTTACCGCGGCACGCCTCCGGCCGCGCCGGACCGGTCGCGTACGACGGGGACCGCGGCCGTACCGGTGATTCCCTCACCGTGTCGGGCACCGCGGACGCCGCGCGGGCCGCGACCGCGACCCCGCTCGGCGAGTCCGCCAACCCCCTTGCGGACGTACTGGATTCGACGATCTCCGAGCCCGGCACGGCCCCGGCGGAGCGGGTTCCGGCGTACCGGAACGCCCTCGGCCACGACTCCGATGTGTTCGAACTCGGAAAGGCGCTGCGGCCCGGTGGTGACCAGCTGGCCTTCCGGCTCGTTTCCCAGCAGGACGCGGCATGGGTCGGCGTGCTCTTCGTCGCCGTAGACGCCCGCACGTAGGCGCGTTCCCGCCCGTCCCAGCGCCGTCCGTGAGCGAGGAAACCGCGCATGCACCAGCCAGCCCCCGACCCTCGGCCGCGGGTCCTGCATCTCACCCAGCCGGTGGACGGCGGGGTCGCCCGGGTGGTGACCGACCTGGTGCGGGCCCAGCTGACGGCGGGTCTGCACGTCACGGTCGGCTGCCCGGAGGGTCCGCTCGCCCCCGCCCTGCGCGCGCTCGGTGCCGACGTACGGCACTGGGACGCGACCCGCTCGCCGGGTCCGACACTTGTTCGGGAGGTACGCCGGCTCGCTCGCCTGATCGACGACGTACGACCCGATCTGGTGCACGCCCACAGTGCGAAGGCCGGATTGGCCGGCCGGCTCGCCGTGCGGGGGCGGATCCCGACCGTGTTCCAGCCGCACGCCTGGTCGTTCGAGGCGGTCGGCGGGGCCACCGCCGAGCTGGCGTTGCGGTGGGAGCGGTGGGGGGCGCGTTGGGCTTCCCGGGTGGTGTGTGTGAGCGCGGCGGAGCGCGCGACCGGGGTGCGCGCCGGGGTCGCCGGGCGGTGGAGCGTGATCCCCAACGGCATCGACCCCGAGCGTTTCCACCCGGCCGCCGTCGACACCGTACGGGCGGCGCTGCTTCCCGAGGTCGATCCCGCGGCGCCGCTCGTGGCGTGTGTGGGGCGGCTGTGCCGGCAGAAGGGACAGGACGTCCTGCTGCGGGCGTGGGAGGCGGTCCTGGCGCGGGTGCCGCACGCGCGGCTCGTGCTGGTCGGTGACGGGCCCGACCTGGACCGGCTGCGGTCCCGCGCGCCGGCGTCCGTGCTGTTCGCGGGGGCCGTCACCGACACCGTTCCGTGGTACCAGGCCGCCGACCTGGTCGTCCTGCCGTCGCGCTGGGAGGGCATGGCCCTCGCACCGCTGGAGGCGATGGCGTGCGGGCGACCGGTGCTGCTGACCGACGTGGACGGCGCCCGGGAGAGCCTGCCGCCGGGGCTCCCACCGCACTGTCTCGTCCCGGCGGAGAACCCGGCCGGGCTGGCCGGGGCCGTCACGGACCTGCTGCTCGACCCGCTGCTGCGCGAGTCGCTCGGCCATCTGGGGCGCCGTCACGTCCTGTCCACGCACGACGCGCGGCGTACGGCCGAGGCGGTGGCGGGCGTGTACCGCGAACTGCTGGGGGCCTCGTTGCGCGTGCCCACCGAGTACAGGGAGTCCATCCACTCGTGACCGCGGAAAGTACCGTCCCCTCGCCCGGCGGGCAGCCACGGGATCTCGGATTCTCGCCCGTCTCCGTCATGCCGCCGCGCGGCATCACCGCCGGTTTCCGGTTCCCGGCCCGCAGACCCCCGGCCCGGCCGGCCTCCCCGCTGCCGCTGCTCGCCGCGGACGGCGTCGCCGCCCTGCTCGGTGCCCTGGCACTGACCGGAACCCAGCATCGGCCGCTGCTCGGCGCGCTGCTGGTGGCCGCGTCCCTGCTGCTGCGGCCGCACACGCCCCGCTCCGTGCCGGGCGTCCTCGACGAACTGCCCGCCGTCTGCGCCCGGATCGCGATGGCCTGGCTGACGCTGGCGGCGCTCGTGGCGGCGTACGCGCCCCAGCACGCGCTCTCCGCGCGCACCCTCGCCGCGGGCTTCCTGATCCAGAGCGCGGCGGGCTGCGCGGTCCGCGCTCTCGTGCACCGGCGGCGGCGCACGACACGGCTGACCCGGCCGCGCGCCGCCCTGGTGATCGGCCCGGCGGCGACCGCGCAGCGGGTGGCCGCCGCCGTCCTGCGGCATCCGCACTGCGGGGTACGGCCGGTGGGAGTGGTGGCCGAACAGCCGGACGGCGGCGACGGGCTGCCGGTGCTGACGACGGGTCAGGAGGTCGAGCGGGCCCTCATCCAGAACGGCGTCCGGGACGTCCTGGTCGTGCATCCCTCGGTACGGTCCCAGCAGGGGCCGCTGCTGCGGGCGCTCGCCGAGTCGGGCTGCGCGGTGTGGGACGTCGACGCGGACTCGCCGTCGTACGGGATGCGGGACCAGCTCGCCGGGTTCTCCTGCCGTCGGCTGGAGATGGGTTCGCGGCGGCACGGCGGCGTCGGCAAGCGGGCGCTGGACATGACCGTGTCCGGGACGCTGCTGCTGCTGGTGAGCCCGCTGCTGCTGGTGTGCGCGGTGGCGCTGCGGCTGAGCGCCGGACCGGGTGTGGTGTTCCGGCAGGAGCGCGTCGGCCGGGACGGCAGGCCGTTCACGCTGCTGAAGTTCCGCACCCACCGCCCGGTCGACGAGCACGAGGCGGCGACCCGCTGGAGCGTGGCGAACGAACACCGCATGCCGTGGTTCTGCCGCTTCCTGCGCCGCTCCTCACTGGACGAGCTGCTCCAGCTGTGGAACGTCTGCCGGGGCGACATGAGCCTGGTCGGCCCGCGCCCCGAACGCCCCTACTTCGTCGCCGAGTTCAGCCGGACCTACCCCGGCTACGCGGCCCGCCACCGGATGCAGACCGGCATCACCGGTCTCGCCCAGATCCACGGGCTGCGCGGCGACACCTCCATCGAGGACCGGGCCCGCTTCGACAACGCGTACATCGACAACTGGTCGCTGTGGCAGGACATCTGCATCCTGCTGCGCACCGCCGTCGCGCTCGTCCGCCCGACGGGGAGCTGATCCCATGACACCTCCACAGCTCCGCCGCCTGAGCCCCGTCCTGCCCGTGCTGGCCGTGGTCGCCCTGCTCGGGCTGCCGCTCGGGCCCGGCGGCGAGGGCGGCGCGGGCCCCGCCGACGCGCTGTCCGCGCTGGTGGTCCTGTACTGCGCGATCCGTCTCGTACGGGACCGGCGGCGCCCCCTGTCCCGTACCGCCGGCGTGCTGCTCGGCCTGCCCGTGGTCGGGCTCGCGGTCGCCGCGATGGGGGCGTCCTCGCCGGGCGCCGGGCTCACCGGCATGGGCCGCTATCTCCAGGTCTTCGTGCTGGTCCCGGCCGCCGTCCTGCTGCTGATCCGCGGCCGGGCCGACTTCCGGCTGCTGGCCTGGTCGTTCGTGGGGCTCGCGCTGTGGCAGGGGGCGATCGGCGTGCACCAGTTCGCCACCGGGACCGGTGCCTCGTACCAGGGCGAGGAGATCCGGGCCGTCGGCACCTTCGGCGCCCAGGACGTCATGGGCATGGCGACGGTGGTGTCCTTCGGTCTGGTGTGCGCGGTAGGGCTGGCGCTGGGGCGAACCTCCGTACGGCAGCGGGCCGTTGCCGCCGGGTGCGTACTGGCCCTGCTGCTGCCGCTCGCGCTGTCCTTCAGCCGGGGCGCGTGGATCGCGACGGCGGTGACGTGCGCGGTGCAGCTGATGCTGGCCGGGACGCGCCGGGCCCTGAAGGTCGGGGCGGTGGTGGCCGCGACCGGGGTGATCCTGGTCGGCGGGTTCGGCGTCGGTTCGGCGATGCTCCAGGAGCGGATCACCAGCATCACCCAGGTCACCGACGCACCCGACCAGTCCGTGACCGACCGGTACACGATGTGGGCGGCGGCCATCGGCATGTGGCGCGAACAGCCCCTGGCGGGCGTCGGGTTGAAGGGCTTCCCGGAACACCGGGACGCGCACGCCTCGCTGGCGCTGTCCTCGGGCAGCGACACCGAGGGCGCTGGCGCCGCCTTCCGTGTGCAGCCGCTGCTCTCCCCGCACAACATGTACCTGCTGATCCTCGCCGAACAGGGCCTGATCGGGCTCCTCGCGCTGGCCGGGAGCTGGCTGGCGCTGCTGGTGTGCGGACTGCGCCGGCTGGCCCGGGTCCGGGAGGACGGGCGGGGCCTGGACTGCGGGCTCGTCGCCTGCGGGCTGTTGGTCTGGCAGCTGACCGACTTCGTGTACGCCGACATCGGCGGCCCTTCCACCGTGCTGACGGCGTTGTGCTTCGGACTGGTGGCGTGGTGGGCGCTGGCCGGCGGCGGCTCCCGCGAGGCCGCCGCCGGGCGACCGGTCCCGGTGTACGCCGAGAAGGCCGCGGCGCGATGAGGGTGACGCCGTCCCGGACCACCCCCGACACCGCCGCGACCGTCCCCCCGGCCCGCACCGCGGACCCCACCGAACTCGCCCCCGTCTCCCGCGGGTTCCTCGCCAAGGCCACCCTCGTCACGGCGGTCCTCTCCGTCGCCGGGGCCCTGCTCGGGCTGGTCCGCGACCAGGCGCTGGCCCGGCTCTTCGGGGCCGGCAGCGAGACGGACGCGTTCCTGGTGGCGTGGACGGTGCCGGAGTTCGCGGCCACCCTGCTCATCGAGGACGGGCTGGCCTTCGTGCTGATCCCGGCGTTCAGCCTGGCGTTGGCCCGGCGTGCGCAGGGCGCCCCCGGCGACCCCGTCCGCTCGCTGGTCGCGTCCACCCTCCCCCGGCTGGCGCTGGCCTTCGTCGCCGTGTCCGCGCTGATCGTCGGCACCGCCCCCTACCTGGTCGAGGCCCTGGCACCGGGCCTGCCCGACCCGTCCCTGGCCGTCGACTGCACCCGCGTCACCGCGCTCTGCGTGCTGGGCTTCGGGCTCGCCGGGTACTGCAGCGCCCTGCTGCGGGCGCACCGGCGGTTCCTGGCGCCGGCCGCGATCTACGTGGCGTACAACACCGGCATCATCACGGCGATGTTCCTGCTGGGCGGGCAGTGGGGGGTGCGGTCGGCGGCGGTCGGGGTCGCGGTGGGCGGCGGGCTGATGGTGGCGGTCCAACTGCCGTCGGTGTGGCGGCGGTTCCGCCGGAAGGCGGCGGTCGCGAAGGAGCCCGTCGTCGAGGCGCCGGACCGGGCGGTGACGCTGGCGCTGGTCTCCACCGTCCTGCTCTTCGCGCTGTGCCGGCAGTCCCAGGTCCTCATCGAACGGTTCCTCGCCTCCACCCTTCCGGCCGGGGCGATCTCGCACCTGAACTACGCGCAGAAGGTCGCGCAGATCCCGATGACACTGTCGCTGATGCTGTGCACGGTCACCTTCCCGGTGGTCGCGCGGGCGCTGGCCGACGGTGACATCGAGCGGGCCCGCGACCGGGTGGAGCGGGACCTGGCACTGGCCGCCTGTCTGGTGCTGCTCGGCGCGGGCACGGTGATCGCCTGTGCCCCGCAGATGATCGAACTCCTCTTCCAGCGGGGCGCGTTCACCGCCGAGGACACGGCGGCGACGGCGAACGTGATGCGGGTGTACGCGCTCGGACTGCTCGGCCAGACCCTGGTCGGCTGTCTGGTCCGCTCGTACTTCTCGGCGGGCCGCCCCACCTGGTACCCGGTCGCCACGATGACCGTCGGCATCATCGTCACCTCCTGGTTCGGCGCCTGGGCGGTGGGCCCCTGGGGTGTCACCGGGATCGCCGCCGCCAACGCGGCCGGCATCACCGTCACGGCCGTGCTGCTGCTGGCCGGCATGGGTCCGCGCAGTGTCCCGATCCGTACCCGGCGGGTGCTGGCCGAACTGAGCCGGCCGGTGCGGGCGGCTCTGGTCGCGACGATCGCGGGCGCGTTCGTGGCGAGCCGCTTCGAGGACCCGGTGCCCGGTCTCGCCGTCGGCACCGCCACGGTGACCGCCGTGTTCGCCCTGCTCGCCTGGGCGCTGGACGCCCAGGGCTTCACGCCCGCCCTCCACTCCGTACGACACCTCACCCGTACCGTCACACGAAGGCTCCCGCATGGCCGCAACCGTTGACTCCGCCGACCGCAGCACCCGCACCGGGCCCGTCCCCTGGGTGGCCATGTACCACTCCGTGGGCGACTGCTCCGACGACCCGTACCGCATCACCGTCACCCCGCAGCGGCTGGTCGGCCAGCTGCGCCGGCTCCGCGGCTGGGGCCTTCGGGGCGTCTCGATGGCCGATCTGCTCGCCGCCCGGGCCCGCGGCGAGGGCCGGGGCCTGGTCGGGCTCACCTTCGACGACGGGTACGCCGACTTCGTCGAGCACGCCCTGCCCGTGCTCCGCCGCCACGACTGCGGCGCCACCCTGTTCGTCCTGCCGGGCCGCCTCGGCGGCGACAACGCCTGGGATCCGCTGGGCCCGCGCAAGCCCCTCCTCACCGCCGACGGCATCCGGCACGCGGCCGGCGAGGGCGTCGAGATCGGCTCGCACGGACTGACCCACGTCGACCTGACGAAGGCGGACGACGTCACGCTCAAGGCGGAGGTCGTCGAGAGCCGGGCCGCGCTGGAGGAGCTGACCGGGGCGCCGGTGACCGGCTTCTGCTACCCGTACGGCACGATCGACCAGCGCGCCGTCGACGCCGTCCGCGAGGCCGGATACGCCTACGCCTGCGCCATCGACCCCGGCCCGTTCACCGGCCGCCACGCTCTGCCGCGCCTGCACATCGGGCAGAACGACACCGCCGTACGCCTCTTCCTGAAGTACCGGCTGCACCGTCTGCGCCGGCACCCCGTCGAGGGGGTCTGAGGTGAAGGCCCTGCAGGTCATCACCGGTCTCGGGGTGGGCGGTGCCGAGCAGCAACTGCGGCTGCTGCTCGGGCATCTGCCCGTCGACTGCGACGTCGTGACGCTCACCAACCCGGGCGCGGTCGCCGACGGGCTGGTCGCCGACGGGGTGCGGGTGACCCACCTCGGCATGGCCGGCAACCGCGACCTGGCCGCCCTGCCCCGCCTGGTCCGGCTGATCCGCCGCGGCGGCTACGACCTGGTGCACACCCACCTCTACCGGGCCTGTGTCTACGGCCGGCTCGCCGCGCGGCTCGCCGGGGTCCGCGCGATCGTCGCCACCGAACACTCCCTCGGCGACTCGCAGATGGAGGGCCGGGAGCTGACCGCGGGCGTCCGCGGGCTCTACCTGGCCAGCGAGCGCCTGGGCCGCGCCACGGTCGCCGTCTCCCCCACGGTCGCCGCCCGCCTCAGACGCTGGGGCGTACCGGGCCCCCGGATCGAGGTCGTCCCGAACGGCATCGACCTGGACCGCTTCCGCTTCGACCCGGCGAGGCGTCTGCGCACCCGGCAGCGGCTCGGACTGCCGGAGACGGCGTATGTGATCGGCGGCATCGGCCGCCTCGCCGCGGGCAAGCGGTTCGACGTCCTGATCCACGCCCTGGCCTCGCTGCCCGACGACCACTGGCTGTTGCTGGTCGGCGGCGGCCCCGAGGAGAGCGTCCTGCGCCGGACCGCGCACGAGGCGGGTGTGGCCGACCGGGTGCTGTTCACGGGCGAACGCCCCTACGTCCCCGACGGCTCGCCCGGGCCCGATCTGCCCTCGCTGACCGCCGCGATGGACGTGCTCGCCTCGCCCTGCCCCGAGGAGGCCTTCGGCCTCGCGGCGGTGGAGGCGCTGGCGGCCGGGCTGCCCGTGCTCTACGCCTCCTGCCCGGCGATCGAGGACCTGCCCGCCGACCGCGCGTCCGCCGCACACCGCGTCCAGGGCGGCCCCGAGTCCTTCGCCCGGGCCGTCGCGGACGCCCGCGCCCGGGGCCCGCATCCGCGCACCGCGCCCGACGCCGCCCACCACTACAGCATCACCCGCAGCGCCGCCCAGCTCATGGACGTCTACGCGGCCGCGGTGACCGCCTCTTCCGTGCCCCCGCCACCGTCCCCGTCACCCCAGGGAGTCAGCGCCTCATGACCGAGAACCTCACCGGACCACGCCGCCCCTCCGCCGCCCTGGCCCGCGCCAAGTCCCTCCCCGCCTGGTCCGTGATCGCGGCCGGCACCCTCGCCGGCGGCCTGCTCGGCGGCGTGTACGGCCTCGCCAAGCCGCCCGTGTACACGGCCACCAGCTATGTCGTCGCCGTCCCGACCGAGAAGTCCGACCCGGCGTCCGCGCTCGGCTTCGCCACGGCGTACGGCCGGGTCGCCACGCAGCTCGCGGTGCTCGGGGACGCCCAGGTGTGGGCGGGGGTGCCGGTGCGGACGCTGCGGAACAGCGTGCAGACGGCGACCTCGCCGGACGCCCCGATGGTCGCCATCACGGCCACCTCCGCGCGTCCCGACCTCGCCGCCGACATGGCCAACGCCGTCTCCCGCGCGCTGACCCGGCACGCCAACGACACGCAGGCCACCACCAACGTCAAACTCCAGCAGTTCGCCCGCGCCACCAAGCCCACCTCGCCGTCCTCGGCCTCGTCCACGGTGACGGGACTGGTCGGCGCGAGCGCGGGCGGCCTGCTCGGCGGCCTGACGCTGCTGGTCCGCCCCCGCCGGGCCATCGAGGAACCCGGCCGCCCGGCCTCCGTGCCCGGGCCCGCCACGGCCGCCGACGTCCACGGCCAGCTGTGAACCCCAGCTACACGGTGGAACTCGTCACCGACGAGCGCGCCTTCGCCGAACTGGCCGAGGACTGGGGTGAGTTGTATCGCCGGTGCGCCGCCGCGACCCCGTTCCAGAGCCACGCCTGGCTGCACTCCTGGTGGCTGGCGTACGGCCGCCGCGGCCGGCTGCGGCTGCTGCTGGTCCGGGACGGGGACCGGCTCGTCGGCGCGGCTCCGCTGATGCGGGTCGGCCGCCCGGTCCCCTCGCTGGTGCCGCTCGGCGGGGCGATCTCCGACTACGGGGACGTCCTGCTGGACGACGAGCGCGACGAGGCGGCCGTGACCGCCCTCGCCGAGGGACTCGCCACCGCCGCCCGCACCGCCCTGATCGACCTGCGCGAGGTGCGCCCCGGCGGCGCCGCCGAGCGGATCTACGACCACTGGCGCGGGCCCCGGCGCCGGGTCGGCGACTCGCTCTGCCTGGAGCTGCCCGCCCTGCCGATGGACGACCTGGTCGCCCGGCTCCCCTCGGCGAAGGCCCAGCAGCGGGTGCGCGCCAAGCTGCGCAAGCTGACCGCGCTCGGCGTCGAACGTCATGTCGTGGCGCCGGACGAGGTGGACAAGGCCCTGCGGCGGCTCATCGAACTGCACCAACTGCAGTGGCAGGGCCGCAAGGTGACGTCCGAGCATCTGCGGCCACGGTTCCGCGACCATCTCGTGCGCTCGGTCGGGCCGATGGTGCGCTCCGGGGACGCCGTGGTCACCGAGTTCCGGCTGGAGGACGACGTGGTGGCCGTGGACCTGACGCTGCTGTCGCGGCGGCTGGCGGGCGGCTATCTGTACGGCGCCCATCCGTGCCTGCGGGAACGCAAGGCGGACGTGGCGGTGATGCTGCTCGACGCGTGCGCCGAGCACACCGGCGGGGGCGGGCGCGGCACCCTGAGCCTGCTGCGCGGCAACGAGCCGTACAAGCAGCACTGGCGCCCCGAACCGGTCCTCAACCAGCGCCTGTTGCTCGCCCGGCGGCACACCGCCCCGCTGCTCGCGGCGGTCCTGTGCGACGTGGCCGCGCGGCGGTGGGGCAAGGAACTGCTGCTGGGCTGGAAAGCCCGGTCGGAACGCAAGCCGGACGAGAAGCCGGAACAGAAGGGGCGTGACGGTGGCGGCAGGCCCTGACCGAACCTGCCGCCACTCGTTCCCCGTCCTACCGGCTGCGCGACCACCAGTCGAAACGCAGACACAGCTTCCCGCCGAGCCAGTGCTCCACCCAGTCGCCCAGGTCCAGCGGCGAGCAGCCCGGCGGGTTCACCGGCCCCGGCGGAACGGTCGGCTTGGGCGGCTCGACCGGCTTGGTGGGCTCGACCGGCTTGGTCGGCTCGACCGGCTTGGTCGGCTCCGGGGTCGGTTCCTCGGTACGGCCGGAGAGGACCGACCGGTAGACCTCGGACGACTTGGGGTTGTCCGCGCACTGCCAGACGCCGTGCGGGCAGTAGTCGGTCAGTGTGTTGTACAGCGGCTTGTGCTCGTCCATCCAGGCGAGCATCCGCCGCATGTACTCGGAGTTGTCGCCATTGCGGAACAGGCCCCATTCCGGATACGAAATGGGCTTTCCGTGGGCCTTGGCGAAGTCCACGTGTTCCTGGAGACCGTAGGGCTCCTTGATCTGTTGGTCGAACGTCAATCCGGACGGCTGGTCGTAGGAATCCATCCCGAGGATGTCGACCGTGTCGTCACCCGGATAGCACTGCGTCCAGGGAACGGCGTCCCGGCCCCGCGTCGGCGTGAAGTCGAACCGGAATTTCTGCCCCGGCACCGACCGCATGGTGGTGACGATTCTGTTCCAGTACTTCTTCCACGCCTCCGGGTCGGGCCCGCAGCGGTGCGTGTAGGTCGTGCCGTTCATCTCCCAGCCGAGCACGATGACCGTGTCCGGCACCTCCAGCTCGACCAGGCGCTCGGCGAGCTTGCGGAAGTGCTGGTCGAAGCGTCCGGCGACACCCTGCCGCAGCAGCATCCGGACCTCGGCGTCGGAGACGCGCTCCTCGTTGCGCTCCATCATGGGGACGTTGAGGACGAGCATCCGGTCGTCGCGTTCCAGCCGCCAGTCCGCCCACACGTCGAGGAAGCCGGGGGCGCCCTCGATGTTGCTCCAGCGGTCGCCGGGCAGATAGGTGTGACCGACGCGCAGGTCGGCGTTGCCCAGCCAGTGGCTGAGTTCGGCGATCCGGGCCACGCCACGGGGGCCGTAGTCGAGGTAGGCGCCGAAGGCCGGGCCGACCTTCGCGGGCGGCACGGGTTCGACCGCGGCCGGGATCTGAGGGGCCGTCGGCGTCGTGGCGACGGCCGGTTCGGCGGGGTTCGCCGGGGTGACGGGGACGGGGTCGACCACGGGTACGGGAGCGGGAGGATCGGCGACCCGCACCACCCCCGCGGCGACACCGGGACCCGACGCCAGGGCGGCCGACGCGGCGACTGTCGCCGCGATGAACGCCAGTCGCCGGGAACGGGCCCGTCGCTGCTGTGAGGTCATGCCTGCTCCTTTCTCCACTCTCGTGCCAGAGATTTCTCGCACCAACTAACTGACACTCAGTCATATCAGTATGAATTCCGCCACCGTGGTTACGGCTTTCGAGTGCCGCGATCGCCCGCACGAGTGAAACGACCCGAAGGAAAATGCCCGTGTCGCTCTTCGACACCCGCGTCCCCGCCGTTCTGCTGCGGATCGACCGGAATCCCTTTCACCACGGAACGCTCGGCGCGGTGCGCTCCCTCGGCCGGGCCGGCGTGGACGTGCACGTGGTCGCCGACTGCGCCGGAAGCCCGGTGCGCGCGTCCCGTTTCGTACGGCAGTTGCATCCCCCGCCGCCGCCCGGCGCGACCGCGGCCGACATCGCGGTGACGCTGCGCCGGGTGGCCGCCCGGATCGCGAGCCCCGCCGTCCTCATCCCGATGGACGACGCGAGCGCGGTCGCGGTGGGCCGGCTGCGCGCCGAGCTGGCCCCCTCCTACCTGCTGCCGCACCAGCCGGGCGCGCTGGCCGAACGCGTCGCCGACAAGGCGGAACTGGCCACCCTGTGCGCGGCGGCCGACGTCCCGCACCCGGAGACGGTGGCCCCCGACAGCGCGGCCCGGGCCGCGTCCGCGGCCTGGCGGCTGGGCCTTCCGGTGGTGGCGAAGTGGAGCCGCCCCTGGCTGCTGCCCCCGGACAGCGGACTGCGCAGCACGGTCCTGGTGTCCTCCACCCAGGAGGCGCGCGAGCTGTACCGGCGATCCGAGGAGGCCGGCAGCCGGCTCCTCCTCCAGGCGTATCTGCCGCCGGGACCCGACCGCGACTGGTTCTTCCACGGCTACGCCGGCCGCACGGGCGCGGTGCGGGGCGGCGGCCCCGGCATCAAGGAACAGTCCTGGCCGCGCGGCGCCGGCCTGACCGCCGTGGGCCGCTGGAGGCCGAACCCCCAGGTGCAGGCCCTCGCCGAACGCCTCACCGCCGAACTCGGCTACCACGGCATCTTCGACCTCGACTTCCGGCGCTGCGGCAGCACCGGCCGCTATCACCTGCTCGACTTCAACCCGCGCCCCGGCGCCCAGTTCCGGCTCTTCACCGACACCGCGGGCCTGGACGTCGTACGCGCCCTGCACCTGGACCTGACCCACCGTCCGCTGCCGGACGGCGCGCCGCGGCCCGGCCGCACCTTCGTCGTCGAGAACTACGCGCCCCTCACCGCCCTGCGCCCCGCACCCGAAGGCCGCGAACTGGCCTGGCACGCCCCCGACGACCGGGCGCCGGGCCTCGCGATGTGGAGCCTGTGGACCCGCCATGTCAGCCGCCGCCTGCGGGAACGCACCCGGGGCCCGGTCCGGGACGGCGGCGGCCACCGGACGGAGCCGCACGACCTCGCCCACCCGACGGTCCCGTCCCCCTCCCCCGCCCTGCCGGACCTGACCGACGACGAGAAGGCGAACAGCCGCTGATGGACGACCTGCTGGTGGTGGGCGCCGGCCCCTACGGCCTGTCCATCGCGTCCCACGCCGCGTCGGCCGGGCTGCGACTGCGGGTCCTCGGCCGCCCCATGGCGTCCTGGCGCGACCACATGCCGCGCGGCATGTTTCTCAAGTCGGAGCCCTGGGCGTCCAACCTGTCGGATCCGCAAGGCCGTCTGCGGCTCGACGCGTACTGCGCGGGCCAGGGTGTGACGGCCCGGCACGGGGAGCCGATCCCGGTGGAGTTGTTCGCCGCGTACGGCCTGTGGTTCGCCCGCAACGCCGTGCCCGAGGTCGACGAACGCACGGTGACCCGGGTGGCCCCGGTCCCCGGCGGCTTCGAGGCGGTCACCGAGGACGGTCAGGTCTTCCCCGCCCGTACGGTCGCCCTGGCCGTGGGTGTCCTGCCCTTCGTCGAGATCCCCGCCGTGCTGCGCCCCCTGCCGCCGGCCCTCGTCTCGCACAGCAGCCACCACGCCGGCCTCGACGCCTTCCGCGGCCGGGACGTCACGGTCGTCGGCGGCGGCCAGGCGGCCCTGGAGACGGCCGCGCTCCTCGCCGAACAGGGCACCCGCGTCCGGGTGTTGGCCCGCGCCGACCACCTCGGCTGGAACGACACGCCCCCGCCCCTGCGACGCCCCCGGCTCCAGTCGGCCCGCGCCCCGCTCGGCGGCCTCGGCTGCGGCTGGCGCAACTGGTTCTACGCCGAACACCCCGGCCTCTTCCCCCGTCTCCCTCCAGCGCGGCGGGCCCACATCGCCGCGACGGCACTGGGACCGGCCGGCGCCTGGTGGGTCCGGGACCGGGTGGAACCGGCCGTCGAGGTCCTGCTGGGCCACGAGGTCACGGCGGCGCGTGCGGTGGCCGGCGGGGTACGCCTCGACGTACGGAGCCGCACGCACGGCCCGCACTCCCTGGAGACCGAACACGTCATCGCCGCCACGGGCTTCACCGCGAGCCGCGACCGGCTCGGACTCCTCCGCGAGGACCTGCGCGCCACCCTGGCCACCGCCCCCGACGGTTCCCCGGCGACGACCCGCGCCTTCGAGTCGTCCCACCCCGGCCTCTTCCTGTCCGGCCTCCTGACCGCCTCCGGCTTCGGCCCGTCGATGCGGTTCGTGTACGGGGCGACCTATACGGCCCAGACGTTGGTACGGGGCGTACGGCGTCGGCTGCGGACGGGGCCGCCCGGCCCGGCACTCCCCTCACCCGCCCGCCCCGAGCCGGACGCGGTACGCGGCTGACGCGGCCGGACACACGGAGGTGCCGGGCACATGTACATGCCCGGCACCCGATCTGCGCCCTACCGGCGGGAGGCGGCTCGCCCTCGTCGGTACAGCACGACCCCGCTGACCAGCAGCGCGGCACTGAGCCCTGTCGCGGCCAGCACACTCTCACTGCCGGTCTCGGGCAGCGTGGGAGGAGTGGTGGGCGGAGTCGTCGGGGGCGTGGTGGGCGGCGTGGTCGGCGGAGACGTCGGCGGACCCGTGGGAGGAGACGTCGGCGGCGTCGACGGCGGACCGGTCGGCGGCGTGTGCGGCGGACCCGTGGGCGGCGTCGTCGGCGGGCCGGTCGGCGGGGTGTGCGGCGGCGTCGTCGGCGGAGACGTCGGCGGCGTGGTGGGCGGACCCGTCGGCGGCGTGTGCGGAGGCGTCGTCGGCGGCGTCGACGGCGGACCGGTCGGCGGGGTGTGCGGCGGAGACGTGGGCGGAGTCGTCGGAGGCTTGGTCGGCGGGGTGTGCGGAGGCTTGGTCGGGGGCGTGTGCGGCGGCTTGGTCGGGGGCGTGTCCCCGTAGCCGCCCGGGGAGTCCTCGTCGCCGTAGCCACCGTCGTCGCCGTAGCCGCCGTGGCCGCCGTAGGACCAGGACTCGTCGAAGCCCGGCATGTCGTCGTCGCCGCGGTCCGAGCCGTACCCGGAGCCGTGGGCCACGGCCCGCTGCCCGTTCTTGTGCGAACCCGACTCGTTGGCACAGGAGTTGCCGAAGGTCGGGTTGAGCGCGGCGGCGACGTCCACGGAGTCGCCGCAGGCGTTGACCGGCACGTCGACCGGAACCTGCACGCTGTTGCCGGACACGGCGCCGGCTGATTCCTTGGCGGCCCCGCTCGCGTCCACGTCGGCGAGCGCGGGGCCGCCACACAGGGTCAGAATGCTCGTCGCGGCGGCGGCCGCGACCATTCCCCTACTCAGGGTCTGTCGCAATCTACTTGTCTTCCTGCTTGTAGAAGTGGGAAAAGCCGGCCCCGGAACGAAAGCGGACGTCCCAGGGCCGGCCCAGTCACAGCCGAGTGGCTGAAGCGTTACGTCGTCAGTCGTTGACGCACTCGTTGCCGAACGCCGGGTTCAGCAGAGCGATGACGTTCACGGTGTTGCCGCACACGTTGACGGGAACGTGAACCGGAACCTGGACCACGTTGCCCGAGAGGACACCCGGCGAACCGATGGCGGCGCCCTCGGCACCGGCGTCGGCGAAGGCCGGGGCGGCCATGCCGAGGGCCATGATCGCGCCCGCGACGACAGCTGCGGTCTTCTTCATGAGGTTTCCCTTCTCTGCGGTCATGCCCTGTGACGGTCGAAACCGAGCGAGCACAGTCGGAACGGCTCGCACCATGACCTGCAGGCTGTAAAACGAGGGATAGACATCAGAAGCAACTACGGAACGTATGCCGCCGCATAATTCACTCGAACGCCTTCACAGAATTGACACAAATGCGGAAACCGCCCAGGTGGGCCTCCGCAGGAAATTGCGGGGCCACCCGGGCGGTTTTCGGAAATCGGCGGATCAGCCGTTGGCCGCACCGTTGCCGGACAGCGCCGAGATGTCGTTCAGGATGTGCGCCAGCGGCTCGTCGCCCTTGGCCTGCGTGGAGTTCGTGGCGCACTGCTGGTTCTGCGGGGCCGACAGGACCGGGATGTCCTGGACGGCGACCGGGACGAGGACGCCGACGAGGGAACCGACGTTGCCCTTGACCGGGACACCGGCGCAGAGCTTGTTCGCGGAGCCCTGGACCAGGGTGGCCTGCGGGCTCATCTTGCCCTTGGTGACCTGGTTGCCGAACTCGCCGTGGGCACCGTTGCCGCTGGCGGAGGTGGTGCCGGTGTCGTCGCCGATGGCAAGCGCCTGGGGGGCTGCCGCCGCCGACACACCGACGACGGACGCGGCTACCGCCGCCGTGGCCATTGCCTTCTTCAGCATTTCGCTTTTCCTTTCCTGGGGCAGGAGGCGTCCCGTGCAAGACGCATCCCGGCAAGACGCGCTGTTCCTGCCCTCGCATCAACCCGCGACGCGGGGATAGGTTCCGGCGCTTCACCCGATCGGGCCGTTCGCGGCGCGCAATTCACGGACCGATCTGTGGGCCATCGGAGTGAATGGCAGCAACCAAGCGGGCCCGCGGCAGTTGACCAGGACGCTCCGGTGGACGGGGTTTCTCCAGAAAGGGACTAATCAAGTGATCAAGAAGGTTCTGGCTACCGCCGCGGTCGCCGTCTCCGTCGTCGGCGCAGCCTCGCCGGCCATGGCCATCGGCAACGACGACGGCACCACGTCCGCCAGCGGCAACGGTGCTTCGCAGTCGTTCGGCAACTCGGCCACGTACGGCAACATGAGCCCGCAGATGGCGCTCATCCAGGGCTCCCTCAACAAGCCCTGCATCGGCCTGCCCGCCAAGGCGAACGTCGGTTCCCTCGTCGGCGTGGTGCCGGTCGCCGTTCAGGACATCCCGATCCTGTCCGCGCCGCAGAACCAGCAGTGTGTCGAGAACTCGACGCAGGCCAAGGGCGACGAGCCGCTGTCGCACATCCTGGACGACATCTCGGTGCTGGCCGGCAACGGTGCCGCCAACCACTGAGCCGTCGTACGGCAAGGGCTCCTGAGCCCAGGGGCTGGATTCTGAGCCCCCGCCAGCGGGCCGCCGGAACATCGGCGGCCCGCTCGCTTACGTTGCGTCGCGTGACGATGAAGAGAAGCCTTTCTTCCCTGATCGTGTCCGCCACCGCCGCCGCCCTGCTCGGCGGCGCCCCCACGCCTTCCGTCCGCGCGCCCGCCCCGCGGGCCATGAACATCCTGGTGATGGGCACGGACGGCCGGAGCACCATCTCCGCCGCGGAGAAGCGCGAGTTCCACGCCGGCGGGATCGCCTGCCGCTGCACCGACGTCCTGATGCTGGTCCATGTGTCGGCCCGCCGTGACCGGATCAGTGTCGTGAGCCTGCCGCGCGACTCGTACGCGGAGATCCCGCCCTACCGCGACGCGTCCACCGGCCGGGAGCGCCCGCCGCGCCCCTCGAAGATCAACGGCGCGTACGCCGAGGGCGGCGCCCCCCTCGCCGTGCGCACCGTCGAGTCGATGACCGGGGTGCGCGTCGACCGCTATCTCCAGCTGGACTTCCGGCGTTTCATCGACGCCGTGAACGAGGTGGGCGGAGTCGAGGTCTGCACCCCGCGCCCCCTGCGCGACCAGGCCACCAAGCTCGACCTGGCGCCCGGCACGCACCGGCTCGCGGGCGGGCCCTCGTTGCAGTACGTGCGCTCCCGGAAGGTCGACCGCAGCGCCGACCTGGGCCGGATCCAGCGTCAACAGCGGTTCCTGGTGGGAGCGTTGCGGGGGCTGCGGGCTAGCGAGCTGCTCGCCGATCCGGTGGCCGCCACGCGCGTGGTGCGCACCCTGCTCGGCTCGGGGCGGGTGCCCCAGGGCTTCGGGGCCGGGGAGCTGGTGGAGCTGGCGTCCGTGCTGAGCCGGGTGCCGGCGAGGGACACCGAGTTCGCGACGGTGCCGATCGCCGGGTTCGACGAGATGCACCCGGAGCTCGGTTCGACGCTGGCCTGGGACCGCGCCAAGGCCGACGCGATGTTCGGGAAGCTGCGCGCGGACCGTCCGCTGATCAGAGCGGGCACCTCGCCCGAGCCCCTGGACCCGCCGCGGCTGGCGAACTCCGCGCCCGTCCGCGGCAGCTCCTACGCCTGTCCGTGAGAGGTCCTGCCCGAAGCGTCCCAGGGGCGCTCGGGCGGTCAGGGAGTGCGCTGCGCCAATCGGGGCAAAGCCCGCAACCCCGGAGGGGGTCGGCGCGTTCTCGATCATGCAGCTCCTCCCCGGAGTCCGCTTTTCGAAAGGGAATGAACATGAAGAAGCTGTGGGCCACCGCGGCCATCGCCGCCTCCGTCGCCGGTGTTTCTGCCGCGGCCGTCACCCCGGCGCTTGCCATCGGTGACGACAACGGCACCACTTCCGCCAGCGGCAACGGCGCTTCGCAGGAGTTCGGCAACTCGGCCACGTTCGGTGACATGAGCCCGCAGCTGTCGCTGGTCCAGGGTTCGCTGAACAAGCCCTGTGTCGGTCTGCCCGCGAAGGTCAACGCCGGTTCCCTCGTCGGCCTGGTGCCGGTCGCCGTCCAGGACATCAACGTCCTGTCGGCCCCCCAGAACCAGCAGTGTGTCGAGAACTCGACCCAGGCCAAGGGCGACGAGCCGCTGTCGCACATCCTGGACGACATCTCGGCCCTGTCCGGCAACGGTGCCGGCAACGGCTGAGCCTCCGCTCCGCTGCACACGGCGGGTCACCGGTCTTCCGGTGGCCCGCCGTTGTGCGTGCCCGGGGCCCTCGTCACTTGCGGTACAGCGCCTCGATCTCCTCGCCGTACGCCGCCCGGACCTCGTGCCGCTTCACCTTCAGGGACGGCGTGAGCAGGCCGTTGTCCTCGGTGAACTCGCCCTCGACGAGGGTGAAGGCGCGGATGGACTCGGCGCGGGAGACGGCCTCGTTGGCGTAGTCCACGGCCTTCTGGACGTCGGCGCGCATCCGGGGGTCCCCGACGAGGTCCGACAGCGGGGTGTCGGCCGGTAGTTTGCGGACCGCCAGCCAGTGGGTGACCGCCTCGGGGTCGAGGGTGATCAGGGCGGCGACGAAGGGGCGGTTGTCGCCGACGACCACGCACTGGCCGACGGGCGGGCGGCTGCGCAGGCGGTCCTCCAGGACGGCCGGGGAGACGTTCTTGCCGCCGGAGGTGACGAGGATGTCCTTCTTGCGGCCGGTGATCGTGAGGTAGCCGTCCGCGTCGAGGGAGCCGAGGTCGCCGGTGGCGAACCAGTCGTCGGTGAGGACGGCGTCCGTGGCGGCCGGGTTGTTCCAGTAGGCGCCGAACACGATCCCGCCCTTGACCAGGACCTCGCCGTCGTCGGCGATACGGACGGCGGTGCCGGGGACCGGGGGGCCGACCGTGCCGGGGCGGGGTTTCAGGGGCGGGACGATGGTGGCGGCGGCCGTGGTCTCGGTCAGGCCGTAGCCCTCGTAGACGATGATTCCGGCGGCGTAGAAGAACAGGTTGAGGTTGCGGTCGAGCGGGGAGCCGCCGCTGATGGCGTAGCGCATGCGGCCGCCGAGCTCCTTGCGGACCCGGCGGTAGACCAGCAGGTCGTACAGGGCCCAGGCGGCGTAGAGGCCGGGGCCGGGGCCCTTGCCGCGGTCCAGGAACCTGTTCAGGTAGGCCTCGCCGAAGCGGACGCCGATGCGGTCGGCGCGGTCGAAGGAGGCGCCGCGGCCCATCTTCTCGGCGGTGGCGCGGCCGGTGTCGTGGATCTTCTCGAAGAGGTAGGGAACGCCGACGAGGAAGGTGGGGCGGAACTCCTTGAAGGCCGGGCGGAGTTCGTCGGGCTTGATGCTCGGGCAGTGGCCGATCTCGATGCGGGCCATCAGGCAGGCGATCTGGAGGGTGCGGCCGAGGATGTGGGCGAGCGGGAGGAAGAGGAGGGTCGAGGCGGTCTGGCGGGTGACCTCCTTGAAGATCGGGTGCAGCAGCTCGACGGTGTTGGCGGCCTCGGCGTACAGGTTGGCGTGGGTGAGGACGCAGCCCTTGGGGCGGCCGGTGGTGCCGGAGGTGTAGCAGATCGTCGCGACCGTGTCGGGGGTGAGGGAGGCGCGGCGTTTGGTGAGGTCGTCGTCGCAGAGGTCGCGGCCGAGAGCGGTGAGTTCGTCGAGGGCTCCCGCGTCCACCTGCCAGATGCGGGGTCTGTCCTGGTGGTGGGCCGTGCCCGTGGTGACCGTCGCCGCGTTCTCGGCGGTCTCCGTCACCACGAAGCGGGCGCCGGAGTCGCGGACGATCCACTCCACCTGGTCGGCGGAGGAGGTGGCGTAGACGGGGACGGTCTGGCCGCCGGCCGCCCAGATGGCGAAGTCGAGGACGGTCCACTCGTAGCGGGTGCGGGACATCACCGCGACGCGACCGCCCGGTTCGAGGCCGGCGGCCGTCAACCCCTTGGCGACGGCGGTGACTTCGCGGGCGAAGACCGCGGCGGTCACCGGGTGCCAGCCGTCGTGCCTCCGGCGCCGCAGGACCACGGCGTCCGGGGCCTCGGCCGCGTTGGTGAAGGGGAGATCGGCGATGGTGCCGGTCGGGGCGGGCGGGGCGAGGGCGGGGGTGCGGGCCTCGCGGACCACTCCGTGCTCGTCCTGGCTGGTCTCGACCCTGACACGGGCCGCCAGGTCGGTGCGCTGCTTCGCTCGTTTCAGGTCCTTGCGTACGCCCATGACGGCTCAGCTCCCGGTCGCGGCTCTGCTGACGTGTTGCCGTACGAACTGCCCTTTACTACTGATGAGTCAACTTACTGAGGGTGTCAAGGTCGGCTGTGCCGGGGCCGATGACTTGATCATGACGTCGATGCCTTCGCCCGTGCTTCCGAAGCAGCCCTCCCCGCCACCCGAGGTGCCGCCCGACTCCGTGCCCTCGATGGCGCGGGCCGTGGTGTGGCTGCTGCCCGCGGTCCTCGTGATGGTCGTCGGGTTCCGGCGGCGGTGGATGTCGGACGACGCCTACATCTACGTACGGACCGTGCGGCAGGTCCTCGCGGGGAACGGGCCGGTGTTCAACGCGGGTGAGCGGGTGGAGTCCTCGACGGGAACGCTGTGGCAGTGGCTGCTGGTGGCGGCCGGGGCGGTGGGGGTCGATCCGGCGTCCGCCGCGGTGTACGGCGGACTGGTGCTGACCGGCGTCGGGTTCGCGCTCGCGGGGGTCGGGGCGCTGCGGCTGTACGGCGGGCGGGCGGCCGTGCCGCTGGGCTCGCTCCTGCTGCTGGGGCTGCCGCCCGTATGGGACTTCGCCACCTCGGGGCTGGAGACGGGGCTGCTGACCTGCTGGATCGCGGGGGCGTGGCTGGCGTTGACCGCCCGGCCCGGGTCCCTGGCGACCGCCGTACTAATCGGCCTCGGCCCGTTGGTGCGGCCCGATCTGGGGCTGGTGTCGGCCGTCTTCCTGGGGGCGCAGTGGCTGATCGTGCGGCCCTCGTGGCGGGGCACGCTGGCGGGGGTGGGGGCGGCGGGTGCGCTGCCCGGCGTGTACGAGGTGTTCCGGGCGGGCTACTACGGGCATCTGGTGCCGCTGCCCGCCGTGACGAAGGAGGCCTCGCGGAGCCTGTGGGGGCGCGGCTTCGGCTACTTCGCGGATCTGGCCTCCCCCTATCTGCTGTGGGTGCCCGCGGTGTGTGTGCTCGCCGCGGTGCTGTGCGGCGGCCGTGAGCGGTGCCGGCCGGCGGTCGGGTCCCTGGTGCCCGTGCTCGCTCCCGTCGTCGCCGGGCTGCTGTGCTGGGTGTACGTGGTGAAGGTCGGCGGGGACTTCATGCACGGGCGGATGCTGTTGCCGGGGCTGCTGCTGATGCTGCTGCCGGTGTTCGTGGTGCCGGTGTCGCGGGTGGGAGTGTGGGCGGCCGTCGGGGTGGGGGTGTGGGCGGTGGTGTGCGCGGGGTGGCTGCGGGTGCCGTACGCGGGGCACATCGGGCCGGCCGGGATCGCCGACGAGCGCGGGGTGTACGTGCGGAGCAACGCCGACCCGCATCCGGTGCACCACGACTTCGCCGGGGCGTCCCACCACCGGAGGTATGTGCACGACGTACGGGCGGCCCTGCGGTCGGGGGCACCGACGCTGCTGTTCGGCCGGAACGGGCCGCGTACCGCCGCCAACTCCCGCTCGGTCACCGGGAGTTATGTGGTGCTCGGGCTCAACGGGGCTGTCGTGCCGCTGGAGGGGGCCGCGCTCGACCCGATCGGGCTGGCCTATCCGCTGGCCGCGCACTCCGAGCGGATCGAGGGCGGGCGGGTGGCGCACGACAAGTGGCTGCCGCGCGCCTGGCTGGCCGCCGACCGCGGGCTGCCCTCCGATCCGCCGGCCGGGACCGACCCGGCGCGGATCGACGCGGCCCGGCGTGCCCTGCGCTGCGGGGCGCTCGCCGAACTGCGCGCCGCGACCCGGGATCCGCTGACACCGGGGCGCTTTCTGCGGAACATCGCCGGGGCGTGGGAGCGCACGGCGTTCCGCTTCCCGAACGATCCGAGGGCGGCCGAACGGGAGTTGTGCGGAAGGTGAGGTGCGGTGGTGGCCGTCGGGGCCCGGGGCCGGGCGGCGGGAGCGAGGCCGATACGTTGCTCGACGACCGACCCCCCACGGAAGGGAAACCCGTGCGCTCCCCACGCCTTCGTTCCGTCCTCGTCGCCGTGTGCGCCTCGGCGGCCGTCACCCTCACCGGCGCCGCCCCGGCCCTCGCCGCGCCCGCCCCGGCACCTGTCCGGTCAGCCGCCGTCGCGCCCGGACTCGCCGCGCTCACCGACCTGTTCGCCGAGCGGCTGCTGGTCGCCGACAAGGTGGCCGCCGCCAAGTACGGCACCGACCAGCCGATCGACGATCCGGTGCGCGAGCGGCAGATCCTGGACGACGTGGCCGCCCGGGCGGTCGGGCTCGGGCTGGACCCCGACGCGGTGAGCGCGGTGTTCCGGGACCAGATCGAGGCGAACAAGCTGGTGCAGCGCGGGCTGTACGCCCGCTGGGACGCGCATCCCGGGCTGCGGCCCACCGAGCGGCCGGACCTGGTGAAGGAGGTCCGGCCGGTGCTGGACCGCATCACCACACAGGTGCTCGCCGCGCTGCGGGAGACGCAGGGGGTGCGGGCCGGTGCTGCCTGCCTCCCGCGGCTGTCCGTCGCCGCCGCGCGGTCCGCGTACGGGCATGAGCTGGACCTCCTGCATCTGGAGGGGCTGAGGCGGGCGCTGCCGTCCGTGTGCGGCGGCTAGCACCCGCCCGGGCGGACGGGTCGGGGGCCGGCGTCGGCGTCGGTCCTAGTCGGCGAGGTGTCGGGCCCGGCGGATGGTGTCGGCGAGGTCCCGCACCGCCTTGTCCTCGGTGGTGTCCGCCAAGTCGTCTGCGTGTTCGGCCAGTTCACTCAGGGGCACCGCACCCGGCAAGGGGTCCCAGCGGTCGTCGCCCCGGCGCAGGGCGTCGGCGAAGTGGGCGGCCACCGCGGTGACCTGGAAGCGGGGGCTCGCGCTCCGGACGGAGTCGTCGAGGGACTCGGACTCCAGTTGGCCGGACTCCTCGTGCGGGGTGCGGGTCTCGGGGTCCTGCCAGCGGACGGTCGCGGTGGCGAGGTGGCCGTCGGCGCCCGACCTGGTGCGGACGGCGTAGAGGGCGGTCACGGTGTGGCCGGGGCCGACCTCGCCGCCGTCGACGCGGTCGTCGCGGAAGTCGTCGTCGGCGACGCGGCGGTTGTCGTAGCCGACGAGGCGGAACTCGGCGACCGTCTCCGGGTCGAAGGCGACCTGGGCCTTGGCGTCGCGGGCGGTGAGGTCGATGTTCCGCGGGAGTTGCTCGCAGAAGACCGTGCGGGCCTCGTCCGGGTCGGAGACGTAGGTGGTGTGGCCGTCGCCCTTGTCGGCGAGGCGTTCCATCAGGGCGTCGCCGTAGTCGCTGCCGACGCCGACGCCGAAGAGGGTGATGCCGTGTTCGCGGCGGGCGCCGTCGATGCGGTCGAGGATGGAGTCGGGGTCGGTGTCGCCGTCGTTGGCGAGGGCGTCGGAGACCAGGACGACCCGGTTGGTGGCGCCCTCCCGCAGGCCCTCGACGGCGGTGGCGTAGCCGGTCTTCACGCCCGCGCCGAGGTTGGTGGAGAAGGTGGGCTCCAGGCCGTCGATGGCATCGTGGATCTCGTCGCGGTGGCCGTCGAGGCGGGTCATCGGCAGGACGGTCTCGGCCTGGTCGCTGAAGGTGACCAGGGCGACCGAGTCGTCGTCGCGCAGCCGGTCCGTCATCACGCCGAGGGACTCCTGGGCGAGGTCGAGGCGGCCGGGTTCGGACATGGAGCCGGAGATGTCGATGACGAAGGTGAGGGCGGCGGGCGGGCGTTCGCCGCGCTGCTCGGAGGGGCGGGTGGCGAGGCCGACGCGGACCAGGGACCAGTCCTTCTCGTCGGTGCGGGCGCCGTCGACGGTCACCGTGAAGCCGTTGCCGTCGGGGCGTTCGTAGTCCTGGCGGAAGCTGTTGACGAACTCCTCGGGGCGGATCGTCGAGGGGTCGGGCCGCTGTCCGTCGGCGAGGGTGCGGCGGGCGTAGCCGTAGGAGGCGGTGTCGACGTCGAGGGCGAAGGTGGAGAGGTGGTCGGGCGAGGGGGCGACCTCACGGGACTCGTGGTCCGGGCTGTCGCCGTCCTGCTCGCCGCCGCCCCGGCTGTACCGGGGGGCGGGGAAGCCGGTCGCTCCGTTCGCCCGGTCGTTGTCGCCGCTGTCGCTCGTGCCGTCCGCGCCGCATCCGGTGAGCAGCAGACCGCCCGCCGCGATGAACGCGAGCAGAGCGGCTCGCGGCCGTCGTGTTCGGTGTCGCTCCATCGTCCGTGCCCCCTTGGCCTGTTGAAGCCGGTGACTGTGACTGTGACGGGGCGGGGGCCCGGAACGTGCGTGACGGAGCGTTGCGGATGGATCTCGAAGAGGGCACGGGAGAGGGTCGTCGAGACCGGTAGGTGACCCTCCGTTGACCTAGGACACCACGTCCTTGCGCGCGAAACCCCGGAAGGCCAGCGCGAACAGCACGAGCGCGTACGTTACCGACAGGGAGGTGCCCTGGATCATGTCGGACCACTCCAGCTTCGGCTGGACGGCGTCCATCCAGGCGTACTGCCAGTGCGCGGGCAGGAACTCACGCCAGTCGCCGAGCGCCGTCACCTCGTCCAGGACGTTGCCGACGATGGTGAGTCCGACCGCGCCGCCGACCGCGCCCAGCGGGGCGTCCGTCTTGGTGGACAGCCAGAACGCCAGTGCGGCGGTGACCAGTTGGAAGACGAAGATGTACGCCACCGTGATCACCTGGCGCTGGGCGGCGGTGCCGGCGGACAGCGCGCCGCCGGTGGGGAGTTCCAGCGGGCCCCAGCCGTAGGCCGCCGTGCCGACGGCGAGCGCGACCAGCGGCAGCAGCACCATCGCGGCCAGGCTGAGGCACATCGCGACGACGAGCTTGGACCACAGCAGCCGGGCCCGCGGCACGGGGGCGGCGAGCAGATAGCGCAGGGAGGACCAGCCGGCCTCCGAGGCGACCGTGTCCCCGAAGAACAGGGCGACGGGGATGACGAGCAGGAAGCCCGCGGAGGCGAAGAGGTTCACCGCGGCGAAGTTCGCCCCGGACACGGTGGCCGTGTCCATCAGGTTGACCCGGTTGTTGCTCTCGCCGGGGCCGCCCACCTGGAAGGCGATGAGCAGCACGAACGGCAGGGCGAACAGGATCCCGCCCATCACGAGGGTGCGGCGGCGCTTCAGCTGCCGGACCAGCTCGACCCGGATGGGCAGCGTGCGGCCCGCGCGGTAGCCGGCGGCGACCTCCACGGGCTCGGCGAGCGTGCTCATGCGGACTCTCCGATCAGGGTGAGGAAGGCGTCTTCGAGACGGCGGTGCGGGCCCACCGACTCCACGGGGACCTCCAGCCGGACGAGGTCGGCGACCAGGCGCTGGGCGCTGCCGTCGGTGTCGAGCCGGACCACCAGGCCCTCGTCGCCGGGGACCGCCGAGACGATGCCCGGCAGCGCGGCGACCTTCTCGGCGAGCGGCTCGTCGACCGGTGTGGCGGTGCCGACCAGCAGGGTGTCGCCGGAGCCGATGATCTCGCCGACCGGGCCCGCCTGGACGAGCTGACCGTGGTCCATCACCACGAGGTGGGTGCAGGTCTGTTCCACCTCGGCCAGGAGATGGCTGGAGACGATGACCGTGCGGCCGGCCGCCGCGTAGCGGATCATCACCGAGCGCATCTCGCGGATCTGCGGCGGGTCGAGGCCGTTGGTCGGCTCGTCCAGGATCAGCAGGTCCGGGAGGCCGAGCATGGCCTGGGCGATGGCCAGGCGCTGGCGCATGCCCTGGGAGTACGTGCGCACCGCGCGGGCCAGTGCGTCACCGAGGCCGGCGATCTCCAGGGCCTCGTCCAGGTGGGCGTCCCCCGCCGGGCGGCCGGTGGCCTGCCAGTACAGCTCCAGGTTCTCCCGGCCGGAGAGGTGCGGGAGGAAGCCCGCGCCCTCGACGAACGCGCCGACCCGGGACAGCACGGGGGCGCCGGGCGCGATGGCGTGGCCGAAGACGCGGATCTCGCCGCCGTCCGGTTTGATCAGGCCCATCAGCATGCGCAGGGTCGTCGTCTTGCCCGCGCCGTTGGGGCCGAGCAGACCGAGGACCTGGCCCTTCTCCACCCGGAAGGACACGTCCCGGACGGCGTACCGGTCGGCCGACTTGGCGTACCGCTTGCTCAGGTCCGTGATCTGCAAGGGGACTTCGGCGAGGCCCGGGTCCGGGGCGGCGGGCGCGGCCGTACGGCGGCGGCCCGTCACCAGCAGGGCCAGGGCGATCACCGCGCCGGCCAGCGGCAGCCACCACACCCACGCGGGCAGCGGGGCCGCCGCGTCGGTGCCGCTGAGCGCCGTCGGCACCTTCAGGTCGCCCTTGAGGGAGACGGTGTACGTCGCCGGGGCCGCCGGGGAGGCGTAGCCGAGGTCGGTGGAGGCCAGGACCAGGCGCAGCCGGTGGCCGTCCTCCACCTCGTGGTCGATCGCGGGGAGCGTGAGCGTGACGTCCTTGCCGGTCTTCGCGCCCTCGACCCGGATCGGCTCGACCAGTTGGGAGGGCAGCACCTGCTGACGGCCGCCGGGGCCCACGTCGTACACCTTGGCGAAGAGCACGGCGTCGTCGCCGGTCGACTTCACATGGACGGTGGCCGTCGGGGAGCCGGTGATCCGCAGGTCGTTCCGGACGGGCGCCGACTCGAACGAGGCGAACTGGCCCGGGAAGTCCAGGGAGATGCCGACGCCGAGCGAGGACAACTGGGCGAGGCCGCCGCCCCCGATGCCGGGCAGCGCGGAGACGGCGGGCGGGCTGGCGCCCGCCGGGTTCTCGACGCTCTGCTCGCGCCCGGCGAGGGCGATCGACCGCTCGTCGCCCTCCAGGCCGGGGTAGGTGTCGGCGCTCACGCCGGTCAGGCGGGCCTCGCCGTCACCGGTGCCGGTGCCGAGGGTGCGGGTGACGCGGAAGGCGGGGCCGGTGTCGGTGCCCTTGTCGTCCTTGAGGTAGCGGTCGAACCAGGACTTCACCCGGGACTGGACGCGGCTGGTCTCCATGTCGCCGCCGTCGTGGCCGCCCGCGATCCAGTCGACGTCGACCGGGGCGCCGTTGGCGCGGATCGCCTTGGCGGCGGCGTCGGCCTGGCCGAGCGGGAAGAGGGAGTCGGTCTGGCCCTGCAGGAGCAGGGTCGGCACGTCGATGCGGTCGGCGACGGCGGACGGCGAGCGCTCGTCGAGGAGCTTCTCGGCCCGCGCGTCCGGAGCGCCGGACTCGGCGACCCGCTCGTACATCTCACAGAGCCGCGTCTCGAACTTGGCGCAGCCGCCACCGGAGTTGACGAAGATGCCCGCCCAGAGCTTCTTGAACACGCCGTTCGGGAAGAGCGCGTCGGAGAGGTTCCAGTAGGTGATCGCCGGGGCGATGGCGTCCACCCGGTCGTCGTACCCGGCGGCCAGCAGCGAGATCGCGCCGCCGTACGAGGCGCCCGCCACGCCGACCCGCGGGTCGCCGGCCTTGTCGAGCCGCACCTGCGGCTGCTTCGCCAGCCAGTCGATGAGCTTCTCGACGTCGGCGACCTCGCCGTTCGGGTCGTTCAGCCCGATCTTCCCGGTCGACCTGCCGAAGCCGCGCGCCGACCAGGTCAGCACCGCGTAGCCGTCCCGGGCCAGGTCCTGGGCCTGTTCACGTACGTCGTTCTTGCTGCCGCCGAAGCCGTGCCCGAGGAGCACGGCGGGGCGCCGGCCGGTTCCTCCGGAGGTGAAGAACGAGGTGTCGATACGGACGCCGTCGAGGGACATCACGCGGTCGGCGCGGTGCACCGGGGCCGGGGTGTCGTCGGCGGCGGCCGTCCATGTCCCGGCGCCGGCGAGCACTACGACGACGGCCGCGGCTGCGGTGAGCCGCCGCGGGGCGCGCAGCAGGCCGCGTAGTCGGGGCAGTCGAAGATCCATGCGTCAACGGTACGGGGTGAAGCTGTCGGGGAGTTATCGACCGAGGACCGACTTCGGGGGCATCCCCTGGGGGTACGGGGACGGTTTCGTGTACCGCGTTCGTGGTACGGCGGCCACGAGTTCGGGGGGTTCCTGCTGGTGGCCGGGTGCGGGTTCGTCGCGGCCTGCCGCACCCACGCGACGGAGCCGCGCATTGATACAGCCCCGCGCCCCCTGGGTCGGCTGACCCTCGCGGAGTGACCTGAGCCACCGGAGAAAAGGGGAGGGTGCCGTCCGCTCCGCGGACGGCACCCTCGGTTGTGCTCAGTGGTTGCGCGGGAAGCCCAGGTCCACGCCGCCCGGGCCGTCGGCCGGGTCCGGCCAGCGGGTGGTGACGACCTTGCCGCGGGTGTAGAAGTGCGTGCCGTCGTTGCCGTAGATGTGGTGGTCTCCGAACAACGAGTCCTTCCAGCCGCCGAAGGAGTGGTAGCCGACGGGGACCGGGATCGGGACGTTCACGCCGACCATGCCGGCCTCGATCTCCAGCTGGAAGCGGCGGGCGGCGCCGCCGTCCCGGGTGAAGATCGCGGTGCCGTTGCCGAAGGGCGAGGCGTTGATCAGCGCCACCCCCTCGTCGTACGTGTCGACACGCAGCACGCACAGCACCGGGCCGAAGATCTCGTCCTGGTAGGCCTTCGCGGTCGTGGGCACCTTGTCGAGGAGCGAGATGCCGATCCAGTGACCGTCCTCGAAGCCCTCGACCGTGTAGCCGGTGCCGTCCAGGACGACCTCCGCGCCCTCGGCCGCCGCGCCCGTCACGTACGACGCGACCTTGTCGCGGTGGACGGCGGTGATGAGCGGGCCCATCTCGCTGGCCGGGTCGTTGCCGGGGCCGATCTTGATCTTCTCGGCGCGCTCGCGGATCTTCTCGACCAGCTCGTCGCCGATCGCACCGACCGCGACGACGGCCGAGATGGCCATGCAGCGCTCGCCGGCGGAGCCGTAGGCCGCCGAGACGGCCGCGTCGGCGGCGGCGTCCAGGTCGGCGTCCGGGAGGACCAGCATGTGGTTCTTGGCGCCGCCCAGGGCCTGGACCCGCTTGTGGTTCGCGGCGGCCGTGGTGTGGATGTAGCGGGCGATCGGGGTCGAGCCGACGAAGGAGACGGCCTTGACGTCCGGGTGCTCCAGGAGACGGTCGACGGCCACCTTGTCGCCGTTGACGACGTTGAAGACGCCGTCCGGCAGGCCCGCTTCCGCGAGCAGCTCGGCGATCTTGAGGGAGGCCGACGGGTCCTTCTCGGACGGCTTCAGGACGAAGGTGTTGCCGGTCGCGATGGCGATCGGGAACATCCACATCGGGACCATCGCCGGGAAGTTGAACGGCGTGATGCCCGCGACGACGCCGAGCGGCTGGCGGATGGACGAGACGTCCACGCGCGAGGCGACCTCCGTCGACAGCTCGCCCTTCAGCTGCACGGTGATCCCGCAGGCCAGGTCCACGATCTCCAGGCCGCGCGCGACCTCGCCGAGCGCGTCCGAGTGCACCTTGCCGTGCTCGGCGGTGATCAGCTCCGCGATGGCGTCCCGGTTCGCGTCGAGCAGCGCCCGGAACTTGAAGAGGATGGTGGTCCGCCTGGCGAGCGAGGAGGTGCCCCAGGTCGCGTAGGCGTCCTTGGCGGCGGCGACCGCGGCGTCGACCTCGTCGACGGTCGCGAAGGCGACCTTGGTGGTGACCGCGCCGGTCGCGGGGTCGGTGACCGGCCCGTACGTACCCGACGCGCCGTCGACGGACTTGCCGCCGATCCAGTGGTTGACGATCTTCGTCATGACCGAGTGCTCCTTCACAGATGGCGGCGTCGGGTGGAGACGTGCCGTTCGTACAGCTCACGTGCCTTCACCGCGGACGTTCGGGTCGCGGTTTCGGCCACAGGTACATCCCACCAGGCCTGTGCCGGCGGCGGGCCCGACACTGTGTCTGCCGTTTCCGTCTCGACGTAGACACATGTGGGAGTGTCGGCGGCACGGGCCTCGGCGAGCGCCGCCCGCAGCTCCCGTACCGTCTTCGCGCGCAGGACGCGCATGCCCAGGCTCGCCACGTTCGCGGCGAGGTCGACGGGGAGCGGGGCCCCCGTGTACGTACCGTCCTCGGACTGGTAGCGGTAGGCGGTGCCGAAGCGCTCGCCGCCCACCGACTCGGACAGTCCGCCGATCGAGGCGTAGCCGTGGTTCTGGACGAGGAGCAGCTTGATGGCGATCCCCTCCTGTACGGCCGTCACGATCTCCGTCGGCATCATCAGGTATGTGCCGTCGCCGACCAGTGCCCAGACGTTGCGCTCGGGCGCGGCCATCTTGACGCCGATGGCGGCCGGGATCTCGTAGCCCATGCAGGAGTAGCCGTACTCCAGGTGGTACTGGTCCCGGGAGCGCGTCCGCCACAGCTTGTGCAGGTCGCCGGGGAGCGACCCGGCCGCGTTGATGATCACGTCCGACTCGTCGGCCAGGGCGTCCAGGGCGCCGAGCACCTGGGACTGGGTGGGCCGTACGTCCGGCTCCTCGGCCTCGTAGCAGGCGTCGACGCGCTGCTCCCAGCGCTCCTTGTCCTCGGCGTACTCGCGGATGTACCCGTCCGGGACCCGGTGGCCGTGCAGTTGGAGGGCCCCGGTCAGTTCCTGGAGGCCGCTGCGGGCGTCCGCGACGAGCGGCCGGCCGGCGAGCTTGTGGCCGTCGTAGGGCGCGATGTTGAGGTTGAGGAAACGGACGCCCTGCTGCTCGAACAGGGTGTGGGAGGCGGTCGTGAAGTCCGTGTAGCGGGTGCCGACGCCGATCACCAGGTCGGCCAGGCGGGCGAGTTCGTCCGCGGTGGCGGTGCCGGTGTGGCCGACGCCGCCGACGTCCTGCGGGTGGTCGTGGCGCAGGGAGCCCTTGCCGGCCTGGGTGGAGGCGACCGGGATGCCGGTGGCCTCGGCGAACTCGGCGAGGGCCTCCTCGGCACGGCTGTGGTGGACGCCGCCGCCGGCGATCAGCAGAGGGCGCTTCGCCGTCCGGATCGCCTGTACGGCCTCGGCGAGTTCGACCGGGTCGGCGCCCGGACGGCGTACGGCCCAGGTGCGCTCGGCGAAGAACGCGTCGGGCCAGTCGTACGCCTCGGCCTGCACGTCCTGCGGGAGCGCGAGGGTGACCGCGCCCGTCTCCACCGGGTCGGTGAGGACCCGCATGGCCTGCAGGGCTGCCGGGATCAAGGCCTCGGGGCGGGTGACGCGGTCGAAGTACCTCGACACCGGGCGCAGGCAGTCGTTGACCGACACATCGCCCGCGTACGGGAGCTCCAGCTGCTGGAGGACCGGGTCGGCGACCCGAGTGGCGAAGGTGTCGCCGGGCAGCAGCAGGACCGGCAGGTGGTTGATGGTGGCGAGGGCGGCGCCGGTGACCAGGTTGGTCGCGCCGGGGCCGATGGACGTCGTGACCGCGTGGGTGGACAGGCGGTTCGACTGGCGGGCGTAGCCGACGGCCGCGTGCACCATGGACTGCTCGTTACGGCCCTGGTGGTACGGCATGTCGTCGGCGTACTCGACCAGTGCCTGGCCGAGTCCCGCCACGTTGCCGTGGCCGAAGATGCCCCAGGTCGCGCCGATCAGCCGCTGCCGTACGCCGTCCCGCTCCGTGTACTGGACGGACAGGAAGCGGACGAGCGCCTGCGCGACCGTGAGCCTCGTCGTCGAGGTCTGCACCGTCATCGGTAACCCTCCGTGTGATCCGGGTGGAAGCAGATCCGCCACTCCCGGGTCTCCCCCGGTCCCGCCATGACGTTCAGGTAGTACATGTCGTGGCCGGGCTGGGCGATCGACGGGCCGTGCCATCCGTCGGGGACGAGGACGGCATCGCCGGAGCGGACCTCCGCGAGAACGTCCGAACCGCCCTCACGGGAAGGGGATACGCGCTGATAGCCGAATCCGTTCGGGCCGTCGATCTCGAAGTAGTAGATCTCCTCCAGCTCCGCCTCCACGCCCGGCCGGTGCTCGTCGTGCTTGTGCGGCGGGTACGAGGACCAGTTGCCGCCCGGCGTGACCACCTCGACGGCGATCAGCCGGTCGCACTCGAAGGCGTCGGCCGAGGCGAAGTTGCGGACATGGCGCGTGCGGTTGCCGCTGCCGCGCACTTCCTGCGGGACCTCCGGCGCGGGGCCGTAGCGGGCGGGGAGTCGTCGCTCGCACTTCGCTCCTGCCAAAGCAAAGCGGCCTCCCGCGCCGGAGGCGATCTGTGCCCGGGCATCACGGGGTACGTACGCGAAGTCGGTGACTCCGCTGAACACGCTTTCCCGGCCCAGGAGTTGGAACTCACTGCCCTCTGTTCGCACGGTACATCCGCCCTGCAGCGGGACGACGAGCCACTCGCTGTCCCCGGCGGTGAAGGTGTGCGTGCCGCCGGGCGCCAGCTCGACGATCCGCAGACCGGAGTACGCCCAGCCGGCCCGCTCGGGGTCGATGTCGAGGGCGTAGTGCGCGTCGGCGGTGGCACCCTTGCGGAGATACAGGTCCTTGTCGGTCATCCGGCGGCCCTCACAGCAGTCCTACGGCGGTGTCCACGGCGGCGGCCACGTCGCCGTCCGCCGGGTACAGCAGCGAACGGCCGACCACCAGGCCGCGCACGGTGGGGAGTTGAAGAGCGCCCCGCCATTTCTCGTACGCCCCGTCCTGATCGCCGCCGACCTCGCCGCCCAGCAGCACGGCCGGCAGCGTGGAGGTGGCCATGACCTCGGCCATGTCGTCGGGGTTCTCGGAGACCGGCACCTTCAGCCAGGTGTAGGCCGAACTGCCGCCCAGGCCCGAGGCGATGGCGATCGACTTGGTGACGGCCTCGGCCGAGAGGTCGTTGCTCAGCCTGCCCTCCGGGGAGCGGCGGCTGATGAACGGCTCGACGAAGACGGGGAGTCGGCGCGCGGCCATGTCGTCGATGGCGCGGGCCGTGGACTCCAGGGTGGTGAGGGAGCCCGGGTCGTCGTAGTCGATCCGCAGGAGCAGCTTGGCCGCGTCGAAGCCGAACCGCTCGATGTCCTCGGGGCGGTGGCCGGTGAAGCGGTCGTCGAGTTCGAAGCTGGCGCCCTGGAGGCCGCCGCGGTTCATCGAGCCCATGACGACCTTGCCGTCGAGGGCGCCGAGCAGCAGCAGGTCGTCGAGGATGTCGGCGGTGGCGAGGACACCGTCCACGCCGGGGCGGGACAGCGCGAGGCAGAGGCGTTCGAGCAGGTCGACGCGGTTGGCCATGGCGAACTTGCGGTCGCCGACGCCGAGGGCGCCGCGGGCCGGGTGGTCGGCGGCGACGATCATCAGCCGGCCGTCGTCGTTCAGCAGCGACCGGCGGGGGCGGCGCGCGGCGGCCTCCGCGACGGCCTCGGGGCGCTGGGTGCGCAGGCGGACGAGTTCGGTGAGGTCGACGGTCACTTGACGGCTCCTGCCGCTATCGCGGCCTCGATCTCGTCGGGCGTGGGCATCGCGGACGAGCACTCCAGGCGGGAGGCGACGATGGCGCCGGCCGCGTTGGCGTGGCGCATGGTCTTCTCCAGGTCCCAGCCGCTCAGGAGCCCGTGGCAGAGCGAGCCGCCGAAGGCGTCACCGGCGCCCAGGCCGTTCAGGACGGTCACCGGCAGCGGCGGGACCTCGGCGGACTCGCCCTTGCTGTTGACGGCGAGGACACCCTTGGGGCCCTGCTTCACGACGGCGAGTTCGACCCCGGCGTCGAGGAGCGCGCGGGCCGCCGCATGCGGTTCGCGCACGCCGGTCGCCACCTCCACCTCGTCGAGGTTGCCGACGGCGACGGTGGTGTGGCGCAGCGCCTCCTCGTAGAAGGGGCGGGCCGACTCCGGGTCCGTCCAGAACATCGGCCGCCAGTCGAGGTCGAAGACCGTCGTGCCGGCCTTGGCGCGGTGGGCGAGGGCCGCCAGGGTCGCCGTACGGCTGGGCTCCTCGCTCAGGCCGGTGCCGGTGACCCAGAAGACGCGGGCCTCGCGGATGGCGTCGAGGTCCAGCTCGTGGGCGTCGATCTCCAGGTCGGGGGCCTTGGGGCGGCGGTAGAAGTACAGCGGGAAGTCGTCCGGCGGGAAGATCTCGCAGAAGGTGACCGGGGTCGGCAGGCCGGGGACCGGGGTGACCCAGCGGTCGTCGACGCCGAAGCCGCGCAGTTCCTCGTGCAGGTAGGTGCCGAACGGGTCGTCGCCGGTCCGGGTGATCACCGCGGTGTCCCGTCCCAGCCGGGCGGCGGCGACCGCGACGTTCGTGGCGGAGCCGCCGAGGAACTTGCCGAAGGAGGACACCTGCGGCAGCGGGACGCCCGTCTGCAGCGGGTAGAGGTCCACGCCTATCCGCCCCATGGTGATCAGGTCGTACGCCATCGAGTTCCCTTCGACCTTCGTGTCGGCTCTTCGGGCCGGCTTCGCATCGGCTCTTCGTCTCGGCTCTCCACGGCTTTCTAGCCCCGAGGGGCGCGCCCTGTCAATGTTTTGTCCAGACATTCGGACCAGGCCTTGACACCTCCCGTATCCGAACAGCACGCTGACGGCCATGACGTCGTTGTCACCTCAGACCTCACTGTCCCGTATCCGGATCGGATCGGCCCCCGACTCCTGGGGCGTCTGGTTCCCCGACGATCCCCAGCAGGTGCCCTGGCAGCGCTTCCTCGACGAGGTGGCGCAGTCCGGGTACGAGTGGATCGAGCTGGGCCCGTACGGGTATCTCCCGACCGATCCCGCCGTCCTCACCGAGGAGACCGCCCGGCGCGGCCTGAAGGTGTCGGCCGGCACCGTCTTCACCGGCCTGCACCACGGCGAGGCCGTGTGGGAGAAGACCTGGGCGCATGTCGCGGACAACGCGGCGCTGGCCCAGGGCATGGGCGCCTCCCACCTGGTGGTCATCCCGTCCTTCTGGCGGGACGACAAGACCGGTGAGGTGCTGGAGCCGGACACCCTCACGCCCGAGCAGTGGCAGAACCTCGGCTCGCTGACCGAGCGGCTGGGGCAGCGGGTGCGCGAGGAGTACGGCCTGCGGATCGTCGTCCACCCGCACGCCGACACCCACATCGACAGCGAGGAGAACGTCGTCCGCTTCCTGGACGCCACCGACTCCGACCTGGTGTCGCTGTGCCTGGACACCGGGCACTACGCGTACTGCGGCGGCGACAGCGTCAAGCTGATCGAGACCTACGGCGAGCGGATCGGATACCTGCACCTCAAGCAGGTCGACCCGGAGATCCTGGCGGACGTGCGGGCGAACGGGGTGCCGTTCGGGCCGGCCGTCGGCCGCGGTGTGATGTGCGAGCCGCCCACCGGGGTGCCCGCGCTGGGTCCCGTCCTGGAGGCCGCGCAGAAGCTGGACGTCGACCTCTTCGCGATCGTCGAGCAGGACATGTACCCGTGCGACCCGGACAAGCCGTTGCCGATCGCGCAGCGGACGCGGGCGTTCCTTCGGTCCTGCGGGGCGTAGCCCTCCGGGGTGAGGCGGGGCGCCTCACGGGGTGCCGGGTGCTGTTCACGGGCGGGTGCGGGCCGTATGCGACTGGTCGCGCCCCGCGGCGGAGCCGCATATCGATACGGCTCCACGCCCCTCGGCGGCGTCGCCGCCGGGCCTGCTCACAGGGTCCCCTCCATGTCAACGCGCCCCGCCCGTGAGCCCGCGTGCGCCTTTGTGCCGGGTCTGTCACAGACGCCCCCTTTGCGTCACACATGTCGCGTGTACGCGGGTCTTGCGTCACACCCGGTGCACAGGCACTGCCCAGCCTTCACTCTCCGTCGTTCACCGGGCACAGGCTTTGTGATCGCCAGCGCAGTGCACGGCTCCCCCGGACGGCCGCCCCCGGCCGCCGCCGCGGCACGCGCAGGGAGGTGCCACTCATGACCGACCGAAGGCTCTGGTCCTACAAGGAGATCGCGGCACACATCCGGGTGCAGCCGGACACCGTGCGGTCCTACCGCAAACACGGGCTGCTGCCCCCGCCCGACCACGTCGAGAGCGGCAAGCCCTACTGGTACGCGGACACCGTCCGCGCCTGGGTGGCCTCCCGGCCCGGGAACCGGGGCCGAAGAGAGGCCTGACCTCCCGAGAACGTGACGGTGGCCCCACTCCGCGAGTGGGGCCACCGTCACGTGTGGGCCACAGTCGCGTGGGCAGATGGCCCCGTCAGCTCCACGGCTCGATGACCGTCACCCCCGACCCCGGCGCCGTCCCCATCGCCGCCAGGGCCTCCGGTGCCGCGTCCAGGGCGAGGGTGGAGGTGACCAGCAGGTCGGGGCGGAGGGCTCCGGTGCGGACCAGTTCCAGCATGGGCGGGTAGGTGTGTGCGGCCATGCCGTGGCTGCCGAGGAGTTCCAGTTCCAGGCCGATCGCGCGGGCCATGGGCACCGGGGTCGTGCCGGTCGGGGAGGGCAGGAGACCGACCTGGAGGTGGCGGCCTCGGCGGCGGAGGCCGTTGACGGAGGCCGCGCAGGTGGCGGGTGAGCCGAGGGCGTCGAGGGAGAGGTGGGCGCCACCGCCGGTCAGGTCGTGGATCGCGGCTGCCGTGTCCGGCGTGCCGGACGCGTCGACGCACTCCGCCGCGCCGAACTTCCTCGCCAGGTCCAGGGCCGTGGGTGACACGTCGACCGCCACGACCCGAGCGCCCGAGGCCGCCGCGATCATCACCGCCGAGAGGCCGACGCCTCCGCAGCCGTGGACCGCGACCCACTCCCCCGCCGCGACCCGGCCCTGCTGCACCACCGCCCGGAACGCCGTGGCGAACCGGCAGCCGAGGGCGGCGGCGGTGGCGAAGGACATGTCCTCCGGGACCGCGACGAGGTTCACATCGGCGTGGTCCAGTGCCACGTACTGGGCGAAGGAGCCCCAGTGGGTGAAGCCGGGCTGGGTCTGCCGCTCGCACACCTGCTGGTCGCCCGCCGCGCAGGACGGGCAGGTGCCGCAGGCGCACACGAAGGGGACGGTCACACGGTCGCCGGGCCGCCAGGCGGTCACCCGGGGGCCCACCGCCTCGACGATCCCGGCGAGTTCGTGTCCCGGCACATGCGGCAGCGCGATGTCCGGGTCGTGGCCCTGCCAGCCGTGCCAGTCGCTGCGGCACAGGCCCGTCGCCTCGACCCGCACCACGACCCCGTGGTCCGCGGGTCCTGGGTCCGCGACCTCGCGCACCTCGGCCGGCTCCCCGTACCGCTCGAACACCACTGCCCGCATGCCGCCCGCCCTGCCTTCCGTCGGTCGCCCCTGACGGCGGAACGTCAGGAACTGTCCGGCCGATGATGCCGCAGAGACGGGGACGCGGGGTCTGAGGAACACCGGGACGCGGGGTCGGCGGAGCGCGGGGACACCAGGACGCGGGGACACCCGCTCTGGCTCTGGCACGCCCCCTCGGGGACCCCTGGCCGCGTTGCCGTCGATCGCGTTGCCGGCGACCACCGGCTCCCTCCTCCGCCGGGGAGCCGCCCGCGCCCGCACCACGCGCCGCTCGCCGCCGCTCCCGAAGCACCGCCGCGTTCCCGCGACCTGACCGGCGGACCGGTCCGGTCCTAGCCGGGCGCGGTCACCTTGTCGCGGTCCGGTTCCACCGCCGGTCCGGTTCCGTCGCCGTCGCCGCCCTCGCTCAGTCCGAACCGTGCGTGGAACCGCCTGAGCGGACCCGGGGCCCACCAGGTGGCCCGGCCGGTCAGGCGCATCACCGCCGGGACCAGCAGGCTGCGGACGATCATCGCGTCCATCAGGACCGCCAGGGCGATGCCCAGGCCGAGCATCTTGGTGTTGGTCACCCTGGAGGTGCCGATCGCCACCATCACCACCGCGAGGATGACCGCGGCCGCGGTGATCAGCCCGCCCGTGCGCTGCAGCCCGTGCCGGACCGCCTCGTCGTGGTCGCCCGTCCTGTCGTACTCCTCCTTGATGCGGGAGAGCAGGAAGACGCCGTAGTCCATCGACAGTCCGAAGGCGACGCAGAACATCAGGACCGGAAGGGTCGTCTCGATGGAGCCGGGGCTGGTGAAGCCGAGCAGGCCGGACAGATGGCCGTCCTGGAAGACCCAGACCACCGCGCCGAACATCGCCGTCAGGCTGAGCGCGTTGAGCACGACCGCCTGGACCGGTATCAGCACACTGCCGGTGAGGAGGAAGACCAGGAGCAGGGTGACGATCACGATGAAGGCGCCGGCGAGGGGCAGTTGCTCGCCTATCGCGTGCTTGGAGTCGACCAGGACGGCGGCCGTACCGGTCACCTTGGTGTCGAAGGGGGCGTCCACCGCGCGCACTTCGCCCACCAGGCGCTGGGCCGGGGTGTCGACGGCCTCGCCCTTCGGGAGCACGGTGAAGTACGCCGCGTTGCCGCTGACCAGCGGGCCGTCGACGCTCCGCACCTCGGGCAGGTCCGCTATCCGCTGCTTGTACGCGCTGTACTGCGCCTCGGTCGCCGCGCCTTCGGCGAGGACTTCGAGGCCGCCACCGGGGCTGCCGGGGAAGCCGTCCCGGATGTGCTGCTGCACGACGTGGGACTCGGCGCCGGCGGGCAGTTGGCGGTCGTCCGCCGTGCCGAACTTCACGCCCAGGAAGGGCAGTCCCAGCAGGACGAGCACGGCGGCCGTGCCGAGGGCGAAGAAGGGTGCGCGGCGCATCACGAGGGTCCCGGTGCGCGCCCAGGCACCGCCCGCCTGCGGGGTGGCCGCCGACTGCCTTCCGCGCCGGAACACGCGCCGCAGGTCGAGGGAGTTGACCCGGTGGCCGAGCAGGACCAGGGCCGCGGGGAGCAGGATCAGCGCGGCCGCCGCGGCCAGCAGGACGACCGCCATGCCGGCATAGGCGAAGGAGCGCAGGAAGTACTGCGGGAAGAGCAGCATCGCCGCCAGGGAGACCGCGACGGTGAGGGCGGAGAAGAGGACGGTGCGGCCCGCTGTGCGCAGGGTGGTGCCGACGGCCGTGGTCGGGTCGGCTCCGGTGGCCAGTTCCTCGCGGAAGCGGCGGACGATGAACAGGGCGTAGTCGACGGCCAGGCCGAGGCCGAGCGCCGTGGTGAGGTTCAGGGCGAAGACGGAGACGTCGGTGACCTCGGTGAGGCCGCGCAGGACCGCGTTGGTGCCGAGGATCGCGACGATGCCGATGCCGAGGGGCAGCAGGGCGGCGACCGCGCTGCCGAAGACCATGACCAGCAGCACCAGAGTGACCGGCAGGGCGATCAGTTCGGCCCTGGTCAGGTCCTCCTGGATGATCGTCTGCATCTCGTGCCGCACGGCGACCGGGCCGCCCACCGTCACGTCCACCGGGCCGTGTGTGCCCCGGTACTCGGGGGCGATGCGGTCCAGGGTGGCGCCCATCTCCTTCTCGTCGCCCGTGATCCGGGCGGCGATCAGCGCCTCGCGGCCGTCCGTCGCGCGCAGGGTGGGGAGGCCGGACGCCCAGTAGGAGCCGACGCCCACGACGCCCCGCTCACCGGCCAGGCGCGCGGCGAGGCGCTCGGCCTCGGCGGCGACCGCAGGGTCGTCGACCGACGTACCGCCCGAGTCCACCAGGAGCAGGAAGTTGGGCTGGGAGCCGGGGAACTCGCGCTCCAGGGCCTTGGTCGCGTACGTCGACTCGGCGCCCGGGTCCTCCCAGCCGCCGGCGCCCAGGCGGTCGGCGACACCGCTGCCGGCCACCACCGCGAGCAGGGTGATCACCAGGGCCGCGAGCAGCGACAACCGGGGGCGGGCGGTCACCAGGCGGGTCCAGCCGCCGGTGCGGGACCGGTCGTTGACTTCGCTCATGATGCGGTGTCCCCCTTCACCGTGGAACGTCACCGTGGAACGTCACCGTGGAACGCATAACATGGCAAACACGAGAGAGCACTCGCGTTCTCATCAGAATGCGAGCGACCACTCGCGTTTGTCAACCGCCTTCGGAGAGCCGGGGAAAACACGTGCCCGACAACCAGCAGCAGGAGCAGGAGCAGGAGCAGCCGCGCCGCCGCCAGGCCCGCGGCGAGCGCCGGATCGCCCAACTCCTCGAAGCCGCGGCCCACGTCTTCTGCACCACCGGCTACACGGCCGCCAGCACCAACGCCATCGCCCGCGAGGCGGGCGTCTCACCGGGCACGCTCTACCAGTTCTTCCCCAACAAGGAAGCCATCGCGGTCGAGCTGGGCGGCCGGCTGATGCACCGTATGCAGGACACCTACGGCGAGGCGCTCGCCCCGGTCGACCCCGCGACCCCGCTGGAGCAGACTGTCGGCGCGGTCGTCGACCGGTTCATCGACTTCAACTGCGAGCACCCGGTGTTCTTCGCGCTGATGCACGGCCCCGACGCCCCGGGCCGGATCACCGAGCAGCACGACGCCCTGCACGCCGCCCTCGTCACCCGCGTCGAGAACCTGCTCCGCTCGTTCCTGCCCGAGGCGCCCCAGGCCGACCTCACCCGCACCGCGCGCATGTGCCTGGGGATCTACATGGCGGGCCTGGAGCTGGTCCTCGCCCACGAGGACGCCGAGCGCGAGGCCTATGTGCGGGAGCTGAAGCAGGTCCTGTTGCGCTACCTGGACCCGCTGATCGGGAACCGGCTCGGCAGACCGGGCCTCACCACGACTCCACTCCCCTGACCGCCGCCCCTCCCCTCTGACCGTCGCCGACCGAAGCCGGCCGGCACGGCGGCCATGGCCAGGCCCGACGCCGGGGAGATCAGCCAGGCCCACGGGGCACGGGTGCCGCGGTGGGCGTGATGGGCGTGATGGGCGTGATCAGGATGAGCGTCCCGGCCTGCGACACATGGCACATCTGCCATAAAGTGCGGCTAAATCGGACCCATTCCAGGCAAGGGGCCCTGCCGTGACCCGTCCTCCGCCGCCCGGTGCACCCCAGGCCCGCATCCCCGGGCCGCAGCAGCCCCCGCCGTCGCAGCGGATCCGTCCCGGACCGTGGCGGCGCTGCCTGGCCGGCGGGCTCGCGCTGTGGGTGCTCACCGCGCTCGTCACGTACGTCACGAGGAACACCACCCTGCTGCCGACGCTGATCCTGCTGGGCAGCTTCCTGGTGCCGGTGACGTTCGCCCTGTGGGCGTACGAGCGGCACGGCCGCGACCTGGGGGTCAGCGCGATCCTCGGCTGCTTCCTGACCGGCGGCGTCCTGGGCGTCCTGGGCGCCTCGGTGATGGAGTACTACCTGCTGCACCCCTCCCTGGGGATGTTCGTCGGCGTCGGCCTCATCGAGGAGGCGGCCAAGCTGGGCGCGCTGATGTTCGTGCTGCGCCGGCGGACCCGGATCCGGGGAATGCGCGCCGGGCTGGTGCTGGGCGCGGCGGTCGGCTTCGGGTTCGCCGCCCTGGAGAGCGCCGGGTACGCCTTCGACGCGGCCGTCTCGACCGAGGGCGTCGATCTGCGGGCGCTGTTGGAGACGGAAGTCCTGCGCGGGGTACTCGCCCCCTTCGGGCACGGCCTGTGGACGGCGATCGCCGGTGGCGTGCTGCTGTCCTGCCGTCGCCCGAACGGGCACTTCCGCTTCACCGGGGCGGTGGTCGGCACGTACGTCGGCGTCGCCCTGCTGCACGCGCTGTGGGACTCCACCCACGGCATCGCGGGCTGGCTGGTGGCACGGCTGGTCGGCACGGGCCCGGACGGGCGGCCGTTCGGCCAGGACCACCTCCCGTGGCCGACCGGGCAACAACAGCACCTGTTCACGTTGTTCTCGGTGGGAGGGCTGATCCTCGTGTCCCTGTTCGGCCTCGCGTGGGCGCGCTCGCTGGCGCGCCGCGACCCTTCTTGGAGAAATACCCCCTAGGGGTATAGTGTGGGTGAAGTGGACGCCATTGTGGGCCGCACCGACCCACATCGCCCCCACCCGCCCCACACGCCTCGACGAGGAGAACGACATGAGCGCCCAGACCGACACCCCGGGTTCCGTCACCACCGTCTACAAGGTGAGCGGCATGAGCTGCGGGCACTGCGAGGGCTCCGTCTCCGGCGAGCTCTCCGAGATCCCCGGGGTCAGCTCGGTGAAGGCCGTCGCCTCGACCGGTGAGGTCACCGTCGTGTCCGCGGCCCCGCTCGACGAGGAGACCGTGCGCGCGGCCGTCGACGAGGCCGGGTTCGAGCTCGTCGGCCGGGCCTGAGCACCGACCTCCCCCTCCGGACCGTACCGACCGGCCGATTCCGGTTTCCGTTCGGTCCGGTCCGCTCCCTGGAGTACGGACATGTCCAGCACCACCGCACAGTCACCGCCGGCGCACGCGTCGGAGGTCGAGCTGCTCATCGGCGGGATGACCTGCGCCTCCTGCGCGGCCCGCGTCGAGAAGAAGCTCAACCGCATGGACGGCGTGAGCGCCACGGTGAACTACGCGACGGAGAAGGCGAAGGTCACCTTCCCCGCGGGGACCGAGGTCGCCGATCTGATCGCGACCGTGGTGAAGACCGGGTACACCGCCGAGGAGCCCGAGCCGCCCCGCGAGGAGGACGCGCGGAACCCTGAGGACGCCGAGGGTGCCGGAGACCCGGAGGAGCCCGAGCAGGCCGCCCTGCGGCAGCGGCTCACGGTCTCCGTCGCGCTCGCCGTCCCGGTGGTCCTGCTGTCCATGGTCCCGGCCCTCCAGTTCGACAACTGGCAGTGGCTGGCGCTCACCCTCGCCGCGCCCGTCGTGGTCTGGGGCGGACTGCCCTTCCACCGGGCCGCCTGGACGAACGTCCGGCACGGCGCGGCCACCATGGACACCCTGGTCTCGCTCGGCACCCTGGCCGCGTTCGGCTGGTCCCTGTGGGCACTGTTCTTCGGTGACGCGGGCATGCCCGGCATGCGCGAGAGCTTCTCCCTGACCGTCGGCGGCATGGACGGCGCCTCGACGATCTACCTCGAAGTAGCCGCCGGAGTCACCGCCTTCCTCCTGCTCGGACGCTATCTGGAGGCCCGCGCCAAGCGCCGGGCCGGGGCGGCGCTGCGGGCCCTGATGGAACTGGGCGTCAAGGACGTGTCCGTGCTGCGGGACGGCCGTGAGGTACGGATCCCGGCGGCCCGCCTGACCGTCGGCGACCGCTTCGTCGTACGCCCCGGAGAGAAGATCGCCACCGACGGCACGGTCGTCGAGGGTGCCTCCGCGGTGGACGCCTCCATGCTGACCGGCGAGTCCGTCCCGGTGGACGTCACGGCCGGCGACGCCGTCACCGGCGCCACCGTCAACGCCGGCGGGCGCCTGGTCGTCGAGGCGAGCCGGGTGGGCGCGGACACCCGGCTCGCGCGCATGGCCCGGCTGGTGGAGGACGCGCAGAACGGCAAGGCCGAGGTGCAGCGGCTCGCCGACCGGGTCTCCGGTGTCTTCGTGCCGGTCGTCATCGCCCTCGCGGTCGCCACCTTCGGGGGCTGGCTCGGCGCGACCGGGGACACCGTCGCCGCGTTCACCGCGGCCGTCGCGGTCCTGATCATCGCCTGCCCCTGCGCGCTGGGCCTGGCCACGCCGACCGCCCTGATGGTGGGCACCGGGCGCGGCGCCCAGCTCGGCATCCTCATCAAGGGCCCCGAGGTCCTGGAGTCCACCCGCCGCGTCGACACCGTCGTCCTGGACAAGACCGGCACGGTCACCACCGGCCGCATGACCCTCCAGAAGGTGTACGTCGCCCAGGGCGCCGACGAGACGCTGGCGCTGCGCCTCGCGGGTGCCCTGGAACACGCCTCCGAGCACCCCGTCGCCCGGGCGGTCGCCGTGGGCGCCGAGCAGCGGGTCGGCCCGCTCCCCCGCGCCGAGCGGTTCGAGAACGTGCCGGGGCGCGGCGTACGTGGGCTCGTGGAGGGCCGTGAGGTGGCCGTGGGGCGGCTCTTCGCCACGCTCCCCGAGGAGTTGACCCGCGCCCGGGAGGAGGCCGAGCAGGACGGTCTTACGGCCGTCGTGGTCGGCTGGAACGGCGTCGCGCACGGCGTGCTGGCCGTCGCGGACGCCGTCAAGGAGACCAGCGCCGAGGCCGTGCGGGAACTGAACGCTCTGGGGCTCACACCCGTACTGCTGACCGGGGACAACCGGACGGTCGCGGAGGCCGTGGCGCGGGCCGTCGGGATCGACCGGGTGATCGCCGAGGTACTGCCCGAGGACAAGGTCGACGTCGTACGGCGGCTGCAGGCCGAGGGGCGGATCGTGGCCATGGTCGGTGACGGGGTCAACGACGCGGCCGCGCTCGCCACCGCCGACCTGGGGCTCGCGATGGGGACCGGGACCGACGCGGCGATCGAGGCGGGCGATCTGACGCTGGTGCGCGGGGATCTGCGGGTGGCCGCGGACGCGATCCGGCTGTCGCGCAGGACGCTGTCCACGATCAAGGGCAATCTCGTGTGGGCCTTCGGCTACAACGTGGCCGCGTTGCCGCTCGCCGCGGCCGGACTGCTCAACCCGATGATCGCGGGGGCCGCGATGGCCTTCTCCTCGGTGTTCGTGGTGACGAACAGCCTCCGGCTGCGAACGTTCCGTTAGATCACCGCCGAAGTCCGCGAAGGTTACCGGCGGTTAGCCGAAGTCGAGCCCAGGGCCCCCCTGGAGTCCTGCGCCAGCCTCACATAAGCTCTTCACAAGGCTCGCGCATCATCCTTACGCTTGGGTCTCGCTCGCTGTATCCGGGCTCTTGCGCATCTAACGGACATATGCAAGAGATGCAGATCACAGTGAAGTGAACGTAACCATCGAAGGGGTTCGAAGGTCTAAGTTGACGATGTCGGAAAGCGTCTTGGGGGGCGCTGACTGGCATCTGAGGATGTCTTGGGGGACTTCCTCAGAGGTGCGTTGCCGGGACACGTACTCCGGGGAGCTTTGAGCGGCCCTCCCGTCCGTGCGCTGTCCCGGCAGACCGCACACTGGAGTAGTACGAGGAGTTTTGCTCGTTCTGCTCAACCGCAGTACCAGCAGTTCGCAAGACAGCGATTCAGGCGCTGTCTTCTCACAGACGCCCGGCCGGATCCCGTGGGGGGAATCCGCACCGGGACATGGGAAGGCGCCCTGTACGCCGGCCCGTGGGGGGACCGGCGGCAGGGCGCCTTCCGTTTTCCGTCTTCCTCACGAGCCCCGACGCCCCACAGGAGCGCGGCCCGGACTCAGGGACGCCAACGGGGGGCACCGCCGAAACGGCACCCCCCCCACCAACAGATTTCAGCGCTCCTCGACCGGAACGACATCGCGCTCGACGACGCCCGCGCCGTGCCGACCCGGGGGACGCTCCCCGGACCCCTGGGCTCCCGGCCGCGGACCGGACCCACCGCACCCCATGACGGGACGGGGCCGGCAGGCACCTCCGGAGCCACGCCGGCGGATTCCGGCGGCGAAGAAGCACGGCCGGTGACGGGGCACCGCCTGAACGGCGCCCCCACCGGCAGGTGTCAGCGCTCCTCGACCGGAACGAAGTCCCGCTCGACGACGCCCGTGTAGATCTGGCGGGGGCGGCCGATGCGGGAGCCGGGCTCCTTGATCATTTCGTGCCACTGGGCGATCCAGCCCGGAAGGCGGCCGAGGGCGAACAGGACCGTGAACATCTCGGTCGGGAAGCCCATGGCGCGGTAGATCAGGCCGGTGTAGAAGTCGACGTTCGGGTAGAGGCTGCGCGAGACGAAGTAGTCGTCGGAGAGCGCGTGCTCCTCCAGCTTCAGCGCGATGTCCAGCAGCTCGTCGGACTTGCCGAGGGCCGAGAGGACGTCGTGCGCCGCCGCCTTGATGATCTTCGCGCGCGGGTCGAAGTTCTTGTACACCCGGTGGCCGAAGCCCATCAGGCGGACGCCGTCCTCCTTGTTCTTCACCTTGCGGATGAAGGAGTCGACGTCGCCACCGGTGGCCTGGATGCCCTCCAGCATCTCCAGCACCGACTGGTTGGCGCCGCCGTGCAGCGGGCCCCACAGGGCGGAGATGCCGGCGGAGATCGAGGCGAACATGTTCGCCTGCGAGGAGCCGACCAGGCGGACCGTGGAGGTCGAACAGTTCTGCTCGTGGTCCGCGTGCAGGATGAGCAGCTTGTCCAGCGCGGAGACGACGACCGGGTCGAGCTCGTAGTCCTGCGCCGGCACCGAGAACGTCATGCGCAGGAAGTTCTCGACGTACCCGAGGTCGTTGCGCGGGTAGACGAACGGGTGACCGATCGACTTCTTGTACGCGTACGCGGCGATCGTCGGAAGCTTGGCGAGCAGCCGGATCGTCGAGAGGTTGCGCTGGTTCTCGTCGAACGGGTTGTGGCTGTCCTGGTAGAACGTGGACAGCGCGGAGACCACCGACGACAGCATGGCCATCGGGTGGGCGTCCCGCGGGAAACCGCGGTAGAAGTTCTTGACGTCCTCGTGCAGCAGGGTGTGCTGCGTGATGTCGTTCTTGAACGAGGTGGCCTCGTCGACGGTCGGCAGCTCACCGTTGATCAGCAGGTAGGCGACCTCCAGGAAGGTGGAGCGCTCGGCCAGCTGCTCGATCGGGTAGCCGCGGTACCGGAGGATGCCCGCCTCGCCGTCGAGGTACGTGACGGCGGATTTATAGGCGGCGGTGTTTCCGTATCCGCTGTCCAGCGTCACCAGACCGGTCTGGGCACGGAGCTTCCCGATGTCGAAGCCCTTGTCGCCGACGGTGCTGTCGATCACCGGGTAGGTGTACTCGCCGTCGCCGTACCGCAGTACTACAGAGTTGTCGCTCACGTCATCCCTCACCGACGTTGTGCCTCTTCTTCGAGGTTGCCCTGACTGTCTCTACCATCCCCCATTTGGCGCAGAAGAGTGCACTCGGGGTCGGCCGTTGGGCTTGTCGGCGGCACTGAGTGCCGCCAACTTGCTCATCCTGCCCCTCCTCGACCCGCTTCCGGAAGAGCTCTGTGACCCACATGACTCATTTGATCGATCATTTTTTGCGGTCACCGCCCCGAGAGCCGGAAATCGAGTGCCGTGCAGCGCCGTCCGGCGGACACCGTGCGGACCGCCTGTCCGATCGCCTTGCGTGAACCCACGAGGACGACCAGCTTCTTCGCCCGGGTGACCGCCGTGTAGAGCAGGTTCCGCTGAAGCATCATCCAGGCGCTGGTGGTGACCGGGATCACCACGGCCGGATACTCGCTCCCCTGGGACCGGTGGATGGTCACCGCGTACGCGTGGGCCAGTTCGTCCAGCTCGTCGAACTCGTACGGCACCTCCTCGTCCTCGTCCGTCAGGACCGTGAGGCGCTGGTCGACCGGGTCGAGCGAGGTGACCACGCCCACGGTGCCGTTGAAGACACCGTTGGTGCCCTTCTCGTAATTGTTGCGAATCTGGGTGACCTTGTCTCCGACCCGGAAGACCCGGCCGCCGAACCGCTTCTCGGCCAGCTCGGGGCGCCCCGGGGTGATGGCCTGCTGGAGCAGGCCGTTCAGGTTGCCGGCGCCCGCGGGGCCCCGGTGCATGGGGGCGAGGACCTGGATGTCCCGGCGCGGGTCGAGGCCGAACTTGGCCGGAATGCGCCGGGCCGCCACATCCACGGTGAGGCGGCCGACCTCCTCCGTGTCGTCCTCGACGAAGAGGAAGAAGTCCTTCATGCCGTCGGTGACGGGATGCTGACCGGAGTTGATCCGGTGCGCGTTGGTCACCACGCCGGACTGCTGGGCCTGCCGGAACACCCGGGTGAGGCGCACGGCCGGGATCGGGCCGCCCTCGGCGAGCAGGTCGCGCAGCACCTCCCCGGCGCCGACGCTGGGCAGTTGGTCGACGTCCCCGACGAACAGCAGGTGCCCGCCCGGGGGTACGGCCTTCACCAGCTTGTTGGCGAGCAGCAGGTCCAGCATGGAGGCCTCGTCGACCACCACCAGGTCGGCGTCCAGCGGGCGGTCCTTGTCGTAGGCCGCGTCACCGCCGGGCTTGAGCTCCAGCAGCCGGTGGACGGTGGAGGCGTCGGCGCCGGTGAGTTCGGCGAGGCGCTTGGCGGCGCGGCCGGTGGGGGCGGCCAGCACGACCTTGGCCTTCCGCGCGCGGGCCAGCTCCACGATCGAGCGGACCGTGAAGGACTTGCCGCAGCCGGGGCCGCCGGTGAGGACGGCGACCTTCTGGGTGAGGGCGAGCCGGACGGCGGCCTCCTGCTCGGGGGCCAGCTCCACGCCCGTACGCCCCTTCAGCCAGCCCAGCGCCTTGTCCCAGGCCACGTCCTGGAAGCCGGGCATCCGGTCCTGGTCGGTGCGCAGGAGGCGCAGCAGCTGGGCGGAGAGGGAGAGTTCGGCGCGGTGGAAGGGGACGAGGTAGACGGCGGTGACGGGCTCGGAGCCGTCCGGCCCGGGGACCTTCTCCCGGACGACACCGGGCTCACCGGAATCCTCGTCGGGCCGGGTCAGTTCGGCCAGGCACTCGATGACCAGGCCCGTGTCGACCTGCAGCAGCTTCACCGCGTCGGCGATCAGCCGCTCCTCGGGGAGGTAGCAGTGGCCCTGGTCGGTGGACTGCGAAAGGGCGTACTGGAGGCCCGCCTTGACGCGCTCCGGGCTGTCGTGCGGGATGCCGACGGACTGGGCGATCTTGTCCGCGGTGAGGAAGCCGATGCCCCAGACGTCGGCGGCCAGCCGGTAAGGCTGGTTCTTCACCACGGAGATGGAGGCGTCGCCGTACTTCTTGTAGATGCGGACCGCGATCGACGTGGACACCTCGACGGTCTGGAGGAAGAGCATGACCTCCTTGATCGCCTTCTGTTCCTCCCAGGCGTCGGCGATCTTCTTGGTGCGCTTGGGGCCGAGGCCGGGAACCTCGATCAGCCGCTTCGGCTCCTCCTCGATGATCTTGAGGGTGTCCAGGCCGAAGTGCTGGGTGATGCGGTCGGCGAAGACCGGGCCGATGCCCTTGACCAGGCCGGATCCGAGATAGCGGCGGATGCCCTGGATGGTGGCCGGCAGGAGCGTCGTGTAGTTCTCCACGGTGAACTGCTTGCCGTACTGCGGGTGCGAGCCCCAACGGCCCTCCAGGCGCAGGGACTCGCCGGCCTGAGCGCCGAGCAGCGCGCCGACGACCGTGAGGAGATCGCCGCCGCCGCGTCCGGTGTCGACCCGGGCGACCGTGTAACCGCTCTCCTCGTTGGCGTACGTGATCCGCTCCAGTACGCCTTCCAGCACGGCGAGTCGCCGCTCCCCGCTCCCCGCACTCCCCGATTCCTGGGCCATGATCCGACGTTACCGCCCGGCACCGACAGACCGGGGCGGGCCGGGGGACGCAGCGGCCCGCACGAGGCCGACGCCGGGTACCGCGATCGCGTGACCGAGCGGCGCCCACGGCCCGGGAAGGCGACGGCCGGCGCACTCGTGCGCAGGACCTCAAGCCGCGCCCGGACCATCCCTCAGATCTTGCGGCTCACACAGATCCCGTAGATCACGCGGATCGCGGAGGCCGCCAAGACGGCCCGGCTCGGCCCGGCAACCGCGGTGCCGTCCGCCGTCCACCCCGTAGAGCCCCACCGCACCCACCACACCCGTCCGTGCCCGCCCGCGCCCGCGTTCACCCGGCGGGCGAGATCACGTGGGAGCGCCGCCGGAGACCGCCGGGCGCCCGGCGGCACGCCCGACCGCCGCGCGCTCCTCGCCTCCCGTCTGGACCGGCCCGGAGGACCCCGCGACATCACGATCCGGTCTCGGGGTCTTGTGAACTGTCGTGTAATCGATTCCAATCCTCGGTACACGAGGTCGTGTAATCGATTCCACGAGGAGGTGGAGCGGCGATGGCGAGCATCAAGGACGTCGCTGCCGAGGCGGGGGTTTCCGTCGCCACGGTGTCGCGGGTCCTGAACGACCATCCGTCGGTCAGCGCCGACGCACGCGCACGCGTGCTGGCCGCCGTCGCGGCGCTGGGCTACCGCCCGAACGCCGTCGCCCGTTCCCTGCGCACCGACCAGACCCACACCCTCGGCCTGGTCATCAGCGACGTGATGAACCCGTACTTCACCGAGCTGGCCCGCTCCGTCGAGGAGGAGGCCCGCGCGCTGGGCTACAGCGTCATCATCGGCAACGCCGACGAGCGGCCGGACCTCCAGGACCACCACGTGCGGAACCTGCTGGACCGCCGGATCGACGGTCTCCTCGTCTCCCCCACCGACGGCGGCTCGCCGCTGATGCTCGATGCCGTGCGCGCGGGCACGCCGATGGTCTTCGTGGACCGGTGGATCCCGGGCGTCGAGGTGCCGGTGGTGCGGGCGGACGGGGGGACCGCCGTCCGGGATCTCGTGGCCCATCTGCACGGACTCGGTCACCGGCGGCTCGCGATCATCGCGGGCCCGGCGGCGACCACCACGGGCCAGGAGCGGGTGGCGGCCTTCAGGGAGGCGCTGCACGCGTACGGGCTCGACCTTCCCGACGCCTACATAGGGCAGGGCGACTTCCAGGCCGACAGCGGACGGCGGGTCACCGAGGGCTTCCTCGCGCTGGCCGAGCCGCCCGAGGTCGTCTTCGCGGCCGACAACCTGATGGCGCTCGGCGCGCTGGACGCGATCCGCGCGCGCGGGATGCGGGTTCCCGAGGACATCGCGCTGGCCGCGTTCGACGACATCCCCTGGTTCGTGCACACCGATCCGCCGATCACCGCGATCGCCCAGCCCACGGGCGAGCTGGGGCGGGCCGCCGTGCGCGCGCTCGTCGACCGCATCGAGGGGCGGCCCCCCGAGTCCGTCACCCTCCCCGCCCGTCTCGTCGTACGCCGCTCGTGCGGCGAGCCTCCGGCTTCCTCAGAGCCGTCCCCCGTAACGAACAGGAGCCAGCCGTGAGCAACCTGGACGAGTTGCTGCGCATCGAGGGCATACGAAAGACCTTCCCCGGCGTGGTGGCGCTCGACGGCGTCGACTTCGACCTGCGCCGGGGCGAGGTGCACGTGCTCCTCGGTGAGAACGGCGCGGGCAAGAGCACCCTCATCAAGATGCTCTCCGGCGCCTACACGCCCGATGGCGGGCGGATCCTGGCCGGCGGCGAGGAGGTGCGCATCCATGGTGCGCAGGACTCCGAGCGCCTCGGGATCGCCACCATCTACCAGGAGTTCAACCTCGTACCCGATCTGACGGTCGCCGAGAACATCTTCCTGGGGCGCCAGCCGCGCCGCCTCGGGATGATCGACCGCAAGAGGATGGAGGCGGACGCCGCCGTCCTCCTGGAGCGCGTCGGTGTGAACGTGTCGCCCCGCGCGCGGGTGCGTGAACTCGGTATCGCGCGCCTTCAGATGGTCGAGATCGCCAAGGCGCTGAGCCTCGACGCACGTGTGCTGATCATGGACGAGCCGACCGCCGTGCTCACCTCGGACGAGGTCGAGAAGCTGTTCTCCATCGTGCGCACGCTGCGCGAGGAGGGCGTCGGGATCGTGTTCATCACGCACCACCTGGAGGAGATCGCCGCCCTGGGGGACCGCGTCACGGTCATCCGGGACGGCAGGTCGGTCGGGCAGGTCCCCGCCGACACGCCCGAGGACGAGCTCGTACGCCTCATGGTGGGCCGGTCGATCGAGCAGCAGTACCCGCGGGAACGGGCCGCCCTGGAGGGCACGGACACGGCCGCGTTGCTCACCGTCGAGGGGCTGACCCGGGACGGGGTCTTCCAGGACGTGACCTTCGAGGTGCGGGCCGGCGAGGTCGTCGGCATCGCGGGGCTGGTCGGCGCCGGCCGTACCGAGGTCGTGCGGGCCGTGTTCGGGGCCGACCCCTACGACCGGGGGGCCGTGAAGGTCGCGGGCGCGGTGCTGCGACGGCACGACGTGAACGCCGCCATGGTGGCCGGGATCGGGCTGATCCCCGAGGACCGCAAGGGCCAGGGCCTGGTGCTGGACGCCTCCGTCGAGGAGAACCTCGGCCTGGTGACCATGCGGGCCGCGACCCACGGCGGGCTCGTCGACCTCAAGGGGCAGCGCGCCGCCGCCGCCCGGATCGCCGGGCAGCTCGGCGTGCGGATGGCCGGACTCGGCCAGCACGTACGGACGTTGTCCGGCGGCAACCAGCAGAAGGTCGTCATCGGCAAGTGGCTCCTCGCCGACACCAGGGTGCTGATCCTCGACGAGCCCACGCGCGGGATCGACGTCGGCGCCAAGGTGGAGATCTACCAGCTGATCAACGAACTGACGGCCGCCGGTGCCGCCGTCCTGATGGTCTCCAGCGATCTGCCCGAGGTGCTCGGTATGAGCGACCGGGTGCTGGTGATGGCCCAGGGCCGGATCGCGGGCGAACTCCCCGCCGGCGAGGCCACCCAGGACGCCGTGATGGCGCTCGCCGTCAGCAACCCCCACACCAACCCCACCACGGACAAGGAGGCCTCCGGTGGCCACTGACACGCTCAAGGGCAGGACGGGCACGGGTGGCGCCTCCGGCGGCCTGCGCCGGCTCCTGCTCGACAACGGCGCCCTGACCGCGCTGATCGTCCTCGTCATCGCCATGTCGGCGCTCTCCGGCGACTTCATGACGACCGACAACCTCCTCAACGTCGGCGTCCAGGCGGCCGTGACCGCCATCCTCGCCTTCGGCGTCACCTTCGTGATCGTCTCGGCGGGCATCGACCTGTCGGTGGGCTCGGTGGCGGCCCTGTCGGCCACCGTCCTCGCCTGGAGCGCCACCTCGCAGGGCATGCCGGTGGTCCTGGCGGTCGTCCTCGCCGTCGCGACCGGCATAGCGTGCGGCCTGGTCAACGGCTTCCTGATCTCGTACGGCAAACTCCCGCCGTTCATCGCGACGCTGGCCATGCTCTCGGTGGCCCGCGGCCTCTCCCTGGTCGTCTCGCAGGGCTCGCCCATCGCCTTCCCCGACTCGGTCTCCCACCTCGGCGACACCCTCGGCGGCTGGCTGCCGGTGCCGGTGCTCGTGATGGTCGCCATGGGCCTGATCACGGCGTTCGTGCTCGGCCGGACGTACATCGGCCGCTCGATGTACGCGATCGGCGGCAACGAGGAGGCGGCCCGCCTCTCCGGTCTGCGGGTGAAGAAGCAGAAGCTCGCCATCTACGCGTTCTCCGGCCTGTTCGCCGCCGCCGCGGGCATCGTGCTCGCCTCCCGGCTGTCCTCCGCGCAGCCGCAGGCCGCGCAGGGCTACGAACTCGACGCCATCGCCGCCGTCGTCATCGGTGGCGCCTCCCTCGCGGGCGGCACCGGCAAGGCGTCCGGCACCCTGATCGGCGCGCTGATCCTGGCGGTGCTGCGCAACGGCCTGAACCTGCTGAGCGTGTCCGCGTTCTGGCAGCAGGTCGTCATCGGTGTCGTGATCGCGCTCGCCGTCCTGCTCGACACGGTACGGCGGAAGGCGGGGGCGACCCCGGTGGCGGCCGGTACGGGCGCCGGCAAGGGCCGGCAGGCCGCGACCTACCTCCTGGCGGCCGTGGTCGCGGCGGCGGTCGTCGGGGCCATGTCCTTCCTGCACAACGGTTCCTCGGGAGCGAAGAGCCAGAAGATCGGGCTGTCGCTCTCGACGCTCAACAACCCGTTCTTCGTGCAGATCCGGACCGGTGCGCAGGCGGAGGCCAAGAAGCTGGGCGTCGACCTGACGGTCACCGACGCGCAGAACGACGCCTCCCAGCAGGCCAACCAGCTGCAGAACTTCACCAGCGAGGGTCTCGGCACGATCATCGTCAACCCGGTGGACTCCGACGCGGTGACCCCGGCGGCGAAGGCCGTCAACAAGTCGGACATCCCGCTGGTCGCCGTCGACCGCTCGGTCAACAACGCGGACACCGCCGCGCTCGTCGCCTCCGACAACGTCACCGGCGGCAAGCTCGCCGCCAGGTCGCTCGCCGAGAGGCTCGGCGGCAAGGGCACGATCGTCATCCTCCAGGGCCAGGCGGGCACCTCCGCCAGCCGGGAACGCGGCTCGGGCTTCGCCGAGGGCCTCAAGGCCTACCCGGGCATCGAGGTCGTCGCCAAGCAGCCCGCCGACTGGGACCGCACCAAGGGCCTGGACGTCATGACGAACCTCCTCCAGTCCAACTCCGACATCGACGGCGTCTTCGCGGAGAACGACGAGATGGCCCTCGGCGCGATCAAGGCGCTGGGTTCCAAGGCGGGCAAGTCCGTCCAGGTCGTCGGATTCGACGGCACCGAGGACGGTCTCACGGCCGTCAAGGCGGGCACGCTGTACGCGTCGGTGGCGCAGCAGCCGACGGAACTCGGCAGGATCGCGGTGCGGAACGCGGTGAAGGCCGCCGAGGGGGACAAGGTCGCGAAGTCGGTGATGGTGCCGGTGAAGGTGGTCACCAAGGAGAACGTGGCCGGGTTCACGGGCTGAGATCCGCACATCGCCTACCAGGGGAGCAACCTCATGTACGACTACGACCTCCTGGTCGTGGGGTCGGCCAACGCCGACCTGGTGATCGACGTCGAACGACGTCCCGGGGCCGGAGAGACGGTCCTCGGCTCCGACCTGGCCGTCCACCCGGGCGGCAAGGGCGCGAACCAGGCCGTCGCCGCGGCCCGGCTCGGCGCCCGTACGGCCCTGCTGGCCCGGGTCGGCGACGACGCGCACGGCAGGCTGCTGCTCGACTCGCAGCACGCGGCCGGCGTCGACACGGTGGGCGTCCTGGTGGGCGGCGCGCCGACCGGGGTCGCGCTGATCACCGTCGACCCGTCGGGCGACAACAGCATCGTGGTCTCGCCGGGCGCCAACGGCCGGCTGACGCCGGGCGACGTGCGGGCGGCCCGCTGTCTGTTCCACGCCTCCCGTGTGGTGTCGACGCAGCTGGAGATCCCGCTGGAGACGGTCCTGGAGGTCGTACGGAACCTGGCGCCGGACAGCCGCTTCGTGCTGAACCCGTCGCCGCCACGGCCGCTCCCCCCGGAGATCCTGGCCGCCTGCGACCCGCTGATCGTCAACGAGCACGAGGCGAAGGTCATCCTGGGCGACGCCTGTGTGAGCGACGTACCGGAGGACTGGGCGCGGATCCTGCTCGCCAAGGGCCCGCGGTCGGTGGTGGTGACGCTGGGCGCGGAAGGCTCACTGGTGGCGTCCTCGCGGGGAATCGCGCGGGTGGCGTCGGTGAAGGTGGAGGCCATGGACACGACCGGTGCGGGAGACGCGTTCACGGCGGCGCTGGCGTGGCGGCTGGGGACGGGTTCCGCACTGGCCGAGGCGGCGGCGTACGCGTCGCGGGTCGGGGCGGCGGCCGTGACCCGGCGGGGCGCCCAGGAGTCGTTCCCGACGGCTGAGGAGGTGGCCGCGCTGTGAAGAGGGCCGGGATACTCAACCGTCATCTCGCCGGTGCGCTGGCCGAGTTGGGCCACGGGCACGGGGTGCTGGTGTGCGACGCCGGCATGCCGGTCCCCGACGGCCCGCGCGTGGTCGACCTGGCCTTCCGGGCGGGGGTGCCGTCCTTCGCCGAGGTACTGGACGGACTGCTCGCCGAGCTGGTCGTGGAGGGTGCGACGGCGGCGACGGAGATCCGGGACGCCAACCCGGAGGCCTCGGCCCTGCTGGACACCCGCTTCCCCACGCTGGCCCTGGTCCCGCACGAGCGGCTCAAGGAGCTGTCGGCGGGGGCGCGGCTGGTGGTACGGACGGGGGAGGCGCGGCCGTACGCGAACGTGCTGCTGCGGTGCGGGGTGTTCTTCTGAAGCGCGCGGTGTGCGAAACCTTCGAGGGGGCCAGGTCCGTCGACCTGGCCCCCTCGGGTTTTCCCCTCCACATCAGAACCCCCGCGATCCCCCCGGATCCCCCTCCGAGAAGTCCTGATGCCATGTACGACAGGGCAGGTGGGGAAAGGGTTGTACGGGATTCCAGATTTTTTTTCCGGTCCCCGCCCGTCACGCAGTGGCCGCTAGCGGATCACGTGCTCCACGAAGCGGGACGCGGTCTCGGCCAGTACCTCGCGGCCGTCCCGGGCCCACAGGCCGTCGTTGAAGAGTTCGACCTCGATGGGGCCGGTGTAGCCGGCCGCCTCCACGTACGCCTTCCACTCCCGCATGTCGATCGAGCCGTCGCCGATCTGGCCGCGGCCGTTGAGGACGCCCTCGGGCAGAGGGGTGGTCCAGTCGGCGAGCTGGAAGGTGTGGATGCGGTCGCCGGCGCCCGCCCGGGCGATCTGCGCGGGCGCGCTGTCGTCCCACCAGATGTGGTACGTGTCCACCGTGACGCCGACCTGGTGTGCGGGGAAGCGTTCCGCGAGGTCCAGGGCCTGGGCGAGGGTGGAGACGACACAGCGGTCGGCGGCGTACATGGGGTGGAGGGGCTCGATGGCCAGTTTCACGCCGTGCTGCTCGGCGTAGGGGCCGAGGACGGACAGGGCGTCGGCGATGCGTTCGCGGGCGCCGTGCAGGTCCTTGGAGCCGGCCGGCAGGCCGCCGGAGACGAGGACGAGGGTGTCGGTGCCCAGCGTGGCGGCCTCGTCGATCGCCCGGCGGTTGTCGGCCAGGGCCGCCACACGCTCGTCCGGGTCGAGGGCCGTGAAGAAGCCGCCGCGGCACAGGGTCGTGACGGCGAGGCCCGCGTCGCGGAGCAGCTTCGCCGTCGCCTCCACGCCGTACGACTGGACCGGGTCCCGCCAGAGGCCGACGCCCGGCACGCCCAGCTCCAGGCAGGCGTCGACCAGTTCGGGGATCGACAGCTGCTTGACCGTCATCTGGTTGATGGAGAAGCGGGAGAGGTCCGCGGTGCTCACTGGTTCACTCCGTACAGGGACAGCAGGTTCTTCATGCGCTCCTCCGCCAGCTTCGGGTCCGGGAACAGGCCCAGGCCGTCGGCGAGTTCGTAGGCGCGGGTGAAGTGCGGGAGGGAGCGGGCCGACTGGAGGCCGCCGACCATCGTGAAGTGGCTCTGGTGGCCCGCGAGCCACGCCAGGAACACCACACCCGTCTTGTAGAAGCGGGTGGGCGTCTGGAAGAGGTGGCGGGAGAGGTCGACCGTCGGGTCCAGCAGTCCCCTGAAGCCCGCCGTGTCACCCGTGTCGAGGACCCGGACCGCCTCCGCGGCCAGCGGGCCCAGCGGGTCGAAGATGCCGAGCAGGGCGTGGCTGAAGCCCTGTTCGTCGCCCGCGATCAGCTCGGGGTAGTTGAAGTCGTCGCCCGTGTAGCAGCGCACGCCCTGCGGGAGCCTGCGGCGCAGGTCGACCTCGCGCTGGGCGTCCAGGAGGGAGACCTTGATGCCGTCGACCTTGTCGGGGTGGGCGGCGATGACCTCCAGGAACACGTCCGTCGCCGCGTCGAGGTCCTTCGACCCCCAGTAGCCCTCCAGCGCCGGGTCGAACATCGGGCCCAGCCAGTGCAGGATCACCGGCTCGGCGGACTGGCGCAGGAGATGGCCGTAGACGTCGAGGTAGTCCTCGGGGCTGGTGGCCGCGGCGGCCAGGGCCCGGGAGGCCATCAGGATCGCCTGCGCGCCGGACTCCTCCACCAGCGCGAGCTGCTCCTCGTAGGCCGCCCGGACCTCCTCCAGGGTGCCGGAGGCGATCTGGTCGGTGCCGACGCCGCAGGCGATGAGGCCGCCGACCGACCTGGCCTCGGCGGCACTGCGGCGGATCAGCTCGGCCGCGCCCGCCCAGTCCAGGCCCATGCCGCGCTGGGCGGTGTCCATGGCCTCGGCGACACCGAGGCCGTGGGACCACAGGTGGCGGCGGAAGGCGAGGGTGGCGTCCCAGTCGACGGCGGCGGGCCCGTCGGGGGTGGCGTCCGCGAACGGGTCGGCCACGACGTGCGCCGCCGAGAAGACCGTACGGGAGGTGAAGGGGGCGCCGGAGGTGACGGCGAGGGGTTCGGGGCGGGGCTCGTAGGTCCGCAGCCCGCCCTGGAGGTCGGGGAGTCGGATGGTCACAGCGTGATCTCCGGTACGTCGAAACGGCGGCCCTCGGCCGACGACTTCAGGCCCAGCTCGGCGAGCTGGACACCGCGGGCGCCGGCGAGGAGGTCCCAGTGGTAGGGGGCGTCGGCGTAGACGTGCTTGAGGAAGAGCTCCCACTGGGCCTTGAAGCCGTTGTCGAACTCGGCGTTGTCGGGCACTTCCTGCCACTGGTCGCGGAAGACCTCGGTGGCCGGGATGTCCGGGTTCCAGACCGGCTTGGGGGTGGCGGACCGGTGCTGGACACGGCAGTTGCGCAGGCCCGCGACCGCGGAGCCCTCGGTGCCGTCGACCTGGAACTCGACGAGTTCGTCGCGGTTGACGCGGACCGCCCACGAGGAGTTGATCTGGGCGATGGCGCCGCCGTCGAGCTCGAAGATGCCGTAGGCGGCGTCGTCGGCGGTGGCGTCGTAGGGCTTGTCGTTCTCGTCCCAGCGCTGCGGGATGTGGGTGGTGGCGATGGCCTGGACGGACTTCACCCGGCCGAACAGCTCGTGGAGCACGTACTCCCAGTGCGGGAACATGTCGACAACGATGCCACCGCCGTCCTCGGCGCGGTAGTTCCAGGAGGGGCGCTGGGCGCTCTGCCAGTCGCCCTCGAAGACCCAGTAGCCGAACTCGCCGCGGATGGAGAGGATCCGGCCGAAGAAGCCGCCGTCGATGAGGCGCTTCAGCTTGAGCAGGCCGGGGAGGAAGAGCTTGTCCTGCACGACACCGTGCTTGATGCCGGCGTCCTTGGCGAGGCGGGCCAGCTCCAGGGCGCCGTCCAGGCCGGTCGCGGTGGGCTTCTCGGTGTAGATGTGCTTGCCCGCGGCGATCGCCTTCTGGAGCGCCTCCTCGCGGGCGGAGGTCACCTGGGCGTCGAAGTAGATGTCGACGGTGGGGTCGGCGAGGACCGCGTCCACGTCCGTGGAGATGTGCTCCAGGCCGTGCTGGTCGGCGAGCGCGCGCAGGGCGGACTCGCGGCGGCCGACCAGGATCGGCTCGGGCCACAGCACGGTGCCGTCACCGAGGTCGAGGCCGCCCTCCTCCCGCAGGGCCAGAATGGACCGGACCAGGTGCTGGCGGTAGCCCATGCGCCCGGTGACGCCGTTCATGGCGATACGCACCGTCTTGCGTGTCACGTCGTTCCCTTTCGTAGGCCTACTGATGAGCGTCACAGCAAGCGCTTTCTACTGATGAGAAGCTAGCCTCTGAGCAGCGGTCTGGACAAGACCGCGGCAGGGTCGAGTTGTTCGAGGGGGCGAACATCGGGGGCCGGGGGCTTTATGGTCTGCTCGACATGCCTGTACATCCTGGGAACCGTGGGCCGGGACGGCCTGTCTACGACCAGGACGGTCCGACCGTGTCGCCGCAGGGCGACACGCGACGACCGTACGGCGACGTACACCCCCGTACGGCGACGTACACCACGTACGACGTACGCCCACGCACCACCACGTACAACGAGGTACGACGAGATGCGCGACCGGAGGACGACGACATGACGGTGACCCTGGCGGACGTGGCGGCCCGCGCCCAGGTCTCCCCCGCGACGGTGTCGCGCGTGCTCAACGGGAACTACCCCGTCGCGGCCTCCACCCGGGAACGGGTGCTGCGGGCCGTGGACGATCTGGACTACGTGCTGAACGGCCCGGCCAGCTCCCTGGCCGCGGCCACCTCCGACCTGGTCGGCATCCTGGTGAACGACATCGCCGACCCCTTCTTCGGGATCATGGCGAGCGCGATCCAGGCCGAGATCGGCGGACCGGGCGGGCGTGCCGGGGGCGAGCGGCTGGCGGTCGTCTGCAACACCGGGGGCTCCCCGGAGCGCGAGCTGACCTATCTCACCCTGCTCCAGCGGCAGCGGGCGGCGGCGGTCGTGCTCACCGGCGGCGCCGTGGAGGACGTACCGCACGCGGCGGCCATGTCCTCCAAGCTGCGCAAGCTCGCCGACGCGGGGACGCGCGTGGTGCTGTGCGGGCGGCCACCCGCGCCGGAGACCCAGGCCATCGCGCTGACCTTCGACAACCGCGGGGGCGGACGGGAACTCACCGAGCACCTCATCGGGCTCGGGCACCGGCGGCTGGGCTACATCGCCGGGCCCGAGGAACGCACGACGACCCGGCACCGCCTTGAGGGCCACCGGGTGGCACTGGCGGCCCACGGCATCGAGGAGGACCCCCGGTGGACGGTGTGGGGCCGCTACGACCGCCAGTCGGGCTACGAGGCCACGCTGGAGCTGCTGCGGCGGGATCCGTCGCTGACGGCCGTGGTCGCCGCGAACGACTCCGTCGCGCTGGGGGCGTGCGCGGCCCTGCGGGACTCCGGGCTGCGGATCCCGGACGACGTGTCCGTGGCCGGGTTCGACGACCTGCCCTTCAGCATCGACGCGGTGCCCTCCCTCACGACGGTTCGGCTGCCGTTGGCGGAGGCGGGGGCCCGGGCCGGGCGGATCGCGATGGGGCGGGAGGAGCCGCCGCCGGGAGGGATCTCCACGGTCCGGGGGGAGCTGATGGTGCGGGGGTCTTCGGGGGCGCCGCGGGACTGAACGGGCCGTTGGTGACCGTTGACGGCCGTTGACGGCCGCCGCATCCACCGGCGTCACAGGTTCCTCCTCGTCGCCGAGGAACCCCACCGTTCCTTCGGAAAGGACCTGATCGGCCAGGACTGGCGCCTGGACCTCACCCGCACCGGCGAGTGAGAGTGGGGACCATGAAACTGGCGTTCTCCACCCTCGGTGTCCCCGGCCTGCCCCTCTCCGACGTGCTGCGGCTCGCGACCACCCACGGCTATCACGGGGTCGAACTGCGCGCGGATCCGGAGGAGCCGGTCCATCCCGGTCTCGATCTCGCCCGGCGGGCGGAGGTGGTCGCCGAGTTCAAGGCGGCGGGCGTGGAGGTGCTGGGGATCGCGGGATACGCGCGGGTCGCGGCGCCGGGGGACGACGCCGTCGTGATCGAGGAGATCCGCAGGCTGCTGGACCTGGCCCGTGACGTGGGCGCCCCCTTCGTCCGGGTCTTTCCCGGCGCGGCACCCGAGCAGAGCCGGGAGGAGGCCGACGCCACGGCCGCCCGGCGGCTGGGCACGGCCGCCGAGTACGCCGCCGGCCTCGGCGTCCGGATCCTGCTGGAGACCCACGACTCGCACCGCACCGGCGCCGACGCGATCCGTGTCCTCGGCCCGGTCGGCCACCGTCACGTCGGCGCGCTCTGGGACGTCATGCACACCTGGCTGGGCGGCGAGCAGCCCTCGGAGACCTACGCGGCCCTCTCCCCGTTCCTCGGCTACGTCCAGGTCAAGGACATCGCCTCGGCCGAGGACACCACCCCGCTCCGGCTCGGCGCCGGGGTGCTCCCCCTCACCGAGTGCGTCGACGTGCTGTCCCGCAACGGCTGGGACGGCTGGCTGTGCTGGGAGTACGAGAAGCGGTGGTACGAGGCGGCGGCCCCGCTGTCCGACCTGCTGGGCGCGGGCCACGACCACCTGGCACGGCTGCTCAACGAGTCGGCGTAGAGCGGGAATCCGCGGACGTCAGGCCTCCCGGACCGTGAGCTTCGCCGTCGGGTCGAGGCACCAGTCCAGTACGGCCGGCCAGGGTCCGTACCCGGCCGGGAGGTCGAGGTGGCCGGCGCCGGGGAGGATGTCGGTGGGGATGCCGAGCGGGTCGCCGTAGAGCGGCCCGACCCCCTCCGCGCAGTGCGGGTCGTCGTCGCCGGCGACCAGGCGGGTGGGCCCGGGCAGGGTGAAGTCCAGGGGCGGCGGGACGAAGGTGACGACCTCCGGGTAGCCGGCCACCACCACGGGGGAGGGCGGGGCGACCAGGAGCACCCGGTCGATGTCCGCGAGGCCCGGCATGCCCCGGGCGGCGGCGTGCAGCCACATCAGGGCGGACGCGCTGTGGGCGAGGACGACCCGCTCCCCCGTGCGGTCGAGGTCGGCCAGGTGGCCGGTCAGCTCGGCCAGCCAGACGTCCAGGTCGGGGTCGTCGGGATCCGGCAGCTGGGGGTAGACGACCTGGTGGCCGAGTGCGGTGAGCCGGTCGGCGAGCCAGTGCTGCCAGTGGTCCTCGGGCCGGTGGTTCTGCCAGCCGTGCAGGATGAGGTAGGCGGTCATGGCCCGATCGTCCCCGATCCCCTTCCTCCAGGTCCAGTTAATCTTTTACGGTGGAACAGGTAAGCGAGACCTTCACCGTCGATCTGCGCCGGCTGACCGTCCTGCGGGAGCTGCGGCGCCGGGGCAGCCTGGCGAGGACGGCCGAGGCGCTGCGGCTGACGCCCTCGGCGGTCTCCCAGCAGCTCGCGGCACTGGCCCGGGAGGCAGGCGTACCGCTGACGGAACGGGACGGCCGGGGGGTACGGCTGACCGGGCAGGCCCGTGTCCTGCTCGCCCACGCCGACCTCATCGCCGCCCAGCTGGAGCGGGCGCGGGCCGACCTGGCGGCGTACGAGACGGGCGGCCGGGGCGCGGTGACGATCGGCTGCTTCTCCAGCGGCATCCTGGGGCTGCTGCCGGCCGCGTTGGGCACCCTCGGCGAGCGTCTCCCCCACGTCCGCGTCGACGTCGTGGAGGCGGAACCGCCCAACCTGTTCACCGCGCTCGACGCGGGCGAGGTCGACGTGGCGGTGGCGGTGGACTTCGCGGCGGCGCCACCGCACACCGACCGCCGCTACAGCCGCGTCGACCTCCTCGCGGACGTCCTGGACCTCGCCGTCCCGGCCGGCCACCGCCTCGCCGGTCGGGGCGGCCCGGTGGCGCTGCGGGAGTTGGCGACCGAGGCGTGGATCGTCGGGGACGCGCGGAGCTGCTGCGGTGCGGTGGCGCGGGCGGTCTGCGCGGCGGCGGGCTTCACCCCGGACATCCGGCACGCGGTCGACGACTGGGGTGCGCTGGCCGCGCTGGTGGAGGCCGGACACGGCGTCGCCCTGATCCCCCGCCTGGCCCGCCCCCTCTACGCCCACCGCCGCGTGACCCTGCTGACGACGGAGGGGGACCCGCCGGCCCGGAACGTCTTCGCGGCGGTGCGGGCGGGGGCGGAGGGGGATCCGGTGTTGCGGGCGGTACGGGAGCAACTGGCGGCATCCGCGGCGGAGTTGCCAGGCGGGGCGCCCCTCGGATCCAGCAGCCGGACGGTCGGTCCCACCAGGTGAACGGCGGGTCGCCCAGCATCTCGGGGGCCCCACGGCCCGCTACCCGCGCGCCAGGAACCCCGCCACCCGCTCCTCCAGCCGCCCCCGGCACGCCGGCCACTCCGTCGCCGTGAGAGAGAAGATCGCGGAGTCCCGGAGGTGGTTCTCCTCGCCCGGGGCCCAGGAGCGGGACCAGTTGCGCAGGACGCCCTCGAAGCGGGCGCCGACGCTCTCGATGGCGGCCCGGGAGCGGGCGTTGCGGGCGTCGGTCTTGAGGTCGACGCGGGCGACGCCCCACTCTTCGAAGGCGTGGCGGAAGAGCAGGAGTTTGGCCTCGGCGTTGATGCCGGTGCCCTGGGCGGAGCGGGCGAGCCAGGTGAAGCCGACCTCGACGGCGTCGAGGTGGTCGTCCGCCAGCCAGCAGCGGGGCTCCCAGTAGGCCGTGACGCCGACCGCCCGCCCGGTGCGGGTCGAGATCTGGGCGTAGGGCGCGAGGATTCCCGTGGCCGCGCGGGCGAGCTGCGCGGTGACGTAGTCGTCGAGCTCGGCGGCGCGCGGGACCCAGGTGAACGCGTAGGTTCCCCGGTCCTGCTCCGCCGCCACCGCCAGGTCGGCCGCGTGCCGCCGCTCCAGCGGTTCCAGGCGGACCAACGCCCCCTCCAGGAGCGGCCCTTCAAGCTTGTAGCCCACTCTCGCCGTCCTTCACAGCCGTGCGCACAGCGCCCCGAACTCCTCGTGGAGACCGGGGAAAGTCTTGCCTACGCAGCCCGGGTCGTCGAACGAGATTCCCGGCGCGCGCGGTCCGGCCACCGCGAAGGGCATCACGATGCGACGGTCGCCGCAGGACGTGATCTCCGCGCCCGACGGGGCCGCGCAGGCCTCCAAGCGGTCACACTCCTTGCCCCTGCGGCGAAGCCCTCCGGGTCGTCCGAACGGAGCGGACGCAGGAGCGTGGCGACACCGCCGTCGGACCCTCCCGCCCCCTCGATCCCACCCGTACCGACTTCGGGAAACCGGGAACCCCCCGCCCGGCGCCCCCGTCCAACCCGCAAGCTGTCGGAGAGTCACCGTGGTGCGGTGTCGGCCTCGCTGCTGGCTGCGAACGCTGACCTACCCTCTCCGCCGCGCCACGGCCGGCAGCACACCGTCATCGGCGCGCCCCCCTCCAACAGCGCCGATGGCGGCCCCTCTTCCGCGCCCTCCGTGCGCCTTCCCTTGACTGGCAGAAACTTCCCGGATATTGCTGACTCCACGGAAGTTTCCTTCAGTGGATCAACCTCCGGAAGGAGCGCACGTGCCCTCCAGACGTACCGTCCTCGCCGCCTCCGCCGGCGTCACCGCCGCCCTGGCGACCGGTGGCACCGCCCACGCCGGCACCCCCGACCAGAAGCTCCGCGCCCTCGTCTCCCGGATGACCCTGGAGGAGAAGGTCGGCCAGCTCTTCGTGAGCCGGGTCTACGGCCACTCCGCGACCGCCCCCGACCAGGCCGACATCGACGCCAACCTCAAGGAGCTCGGCGTCCGCACGGCGGCCGAGCTGATCGCCCGGTACCGGGTCGGCGGGATCATCTACTTCACCTGGGCGCACAACACCCGCGACCCCCACCAGATCGCCGACCTGTCGAACGGGATCCAGCGCGTGTCCCTGGAACAGCCGCGCGGGCTGCCCGTGCTGGTCTCCACCGACCAGGAGCACGGCATCGTCTGCCGGGTCGGGAAGCCCGCCACCCTCCTCCCGGGCGCGATGGCGATCGGCGCCGGCGCGTCCCGGACCGACGCCCGCGCCCTCGGCCGGATCGCCGGGCAGGAGCTGGGCGCGCTGGGGATCCGGCAGAACTACTCCCCCGTCGCCGACGTGAACGTCAACCCGGCCAACCCGGTGATCGGGGTGCGGTCCTTCGGGTCCGAGCCGGACGCGGTGGCCGGCCTGGTGGCCGCCGAGGTCGCCGGGTACCAGCGGGCGGGCGTCGCGGCGACCGCCAAGCACTTCCCCGGCCACGGCGACACCGCCGTCGACAGCCACTACGGCTTCCCGGTCATCACCCACACCCGCGCCCAGTGGGAACAGCTCGACGCGCCGCCCTTCCGCGCCGCGATCCGCGCCGGCATCGACTCGATCATGACCGCCCACCTCATGGTCCCGGCGCTCGACGACTCCGGCGACCCGGCCACCCTCTCCCGTCCGATCCTCACCGGCATCCTCCGCGAGGAACTCGGCTACGACGGGCTGGTGGTGACCGACTCGCTCGGCATGGAGGGCGTGCGGACCAAGTACGGCGACGACCGCGTGCCGGTGCTCGCCCTGAAGGCCGGCGTGGACCAGCTCCTCAACCCGCCCTCCCTGGACATCGCGTGGAACGCCGTCCTGAAGGCCGTACGGGACGGGGAGCTCACCGAGGCGCGGCTCGACGAGTCGGTGCTGCGGGTGCTGCGGCTGAAGGCGAAGCTGCGGCTGTTCGAGAAGCCCTACGTCAGCCGGGCCCAGGTCACCGGCACCGTCGGCGTCCCGGCGCATCTGGCGGCGGCCGACCGGATCGCCGAGCGGACCACGACACTGCTGGTGAACGAGGGGCGATTGTTGCCGCTGTCCCGGCGTACGCATCGGTCGGTGCTCGTCGTCGGGGCCGATCCCGCCTCGCCGTCCGGGACGACCGGGCCGCCCACCTCGGTGCTGGCTGGCGCGCTCACCGCACTCGGCTTCACGGCCACCGCGCTGTCGACGGGCACCGCGCCCTCCGCCACCGTCATCGCCCAGGCCGTCGCGGCGGCGGCGGACGTGGACGCGGTGGTGGTGGGGACGTACAACGTCACCGCGGCCAGTGGTCAGAAGACCCTCGTCGAGCACCTCGTGGCGACCGGGAAGCCGGTGGTGGCGGTCGCGATCCGCAACCCGTACGACGTGGCCCACCTCCCCTCCGTGTCCGCCTGCTTGGCCACCTACTCCTGGACGGACGTCGAACTGCGGGCCGCCGCCCGGGTGATCGCGGGACGGGTGGCACCGCGCGGCAGGCTGCCGGTGCCGGTGCAGCGGGCGGACGACCCGGCGCGGGTGCTCTATCCGGTCGGCCACGGGCTGTCGTACAGAAGGTAGAGCGGCCGTAGCGCCCGGGGCGTAGCACGCGTACGTCACGCAACCGGCGCACCACCCCCGAAAGGCTCAAAACACCCTGTTTGTCTGGCGTGTGCCCGCTTCGGCGGGTCACGCTGGGCGGGGTTTCCGGGGGGATGGCGATGCGCGAGAGATGGTCCGTGGGGGTGGTGTGCGCGCTGTCGGCGCTGCTGGTCGCCCTGGTGACGGGGTGTTCGGAGCCCGCGTCCGACGCGGGCGGCGGGCCGGGCACCGCGGTGTCGCCGTCGCCGTCGCGGACCTCCGGGTACGGCGCGGTGTTCCTCGCGGTCGACGAGTGCAGTTCCTTCGGCACCACCAGTTTCACCGAGGTCGCGTGCGACGGTGAGCGGGCGGCGGCCCGGGTCGTGGCCCGCCGCGACGGCACGGCCGGCGACGGGCGGTGCCCGGGGACCACGGACTTCGTGCTGCACATCAGCGAACAGAGCCAGGGGTCCGACGAGGACGGCGACGGGGCGATCCCGCAGGGCTACGCCTGTATGCGCAACCTGGGTCCGCCGCATCCCGGCGACCCGGGCGGCGGGGGCGGGCCGCGCACCATCGTCGGCGACTGCGTCTACGGCCTCGGCGGCGGCCAGGTCCGCGAGACGGCCTGCGACGGCAAGGGCGAGAGGAAGCCCGAGCACCAGGTGACCAAGGCGGTCGACCAGCGTGCCCAGTGCCCGCTGTCGACGGCCCTGTACGTCCAGTTGGGCGGCGAGCACAAGGTGGGCTGCGCCCGGCCGGTGTGATCCACTGAGGGACCGACGGCCGGGCGCAGCACCGGAGTTGCCGCCCGGCTACGGACGCAGCGTGGGCTCACGCTCCACGTCACGCACGTCCAGCCTGCTGTCGAACCTGGCCAGCGGCCTGGCCGCCGACGGGTCGGACTGGACGGCCGGGGACGCGACCCCGGCCCACTTCAGGATCTTCGCCGTGGCCAGCGCCTTCTGGTCGGCGACCAGACCGGCCACGTTCGCGCCGTGGTTGAGGCCCGGGGCGGTGAAGACGTACGAGTCCTTCGCGCCCTTGCCGAGGCGGAACGGCTCCGCGCCCCACGGGTCGTTCTGGCCGTAGACGAAGAGCATGTGGCGGGCGTTGCGCTTCACCCAGGAGTCCACGTCACGCATCGCGTTCGGCTGGAACCTCATCGAGATGTCGCGCGGCACGAAGTTCCGCGGCGGCTGGTAGCCGTAGCGGATGTACTTCTTCTCGATGTGCGGGAACTTGATCGTCGGGGCGCCGAGCTGGGTGCCCGCCTGGTAGTAGTACGGCGTGTACGGCGACAGGCCCTGGTCGGTGTAGAAGGAGAACCCGGAGATCGTGTCGATCGAGGTCCAGATGTCGCCGTCGGTCGCGTTCTTCGCGTCCGCGGGGATGGAGTCGCAGTCGGAGAGCAGGCTGTACTGCCAGAAACCCCAGACGTAGTCGAGGACGACCGCCTCGTAGGCCCTGTCCAGGCTGCCGACCGTGTCGAAGGTGAAGCCCTCGGCGGCGGCGTACTGCGCGTACTTCTTCTCCAGCGGCTTCCGGCGCACCAGCGCCTCGCGCTGTACGGCGTTGAGCCGGTCGCGGCACGCCTTGGTGCCGACGCCGGCGAAGAAGCGGTCGTAGGCCGAGTCCTCGTTGTTCACGACGTCGTTGGGGGCGACGTACGCGATGACGCCGTCCATGTCCTTCGGGTAGAAGCGCTCGAAGTAGGTGGCGGTCATGCCGCCCTTGGAGCCGCCCGTGGAGACCCAGTTCTCGGGGTAGACCTTCTTCAGCGCCTTGAAGATGCGGTGCTGGTCGCTGGCGGCCTGCCAGATGTCCAGCTTGGTCCAGTCGGCCGGGTCGGGCCGGGACGGCGTGAAGTAGCGGTACTCCATGGAGACCTGGTTGCCGTCCACGATCTGGGTGGGCTCGCGGCGGCCCGGGGTCGTGGAGACGTTGTAGCCGCCGGTGTAGAAGACCGTCGGGCGGGAGACGTCCTTGTGCAGCACGGTGATCCGCTGCTGGAAGGTCCCCTTGGACGGGTGCCGGTGGTCGACCGGCTGGGTGTAGTTGAGGACGAAGAAGCGGTAACCGGTGTAGGGCTTCTCCTCGATCAGGCTCATGCCGGGTATGGCGAGCAGTCGGTCCTTGATGTCGGTGGCCTCCGGCTCGGCGGCGGTGGCCGCCCCTGCCGTACTGACGGTACCTATGAGCAGCACCAGCGTGAGCAGCCATCTGAGCGCCTTGCGCATGCACCCTCCCCTGTGAAACAGATGTGCGCCGGAAGCTATCGGAGCAACGGCGTTCACACCAGGGGCGGTTCGGACGGGGTGCGGTCGCGGTTCAGAGCCGGAGCCAGCCCGCGGAGTCGTAGGAGCCCCGGCCCACCGCCCCCTTCAGCCACACCTTCCGGGTGCCCGAGCGCACGGTCACCGGCCCGGCACGGTAGGCGTACCGCCCCGCGTCGACGACCGGAACGAGGCCGCGCACCTGCACGCTGACCATCATGTGGCGCTTGGTCCCGGGCTTCTTGGGCAGCGTGATCGCGCAGAGGTATCCGCGCTGCTTGTAGATCTGGACGGATCCGGTGGAGAACGGGAACGTCCGGACCTTGCGCCCCGCGCAGGACGAGCCGGCGGCCAGCGCGTCCCCCGGCGTGGCGAAAGCGAGCAGTGCGGAGGCGGTCAGCACGGCCACGCCGAGCGCCAGCCGCCGACGCATCGCGGCACCCCTGTCCACAGTGGTCCCTCCCGTGACTTCCGTGACTTCCACAGCTCCGGTTGCCGCGCGTGACACGCGTACTGATGTACGGACGCAGGACCTGTGTCCGATGGTTGCCGCGGCGCGCCTCTTCAGGCCACGCCGTCAGGCCGCCGCCGGCTCGTCCTCCCCCACGAACGCCCGCCACAGCCGGGCGTACCGCCCGTCCCGCGCGAGCAGCTCGTCGTGCGTGCCGTCCTCGGCGACCTGCCCGTGGTCCATGAGGACCACCCGGTCGGCGCGGGCCGCGGTCGTCAGACGGTGGGCTACCACCAGGGTCGTGCGACGGCCCGCGATGCGGTCGGTGGCCTGGTTGACCTGGGCCTCCGTGGCGAGGTCGAGGGCCGCGGTCGCCTCGTCGAGGAGGAGGACGTCCGGGTCGACGAGTTCGGCGCGGGCCAGCGCGATCAGCTGGCGCTGGCCCGCGGAGAGGTTGCGGCCGCGTTCGGCGACCTCGTGGAGGTAGCCGCCCTCCAGGGTGGCGATCATCTCGTGGGCGCCGACCGCGCGGGCCGCCGCCTCGACCTCGGCGTCGGTGGCGTCGGGGCGGCCGTAGGCGATGGCGTCACGGACGGTGCCCTGGAAGAGGTAGGCCTCCTGCGGGACGACGCCGAGGCGGTGGCGGTAGGAGGTGAGGTCGAGGGTGCGCAGGTCCGTGCCGTCGACCGTGACCCGGCCGCCGGTCGGGTCGTAGAAGCGGGCGACCAGCTTGACCAGGGTGGACTTGCCGGCGCCGGTCTCGCCGACGAAGGCGACCGTCTGGCCGGCGGGGATCCTGAGGTCGATGCCGCCGAGGGCCTCTTCCTCCGTTCCGTAGGCGAAGTGCACGTCCTCGAAGGCGATCTCGCCGCGCAGGGAGAGCACTTCGAGGGGTTCCTCGGCCTCCTTGGTGGAGGTGGGCTCCTGGAGCAGCTCCTGGATGCGGCCCAGCGACACGGTGGCCTGCTGGTAGCCGTCGAAGACCTGGGAGAGCTGCTGGACGGGGGCGAAGAACAGGTCGATGTAGAGGAGGTAGGCGACCAGGGCGCCCGTCGTGAGGGTCGCCGCGTCGATCCGGCCCGCGCCGACGATCAGGACCGCCGCCGCGGCCACCGACGACAGCAGCTGCACGAACGGGAAGTAGATCGAGATCAGCCACTGGCCCCGGATGCGCGCCCGGCGGTAGCTGTCGCTGCGCTCCGCGAACCGCCGGCTGCCGTCCCGCTCGCGGCGGAAGGCCTGCACGATCCGCAGCCCGGACACCGACTCCTGGAGGTCGGCGTTGACCGACGACACGCGCTCACGGGCCAGTTCGTACGCCTTCACGCTCGCCCGGCGGAAGAAGAACGTGGCGACGATCAGCGGGGGCAGGGTGGCGAAGACCACGAGGGCGAGTTCGACGTCGAGGACCAGCAGGGCGACCATGATGCCGAAGAAGGTGACGACCGAGACGAACGCGGTGACGAGGCCGGTCTGCAGGAACGTGGAGAGGGCGTCGACGTCCGTCGTCATCCTCGTCATGATCCGGCCCGTCAACTCCCGCTCGTAGTAGTCGAGTCCGAGTCGCTGGAGCTGGGCGAAGATCTTCAGGCGGAGGGAGTACAGGACCCTCTCGCCGGTGCGTCCGGTCATCCGGGTCTCGCCGATCTGTGCCCCCCACTGCACGAACACGGCGAGCAGGGCCAGCAGGGAGGCGGCCCAGACCGCGCCGAGGGCGGCCTGCGTGACGCCGTCGTCGATGCCGTGCCGGATCATCACCGGGAGCAGCAGGCCCATGCCGGCGTCCACGGCGACCAGCCCGAGGCTGATCAGCAGCGGCACGCCGAAGCCCCGCAGCAGCCTGCGCAGTCCGTAGGACTCCTCGGTGGTGACCGCCCGCGCCTCGTCGATGTCCGGGACGTCCCTCGCCGGGGGCAGCGCGTCGACCTGGGCGAGCAGCTCGGGTGTGGCCGGGGTGCCGGCGAGGGCGGCGTCCTTGGGCTCGCGGTCGCCGGTCCACAGCCGTGGTGTCACACCGCGCTCGGCGTCGAACTCCGCGTCCAGCTCGTCGCGTACGGAGGTGTCCTCGGCCGGGGCGGCGGGGTGGGCGTGGCCGGGTGAGACGCCGCCGAGTTCGTCCGGGTCGGTGAGGAGGCGGCGGTAGAGGGCGGAGCGCCGCTGGAGTTCCTCGTGGGTGCCGAGGTCGGCGAGCCGGCCGCCGTCCAGGACGGCGATGCGGTCGGCGAGGTTCAGGGTGGAGCGGCGATGGGCGATGAGGAGGGTGGTGCGGCCCCGCATGACCTGGGCGAGCGCCTCGTGGATCTCGTGCTCGACGCGGGCGTCCACGGCGGAGGTGGCGTCGTCGAGGACCAGCAGGCGCGGGTCGGTGAGGATGGCGCGGGCGAGCGCGACGCGCTGGCGCTGGCCGCCGGAGAGGGTGAGGCCGTGCTCGCCGACCTTGGTGTCGTAGCCGTCGGGGAGTTCCGCGATGAACCGGTCGGCCTGGGCGGCGCGGGCGGCGGTCTCGATCTCCTCCCGGGTCGCGTCCGGGCGGCCGTAGGCGATGTTGGCGCGGACCGTGTCCGAGAAGAGGAAGGAGTCCTCGGGGACCAGGCCGATCGCGGCCCGCAGCGAGTCGAGGGTGAGTTCGCGGACGTCGTGGCCGCCGATGAGGACGGCGCCCCGGGTCACGTCGTAGAAGCGCGGGAGGAGGAGCGAGACGGTCGACTTGCCGGAGCCGGAGGAGCCGACGACGGCGAGGGTCTCGCCGGGGCGGATCTCGAAGCTCAGCCCGGCGAGGACGGGGTTGGTCCCGCCGGCGACGTCGTAGCCGAAGGAGACGTCGTCGAACTCGACCGTGGCGGGGGCGTCGGCGGGGAGTTCCTTGGTGCCGTCCTTGAGGGAGGGCTCGGTGTCGATCAGCTCCAGGACGCGTTCCGTGCCCGCGCGGGCCTGCTGGCCGACCGTGAGGACCATGGCGAGCATCCGGACCGGGCCGACGAGCTGGGCGAGGTAGGTGGAGAAGGCGACGAACGTGCCGAGCGTGATGTGACCGCGGACCGCGAGCCAGCCGCCGAGGGCGAGCATCGCGACCTGGCCGAGTGCGGGAACGGCCTGGAGGGCCGGGGTGTACCGGGAGTTGAAGCGGATGGTGCGCAGCCGGCCCGCGAAGAGGCGGCGGCCGACCTCCCGCAGCTTTCCGGTCTCCTGGTCCTCCTGTCCGAAGCCCTTCACCACGCGTACCCCGCCGACCGCGCCGTCGACGACACCGGCGACGGCGGCGGCCTGCGCCTGGGCGTACCAGGTGGCCGGGTGGAGCTTGCTGCGGCTGCGCTTGGCGATCCACCACAGGGCGGGCGCGACGCCCACGGCGACCAGCGTGAGCGGCAGGGACAGCCACGCCATGATGACCAGGGAGATCAGGAAGAGCAGGAGGTTCCCGATGGTCATCGGGAGCATGAAGAGCAGGCCCTGGATCAGCTGGAGGTCGCTGGTGGCCCGGCCGACGACCTGGCCGGTGGACAGCTCGTCCTGACGGCGGCCGTCGAGGCGGGTGATCGTCTCGAACATGTCGGTCCGCAGGTCGTGCTGGACGTCGAGGGCGAGACGGCCGCCGTAGTAGCGGCGGATGTAGGTGAGGACGTACACGACGACCGCCGCGGCGATCAGGGCGCCGGCCCAGGGGGCCATGTCCCGGGTGTGGCCGACGATCACGTCGTCGATGATCACCTTGGTGGCGAGGGGGACCAGCGCCATGACGGCCATGCCGGCCAGGGAGGCGCCGAGCGCGAGGACGACGTCCTTGGGGTGGCGCCAGGCGTATCCGGCCAGCCGGTGTGCCCATCCCCGTTGCGGTGTCACGCGGTGCCCTCCGTCAGCAGTCCTGATCTTCCGGAAGGCACCAACGCGAAACGAAGCGGATTTCATCCCTCCGCAACAATTCCGGGGCGGCGGAGTGGGGGCTGGACGCGCCCCGCGGCGGAGCCGCACATCGATACGGCCCCGCGCCCCTAGGGGGTCGGCCGTACCCGGAGGTGGTAGAAGCGGGTCGTCTGCACCGCGTTCTGGTTGTCGTCGCTCACCAGGAGGACCTTCAGGCGGCCCTGGTGCCGGCCCGTGACCACCATGCCCTCGATGTTGTCGAGGAGTGGATTGGGCTGGGGCTGCTTCGCCGTGGCGCCCAGGGACGGGCAGGTGGCGATGTCGGTGAGCAGGGTCTTCCGGATCAGGCGGACGCCGTTCTGGCCGGTCAGGTTCTCGACGGCGCCGGTGTCGGTCGCGCGGCGCGGGTCGGCCAGGTAGAGGCGGACGGTGTTGCCGACGCCGGAGGTGAAGCCGCGTTCCAGGACGAGGAGGCGGCCGTCGGGGAGGGCCTGGACCTCGGGGACGCCGAGGCCGGCGTCGACCGGGTAGGCGTACTGGGCGGCGAGCCGGAAGCTCTTCCCGTGCCGCTGCCAGGTCTGGAAGCGGACGATGCCCGCGCTGTCGCCGGAGAGGGCGTACTCCATCGAGGCCAGCAGGGTGCGCCCGCCCGGGAGCAGGGTCAGCCCCTCGAAGGTGCCGTTGGAGACGGCCCGGCCGGCCGGGGCCACCTGAAGGGCGGCCGGGACGGGGAGCCGGTCGAGGATCCTGCCGTCGCGGGAGTAGCGGCGGATGGACGGCTCGGTCTCGGAGGTGACCAGCCGGGTGCCGTCCCGGTCGATCGCCAGGCCCTCGGAGTCGAGGGCGGTGCCGTTCTCGTCGGCGAGCGGGACCACCGCGCGGGGCCGGTGGGTCCTCGCGTCCAGGGAGAACAGGGAGGAGCGGTCGGAGAGGGCGGCGAGCGAGCCGTCCCGGTCCACGGCGAGCGCGGAGAGGTTGCCGACGAAGGTGCCGTCGTAGGTCGTCTTGTCGAGCGCGTCGGAGAAGCGGTCGAGGGCGACGGACGGCGAACAGGCGTGGCTTTCGCCGGTCTTCCTCCCGGCGTCCTCCCCGGCCCCGGCGTTCGCGGGCCCGGCGGCGGCCAGACAGGTGGCCGCCGCCAGGGCGGCGGAGGTGGTGGCGAGTACGGTTCGCAGGCGCATGGAGGTCACGCTAGGGCGGGCCGGTGACGGACGGGAGACCGCCTCATGAAGCGGCGAGGTCCTTGTGGACCGCCTTGGCGACACCCTGGATGGTCGTGATCCCGTAGTTCATGGTGCTGTTGCCGTGCGTGAGCACCGTGATCACGTAGTCGTGGCCGCCGCCCTTGAAGGCGCCGACGCTGTGCACCCGCCAGCCGTTGGTGGCGCGCTCCAGCCAGCCGTTCTTGACGGCGACGGAGACCCCGGACGGCACTCCGTACGGCGTCCCCCAGCGCTGCGAGGAGACGACCTGGCCCATCAGCTTGAGGATGTAGGCGCGGCCGTTGTCGCTCAGGACGGTGTTCTTCGCGGTGACCAGCTTGAGGAGCTTCTGCTCGTCGGTGACGGTGATCTGGGTGAGGCCCCAGTAGCCGTTGGCGCCCGGCTTGGTCTGGGTCATACCGGCCGCGGCGAGGAAGCCCTTGATCTTCGTCAGGCCCAGCTGCTTCCAGAGTTTGCTGGTCGCGTTGTTGTCCGACTTGGTGATCATGGCCTTGGCGAGCGAGGACTCGGTGTCGGTGAGATAGCGGTTGTGCTTCTTCGCGTCCCACAGCAGCGTGGCGAGGACGGTCACCTTGACGACGCTGGCCGAGTCGAAGGCGGTGGAGGGCCTCAGGGTGCAGGTCGTCTTGGTGGTGCGGTCGTAGACACCGACGCCGATCGTGCCCTTGCGGTTCGCCAGGGCGGCGGTGATGTCCTTCTTCAGCTTGGCGGCGAGGCCCGCCTTCGCGGACGTACAGCTGACGGCCGGTGCGGCTGCGGCGGCGGGCGCGGCGGCGGCCACGAGGGGGAGGAGAACACCGGCGCCGACACCGGCCGCCACCACTCTCGCGCGTATGGATATCCCGTGAGTCATGCCCTGTTGACGCATAAGTTCGAGCGAAAGGTTGTACGCATCGGCGAACGGTTGGGCAAAGACTGCACGAGGCGTTACCCGGCCCTTGGTGAATTCACAGGCGGGGACAAGGTCCGGCACAGCGCGCACCCACGCGCGCTCTGGAGCATGCCGGGGTGACATCAGCCACCGATTCCCACCCCCACACGACCGTGACCCCCGATCTGCCGCCGCCGGCCCCGCCCGCGGCGCCCCCGGAGACGGCACCTCGCTGGTCGCTGCCCGCGCTGGTCTCGATCCTGGTCCTGGCGACGGTCCTCTACGCCTGGAACCTGTCCGGATCCAGCCTCAACAGCTTCTACAGCGCCGCCGTCTACAGCGGCACGCAGAGCTGGAAGGCGTGGTTCTTCGGCTCGCTCGACGCGGGCAACTTCCTCACCGTCGACAAGCCGCCCTTCGCGTTGATGGTCATGGGGCTGTCGTGCCGGGTCTTCGGCTTCGGGACCTGGCAGATGATGGCGCCCGAGATCGCCGCCGCCCTGGGCACGATCTGGATCCTGCACTCCTCCGTGAAGCGGGTCTTCGGGCACGTGGCGGCCACGATCGCCGCGCTCGTCCTCGCGTTGACGCCGATCACGGTCGCGATCAACCGGGACAACAACCCCGACACCATCCTCGTTCTGCTCATGGTGGGCGGCGCGGCCCTCGCGCTGCGCGCCACCCGCAACGACAGGCTGCTGCCGCTCATCGGCTCCGCGGTCCTCTTCGGGCTCGCCTTCAACACCAAGATGCTCCAGGGCTACATCGCCCTGCCGGCCGTCTTCGCCGTGTACGTGTACGCGTCGCAGCTCGGCTGGAGGAAGAAGGCCGTCAACCTGGCCCTGGCCACGGTCGCGCTGGCCGTGGCCAGCTTCTGGTGGGCGACGGCCGTGTCCCTGGTCCCGGCCGACGACCGGCCCTACATCGGCGGCTCGACCGACGGCTCCGCCTGGAACCTGATCATGGGCTACAACGGCCTGGGCCGGGTCCTCGGCGGCGAGGGCAACGGCGGGGGCGGAGGCGGCGGGGGCGGCACCTTCGCCGGTACCGCGGGCATCGGCCGTATGTTCAACGACGTCCTCGGCGGCCAGATCTCCTGGCTGATCCCCTTCGCGTTCATCGCGCTCGTGGCCGGCCTGGTGCGGTGCGGGCGCGCCCCGCGCGTCGACCGGACGCGGGCCGCGCTGGTGCTGTGGGGCGGCTGGCTGGTGCTGCACTACCTGACCTTCGCCATGGCCGAGGGCACCATGCACCCGTACTACACGACCGCGCTCGCCCCCGGCATCGCGGCCCTGTGCGGTGGTGGCGGCGTGATGCTGTGGCGTGCCTTCCGCGGTGGGGACGCCCGCTGGTCCTGGGTGCTGCCCGCCGGACTCGCGGTCACCGGTGTCTGGGCGATCGTGGTGCTGCGCCGGGCCACCGGCTGGAACACCTGGCTGTGGCCCGTCATCGGCGTGGTCATGGTCCTCGCGATCGTGGGCCTGTTCGTCTTCCGCTCCGCGAACTCCGGCACCAGGGTCCGACTGCTCGCCGTGTCCGTCACCGCGGCGATCGTGGCGGCCCTCGCGGGCCCGACGGCCTACGCCGCCTCGCCGGCCTTCTCCACCTCCGGCGGCGGTATGGGCGGCACCAACCCGACCGCGGGCCCGTCGACCGGCGGCGGCATGGGCGGTCCCGGCGGCGGCATGGGCGGCGGCCGGGGCGGCAGCGGCGGTGGCCCCGGCGGCGAGATGCCGGGCGGCACCCAGCAGGGCGGCCGGGCGAACGGGGAGCTGCCCGGCGGCGGTGGCACCGGCGGCCGGATGACGCCGGGTGGCGGCAACGGTGAGCTTCCGGGCGGCGGTACGGCTCCCGGCGGCACCGCGTCCGGCGGCGGCACCGGTGGGACCGGTACGGCTCCCGGCGGCGGTGGCGGTACGAGCGGCGGCCCCGGCGGCGGTATGGGCGGTGGTGGCGGTATGGGCGGCAGCGTCGACAGCGGGCTCGTCTCGTACCTGGAGAAGCACCAGGACGGCGCCAAGTGGCTGCTCGCGGTGTCCAACTCGCAGGGCGCCGGCCAGCTGATCCTCAGCACCCACAAGCCCGTCATCTCCATGTGGGGCTTCACCGGCTCCGACAAGGCGATGACCCTCGCCAGGCTCAAGGAGCTGGTGAAGAAGGGCGAGCTGCACTACATCCAGCTCGGCGGCGGCGGTATGGGCGGCAACAGCACGCTCAACCAGGAGATCACCGCCTGGGTGCAGAAGAACGGGACGGCGGTGAAGGAGAGCGAGTACAGCTCCGACTCGACCTCCGACTCCGGCTCCAGTTCCAACTCCGGCTCCACCGATTCGGACACCTCCTCGCAGAGCGGCACCTCGACCGTCTACCGCCTGGACGCGTCGGACGTCAGCTGAGTCCGGCACCGGCGAACGGCCCCCGACCACGCGGTCGGGGGCCGTTTTGGTACGTCAACTCGCGTAGACAAGGGGCGATTTGCCGGAACCGGTCACGTGATGGACACGCGCCGTCCATTTACACGGCCGCATGTACATGCCACTCTCCCGATTGCCGCCTCCGTTCAACCCGCGTAGATGGGACCCCCCTCATGCTGGCGACAACACGAATACGCCGCTGGAAGCCGGTGGCACTGGCCACCGTGGCCGTCCTGGCCGGACTCACCGTGCCGGCGGTGACCGCGACCCCCGCCGCGGCCACCACGACCGCGTACGACACGACGTACTACAAGAACGCGGTCGGCAAGACCGGGACGAGCCTGAAGTCCTCGCTGCACACGATCATCAGCAGCCAGACGAAGATCTCGTACTCCGCGGTCTGGAACGCCCTCAAGGTCACCGACCAGGACCCGAACAACAGCAGCAACGTGATCCTGCTGTACAGCGGTGTCTCGCGGAGCAAATCCCTCAACGGCGGTGACGTCGGCGACTGGAACCGCGAGCACACCTGGGCCAAGTCCCACGGCGACTTCGGTGAGGCGACCGGTCCCGGCACCGACCTGCACCACCTGCGTCCCGCGGACGTCCAGGTCAACAGCATCCGCGGCAACCTGGACTTCGACAACGGCGGCAGCGCCGTCACCAACGGCGGCGGCAGCACCGTCGACTCCGACTCCTTCGCGCCGCGCGCGGCGGACCGGGGCGACGTGGCCCGCATGATCCTCTACATGGCCGTGCGCTACGAGGGTGACGACGGCTGGGCCGACCTGGAGCCCAACGAGAAGGTGGGCAACGGCAGCAACCCCTACATGGGCAAGCTCGCCGTACTCAAGGCGTGGAACGAGGCGGACCCGCCCAGCGCCTTCGAGGAGAAGCGCAACCAGGTGATCTACGACACCTACCAGCACAACCGCAACCCGTTCATCGACCACCCGGAGTGGGTCGAGGCGATCTGGTAGGACCGGCACCCGGTCCGCACCACGCACACCGGGCGCGGTGCCCCCACAGCACCGCGCCCACCTCCGGTCAGCGCCCCTGGAGGACTTCGGCCAGTCGGGAGACGGCGGCCGGGTCCGGCGGGTTCCGCAGCAGGGCGACGACCTGGGCGCTCCCGAACGCGCGTTGCGCGTCGGTCACCGTCGCGTCGGTCGCGCACTCCGCCTGCACCTGGACGTAGTTGAGGAACGTCGCGAAGAGCATCGCGAACGAGCCGGGGCCCTTGACGGCTCCGGGGCCTCCGGCCTCCCGGTACGCCTTGACCAGTCGGCGCGCGGCCTCGGCGTCGAAGTCGTTGCCGCCCGCCCAGACGTACACGGCACGGGCGAGTTCGCGTTCCGCCGAGACGGGTCCGGCGTTGTCCCAGTCGAGGAGGACCGGACCGGCCGCGCCGACCAGCACGTTCGGGGGCTGCAGGTCGAGGTGGGACGTCACCAGGTCGCCTGGGCCCGACGGCGTGACGTGGCGGGTCAGCTCCGGGGCCGAGGTGGCGACGAAGCGGCCCAGGTCGTCCGACCACGGCATGCCCGCCCGGTGGGTCTCCTGGTGCAGTTCCTCCCAGTCGGCGGCCCGCGGGCACTGTTCGTACCAGGCGCCCGGCGTCTCGCGCGCCCCCGCGCCGGCCCGGTGGAGCAGGGCCAGGGTCCGGCCGCACCAGCCCAGGATCTCCGGGTCGGTGGCGTCCGCCGGCGTTCCGTCGACCCAGTCGTACAGCTTCACGTAGGAGCCGCCCAGCGCGGGGGCGAGCTGTGACACATGGGCGCCGGCGCGGTTCGGCATGAGGCGCGGTGCGGAGATCCCCCGTTCCTCGGCGGCGTTCCGGAGCGCGGCCTCCCGGTCGACCTGCGCCTCGTCACAGCCGAAGAGCAGTTCCTTGACCGCCCAGGAGGTGCCGCTCCCCGACAGCTTCCAGATCTGGCCGAGCGCGCCCCGGGTGACCGGTGCCGTCGTCCACGGTCCCTCGCCCAACGCGTAGGTGTCCGCGATGAAGTCGGCTGCGCTCTGCATGAAGTGCCCCTCTGTCCCGCCGTGTCGACTGCCCACCGTAGGACGGCACCTCGGGAATCCGCCTCCGGATTCCGCGCGATCCCGGCGCGGGAACCCGTCTCAGGAATCCGTCTCAGTCGAGGTGCGTCGGTGCGAACATCCGCAGGAGCGCGGGCAGGACGACCACCGCGGGACCGGGGGACGCCAGGGCCTTCGCCAGGTCGTCGGCGAGGGTCTCCGGGGACGTGCGTACCCCCGGCACCCCGAACGACTCCGCCAACGCCACATAGTCCGGCCGGGTCAGTTCCGTGGCCGTCGCCTCGCCGAAGGTGTCGGTCATGTACTCGCGGAGGATGCCGTAGCCGCCGTCGTCGACGATCAGCCAGGTGACGTTCATGTCGTACTGGCGGGCGGTGGCCAGTTCGGCGATGGAGTACAGGGCGCCGCCGTCGCCGGACACCGCCAGGACCGGGCGGGTCGGGTCGGCCGCCGCCGCGCCGAGCGCCGCCGGGAAGCCGTAGCCGAGGCCGCCCGCGCCCTGGGCGGAGTGCATGTGGTTGGGGCCCTTGGCGTCGAAGGCCGACCAGGCCCAGTAGGCCAGGATCGTCATGTCCCAGAAGGACGGGGAGTCGGCGGGCAGCGCCTTGCGGACCGACGCCAACACCTCCTGTTCCAGGGTGAGTTCCTGGGCGGCGATACGGTCGGCGACCTTGGCCAGCACCCCGCTCACGCGCTCGGCGGCCTCCGGGTCCTCGCGTTCCGTCACCGTCTCCAGGAGCGCCTGCAACGCCAGTCGGGCGTCCGCGTGGATCCCCAGCGCCGGGTGGTTGGACTCCAGCTTGCCGAGGTCCGCCTCGATCTGGACGACCCGGCCGCGCGGCTTGAACGTGTGGTAGTTCGAGGAGAGTTCGCCGAGGCCCGAGCCGACGACCAGGAGGACGTCCGCGTCCTCCAGGAAGTCCGTGGTGTGACGGTCCTCGATCCAGGACCGCAGGGACAGCGGGTGCTTCCAGGGGAACGCGCCCTTGCCGCCGGGCGTGGTGACCACCGGGGCCCGCAACACCTCGGCGAGTCGCTTCAGTTTGCCCGAGGCGTCCGACCGGACGACTCCCCCGCCCGCGATGATCGCCGGGCGGGCGGCGCGGGACAGCAGGTCGGCCGCCACCGCGGTCAGTTCGGGGCGCGGCGGGAGCTCGTCGGGGAAGGCGTCGCCGCCCGTCACCACCGGGATCGACGTCTGGGCGAGCAGGACGTCCTGCGGGATCTCCACCCACACCGGACCGTGCGGAACGGTCAGCGCCGACTTCCACGCCGCCTCGATCGCGGAGGGGATCTGCGACTGGGTACGGACCGTGTGAACCGACTTCACGACGCCCCGGAACGAGGCGGCCTGGTCGGGGAGTTCGTGGAGGTAGCCGTGCCGGCCGCCGCCCAGCCCCGCGGTCGGGACCTGGCTGCCGATCGCCAGGACGGGGGCGGAGGCCGAGGCCGCCTCCTGGAGCGCGGCGAGGGACGTCAGCGCGCCCGGTCCGGTCGACAGCAGCAGCGGGGCCGCCTCGCCGGTGATCCGGCCGTACGCGTCCGCCGCGAACCCGGCGTTGTTCTCCACCCGCAGACCGATGTACCGCAGGTCCGAGCGGCGCAGCGCGTCGAACATGCCGAGCGCGTGCTGACCGGGCAGGCCGAAGACGGTCGTCGTGCCGAGCGCCGCCAGTGTCTCCACGACCAGGTCTCCGCCGTTGCGGCCGGCCGGGGGGTTCAGAGCGGCGGAGATCTGCGCCTGCGTCGGACGGAGCACCAGGTCGTGGTCGTGGGTCACTTCGCGCGCGCCTCTGCAATCTGACGGGACATGATCGTGGTCAGTTCGTACGCCGTGTGGGATGCGGCCACCGACGTGATCTCCGCGTGATCGTACGCGGGGGCCACCTCGACGACGTCCGCCGAGACCAGGTGGCAGGACGCCAGGCCGCGCAGGATCTCCAGCAGCTCGCGGGAGGTCATGCCGCCCGCCTCCGGCGTCCCCGTGCCGGGCGCGTACGCCGGGTCCAGGCAGTCGATGTCGATGGAGATGTAGAGGGGCCGGTCGCCGATGCGCTGACGGAGCTGGTCGGCGACCTCGTCGACACCGCGCCGCATGACGTCCGCGGACGTCACGATGCCGAAGCCCAGCTTCTCGTCGTCGGTGATGTCCTGCTTGCCGTAGAGCGGGCCGCGGGTGCCGACGTGCGAGAGGGCCGAGGTGTCGAGGACGCCCTCCTCCACCGCCCGCCGGAACGGGGTGCCGTGCGTGTACTCCGCGCCGAAGTAGGTGTCCCAGGTGTCGAGGTGGGCGTCGAAGTGCAGCAGCGCCACCGGGCCGTGCCTCTTCGCCACCGAGCGCAGGAGGGGCAGCGCGATGGTGTGGTCGCCGCCCAGGGTCATCAGGCGGGCGCCGGTGCCGAGCAGGTCGTCGGCCGCCGCCTCGATGGTCTCCACGGCCTCGTGGATGTGGAACGGGTTCGCCGCGATGTCACCGGCGTCCGCGACCTGGGCGAGGGCGAAGGGGGACGCGTCCTGGGCCGGGTTGTAGGGCCGCAGCAGCCGGGACGCCTCGCGGATCGCGTTGCCGCCGAAGCGGGCGCCCGGCCGGTACGAGACGCCCGAGTCGAACGGCACCCCGACCACGGCGACGTCGGCGCGGCCGACCTCGTCGAGGCGGGGCAGCCGGGCGAAGGTCGCGGGACCGGCGTACCGCGGGACGCGGGACGAGTCGACGGGGCCGCGGGGCGTCTCGTGGCTGCTCATGACGTACTGCCTTCTTTCCTACGCTTCATCGCGTATGTACGGCTTCTGCTACGGCTCTAGCGGGGAGTCGGGACGGGTTCGGGCGTGAGTTCGGGGGACCGTCCGGCGAGGCGCTCGCGCCAGGCGGCGAGGACGGCCGCGTCGGTGGGCCTCGTCGCCAGAGAGACGACGAGGTACACGGCGAGGGAGGACAACAGGCCGTAGTAGACGGGCTCGTTGGCGAGGATGCCGAAGGACGCCATCAGGCCGATGACCGCGAGGCCGCCGACGACGACGGCGGCGAGGGCGCCCTCGGCCGTGCCACGCCTCCACAGCAGGCCGCCGAGGATCGGCACGAGGAGGCCGCCGACCAGGAGGTTGTAGGCGACGGTGAGCGCCTCGACGACGTTGTTCAGCGCGATGGCCGTACAGATCACCGCCACGCCCATGACCAGGATGAAGGCGCGGTTGCCCCGGACCTCGTCGCGCTCCTCGTCGCCGGGCCCGACCATCCCCCGCAACCGCGACCAGATGTCGTTGTTCGCGACGGTCGCGCAGGCGATGAGCGCGCCGGAGGAGGTCGACATCACCGCGGCCAGGGCGGCGGCCAGCACCAGTCCCCTGACGCCGACCGGGAGTTCGTCCTTCACGATGGTCGCGAAGGCGTCGTCGGCGTTGGCCAGGTTCGGGTAGAGGACCTTGGCCGCCGTCCCGATGACGGCACCGGCCAGCGCGTACACCAGGCAGTAGGTACCGGCGACCGTGCCGCCCCACCGGGCCGTGGTGTCGCCGCGCGCGGTGAACACGCGCTGCCAGATGTCCTGGCCGATGAGCATGCCGAACGTGTAGATCAGCACGTAGGTGAAGATCGTCTCGCCGCCGATGCCCAGCGGGTCGAAGTACTCGGCGGGAAGCTGCGCCTTCATCTCGCCGAAGCCGCCCGCCTTCACGACGGCGATCGGCAGCAGCAGGAGCAGCACGCCGATGGTCTTCACCACGAACTGCACCATGTCCGTGAGCGTGATCGACCACATGCCGCCGAGCGTCGAGTAGGCGACGACGATCGAGCCGCCGAGGACGATCGCGACCGTGCGGTTCATGTCGAAGAGGACGTCGAAGATCGTGGCGTACGCGATGGTCGAGGTGACCGCGAGCATCAGGGTGTACGCCCACATGACGACGCCGGAGATGACTCCGGCCCGGCCGCCGTAGCGCAGGTCGAGCATCTCGGAGACGGTGTAGACCTTGAGGCGGGCGATGCGGGCGGAGAAGAAGACGGAGAGGGCGAGCAGCCCGAGGCCGATGGTGAAGACCATCCAGGCGCCGGAGAGGCCGTACCGGTAGCCGAGGCCCACACCGCCGATGGTGGACGCGCCGCCGAGGACGATGGCGGCCATGGTGCCGGAGTACATGACGGGCCCCAGGCGACGCCCGGCCACCAGGAACTCGCTCTTCGACCTGGCGCGGCGCATGCCCCACCAGCCCACGGCCAGCATGCCGGCCAGATAGACGACGATCACTGTGTAGTCGACGGCCATGGGACCCTCCTTCGCTCGGTGTCGCCGGCGGGTGACAGGGACCGACACTAGGTGGCCGGAAAGCGCCTGCGAAGTGTACGTTTCATCCATTCGAGCAGCCCTGACCGGAGGAAACGTCCACCGTGCCGGACCCCGCCGTCCCTCCCACCCCACCGGTACCGCTGGCCTCGCTGCTGGCCCGCGAGGACCTGGCCCTGCGACAGATCGCCGGCCCCGCAGACCCGGACCTCGCCGTCCACTGGGCGCACACCTCGGAGATGGCCGACCCGTACCCGTATCTGCTGGGCGGCGAGCTGCTGCTCACGGCCGGCGTGCACATCCCGGAGGCGGCGGGCTCGGGCACCTACTTCGACGACTACGTCTCCCGGATCGTCACGGCGGGCGGCGCGGCCCTCGGCTTCGGGGTGGCGCCGGTGCACGACACCGTGCCGCGGGCGCTGGTCGCGGCCTGCGAGGCGTACGGACTACCGCTGCTGGAGGTCCCGCCGCAGACCACCTTCTCGGGGGTTGCCCGCGCGGTCTGGCAGTTGATGGCCCAGGCCCGCCTGGCCGAACTCCGCCGCGTCACCGAGGCCCAGCAGAGCCTGGCCGCCGCGGCCTCCCGCCCCGACCCGGTCCCCTCCGTCCTGCGGCAGCTCGCCGGGCGCGTGGGCGGCCGGGCGGTGCTGTACGGCCCGGAGGGCACGGAGATCGCGACGGCGGGCCGCAGACCGGCGGACGAGGTGGCGGACGCGCTGGCCGGGCTGGCGTCGGTGGTACGGCCGCCGACCACGGCACAGCGCCCCGCCCCCGCCTCCGCCACCGACACCCTCGCCGGAAGTCAGCTCGCCGCCTACGCCCTGGGTTCCGGGCCGGGTTTCGTGCTCGGAGTGGCCGCGCCGCGACGGGAGGCCGGGGATCACACCATCGTCTCCGTGGCCGCCGTGCTGCTCGCGCTGCTCACCGGCGAGCATCAGAGCGGGAAGGGGGCGGCCCGTTCGTCGGCGCTGGTGCGGCTGCTGCTGGGGGCCGCGCCGGAGGCGGTCGCACCGCTGCTCGGCGGGGCGCGGTGGGTCGTCGTGCACGCCCGGCCGGAGGGTCACGCCCCCGACGCCGTGGCGGCCTCCGCGCTGGGTGCGGCCCTCGGGTCGCCGCTGGTCGACCTGGCGCGGGACGTCGTACGGGTGCTGGTGCCGGGCGACCGGGAACCGGAGCCGCAGCCGGGCTGGACGCTGGGGGTCAGCACCGCCGTCGGCCCGGCCGAGTGGGTCTCCGCCGACGCGCAGGCGGGGCGGGCACTGGCCCGGGCCCGGGCGACCCGGGTGCCGCTGGTGCGCCACGGGGCCCGCCCGGCCCTCGCCGACCTGGTGCCCGAGGCGGACGCCGAGGCCCATGCCCGGGCGCTGCTCGCGCCCCTCGCCCCGGTGCTCGCCGAGACGCTGCGCACCTGGCTGTCGCTGCACGGCAGTTGGGACCGTACGGCGGTGGCGTTGTCCGTGCACCGCAACACCGTGCGGCAGCGGGTCGCCCGGTGCGCGGCGCTGCTGGCGGCCGACCTGGACGACCCGGACGTACGGATGGAGCTGTGGTTCGCGCTGCGGCGGCCCTGAGCACCGCGGGTCACCACGTGACGCACGTCCCAGCGGTCGGGACGAGAGGTGTGCGCGCAGAGGTCTGCCTCACAATGGGGGCATGCCGATATCCGGGACACCCAGCCGCGACGAGCTCGTCGAGCACCTTGTGAAGACCCGTATCGCGGGGGATGTGGCCACCCCGCGCGAGAACAACCTCTCCCATTACCGCCAGCTGGCCAACGGCGTCCGCAACTACTGGCTCGGCCTGGAGCTCGGTGACCGCTGGACCGACGAGCAGGACGTGCTCGCGGTGATGGCGGAGCGGGTCGGCGTGAACGACGACGCGGAGTACCGCTACGGGCAGGACACCATCGACCCCGAGCTGACGGTGGCGGCCCTGGAGCGGATGGCGGGCCGGCTGCGCAAGGCGGCCGACGGGCAGCAGCGGGTGCTCTTCGCCACCGGCCACCCGGGCGGTCTGCTCGACGTGCACCGGGCCACGGCCGCGGCCCTGCGCACGGCGGGCTGCGAGATCGTCGTCATCCCCGAGGGGCTGCAGACCGACGAGGGGTACGTGATGCAGTTCGCGGACGTGGCGGTCCTGGAGCACGGCGCCACGCTGTGGCACACGCACTCCGGGGAGCCGATGAAGGCCATCCTCACCGCCCTGGAACGGGCGGGCCGTCCGCTGCCCGACCTGGTCGTCGCCGACCACGGCTGGGCGGGCTACGCCGGGCAGCACGGCGTGGACTCCGTCGGGTACGCCGACTGCAACGACCCGGCGCTGTTCCTCGCGGAGGCGGAGGGCACCGTCCAGGTGACGGTCCCCCTGGACGACCATGTCGTCAGTCCGCGGCACTACGACCCGATGACGGCGTATCTGCTGGCGGAGGCGGGCCTGGTGTAGCCGGGTCCGGCTCCGGCGCGCCCGGTGTGGGCGTCGGGTCCAGGTAGACGCGGCTCACCGAGGGGAACGCCGCCCGCAGCCGCCGCTCGGCCCGCTCGCAGGCCCACTCGATCTGCGCCGCCGTCGACACGTCCCGGAAGTCGACCTTCGCCGCGACCAGCGCCTCGCGCGGGCCCTGCACGAGGGTCGTCAGTTCGAGTACGGCCTCGATCTCGTCCACGGCCAGCAGCTCCGCCCGGATCCGCTCCCGCATCGGCTTCGGCAGCGGGCGGCCGATGAGCAGTTCGGCGTTGGAGCGGCCGAGGACCCAGGCCACGTACAGGAGCAGCAGGCCGATGAGGAGCGAGGCGGTCGCGTCCCACACCCCGGACCCGGTGAGCTGCCCGCCGAGCAGGCCGCCCGCGGCGAGGACGAGGCCGACGAGCGCGGCCGAGTCCTCCAGGACGACGGCCTTCACCGCGGTGTCGGGGGTGTGGCGGAGGTAGCGCAGGAACGGCGCCCTGAAGCGGGCCGCCTCGCCGCGGGCCTGCCGGACGCCGGTGCGCAGGGAGTAGCCCTCCAGGAGGAACGCGAGGGCGAGGACGATGTACGACACGAGCGGGTCGCCGAGTTCCTCGCCCGCGATCAGGGTGTGGACGCCGTCGTAGATCGAGAAGACGGCGCCGCCGACGAAGGTGGCGACGGCGGCGAGCATCGCCCAGATGTACCGCTCCGGGCCGTAGCCGAGGGGGTGTTCCTCGTCGGCGGGCTTCCCGCTGCGTTTGAGGGCGGTGAGCAGCAGGATCTCGGTGACGGTGTCGGCGACCGAGTGGGCGGCCTCGGAGAGCATCGCACTGGAGCCGCTGATGACTCCGGCGACCGCCTTGGCCAGCGCGATCCCGAGATTGGCGACGGCGGCGACGATCACCGTGAAGGTGCTCTCGCCGCCGCCCTGTTCTGCCTCTGTCCCTGCTTCTGCTTCCCGCTCTTGCGCCATGCCGTCCAGTGTTGCCGATCAGGGGGTGCGCGGGGCGCGGACCACGCCTTCCTGGATGACGGAGATGGCCAGGCGGCCGTCCTGGGTGTAGATGCGGGCCTGGCCGAGGCCGCGTCCGCCGTGGGCCGACGGCGACTCCTGGTCGTAGAGGAGCCACTCGTCGGCGCGGAACGGGCGGTGGAACCACATCGCGTGGTCGAGGGAGGCCCCGACGACGTCACCGACCGCCCAGCCGCCGCGGCCGTGCGCGAGGAGGACCGAGTCGAGGAGCGTCATGTCGGAGACGTAGGTGGCGAGGACGACATGCAGGAGGGGGTCGTCCACGAGTTTGCCGTTGGTGCGGAACCACACCTGGGAGTGCGGCTCGCGCGGCTCGCCGAACTGTCCGTACGGCGGCTCGTCGACGTACCGCAGGTCGATCGCCTCGCGGGCCTCAAGGAAGCGTTCGACGACGTCCGGGGCGATGTGGTCGTAGCCGCGCAGCCGCTCCTGGGAGGTGGGCAGCGTGACCGGGTCCACGGAGGACGGCATGGGGCACTGGTGCTCGAAGCCCTCCTCGTGCCGCTGGAAGGAGGCGGAGAGGGCGAAGATCGGCTGTCCGTGCTGGACCGCGAGGACGCGGCGCGCGGTGAAGGAGCGGCCGTCGTTCATGCGGTCGACGGTGTAGACGATGGGCGCGCCGGGGTCGCCGGTGCGCAGGAAGTACGCGTGCAGCGAGTGGGCGAGACGGTCCTCGGGGACGGTCCGTCCGGCGGCGACGAGCGCCTGGGCCGCGACCTGCCCGCCGAAGACCCGGGGGATGACGGCGGACCGGGAACGGCCGCGAAAGATGTTCTCCTCGATCTGCTCCAGGTCGAGCAGATCGAGGAGATCCTGTAGTGCCTGGCTCATGGAGTCATTTCTACTGGCCAGTAATTTCGGGGGCCTTACCGCTCCATGTCCTTACAGGCCCATGTCCTTCGCGATGATCGACTTCATGATCTCGCTGGTGCCGCCGTAGATCCGGTTGACGCGGTTGTCCGCGTACAGGCGGGCGATCGGGTACTCGTTCATGAAGCCGTAGCCGCCGTGCAGCTGGAGGCAGCGGTCGATCACGCGGTGTGCGACCTCGGTGGTGAACAGCTTGGCGCTGGCGGCCTCGGCGGGCGTCAGCTCGCCCGCGTCCAGGGCCTCCAGGGCGCGGTCGACGACGGCCTCGGCCGCGTCCACCTCGGCCTGGCAGGCGGCCAGCTCGAACTTGGTGTTCTGGAAGGAGGCGACGGTCTTGCCGAAGACCGTGCGGTCCTGCACGTACTCCTTGGCGAACCGGACCGCGGCCTTGGCCTGGGCGTAGGCGCCGAAGGCGATGCCCCAGCGCTCGGAGGCCAGGTTGTGACCGAGGTAGGAGAAGCCCTTGTTCTCCTCGCCGAGGAGGTCCTCGACCGGGACCTTCACGTCGACGAACGCCAGCTCGGCGGTGTCGGAGGTCTTCAGGCCGAGCTTGTCGAGCTTGCGGCCGATGGAGTAGCCCTCGGCCTTGGTGTCCACGGCGAAGAGGGAGATGCCGAAGCGGCGGTCCTCGGCGGTGGGCGCGGAGGTGCGGGCGCAGACGATCACGCGGTCGGCGTGCACACCGCCGGTGATGAAGGTCTTGGAGCCGTTGAGGACGTAGTGCGTGCCGTCCTCGGAGAGCTTGGCGGTGGTCTTCATGCCCGCGAGGTCGGAGCCGGTGCCCGGCTCGGTCATCGCGAGGGCCCACATCTCCTCGCCGGAGACGAACTTCGGCAGGAACCGCTTCTTCTGCTCGTCGGTGGCGAGCATCTTGATGTACGGCAGGCCGAGCAGCACGTGCACACCGGAGCCGCCGAACTGGACGCCCGCGCGCGCGGTCTCCTCGTACATCACGGCTTCGAACTTGTACGAGTCGATGCCGGCGCCGCCGAACTCCTCGTCCACCCGGATGCCGAAGACGCCGAGCTCGGCGAGCTTGTAGTAGAAGTCGCGCGGCGCCTGGCCGGCCGCGAACCACTCGTCGTAGACCGGAACGACCTCGGCCTCGATGAAGGCGCGCAGGGTCTCCCGGAACGCCTCGTGATCCTCGCTGAACACCGTACGGCGCACGTGCCGCCACCTCCACCTGGCTCAAGGTTCCGAATCTAAGCGCTTGCTCAGAACATCACCGTACCGGTGGGTAGGGAGAGGCGTCCAGAGGAGGACCCCCGCGCGCCCCCGTAACGCTCGTCACGCTCGCGCGGCGGCGAAGGCCCCGCGGGCCATCCGGTGCAGCAGCCCCGCCACGGCCCCCCGGCCCGGCAGCGCTCCCGGCCGGCCCAGGTGCGGGGTCGAGTTCAGCAGGCCGAAGACCGAGTGCACGGCCGAGCGGGCGACCGGCTCGGTCAGGGCCGGGTACACCTCGCGCACCACCTCCACCCACAGCTCGACGTACTGGCGCTGCAACTGGCGGACCAGCTTGCGGTCGCTGTCGCGCAGACGGTCCAGCTCGCGGTCGTGGAGGGTGATCAGCGGCCGGTCGTCGAGGGCGAAGTCGATGTGGCCCTCGATGAGGGAGTCCAGGAGCACCTCGGGGCCCACGCCGTCCGCCTCCTGGAAGCGGCGTTTGGCGCCGGTCAGGAGCTGGCCGCTGATGCCGACCAGCAGCTCCGCGAGCATCGCGTCCTTGCCGGCGAAGTGCCGGTAGAGGCCGGGGCCGCTGATGCCGACCGCGGCGCCTATCTCGTCGACGCCGACACCGTGGAATCCGCGTTCGGCGAAGAGGCGGGCGGCCTCCTTGAGGATCTGCTCGCGGCGGGTGGGGGCGTCGGTTCTGGTGGCCATGGAAGCAATTCTAGACAGGGAGGTTAGCGGTCGTTAACCTGATGGAAATGGTTAACGCTCATTAACCGCCCGGCCGCCGGGCGAACAGCTGGGTGAGGGGACCGCAGGATGCAGGAGGCAGCAGAGCTGACCAGCGCGGCAGAGCCCGCGTCGGAGGCCTGGCGGGCCAACGAGGAGGCCCACCGCGCCCTCGTCGGGGAACTGCGCGGCAAGCTGGCCGCCGCCCGGCTCGGCGGCGGCGAGAAGGCCCGGGCGCGGCACACCGCGCGCGGCAAGCTGCTCCCCCGGGACCGGGTCGACACCCTCCTCGACCCCGGCTCGCCCTTCCTGGAGCTGGCCCCCCTCGCGGCCGACGGGATGTACGACGGACAGGCCCCCGCCGCGGGCGTCATCGCCGGGATCGGCCGGGTCAGCGGGCGCGAGTGCGTGATCGTCGCCAACGACGCCACCGTCAAGGGCGGCACGTACTACCCGATGACGGTGAAGAAGCACCTGCGCGCGCAGGAGGTGGCCCTGGAGAACCGCCTCCCCTGTCTCTACCTGGTGGACTCCGGCGGCGCCTTCCTCCCCCTCCAGGACGAGGTCTTCCCCGACCGCGAGCACTTCGGCCGGATCTTCTACAACCAGGCCCGGATGTCGGGGGCCGGGATCCCGCAGATCGCCGCGGTGCTCGGTTCGTGCACGGCCGGCGGGGCGTACGTCCCGGCGATGAGCGACGAGGCCGTGATCGTGCGCGGCCAGGGCACGATCTTCCTGGGCGGGCCGCCCCTGGTGAAGGCCGCCACCGGCGAGGTCGTCACCGCCGAGGAGCTCGGCGGCGGCGAGGTGCACGCGCGGGTGTCCGGCGTCACCGACCACCTCGCGGAGGACGACGCGCACGCGCTGCGGATCGTGCGGACCATCGCCGCCACCCTCCCCGCGCGCGGGCCCCTCCCCTGGGAGGTCCGGGCCGCCGTCGAGCCGAAGGTGGACCCGTGCGGGCTGTACGGCGCGGTGCCGGTCGACTCCCGCACCCCGTACGACGCGCGGGAGATCATCGCGCGCGTGGTCGACGGCTCCCGCTTCGCCGAGTTCAAGGCCGAGTTCGGGCAGACCCTCGTCACCGGCTTCGCCCACATCCAGGGCCACCCGGTCGGGATCGTCGCCAACAACGGCATCCTGTTCTCCGAGTCCGCCCAGAAGGGCGCCCACTTCATCGAGCTGTGCGACCAGCGCGGGATCCCGCTGGTCTTCCTGCAGAACATCTCCGGCTTCATGGTGGGGCGTTCGTACGAGGCCGGCGGCATCGCCAAGCACGGCGCCAAGATGGTCACGGCGGTCGCGTGCGCGCGGGTGCCGAAGCTGACGGTCGTCGTCGGCGGGTCGTACGGGGCGGGCAACTACTCGATGTGCGGCCGGGCCTACTCGCCCCGCTTCCTGTGGATGTGGCCGGGCGCCAAGATCTCGGTGATGGGCGGCGAGCAGGCCGCCTCGGTCCTCGCGACCGTCAAGCGGGACCAGTCGCAGGCGCGCGGGGAGGACTGGTCCGGGGCGCAGGAGGAGGCCTTCAAGGACCCGATCCGCGCCCAGTACGAGCGCCAGGGCAACGCCTACTACGCCACCGCCCGGCTCTGGGACGACGGGGTCATCGACCCGCTCGACACCCGGCGGGTGCTCGGCCTGGCTCTGACCGCGTGTGCCAACGCGCCTCTGGGCGACGCCCAGTTCGGCGTCTTCCGGATGTGAGGGGCTTCCACACGATGTTCGACACCGTCCTTGTGGCCAACCGAGGCGAGATCGCCGTCCGGGTCATCCGTACGCTGCGCTCGCTGGGGGTGCGCTCGGTGGCCGTCTTCTCCGACGCCGACGCGGACGCGCGGCACGTCCGCGAGGCCGACACGGCCGTCCGGATCGGTCCGGCGCCGGCCGCCGAGAGCTATCTGTCCGCCGAGCGGCTGCTGACGGCCGCCGCCCGCACCGGCGCCCAGGCCGTCCACCCCGGCTACGGCTTCCTCGCGGAGAACGCCGGCTTCGCGCGCGCCTGCGCCGCCGCCGGGCTCGTCTTCGTCGGGCCGCCGGCCGAGGCCATCGCGCTCATGGGCGACAAGATCCGCGCCAAGGAGACGGTGCGGGCGGCCGGGGTCCCGGTGGTGCCCGGGTCCAGCGGCAGCGGGCTGACGGACGACCGACTGGCCGACGCCGCCCGGGAGATCGGCATGCCGGTGCTGCTGAAGCCGAGCGCCGGTGGCGGCGGCAAGGGCATGCGACTGGTCCGGGCCGACAGCGCGCTCGCCGAGGAGATCGCCGCCGCGCGCCGCGAGGCCCGCGCCTCCTTCGGCGACGACACGCTGCTCGTCGAGCGGTGGGTCGACCGGCCCCGGCACATCGAGATCCAGGTCCTGGCCGACGGCCACGGGAACGTGCTGCATCTGGGCGAGCGCGAGTGCTCGCTCCAGCGCCGGCACCAGAAGGTCGTCGAGGAGGCGCCGTCCGTCCTCCTGGACGAGGCCACGCGCGCGGCGATGGGCGAGGCCGCGGTCCAGGCCGCCCGCTCCTGCGGTTACCGGGGCGCGGGCACGGTCGAGTTCATCGTCCCCGGCCGCGACCCGTCGTCGTACTACTTCATGGAGATGAACACCCGCCTCCAGGTGGAACATCCGGTCACCGAGCTGGTCACCGGGCTCGATCTGGTGGAGTGGCAGCTGCGGGTGGCGGCGGGGGAGCCGCTGTCCTTCGGGCAGCGGGACGTCACCCTCACCGGGCACGCCGTGGAGGCCCGCATCTGCGCGGAGACCGTGTCCGTCAAGGAGGGCGCGCGCGGGTTCCTGCCCTCCGGCGGCACGGTGCTCAGACTGCGCGAGCCGCAGGGCGACGGCGTCCGCACCGACTCCGGGCTCGCCGAGGGCACCGAGGTGGGCAGCCTGTACGACCCGATGCTGTCCAAGGTGATCGCGTACGGGCCGGACCGCGCCACCGCGCTCCGCAGGCTCCGCGCCGCCCTCGCGGAGACGGTCACCCTGGGGGTGCCGACCAACGCCGGGTTCCTGAGGCGGCTGCTCGCGCATCCGGCGGTCGTGGCGGGCGAGTTGGACACGGGGCTGGTGGAGCGGGAGGCCGAGGGCCTGGTCCCGACCGAGGTGCCGCGGGAGGTGTACGCGGCGGCGGCGCTCCTGCGTCAGGCCGCCCTCGGCGCGCGGGCGCCCGGCTGGTCGGACCCGTTCTCCGGCACGGACGGCTGGCGACTGGGCGGTGAACGGGCCTGGACGCCACACCACCTGCGGGTGACCGGGCACGACCCGTGCACCGTCCGCGTGCGCAGCACGTCGGACGGCGGAACCGAGGTCCTCCTCGACGGCTCGGAGACCCCCCTGCGGGCACGGGCGGGCCTGCCGCCGGGCCCCGACGGCGACCCTCGCTTCACCCTCCACCTCGACGGCGTCGCCCACACCTTCGCCGCCCTGCCGGGAGGCGGCTGGCTGGGCCGCGACGGCGACGCCTGGCAGGTGCGGGACCACGACCCGGTCGCCGCCTCGCTCTCCCGCTCCGGGCACGCGGGCGCCGACTCGCTCACCGCCCCCATGCCCGGCACGGTCACCGTCGTGAAGGTCGCCGTCGGCGACGAGGTCGCCGCCGGACAGAGCCTGCTGGTCGTCGAGGCGATGAAGATGGAGCACGTCATCTCCGCCCCGCACGCCGGCACGGTCGCCGAGCTGGACGTGGCGCCGGGCACGACGGTCGCCATGGACCAGGTACTGGCGGTCATCGCCCCCACCGCGGAGGAGACGGCATGAACACTCCGCGACCGGACCTCCCCGGGGCCACGCCCGACCCGGGCCTCCAGAAGGCCACTCCCGAACCTGGCCGCGCCCGGAGCGCGCCCGAACCCGGCCTCCCCGTGGCCGTACCGGCCCCGGGGCTGCCCGCGCGCGTCCGTATCCACGAGGTCGGCGCGCGGGACGGCCTGCAGAACGAGAAGGGTGTCGTCCCGACCGAGGTCAAGGCGGAGTTCGTCCGCCGGCTGGCCGGCGCGGGGCTGACCACCATCGAGGCCACCAGCTTCGTCCACCCGAAGTGGGTGCCCCAACTGGCCGACGCGGAGCGGCTGTTCCCGCTCGTCGCCGACCTGCCCGTCGCACTCCCGGTGCTGGTGCCGAACGAACGCGGCCTGGACCGGGCGCTCGCGCTGGGCGCCCGGCGGGTCGCCGTCTTCGCCAGCGCCACCGAGTCCTTCGCCAAGGCCAACCTCAACCGCACGGTCGACGAGGCGCTGGCCATGTTCGAGCCGGTGGTGGCGCGGGCGAAGGCGGAGGGCGTCCATGTCCGCGGCTATCTGTCGATGTGCTTCGGCGACCCGTGGGAGGGGCCGGTCCCGATCCCGCAGGTCGTCCGCGTCTGCCGGGCCCTGCTCGACCTGGGCTGCGACGAACTGAGCCTGGGCGACACGATCGGGGTGGCGACACCGGGTCATGTCCTCGCCCTGCTCACCGCGCTCACCGAACAGCGGGTGCCCACCGACGTGCTGGGCGTGCACTTCCACGACACGTACGGCCAGGCGCTCGCCAACACCGTGGCGGCGCTCCAGTACGGCGTCACCACGGTCGACGCCTCCGCGGGCGGCCTCGGCGGCTGCCCGTACGCGAAGTCCGCGACCGGCAACCTCGCCACCGAGGACCTCGTGTGGATGCTTCGGGGTCTCGGCATCGACACCGGAGTGGATCTCGGCCGTCTCGTCGCCACCAGCGTCTGGATGGCCGACCAACTGGGCCGACCCAGCCCGTCCCGCACAGTCCGAGCCCTGTCCCACAAGGAGCAGTGAACGACGATGGACCACCGTCTCTCCCCCGAGCTGGAGGAACTCCGCCGCACGGTCGAGGAGTTCGCCCACGACGTGGTCGCCCCCAAGATCGGCGACTTCTACGAGCGGCACGAGTTCCCGTACGAGATCGTCCGCGAGATGGGCCGCATGGGCCTGTTCGGGCTGCCGTTCCCCGAGGAGTACGGCGGCATGGGCGGCGACTACCTCGCCCTTGGCATCGCGCTGGAGGAACTCGCGCGGGTCGACTCGTCGGTGGCGATCACGCTGGAGGCGGGCGTCTCGCTGGGCGCGATGCCGATCCATCTCTTCGGTACCGAGGCCCAGAAGCGGGAGTGGCTGCCCCGCCTGTGCGCGGGCGAGATCCTCGGCGCGTTCGGTCTGACGGAACCGGACGGCGGCTCCGACGCGGGCGCGACGCGCACGAGCGCCCGGCTCGACCCGGAGACCGACGAGTGGGTGATCAACGGCACCAAGTGCTTCATCACCAACTCGGGCACGGACATCACGGGATTGGTCACGGTCACCGCGGTGACCGGCCGGAAGCCCGACGGCCGGCCGCGCATCTCCGCGATCATCGTCCCCTCCGGCACCCCGGGCTTCACGGTCGCGGCCCCGTACTCGAAGGTCGGCTGGAACGCCTCCGACACCCGTGAGCTGTCGTTCTCCGACGTCCGGGTCCCGGCGGCGAACCTGCTGGGCGAGGAGGGCCGCGGGTACGCGCAGTTCCTGCGGATCCTCGACGAGGGCCGGGTGGCCATCGCGGCGCTGGCGACGGGCCTGGCGCAGGGCTGTGTGGACGAGTCGGTGAAGTACGCGAAGGAACGCCACGCCTTCGGGCGCCCCATCGGCGCCAACCAGGCCATCCAGTTCAAGGTGGCCGACATGGAGATGAAGGCCCACACCGCCCGCCTGGCCTGGCGCGACGCGGCCTCCCGGCTGGTCTCGGGCGACCCCTTCAAGAAGGAGGCGGCCCTGGCCAAGCTGTACTCGTCGACGATCGCGGTGGACAACGCCCGTGACGCCACCCAGATCCACGGCGGCTACGGCTTCATGAACGAGTACCCGGTGGCCCGCATGTGGCGCGACTCCAAGATCCTGGAGATCGGCGAGGGCACGAGCGAGGTGCAGCGGATGCTGATCGCGAGGGAGCTGGGTCTGACGGGCTGAGCGTCACGTCGGTGCCACCGACAGCGCTTCTCCAGAGGGTTCCCACAGGTTCGGCACAGGTACCCGGGGCCCTCTGGACACGGTGGAAGGTTAGGCTAACCTAAGCAAGATCCCCGGCCACCCGCACGCGCGGACCTCCACCGTGGCACCGTACGCACGAAAGCAGATCCCTCCCATGTCGAACGCCAGAACCGCCCACCTCTCCCGTCGCGGGCTCCTCGCCACCGGCGGCGCGCTCGGCCTCGGCGCCTTCCTGGCCGGGTGCGGCGACGGCGACTCGGAGGCCGGCGGCTCGGACTCGACGGCGTCCGCCCAGGCCTCGTCCGGCCCCTGGAGCTTCAAGGACGACCGCGGCACGACCGTGAAGCTGGACAAGGTCCCGGCGAACATCGTCGCCTTCACCGGCGTCGCCGCGGCCCTCCACGACTACGGCGTCTCGGTCAAGGGCGTGTTCGGCCCGACCAGGACCACGGACGGCAAGGCCGACGTCCAGGCCGGCGACATGGACATCAGCAAGGTCACCATCCTCGGCAACGTCTGGGACCAGTTCAGCGTCGAGAAGTACGCGACGCTCGCGCCCGACGTGCTGATCTCCACGATGTTCGACGACGCCGGCACCCTCTGGTACGTCCCCGAGGCGTCCAAGGACAAGATCGCCAAGCTCGCCCCGAGCGTCGGCATCTCCGTCTACGACCGTCAGCTCACCGCGCCGCTGGAGCGCATGTGGGAGCTGGCCGAGTCCCTCGGCGCCGACCTGACCACCACCAAGGTCACCGACGCCAAGAAGGCCTTCGAGACGGCCGCCACCCGGCTGCGCGCCGCCGCCAAGGCGAAGCCCGACATCAAGGTGCTGGCCGGCTCCGCGAGCGCGGAGCTGTTCTACGTCTCCGGTACCAACCTCTCCATCGACCTGGAGTACTTCAAGGCCCTCGGCGTGAACTTCGTCGAGCCGCCGGAGAGCGCCAAGAAGGTCGGCGGCGGCTGGTTCGAGTCGCTGAGCTGGGAGAACGTCGACAAGTACCAGGCCGACATCATCATGATGGACGACCGCTCCTCGACCATTCAGCCGGCCGACATCACCGAGGCCACCTGGAAGAAGCTGCCCGCGGTCAAGGCCGGCCAGGTCATCGCGCGCTCCCCCGAGCCGATCCTGTCCTACGACAAGTGCACCCCGCTGCTCACCACCCTCGCCGAGGCGCTGGAGAACGCGAAGAAGGTCAGCTGACCACCGCGCCCGCCCGCCGCACAGCTTCCTGACTCCCAGGAGACAAGAGTGACTACCGCCGTGGCCGCCCCGTTCCGTTTCTTCTCCCTCCAGGTCGTACGGACGCGGCGGCTCGGCCCGTCCCTGCTCCGGGTCACCTTCGACGGATCCGATCTCAGGGGGTTCCACTCCCACGGGCAGGACCAGTCGCTGTCGCTGTTCCTGCCGCACCCCGGCCAGCACGAGCCCCGGGTGCCCATCGAACTCGGCGACGGCTGGTGGCAGGCGTGGCGCGAACTCCCCGACGACGTACGGGCGGTGATGCGCTCATACACCCTGCGCGCGCTGCGCCGGGACGGTGCGGGGCACACGGTCGAGATCGACATCGACTTCGTCCTGCACGGTCTGGAGCCGGGTGCCGCCGCCTCCGCGGGGCCGGCCGCGCGCTGGGCCTCGGCAGCCGCGCCCGGCGACCGGGTCCTGCTCCTCGGCCCGGCCGTCGCGGACAACCGGGCGATCCGGTTCCGACCGCCCGAGGACACCGACCTCGTGGTGATCTGGGGCGACGAGACCGCCGTACCGGCGGCCTGTTCCGTCGTCGAGTCGCTGCCGGCCGGCACCCGGGCCCACGTGTGGCTGGAGGTCCCGCACGCCGGTGACATCCAGGACGTGGTGACGGACGCGGACGCCGAGATCACCTGGCTGGTCCAGGGCGAGCACCACGCCGAGGAGGGCTCCCCCACGGCCGCCTCGGCCCCGCTGGCCCTCAGCGCCCTCCGAGCCGCCCAACTGCCGCCCGCCGAGCACCCGTACGTCTGGATCGCGGGCGAGTCCGGGTGCGTGAAGGAACTGCGCCGGCACTTCGTGCGCGAGCGCGGCCTCGACCGCCGGAGAGTCACCTTCGTCGGCTACTGGCGGCAGGGCCTGAGCGAGGAGCAACTGCGCGAGCAGGCGTGACCCGCCGCCCCGGGTGACCCACCCGGGGCCCAGGAGGCCTACGGCAACGCACACACAGTCGGGCTGTGTTCGGAGTGACAGCAGTCACGGCTGGTGCGAGGTTTCGCCAAAGTTAATTAGGTTAGGCTTACCTAAGTTGAAGCCGAGGCTCCGCCCCCTCTCCCCCGCCCCACGGACTGTCCCCCACCGGAGGAACCCGCAATGCGCTCGCACCTGCTCAACGACACGACCGCGGAGCACTACCGCCGCTCCGTGACCGAAGGAATAGAGCGGGTGGCGGCCAAACTCGCCACCACCTCCCGTCCGTTCACCGGCGTCACCGTCGACACCCTCTCCCCCCGCATCGAAGAGATCGACCTCGACAAGCCGCTGCGCGACACCGCCGCGGTGCTCGACGAACTGGAGGACGTCTACCTCCGGGACGCGGTCTACTTCCACCACCCCCGCTACCTCGCCCACCTCAACTGCCCCGTCGTCATCCCGGCCGTGGTCGGCGAGGCGGTCCTCTCCGCCGTCAACTCCTCCCTGGACACCTGGGACCAGTCGGCCGGCGGCACCCTGATCGAGCGCAAACTGATCGACTGGACGACCGACCGCATCGGCCTCGGCGAGAACGCCGACGGCGTGTTCACCTCCGGCGGCAGCCAGTCCAACCTCCAGGCCCTGCTGCTGGCCCGTGAGGAGGCCAAGCCGGGGCGGGCCGGGCGGGAAGCGGCGGACTCCTTCACCGACCTGCGCGTCTTCGCCTCCGAGGTCAGCCACTTCAGCGTGAAGAAGTCCGCGAAACTGCTCGGCCTCAGCCAGGACGCCGTCGTGTCGATCCCCGTCGGCGCCGACAAGCGCATGCAGACCGTCGCACTCGCCCGCGAGTTGGAGCGCTGCAAGCAGGACGGCCTCGTCCCCATGGCCGTCGTCGCCACCTCCGGCACCACCGACTTCGGTTCCATCGACCCGCTGCCCGAGATCGCCGAGCTGTGCTCGCAGTACGGCGTGTGGATGCACGTCGACGCCGCCTACGGCTGCGGACTGCTCGCCTCGGTCAAGTACCGCGACCGCCTCGACGGCATCGAGCGCGCCGACTCGGTCACCGTCGACTACCACAAGTCCTTCTTCCAGCCGGTGAGTTCGTCCGCCGTGCTGGTCCGGGACGCGGGCACGCTGCGCCACGCCACCTACCACGCGGAGTACCTCAACCCCGCCCGCATGGTGGAGGAGCGCATCCCCAACCAGGTCGACAAGTCCCTCCAGACCACCCGCCGGTTCGACGCCCTCAAGCTGTGGATGACGCTGCGGGTGATGGGCGCCGACGGCATCGGGCAGCTCTTCGACGAGGTCTGCGACCTGGCCGTCGAGGGCTGGCAGCTGCTGGCCGCCGACCCCCGCTTCGACGTGGTCGTCGAGCCGTCCCTCTCCACCCTCGTCTTCCGCTACATCCCGGCCGCCGTCACCGACCCGGCCGAGATCGACCGCGCCAACCTGTACGCCCGCAAGGCCCTGTTCGCCTCCGGCGACGCGGTGGTCGCGGGCACCAAGGTGGGCGCCCGCCACTACCTGAAGTTCACCCTGCTCAACCCCGAGACGACGGTCGACGACATGGCCGCCGTACTCGATCTGATAGCCGGCCACGCCGAGCAGTACCTGGGAGAGTCCCTTGACCGCGCGTCCTGAAAACCCGACCACCACCCATGACTTCGTGGGGATCGGGCTCGGCCCGTTCAACCTCGGCCTCGCCTGTCTGACCGAGCCGATCGACGGTCTCGACGGTGTGTTCCTGGACTCCAAGCCCGACTTCGAGTGGCACGCCGGCATGTTCCTGGAGGGCGCCCACCTCCAGACCCCGTTCATGTCGGACCTGGTCACCCTCGCGGACCCGACCTCGCCGTACTCCTTCCTCAACTACCTGAAGGAGAAGGGCCGGCTGTACTCGTTCTACATCCGCGAGAACTTCTACCCGCTGCGCGTCGAGTACGACGACTACTGCCGCTGGGCCGCGAACAAACTGAGCTGCGTCCGCTTCGGCACGACGGTCGAGGACGTGACGTACGACGAGGGCGCCGAGCTGTACGTCGTGAGGACCACCGCCGGCGAGGTCTTCCGCGCCCGCCGTCTGGTGCTCGGCACCGGCACCCCGCCCTACCTCCCCGAGGCCTGCCAGGGGCTGGGCGGCGACTTCCTCCACAACTCCCGCTACCTGGAGAACAAAGAGGAGCTGCAGCGCAAGGAGTCGATCACCCTCGTCGGGTCCGGCCAGTCCGCCGCCGAGATCTACTACGACCTGCTCAGCGAGATCGACGTCCACGGCTACCAGCTGAACTGGGTCACCCGCTCGCCGCGCTTCTTCCCGCTGGAGTACACGAAACTCACGCTGGAGATGACCTCCCCGGAGTACGTCGACTACTTCCACGCGCTGCCGGAGAAGACCCGCTACCGTCTGACGGCCGAGCAGAAGGGCCTGTTCAAGGGCATCGACGGCGACCTGATCAACGAGATCTTCGACCTGCTCTACCAGAAGAACCTCGGTGGCCCGGTCCCCACCCGGCTGCTCACCAACTCCTCGCTCGACAGCGTGACCTACGACGACGGCACGTACACGCTGGGGCTGCGCCAGGAGGAGCAGGGCAAGGACTTCGAGGTCCGTTCGCAGGGCCTGGTCCTCGCCACCGGATACAAGTACACCGAGCCGGAGTTCCTCAAGCCCGTCCGCGACCGGCTGCTCTACGACACACAGGGCAACTACGACATCGCCCGCAACTACGCGATCGACGTGACCGGCCGGGGCGTGTTCCTGCAGAACGCCGGCGTCCACACGCACAGCATCACCAGCCCCGACCTGGGTATGGGCGCCTACCGCAACAGCTACATCATCAGTGAGCTGCTCGGCAGCGAGTACTACCCGGTCGAGAAGACCATCGCGTTCCAGGAGTTCTCCGTATGACCTTCACCTTCCGCCCCCTCGACCCCGTCCAGGACGCCGGGCTGCTGCACTCCTGGGTCACCCATCCCAAGGCGGCCTTCTGGATGATGCAGGACGCGACCCCGGTGGACGTCGAACGGGCCTACCTGGAGATCGCGTCCGACGAGCACCAGCAGGCGCTGCTCGGACTCAAGGACGGCGAACCGGCCTTCCTGATGGAGTACTACGACCCCCGGTACCGCGAACTGGTCGGGCTGTACGAGCCGTTGCCCGGTGACGTCGGGATGCACTTCCTGACTCCGGCCACCGACAAGCCCGTTCACGGGTTCACCCGCGCGGTCATCACCGCCGTGATGGCGCGCCTCTTCGAGGACCCGGCGACCGAGCGCGTGGTCGTCGAACCGGACGTGACCAACACGGCCGTCCACGCCCTGAACGAAGCCGTCGGGTTCGTGCCCGAGCGCGAGATCCAGAAGCCGGAGAAGAAGGCGTTGCTGAGTTTCTGCACACGGGAACGCTTTCTCGACCGGCAGGGCCTGGCCACGACGGGGGTGACCGCATGAGCCTCGCCGACTCCGTGGCCCACCTCTCCCCCGAACGCTGGGAGACGGCCAACCGACAGCTGATCCGCAAGGCGCTCGCCGAGTTCGCGCACGAGCGCCTGATCGCGCCCGTGAAGGACGGCGAGGAGTACGTCGTCCGCAGCGACGACGGTCTGACCCAGTACCGCTTCACCGCCGCCCGGCACGCCCTCGACCACTGGCAGGTCGACGCCGACTCCCTCAGCCGCACCCGGGACGGTGCCGAACTCCCCCTCGCCGCGCTGGACTTCTTCATCGAACTCCAGGAGACGCTGGGCCTGAGCGAGGAGATCCTGCCGGTCTACCTGGAGGAGATCTCCTCCACGCTCTCCGGCATCTGCTACAAGCTCACCAAGCCGCAGATCCCGGTCGCGGAACTGGTGAAGAGCGACTTCCAGGCCATCGAGACCGGTATGACCGAGGGCCACCCCTGCTTCGTCGCCAACAACGGGCGGCTCGGCTTCGGGATCCACGAGTACCTGTCGTACGCCCCGGAGACCGCGAGCCCGGTCCGCCTGGTGTGGCTGGCCGCACACCGCTCGCGGGCCGCGTTCACCGCCGGTGTGGGCATCGCGTACGAGTCGTTCGTCCGGGACGAGCTGGGCGCCCAGACGGTCGAGCGCTTCGACCGACAGCTCACCGACCGGGGTCTGGACCCCGCCGACTTCCTCCTCATCCCCGTCCACCCCTGGCAGTGGTGGAACAAGCTCACCGTCACCTTCGCGGCCGAGGTCGCCCGCGGCCTCCTGGTGTGCCTGGGCGAGGGCGACGACGAGTACCTCGCCCAGCAGTCCATCCGGACCTTCTTCAACAGCTCGCACCCCGAGAAGCACTATGTGAAGACGGCCCTGTCCGTCCTCAACATGGGCTTCATGCGCGGACTCTCGGCCGCCTACATGGAGGCGACCCCGGCGATCAACGACTGGCTCGCCCAGCTCATCGAGGGCGACCCGGTACTGAAGTCGACGGGCCTGTCGATCATCCGGGAGCGGGCCGCGGTCGGCTACCGGCACCTGGAGTACGAGCGGGCGACGGACCGCTACTCGCCGTACCGCAAGATGCTCGCCGCGCTCTGGCGGGAGAGCCCGGTCGCCACCCTCCAGGAGGGCGAGTCGCTGGCCACCATGGCCTCCCTCGTCCACGTCGACCACGAGGGCGCGTCCTTCGCGGGCGCGCTGATCGAACAGTCCGGACTGACGCCGACGGAGTGGCTGCGCCGCTATCTGCGGGCGTACTTCACCCCGCTGCTGCACAGCTTCTACGCCTACGACCTGGTGTACATGCCGCACGGCGAGAACGTCATCCTGGTCCTGCGGGACGGCGTGGTGGAGCGCGCGACCTACAAGGACATCGCCGAGGAGATCGCCGTCATGGACCCGGACGCGGTGCTGCCGCCGACGGTCGAGCGACTGCGCGTCGAGGTCCCCGAGGACAAGAAACTCCTGTCGATCTTCACGGACGTCTTCGACTGCTTCTTCCGCTTCCTCGCCGCGAACCTCGCCGGCGAGGGGATCCTGGACGAGGACGCCTTCTGGCGGACGGTCGCCGAGGTCACCCGTGACTACCAGCACTCGGTGCCCGAACTCGCCGACAAGTTCGAGCAGTACGACATGTTCGCGCCCGAGTTCGCGCTGTCCTGCCTCAACCGGCTCCAACTGCGCAACAACAAGCAGATGGTGGACCTGGCCGACCCGGCCGGCGCCCTGCAGCTGATCGGCCACCTGCAGAACCCCATCGCCGGGCTGTAGAGGGCCCCGCAGACCGACGAGCCCCCGGAGCACGGTCCTCCGGGGGCTCGTCAGCGTTCCCGCACCCGCGCGCAGCGGCCGGGACCGGCCGGAACTACCGGGCGGGCCAGGGCACTTGCGGTGAGCGGAAGTACCCGATCCCCAGCGCGTCCCAGCGCGGCCCCTGTGCCGCCAGCCGCACCCTGTAGGTGTCCCAGTCGTGCGTAGCCGCCGGCGACCAGCCGAGTTCGGCGACGCCCGGGAGCCGCGGGAAGGCCATGTACTCGATGTCGGCGGAACTCCGGAGGGTCTCCGTCCACAGCGGCGCCTCGACACCCCGTACGGCGGAGGCGGGCGTCCCCGGCAGATAGCCGCCCGGGTCCCAGTCGTAGGACCGCTTCACGTCGACCAGGCCCGCCCAGTCCAGCCCCAGCGGGGTGCTCTCGTCGTACTTCATGTCGAGGTAGACCCGGTCGGCCGGGGACAGGATCAGTCCGGTGCCGTGCTGCGCGGCGGCGGCGACCTGCGCCTTCTCCTCGGCGCCGGTGGAGTCGAGCCCCCAGTACTGGGCGAGCGCGCCCCTCGCCGGGGTGGCGCCGGTCAGCTGGTGCCAACCGACCACCGTCTTCCCGTACTCGGACACGATCGGCTGCACCCGGTCCATGAACTTGACGTAGTCCTCGTGGGGGGTGGAGTGCGCCTCGTCGCCGCCGATGTGGAGGTAGCGGCCGGGGGTGAGCGCGGCCAGCTCCCGGATGACGTCGTCGACGAAGTCGTAGGTGATCTCCTTCGACACGCACAGCGAGCTGAAGCCGACCTCGGTGCCGGTGTAGAGCGGGGGCGCGACGCCGTCGCAGTTGAGTTCGGCGTAGGACGCGAGGGCCGCGTTGGTGTGGCCGGGCATGTCGATCTCCGGGACGACCTCCAGGAAGCGGGAGGAGGCGTACCGGACGATCTCCTGGTAGTCGGCCTTGGTGTAGGAGCCGCCGGGGCCGCCGCCGACCTCCGTGGAGCCGCCGTGCGCGGCGAGCCGGGGCCAGGAGTCGATGGCGATGCGCCAGCCCTGGTCGTCGCTGAGGTGCAGATGCAGCTTGTTGATCTTGTAGAGGGCGAGTTGGTCGATGTAGCGCTTGACCTGGTCGACGGTGAAGAAGTGCCGGGACACGTCGAGCATGGCACCGCGCCAGGCGTAGCGCGGGGTGTCCGTGATGATGCCGCCCGCGATCAGCCAGGGTCCGCGCTGCACGGAGTCCTTCTCGACGGCGGCCGGGAGGAGTTGGCGCAGGGTCTGGACGCCGTGGAAGAGCCCGGCGGGCCGGGCGGCGGTGATGGTGACGCCGTCGCGACCGCTGACGAGACGGTACCCCTCCGGGCCGAACGACCCCTTGGAGAGCCGGAGTCGGACCCCTCCGCCGTCGCCGTGCGCGGTGACGGGAAGCCGGTAGCCGGTGGCGGGCCGCAGGATGCCCGCGAGGTACTCACCGACCCTGCGCACCTCACGGGTGTCGTCGACCCGGATGCGGGTGCCGTCGGTGAGGCGGTAGGGGGATCCGCCCGGCGCGACCGAGGCGGGGGCCGGAACGACCTCGCCCAGCGGCCTCGCCCCGCCGGACGCCGGGGCCGGCGCGGCCCCGGTGGTGAAGGTGCCGACCGCCGCCACGAGCAGCAGCGGGCCGAGAAGGTGCCGTCTCATATGCGCTCCCTTCGGAATGGGTATAGACCAACCCTGCCGCAGAACCGGTGAAACAATCCCCCCATGGCGGAAATCCTCCAGAAGGACGGCACCTGGGTCTTCGACGGCGACGCCCTGCGGCTGACCCCGGGGCGGGACAAGAACGTCGGCCTGCTCCGCAGGACCCTCGGTGAACTCGTGGTCCCGCTGGGCGCGTTGGCGGGTATCTCCTTCGAACAGGGCAAGAAGAGCGGCCGGTTGAGGCTGCGGCTGCGCGACGGCTCCGACCCGCTGCTGCTGGCGACCGGGGGCCGGCTCACCGAGCCGCACGATCCGTACCAACTGGTCGTGGAGTCCGACCGGTACGGCGTCGCCGAGTACTTCGTCGACGAGGTCCGGGGCGCTCTCCTCCTGGACCGGGTGCCGACCGACCCGGTGGACGGGTATCTGCTGCCGGGCCCGTCGCTGCCGCTCTCCGTCGCCGCCGGGGACGGCACCGCGACCTTCGACGGCGAGCGGATCCGGCTGGAGTGGAACTGGAAGACGGAGGACGCCAAGGCCGCCGCCGGCCCCCGCACCCTCGCGCTCGCCGACCTCACCGCCGTGGAGTGGCATCCGGCGGCCGGCCTGGAGAACGGCTGTCTCCGCTTCACGGTGAAGAACGCCCCGACCAAGGCCCCGCCCAAGTACGACCCCAACTCCGTGGAGCTGTGGGGCTTCAAGAAGGACCCGCTGATGGCGCTGGTCGCGGCGGCCGTCCAGGCCCGGCTCCCGCATCCGGCGGCGTCCGCCGCCAAGGGCGTACGGCCGCCCGAGGCCAAGGCGCTCACCGCGCCGGCGCCCGCGCCCGCCGCCGAGGACGGCCACGACGCCCTGCTGCGTCGGCTGCGCGAACTCGGCGAGCTGCACCGCACGGGGGTGCTGACGGACGAGGAGTTCACGACGGCCAAGCGGGCGATCCTCAAGGGGATGTGAGGACCGCCCGCCCACTCGCTCGCGGAGTGTGCCCCGCCTTCCGGACACACCCCGCCGCCTACTTCGCCCTGCGCGTCACCGTGAAGTGGTCGATCCGGTCACCGGTCTCGGCGATGCCCGAGACCTTCAGCTTGGCGTAGTGGCCCTTCGCCGCGGGCTCGACGTCCACCCGCAGGAACGAGTAGTCGAGGTAGCGGACCCGGGACCAGGTGACGGTCTCGTTCTGCTTGCCGCCCTTGAGGTTGACGAACGAGGACACGGACTCGACCTGGTCCTCGTGGCCCTCGTACGACAGCGGGGCGGTGAACGAGTAGAGGCTGCGGCCCGCCGCGCCCGCCGTCACGTACACCACGCCGTCGGTCTCGGGGTACGCCGTGCCGCCGATCGGGAGCTTCTTGGCGACCGCGCCCTTCTTGATGACGTCGGTGCGCTCGTACTGGTGGTTGTGGCCGTTGATCACCAGGTCGACGGTGTACTTCTCGAACAGCGGCACCCACTCCTGGCGCACGCCCCCTTCCGAGGCGTGCGAGGTGGAGGTGCAGTAGGCGCAGTGGTGGAAGAAGACCACGACGAAGTCGACGTCCCTGGACGCGCGGAACTTCTTCAGCTGGGCTTCCAGCCACTTGGTCTGGGTGCCGCCGGAGATGCCGAGGTTGGCGGGGATCTCGAAGGAGATGTCGTTGGCGTCCAGCGAGATGACCGCGGTGTTGCCGTAGACGAAGGAGTAGACGCCCGGCAGGTTCTTCTTGTCGGGGCCGTTGCCCGGGAGGTTCCAGCGGGCGTCCTCGCCGCCGTAGCCGTTGGGCGAGTACCAGGCCTCCATGTCGTGGTTGCCGTAGGCCGGCATCCACGGGACGGACTTGGCGACCGACTCGGTCTGGGCGAGGAACTGGTCCCAGATCCGCGAGTCGAAGCCGGTGTCGTCGCTCCTGCCCTGGCCCGCCGGGTCGGCGTAGGCGATGTCGCCGGCGTGCAGGTGGAAGGCCGGGTTCTGGCCGAGGAGCAGGCTGTTGTTGGCGAGGCCGTGGTAGCCGACGCCCTCGTCGCCGAAGGCGGTGAAGGTGAAGGGCGCCTTGTGGGCGGGGGCGGTGGTGAAGGTGCCGAGGGTGCCGAGCAGATGCGGCTCGGCCGGGTCGAAGCCCTGGTGGCCGACGCCGTAGTAGTAGGTCCGGCCGGGCTTGAGGTGGGTGAGCTCGGCGTGCACGTAGTACTGGGTGTGGTCGGCGCTGGCACCGACACCGGCCGGGGTGTACAGGGTGCGCACCTCGGCCTCGATCTTGCGGGACAGGTCCCAGGGCCGGGCACCGATCCGGATGAAGGGCTTCCTGACGGCGACCGGGACCTGCCAGGAGACGGTGATCTCGGTGCGCGGGTCGCCGCCGAAGGCGAGATGGCGCCCGAAGGGGGCGACGAGAGCGCCGTCGACGGTCGCGGTGCGTGCGAAGGTCTCGGTGCGCGTGGCGGTCGGGGTCGCGGCCTGTGCGGTGGCGCCCGGCACGAACGCGCCACCGGCGACGGCACCCAGGGTGACGGCGCCGCCCCTGATCATCGTGCGCCGCGAGAATCTGGCGCGCAGGTATTCGTGCTGTTCGGCCATGCTCATGCGCTCGGCGAGCTGGTCGGGTACGCCCATACGAGGAATGTCCATGGTGTCTGAAACTCGTCGCTTCGGGCGACGGACCGCAAGACGCCACATGGACGGTGCGCGAACAAGCGCTCATAACACATTCAAGGTTCCCCCAAGGCTTCCCAACAGGGACCTGCCCGAAATCGGGCAGGATTCTTGCGAAACCCTTCCGCGTCCCCCAGGATCTACCGGGTGCACGACGAACTCGTTGATCATCTGACGCGGTCCACGCCCCTCCAGCGGGGCGAGGCGCTGCGGGTGATCCAGGACGTGCTCGCCTACTTCGACGAGACGACCGAGGAGTACGTCCGTCGCCGCCACCGCGAACTCCAGGCCCAGGGCCTGGTGAACGCGGAGATCTTCGAACGGATCGAGGCGGACCTGAAATACCGGACGGTCGCACCACCGGAGCTCTCGCTCAGGCAGCTGCGCCGCATCGTCTACGGCTGAGGAATACATATACATGTGCGGAATCGTCGGATACATCGGGCGGCGTGACGTCGCGCCCCTGCTCCTGGAGGGCCTGCAGCGCCTGGAGTACCGCGGCTACGACTCGGCGGGCATCGTCGTCACCTCCCCGAAGGCGGCCGGCCTGAAGATGGTCAAGGCCAAGGGCCGGGTCCGCGACCTGGAGGCCAAGGTCCCCGCCCGCTTCAAGGGCACGACCGGCATCGCCCACACCCGCTGGGCCACCCACGGCGCCCCCTCCGACGTGAACGCCCACCCCCACCTGGACGCCGAGGGCAAGGTCGCCGTCGTCCACAACGGCATCATCGACAACGCCTCCGACCTGCGCCGCAAGCTGGAGGCGGACGGCGTCGAGTTCCTCTCCGAGACCGACACCGAGGTCCTCGTCCACCTGATCGCCCGCTCGCAGGCCGAGAAGCTGGAGGACAAGGTCCGCGACATCCTGCGGGTCATCGAGGGCACCTACGGCATCGCCGTGCTGCACGCCGACTTCCCCGACCGGATCGTCGTCGCCCGCAACGGCTCCCCGGTCGTCCTCGGCATCGGCGAGAAGGAGATGTTCGTCGCCTCGGACATCGCCGCGCTGGTGACCCACACCCGCCAGATCGTCACCCTCGACGACGGCGAGATGGCCACCCTCAAGGCCGACGACTTCCGCACCTACACCACCGAGGGCACCCGCACCACGTCCGAGCCGACCACCGTGGAGTGGGAGGCCGCCTCCTACGACATGGGCGGCCACGACACCTACATGCACAAGGAGATCCACGAGCAGGCCGACGCCGTGGACCGCGTGCTGCGCGGCCGCATCGACGACCGCTTCTCCACCGTGCACCTCGGCGGCCTGAACCTGGACGCCCGCGAGGCCCGCCAGATCCGCCGCGTGAAGATCCTCGGCTGCGGCACCTCGTACCACGCGGGCATGATCGGCGCCCAGATGATCGAGGAGCTGGCCCGCATCCCCGCCGATGCCGAGCCCGCCTCCGAGTTCCGCTACCGCAACGCGGTCGTCGACCCCGACACCCTGTACATCGCCGTCTCCCAGTCCGGTGAGACGTACGACGTGCTGGCCGCCGTCCAGGAACTGAAGCGCAAGGGCGCGCGGGTGCTGGGCGTGGTGAACGTGGTGGGTTCGGCCATCGCCCGCGAGGCCGACGGCGGCATCTACGTGCACGCCGGCCCCGAGGTCTGCGTGGTCTCGACGAAGTGCTTCACCAACACCACGGTCGCCTTCGCCCTGTTGGCCCTCCACCTCGGCCGCACCCGCGACCTCTCCGTCCGGGACGGCAAGCGGATCATCGAGGGCCTGCGCAAGCTGCCCGCGCAGATCTCCGAGATGCTGGAGCAGGAGGAGGAGATCAAGAAGCTGGCCGAGCAGTACGCCGAGGCCCGCTCGATGCTCTTCATCGGCCGGGTCCGGGGCTACCCGGTGGCCCGCGAGGCCTCCCTGAAGCTCAAGGAGGTCTCCTACATCCACGCCGAGGCGTACCCGGCCTCCGAGCTCAAGCACGGCCCGCTGGCCCTCATCGAGCCCGCGCTCCCCACGGTCGCGATCGTCCCCGACGACGACCTCCTGGAGAAGAACCGCGCCGCCCTGGAGGAGATCAAGGCCCGCAGCGGCAAGATCCTCGCGGTCGCCCACCGCGAACAGGAGAAGGCCGACCAGACGATCGTCGTCCCGAAGAACGAGGACGAGCTCGACCCGATCCTCATGGGCATCCCCCTCCAACTCCTCGCCTACCACACGGCCTTGGCCCTGGGCAGGGACATCGACAAGCCGAGGAACCTCGCCAAGTCGGTGACGGTGGAGTAGAAACGCCCCGCGCGGCAGCGCCCCGAAGGGGCGCGAGGCCGTGTCTGTCTGCGGCTTCGCCGCGTGGGCGCGACAAGCCCTCACGCACCCGCAGCGGCCGAACAGCAGAACGGACCCCCACGTGTTGCCACCAACCACAGGGGGTCCGTTCTCGTTCGCCGGGAGCCGCCCAACTCCCAGCCGGCGCAGCCACCCGGTTGCCGTCACGCCCCGACCGGCAGCGCGTCGCGGTGACCGCTATATGCCCTTCACAAGGACACGAACACCTCTACGCGCCAGTAGGTTCGCGCGCCGCACAAGGGAGTTCGGCTGCTCACGGAATGACGACGACCGGCCGCTTGGCCCGCTTGGCGAGCCGGCCGGCCACGGACCCGAAGATCCGTCCGACGAGACCGTGGGTGGACCCCACGACGATCGCGTCGGCCTCGTACTCCCGCCCGACCTCTTCGAGTTCGTGGCAGATGTCGCCGCCGCGCTCGACAAGGATCCAGGGCACCTCCGCGAGGTACTCCGCGCAGGCGAGCTCCAGACCGAGCACCTCGGTGCGGTGGTCCGGCACGTCGACGAAGACGGGCGGCTCGCAGCCGGCCCACACGGTGGTGGGCAGCCGGTTGGCGACATGGACGATGATCAGGCCCGACCCTGAGCGATGGGCCATACCGATGGCGTACGCGAGGGCGCGCTCACTGGACGTGGAGCCGTCGAAGCCGACCACGACGCCGTGCTTGAAGGCGGGGTCGCAGGATTGGCGTGGCTCTTCCGCCGCCAGGGGCTCGGCCGCCGTGGGGTCGGCGACGGGCCGCTTGCGGTCCGCTGGTTCGAAGAATTCGTGACCGGCCATGGCTGTCTCGGCGTTGTGATCCTTTTATGGGTGGGCCGACAGAGAGCGGCGGAGCTGTCCGGGAATCATCTTCCCAACCCCATACCCCCAAGGGTACGGCGGCACGCCTCCTAAGCCCAGATCGCGCCCACGATGCGTGGGGATTCCAGGGAGCATGCACGAGGGGGCGCCCGTAACGCAATGGTTGCTGCGCTGTACAGGCGGTTTGCACAGGATTCACGTACCGGACGGCCTCCTCGGTACCCGATCCGGGCCGCACAGTGACCGACGGATCGAACACGCGTTGAACCCCCTGAGCCACGTCACAGGGAGAGGGAGTACGCCATGCCGGGACCGCAACCCCCCACCCAGGACTCAGCGACGGACGTCGTCCGCTGGGCGGCCTTCAGCTGTGTCCTCGTCCCCGTGGTGCTCCTCTGGTACGGCAGCTCCCTCGCCGGCGCGGCGGGCACGGCGCTCGGCCTCGCCGCCGTCACCGCGGTCTGCCGTATCCTCCTGCGCCAGTCCGAACGCGGCGCGGCCCGTCTGTCGGCCGAGGAGCAGGCGCCCCCTCGCGGACGCCATCACCGGGCCGGATCCGGTACGCACCGAGGCGGACGTCACAGCGGGGGAAGTACACCGGTCGGCTGACCGGTTTCAGCGCACGCGTCCGACTCTTTTCAGCCAACTTCCGGCCACCGCGCATTCCGGGCCCCGACCACCCCCCAACCCCCGTTCCACCTGCACGGAAAGGGCCTGGGGCACCCCGCGCACCCTACGTGGATTGGCCACTGCGACAAGGCGCACTTCCCTGCACGCCCCACGAGTGCAACGCTTCGTGATCGAATGCTTCACGCCAAGTTGCCAAGTCGACAATGTGCCGGATGACGAACTGGTCACCCTGGCATCACGGGACGCAGTAGATTCGATCTTGACTGTCTTACGGCGGGGGACTCGTGCAGGACCGAGGGGAAACGTGTTGGAGCGACAGACCCGAAGGGTTAAGGGTGCCGCGACCACCGAGGGGGGCTTAGCAGTATGAGCCACGACTCCACTGCCGCGCCGGAAGCCGCGGCCCGGAAACTCTCCGGGCGACGCCGCAAGGAGATCGTCGCGGTGCTGCTGTTCAGCGGCGGCCCCATCTTCGAGAGTTCCATACCGCTGTCGGTGTTCGGAATCGACCGACAGGACGCGGGCGTTCCGCGCTACCGCCTTCTTGTGTGCGGTGGCGAAGAAGGACCGTTGCGGACCACAGGGGGCCTGGAACTCACCGCGCCGCATGGCCTGGAGGCGATCTCCCGGGCGGGCACCGTCGTCGTGCCGGCCTGGCGTTCGATCACCTCGCCGCCGCCGGAGGACGCGCTCGACGCACTGCGCCGAGCGCACGAGGAGGGCGCCCGCATAGTCGGGCTGTGCACCGGCGCCTTCGTCCTGGCCGCGGCGGGACTGCTGGACGGCCGTCCGGCCACCACCCACTGGATGTACGCCCCGACGCTGGCCAAGCGCTATCCGTCGGTGCACGTCGATCCGCGGGAGCTGTTCGTCGACGACGGTGACGTACTGACGTCGGCGGGCACCGCGGCCGGAATCGACCTCTGCCTCCACATCGTGCGGAGTGACCACGGCAACGAGGCGGCCGGTGCGCTCGCCCGCCGCCTGGTGGTCCCTCCGCGCCGAAGCGGCGGCCAGGAGCGCTACCTCGATCGATCTTTACCAGAGGAGATCGGCGCCGACCCGCTCGCCGAGGTCGTCGCCTGGGCGCTGGAGCACCTCCACGAACAGTTCGACGTGGAGACGCTCGCGGCGCGCGCGTACATGAGCCGTCGTACGTTCGACCGCCGGTTCCGCTCCCTCACCGGGAGCGCGCCGCTGCAGTGGCTGATCACCCAGCGGGTGCTTCAGGCACAGCGGCTGCTGGAGACGTCGGACTACTCGGTGGACGAGGTCGCGGGCCGCTGCGGCTTCCGTTCGCCGGTGGCGCTGCGCGGGCACTTCCGCCGCCAGCTCGGCTCGTCGCCGGCCGCCTACCGGGCGGCCTACCGGGCGCGCCGACCGCAGTCGGAACGGCAGCCGGACCCCGAGAGCGCGGCCGGTCCGCCGAACGCGCCCTCTCCCCTGCACCCCGAGAGCGGCCCGGTGCCCCTCCAGACGCGTCGCACGCCGTCGCCGAGCCCGGTCGGGACCTCCGCGTCCCTCGCCGCGGCCTCGGACAACGGCCGTGAGGCGTACGCGGGGAGCCGGGCGAGCCTGCCGGGACAGCGCAGCGGAATGTGACGTGTGTCCGGGGCCCGAGGGGCTTTGTCCCCCTTGAGGCCCCGGACATACGATCCGGTGCCCCCTGACATGCGGTCCGGAGCGACGCCGGTCGTCCCGGACGCGGGCCTCAGCCTTAGGGTGGTCGCATGAACGATCGCATGGTGTGGATCGACTGCGAGATGACCGGCCTCTCGCTGTCCGACGACGCGCTCATCGAGGTGGCCGCCCTCGTCACCGACTCCGAGCTCAACATCCTCGGCGACGGTGTGGACATCGTCATCCGACCGCCCGACCAGGCGCTGGAGACGATGCCGGAGGTGGTGCGTCAGATGCACACCGCGTCCGGCCTCCTCACCGAACTGTCCGGCGGCACGACGCTCGCGGACGCCGAGGAACGGGTCCTCGCGTACGTACGCGAGCACGTGAAGGAACCCGGCAAGGCCCCGCTGTGCGGCAACTCGGTCGGCACCGACCGCGGTTTCCTGCTCCGGGACATGGCGACCCTGGAGGGCTACCTCCACTACCGGATCGTCGACGTGTCCAGCGTCAAGGAACTGGCCCGCCGCTGGTATCCGCGCGCCTACTTCAACAGCCCGGAGAAGAACGGCAACCACCGCGCCCTCGCCGACATCCGGGAGTCCATCGCGGAGCTGCGCTACTACCGCGAGGCCGTCTTCGTACCGCAGCCCGGACCGGACTCGGACACCGCGCGGACGATCGCCGCGAAGTACGTCCTGCCTGTGCAGTAAGCCCTTCCGCACCCCGTCGGGGAGCGCCCAGGAAAGGCGGGCGCGAGCACCCCTTCGGACCCTGTACACTTTTTCTCGGCCGGTCGGGGAAACTCGAACAGCCGACATGGTGGGTGTAGCTCAGCTGGTAGAGCACCTGGTTGTGGTCCAGGAAGTCGCGGGTTCAAGTCCCGTCACTCACCCTTAAAGATCAAGGTCTGACCTGCAAGTTTGGGTCAGGCCTTGATCTCTTTCTGCTTTTTGGGAACATCACGGGAACCGATCATGGGATTTGGTCCGTATCTTCACCCTCATGGCGAGCATCGTGGAGCGCCCGAAGAAGACCGGGCCGAGCACATATCAGGTGAAGTGGCGTCAGGACGGCGCATGGCAGACCGAGAACTTCGGGGGTGACGAAGGCGCCACGCAGGCCGACCAGTTCAAGAGCCTCGTCGAGGCGCACGGCAACAAGTGGCCCTTCGGCTGGATCCGGGGCAAGGGGTTTGTCGAGCCGGAGGAGAACCCCGACGACGTCCCGCTCCTCGTGTGGGCGCACCGCTACGTCGACCGCCTCACGGGCGTCACGGCGCGCACCAAGGCCGACTATCACCGGGACCTCGACAGGCACTTCGCGCCCGTCCTGCACACCGGCAGGGACGGCGTGGAGCGCAGCTACGGCGGCCTGGTGCACACCCGCCGGTCCGGGCACGTCTCGGCGGCCACCGTCTGCAACGTGACGACGGACGATCTGCAGGACTGGGTGCGCGCCAATGAGGAGGGCGTCCGGGTCCCGGACAAGCCCGAGTCCTGGCTGATCCGGAAGGCCAGCCCGAAGAGCATCCGGAACTGGCACGGCTTGCTTTTCTGCGTCATGCAAGCCGCTGTGGACGCCGCGGAGCAGCTACGGCCGGCGAACCCGTGCGCCAAGACACGGCTGCCGCGTACGGACGATGAGACCGAAGAAGAGATGTGCTTCCTTGAGCACGAGGAGTACGCGCTCATCAGCCGCGAGCTGCGGACGATCGACCCGGCCGCCGCGGATCTGGCCGACTTCTTGGTGGGTACGGGCTTGCGCTGGGGCGAGATCACTGCGCTGCAGCGGCGCGATGTGAACGAGCGCAAGAAGACGATCAGCATCCAACGCGCCTGGCGTCGGCAGGAGGACAACACGTTCCAGGTCGGTCCGCCGAAGACGAAGAAGGCGAGGCGCACCCTGGCCCTGACACCCGGGCAGGTGGAGCTGTTGCGGCACCACCTGCTCGGGCGCGCCCCCCAAGATTTCGTGTTCCGGGGTGCAAACGGGGCGGCGTGGCGGCACTCCAACTTCTACAACCGCAAGTGGCTGAGGGCCTTGGACGCGGCAGCCAAGAGAGGGCTGACGAAGCGGCCACGGATGCACGATCTACGGCACACGCACGTGTCGTGGCTGATCGGCGCGAACGTGCCGCTGCCCGCGATCCAGGTTCGGTTGGGACATGAGTCGATCACCACGACGGTCGATCGCTACGGGCATCTGGTGCGGTCCCTCGACGGCGAGATCGTCGCCGCCGTCGAGGCCGCCATGGCGCCGCCTGAGCCGCGCTCGCACCTGCAGCGGGTGGTGTGACTCAGATGTCGTCGGCTTGTGGTGGCAGCCAGTTCTGCTGCCACAGGCCGGACCGAACTATGTGGTTCAGGCCATCCACCATCTCGGCGCGCGCCTGTGGCGAGATATGGCCTTGGACTACGAGCCAGACGAATCGTCCTTGACGCTCCACTGGCATGACGGCCCTGCCTCCGGGGAGCGCCTCGACGAACTCCATGTCGACCTCGAAGGACACGGGTTGGCCGTCGTCGTCTGGGGTGTCGTCGCCCCCCGCCGGTGCGTTTCCCTCTGCCATCTATGGACCCCCTTGCGTGGCCATGCCCCGCGCGCTCGCCAGCTTATTCGAACGCGCGAGCGAACCAATCCAGTTACGCCCCCCAGGCGGACCACCGACGATGCCATACCGCGTACCCCGTGACCAGAGTGACGCTGTGGGTAGCTGAGATTGCCTCCGCCTCACGCCATGGCTGGTCACAGCCTTGCCGCACCCGGACTGGTGGTAACCCGGAGCGTCACCCCACCCGGCTGAGCGAGAGAAAACAGCACACTTGGTCTGTTTTAAGTTCACGCTGCGTAGCAGATCTGGCCACAACTGGAGGATCGACTACCGCTACGAGGGCACGTCACCCCGCTCGCGCATACATGCTGGAAGGGCGGCATATGACAGACGCCACGGCTACCGGCTTGTCGACTTTGAGGCCTCGATAGCGCACAGAAGCGCCACCCCGGAAATCCACCTTCACACTCGGAGTGGCGCAGTACGGTCTGTTTTCCGTCAGCCCTGATCGGGGGCGCGCCGGCTCTGAATGATGGCGTGCACCCACTCTTGGTCCTCGGGACTGAGGTCGCGGAAGTCATTGACGAGCGCACGGACCTTGGCATCCTTGGTCCAGACCGTGTCGATGCCGAAAAACTGAGCGCCGGCGGCCTCCTGCACCCGGCCGAGCGACAACTGGAACCCGGCGGCGAGCGCCCTCAACTGCTCAATGCTGGGCCCCTTGGTGCCGGCACCCTTCATCAGGTTTTCGAGGGTGCCGCGCTTCCACAGAGAGCCACGCTCCGGGTGATCAGGATCGACACACTCCGCCTCAAGGATCCGGATGCTCTTGCCTAGCTCCTCCTTGCGGCTGCGCAGGAGGTCGGACAGGTCAGTCCGCCTCGGCGTGCCTTCGCCCGTCATCGTCCTCTTCTCCCAGTCACCGCAGCTCCGCCTGGTGCCCATGTGACCAGTGATACGTATGCGGCGTTCGTCCAGTTCAGCGCGTCATTAGGTGCGCCTGCGTTAGCCACAGTGTCCAGCTTTTTGGGCGCTCTCCGCCAGTCCACCTCGGGACCTTGACCAAAACTGGTGAAGCGCGCTGCCCAAAAATCTGGACACCGTGCCCAAATCCCTGCATGCTTAGGCCGTGCCCAAATTTTTGGACAACGTGCCCAAGAGGTGTGCCTGTGATTCGTGAACCCCGATATCGGCTGGTGAAGCCCACTCTCCTGCGCGAACTGATGGAGCGCACAGGGACCGGATCCAGCGTCAGCGGCCGTGAACTGGCCGCGCAGGTCGGCATCCCTCACGGCACGGTGGACGCTCTGCTCAACGGCGCAACCAAGACTCAGCCCAGCCACATTGCGCACTCCATCGCGAGCGCCATCGGGGTGGATGTGCTGATCCTCTGGGCGCCGACTGGACGGGCCGTCCCGACTGAGGACAGCCAGCAGAGCGACGGCCTCCGTACGGCGGCGATGTCGGCATGAAGGACCGCCACACCTACCCCGAGGCCGCGGAGATCCTTCGCGTCGAGGAGTCGTGGCTGCGCCGGCACATCAAGCGACTGCCGCACTCCAAGAAGGGCCGCGTCGTCACGTTCTCGGACATGGACCTCGAACGCATCGACGCCCTTCACCACCACGAGCCGACGGCCGGCCCTCTGGCCACCGCGGCGACGCCCCAGCCCGGGGCCAGCAGGCACCCGCTGAGTCACCTGCGCCCGCTGCCCGCCCGCGGGGCCGCGCTCACGAACGCCCGCTGAAACGGCGCGGGGCCGACCCGGACGCGACCCGGACCAGCCCCGCAAAGCAGATCACCTCACCACTCTGAAATGAGGTTCACGTGGACCAGGCTACCCAGCCCACCACTTCTGCCGCACCCACCGATGCCCTCCAGAACAGCGAGCGCCTCGCCTACAAGCGGGCCGCCGCGGTCGCGGACCGCATCGTCGGCCAGCTCACCACCCTCCCGCGCAGCACCGCGGTCGTCGGTGACCTGACCGGCTTCCGGATCCGGCTGAACTTCGGCACCGACGAACCGGTCGGCGTCGTCGAGTTCGCCCGGATCACGGACGTCGCCTCCAAGCGCTCGGCCGATTCCAACGCCGTCTGGTTCGAGGCCCGCGCCATCGTCGACGGCATCCCGGTCTGCGCCGAGGTCCTCCTGTCGAAGGCGGCCGCCGCAGCTCTCGACGAGTCGGCCACCCTGCCCGGCCACACGGACACCACCCCGAGCGCGCCGGCCGCACACCCTGTACCGCTCGGAGCCAGCGTCCTCGCCCACATCGCCGCCGTCACCCCCATCACTGCGGCCGCGGAGTCCGCGCAGTGAGCCAGGCCCTGCAGCACCAGCTGCACACGCGCCTCGACACGGCCGTCACCATCCTCGACCTGCCGCTGACCGCCGCGGACATCGAGCGCCTGGCCGTCGAGCTCACCCCGGCGATCAAGGCGCTGCTCGCCGAGCAGGCCGACCAGATCGGCGCCAGCGTGCCCGTCGCGTATGCCGTCGCGGACCCCTCCGTCACCGCGGACATGGACGTCTCGGAGTACGCCGGCTGCACCTCGCGTATCCGCACCGACGTGGACCTCGACTCGGCGGCCGCACAGCTGGCACACCATCTGCGGTCGACGCAGCCGGACGTGACGGCGACCGAGGTCCCCGACACCTCGACCCTCGGTATCACCGTCGACCCGCAATCGATCGACGCCTGGCGCTGGTGGATCCACTACTTCGCCATCGACCCGGCCACGGTCCAGACCGACGGCGGAAGTGCCACGGCCACCGGCCACCGCCGCGGCGTCACTGTGCACCTGCGCGGCGACGGCGTGCCCGGCCTGCTCACCGACCGTGCGGCGGCCCGGCTCGCGGGTGTGATCGCACCGGGCACGCAGTGAGCGGGCCCGCGACCACCGCCGAGTGGCTGGCCGCGGGCGGCATCGGCACCGGCAGCGGCGCCGTACTCCTCGGCCTGGTCAAGGCCGCCCTGGACTACGACGCCCTGCCGGACTACTGGGCCACCCGAAAGCCGCCTGCACCGCCCGTTCCGGCCTTGCCTCACTACGCGCCGCCCCAGCGCCCGCGTGCTCGGCACGCGACGCCGGCCGCCCCGGACGAGACCCAGCCCGTCACCTGCGTGCAGCCCTACCGCGCACGCCATGCGAAGGAAGCCGCTTAATGCAGCTCATCGAGGAGCTCTACCTGGGATGGGACCCGCTGTCTCACCCCGTCGACTGCCCGGCCCCGTCCTGGGACACGGTGGAGATCCGCCGTACCGAGGGCGCCCGCCCCCAGCCCACCGGCGCCGAGCCCTGCACCTGCCCCAACGACGTGTGCTCCCACACCGGCACGTTCGGCCGGGTGCAGATCCGGCTGTTGTGCCGGGACTGCCGCACCGTCCGCACGATCAGCGGCGAGGGGCTCACCGAGGCCCACTCGACCACCGAGCTGACCGGCTGGGGACAGACCCCCACCCGGCACGGCGACCTGTGGCTGTGGCCCGGCCAGCCCGTCACGCCGGGTGGCCGGCCGCACCAGTACCTCGTCACCCGCCAGCCCGCCGCCCTCACCGCCGAGACCCTGTACGGGATCATCACCGGCTACCGCGACGCCGACCACGTCCACCGCTGGATCGCCGCCGCCGTCCCCGACGAGGCCGGCGCCCACCAGGTCTCCACCACCCGGTGGCGGTACTCCTCCCGCGGCCTGGCCGCCCTCGAGGACGCCACCGCCTGGATCGCCACCGCCGACCTCCCGTCCGTGCACACGCTGGTGGTGGCCGTCTGATGAGTGGTGACCCGACCACCAAGACAACGATCACCATCGAGGCCGACCTCGGCGCCCTGACCCGCGTCGCGGACGACTACCTGGTGGCGCTGTGGCACGCAGCCCAGTTCAACCCCGCCCCGTTCGGCGACGAACTGGCCGGCACGCTGGTCAAGAAGATCGGATGGGAGATCATCCGGCGTTGGCTGGCCACAACCCCGCCGTCGATGTACCACCACCAGCCGGATCACTACCACTGGCGCCACCTCACCCGCTTCGCCGTACACCGCGATGGGGACTGGCGTCTGGACCCTGACAAGGTCGCCAAACAGCAAGCCGCACAGGCTCTAACGGACGAGTACTTCTTCTGCGGCGCCGACCTCGGCCGCGACGAACCGCCGCACACCTGCGAACGGCGTGTGGCCCACGACGGCCAGTGCTCCCCGGAACGCGACAAGGCCGGTGCTTCCTGATGGCCGAGAAAGCGCCCTTCGTGGAGCGCGCCCAACTGCGCCGTCGGTGCTGCGACTCCAGCCCCCGCAAGCTGGTCGGCTCCACCAGCCGCGCCCACTGGGAGCTGTACCTCGTCGTCTACAACACGACGGACGAGTGGCCTGCTCACAAGTGGCCGGCCTCCCGCCGACACCAGACCCCCACGCCTGACCAGCGCACTGCCGCTCTCGCCGAGCTCGGCTACGCCCCGGCGCCCGGCGCCGAGTGGAATTGGCAGGAGACCGAGACGCCCGGCTACCACGGCCACCCGTCCACCATCGGCTTCCTCGGCACGATCAACGTCGTCCCGCTCGGGCAGGCTCAGGCCGCCGAGGGCGGTGACAATTGATGCCCTCCCGCACGGAGACCATCGCCGCGGTGCTTCGGCATCCGCAGCCCGTACGTGAGCCGCTCGCGTACGAGTTGCGCGGCTCGGTCGTGCAGCTGCTCGGGCCCGGCACCACGGCCCCGACCTGGCAGGCGCCCCCGGGGCTGCTCGCCGCCGCGATCGACACCGCCCTGACCCGGGCGGAGCGCGAGGAGAAGGACATCCCTCCGGGGACGACGTCCACTGCTCGCGCTGAACTCCTCGCCGTCCTGCGGTCCGCGGGCTACAACCTGCCCGCCGCCGCTGAGCTCCTCGCCCGGGTCTATCGCGAGCCTCATGCCGACCTGCCCGACCGGCAGGTGGCCGAGACCCTCGCCGGTGGCCATGCCCTGGTCATCGAGTTCGGCGGCCAGCAGTTCCTCGGCACCTGCCAGTGCGGCCGCCGCCTGGGACGCATCACCTCCGCGGAGTCCGCCGACGCACTCGCCGGGCTCTGGGAGCGCCACACCTGCACCGAACTCCTCCCCACGTCCGCTGCCTCGATCGGAGCGCCATGACCGACACCACCCCGAGCCCGGTCCCTACGGCTCCTACAGCGGCGGAGATCGAGGCCGCGACCCGCATCCTCATGCGGGCCTGGGCCCCCGGCCACCTCCTGCCCGGCGACCAGCCGAAGGAGGTAGTGGCCGGCAGCGCCGACGACTACGACGACGAGGACCCGGACGAGTACTGCGGCTGCGCTGGCACCGACGAGGACGGCGAGTCCCTCGGCTGCAACTGCGGCGGCGGCTGCGTCTGCGACGAGTGCAGCTACTACGCATACGCCCGGTACAAGCGGTGCTGGATGAAGGGCTGCAGCAAGGCGCCCGCCTTCCGGACCGTGCGCTTCGGCCTGGTCGACCAGCATGTATCCGAGCCCACCGCGCGCGGCGCCGTCTGCCCCCACACCGAGGGCGAGAAGCACCTGTGCACGCCCGACACCGTCTACATCGCGGCCGGCCCGCAGCTGCAGACTTTCGAGTACCAGCCTGCCTGCAGCATCGTCCACGCCGTCCAGCTGCGCGACGCTCTCCAGCAGCGCAACACCGGCGGCAACCACCAGTTCGCCATTGAGGCGTGGACCTACGCTCCGCACGACCGCGAGCTCCCCGCCCCACTGCCCGGACTCCGCGAGCACACCCGCAGCGCCCACAGCAGCACCGACTTCGCCATCACCCGGTACACCCAGACCGGCGACGTCGGCTACTGGCTGGGCGCGGCCCGCCGCGACATCGCCCGCGCCGCCTGGCACGCCGGCCGCGAACTCGAACGCCCCCACGAGGACGACGACTTCGACGACGAGCCGACCGGCCCCGTGCAGGAAGAGCCCGACTGGCCGGACACCCCCGAGTGAGCACCGACGACCGGTGGGGCCCGGGCCGAGCAGGACTGTGCGGGCACACGGCCGGCCCGCACGCGCCCGGTACCCGCCTCTATCCCTGCGGCTGGCGGTGTGCCCTGCATACCCCGGCTGCCCTCGCCGGGAAGCCCGAGGCCCCGCCCGGCCCGGGCTGGCCCCTCCACCGCCAGCCCCCACACGGCACCGACCCCGAGGCCGCCGCCCCCACCGGCACCGAGCACGAACAGGAACCGTCATGACACCAACTCCTGCTGACCTCGCCCGACGGACCGCGCCCAGGCCCACCCCGCGCCCGGCCTCCGACATCCCAGCGTCGAGGCCGCCCGCGCCCCGCGCCCAGGGCGCCCGGGTGCAGCCTGCTGCGGCCACCCAGCCGGTGGAACGCGAGCCGTACATCCCGAAGAAGCTGAGCGCCGCCGACTCGATCAGGCCTGGCGTCCTCGGCCGCAAGGAGCGACTTCGTCCGCTCTACCAGCAGGGACTGCGGATCAGCCGCATGCACCCCGAGGCCCGCCTCATCGCGCTCACGCTCCTCGGGTACGCCAACTTCAACACCGGGATGATCCACACCCGGTGGGCGCCCACCACCGAGGAGCTCGCCTACGCGACCGGCCTGACCACCAGCCAGGTCTTGGTCCAGATCGAGGTCCTCACCCAGCGCGGCTGGTTCTACACCCGGTCTATCGCCGAAGGGCCCCGCGCCGGCCAGCTCACCATGCAGCTCGCCGTACCCGCCTGGGTCCTCGAGCAACTGCGCGCCCGGGCTCACGAGCCCCAGCCCGCCAGCTGACACCCCCTTCGACGGCTGGGCGGGCGCTGACCACACGCGCCCGCCCGGCTCCCACCTCGACCAGCAGACAGGCATCCCATGGACATCAGGATCACCGAGCCCAGCCGCCTCTTCCTCGCTACCGACGGCGGCGCCGGCCTCAACTTCGATCACCCCTGTACCCACGGCGCTCCGGCCGTCTCGCTCCACCTCTTCAGCAAGCGGGGCGGCACCACCGAGGACATCGGCATCGTTCTCCCTTCCTGCGTCGCGCCCGGCCTGTTCGGCGCGGTCCTGGCCTACATCGAGGCATGCCGCGGCAGCGACGCGGGCGAGGAGTTCCTGAAGGACATGCTCGCCAGCAAGGAACGGGCAGCCCGGCTCCTCGCTGACCGCCGGGCCACGTACGAGGCCGCTCAACAGGACTGCTGTCAGGCCGGCTTCTTCACCCAGGGCCGTGAGCACACCTGCCGCCGCCCGCGATGACTCGCCTCCTGGCCCTCCTCGGCATGGCCCTGACCGTGATCGCCCTCGTCTGCGCCTGCACCACCCGCTGACCCACCCTTGAAGGAACGCGCATGTCCGCCGTCGCGCTCGCAGCCCAGGCTGCACCGCACCCCCAGCCGCCCCACGCGGCTGCCGCGGTGCACCCGCGCGACGGCGGACACACCGTCAAGGTCCCCCTGCGCCTGGTCGTAGGTGCTCAGTATCCCGATGCGGCCCTGAGCACCTACGTCAAGATCGCAGCGTTGTCCCTCCGCCCGGAGGGCTGCACCGCCCGCGTCTCCACCCTCGCCACCTACCTCGGCATGTCCAAGAGCGCGGTGGAGCGGGGCCTTCGCCCGCTCGCCCACCCGGACACCGTCGACGGCCTGGTCGAAGTCCCCACCGTCCGGCGTACCAAGCGTGGCGGGACAGGCACGTCCGCGCACCGCGTCACCCGCCCGCTCGCCAAGGGCGAGCTGTGGGTGCGCATCCCCGTCCGCGCCGCCGAGGCCCTCACTCCGCGGCTGCTGCGTCTGTACGCGCTCCTCGCCTACGCCACCGCCCGCCGAATCCCGGTCACGGTCACCGAGGCGGGCGAGATGCTCCGCCACCACACCGGGAAGAAGGCCGGCGAATCCCTCGGGGAACGGCAGGCCCGCCGCCTGGTCGACGAGCTCGCCACCACGGGCTGGCTGACCGTGCGCCGCCGCGAGGGAGAGCAGGGCCGCCACGCCTACGAGACCCACCGTCGCCCGCTGTACGCCGTCCCGGCATCGAGCGCGTCCGCGGAGGCCGAGGCCCTCGAGGACCAGGCCGCCGAGCAGGACGCCGGTACACCGGTCATTCATGACGGATCGGGTGCGGGCGATCATGACGGATCCCTCGCGTCTAGGGAAGACCACCTGACTGACCGACGTGTTGAGACGCCCGCTGTGGGGGGTTCCCGCCGTAGGCGAGGTGACCGTGAGTGGGTCACGGCTCCTGTGGACAACGCGGTGCCGGACACCTTCCGCTCGGCCACCTCTCGCGCTCCGCGCGGCAACCGCCCTTCCGCCGCCCCGGCCAACAGCCAGCGCAACGACAGCCCCGGCGGCTACACCGGGCCTGAACTGCGCTGGACCGAGCGCATCCACACCGCCCTCGCTCCGGTCCGCCACGAACTCGACGGCATCCGCCGCTTCGTCCTGCGCCGTATCGCCCGCGAGATCGGCCGCCAGCTCGACACCGGCACCAGCCCCGAGCGGATGGCCGCCCGTATCAAGGCCCGCTACCTCGCCGTGCTGCGCGCCGACATCCGCGACATCGGCGCCTGGCTCCTGTCCGTCGGCATCGTGCACAAGGGCTGCGGCGTGCCGTCGTGCGAGGACGGCTACGTGTGGCCGACCGGCCAGCCGTGCGAGATCTGCGCCCACCACCGGCAGGTGAAGCGCGCCCAGTGGGCCCAGGCCCGCGACCTCGAGCGCCGGCTGCAGCAGCTGCGCGCCGAGCGCCAGGAGCAGCTGGCTCTTCCCGGCCTGCCCGGCGAGGTGCGGCCGGCCGGCACTGCGGTGCTGCCGCCGAAGGCCACATACCGCCAGCGCGAGCGCGCGTCCGACGACGAGATCCGGGCGGCGATCGCCTCCCGCGGGTCCGCTGTCGCCCTCCACATCTACGGCCACCTCAGGACTCTGCCGCTCCTGCCCGGCCGCATCCCACCCGAGACCGGTACCGCCCGGAGGACCCATGCCCAGTGACCACGACGCCGTCCTGTGCGACGGCTGCTCCGAGCGGATCCGGTGGGCGATCACCGCGCACGGCCGACGTCAGGCCGTCAACGCCGACCCCGACCCCGAGGGCAACCTCGGCGCGTACAAGGACGGGACCGGGACCCTCAAGGTCCGCGTCCTGTCCGGTGACCGCACCCGCCTCGAGGGCGCCGAGTGGCAGGCGATGCCGCACGCCGCGACCTGCACCAGTCCGCGGTCCCGGCCCCGACCGCGGGCCGCCTCGAAGAGCCGCCGCCCCGTCGTACGGGCCGCCGCCTGGCGGTGGACCCGATGACCGCCGAGTACTACCGCGACGATCAGGTGACGCTCCTCCTCGGCGACGCCCTGGAACAGCTCCGCACCCTGCCGGACTGCTCCGTCGACTGCATCGTCACCTCGCCCCCGTACTACGGACTCCGCGACTACGGCACCGAAGGGCAGTACGGCCTCGATGCCTCACCCGCGGCCTACGTCGAGACGATGCGCGTCTTGTTCGCTGAGGCACGCCGCGTACTCGCCGACGACGGGACGCTGTGGCTCAACCTCGGCGACAGCTACGCCTATCCGCCCGGCTCCACCCACAAGCAGGGCCAGACCGGGCAGCGAAAAGACTGCACCTTCACCGCCGAGACGATCCGCGGCACCACGGCGCTGCCCACGAAGAACCTCATCGGTGCGCCGTGGCGTACAGCGTTCGCGCTGCAAGACGACGGATGGATCCTCCGCAACGAGGTCATCTGGTACAAGCACAACGCCATGCCCGAGTCCGTCACGGACCGGCTGTCGTCACGGCACGAGCACCTGTTCCTGCTGTCGAAGGCCCCGAGGTACTGGTTCGATCTCGACGCCATCCGTGAGCCGCACACCATGCGTCCACAGCGCAGGCCTCGAGGTCACAAAGAGCGGCAGCGCCTCGGCATCCTCCCGGCGCAGACCCACTCCACCTCGCAGCGCGAGGAACCCGGAGTCGACGGCCACCCCCTCGGCCGCAACCCCGGCGACGTCTGGGACATCACCACCAAGCCTTACCCGGCCGCCCACTTTGCCGTTTTCCCCATCGAGCTGCCGCTCCGCTGCATCAAGGCGGGTTGCAAGCCCGGCGGGACCGTCCTCGACCCGTTCTCCGGCTCCGGCACCACAGGCGCCGCTGCCCGCCAGCTCGGCCGGAAGTACATCGGCATCGACCTCAACCCTGCCTACCACGACCTCGCCCGCGAGCGTTTTTCACAGGGCGTCCTCGACTTCGTCGTGCCCGCCGAGGAGGCGCGATGACACACCAGGACCTGGCGGTCGCGGGCGAGTGGCACGGGTCCGCGGCCTGCGGCGGTAGCGACAGCGCGGTGTTCTTCCGCGCCTCGGACGCCAAGGCCAAGGAGATCTGCGCGGGCTGCCCGGTCCGGCCCGAGTGCCTGTACGACGCCCTCGATGCGGACTCACCCATCGGGATCTGGGGCGGTCTCACCCGCAAGGAACGCCGCGCGCTCCCGTCCCTGCCCCCTGAAAGGACCCAGGCGATCGCCGTGCTGCGCGACCTCCTCACGGACGGCTCCGACACCACCGAGCCTGTGGCCGAAGCGACTCCACCCGTGAGCATCCCCGTCACCCCCGCCAAGCCGGGCGGCCGGTACTCGCCCGAAGTGCGCGCCGCGTTCGAGCAGCGCACGCGGGAGCTGCTGCGGGCCGGGGCGTCGAACAGCCAGATCACGGCCGAGGTCGGCATCACCGCGCCGACCATCGCCCGGATCCGCCGGCAGGCGGGCATCCCGCCATCCGGGCTGACCGGCGGACACCCCGCCCGTACGAAGGCCGAGGGCCTGGCCGAGTCCATCGAGCCGTACGGCGACGGGCATTCCCGGTGGACCGGCCCGATGGCCGGCCGTATGCCCCAACTCTGCGCCGAGGCCCGCACCTTCAACGCCCGGCAGGTGGTGTTCGAGCAGCATCACGGCCGCCCGCCCGTCGGCCCCGTGCGCAGCAACTGCGGCGAGACCACATGCATGACCGGTGCCCACCTCACCGACACCCAGCTGCGCAACGCCGCCCCGCCGGAGGAGCCCGTGACGGTCAAGGCCCTACGGAACCTGCTCGACGAGATCGACCAGCAGGGCGGGCCGCAGGCCGCCCGCGACAACCGCCTGCACCTCGACGACACCCCGCCCACCGAAAGGACCAGCGACCCCATGCCCGACACCCCGGCCGCCGCCACACCCACCGTGCCGATCGCCCTCACGAGCCTGACCGAGGGCAAGCTCCTCGCCTGGGGCGACGCGCACCTGGACCCGGACGTCCAGGACCAGGCCACACGTGCCCGAGCCATCCTCGGCGGCCTGCGCCAGCGGCACGCCGCCGACCAGGAGCTGGCCGCCATCACCACCGAGGCCGAGCAGCTGCAGCAGCGGCTCGCCGAACTCCGGTCCCGCCAGGCCGAACTGACCCCGGCCAAGCAGAAGACGCAGCGTCGGCCCGTCGGCTACCCGGCGGCCGAGGTCCGCGCCTGGGCGAAGGCCAACGACCTCGAGTGCCCGGCGACCGGCCGCGTACCGAAGAAGGTCGTCGACGCCTGGAGTGCCGCTACCGGGAAGGCCGTCGCGCCGTGAGCGAGTGCGCGCTGTGCCGCAAGCCCGTCCGGTCCGCCGCCGCCCGGGCGCGGCGGATCGGGTCCGGCTGCTGGCGCAAGCTCCGGCCCGATCAGCGCGCCGCCATCCGCCGCGACCCCGCCAGCGTCCGTGCGGCCCTTGCTCGGCCCTCCCCCGTCACGGACGGCCAGCTCCCCCTTGATGACCAGGAGTCAGCACGTGAGCAATGAACACAGCAAGCCGGCAGCGACCGACGGACGGGATGCTCTGGCCGGCGTCCTGATCCGTCCCGGCACCAACGAGAAGGAGATCGCCCTTGAGGCGTGGGCCGACGGCATCGACAGGGCCTGGGCCGCGCGCGTCCTGCGGCACGTCGCGGACACCTGGGCGCGCCGTCCCGGGCTGGCCGGTGTCCTGGATGAGGTCGCCGCCGAGCGGGCACGGCAGGACGCGCAGTGGGGGGAGCAGAACCACCCCGACGGCACCGGCAGGGACGGCGACCTCGAGCTGGCCAACCACTTCCGCGACGTCTGCAAGGCCGCGGCCGCGCGCGGCGAGGTTACCTGGTCCCACATCTCCCGCGAGGAGGACTACGAGGCGTACGCCGAGACCGACCCGGCCGCCCTCCGCGCCGAGCTGATCCAGGCCATCGCGGTCAAGGTCGCCTGGGTCCAGGCCATCGACCGGAGGACGGGCGGCGGGCTGCAGGACCTCCTGGCGGTCGTCGCCGAGCAGCTGCCCGCCGACGACCCCGATCGTGCGGCCGAGGGACTGTCCCACATGCGCCGTCCCAGCGAGGGCGTACCAGGGGAGCCGTCGTGATCGTCGCCGTGCATGTAGTGACCACGATCGCTGTCACCTTCCTGGCGACCGTCCGCTGGGTCCGCTTCGGTGACGAGCCGGGCGCGCAGCGACAGCCCGGGCCTCAGATCCCGTCCGGAGGCCGACGGTGAACGCCGCCAACGTCCTCGGCGCGGCCTGCCCTCTCTCCTTCGTGATTGCCGCCCTCGTCCTGGTCGTCCTCATCCGCCGTGATCGGAGCAAGCCGTGACACCCCATCAGCGCACCGCCCTCGCCTGCCGCACGGCGGCCCTCGCCACCCTCGGCAGCTCCTGCTGGATGGGCGCGGAGCAAGAGTGGATTCTCGCCGTCGTACTCCTGTGGGGCGCGGCGTTCCTCACCTACGTTGGAGGCTGCTACCAGCAGCAGCACCTCCTCGAGCGGGCCCGGCACGAGAGAGCACGCCAGGAGGCCGCGCTCGGCGGGTGGATCGTGCCCACCCCGGCGGTGCCGTGCTGCTCGTTCTGGAAGCACTCCGACGGCCAGGTCCACGCACCCGACTGCACGGAGCGGCTGGGGGCAGGCCGTGGCTGAGTTGCTCGTCTACCGGTACCTGTGCCCGCTGTGCGCGAACGGTGACATGGGGCCGTCCACGGGGCGGTGCCTGCACTGCGGCGGTGCGGGCCTCACCAACGACGTCGAGCACTTCCCGCCGGACATGGTCGTCGAGGCGCCCGTCCCGCCCGGCGTGATGCGCACCGCCTGCCGCGACTGTGCGTTCCGGCCGGGCTCGCCGGAGCTCGAGGACGGTGGCGCGTGCTTCCCGGAGGACAGCCCGTTCTGGTGCCACCACGGCACCGCCCGGGGCTACGGCGGCAGCAACGTCCCGTACGGCGCGTGGCGGCCGGACGGCCACCCCCGTGACATCCCGCTCGGCGAGCTGATCTGCGCCGGCTGGTGGGCCAACCAACTCGGCCGGCCCCTGCCGACCGAGCCCTTCCGCGACACCGACACGAAGGAGGACTGACTCATGCACGACCCCATGACCGTCGCATTCGAGATCCGCTCGCCATGGCCCAGGACCGACACATGGAAGACCAAGCAGGCCGCCACGGCCGGCATTCGCTGGAAGACCGGAGACGCGTTCTGGGTGCTCGCCGGGCGTGGCCTGTACTTCCCCAGCCTGATCACCGTGTGGCATCGCGACCCGTCCGGCTACGACCACACCACGTGCCGGGCCAAGCGGTGGCGCCTGCACCTCCACCACTGGCGCATCCAGGTCCGCCCGCTACAGGAACTGCGGCGCCGTCTCCTCACTCACTGTGCCTGGTGCTCTGGCCGCCACACCAAGACCGACCCGGTCAACCGCTCCCACACCTGGGACGGGCCCCGCGGCCGGTGGTGGAGAGGCGAGACCGGTCTGTTCCACGCGGACTGCTCGGCCATCAAGACCGCGCACGCCACCTGTACCTGCCATGACCCCGTCCTGGACCACGACGGCTACGGCCGATGCGCCCGCTGTAACCGGCACCGTGGCTTCGGCACCACGCCCGAACGCCTCGCCCGCAGCCGCGACCTCGCAGCCATCCCCGAAGGCCACCGCAGCCTTCCGACGGAGCTGCAGCCATGAGTAGCAGCTTCAGCGTTCCGTGCCTGTCCCACGATCCCGCGATCATCGCCTACGACCCTGACTCCAACCGGCCCGAGCAGGCCGAGGACGCCATCCGCAAGGGCATCAGCGGGCACCCGGACTGCGACCTGATGATCGTCCGCAGCTCCGGGGCGCCCGTCGAGGTCGGCTGCCCCGGCCACGGCTTCGCCGACACCCGAGCGCGCTGGTGCCGCAGCCATGCCCACACCGAGTGGGTCGAGGTTGGCTGGCTGCACGTTCTGGCCCACGCACGCCTGGCCGGCGCCCTGCCCGAGCACATCGCCCGTCACCACGACCTGTCCTGCTGGACCGAGCAGCGGCTTCGGCGCCTGCGCCACGAGCTCGGCCTCGAACTGCCGGAGCAGGTGGACGAGCCAGGCCCTGTGCCGCACGGGCTAGTCCACCAGGAGACGAACACGCAGGCAGACGCCCCGCAGGGGGTGGACGAGCCACAGGATGCCGCGGCCGGCATCGGACTGCCAGCGTGGCGACAAGACCCGGACCACTCCACCTGGTCCGTACAGGTCGGCGGGGCCGTCCTCACCGTGCCCGCGGCCGTGAGCCCAGCCCGCCGCGACCAACTGCTGTTCGCCTTCGCCCAGTTCGACCACGGCGTCCTCGCCATGGACCAGATCCGTGCGGAACTGTCCGGACAGGAGTACTGATGCACCCCGGCGAGCACTACTGGACCACCGACCCCAGTAGCAGCGAGTGGCAGAGCTGCGCTCACGAGGGGTGCACGGCCAAGCGGCATCGCCCACTCCGCGACAGCAACGACGCCACCCGCTGCCCGAACACGCAGGACGGCACCCACCAGTGGCAGCCCGTCAGCTTCCGCTTCGAGAGCCAACTCCTCGACTCCCAGGGGCGCGTGCAGATCCGGCAGCCGACCATCGACGACGGCCGCGTGTACGTGGTGTGCATGCCCTGCCGCTCCCACAGCTACGTCGAGACCGCATGGGTGGGCTACTTCATCGGCTACCCGTACATCGAGGAAGACCTCGAGCGCCAGGCCCCATGAGCCCCACCACCCCACCCCGTACAACCCGCAGGAAGGCGGACCGACCCCATGATCTGCACCCTGTGCAAACACCGCACCCTCGATCACCTCTACATCTGCCCCGACTGCATGCTCGACACCCTCGACCGTCTCCGCCGCCTGCCCCGCCTGTGGGCTGCCCTCGAGGCTTGGCTCACCCCCGGCCGGTCCGGCAGTGCCCAGTACGGCGGCCGCGTCCGCCGCGCCGAAGCACCTCTTCCCCTCGACAGCGAGGTCCTCACCCTGCGCGCCGCCGGCGGGATCGCCGGCGTCCTTGAGGACTGGCACGACGCCGTCTGTGAGGCCCGCAACCTGCCCCGACCTCAGCGCGCCGCGTCCCTCGGACACCGTGTCCGCGCCGCGGCGGCCGGCCTCGTCGCGCAGATCCACTTCATCGTGCTCTGGGAGCAGGGCGGACAACTGGGTCTGGAGGTCCGCCAGTTGGTGGAGCGCGTACGGCAGGTCGTCGAGCCCGGCCGTGACCCCGACCGTGAGCAGCCGCCCACACTGCTCGGCTACTGCATCGCCGTCGACCAGTCCGGCGTGATCTGCGGGGCGAAGATCTACGCGAACATGACCACGACCGTGCAGTGCACGTGGTGTCTGTGCCCCTACCCGCCGAGCACGTGGCTCGCACTACGCCACCACCAGCCCACGCGCACCCAGTCCGCCCCCGAAGCGGCCGCCGAGGAGGGCCCTCTCCGGTCCGCTGCCTGACAGCACGAGGCCCGCCGTCCTCATGGGGTGCGGCGGGCCGTCGAGGGTGCCCCCTCTGTGCGTTCTCGACCGTACGCGCAGGTCGGTCAACGCGTCCATACCTCCGGCCCGCCCTCACGCCACTCGATCAACGCGCTGCGGACCACGTCCATCTCGTCCCAGCCTTGCAGGCCGGCCGTCTGAAGCAGCGCCACGACGTCCTGTACCGAGTACGCCAGCCCGAGGATCGCTCCATCGACGCGCACGCGGCGACCGCCCTGATCGTCAGGCGGGTAGATCACTACGGGAATCGCGGACGTCATGGGTCCAGAGTCGCCGTGCAGCTCGCCTGCCGCATGCCGGGCTACTCCGCGGGGTCGTTCTTCGGCAGATCCGTGCGCTCTCCCTGCCTCTTGACGCGCTTCTGGAAGTACGGCGCGGCAAGCCGCCAGTCCACCACCTTGGACCGGCCGACGAGCACGACGGGCGGAAAGGCCGGGTCCTCGCGAGACAGCTGCGACACCCGCTGGTGACTCATCCGCTCCTCGATGCCTTCGGCAACGACACGGCGCGCGACCTCGCTCAACGACAGCAACTCAGGCCCTCCTTCAGCCTCGGGCATGGCACCATCTTCCCGCACTTCCTAGCCATATAGCTAGGAAGTCGCTACGCTCGTTCTCGGTAAAGGGAAAACCCCTCGGCCCACTACGGAGCGGGAACTCCGGGCCGAGGGGTGGACCCGCCTCGAAGCGATCGAAGGAGCAGGTCCGCATGGAGCGTACCCAGCCCAGCCCCCTCGGCGAAGTCCTCGCCGAACCGAGCTACGCCTTGCAGATCGTCACCGTCGCCGCGCGCCTCCTCCTGCGCGGCTGCGTCGACCCCGTCACACCGTGGAACCTCGACGCCGACCTCACCACCGCCGAGGAGACGATCGTCGGCACTCTGCCCGAGGCCGTGCGCCACACCGCGTCCCTCCGCGCCCGCTCGGTCCTCCCGCCCCTCACCGGGAGCCGCGGCGAGTACGCCCTCGTCCTGAACCGCGCCGCGCGGAACCTCGGATGAGAGGGCGATACGGGCGCCAGCACGCCCAAACCGCCGAGCTGGTCCGGCAGATGCTCATCGAGATGGCCGAGCGCCTCGAGGCCCACCGCCCCGGCGTGCCGCTCACCGCGGTCGGCCGGATCGCCCTGATCCAGGCGACCACCATGTCGCCCCCGCTCGCCACCGCACTGCGAGCGAAGGCGCCGGAGATCACCGAACCGATCACCCGCCGCGCCTACGCCCAGCTGCTGCGCCAGGCAGCCGAGCCAGCCCCGCACCCGCGCCGAGCGGGTGGCCGAGCTGCACGACGTGTGCGACCAGGACTACACCGACGCCGAGTCCAAGCGTGCGAGGCAGGACCACCGCGACGGTGCCCAGGGCCAGGCCGACACACCCGAGGCCTGAACCACCCCTCCCAGCCGGCGGTCCCGCGTCCCACCCCCGCGCGGGACCGCCCCCCACCTTCTTCGTCCTTGGAGCCCACGTGTCTCTGGACCAGTCCCTCGCATGGTCGGCCAGCCACCCCATGGCGGCCCTCCTGGCCGCGGGCGTCCTCGTCGTACTCCTCACCGCCACCTGCGCATTCATCATCCACCGGACCAGCGGCGCCGTCCTCACCGCCGGCATCGGCGCCCTCGTCGCCACCGCGTTCTCCGCCGACACCTCCTGGCGATTCGCCGGCCACGAACTCGGCATGACCAACGGCGAGCGCGCCGCCCTCTTCGCCGCCGGTGAGATCGCCCTCATCGCGTGCGCGGTCATGGCCCGCGCCAACAAGAAGGCCACCGCCACCGCGACGGAGGCTGGCACCCCGGGCGTGCCCGGCGTCCTCGTCTGGTGCATCACCGGTGTGCAGCTGGTGCCCGCGTTCGCCGAGTCCGGCGTCTGGGGCGGCCTGATCCGTTCCGTGTTCGGCCCGGTCATGGCCGCCCTGCTCTGGCACCTCGCCATGGGCCTGGAGATCCGGGTCACCAAGCCGGAGGCCCTGTCCACCGGACTGCCCGCACAGATCGGGCACGAACTCCGCGAGCGACTCCTGTCCTACCTCGGCCTCGCCGTCCGCGGCCGCACCGCAGCTCAGGTCTCCCGTGACCGCGCCACCGTCCGCGCCGTACGCCTGGCCTCCCGCCGGCACCTCGGCGTCTGGGGACACGCCGCCCTCAAGGCCTCCGTACACCGGTCCGGCGCCGCCGTCGACGGCACCCAACGCCACGACCTCCTGCAGCAGCTCGCCGCCCGCCGCGGCGCCGCCGAACTGCGCACCGTATCCGTCGTCTCACCCTGGCTACCCCAGCCCGTACCTGAGCCCTACCCGGCTACCCCGCTCGGCGTCACCGGCGCCCAACTACGCCGGATGGACCCCCTCAACGCGATCCTCCTGATCCACGCCGCGCACCCCAACGCCACACCGGCCGAGCTCGCCGCGCTGTCGACCGAGTACGGCGTACCCGTATCCGAGGCACAGGTACAGGTAGCCCTCCACGCCGTACCCGCTCCCCTACCCGAGGTACAGCAGACCCCCGTACCCGCCCGGGTACAGACGGCCCCGCACCCCGAGCTGTTCGCCACGCCATACGCCGCCCCAGCCGCGCTACCCGCCATGCACCGGGCCGTACCCGACACCATCGAGTACGCCTACCAGCACGGTGACCTGCACCTCGACCTCACCACCGAGACCGAGGTACGCGCCGAGCACGCCTGCGCCGTACCCGCCGCGATGATCCGCCCCACCCGTACCCGCAGTGAGGTACACGCCCGCGTACCCGACGTGCTGGAGCAGCTCGAGGAGGTCGCCAACGCCAGCAGCGGCGTCCGCGCCTACCTCGCCGGCCTCAGCCCCGAGGACCTCGCCGACGAGCTCGCCGAGTCTCAGGCGGGACCCGCACCCACGGCCATACCCGTACGCGAGGTACACCCCGCGCCTCAGGTACAGCGCGTACCCAAGGCGCCAGGTACGGCGAGTGCAGGTGGGTTCGATGCCCTACTCGCCCGGGCCCAGAAAGTCGACGCCGCCCACCGCCAGGACCACGGCCGCCCCGCGTCAATCCACACCCTCAAGACCGAGCTGCACATCGGCCAGCCCAAGGCCCAGCAGATCCGCGCAGCCCTCGACAGCACCCGCCAGGGCCGCTGATGACCACGACAGGTCTCTGCCTGTGAGCCGGGCGCCCGAGCCGGACGAGCGCCGCGTGCGCCACCTCCTGGCCCGGCTCGGCGCCCGGCCCTTCGGCCACTCCCATCCCATGGACCCAAGGACACCACCGATGCCCCACGGGCCCCGCCGCCCCATCCAGCCGACCCGGATCATCCCGGCCGGCACCCCACTGCCCAATCGCGCCCCGGCCCCGGCCTCAGCCCCTCCGGCCGTCGCGCCCCCTCCGCCCCCGCCACCGGCTGCTCCGCCACCCACGGGCATCGTCGAGGTCCGGCACGTCCACCAGGTCCTCCTCGTCGACCCCGAGCCGGAACCCGAGCCCGGCCTGTGGGCACGCCTGTGGGACCACCTCGTCACCTGGCGCATGATCGGCGCCATCGTCGCCGCCCTCACCCCATGGGCAGGCGGCCACAGCCCGGTCGGGATCTGGTCCCGCACCGTCCACCAGGCCCGCACCGAGGCCGGCATCGGCGCCGCCTACGTCATCGCCGCCGTCGCCCTCGCCGCCGCCGTCGCCCTGGACCGGCGCACCGGCCGCTTCCTGCCCCGCTTCCTCCTGGTCACGGCCGGGCTCGGCGCCTTCGGCGTCCTGCACTGGTACGACCCGATCTACCTGCTCACCGGAGTCTCACGATGACCGCCACCACCGGCCTCACCCTCGGCGGCCTCCTGGTCGCCCTGCTCATCCTGATCGCGAACCTCCACCCCTGGTGGACCGGCGGCCGCGACATGGCCCAGCTCTCCTCCTTCGGGAAGGGAGCCGCCGCCGGCGCCTGCACCGCCGCCTGCCCCGGCGGCATCCTCGGCTGGGCCCACTCCCGCTCCGGCACCCTCGCCAACGGCGCCGGAGAACGCACCAGCGCGGCCGCCGCAGGCACGACCTCCTCCGAAGGCCTCACCAGCGGCCAGCTCGTCGGCCTCGGCAGCACCGGCGCCATCATCGCCGTACTCGCAGTCTTCCTCGTCGGCCTGGCCTACAAGGGCGCAGGCAAGAAGGACAAGCGGCGCATCATCGGCGGCGCGTACGTGGCCTCCGTGCTCTGCCTGACCGCAGGCGTCGCCGGCGCCCTCGCCTGGCTCCCCGGCGCCCTCAACGCGGCCGGCGACGGCGTCAAGGCCGCCATCGAGGGGTCTGGTCTCCTGTGACTCTGACCCGTCTCGCCCGGCCGGCCGCCCGTCTCGCCACCGGATCCACGGTCCTCGCCCGCCGCCTCGGCACCCACGCCGCGGCCTGGGTCGCCCGCGGCCGCCGCACCGACCTCACCGGCTGGAAGGCCGCCCTCGGCTGCTGGGCCCGCCTCGGACTCCTCGCCCTCGCCGCCTACATCCTGTGGCGCCTCCTGCGCGCCATACCCGCCCTGCTGTGGCTCCTCACCGCCTGGTGGACCGCCGCCGCCTGGCGCGCCGGCCGCCCCACCGATGAGCCCTCCGCCGAGGCCGCCGACAGCCCCGCTCCGGCGCCCGACCGGGAGGCCGTACGGACCCTCCTGCTGCAGGTGATGGGGGACGCCCCCGCGGTGCACCTGCGGACCGTCCTCGCCCGCCTGCAGCAGGAGGGCCACTGGGAGGGCCGCTCAGTCACCGACATGCGCCTGCGCCTGGCCCACCTGGACATCCCCCACGAGCGCGGCGTGAAGGTGGGCGGGATCCCCACCTGGGGGGTCCGCCGGAGCGACCTCGAGACCCCTTCCCCGACCCCCGCCCCGGAGGCATCTCCCGCGCCGTCTACCGCCGCCTGACCTGCACGTCTACCGGACCATCTACCGCCGTCTACCGGCCGATCTACCCGGCATCTGCCCAAGGGAGAACTCCTCCGTGCAGACCAGCCACCAGTCAGTCCGCGACTACATCGCCGCCCGAGAGTGCGGCGACCGCGCCGAGACCGAGCGACTCAAGAGCGAGGCAATCGCCCGCTTCGAAACCCGCACCACGGACGGCACCGAGCTCCGCGACATGACCAAAGGCCTCGATGACCGTGCCGTTCGGCCAGCAGACCTGACCCTCCACTGCCCCCGGGGCGGGCCGCTCCATCCGCCAAGAGAGCGCGGCCACGCCCCGGTTCCCACCCATCCCGAGAGACAGGAGGACCGCCATCATGGCGTTCCGTAGGACCGGATCCCAAGAGGAACTGCGCGCGAAGATGACACCAGAGCAGCTCGCCCGGCACGCCACCGACTATCAGGCGTCCAGGGGCGGGCACTTCCCCGCCGCGAAGAAGCCCGTGCCTGGCACTCCGGACAAGCCGCGCAAGAGCTGACCGCCTGCCACACTGGGAGTGTTCAGCGAAGAAGGCCCATCACGATTCCCCCGTCGTGGTGGGCTTTCGCCGTTCACGTCCCGGTTTGCCGGTTTCGGCGGCTACGATCCCGCCCACCTGCCCACCATCCCTGGGGGAACCATGAGCAACGCCACACCGCCAAATTCGCCACCGCCCGGGCCGCTGGCGCCGCCGAAGAAATCCCGCACCACCGCGGTCATCATCGGGTCGGCTGCCGCCGTCATCGCCGTGATCATCGGCACCGGAATCGTGGTGGTGAACTCCCGCGACGACAGCAGTCCGGCTGTGGCGGAGACGAGCGCACCGGCCGAGGAGACCGTCACCGCGGCCGAGGAACCGGAGGCCTCCCCGTCGGGCACAGGGCCGGAAGTGTTCGGGCTCTCCGAAGGGGTGAAGTACGAGACCGGGGTGGAGGTCGGCCTGTCAAAGTTCCAGCGGGCGACGTCGAGCTCGGACGCGGCGCCGAAGAACACGCCGTACGTGAAGTTCACCGTGAAGATCAAGAACGGCAGTGACGCCACGGTCGATACCAGGCTGATGAGGGTGAGCTGCTCGTACGGGATTGACGGGCAGAGCAGCGACTCGGTGTTCGACGAAGGGCTGAGCGGTTCGCCGACGACAAAGCTGTTGGCCGGCAGGTCACTGTCCGTGGCATGGGGGTGCGCGTTGCCGAAGGGGGAGCAGGTGTTGCAGGTGGAGGTGACACTTGACTACGAGTCAGAGACTGCGATCTTCACGGGCAAGGTGAAGTAGCGCGGACAACAGTACCGTCGAGGACGTCACGCAAGGCCGCCGTCCCGGCGACCGACTCGTCCGTGCAGAACTGTCAACCAGTCCCTGAACAGGGATTACTCAGGGCCCCGGTTGCGCAGCCGCCGTGACGACAGCCGCCGCCAGAACGCTTCCCTGGGCCGGTCAACGTCCGGCGTGACGTCCAGCCAACCCTTCGCGGTCTCCATGACGCGCTCCACCGTCGAGTCGAGCTCCGCCGCCCGGTTGATGAACCGCCAGGCCAGTTCCCGGCCCCCCGCCGTATCGCGCTCCGTTGCAATGCACCAGGCCTCAAGGGTGTTCCTGACGCCCACCACCTGGGACACCAAGCTGTCTGCCGTGGTGCGCTCCGTCCCGCCCACGGAGAGCCGAAGCAGGGAGTGCTGGAACATCAGATCCTTCATCACCTCGTCCACGGCTGCACGTGCCTCCCGAGCCTCACTCCCGGGCCCGATGCCCTGGGCTCCGGCCAGTTGAATCGACGCCATCCAGGTGCTGTAGGCATGGGTCATGGCGACGCGAGTCTGTTCCACGCTGCTGAAGAACGCCGCGTACGCCTCACGCCGGTACTGCCAGCGCGCATCGAACCTTTGCCCGCGGACCTGCATGCGGACCGCCTCGAGGGCGGCGCGCGCCTGAGAGCGGGCACCCAGCCAGCCGATGACCCCGCCAACTGCTGTGGCAGTGGCACCGACCAGCGCCCCTTGGATCTGTGGGTCCACGCCGCTCCTAGCCGTAGTACTGGTCGGTGTAGGCCGGCCCGCCCGGCTCGTCCTCGCAACCCTGATCACGGTCCGGACTCCCGCCATGACTGATCACGAACACGTACCCCTGCCTCAGGTCGCAGCCCTTCTCCGTCCACGAGTTCGCCGTGATCGTCCACACGAGCAGCAGGAACAGGGCAGCGACGATCTTCTGCGTACGGGAGGGCCGCCAACCTCTGGCCGCACTGGCCTCACTGGTGTCTGACATGCGCGCGATTGTGGCGTGCGCACCCTATGCGCCGCGCGAGAGTGACGAGTTCGTGACCCACGCACCGGCCGACGCACCCGCCCCGCACACCGCGCACCCCGAACACCTGTCGCACCATGGGCCACATGGAGTACACGCACCTCCCACCCGGCCTCCTCACCACCCGCCTGGCCGCCATGGCCTGCGGCGTGGAGCCCGCCACCATCCGCGACTGGGTACGGCGCGGCCTCCTCCATCGCTGCGGAGGCTCACCCCGCCGCCCCCTCTACCGCGTCGGCGACGTCATGACCGCCAAGATCGCCGCGAAGCCCACACGAGCAGGCCAGCGCGCCACGCGGTAAACCCTGCTTGACGTGCGACGATCCGTGCGCCACGATCTTCCCGCACACCCATGTCCAAAACCGGACATCCAAATACGCACCGCGAAGGCCCCGGAGACCTGAACTCCGGGGCCTTCGCCGTGCCCGCGCCCGCCGTACGACGGCCGCTCAGGCCGGCACCCACCACTGGGGAGTTGAGGGGCGCCGGCACCCGTACGGCGGGCGCACCCCCACTCTCCGGGAGCCCCGCATGCCCGACGCGCCACCCACCGCCTTCGACCGGCCCGCAGCACTCCACAACGCCCAACAGCGCGCCTACGAGCACGCCCACGCCGCCCAGGAGCACTACGACCAGGCCGAGCAGCTCCGGGAGCGCGCCGACCGCACCGGCATCGGCGGCGCCCTGCCCGCCGACTCCTATGCCCGCGCCGAGCGCTCCCGGGCCATGGCCGAGACCTGGGCCCGCGTCGCTACCGCCCTCGCCACCCCGGCCGGCGCCGACGGCCAGCCCACCACGTACGACCTCCACGTCGCCCTGGACCCCGCCAGCGCACGCCAGGCCCTGGACCAGGCCGCAGCCTCCGCCGAGCGCCTCGGCCACAGCCCCACGTAGCCCGTGGCCGCCAACCCGCGCAACGGCCGCCCCTACCGCCGCCTCTGCACCCGGCAGCGCGCCCTGCTCCTGCCCTGCTGGTGGTGTGGCGAGCCCATCCGCTACGACCTCACCGGCTTCGCAGCCCAGCGCCACCGCGACGCCTTTACCCTCGACCACGCCATCCCCTTGTCGAAGGGCGGCGACCTCCTCGACCCCGCCAACGCCCGCTCAGCGCACCGCAAGTGCAACAGCGCCCGCGGCAACCGCACCGACGTCCACCGCCAGCCCGTACGGTCGTCACGGAGGTGGTGAGCATGTCCTTGCCTCTCCTGACACTGTTCAGCAGCAGCCTGCTATCGAAGTGGGGCTTCAACGACGGCGCCGACCCAGACGACTGGCTGGACTACTGCGAGGCCAACGGCGTCGACGACACCAAGGTCGACTTCCCCCTCGTCCAGCTCGTCCGCCGCTACCTGCTGCCGACGATCGAGCAGACAGTCACGGTCGTCGAGATCGAGACCAGCCACAACCCCATCCGCGTCGAGACGCTCGACGGCGAGGACATGACCGAGGTGTGGCACGGCAGGGCGCCAGAGCCCACGCTCACCCCCGAGGCGGTCGACGTACCCATGGCCGACATCCTGCGCCTGGCGCTCGCCGAGGCCGGGCTGACAGAGATGCCTCGCCACACGCCACCCCTGTTCACGTCCTGACCCAGCCCTACAGAGGTGGTGACCATGCCCACGCACGACCAGGCCCGCACCGACCTTGAAGCCCGCATCCTCACCGCCCTGCGCACCCGCTATCCCCGCGTCCTGCGCTGGCACCGGCCAGAGGCCACCGGCCTCGAACGCTGGTTCCGCAACACCATCGACGACCCCCGTAGCGCCCGCGACCGCATCCCCGGCCGCCTTGCCTGCCGGCTACTCCGCCGTCATAACTGGACCTGCATCGCCCCGCCCAAGCACCCACGCCAGTGGTGACCGTGAGCAACGACCCCAGGGGCAAGCTGCAGCCTCGCACCACCTCGCGCCGCCCGGGCCTGTACCGCTCCGACGCGACCGGCCTCGCGTACTGGCTGCGCTACGCGCTCGGCGAGCCCCGCGACTTCGCCTACTGCGCCCCGCGCCGCCTCGCCTGCCGCCTTCTCGGCCGCCACAACGCCACCTGCCGCGGCCGCACCGACCACCCCAGGAGCTGACCGTGAGCGCGGACCCAGACGCCTTCAGCATCGACGTACGCCTCGCCGCCGACCTCACCGTCATCCGCCCCGGCGACACCATCCTCGTCCGCATGCACCGCGACACCCCACGCGAACTGCTGTTCTTCGTCGCGGAGCGGCTCCGCGACCAGTTGCCTGGCGTCGAAGTGCTGATGTTGCCCGGGTCCGAGGGCGTCGAGGTCTACCGGCCATCCGCAGCGGGCTCCGTGCCCGAGGACCAGGAGCCCACGCTCTTGCCCCGCGCCTGGCTGCACCACTGCGGCCACCTCAACAAGGGCACCGACGAGGAGTTCTGCCCCGGCTGCAGGACCGACCTCAACCGCCCGTCCGAGGTCGAGGCCCGCTACGCCCTCGTCCCCGTCCAGGGACCGCCTCGGGAGGCTGACGATGAGTGACCCCGATCGACCCGTGCCGTTCCTCCTGCGCCTGGCTGACGGCCGCGCGTGGGTAGGTGCAGAGTTCCCCGGCGGGTTCGTCTGCGTCCACCACCCCGACGAGCACAACGTCTGCACCATCGCCGTCAGCCTCGACGGCCTGCTCGGCGACGCGAAGCCCGGCACCCCGCTGCACGGCGCACAGGTCGAGGAACGGGAGTGGTGGTGACCATGGCAGCAAACGACCAACCGACGCTCCACCAGGTCGTCGTCGCCGAACTCGGACGAGTGGACGGGACCAAGCTCTTCCTCGGCTCCTACGACGAGGCCGCCACCCAGCTGCTCGCCGCCATCGCCGAGCGCATGCGCGCAGAGACCAGGCCAGCCGACTGCCACTGCGGCGGCTGCGACTCCTGCGCCCAGCAAGCACTCATCGACTGGCTCGACCCACGGTGACGGACAGCCTCTGCAACTGGGACCTGATCGGCTGCACCCCCACCTGCCGCCGCCCACTGCGCCGCTGGCGCTGGCGCGCACCACGCATCTGGACCTGCCCCGGCTGCCACACCCGCTGGACCATCGAAGGCCAGCGCTGGGCCAAGGCCATGTCCCCCACCCAGCTCAGGCGCATCGAAGGCAACCTCGAACTACCCCACATCGAGGAGTGAGCAATGGCAGACGGCATCACCACGGGGACTGTCCAGTGCCCCGAGTGCAAGGAACCCGTGACGTACCCCGTCCAGGTCCGCCACCTCAGCAAGACCAAGGTCGGCGTCGCCATCGACCCGGCTCCGATCCGCGAGCACATGGCCAGCCACCAGGCCCGCTTCGCTACGGATCTGCCACCGACGGCGAGGCCGCGGTAGGCGCACCTCGTACTCGCAGAACCGCCCCGCCGTTGTCAGACCCCTGGGCCACCATGGGCGCATGACGACATACGACGGTCCCGCCACGGTCATCGCGGACGGCACCGAATACGACGTGACCGTCCAACTCACTCTCGCCTCCGGCGGCGGAGGCCTCAAGGAGTGGTACGGATCGATCGAGACCCAGGACGAGGAAGCAGCCTGGAACATTGCGGAGTCCCGTGACGCCAAGCTGCGCATCGACAGCGGCCGCGAGGGCTCCTTCTTCGCTGAACGCTCCGCGGCCGGCTCAACGGGTATGACCATCCAGGGCAGCGGTCGGCCCCCCTTCGGGGACTGACACCCCGCGCCGAGGACCGGGAGGTGGTGACGCGCCGTGCTGTACGTCATCACCGGCCCGCCGGCCGCGGGCAAGTCCAGCTGGATCGAGGCCCGCGCCAAGGCCCGCGACATCGTCATCGACCTGGACCGCATCACCCGCGCCCTCACCGGCCCCGGCGCACCCCAGTGGAACCACGACCCGATCGCGTCCAAGGTCGCGCTGCGCGCCCGCTACGCCGCCATCGACGAGGCGGTCAAGCACCTCGAGGCCGTGGACGTGTACCTGATCCACACCATGCCCAGCCCCACCTGGGTAGCCCGCTACCGCCGCCTCGGTGCCGAGATCATCACGGTCGACCCGGGCGAGCAAGTGGTGCGCGAGCGCGTGCGAGCGATGCGATCGAGCGCGATGGACCGCGTGGTCACCCGCTGGTACCGGCACTACCGCGGAGGCGCCCGGGTGCCGGCAGCCACGCAGTCGTCGCGTGACTGGTGACGCTCCGCCACCCCGCCCGGCCCGTCACGGAGGGCTACGCCGCGGCCCGTTCGGAGCGGCTGGCGCGGCCCGTTCATGATCGCTCGCGTGGCCGACGGGAGAGAGTGGATCAAGAGTTCAGCGGATGACCGGGCGACCCAAACGCCCTTGTCGCTCGGTTCTCTCCCCGCGCCGATCGCTAATCACCGCGAACCGAGTTCGACCCATTTAGCGACCATGATCACCCCCGCTCGACCGTCACAGTCCGTGACCGTCGCCATCTGTCACGCTCCGTGACGCTCGACCTTCGGGGGTGATCATGGACGACGAGCCGAAGCGCCGCTCTCTCCGAGCGGGGGCAGTCACTAAAGCGACGAAGGCCGAACTCGCTGAACTGGGCGTATCCCCCGATTCGAACGCGTCTGCGGCGGCAGCAATCCGGCTGGCGAAGGAGCTCGACTCGGCGCAGGACCCCAAGGACGCGGCCTCTGCGGCCCGCGAGTTGCGGCAGGCCATGCACACAGTGCGAGCGCTGGCCCCGCCGAAGGAACGGGGGGACAAGATCGATGAGCTTGCGGCACGGCGTCCCCGCCACTCGGCGTAGCAACCCGGACCCGATTGGCTGCCAGAGCCCGCGGATCATCTCCACACCGCACTACCGACGCATCGAGAGCGGTCGGTGGAGCGGGATTGAGGACCAGGCGGCGCTCGACTTTCGATCCCCTGCTGGTCAGGAGGCCATCGAGCTGGCCGACGACTCCGGTCTGAAGCTCGACCGGTGGCAGCAGCTCGGCCTGCACCACAGCCTCGCTGAGGATAACGAGGGCCGGTGGACCTCGTTCGAAGTCGTCCAGAACGTGACCAGGCAAAACGGCAAGGGCGGATACCTCGAGGCCCGCCAGGTCGCCGGGGTCATGCTCTTCGGCGACAAGCTGATCGTGCACACCGCGCACGAGTTCAAGACCGCGCGGGAGTCCTTCCGCCGGCTGGACCAGATGATCGAGGGCTCGTACGCCCTCAGCCGCCGTGTGAAGCGCGTTCTGCGCGCGCACGGCGAGGAGGGATTCGAGTTCCACAACGGGGCCCGGATCCTCTTCCTGGCCCGCACCGGCGGATCCGGCCGTGGCTTCTCCGGCGACCTGGTGATCATGGACGAGGCGATGAGCCTGCGGTCCGCACCGATCGGAGCCCTCCTGCCGATCATGTCCGCGCGGCACAACCCCCAGCTCGTCTACACCTGCAGCGCGGGCATCGGCGCGGAGAGCGAGCAGCTGGCGACGCTGCGGGCCCGGGCTCTGGCAGGCACGTCGCAGCCGGACGAGTCGCTGACCTATCTGGAGTGGTCGATCGTGCCGCACACGCGGGAGTGCCCTCGGGATGAGGACGGACAGATCGTGTGTGACGAGCACGACCACCGGGACGACGCACGGGCGTGGCAGCGGTCGAATCCGGCGCTGGGGATCCGGATCCGTGTGCAGGCCGTACGACGCGAGCTCGCGACCATGCGGCCCGACCTGTTCGATCGTGAGCGGCTCGGAGTGGGCGAGTACCCGCAGGTTGCCGAGGACAGTTGGCAGGTCATCGACGAGGTGACCTGGAAGGGCCTGGCCGTACCGCGGTCGGCGCTCGAAGACCCGGTCGGCTTCGCCATCGACACGAACCCAGAGCGCACCTGGACGGCCATCAGCGTGGCGGGCGCGGCCGGTGAAGGCCGGCACGTCGAGGTCGTGGCGCACCGGCCCGGCACGGACTGGGTCGTCGACTGGGCGGCCGAGCGGGATGAGAAGTGGAAGCCCTGCGTGTGGGTGATCGACGAGGGCGGCCCCGCCGGATCCCTGGCCGCTGAGCTGCGCAAGAGGCTCGCCGGTGACCATCCGGTGGGCAGCGGCTTCGGCCGTGACCACCTGGTCGTGGCGCCGAAGGTGCGTCAGCTGGCCCAGGCGTGCGGCCAGTTCTACGACCGGACGCAGGACGGCACGCTGCGTCACCTCGGGCAGGCGCCTCTGACCAGCGCTGTAGCGGGCGCGAAGAAGCGCGACCTGGGCGATGCCTGGGCGTGGACCCGGCGCAGCGAGGGGACCGATGTGAGCCCGCTGGTGTCAGCGACGTACGCACTGTGGGGCTGGGAGCAGTTCCACGACGTGGAGGAAGAAGGGGCGCCGAACCTGTGGTGAGCAAAGCGGACGAGGACGAGCAGGCGGCGCGCGAGCACCGGCGGATGCGGCGGCTTGTGGCCCTCGAGACGGTGTTCGTCCTGGTCCTGGTCGCAGGGCTGGGGCTGTGGAGTGTGCCCGCTGCGCTGGTCGTAGGTGGGGTGCTGGGTGTGCTGGCGTGCGAGCGCGCGCTGGCTGACAGGCGTGCCGCAGGGGTGCGGCGCGGTGGGGAAGCGGTGGGGGGTGAGCGACAGTGAGCGGCCTGTTCGGCCTGTTCGACGGGCCAACGAGCAGAGGACTGGAGAGCCCGGCACAGCCGCTCACCTCCACCGCGCTCCTGGAACATCTGGGTGGGGCACAGTCAGACGCGGGGATCGCGGTGTCCGAGACATCGGCGCTAGCGGCCTCGCCGGTGTGGCGGGCTGTGTCCCTCATTGCCGGCGTCTCGGCGGCCCTGCCGATGCCCGTGTACCGGGACAACACACGGGAGAAGCAGACCGCGGAGCTGCTGAAGAATCCGCATCCGGATCTGACGCCGGTGGAGCTGTGGCGGTTCGCGTACCTGTACCGGGTCCTGTGGGGCAACACCTACATCCAGAAGGTCCGCAACGGAGCAGGACAGGTCAAGGAACTGTGGCCGGTGTCTGCGTACCGGGTCGGAGTGACCAGGGATAAGCCGAGTGAGGCGAACCCATCGGGCAAGCTGTTCGAGGTCACCGACGACTGGGGCGTGCACCACGTGTGGACGCCCAAGGAGATGCTCCACATCCCGGGCCTGGGCTACGACGGGCTGACTGGTTGCTCGCCGGTGAGGCTGGCCCGGCAGGGCATCGCGCTGGCGCAGGCCGCGGAGAAGTCGGCCGCCAGGATGTTCGGCAGCGGCAACATGATCGGCGGTGTCCTACAGACCGAGCAGCGCCTCGACCCAGACCAGGCCGCCCGGCTGAAGGAACGCTGGAAGGCCAAGCTGTCCGGCGTCCACAACAGCCATGAGGTGGCTGTCCTCGACTCAGGCGCCAGCTTCAATCCGGTACAGATGCCGAGCACGGACGCTCAGTTCCTCGAGTCCCGGCAGTTCCAGGTCACCGAGATCGCGCGCATGTTCGGCGTGCCGCCATTCCTTCTGATGTCCACGGAGAAGTCCACCTCATGGGGCACCGGGCTTGAGCAGCAGGCACAGGGCTGGGTGACGTTCGACCTCAATCCCACCTGGCTCACGCCGACCGAGCAGCGCGTCACCAAGGAGCTGCTGCCGCGCGATCAGTACGCCAACTACAACATGGGCGGCCTGTTGCGCGGCGACACCGCGGCCCGGGCCACCTTCTACCGGGCGATGCGTGACGTCGGAGCGTACAGCGCGGACGACATCCGTGCGCTTGAGGAGATGCCGCCGCTGCCTGCGGGCGCGGGCGGGGACGTCTACCTGCAGCCGATGTACATGGCGCCGCTCGGCTCCAACCCGCTCGCCCCGGACGGAGAGCAGCCGGCCGCGGGCTCGAACCGGGCGCGGGCCGCCGGGCTGATTGCGGAGGCGCAGCGCCTGCTGCAGACACCGGACGAGACGGAGGAAGGCACCTGATGAGGACCCTGACGAGGACTACGGCCGAGGAGCGCCGCCAACTGCCGTTGTCCACGGCAGAGGTAGTGATCCGAGCGGCAGAAGGCGCCGCCGCAGATACCGGCGGCGAGCGGTTCATCGGCTACGCCGCGAAGTTCAACTCCCGTACAGCGATCGGCAATCCGCTGAAGTGGGGCTTCTACGAGGAGATCGCTCCGGGCGCCTTCACGAAGACGCTGCAGGAGGGCGATGCGCGGATGCTCATCGACCACGACTCGTACTACGTGGTCTCCCGGGTATCCGCCAACACGCTCACGCTGGCCGAGGACGCCCTGGGGCTTCCCGTCGACTCGGCCCTCGACACGGGTCTGTCGTACGTGAACGACCTGAAGGCGAACGTCCGCAACAAGAACATCACCGGGATGAGCTTCGGCTTCTACGTGGTGAAGGACGACTGGACGCTCGAGGACGTCGAGCTCAACGGGCAGGTCGCCCAGGTCGAGGTACGGCGGATCCTCGAGGTCCGCCTCGTCGAGGTCAGCGCCGTGACGTTCCCCGCGTACGAGGACACCGAGGCGGAGCTCGCGTCGGTCGCCTCCGCGCTCGTCAGCCGCGGCGACCAGGCCGCGATCGAGAAGCGCGCCAAGTTCCGGCCGGAGCTGCGGGATCTGCTGCAGCTGGTCGGCAGCGACTCAAGCGACCGGGCTCCCGAAGTCGTCCCGGCCGTACGGGCAGGCGCGGACGCCGAGGAGCGCGGCGGTCTGGCCGTGCACTCCACCGACGCCTCGGACGCGGCATGGGACGGGCCGGCCAACTCGAGCGACCTCCCCCAGGAGGAGAGCGCGCTGCGGATGGCTCACGCCTGGGTGGACCCGGACGGCGACGCCGCAGCGAAGGCCTCGTACCGGTTCATCCACCATTTCGTGGGCGTGGACGGCGACGTGGGCGCGGCTTCGACGGTCGCGTGCACCACGGCGATCGGCGTCCTCAACGGCGCCCGCGGGGGAACGACGATCCCCGAGGAGGACCGCCAGGCGGTCTACAAGCACCTGGCCCGGCACCTGAAGGACGCCGGGATCAAGGCACCAGAACTCAAGCAGGTCGAGGGCGAGCCGGGTGAGTCCACTCGCGAGACCAGCACACCGGAGACCACACCCGCGGCACCCAGCGGCACCGAGCCGGCAGAGACCACTCGGACCGTCCAGGACGCGCGCGTACTCCGCATGAGGGGGCTGGCCGCACGCTTCGGCCTGCCGCACGCCTCCTCGTAACTCCGTACTCACCCCGATGGCCCCAGCTCTGTGAGCTGGGGCCATCGTCATGCCTGAAGGGAATCAGACATGCCCGCACAGCTCACCCGGCTGATCGAAGAGCAGAACCTGACGTGGCAGCGGATGCAGGACATCCAGACTCTCGCCGAGCGCGAGGGCCGGGACTGGACGGCCGAGGAGCGCGCCAACTGGGACGAGGCCGAGGCCCGGCTCACCGAGGTGTCCGGCGACATCGAGCGCCTCAACAAGATGGCCGCGCTCGACAAGATCGACCGCAGCCAGATCGTCACCACCACCGGTGAGCCCGAGGGCCGCCGCGGCAGCGATCGGGACGGGCAGGCGCAGCGCTACAGCGACGCGTTCGGCCTCTACCTGCGCGGCGGTATGGACCGGCTCACGCCTGAGCAGCGGACCATGATGATGGACCAGGAGGTCGACCTGCGCGCGATGGGCGGGAACACCGACGTCGGCGGCGGTTTCACTGTGCCGGACGAGTTCCGCAACATCATGACCGAGACGATGAAGGCCTTCGGTGGCGTCTTCGGTCTGGCGGACGTCATCACGACGTCGACCGGTGCGGACCTGAACTGGCCCACCAACGACGACACGTCGAACGAGGGCGAGATCCTCGGCGAGAACACTCCCGCCGGCGAGCAGGACCTGCTGGTCGGCGGGAAGAAGCTGAAGGCGTACACCTTCAGCTCGAGGCAGGTCCGGCTGTCCCTGCAGCTCCTGCAGGACAGCGCGTTCGGTCTCGAGTCGTGGGTGCCGAAGAAGCTCGGCGAGCGGATCGGCCGCCGCGCCGCGAGGGCCTGGACCACCGGCACGGGTGTGGACCAGCCCGAAGGCATCACCACCAGCGCCATCGTCGGGAAGACCGGCGCGAACGGCCAGACCACGTCGATCATCTACGACGACCTGGTCGACATCGAGCACTCCGTCGACGTCGCCTACCGGGCGAGCGCGCAGTACCTGATGCACGACCTGATGCTGAAGGTCATCCGGAAGCTGAAGGACACCCAGGGCCGGCCGCTGTGGCAGCCGATCCCCGCGCCGGGGTTCCCGGCCACGATCAACGGGTTCACGTACAACATCGACAACTCGATGCCCGTCCCGGCCGCCAGCGCCAAGAGCATCGCGTTCGGCGACTTCAAGGCCGGCTACCTGATCCGTCAGGTCCTCGACGTGCAGACACTCCGCCTCGTCGAGCGGTACGCCGAGTACCTCCAGGTCGCCTTCCTCGGGTTCGCCCGCATGGACGGCATGATCAACGACTCGTCCGCGATCCGCCTGTACCAGCACCCCGCCAGCTGACCAACGCCGCTCACGGGTCCAGGACTTCGCGCCTGGACCCGTCGGCATTCACAGGAAGGAGCGCGTCGTGAGGGACGCGTACAGCAACTTGCTCGTGAAGGGCACCCTGACGCCGGCCGCGCGGACGACGTCGACGAACGGGACGACGGTCGACCGGGCCGAGGACAGCAGCATGTTCCAGGACGCCATGGCCGTCATCGCGGTCGGCACCGTGACCGACGGCACGCATACGTTCGAGGTGCAGGACTCCGACGACAACTCGTCGTGGGCGGCCGTCGCCGACACCTACCTGCAGGGCACCGAGCCGGCCGTGACGTCGAGCACCGACGAGACGGTGTACGAGATCGGCTACAAGGGTCTCAAGCGCTACGTGCGGGTCATCACCACGGTGGCCGGGTCGCCGTCCACCGGCGGTGTGTACGCCGCGCAGATCATCCTGTCCAACCCGCGGGTCGCTCCGGTGGTCCGGAACTGATGGCTCACATCAGGGTGTTGGAGGCGATCGCCGGAGCCGACTTCTCGTGGTCGCCCGGCGACGTCGTCGAGGTGACCGAGGAGCAAGCCGCCACCTGGGCCGACGGGTACCGCGCAGTCCTCGTCGCCGAGGACCAGGAGGCGGGAGGCCGGGCACCGGTGGTCGTGCACCAGGAGCCGGTGGTGGTCGGCGAGGACGGCTGGCCGCTCGAGGTGATCGCGGCAACGCTTGAGGAATGTGAGCCGCCCGCCGGTGTCGAGGACGGGCCGAAGTGGGTGCAGTGGTCGGTGACCGTGCGTTTGCCTGTTCCGGCCGCCGGCAGCGACAGCCCGCCGCCCGGGCCTGAGTCGCTGACGGATCCGGCGGCGGATGCGGCAGACCTCGAGAACCAGGACCCGGAGGACGCCGTGCTGTTCAACCCCGACGAGCACAGCAACAAGGAAGTGCTCGCCTACCTCGACGGTGTGGGAGAGCAGGAGGCGTTGCGCGTGCTGGAAGTAGAGGCTGCCGGCCAGAACCGGGCCGGGATCGCGAAGAACCGGGACCAGGTCCTCGAAGCCGCGCGAGCGCGGGACGCGGCGGAGGGCGGGGGCCCGGGCGGTGCGGAGAAGGCCGCCGACTTCTCCCGCGGTGGAGGCGGCGCCGAGGCGCCGGAGACCCGCGCCTGGTAGCCGCCCTGCCGGCGGTGGTGGACCTCGTCGCCGCGGCGGCGGCCGCGGCGACGAGCCGCCCACGCCTTCAAACTGTGAGGGGAGGCTGAGATGCCCTTCGACCTGGGAGCACCCGCGCGCCTGGCCATGACAGTCACGGCCGACGACGGGCAGCCGGCCAATGCCGGATCCATGGCGCTGACCGTCACGCTGCCGGACGGGTCGGTCAGCGTCTTCGATCCGGTGGTGCCGGTGTCGGCCGGGCAGTACCGGTACACGTACGCGACGACTCAGGCGGGCCGTCACGCCGTGCGCTGGCTGGGAACCGGTCTCAACGCGACGGCGTACGTGGACGTGTTCGACGTACGCGAGGCGATCCCGACGTGGATCATCTCGCTGGCCGACGCGAAGGAGCAGCTGAAGCTGACCCACACCACGTCCGAGGACGAGAGCGTCCGCCGGTGGATCGGCGCGACCACCGCGGCGGTGGAGTGGTTCGTCGGCCCGGTCGCCGAGCGCACCGTCACCGAGACCCACAACGTGGGCCAGGCGCAGGCGCTCGCGCTGCGCAAGATGCCCGCGCTGCAGTTGACCAGCGTGGTGCCGGTGCTGGACGGCGGGACGTCGTACGACGTCAGCACGCTGGATCTCGACGGCTACGACGGCATCGTCCGCCGCAAGGACGGCGGCCGGTTCTGTGGGCCGCTGCGCGTCACCTACCGGGCGGGGCGTCGCATCGTCGAGGAGAACATCAGCGGTGCCACGGAGCTGATCCTTCAGCACTTGTACCGCACCCGGTACGGCAGTGGCCGGCCGCAACTGGGGACCGGCGACTTCGACGTCACCGAGCCCATCCCGGGCCTGGGCTACGCGATTCCGAACCGGGCGCTGCAGCTGCTCAGCCCGGACCAACTACCACCGGGGATGGCGTGATGGCGACCTCCGCAGTACCCGCCGCGATCACCCAGCTGCTGGAGATCCTGCGCACCCGGCCAGCCCTGCAGACCGGCGTCCTGGTCCTCGACGGACCGCCTACCGTCGACGTGTCCCGCTCGGACCTGCTGGCTGTGGGCTGGTCGTCCGAGGAGGGCGGCCAGGCCGTCGAGATGGTCCAGGACTTCAACGCCGCCGGCGCCCGTACCCGCGACGAGACGTTCGCGATCAACGGCGTGATCGACGTGTGGAACGGCGGCGGCACGTTCGACGTCCTCCGTGCCCGCGTCTTCGAGCTGGTCGGCGAGATCGAGAACGCGCTCCGTGCATCGGATGCCGCGCCGGAGGCGCCGACCCTCAACGGGGCTGTGCTGTGGGCGCATCTGACCAGGGGCAACTTGCGCCAGTACTTCACCGAACAGGGCGTCCGGGCTGCCCTCGATTTCTCGGTGTCCTGCCAGGCCCGGATCTGAGGAGGAATCAATGTCGCGTGTCCGCTTGATCGGCCCGGAGCCGGTGATGGTGCCCGAGCTCGGCGGCCGCCTGGTGGAGCTCGACGAGGTCGTCGAGGTGCCGGACGCCAGGTTCGAGGGCTACGTGTGCCAGACCTCCACATGGGAGGCCGTCGAGGAGCCCAAGGAAGATCCGGTGCCGTCGGCGCCGGCCAAGAAGAGCGCGGCGGCCAAGGCGCTGCAGAAGGAGGACTGATCCATGGCGATCGGATCCGGGCTCGGCGCCCAAATCGGGATCGCGTCCGAGAGTGTCTACGGCACCTTCGTGGCGCCGGCCAAATTCATCGAGTTCACCAAGGAGAGCCTGGCTGTCAAGAAGACCACGGCGACGTCGCAGGGCATCGCGGCGAACCGTCTGCTCGCGCTCGCCTCTCGGCGTGTGGTGACCCGGAGGGAGGCCGCCGGGTCACTGGAGATGGAGGTCGCCAACAAGGGCATGGGCCTGCTGTTGCAGTGCCTCATGGGGACATCGGTCACGCCGGTGCAGCAGGCGGCGACGGCCGCCTATCTGCAGAGCCACACCCTGGCGTCGGTGGCGGGCAAGAGCCTGACGATCCAGAAGGGTGTGCCCCTCACCAGCGGCGCGGTCACCGACAAGAGCTTCGTCGGCTGCAAGATCACCTCGGGTGAATTCTCGTGCGGTGTGGGCGAGATGCTCACCGGCAGTTTCGAGATCGACGGCAAGGACTGCGATGAGGCGCAGACTCTGGCCGCCGCCTCCTACAGCAACATGAGCCCCTTCCACTTCGGGCAGATGGGGCTCAAGACCGGCAGCTTCGGCGCGGAGACGGCGCTGGACGGGATCCGCAAGGTGTCCTGCAAGATCGAGCGGCCCCAGGACACCGAGCGCTTCTACGCCAACCGGTCGGCGCTGAAGGCCGAGCCGATCGAGAGCGACCTCGTCAAGATCACCGGGTCACTGGAGTCAGACTACGTCGCCACCACCCTGGACGACCTGCACACCAGCGACGGAACGACCTCGCTGGTGTGGGAGTTCATCGGGCCGCTGATCGCGGTGACGCACTACGAGACGTTCCGGATCATCCTGCCCGCGATCAAGCTCGACGAAGGCCCCCCGGTCGTCGACGGCTACGGCGTCGTGAAGCCGACCTTCACCTACACCGGCCTGTACGACGGCACGAACCAGCCCAAGATCGAATACATGAGCACGGACATCGCTCTGTGAGGTGACCTCATGGTGCAGGACATCCGCGTGATCGGCACCGGCCAGCTGCTCGAACTGCAGGCGCGGCTGCGCCGGGCCGGTCACGAGAACATCCGCCAGTCCATGCAGCGCCGCGCCCGGCGCGCGGCCGAGCCGCTGCGCGACGACCTGCAGAACACGGTCCGCCACCTCGACATCCGCTCGCAGGGGCGCAGGGCCGGCAAGCGCGGCGGACCCTCGCCGACGACCAGGCCTCTGCGGGCCACGATCGCCGCGGCGATCCGCATCAGCGTGCGCACCACCGGCACCCCCGGCGCCCGGGTCTGGCTGGACAGATCCCGTCTGCCTGCCGACATCACAGCGGGCATGGTCAACCGCCTCAACGAAGGCCGCCTGCGCCACCCGGTGTTCGGCAACCGGAGCCGGTGGGCGCAGCAGACCACCACCCCTCTGTGGTGGGACAAGATCGTGCGCGCCCACCAGCCCCGCATCACCCGCGAGATGGAGCGCGTCATCGACGACGTGCGCCGCCACCTTGAGTAGGAGCACTCCCCTTGATCATCGTGTACACCCCCAAGGGCGGCGAGCCCGAGCACTACGACGCCACCAGCCTGAAGGTCTCCGAAGCGGCGATCGTGCAGAAATCCATCGACCAGAAGTGGCAGGAGATCCTCGGCGGGCTGGAGACCGATGACCTGGACGCGATGCGCGGCATCGTGTGGGTGATCAAGAAGCGGTCGAACCCCTCGCTGCGGTGGGGGGACTTCGACCCCGGCGTCGCCGAGATGACCACCCGCATGGACAACGAGGAAGTCGCCCGCTTCCTCGACGTGCTGCTGGCCAAGGCCGACCCGGAGCTGGAATGGGAGACGATCGAGAGCCTCCTCAGTGCCCGGCTCGATGCGGTGGCGCTTGACCCGGAGCGGGCCAGGGAACTGCTGGCCGCGCGGGCCCCGGACCCAAAAGAGACGCCGGCCGCAGAGGCCCCGCCGGCGGCGACGGACCAGACGCAGGAGCAGGAGCAGGGCAGCTCCCCGAGCCCGAGCCCGACATCTGCCGCGCCCGGGACCTCTACCTCGGACTCTTCGCCCACCTCCTCCACATCCCTCCCGGAGCCGTCGACGACCTGAGCGTCCGCGACTTCTACAACCTCGTCGTCTGGATCGACCAGTACCAGGCGGCCCAGCGGGCGGAAGGCGGTGAGTGAATGCCGTCGCTGAACTTCATCCTCACCGGCCGCGACCAGCTCTCTCGGATCATGGACGGGGCCGGCGACGCGAGCCAGCGTCTGCAGCGCCGGATCGACGACCACGCCCGCAGCATGACCCGGAGCATGGCCGGATTCACCCGGGACGCGGACGGCCGCCTGCGTGACCTCAACGGCCGCTACGTCGCGGTCAACGCCTCGTCAGCTCAGCTCAGTGACGCGGCCAGCCGTATGTGGCGCACCACGGCGGTGACCGGCCGCAAGGCCGTGGACGAGCTGAAGTCCGTGGCCATGATGCTGGCGCCGGCGGCGATCCCGGCCGCCGCGTCCCTGGCGCCCATCGCGGCGGGGGCGGGCACCGTCGCCGTGGCGGTGGCGGCGATGGGTGCCGCCATCGCACCGCAGATCGCCCAGCTCGGCGAGGCGACGGACGCCCAGAAGAAGTACGAGGACGCCGTAGGGAAGTCCGGCCGCACCTCGCAGGAGGCCGTCCAGGCGCAGAACGAGTACGCGCGGATCATGGCCGAACTGCCGCCGGAGACCCGCGAGGCCGCGGCCGCCGTGGGCGTCCTGAAGGACGAGTACAAGGCGTGGTCGGAGTCCCTGGCGGGCGACACGATGGCGCCCTTCACCAAGGGCGTCCAGCTCACCAACGCCCTGCTGCCGAAGACGACCGGCCTGGCCAAGGCAGCGAGCAGCGAGACGGACCGGTTCCTCACGATAGTCGGCGGCGAGATGGCCTCGCCCGGCCTCGACCGTCTGAACAGCGAGTTCACCTCGTTCACGCAGCGGACCCTGCGCGGCATGAATAACGAACTCGTGCACCTGCTGCGCACGTCGGGCGACGACGAAGTAGGCGGGAACGCGCGCGAGTTCATGGCCTGGGCGCGCGCCCAGGGCCCCACGGTGGCGAGCATCCTCAGCAATGTCGCCACCACGCTCATCCACGTCCTGGACGCGGGCAGTGAGGTGGGCGTCGGCCTCCTCGATGCCGTCGAGGTCGTCTCGGATCTGGTGTCGGCGGTGCCGCCCGAAGCCATCGCGATCTTCCTGCAGCTCGCGCTGGCCATGAAGCTGACGAAGGCAGCGGCCCTCGGGCTCGCCGCCGGCCGTGCCGCCGTGGCTGCCTTCGCCGTGCAGATGCTCGCCATGCAGGCGGCGGCCGGCGGCGCACCCGGCCGTCTCGGCGCGGTCACCGCGGCGATGGGCGCCATGTCGCGCGGGGCGAAGCTGGCCCTGGTGGGCAGCGGTATCGGCCTGCTGGTCATCCTCCTCGCGCAGTTGTCGAGCGCGGGGAAGAAGACGCCGCCGGATGTCGACCGGCTGACGACATCGCTCGGCAACCTGGGCCGCACCGGCAAGGTGACGGGCGAGGCCGCGCGCGCGTTCGGCACCGACCTCGGCGGGCTGGCCGACTCGCTGCGCACCCTGTCCCGCCCCTCGAACCTGGACGCGACACAGCAGTTCCTGACCTCGCTGATCGGGATGGACTCCACCCCGGTAGCCCAGGCCAAAGAGGACCTGGACGCGGTCGACAAGGCGCTGGCCGGCCTCGTGCAGGGCGGGAAGGGAGACCTCGCCGCAGCAGCCTACGAGCGGGTCTCGGCCGCCATGCGCAAGCAGGGCATGAGCAGCAGCGAACTCCGCGCGGAACTCGGCGACTACGAGGGCGCGCTGGCCGACGCGAAGTTCGAAGCTGAACTGACCGCGGCGTCGATGGGCCTGTTCGGGCAGCAGGCCCAGTCCGCGCAGACCAAACTCGACGCGCAGAAGCAGTCGGCGGACGGACTGCGCCAGAGCATCATGGCGCTCAACGAGGCCTCCCGGCAGGGCCTCGGCGGGATGATCGGTTTCGAGGCGGCGATCGACGCGGCTGCCAAGGCCGCGACCGAGAACGCCGGCGCGCTGTCCATGTCGCACGGGCAGCTAAATCTCAACAGTGAGAAGTCCCGGACGGCGGCGTCCGCTCTGCAGGACCTGGCGACGAAGACCGACGAGGCCGCGGCCAGCGCACGGGAGTCGGGGTCGTCGTGGACCGCGGTCAACGGGATCTACGAGCGCGGCCGGTCGCAGCTCGTGGCGAGCGCCCAGGCGATGGGTCTGACGACGAGGGAGGCCGGCGCCCTCGCCGACCAGATCCTGAAGATCCCCGACAAGACCACCCTGCTCAAGGGGGACGTCGAGGACCTGCAGGCGAAGGTCGAGGCGGCGCAGCGCAAGGTCGACTCGCTCAGGCAGAGACGGAAGACCGCGGTCGGCGCGGAGAAGACCGACCTCGACCGGAAGATCACGGCCGCTCAGGCGAAGCTGGACGGGCTGCGCCAGAAAGCCGCAGTCGCGATCCGCGCCATCGACAGGTCCTCGTCGGTGGCGGCGGCGATCAAGCGGGCCATCGACAGGGTCCGCTCGAAGACGGTCACGATCACGACCGTGCAGCACACCCTCGGTGTCGAGGGCACGGCCGGCCGCCAGAACGCCAAGCTCAACGGCTACGCGGGCGGCGGTACGCCCCGGCCCGGCGAGGTCGCCTGGGTCGGCGAACACGGCCCCGAGCTCATGAGCTTCGACGGCACAGAGAAGATCTTCGACCACCAGAAGTCCATGTCGATGATCAATCCCAGCCAGGAAGCCGGCACGCTCGCCGGCGCGGGCCTGGCCTCCGGCATGGCCGGGGCGACCTCGACGGTCGGGGCGGCGGCGCGGGCGATGGCGTCCGCGGTCACGCTCGGCATCCGCGAAGAGCTGGAGATCTCCAGCCCGTCGAAGAAGACGAAGGCCCTGATGGCCGACGTCGGCAAGGGCATGATCCTCGGCCTGACCGGCAGCCGCGACAAGATCAAAGCCACAGCCAAGGATCTGGCCGCCGACATCTGGAAGGCGTTCACCGGCAAGAAGGACAACGCCCTTGTCGCCATGGTCAACAAGCAGACGAAGAAGCTGCTCGACCTGGCGGCGAAGCGGGACGCCGTCGCGGCCCGGATCGCCGAGGCCAAGCAGTTCGCCAAGGACACCGCGTCGACAGCCAAGAGCGGGGCGCGGCTCGACAACCTGGGTATGGAGCCGGAAGAGGTCACGGCCGGCGGCATCAAGGGCGGCCTGGCCAAGAAGCTCGCTCAGATCAAGCAGTTCACGAAGTACATCGGCGTCCTCGCCAAGCGAGGCCTGCACAAGTCCCAACTCAAGCAGATCCTGAGCATGGGCCCGGAGGCCGGCTACGCCTACGCCTCCGCACTGGCCGGCGCGGACAAAGCCACGTTCTCGCAGATCAACAAGCTGCAAGAGCAGGTCAACGACTCGACAACGAAGTTGGGGAAGACCGGCGCCGACGCGCTGTACGACTCCGGCAAGAACGCAAGCAAGGGTTTCCTCACCGGGCTCCTCTCCCAGGAGAAGCAGCTGAAGGCGACCATGCTGAAGATCGCCAAGGCCATGCAGACGGCGCTGCGCGAGGCCCTGGGGATCAAGAGCCCGGCGACCAAGATGATCCCCGACGGCGAGAACACGACGAAGGGTGTCGCGCTCGGCGCGCTGAAGGGCCTGCCCCACATCGACCGGGCCATGAAGACCGTGGCCGGCCGGATGGCAGGCAAGGCGACTCTCCTGCCCGTGACCGGGCGGGCCGCCGCCATCGCGGGCGGCGGCACCACCACCGTGCACCTCAAGGTCGAGGCCGGCTTCGGTACGGATCCCATCGCCCTGGCCCAGGAGATGCAGCGGATGCTGCTGCGCCTCAAGCGGGACTACGGCGTCAACGTGAACCTGGGGGTGGGCTGACATGCCGCTGCTGGTGGAGGTGGGGTGGGGCGGCCTGGTCCAGGCGCCCACCACCATCACGTGGGCGGACATCTCCTCCCGCGTCGACATGGTCCAGGGCGTGACCATCACCCGGGGCGCCTCCGACGAACTGTCGGAGACGCAGCCCGGGACTGCCTCGCTGCGCGTGGACAATCTCGACGGCGCACTCACACCGGGCAACGCGACCTCGCCGTACTACCCGTATGTGCGGCGCAACGCCCCTATCCGCATCGCGAAGGCCGTCATCCCGGTGAAGTCCGGGGCAGCGCCCTATCCGCTCGCCCGCCTCGGCGACGACTTCGACGCCTCCCGCGTGGACGGCACCCGGTGGACGAACGTCTACGGCGGCGCCGGCCTTGTCGACGGGAAGGCCCGCATCCCGTGCGCACCCGGCCTGTTCGCCGGGTTCCTCTCCTTCCGGGAGTGGACGCTGACCGGGTCGAAAGTCACGGCCAAGCTGCACAAGGTGCCGGCCGCCAACGGCTCGTCGACCGGCGCAGCCAGCATGTGGGTGAAGTCCACCACCGGCGGAACGCGGATCGGCTGGACCTACAACCCGGCCACCGGGCAACTGTTCGCCGACAACCACGTCGGGTTCGGCGACGCCGGCCACACCGTGCTGACGTACAGCCCGATCAGCCACGCCTGGCTACGGGTCCGCGAGTCGGGCGGCACCGTCTACTGGGAGACGTCGGGGGACGGCTTCGGCTGGACCGTGCGCCGCTCGCTGGCCACCCCGGCCTGGGTGACCTCGCAGATAGCCGAGGTGGAGTTCACCGGAACCCGCACCGGCGGCACCACCGACACCATCGAGTGGGACCTCCTCGGCGCCGAGGTCAGGCCGCGTTTCTGGGGCACGGTCAACGAATTCCCGGTCGGCTTCCGGGGCCTCGGCAGTTCCGTGCCCGTCACGGCGACCGATCTGTTCAAGCGCCTCAACCGGCTGCCCGCGCTGCGCTCGATGCTGGCCGAGGAGATCCGCGGCCTGGGCCCGCTGGTCTACTACCCGCTCACCGAGCCGGCCGACTCGGTCACGGCCGGGGACATCGGCGGCAGCGGTGCCCCCTCCCTGGCCATCACCCAGTCCGGGGTGGGCGGCACCCTCACCATGGCCTCCGAGGAGGGGCCGCCGGAAACCGGCGAGCAGGCACCGGTCTTCACACCGTCCTCGGCGACCGCCGGCAAGTGGCTGTCCGCCGACCTCGGCCCCCAGTTCGAGGACTCCTTCGCCCTGTACCTGTGCTTCGAGGCCTGGTTCAAGACCACGACCACGGGCCGCTGCATCATGGGCGTCCACTCCGCCGACCTCGTCAACCAGCACGTGCTGTCCATCGCGGCCGGCGGCGGACTCCAGATCGAATGGACCTCCGACGGCAGCGCCCTCACCACCGAGGCCGTCGCCGGGCCGACCACCCTGGCCGACGGCACCTGGCACCACGTCCTCTACGACCAGCGCGAAGGAAAGATCTGGATCGACGGGGCACTGGCCGACTCCAGCCTGGCCGTGCCGCGCCGCTTCTACGAGCGAGTCCTGCACGTGGGCGGCTACCGGGGCACCCGCCTGTGGAACGGCAGCATCGGCCACGCCGTCGTGTACGCCACACAGTCGCTGTCCATTGGACCGGTCGCGTTCACCCACTACGACGCGGGCATGACCGGATACGCGGGCGAGGACGCAGACGCCCGGATCCAGCGCCTGGCCTGGTACGCGCAGTTCACGTCCGTCACCGTCTGGGGGAGCACCTTCGACCCGATCGCCTCCCAGGGCCCGGGCGGCTCCGGGGTCGTCGCCCGCATGCGGGAGGTCGAATCGACGGAGTCGGCCCGGCTGTTCGCCGAGCGCGACTGGTACGGGCTCGCTTTCCAGTCCCGCGACATCCGCTACAACCCTGACCCGGGGTCCGAGGTTTTCACGATCGCCTACGCCGACCTGGAGACGAACGCTCTCGAGCTGGCCGACGACGACCAGAAACTCGTCAACACCATCGAGGCGTCGAGGCCGGGCGGTGCGACCCAGAAGGTGACCGCGCCCGCGAGCATCCTGGCGTTCGGGGTCTACGACCCGGGCGCGATCTCCATCCTCAAGACCTCCGACAACAGCGTGCTGGATGCCGCGTACTGGCGGGTGTCCCGCTACGCCGACCCGGCACCGGAGCTGCGCGAGGTGCCCATCGAGGCGTACACGATGGACTCCTACCTGGACATCCTCGACGCCGACATCGGCTCCTACTTCTCCGTGACCGGCCTGCCCGTCCAGGCGCCGTGGTCCTCGGCCCGCGTCACCGTCGAGGGCTACACCGAGACGATCAAAGAGAAGTCGCACCTCATCCAGTTCCACACCAGCACCACCAACAACGACAGCGTGTGGGTGCTGGACGACCCGACCTATTCGGTCCTGGACTCCACCACCCGCCTCGCCTACTAGGAGCCCTCCCATGCCGATCGCCGTCGTCCGCGCCGAGACGTTCTACAAGCCGCCGCCCGCCCAGCCCGCCGACCTGTGGGCCGACGTCCCCGCCGCACTGCTCGTGTGGAAGTGGATCGAGATCCGCCTGAACCGCCGTGCCACCCCGCCCGTGGACGAGGAGTCGACGGGCGAGACCTGGTACGCGCGCATCAACCAGAACCGGTGGCTCGCCGACTGCACCTCGTGCGGCTCGGCGGCCGTCGTCTCACCTGCCGACCCGCGCTACGCGTGCACCGAATGCGGATGGGGCTGGTCGGTGCTGGTCTTTCCCGCCGACGTCGCCGCCGTCGAGACGGAGCTGCTGCCGCTCAAGCCCGCCCTGCGGAACTGGTGGCATCCCCAGGACCCGAACAACCCCGCCGCGACCGCCCTCCGGACACCGGCCGCTGCCGGGGGTGAGGCGCCGTGACGTTCGCTCCGAGGACCTGGGTGGTGGGCGAGGTGGTCTCGGCCGCCATCATGAACCAGGAGATCCGCGACCAGCTCAACTCGGTCTTCGGCGCGTGGACCAGCTACACCCCCAGCTGGCTCGCCGAGGGCGGGGCCGCCCCCACCCTCGGCAACGGCGTCCTTGGCGGCCGCTACCTCAAGGTCGGGCGCACTGTGGACTGGGTCATCCAGCTCACGTGGGGGTCGACGACCGCACCGGGCGGCGGCGCCGGCGGGGAGAACTGGGTGTTCACCCTGCCAGCGCCTCCGGCCGCGGGGTTCTCCTACCGCACCGTCAAAGGCGACGCGCTGGATGCGAGTTCCTCCCTCCACTACGGCGCCGCCGCGGTGTACACCACCGCCAACGGCGGGAGCATCCGCAGCCTCGTCGACCAGCAGGCATCCTCCGCCGCGATCTGGGACTCGGTCGCCCCCTTCACCTGGGCCGCCGGCGACATCCTCTACATCTACGGCCGCTACGAAGCCGCCTCCTGACCGCTCCCCACCCCGCAGCCCCGCGCCGATGGCCGGGGCTTTTCTGATTTGGAGGGATCAATGACTGCCCCCACTGGCGCAGCCTCTGTTGCCTACCGCATCTCGTACTACAACGGCGACGTCAGCCACCCCGGCGTCCCGCACATCGAGATCGGCATGGAGTACGAGACAGCGCTGCCGGACGCTGGCACGCACGGGGACATGCGCGAGCTCCTGGACGACGCCCTGGCCGCCGCGTTCCTGGCCTTCCGGAACACCGTGGAGAACGCGTACCCCGGTACCCCGGGCAGCGTCTCCCGGTCTTACAACGGCCCCGTGACAGGGGATCCGTTCCCGCCCTCGCCCTGAACCCGCCTCACTCCACAGCCCCGCGCCAGATGGCCGGGGCCTTTCTCATGTCTGGAGACCGCATGGCCACACCGCCTACCGCGTCCGTGTTCGCGCAGCTGCTGCGCGCCGAGGGCCTGGTCGTCGTCGAGGTCGGCGACTGGGAAGACCACAACCGAAACGGCAAGGGCCCCTGGGGTCCGGTCCACGGCGTGCTGATCCATCACACCGTGACCCGGGGAACCGCCGCCACAGTGAAGATCTGCCGCGATGGATACTCCGGTCTGCCCGGGCCGCTCTGCCATGGCGTCATCGCCAAGGACGGCACCGTCCACCTCGTCGGCTACGGCCGGGCGAACCATGCCGGCCTGGGCGACGACGACGTGCTGCGCGCGGTCATCTCCGACAAGGCCGTGCCAGGCGACGACGAGGCGAACACCGACGGCAACCGTCACTTCTACGGCTTCGAGTGCGAGAACCTCGGCGACGGCGACGACCCCTGGCCCGAAGCCCAGCTCGACGCGATCGAGAAGACGGCCGCCGCGATCTGCCGCCACCACGGCTGGACGGAACGATCCGTCATCGGCCACCTGGAGTGGCAGCCCGGCAAGGTCGACCCGCGCGGCTTCACCATGGCGGCGATGCGGGAACGGATCCGCAGCCGCTTCGACGTGGACGAGCCCGCCACCCCGACCCCCTCGCTGCCGAAGCCCACGCGGCCGGTCGTCGACCTGTCGAGGCTGGTCGCTGCGGCGAAGTCCAACCCGAAGGCGGCCGGTAGCCCGGTCACTTACGCGGGCGTGCGCACCGTCGAGACCGCTCTCGTCGACGGCGGCTACCTGGCCAAGGCGTACTCGGATGGGCACTACGGCACGGTCACCGTGCAGGCCTACGCGAAGTGGCAGCGCCACCTCGGCTACAGCGGCACCGCCGCCGACGGCATCCCCGGGATGACGTCGCTCAAGAAACTCGGCGACCGATACGGATTCACCGTCGTCGCCTGACCCCGAAGGGAATCACCATGCCCGAATACACCCTGCCCGGCGACGCCGAGACCGTCGTGAAGACCGCCGCCGCCTACGGCCGAGACCTCGCCGAGCGGACCGTGGCCACATTCGTCGTCGCCGCCTCCGGCGTCGGCATCGCGGCCGGCCCCGCCGACATGTTCCACGCCAGCTTCTGGCAGACCATGGGCGCGGCCGGCATCGCCGCCTCCGGGTCCCTGCTCAAGGGGATGCTCGCCAGAGCGTTCGGCACGAAGAACAGCGCGAGCCTCGCCAAGGGCGTCTGATGTGGGGCGCGGTGGCGCGGCCGGCGTTCTCGCGCCGCCGCGCCTTCCTCGTCACCGTCGGTCTCGGCTGGGCCGGGTACGGCGGGCTCGGCATCATCGACAACCCGCGGTACGGGACGGCCCGGGGCCTGGTCGACCTGACCCGGCATGTGCCCCTCGACGTGCTCGGCTGGATGTGGGTGGCGTGCGGTGTCGTGGCCGCCCTGGCGGGACTGATCGTCAACTGCCCGCGGATCCAGGCCGTCGGCTATGTGGCGCTCGCCGTCCCGGCCGGATTGTGGGCGGGGGTGTTCACCGTCGCTGCGTCGGGCCCGTTCCCGCCGGCCGTTGGATCGGCCTGCGGGTGGGGGGCGTTCACGATCGGCGTGGTGCTGGTGTCCGGCATGGACGACCCGCCGCCGCCGTACCTGAGAAAGGGGCGGGGCTAATGGATGTGGGGGCGATGGTCGGTGGTGCGGTCGGCCTGGTGGTGGGCCTGCTGTCGTGGGGGCAGTCCAGGTCGACGAACCGCCGCTCGGATTTCATGGCGATCACAGAGCGCCTCGACCGGGAACTGAAGGAGGAACGCACGCAGCGCAAGCTGCTGACCCGCGCCTACCTCGACATCTGGGGATGGGCGAAACGGGTGGGCCCGGACACCCCGGCCGGCCCGCCACCCGAGGCACCACACGAACTCGACCTCACACCCTGGCGACCGTGACCGCGGCCCCGCTCTCCTCGGAGGGCGGGGCCGCTTTCGTGCGTTGCGAGCAACTCGGCCGAGCCATGGAGAGATTGAGAAATTTCGAGCAAACCTAGCCCTTTCTCCTGCCATTCTGCGCACACTGAGCAGTCCAACCGACACGAAGGGTTGAGACCATGGCGCTCAAGTTCCTCGGCAGCAGCAACACCTCACAGGGCGGTGGCTGCCCAAGCTTCTACCGCGACACCGAAACCGGGGACATTGTGGTCCAGGGCCTCGCGCTCACCGACCCCGACCAGCGGGCTCAACTACTTCAGCTCAAGCCGGGTGAGGACGCGGTCGTAGTGCCGGCGGTTCTGTTCGCCCTGCACGCGGAGAAGGTGCCGGGTGCCTGAGCTGGTCAGCGGCGAGACGTTCCTCCAGCTCTTCCGCGACGTCGAGCACACCGCCTTCCGGCTGGAAGTGCGCACCTCGTATGGGATTCCCGAAGAGGACGAGCCCTATCGCCGCTTCCTCAACGGCGATGATCCCGGCGTCGGCTGGTTCGAGCCGTGGCTGAACCTCATGCGCGAGGAGACCGGCAAGGGTAAGCGGGTGCACCGCGTCCGCGTCATCGACGAGCCGCCCTCCGACTACCTGCGGTTCGAGCTCTGGGGTACCCCGTACAACCTCGCCGCCGGGGAAGACATCCGCTACCTCGCCCGAGCCCAGGCCTCAGCCCTGGACCTGCCTGCGTACGACTACTGGCTGTTCGACAGCCGGATCCTGGCCCGCCTCCAGTTCGGCGAACACGATCGCTTCCTCGGTGTCCTGCTCTCCGACGCTCCAGCCGACATCCTTCGCCACGTGCAGTGGCAGGGCGCAGCATGGCACCATGCGATCACCTTCGAGGCCTACCAGAAGGAGAACGCTCCTCCGCAGTGAGCGACTACCAGACCGCCAGGCTCGCACTCGGCGCGCGGCTCCGTGAGCTGCGCGCCGATGCTGGGCTGAGCGGGAAGGCCTTTGCCGCGACACTCGGGTGGCCGGCATCGAAGGTCAGCAAGATCGAGACGGGTAAGCAGACTCCGACACTCGACGACATTCGGGCGTGGGCCGACAGTGTGGGATCGCCCGAGAGCCTCGACGAGTTGACCGGCAGGCTGCGGACCCTGGAGACGCACTACGCGGTGTGGCGCCGGCAGTTGGCCGCAGGCGTACGTGCCCGCCAAGAAGCCTGGCACGCGACAGAGAGCGTGTCCACGGAGGTCAGGAACTTCGAGTCGGCGGTGGTCCCAGGCCTCTTGCAGACCCCCGAGTACGCCCGCCACATGTTCCTGCGCACCACCGCACTGCATCGAACGACCCAGGACATCGAGGCTGGTGTGAACGCCCGCATGCAGCGGCAGCTGGCGCTGTACACCCCCGGCCGCACCTTCCACTTCCTGCTCTGGGAGTCGGCGCTTCACATGCTGGTATGCCCACGTGACGTGATGGCTGGTCAGCTCGACAGGCTGGCGGGCGTCTTCGGCATGTCCACCGTGCAGCTCGGCATCGTTCCGCTCGGTGCTGAACTGACCGTCGTACCCACGCACGGGTTCTGGATCTTCGATGACCGGCTGGTCATGGCGGAAACGATCGGTGCCGAACTGCGGCTCACCGACCCGGCCGAACTCGCTCTATACCGGCAGGTGTGGGACGAGCTCCTCCAAGCGGCCGTCACCGATCACGAGGCTCACCGGCTGATCGGCCGTGCGCGAGCGTCGCTTCAGAAGCTGCTGTGAGCAACACCGAGAACGGCCGGATGGCGCGTTAGAAATTTCGAGAAATCCACACCCATTGCTCCGATGCGCATCCGTACGGTCACAAGCATGCCCTTATCGACGCGCCTCGCCCAGCAGCACGAGACCGGAGACGTGTGGCTCGCCGACTGCTCCACGCACCCGGCCCTCGTCTGGCGGGCGTGGCATGCCGGCACGCTCGCCTCGATAACCTCCGGCGCTCGCTGGCTCGTTGCCAAGACAACCGTTGCTCACGGCCTGCCGGCAGCCTCCCGCATCCGCGAGGAGCAGCGCGGTCCCGTGCTGATCGACCCGTACGGCGGCGCAGCCTGGTGGCTTGTCCCCCTCAACGCGGCCGAGGAACTCGCGGACATCCGAAGGGTCGCGGTCAGCCCTGCCGGCTGGATCCTGCGGTGTCCACCCGTAGGCCGGGAGATCGAGCAGTTGCACTGGCTGTGGCGCCCGGACGGCTCAGGCCATCTCACCGACCCCGCCGTACTCGCCGCCGCCCTAGGCCCCGGCGGGTACCGCTCCCCTGCGGAGGCACCTGCATGACGACCACCATGGACACAGCGGAGCTCGGCCAGCTGCTCGTCGAGTCCTCGCGGAGAGACCGGGACCGTATCGCCGCGCAGGCCCTGGCCGACGAGGAGACGATCCTCGACCTTCCCTCCGTGTGCGCGCTCCTCGTCGTAGAGGTGCGCGGAGTAACGACCGCCCGGTGGGAACGCCTGATGGGCCGGCTCTACGCACTCGGCCTGGACGCGCAGCAGCGCGCGTTCCTCGGCCTGGTGCTGTCGATCCTGGGCATCGGGCACATCACCCTCGCCGCAGTCGAGGACCTGGACGAGCGGCGTCTCCTCATCATCCAGCGCGCGATCCTTCGCCTGTCCGGCAACGAGACCATCGCTGTCGGCACCCGCTTCTGAACTTCGTGGCCGGCTGCATGGCCACGAAGCGGGCGGCCGTCCCTACGTCCCCCGTTGGGGGCGGCCGCTCAGCGGACGAGGTCGACGAGCTCAACGCCCATTGCATCGGCAATGCGGATCAGAGTGTCCAGCAAGGGCGACGAGTGGCCCTGCTCAATGCGGCTGTACGTGGCGATGTCGATCCCGCTCCGGCCGCACACGTCTGGCTGGGTCAGGTCTTTGTGCTCGCGTACGCGGCGGATCTGCTCGCCCACCGCACGCCGGCGGGCGACGACCCGATCGTCGGATGCAGTGAGACGTGGCACCTGTCCACGTTCCCGACAACATGATCAAAAAGGATTAGGGTCAACCCTAATTTGTGTGATCTTGGATCGACAGGGGGAGGACGGATCACGTACCCCCCGCCCATAGACGCCCTCCCTGACCAGCTCCCCAGGCGGACAGGCGAGGGCAGCAGCGCCCCCGCATCAGCGGGGGCGCTGTCACGTTCACATGACTGTCGGTAAGGCCGTTCTGCACTCAGGCCCCGCACCGCCTGGGCAACCTCGGTACCCTCCTGTTCCCATGGGAACGAACGACGGGGCGAGGCGGCATGGAGCGACATTCAGCGTCACCGAACGCGCCCGTTTTGCACCTACTTCCTGCATCTTCGCAGGTCAGCCGTGTAACAAAATCAGGTTCAAGTCCCGTCACTCACCCTGATTCATCAGCCGGTGACCTTGGAGACAAGGTCACCGGCTGAGGTGTTTTCCGGGAGCCCACCGTCCGATCTCACAGCGCGGAGCCGATCCGCACCCCCCGCCTCGACCTCCTCCCCCTGCTCGTGGAGCACGCCGAGGAGATGGCCGCCGTGCTGTCCGACCCGGCGCTGCACACCTTCATCGGCGGCTCTCCCCACTCCGTCGAAACCCTTCGCATCCGCTACCGGCGGCTCGTCGCCGGCTCGCCGGATCCGGACGTCGGCTGGCACAACTGGGTGCTGCGGCTGCGCGCGGAGGATCGCCTCGTGGGCACCGTCCAGGCGACCGTCACCCGGGGGCGTACCGCCGAGATCGCCTGGGTGGTCGGCACCCCCTGGCAGGGTCGCGGGTTCGCCTCAGAAGCGGTACGGGCTCTGGTCGACCGGCTCGGGCAGCGGTCCGTGGAGAGGGTCGTCGCCCACATCCACCCCGACCACCTCGCCTCGGCCTCCGTGGCCACGGCCGCCGGACTGACGCCGACCGCCGAGGAGCAGGACGGTGAGCGACGGTGGCTACGGGACCTGCGGGGCCGGTGAGACCCAGGATCTGACGCCAACTCCCCTTGACCTACGGAGCCGTACGGTCGCCTCATGGGCCGTTCGTGCGGTGGGGAGGCTCGTGATGACGTCCCGGCGGGGGAATCGGTGACGGCTGGTGACGTGGATGATCCTCGCCTTCGACCTGGCGATGCCGCTGTGACCGGTGGTGGCCCAGGACGCGGCGGGCCAGGGCGGCGGGGCGTGCGGCACGGACGTCTGCCCGCAGGCCGACGACCCGGACAGCTTCGTCGGGGCGCGGCTGATGACCTTCTTCCGGCTGACCGGTGCCGTACTGCTGGGGGTGGCCCGGCTGGTCACCCACCGCACGGAGCGACCGGTGCACGGGGCGCCGACGGGGAGTGGCACCGGTGGGGATGCCGCCGAACGGCGGGGGCGGGGGCGGGGCGGTCGCGGCGGGGCGGTCGCGGCGGCGCGACCGGCCCACCCTCCACGTCGTGGCGACGTCCGACTCAGGACAACGGCCGCCTCAGGACAACGCCCGCGTCACGACAACGCCCACGTCACGACGACGCCCGCGTCACCAGTTCCGTGGCCAGGACCATCTGGCGGCGTTCCAGTTCCCGGGTGACCGCGGGGCGGCGGTCGGCGATCTCGGTCAGGAGGAGGTCGATCATTCTGCGGCCCATCTCCTCTATGGGCTGGCGGACGCTGGTCATGGGCGGGTCCATGTGGCGGGCGATGGCCGAGTCGTCGTAGCCGACGAGTGCCACGTCGTCGGGGATGCGACGGCCCTTCTCGCGCAGCACCTGACGGGCACCGGCCGCCATCACGTCCGAGCCGGCGAAGACCGCGTCCAGGTCGGGGCGGCGGACCAGCAGTTCGGTCATCGCGCGCCGGCCGCCCTCCTCGGTGAAGTCGCCCGGCTGGATCAGCCGCTCGTCCACCGCGTGGCCCGCGCCGAGCAGGGCGTCCCGGTAGCCGTCGACGCGGCGCTGGGCACCGTACACGTCGAGGCGGCCGGTGATGTGGGCGATCGTGCGGCAGCCCCGGGCGAGCAGGTGCTCGACGGCCGAGCGACCGCCGCCGTAGTTGTCGGAGTCGACCGAGGGCAGGGTCTCCGCGGCCGACCTCGGGCCGCTGATCACGGCCGGTATCTCCAGCTGGGAGAGGAGGTCGGGGAGGGGGTCGTCCGCGTGGACGGAGACCAGCAGGACGCCGTCGACCCGGTGCGCGGCAAGGTACTGGGCCAGCCGCTGCCGTTCCCGGTCGCTGCCCGCGAAGATCAGCAGGAGCTGCATCTCGGTGTCGGAGAGTTCCGCGCCGACGCCCTTGAGCATGTCCGAGAAGTACGGCTCGGCGAAGAAGCGGGTCTCCGGTTCGGGGACGACCAGGGCGATGGCGTCGGTGCGGTTGGCGGCGAGGGCACGGGCGGCGGTGTTGGGGACGTAGCCGAGCTCGGCGACCGCCGCCTCCACGGCGGCGCGGGTGGCGTCACTGACCCGGGGCGAACCGTTGATCACCCGCGAGACCGTGCCGCGGCCGACGCCCGCACGGGCTGCCACCTCTTCGAGGGTGGGCCGGCCACCGCTCCGGCTCCGCGCTCCGTGGCTTGCCATGGGCTTCGCCCTCCCGTCGACCTTGCGTTGGCCTGGAATCTAACAGTCGTGCCGGTGGGGAGCCTGTCCGTGGCAGGCTCCGGGGTTTCCGCAGGAAGGCACCCGTGGGTGGCCGGATCGCGATCCCCCGGCTCTAGTTAACAGCCCGATAACTGAACGCATCTCTCCGGTCCCAGTCCCTTGACACCCCCGCCCGGACCGACGAACCTTCAACACATCACCGGTGGGAGCGCTCCCACGGTACCTGACACATACACATCCCGCACGTTCCCCGCCCGAGCCGCAGCTAGAACTAACGGGTCCAACAACGCAGTTGGCCGGGGGGTCGGCACGTCAGGGCAAACAGGAGGACGCAATGCGAGCACGTACCCGATCCGCCCGCAACAGGGCGGTAGTCCTCGCGGCTGTCGCATCGCTGGGCGCCGGGCTGCTGGCCGGCTGTGCCGACGACGGAAACGGCGACGGCGACGGTTCGTCTCCGGACAGCGGCGGCGGCGGCAAGACCACGATCACGCTCGGACTCTTCGGCACCATGGGCTTCAAGGAAGCCGGCCTCTACACCGAGTACGAGAAGCTCAACCCCAAGATCAAGATCGCCGACAACGTCATCCAGCGGAACGAGAACTACTACCCGCCGCTGCTGAACCACCTCACGACCAACAGCGGTCTGCTGGACGTACAGGCGGTCGAAGTCGCCAACATCGCCGAGATCGTGAACACCCAGGCCGCCAAGCTCTCGGACTTCTCCAAGGTCTCGGGAGTGGACAAGAGCAAGTGGCTCGACTGGAAGTGGGAGCAGGCCACCACCAAGGACGGCCAGACGATCGGCCTCGGCACCGACGTCGGCCCGATGGCGATCTGCTACCGCACCGACCTCTTCAAGGAGGCCGGCCTGCCCACGGACCCCGCCGAGGTCAGCGCGCTGTGGGCCGGTGACTGGTCCAAGCTGATCACCGTCGGCGAGCAGTACAAGAAGAAGGCGCCCGAGGGCACCGTCTTCATGGACTCCCCCGGCGGTCTGCTCAACGGGATCATCGGAAGCGAGAAGGAGAAGTTCTACGACTCCTCCGGCAAGGTCATCTACAAGACGAACCCGGCCGTCAAGGCCGCCTTCGACCTGACGGCGGAGGCCGCCGAGAAGGGACTGGTCCAGGCACAGACGCAGTTCCAGCCCGCCTGGAACTCGACGATCGCCAACAACAAGTTCGCCGCGATCTCCTGCCCGCCGTGGATGCTCGGCACCCTGAAGGACAACTCCAAGCCGGAGGCGACCGGCAAGTGGGCCGTCGCCAACGCGCCCAAGAGCGGCAACTGGGGCGGTACCTTCCTGACCGTGCCCAAGAGCGGCAAGCACGTGGCCGAGGCCCAGAAGTTCGTGGCCTGGCTGACCGCGCCGGAGCAGCAGGCGAAGCTGTTCAAGGTGCAGGGCAGCTTCCCGAGCGCCCCGGCCGCCTACACCTCACCCGAAGTCACCGGCGCGGTGAACCAGATGACCGGTGACCAGCCGATCGGCAAGGTCTTCGCCGAGGCCGCCAAGACCGCCCCGGTCCAGGTGATCGGCCCGAAGGACCAGATCATCCAGCAGGGCCTGTCGGACAACGGCGTCATCCTGGTGACGAAGGGCAAGTCCGCACAGGAGGCCTGGGACTCGGCCGTCAAGTCCATCGACAACAAGCTGGACCAGTGACCCGTATGACCACCCGTCACGACACCGCCGCGCCCCCCGTGAAGGAGGGGGGCGCGGCCCCGGGACGCCCGCCCGAGGACGAAGCCTCGGCCGCGGCGGAGAAGAGGCGGGCCCGGCTGTCCCGGCGCTGGCAGCGGGACAAGCGCTGGAGCCCGTACGCCTTCGTCTCCCCGTTCTTCCTGCTGTTCGTCGCGTTCGGCCTGTTCCCGTTGCTCTACACGGGCTGGGCCTCGCTGCACCAGGTGGAGCTGACGGCGCCGACGGACATGAACTGGGTGGGGCTGCGCAACTACACCCGGATCTTCGACGACGAGTTCTTCTGGAACGCGGCGAAGAACACCCTGACCATCGGCATCATCTCCACCGTTCCGCAGCTGCTGATGGCGATGGGCATCGCCCACATACTCAACTACAAGCTGCGGGCCTCGACCTTCTTCCGGGTCGCGATGCTCGCGCCGTACGCGACCTCGATCGCCGCCGCCTCGCTGGTGTTCGTCCTGCTCTTCGGCCGTGACTACGGCATGATCAACTGGGCGTTCGACGCCGTCGGCATCAATCCGGTCGACTGGCAGAACGACAAGTGGCCCTCGCAGATCGCCGTCTCGTCGATCATCATCTGGCGCTGGACCGGCTACAACGCGCTGATCTACCTCGCCGCGATGCAGGCGATCCCGCACGACCTGTACGAGTCGGCGGCCCTGGACGGGGCCAGCCGCTGGCAGCAGTTCATCCATGTGACGGTGCCCGCGCTGCGCCCGACGATCCTGTTCACCGTGGTGGTGTCGACGATCGGGGCGAGCCAGGTCTTCGGTGAACCACTGCTGTTCGACGCCAACAAGGGCACGTCCGGCGGCGCGGAACACCAGTTCCAGACGCTGGGCCTGTACCTGTACGAGCAGGGCTGGGTCGCCCAGCACCTGGGCCGCGCCTCGGCGATCGCCTGGACGATGTTCCTGATGCTGATCGTCATCGGCATCATCAACTACGTCATCTCGCGCCGGCTGCGCGCCAGTAGTTAAGGAGTTCGGCCGTGACGACTACGACGACCACGGTGACGCCCCCCGACGAGAAACCCCCGGCCAGGGCCAGGCGTTCGCGCCTGCCGAAGTCCGCGCGGGCCGGCGGACAACTGCACGGCGGCCCGATCGCGTACGCGATCCTCATCCTGTTCACGATCGTCTCGCTGTTCCCGCTGGTGTGGTCGGCGATCGCCGCCTCACGTGACAACAACCGGCTGGCGCAGACCCCGCCGCCGTTCTGGTTCGGCGGCGGCCTCTTCGACAAGATCGAAGTGGCCTGGACGGAAGCCAACCTGGGCGAGGCGTTCTTCAACACCACGCTGGTCGCGGGGATTTCGGCGGTGACCGTCGTGTTCCTGTCGACGATCGCCGGGTTCGCCTTCGCCAAGCTGCGGTTCCGGGGCCGTGGCGCGATGATGCTGATCGTGATCGGCACGATGATGGTGCCGCCGCAACTGAGCGTGATCCCGCTGTACATGATGGTCGCCAAGCTGGACTGGACCGACCAGCTGCAGGCCGTCATCTTCCCGTCCCTGGTGAGCGCGTTCGGCGTGTTCTTCATGCGGCAGTACCTGATCCAGGCCCTGCCGGACGAGATCATCGAGGCCGCCCGGGTCGACGGGGCGAGCAGCTGGCGGGTGGTGTGGCACGTGGTGTTCCCGGCGGCCCGGCCGGCGATGGCCGTGCTCGGCATGCTGGTGTTCGTGCAGACCTGGAACGACTTCCTGTGGCCCTTCCTGGTCCTGACCCAGACGGGCAATCCGACCGTGCAGGTCGCGGTCGCCGCCCTGGGCCGCGGCTACACGCCCGACCAGTCCCTGATCATGGCGGGCGCACTGCTGGGTACGCTGCCCCTGCTGCTGGTCTTCGCGATCTTCGGCAAGCAGATCGTGGGCGGCATCATGCAGGGTGCCGTCAAGGGCTGAGACCTCTCTCGCCCCTGTTTCCCCCTGCGTTCCAGTGTGTTCCCTCGCGTTCCGGGGGCCGAGCCACCGCCGCCTCGGCCCCCGCTCGCCCCCACTCTCTCCTCCCTCCCTCCCTCTCCCCTGTTCCCGCATTCCCCACTTCCCCCCGACTGTCGGTCCACCCGACCTCCTATGGGAGCGCTTCCATGCCTCAGTCCGCAACGCCGGCGACCCCGGTGACCTTTCCGCCCGCCTTCCTCTGGGGCGCCGCGACCTCCGCCTACCAGATCGAGGGGGCGGTGCGTGAGGACGGCCGTACGCCCTCCATCTGGGACACCTTCAGTCACACGCCGGGCCGGACGGCCGGCGGCGAGCACGGTGACATCGCTGTCGACCACTACCACCGCTACCGCGACGACGTGGCGCTGATGGCGGACCTGGGCCTGTCCGCGTACCGGTTCTCGGTCTCCTGGTCGCGGGTGCAGCCGACCGGCCGGGGGCCGGCGGTCCAGCGGGGTCTGGACTTCTACCGCCGGCTGGTGGACGAGCTGCTCGCGAAGGGCATCAAGCCGGCTCTCACCCTCTACCACTGGGACCTGCCGCAGGAGTTGGAGGACGCGGGCGGCTGGCCCGAGCGCGACACCGCGTACCGCTTCGCCGAGTACACGCAGATCGTCGGCGAGGCGCTCGGCGACCGGGTGGAGCAGTGGATCACGCTCAACGAGCCGTGGTGCAGCGCCTTCCTGGGCTACGGCTCCGGGGTGCACGCCCCCGGCCGCACCGACGCGGCGGCGTCGCTCAAGGCCGCCCACCACCTGAACCTGGCGCACGGGCTGGGCACCACCGCCCTGCGCGCCGCGATGCCGGCCCGCAACTCGGTGGCGGTGAGCCTCAACTCCTCGGTCGTCAGGCCGCTTTCGCAGGACTCGGCGGACCTGGCGGCGGCCCGGAAGATCGACGACCTGGCCAACGGCGTCTTCCACGGCCCGATGCTGCACGGGGTGTACCCGGAGACCCTGTACGCCGCGACGGAGCTGATCACGGACTGGTCGTACGTCCAGGAGGGCGACCTGACGGCCATCAACCAGCCGCTGGACGCGCTGGGCCTCAACTACTACACCCCGGCGCTGGTCGCGGCGACGGACCCGCACGCCACCGCGCAGCGTGCCGACGGGCACGGTGCCAGCTCCTTCTCCCCCTGGCCGGGCGCGGACGACGTCGCCTTCCACCAGACGCCGGGCGAGCGCACCGAGATGGGCTGGACGATCGACCCGACGGGTCTGCACGACCTGATCATGCGCTACTCCCGCGAGGCCCCCGGCCTGCCGCTGTACATCACCGAGAACGGCGCGGCCTACGACGACAAGCCCGACCCCGACGGCCGCGTCCACGACCCGGAGCGCGTCGCCTATCTGCACGGCCACCTCGCGGCGGTCCGCCGCGCGATCTCGGACGGCGCGGACGTCCGGGGCTACTACCTGTGGTCGCTGATGGACAACTTCGAGTGGGCGTACGGCTACGGGAAGCGCTTCGGCGCTGTCTACGTGGACTACGCGACGCTGGAGCGCACACCGAAATCGAGTGCCCACTGGTACGCCCAGGCGGCACGGACAGGAACGCTCCCCCCGGTGGCGGCGGCCGAGTAGGCCACCGCCCCTTCGGGGGGAGTCGGGGGGCGGGGCGCGGCACTGTGGGGGTGTCGCGCCCCGTGGGCGTCCCGGCGGACGCCGGACGTGCCGGGGGTCGCCCGTAGACGGCGCACGCCTTCGGGGAGGCGAACTGGTCCTGCGGCGGGGATCGGCGAGCCAGGGTGCGCTCAGGGACGGGATCGGGACCGGTTGAAGGGGGAGACCAGTCGGCCGCGCCGACGGCGTCGTACGGCCCCTGCTCCCCGGTGGCCCCGGCGCACGGGTTCGCGTCCGTCCAGCTGGATCCAGATCCGCACCTCGGTGCCGCCGAGCACGGAGGCCCCGATCCGCACGTCCCCGCCCGTCTCCTCCGCGAGGCGGCGCACGATGTCGAGACCGAGCCCGGTCGACCCGGCGCTGCCCGAACCCCGGCCGCGGGCCATCGCCGCCTCGGGGTCGGGTATGCCGGGGCCCGCGTCGGACACCAGCACGATCACCGCGTCCTCGCCGTTGTGCAGGTCGACGGCGAAGGCGGTGCCCTCCGCGGTGTGCCGGAAGACGTTGCCGAGCAGGGCGTCCAGCGCGGCGACCAGGTCGCTGCGGGCCACCGGGATCCGCACCGGCCGGTCGGCCCCGGCCACCCGCCACTTGCGGCCCTCGTCCTCCGCGAGCGCCGACCAGAACCCCATCCGCTCCCGGACCACCTCGGCCGCGTCGCACCCGGCGCCGGGCCCGGCCGCCGCGGTCTGCGGCTTGGCGTCCCGGGCGGTACGGATGATGGTGTCGACCTCGCGCTCCAGCTGGGCGACCGCGGCCCGGGTCTGTTCGGCGGCCGGCCCCTCGCCCAGCGAGGCCGCGTTCAGCCGCAGCACGGTCAGCGGGGTACGCAGCCGGTGGGACAGGTCGGCGGCCAGCTCCCGTTCGTTGGCGAGGAGTTGGACGACCTGGTCGGCCATTGAGTTGAACGCGACGGCCGCCAGTCGCAGTTCGTTCGGTCCTTCCTCGGGCACCCGGGCGCCCAGCTTTCCCTCTCCCAGTTCGTGCGCGCCCTCGACCAGGCGCCGGGCCGGGCGCACCATCCGGACGCCGAGCCGGTCGGCGACGGCGACCGAGCCGACGACGAGGGCGATTCCGACGCCGGCGAGTATCGCCCAGGCCGTGGTGACGCCGTTGCCGACCTCGGCCTGGGGGACGTACACCTCGACGACCGCGATCTCGCCGGAGCTGAGCGCGACCGGCTGGAGCAGCGTGGAGCCGCCGGACACCTCGCTGGTGGAGGCGCGGCCCAGTTTCCGCACGGTCGCGATGTCCGCGTCGGCGGCGCGCTGCCGCCCGAGGTCGACGGCCCTCGCGTCGCCGGAGGCCGGTATGTGCACGGCCAGGCCCGCGTCCGAGCCCGCCGAGGCGACGACCCGCTCCAGCTGGTCGCGGTCGGTGGTGATGGACAGGGCCGGGGCGACGGCCGCGGCCTGGCGTTCGGCGTTGGAGAAGGCGCGGTCGCGGACCAGCTCCTTGATGACGAGCCCGAGGGGGATCGCGAAGGCGACCACGACCATGGTGGTGACGGCGAGGGAGACCTTGACCAGTGCCCACCTCATCGGGCCGGCTCCGATCCCGGTGGCTCCAGCTTCACGCCGACGCCCCGCAGGGTGTGCAGATAGCGCGGGCTCGCCGCCGTCTCACCGAGCTTGCGGCGCAGCCACGACAGATGGACGTCGATGGTCTGGTCGTCGCCGTACGACTGCTGCCACACCTCGGCCAGGAGTTCCTTGCGGGGGACGACGACACCGGGGCGGCCGGCGAGGAAGGTGAGGAGGTCGAACTCGCGCCGGGTCAGGTCCAGTCGTACACCGTCCAGTTGGGCCTGGCGGCGCAGCGGGTCGACGGTCAGGCCGCCGACGCGCAGCACGCTCTCCGGGGCCGCCTCCCCGACGGCGGTGCGGGAGCGCCGGAGCACGGCCGCCATCCGGGCCGACAGGTGTTCCACGGAGAACGGCTTGGTGAGGTAGTCGTCCGCGCCCGCGTTCAGCAGCCGGACGATCTCCGTCTCGTCGTCACGGGCGGTGGCGATGATGACCGGGACGTCGGTGATGCCGCGCAGCATCTTCAGGGCCTCGGAGCCGTCCAGATCGGGCAGACCGAGGTCGAGGATCACCACGTCGAAACGGAAGTGGGCGACCTCGCGCAGCGCCTCCAGCGCGGTGCCGACACTGCGCACCGTGTGGGCCGCGTCGGTGAGATGCCGGATGAGCGCCGAGCGGACGAACTGGTCGTCCTCGACCACGAGCACACTTGCCATGCGCCGCAACCTACGCCATGCGGCGGAACCCCATCCGGTGCCTGTGGACAACTTCCCGCCTGTGGACGACCGGGTCCCCGACCGGGCGACACGGGTGGGGCGCGTGAGGCAGTATGGCCCGCGATGCGCAGAGGACTCATGCACCTCCTGGCTTGGACGCTCGCCACGGGCGCGGCGGTCACGCTGTCGTGGTGGGGTGTCCACACGGTGATGGAGGGCACGGCGTACGACCCGCCGCGCGCCCTGCCCGTCACGACGGCCGACGCCACCACGCAGGAGTCGAAGCCGCTGGCGTCCTCGACGGACCGGCCGACGCCGACCGCGTCGAAGAGCCCGTCGCCGCGTGCCCGCGAGGCGTCCCCGAAGCCGGCCCCGACGCCCTCACGGACCGCGGACACCACCCCCTCCCCCACCGCTTCGGGTCCGGCCGCTTCGGGTCGGGTCAAGAGCTACGACACCGACGGCGGGCGCGCGGTCTTCGACCTCGGCAACACGTCCGCGACGCTGGTGTCGGCGACGCCCGGCACCGGCTGGTCGATGCAGGTGTGGAAGACGGAGTCGTGGATCCGGGTGGAGTTCTCCTCGGGCGCGGACCGGGTGTCGGTGTTCTGCACCTGGCACGACGGACCGCCGCGGGTGGAGATCGGGACCTACTGAACCACTGAACCGTCAGGACCTACTGACCCGTCGGGACCTGGTGGATCGGCGGGACCCGCTGTGCCGTGCGGAGCCGCCCGGTCACCTGAACACGGCTGCCGGTGGTGCGGGCGAGGCCACCGCGGCCGCGTCGACCACCGGTACCGCCCCGCCCGTGAAGTCGGTGAGCTGCCTGCCGTGTTCGAGGCGACCGGGGTGCGGGTCGGAGGCGGCGCGGCGGGTGAGTTCGGCGATCGGGAGCGGGTGGTCGCAGGCGACGAGGACCGCGTTGCCGAAGCGTTTGCCGCGCAGCACGGTCGGGTCGGCGATCAGGGCGAGTTCGGGGAAGCGGGCGGCCGCGGTGGCGATCTGGCCGCGCAGGTGGGCGAGCGGCGGCCCGTCGGCGAGGTTGGCGGCGTAGACACCGCCCGGTTTCAGCGCCCGGCGGACCTCGTCGAGGAACTCGGTCGAGGTGAGGTGGGCCGGGGTGCGGGCGCCGCTGAACACGTCGGCGATGACGAGGTCGGCCCATCCGTCGGCCACCTTGGCGAGGCCCTCGCGGGCGTCCGTGGAACGCACCCGGATCCGGGCCCCCGGGTCCAACGGCAGCTCCCGGCGGACCAGTTGGACGAGGGCCGCGTCACGCTCGACGACCTGCTGGGTGGAGCGGGGGCGGGTGGCGGCGACGTACCGGGCGAGGGTGAAGGCGCCACCGCCGAGGTGCACGGCGTGCACGGGCCGGCCGGGCGGGGCGGCCAGGTCGATGACGTGCCCGAGCCTGCGCTGGTACTCGAAGGAGAGGTACGCGGGGTCGTCGAGGTCCACGTGCGACTGCGGCGCCCCGTCGACGAGGAGTGTCCAGGCCCGCGTCCGGTCCCGGTCGGGCATGAGCTCGGCGAGCCCTCCGTCGACGGCCTCGACGACGGCGGCGGCGTTCTCCCGCCGGGAGTTCCTGGACTTTCCCATGGGGCCATTGTCCGGCACCGCGCGACGGTCGGCTCAGCGAGCCCCGGCCTGCCTCACCGGCAGTTGTCCGCCGCCTCGATCAGCCGTGCCGCCTCGTCCAGGGCCGCCCGCAGTACGGCGGGGTCCGTCGCGAGGTCGGCGTCCGTGGGAGGCAGCAGCCAGTCCGAGCCCGGCACCGGGGGTTCGGGGGCCAGACGCAGGCCCCGGCCGTCGGTCTCCGTGCAGGTGCTGCCCGGGACGTCCCAGGCGGCGGCGGTGCCCGGCGGCACCACGAATCCGAGGGTGTCGCAGTCGTCGTCGTGCAGGACCGGTCCGACCGCGTCGTCGCCCGCCCCGCGCCGCAGGATGTCGACCGCCTCCAGGCCCTGGCGCGTCGGCACCGTGACGAGGTCGCACGCCGCGTCCGGACACGGGGACGGGTGCGGGGTCGTATGCGGCGTACGGGGATCAGCGCTGTGTCTGGTCCCCATCCAGGCTTCCACCACCACGGAACTCCTCCTCCAGCGAACGGGTCGGGAGTCGGGCGGCTCCCGGTCCGCCGGGTTCAACGCCCGTCCGTGTCAACGGCTACGGCGGAAGTCCGTCTCAAAGGATGGCAGTTCATGGCAGATCTCGGATGAGATATCCGGTTTGTAGCCAAACACCGTGTGGCGGGTCCGACACAGCCGGTACGTTCTTGCCCGCCGGAAACAGGGAGTCACACGGACAACTCACCGCGAAACCACCTCCGTTCCGGCAGGGTTCGACGGTTCGCATGAGAGGACCCGGCCATGGCGTCGTCAATGGTGACCTCGTCCCCGATCCCCCGACCACCGCAACCGAACCTCGCGTTCCGGCAGTTGCGCGGACAGCGCTCGCCGGCCGAGTTCGCGTCGGCGGTGCGGCGGTCCGCGCGCGAGATCGGCGAGCGGGTCAGCTGCGACGCGCGCTATGTCGGACGGGTCGAGGCGGGCGAGATCCGCTGCCCCAACTATGCGTACGAACGGGTGTTCCTGCACATGTTCCCCGGCCGCACGCTCACCGACCTCGGGTTCGCGTCCCGGTCTTCGGTCCGCGGCAGGAGGGCACCCGTGCCCGAGGACACGCCCTCGCCGCACGCGACAAGTCTGGCATATGCCGCGAGTGAGACGCGAGGGGCGGTCGAGCCGTATGACACCACGCAGGGCCCGTACGAGACGCACGACAACCACGAGGAGAGCGACGTGCTGCGTCGCGCATTCATGACCAGCGGGGGCGCCACGATGGCCGCCGCCTCGCTGGGACCCTTCACGCTCGCCGTCGACGCCTCGGCCGCGGAACGCCCCGCCCGCCGCGTCGGGGCCAGTGAGGCGGGCGCCCTCGAAGAGGCCGTCCGCAGGATCCGGCTGCTCGACGACCGGCACGGCGCCGACGGCCTCTACCGGCGCGCGGCGGCCCCGCTGCGCGCCGCCTACGCGCTGCTCGACGCCAACACGACCCGGCAGACGACCGCCGACCGGCTCCATTCGAGCGCCGGCGAACTGGCCATCTCGGTGGGCTGGCTGGCCCACGACTCGGGCCGCTTCGACGACGCCCGCTCGCACTACGCGGAGGCGCTCGCTACCTCCCGGATGACCGAGGACCCGGGCCTGGAGGCGCACGCCTTCTGCAATACGGCGTTCCTCGCGCGGGACGCCGGCCGGCCCCGGGAGGCGGTGCGCGCCGCGCAGGCCGCGCAACGGGTCGCGCGCCCGCTGGGCTCACCCCGCCTGCTGTCGCTGCTCGCGCTGCGCGAGGCGGGCGGCTGGGCCGGGCTCGCCGACCGCACCGGCTGCGAACAGTCGCTCGCCCGCGCGCAGGCCCTCTACGACCGGGGCCGCTCGGACGCCGACCCCGAGTGGATGAGTTTCTACGGAGAGGCCGAGCTGGAGGGGCTGGAGGCGCAGTGCTGGTCCACGCTCGGCGACTGGCGCCGCGCGGCCCGGCACGCACGCCGGGCGGCCCAGCTCCAGGACCCGCACTTCAAGCGGAACATCGCCCTGTACACGGCGGAACTGGCGGACGACCTCGCCCGCGAGGGCCGCCCCGACGAGGCCGCGGCGGCCGGGCTGCGGGTGCTGGAGCTGCTGGGCGAGGTCCAGTCGTCCAGGATCCAGACCATGCTCGCGGGCACGGCACGCGTCCTGCTGCCGCACCGGCGGGCGTCGGGGGTGTCGGCGTTCCTGGAACGCCACGCGAGTCTGCCGCGCATCACATGAGGCGGCACGGGACAGCACGGTGCGCGAGGTGCTAGGCGAGGTGCCCCAGGTCGTTCCAGCTCTCGATCGCCGGTTCCCCGTAGGCCCAGCCGAGCACCGACAACGACGTCGGGTTGAGCCGGATCCGCGCCGCGAAGTCCAGGGGCAGCCCCAGCCAGCGGGCGCCTATGGACCGCAGGATGTGACCGTGCGCGAACACCAGCACGTCCCGGTCCCGCTCGCGCGCCCAGGCCACCACCTCGTAGGCCCGGGCCGACACCTCGGCGAGCGACTCGCCCCGCGGCACGCCGTCGCGCCAGATCAGCCAGCCGGGCCGGACGTCCTGGATCTCCTGCGGGGTCATCCCCTCGTAGGAGCCGTAGTCCCACTCCATGAGCGTGTCCCAGGTGCTCGCGCGCTCGCCGAAGCCGGCGAGTTCGCACGTCTCCCGCGCGCGGACCAGCGGGCTGGTCCGCACCTCGACCCCGGCCAGCCCGTCGTACGGCGCCCGGTACAGGCGCTCGCCGAGCAGTTTGGCGCCGCGCCGGCCCTCTTCGAGGAGCGGTACGTCGGTCCTGCCGGTGTGCTTGCCGGACAGCGACCACTCCGTCTGTCCGTGCCGGGCCAGCAGGATGCGCGAAGCCATGAGGGACCCTCCCGGGAGAAATCAGAGGCGGAACCCCTCCATCATCGCGCACGCTGGACAGGGGCAACCCGGTGGGCGATCTCTGCGTCTTTGAGGGCTGGGGGCGTGCCACGGGGGTACGCGCACACGCCGTAAAGTGGCTCGCCCGGACGGGACCACCGGACGCGCGCGACGAGGGGGAGGGCGATCGGATGCCGCAGACCGAGACACCAGGCATCGAGGCGGCCTCGCACACCCGGTTGCGCTGGTGGACCGAGCTGCCGCTGCTCCTGCTGGTGTACGCCTGCTACTCCGCCGGCCGGCTGCTCGCCCGGGGGGACGTCACGAGCGCGGTCGACCACGGTCTGGCCATCCTGCGCATCGAGAAGGTCCTCTACCTCAACGCGGAGCACCCGCTCAACCGGCTCTTCACCAGCGAGGCGTGGATCGGCGTACCGGCCGACTTCTGGTACGCGTCGCTGCACTACCTGGTCACGCCCGCGATCCTGATCTGGCTGTTCAGGTCCCGTACGGTGCGCTACCGAGCGGCCCGCACCTGGCTGATGACGTCCACGTTCATCGGCCTGATCGGCTTCACCCTGCTGCCGACCTGCCCGCCCCGGCTGCTCTCCTCGGGACACGGCTTCGTCGACACGATGGCCCAGTACAGCTCGTACGGCTGGTGGGGCGGCGAGGCGAGCGCACCGCGGGGCATGGGCGGCATGACGAACCAGTACGCGGCCATGCCGAGCCTGCATGTGGGCTGGGCCCTGTGGTGCGGGGTGATGCTGTGGAAGTACGGCCGGACCCGGACCGCGAAGACCGCCGGTGTCGTCTATCCGCTGGTGACGACGATCGTGGTGATGGGCACCGCCAACCACTACTTCCTCGACGCGGTGGCGGGCGCGGCCGTGATGGGCGTCGGCCTGCTGCTCGCCCCGCATGTGACGCGGTACGCGGCACGGGTCACGGTGCCGCTGCGGGCGCGGATCGAGGCGCTGTTCCCGGGCGTCGCGGCGGACTCTCCCGGCACTCCGGCCTCGATTGTCAGTGACGGATGCCAGACTTCCGCGAGTGAGCACATCCCACGGCAGCGCGAGTCCCAGTTCGCAGGCGGAGCCGAGCCGAGTACCGCTCCCACGGACGCGGGAGACGGGGCTCCGGCAGCGGCTCGCTGAGCTGCGCGGCCCCGAGGTACCGGCCAAGGCGCTGGACGCGCGCGCCCTGGCGGCCCTCGCCGCCAACCCGGGCTGCCGGCGGCGGGCGATCCTCGACGGCGCCGGGGTGAACAAGGCGGTGCTGGCGGACGCGCTGGGCTCGCCCTCCGCCTTCGGCCAGTCCCAGTTCGCGCTGACCCGCGGCAACGCGTTCGAGAAGCGGGTCAAGGCGGACGGCGGCGCGGAACTGCTGCGGCTGGTGCACGAGAAGCTGGACCGGAAGGCCGAGCCCCCCTCGGACGCCGAGGTGCCCGACCTCGCCGCGATCGGCCCCGAGGGCCGCAGCGCGCGTACGGCCCTCGCCCTGCGCGACGCCACCGCGGCGGGCCGCTGGGCGCTCCTCGACCACCCGATGCTCGCCCTGGAGGTCGCCGGTTCGCCCGCCTTCCTGGAGCCGGACGCGGTGGTCGTGCACCCGGACGGCAGCTGGACGGTCGTGGAGATCAAGTCCTTCCCGATGCTGGACGGTTCGGCCGACCCGGCCAAGGTGGGCGCCGCCGCCCGGCAGGCGGCGGTGTACGTGCTGGCCCTGGAGGACGTGGCCGCGCGCCTCGCCCAGGAGGCGGCCCCCGCCCCGCGCGTACGGCACCACGTCCTCCTGGTCTGCCCCAAGGACTTCTCCAACCTCGCCACCGCGTCCGCCGTCGACGTCCGCAAGCAGCGCGCGGTGACCTCCCGTCAGCTGGCCCGCCTCACCCGCGTCCAGGACATCGCCGACGCGCTCCCCGAGGGCACCTGCTTCTCCCCCGACCTGCCCGCCGACGAGCTGACGGCCGCGGTCCAATCGGTCCCGGCGACCTATGCGCCCGAGTGCCTGTCCGCGTGCGAGCTGGCCTTCCACTGCCGGGACCGCTCCCGCGCCGAGGGCGCGGTGACGTCCCTGGGCCGCTCGGTGCGCGCCGAACTCGGCGGTCTGACGACGGTCGAGGACGTCCTGGCGGCGGCCCGCGGCAAGCGCGGCGACCCGGCCGATCCGACGGTGGCGGCGCTGCGCCGGGCGGCGGAGCTGCGGTCGGAGGCACTGGGCCGGGCGGCGGCGCTCGCCGGGGCCGCGGCCGGGCCCCTCGGCAGCGCCGACCCCTTCGGCACGGGGGTCTGAGCACATGTCGCTGATCTCCACCCTCGCCCGCCTCGAAGCCGTCAGCACCGGCCGCGCCCAGCCCGCGGCCACCGTCCGGCACCGGCGGCTGTCCGCACATCCCCTCGTCCTCGTGCCGCTCACCACCGCCGGTGAGGCCGGCGCCCCGCTCGGCGCGCTGGTCGGCACCGACCGGGACGCCCCGCACCTGCTGGCCGTGTCCCAGCCCCGCGACCGTGACCTGCGGTTCGCGTTCCTCGCCGAACTGGCCGATGTCGTCCTGCCGTACATCGACTCGTTCGCCGGGGCCGTGGAGGCGGCCGAGCGCACCGAGACCGACCCGGAGACCGGCAAGCGGGTCAAGGTCGAGGTCGAACTGTGCGCGGACGCCCCGCAGCTGATCCTGCCGAGCCGCGCGGGCATCGAGTTCGTCCGGCTGCTCGGCCGCTCCATGCGCTTTCGGCGTACGGCGGAACAGGACCCGGAGAACCCGTATCCCGCGCCGCCCGCGCTGCCGTTGCTCGGCCGCTGGCTGACCCACTTCGGGGAGCGTGCCCGGGTGCCCGGCTCCTCCCTGCTGCCGGCCATGACGGACCTGCTGGCCCGGCACTGGGCGACCGGTCAGTCCACCCTGGAGGACCAGCATCTGGGCGCGCTGCTCGCCTGGATCGATCCGCCGGAGGGGATGTCCGGCGCGGAGACCGCGCTCCGGGCCGAGCTGCTCCGGGACACCCGGGGCCAGCTGCTGTGCCCGCCCGCGGGCCCGGCCACCGACCCGGCGTTCGACAACAAGCTGCTCGCGCCCGCGATCGAGCGCTACGACCGTGCCCGCACCGCCCTCGCCGCCGCCGAGGACGGACTGCAGGCGGACGACCGGCTGGGCGTCCTCACCGCCGCCGAACAGGAGATCCGCGCCCTGGTGGCGAGCCGTACGCGGCCCACCTGGGACGCCGTGTGGCGCGGCCTGGACCTGCTGCGGGCGCTGCCCGCGGGTGCACACGTAGAGGAGCGGTGGACGCGCGACCGCTGGTCGTTCACCGGCCACCGTGACCGGGTGCTGGCGGGCGAGCCCCCGCAGCCGCGCCGGGACGACGCGGTCACCGCCGCGAACAAGCTCGCCGCGCGCGAGCGCGAACAGGCCCGCCTGGAGGCGCAGGAGGCCCTGGACGACCCGCTGGTGATGGCCGGCCGGCGGCTGGCCGGGGAGGCGTTCGCGGGCGAGGTCACCGATGTCGTCATGGCGTACAGCGAGGGCAAGCGGCCCAGCCCCCGCCCCCTGGTCACCGTGCGCACGGACGACCGGCCGCACCTGGCCGAGCGGGTCAAGGTGTACCGCTCGCTGGGCGGCAAGCCGCAGGCCGCCGAGTTCGTGGCGCACGAGGAGGAGGGTGCCCTGCTGGTGCTGCGGATCGTCGACAAGATGGGCCGCGGCAAGGAGCCCGAGGCCGGATCCGTGCCCGAGAAGGGCGACCCGGTCTGCTTCACGCTCTTCGAACACGAGCAGCGCGGCGGCGCGAAGCTCCCCGACCCGGAGGACACCCCGTGGACCCACGGCGGACCCCCCGGTGAGCCGGTGGGCGGGACGGCCGCCGTGCCCGAGATCGCCGACCCCCCGACCGACGAGGACGTCCTGTGACCGCCCGGCCCTTCGACCCCGGTGCCGAGGCCGCCCGCGCCACCGGGGCGATCCTGCACGACACCCTGCACGGCTCGGCGCGCGGTGTCGTCGTCGACTCCCCGCCCGGTGCCGGCAAGTCCACGCTCGTGGTCCGCGCGGCGCTGGAACTGGCCGAGGCGGGGCGCCCGTTGATGGTGGTCGCGCAGACCAACGCCCAGGTCGACGACCTGGTGCTGCGGCTCGCGGAGAAGAACCCCGACCTGCCGGTGGGCCGCCTGCACAGCAGTGACGCCGACCCGTACGACAAGGCGCTGGACGACCTGCCGAACGTCCGGAAGTCGGCGAAAGCCGGCGACCTCACCGGCCTCTCGGTCGTGATCTCCACGGCCGCCAAGTGGGGGCACGTCAAGGTCGACGAACCGTGGCGGCACGCGATCGTCGACGAGGCCTACCAGATGCGCTCGGACGCGCTGCTGGCCGTGGCCGGGCTGTTCGAACGGGCGCTGTTCGTGGGCGACCCGGGCCAGCTGGACCCGTTCGCGATCGTCGGCAGCGAGCAGTGGGCGGGCCTGTCGTACGACCCCTCGGGCTCCGCCGTGACGACCCTGCTCGCGCACAACCCCGAGCTGCCGCAGCACCGCCTGCCGGTGTCCTGGCGGCTCCCGGCCTCGGCCGCGCCCCTGGTCTCCGACGCCTTCTACCCGTACACACCCTTCCGCAGCGGCACGGGCCACGGCGACCGGCGGCTCACCCTCGCCGTCCCCGGCGACGGCTCCGGCCCCGACCGGGTGATCGACGAGGCCGCCGTGTCCGGCTGGGGCCTGCTGGAGCTGCCCGCCCGGCACACCCCGCGCACGGACCCGGAGGCGGTGCGGGCGGTGGCGACGGTCGTACGGCGGCTGCTCGACCGGGGCGGGGCGGCCACCTCGGAGCGCTCCCCCGATCCCACGCCCCTGACCGCCGACCGCGTCGCCGTCGGCACGGCCCACCGGGACCAGGCGGCGGCGGTCCGCGCGGCGCTGGCCGACCTGGGTGTCACGGACGTCACCGTCGACACCGCGAACCGCCTCCAGGGCCGCGAGTACGACGTCACGGTCGTCCTCCACCCGCTCTCCGGCCGCCCCGACGCCACCGCCTTCCACCTGGAGACGGGCCGCCTGTGCGTCCTGACCTCCCGCCACCGGCACGCCTGCATCGTGGTCTGCCGCGCGGGAGTCACCGACCTCCTCGACGACTACCCGTCGACGGAACCCGTCCAGCTGGGCACGGTCGTGAAGTTCCCGGACGGCTGGGAGGCGAATCACGCGGTGCTGGCGCATCTCGGGGAACATCGCGTGGCCTGGAGACCTTGAGAGCGCCGGAGGCATGTGTCCCGGGCCCTCTTGCGCGGGCACGGGACAATGGACGGTGGCCCGCTCACCCACGGGTCGTCCGTGACGTACGAGGAGGAGAAGACATGGCGGAGCCCACGCCGCGTCGGAACGAATCGCGGCTACGCCCCGCGCCCCTGCTCTTCGAGCCCGCTCAGGTCGCCGACGACCCCGAGCACTTCTTCGATCTGGAGTCGATCGACGATCCGCGCGATCTGCTGGCCCGGGCGACGGAGCTGACGCAGGCGTTCCGTGCGGCGACCGACCGGGCCGTGGAGTTCCAGGCCATCGCGGCGGCCCAGCTGGCCGACCCGCGCCGCTTCGACCGGTTGACGTCGGCGGACATCGCCGCGCGGGCCGAGTGGACCGAGGACTACGCGAAGAAGATGGTGGAGTTCGGCCGGGATCTGCTGCGCGGCGCCGAGGGCCCGGGGCACGCCGACCCGGTGTAGACACGGGCGCGGGCGCGCACCCGGCGCACTCACGGCGCTTTCCCCGAGCATTCACCACCCGGCATATGCCAGGTGGGCAAGATACTCCCTCCCGTCCTTCCCCGTCCCCGTTTCCGGCAACCCTGGGATACCACCCGCTCACAGCCCGTAGATGTAGATGCCATGAGCAGCATGCGCGAAGAGACCGACTCCGCTCGCTTCGACGTCGCCGGCGTCACCGCCGAGGGCGCCGCCTGGCTGGCCTCGGCAGGAACGTATCCGCGGAGCACCCTGGCCCTCTGGGAGGAACGGCCCGACGCCCCGGTCGTGCTGCCCTGCGGCACCGCCTTCGACATCGTCAGCGCCCCCGCGATCTTCGGCCGCCGGATCCTCGACCGGCTGTGGGACGAGGGGCCGGGATCGGGGCCGGTCGCGGCGCTCCGGGGCCGGATGCTGCTGTTCGCCGCCCCCGGCACGGCCCAGCGGCTGCCCTCGCTGCTGCACTGGGAGGAGCCGGGGCGCACGGGGATCGTCCCGCCCCTGCTGTGCCACGGCACCGGCGACGCGGTGACCCTCCCCGCACCCATGGGCGCGACGGGCTCCGACACCCCGTCCGGCTGCCGCTGGCTGGTCGCCCCGGACACCCGTCGCCCCTGGCTGCCGGGCCCCGAGATCCTGCTCTGGGCGGCCGTCCGGGCGGCCCGTGCGGCCGTGCGGATATCGATTTTTCCTCCCGCCGATCAGGGTGCTAAGGTCTACGACGTCAGCAGGCGCCGCTAGCTCAGTTGGTTAGAGCAGCTGACTCTTAATCAGCGGGTCCGGGGTTCGAGTCCCTGGCGGCGCACCGACACGAAAAGGCCTCTCGCGCGAGCGAGGGGCCTTTCGCGTGGGCGCCTGTCCGCGGTTAGCCGGCCGTGATCTTCACGGTCCACGCCCCCGAGACGGTCCGCCCCTCCACCTCCACCCGTACGCCCTCGCCCGGCACCGTGAAGCTCTCGCCGACGCCGACCGGGGCGTCCGCGAGCGGCGGGTAGACGGACGTCTCCCAGCAGGCCTCGCTGCGCGGGTGGGCGTCGATCACCTCGACCGGCCCTCCGCCGGACGCGGCGCCGCTGCGCACCCGGTAGACGAGGATGCCGGGTGCGCACACCCCGGTGTCGTTGCCGACCGGCCCGCGCGCCTCGAAGGCGAGCGCGCTGTCGGTCCCGGTGCGGACGACCGCGAGCTTGGTGCCCCGGCCCAGTCCGAAGGCCGGCGCCCCGGCGGCGCCCACGGCCGGGACGCCCGGTCCGGCGCCGAGGGGCTCCATGGTCAGCCGGGTCGGCCCGGGCCCCCGTACGCACGCCACCTGGCGGGACTCCAGCCAGCCGAGCTTCCACTTGTGCCAGCCGAACAGGTCCGGCGCCAGCGCGAACTGGCTGCCCATCAGGTCCCAGTCGCCGACGTAGGTGTCCCAGTCGCCCTTGCCGTCCACCGGGCGGTGGTAGAGGTCGGGCAGGTCGAAGACGTGCCCGGTCTCGTGGGCCAGCACCAGCCGGTCCGGCGGATGCTGCTCGAACACCGTGACGACCCGTCGGATGTCGGTGCCGTCGGCCCGCAGCGGGGTGTCGAGGTTGACGACCTTCGTCGCGTCGGAGTCCACGCCGGGCGCGTCCGGGTCGGCGACGAGGTAGACGATGTCGTAGCGCGAGAAGTCGACCTGGCCGTCCACCGCCGCGAGGGCGTCCCGCAGATAGGCGGCGCGGTGCGCGGCACTCCAGTCGCGCTGCATGGCGTACGCCGTCGAGGGCTGCGGCATCTGGATCCAGTCCCGCAGCGGGTGCGGGCGCAGGGCGAACCTGCCGTAGGAGGCCCGCTCGAAGAAGCGGCTGGTGGCCGGGAAGTGGTCGGCGGTCAGTTCGTCGGGCGTGGTCAGCGGGACAGAGTCCGGGAAGGACAGGAACACCATCACCGCGTCCAGCGAGCGGGCCGGGCGCGGATAGGCGGCGTTCCAGGTGTCGAGGCCCTCCGAGTGGTGGGCCCCGGTGCGGGCGAGGGCACACGAAGTCGCCGCGAAGGGTTCGGCGACCGAGGGCCCGGTCACCAGGGAGGTGGCGGCGAGCGCCGACAGGGTGGTGAACACGGCCGCCGTACTGCGCAGTCGGGGGCGCGGGAACGGACGCGGCACAGGGACCTCCGGGTGCGGTTCACGGGACACCGCACCCAGACTGTGGGCAATTGTCGTACTACGCCTTGTTTGTCTGCACCAGACGAGTGAGAGGAGTGAAGAACCGTCAGGATCGACACCCCCGAATCGCTCACGGAACGTCACAACTGGTCAGGTGCCAAAAACACCTGTCCAGACGCGTGCAGAAACGATCTGTCAGAAAGGCCGGTTGTTCCGGGACACTGGACAGTGGCTGGAAGGGCCCGGGGCCAGCCTCTATGATCGGCACACTTTCCTGGCGGACAGCGATCGAATGCACTGCGGGAGCGAGCGGTGAGCGGAACGTCCGAAGGGCCGACGCCCGCGGCAGACGCCGACGGGTCAGCCGTAACAGAGAGTGATGTCCGCACGTCTCCCGGTACGGGAGACCCGTCCGGCGAGGCCGTCTCCTACCGTTCGGCGTTCGCCGCGGCGCCCCTGGCGATGGCGGTCGTCGACCCCGCGGGCCTGGTGCTCGACGCCAACGAGCCGTTCGGCACGCTGCTCGGCACCGGTGCCGCGTCGTTGACCGGCCGGGCCGCCGCCGACCTGGTCGACCTGGCCTCGGACGCCCGCACCTGGCACGCCTACCGCGAGGTGCTGCGCGGCCGTCAGGCGAAACTGCGCTGCACCCGCCGCCTCAAGCACCCCGACGGGCACTCCCTGTGGGTGCAGGTCACCGTCTCCCCCCTGGTGGGGGGCGAGCCCGGGGTCCTGGTGTCGGTCGCCGACATCAGCGCCCGGCGGGAACTCCAGGCGCGGCTGCGGCACTTGCAGATGCACGACCCGGTGACCCGGCTGCCCAACCGCACCCTGTTCTTCGAGCGACTTTCGGCCGCGCTGGAGGCCGACTCGTACGAGCAGAGCGGCACCGGCCGGATCGGGCTGTGCTACCTGGACCTGGACGGATTCAAGGCCGTCAACGACACCCTCGGCCACCGCGTCGGCGACCGGCTGCTGGCCGCCGTCGCCGAACGCCTCACGCGCTGTGCCGACGAGGCCGGCTACGGCAGGGCCACCGCCCCGCTGGTCGCCCGGCTCGGCGGCGACGAGTTCGCCCTGCTCGTCGAGGACTCCACCGGCACGGAGCAGCTCGCCGACCTCGCCGAGGCCGTACTGGAGGCGGTCCAGGCCCCCTTCGACCTCTCGGGGCAGCGGATGTCGGTGTCGGCCTCGATCGGCGTGGTGGAACGCCAGGCGGCCGGGACCTCGGCCACCGGACTGATGCAGGCCGCCGACACCACGCTGTACTGGGCGAAGGCCGACGGCAAGGCCCGCTGGACCCTCTTCGACCCGGAGCGCAACGCCCACCGCGTCACCCGCCAGGCCCTCGCCTCCACACTCCGCCCGGCGATCGAGCGCGACGAGTTCGTGCTGGAGTACCAGCCGCTGGTCTGCATGGAGGACGGCCGGCTGCGCGGTGTCGAGGCCCTGGTCCGCTGGAATCACCCGCAGTTCGGCATGCTGACGCCGAATCGGTTCATCGGACTGGCCGAGGAGGACGGCTCGATCGTGCAGCTCGGCCGCTGGGTGCTGGCCACCGCCTGCCGTCAGGCACGGCAGTGGCAGCTGGACCACCCGGACGAGCCGCCGATCTTCGTGAGCGTGAACGTGGCGGTCCGTCAGGTCTGGGACTCGGACCTGGTCGCGGACGTGGCGCAGATCCTCGCGGAGACGGGGCTGGAACCGCGGCTGCTGCAACTGGAACTGACCGAGTCGGCGGTGATGGGCTCGGCGGGCCGCCCCCTCCAGGCCCTCCAGGCCCTCAGCGACATGGGCGTGGGCATCGCGATCGACGACTTCGGCACCGGCTACTCGAACCTGGCGTATCTGAGCCGGCTGCCGGTGTCGGTGCTGAAGCTGGACGGGTCGTTCGTCCGGGGCTTCCAGTACGAGGGGGAGGGCGTCCCGCCGAATCCGGCCGACGAGGTCGTCGTGGAGGCGATGATCCAGCTCGCCCACCGGCTCGGCCTGACGGTCACCGCGGAGTGCGTGGAGACGTCCGCGCAGGCTTCCCGGCTGCGGCGGATCGGGTGCGACACCGGCCAGGGGTGGCTGTACTCGCGACCAGTGTCGCCGGACCGGATCTCCGGGTTGCTGGGGGTACGGGTCTGACGGGGGTACGGGTCTGACGGAGGCGCGGCAGGACTGAGTCGCTGCCGCCGGGGCGCTGAGTCGCTGAGTCGCTTTCGCCGGGGCACTGAGGCCGTCAGCGCTCCGGTCCTGAGGGCCTCAGCCGCTGAGGGTCCCCCTCGCTCAGGCCTTCGGGAGTCCGTACGCGTCGGCGATGAGTTCGTACGAGCGCAGGCGTACGTCGCCGCTGTGGGCGTTGCCCGTGATCATCAGCTCGTCGGCGCCGGTGCGCTTGTGGAGGTCGTCGAGGCCGGAGCGGACCTCGTCGGGGGTGCCGTGGATGACGTTGGCGTTCCAGGAGTCCATGAAGTCGCGCTCCATCGCGCTGAACTCGTACGCCTCGGCCTCCTCCGGAGTGGGGACGAGCCCGGGACGGCCGGTGCGGAGCCGGATCATGTTGAGCGCGGCGGCCTTCACCTGGCGGCGGGCCTCCTTCTCGTCCTCGGTGGCGAGGGCGGAGACGCCGATGAGGGCGTACGGCTCGGCCAGGGCCGCTGACGGCCGGAACGACTCCCGGTACAGGTCCAGCGCGGGGATGGTGTTCTGCGCCGAGAAGTGGTGCGCGAAGGCGAAGGGCAGACCGAGGGAGCCGGCCAGGCGGGCGCTGAAGCCGGAGGAGCCGAGCAGCCAGACGGGCGGCCGGTGCGGATCCTGGACGCCGCCCGGGGAGGTCGCCTGGATCGGGCCGGGTACCGCGTGGATACGGCGGTAGCGGTGGCCGTCCGGGAAGTCGTCGTCCAGGAAGCGGATCAGCTCGGCGAGCTGCTCGGGGAAGTCGTCGGCGCCTTCGTTCAGGCGTTCGGTGCGGCGGAGGGCGGCGGCGGTGGCGCCGTCGGTGCCGGGGGCGCGGCCGAGGCCGAGGTCTACCCGGCCCGGGGCCATCGCTTCCAGCGTGCCGAACTGCTCCGCGATCACCAGTGGGGCGTGGTTCGGGAGCATCACGCCGCCTGAGCCGAGGCGGATGCGGGTGGTGTGGGCGGCGAGGTGGGCGAGGATCACCGCGGGTGAACTCGACGCCACGCCCGGCATGGAGTGGTGTTCGGCGACCCAGTAGCGGTGGTAGCCGCGGGACTCGGCGAGGCGGGCGATGTCGACGCTGGTGCGGAGGGCGTCGGTGGCGGTGCGGCCTGCGCCGACGGTGACCAGGTCCAGTACGGAGAGGGGGGTGGGGGCGGTGCCGTGGGCTGTTCCCCGGGTCTCGTCTGCCGTTGCGGTCACGGTGGCTGCCTCCTGTTGTTCGACCATGCGCTGTCCTGCGCTGGGTTAACAGGAGGCTGTCCCCGTTTATTCCTGGGAGCCCGGCGCCGGTGCGGCCCGCGACCGGGGGCTCCGCCCCCGGCCCCCCGACCTATGCCCACCCACCACCCGACTCGGCCAACCAAGAGGCAACCCTCGCCTCCACCTCGGCCGACCGAGAAGTGACCGTCGGCTCCACTCCTCCCGAGCTTCCGACCCGGCCGGACAAGAGGCGAGGCTTGCCTCCCGGAGCGACCGTCGGTCGAACGCAATGCTCGGCTTGGCTCCCGGCCCGGGGAAACCCGAAGTAGCCCCGCCTACCGGCACGGTCAGACGCGAAGCTCGTCGTGCCTCCCAGCCCAGGGAAACCCGAAGTACCCCCACCGACCGGCACGGTCAGATGCGAAGCTCGTCGTGCCTCCCGGCCCGGGGAAACCCGAAGTAGCCCCGCCTACCGGCACGGTCAGACGTGCAGCTCGTCGTGCCTCCCGGCTCGGTAGGGCGAGGGGTGGGGCTTGGCCTTGTCGTGCGCCTCTTGAGGTGGCGAGGCGGGTGGTGGGTGGGCATAGGTCCGGGGTCTGGGGCGGAGCCCCAGGGGGGTCGGCCGACTGAGTCGGGGGTGGGTGGGCATGGGTCGGGGTCTGGGGCGGAGCCCCAGGGGGTGGGGGCGAGGGCCAAGGCCAGGGGCGCCCCCCAGGGGTCCCTGGGGGGCGGATGGGGAGGGTCAGGACTGGATTAGGGGTTCTCGGGTGAAGAGGGCTCCCAGGGCGGGGGCGTTCACCCGTCGGTCGGCCAGGCGTAGGGCCTCCCACACCGTGACCTGGTTCGCCGTGAGGACCGGCTTGCCCAGTTCCTTCTCCAGGGAGGGAATGTGGGCCGCGGTGTGGAGGGCGGTGTCGGGCAGGAGCACCGCCTCCGCGTCGTCGGAGTCCGCCGCGCGGGCCAGCGCGAAGACCTCCTCCTCCTCCCACGTCCCGACCTCCGCCGCGGTGATGATCCCGGACCCGCGAACCCCCACGACCTCCGCGCCGGCCGCCGTGAGGAACTCCGCGAACAGCGTGGCCACGTCGTCCGGATAGGTCGCGCCCACGGCGACCCGGCCCACCCCGATCTCCCGTAGCGCGTGCGCGAAGGCGAAGGACGTGGAGGAGGCCGGCAGGCCCGCCGCCCGGGCGAGGGCGCGCACCTGGTCGTGGGCGCCCTCCCAGCCGTAGACGAAGCTGCCGCTGGTGCACGCCCAGACCACCGCCTCGGCGCCCGACATGCGCAGCTCCTCGACGCCGGCGGCTAGCCGGGACGCCGAGCCCATCTCCAGCAGGGCGTCGACCCGGTGGGCGTCCTCACCGATGTCGGTGTGGACCAGCTCCAGCCGGATGTCGCTGCCGAGGAGTTGTTCGATGCGCGGGTAGTCGTCCTCGGCGGAGTGGCCCGGATAGAGGAATCCCAGTGCGGTCATGTCCAGCCTTCCTGCTGTTCTTCGTCCGGTAGCCCCGGCACGTCCGGCAGGCCCGCCGTGTCCGGGAGGGCCGCCGTGTGCGGCAGACTCGCCGTGTCCGGCAGCCCCGGCACGTCGGGCATCACGGGGCCGGTCCGTGCCGCCGGATCGATCAGCGCCTGGTACGGCCCCACAGCCCGGGTACCCAGTCGACGCAGCGCTGCCCACATCGTGACCTGGTTGGCCGAGATCACCGGGATCCGCAGTTCCGCCTCCAGCTGGGGGATCACGTCGTACGTCGGCAGGTTGGTGCAGCTGATGAACAGCGCCTCGGCGCCCTCGCCCATCGCGCTGCGCGCCATGTCGGCCACGTCCCGGTACGGAACCTTCCAGATGTGCCTGGTCAGGCCCATGTACGCGCATCCGGCGACGGAGACGCCCGCCTCCGCCACGTACTCCTCCAGGGCCCGGGTGACGGACACCGTGTAGGGCGTCACCAGCGCCACCCGCCGTACGTCGAGTTCGGCCAGTGCCTCCAGGAGGGCGCCGGACGTCGTCACCGAGGGCAGTTCGCCCGCGCGGGTCATCGCGCCGCACATCGCCCGCTCGCCGACGATCCCGCCGACGAAGCTGCCGGAGGTGCAGGCGTACGCGACGACCTCGGGGGCGATGGCGGTGAGGGTGCGGACGGCGTTGTGCAGGGTCTCGTGCTCGCTGACCAGGCGGGCGAGGTCGAGGCTGACCTCCACGGGAACGTACGGCGTCCTGGTCAGATGCAGGGACACCTCGTCGGGTACCCAACGCCACAGTTCGCGGTCGAGGGCGAAATCGAAGGGAGCGACGACACCGATGCCGCGCTGGGGACGGGGGCCACCGAGAAAAGTAACGTCCATGGCAGGCACCGGCCTCACTGTGGGAAGCGGGAGGGGAACGGACCGTGCGCGAGCCCGTGTTGACGAAGGTAGGTTCGGGTGCGAGCGTGGTCAATCCGCCCTCGTGACGCCCAGGTCACACCCCGGTCACCCGCTCATGTCCGCCCATGTCGGACGGCTGTCTCCGTCGAAGAAACGGCTCCAGAATGACCGCATCCGATTCCCCCTCCTCCTCGTCCTCCCCGTCCTCCCTGCCCTCCCTGTCCGGTTCCTCGCCCACCGTCCTGGTTCTCGACGCCGATCCGTTGCCGCGTCTGGGCAGACTGACCGGCCGGGCGCGGATCGAGCACGCGAGCCCGGCGACGCTGGCCGAGCGGCTGCCGTCCGCGGATGTGCTGCTGGTCTGGGACTTCGCCTCGCACGCGGTGCGCTCGGCCTGGCCGGGCGAGGGGCCGCGGCCCCGCTGGGTGCACACGGCGAGCGCGGGAGTGGACCATCTGATGTGTCCTGAACTGGCCGACTCCGACACGGTGGTGACGAACGCCCGGGGCGTCTTCGACCAGCCGATCGCCGAGTACGTCGCCGCGCTGGTGCTGGCGATGGCCAAGGACCTGCCCCGGACGCTGGAGTTGCAGCGGCAGCGGACCTGGCGGCACCGCGAGTCGCAACGGGTGGCCGGAACCCGCGCGTGCGTCGTGGGGTCGGGGCCCATCGGGCGGGCGATCGTCGCCACCCTCAAGGCGCTCGGCATCACCTCGGCGCTCGTCGGGCGCACCCCTCGCACCGGTATCCACGGTCCCGAGGAGCTGGACCGGCTGATGGCCCGCGCCGACTGGGTGATCGCGGCGGCGCCGCTGACGGAGCAGACGTACGGCATGTTCGACGCCCGCCGTTTCGGTGTCATGCAGCCCTCCGCACGGTTCGTCAACGTGGGCCGGGGGCAGCTGGTCGTCGAGGAGGCGCTCGCCGAGGCGCTGTCCAAGCGGTGGATCGCCGGCGCCGCGCTGGATGTCTTCGTCGACGAACCCCTCACCCCCGACAGCCCGTTGTGGCAGGTCCCGAACCTGATCGTGTCCCCGCACATGAGCGGCGACACGGTCGGCTGGCGAGATGAACTCGGTTCCCAGTTCGTGGAGTTGTACGGGCGCTGGGAGGCGGGCAGAGCACTGACGAACGTCGTCGACAAGAAGCGGGGCTACGTCCCCGGACGCTGAACTCCCCACGGCTGGAGAGCGCATGACGCAGCAGGGCCAGGATCGCGACCTCACCGGGCTGACCGCCGTACAACTCCTCGACGGCTACCGCAAGGGTGAGTTCAGCCCCGTCGACGCGACCCGGGCGGCCCTGGAACGGGCCGAGCGGATCCAGCCGGAGGTGAACGCGTTCGTACGGCTCACCGCGGACGAGGCCCTCGCCCAGGCCCGGGCGTCGGAGGACCGGTGGCGGCGAGGCGAGCCCGCCGGCCTGGTCGACGGGGTGCCGGTCACGGTGAAGGACATCCTGCTGCTGCGCGGGGCGCCCACCCTGAAGGGGTCCAGGACCCTTTCCGAGCAGGGCCGTTGGAACGAGGACGCCCCGTCCGTGGCCCGGCTGCGCGAGCACGGCGCGGTGTTCCTCGGCAAGACGACGACCCCCGAGTTCGGCTGGAAGGGCGTGACGGACTCGCCGTCGTCCGGCGTGACCCGCAATCCGCACGACCCGACCCGTACGGCGGGCGGTTCCAGCGGTGGCGCGGCGGCGGCCGTGGCGCGGGGCGCGGGGCCGCTGGCCCTCGGCACGGACGGCGGCGGCAGTGTCCGTATCCCGGCGGCGTTCTGCGGGATCTTCGCGCTGAAGCCGACGTACGGCCGGGTGCCCCTCTATCCCGCGAGCGCGTTCGGCACCCTGGCCCATGTGGGCCCGATGACCCGGGACGCGGCGGACGCGGCCCTGCTGCTCGACGTCATCGGCGCCCCGGACTCCCGCGACTGGTCGGCGCTCGCCCCGCCGCCGGGCTCCTTCACGGCGGGCCTGGCGGGCGGGGTACGGGGCCTGCGCATCGCCTACTCCCCCTCCCTGGGCGGCCAGGTCGCCGTGCGGCCGGCGGTCGCGGCGGCGGTCCGGCGGGCGGTGGAGCGGCTCGCCGACCTGGGCGCGTATGTCACGGAGGCCGACCCCGACTTCACCGACCCGGTGGACGCCTTCCACACCCTGTGGTTCAGCGGCGCGGCCCGGGTGACCCAGCATCTCGGCCCGCAGCAGCGGGAGTTGCTCGATCCGGGGCTGCGGGAGATCTGCGACCAGGGCGCCCGCCGTACCGCTCTCGACTATCTGGCCGCCGTCGACGTCCGGATGGAACTCGGCCGCCGGATGGGCCTCTTCCACGAGTCCTACGACCTGCTGGTGACCCCCACCCTCCCGATCACGGCCTTCGAGGCGGGCATCGAGGTCCCCAAGGGTTCGGGCCACCGCCGCTGGACGGGCTGGACGCCCTTCACCTACCCCTTCAACATGACGCAGCAGCCCGCCGCGTCCGTCCCGGTCGGGACGGACGGCGACGGGCTGCCGGTGGGGTTGCAACTGGTGGCGGCCCGGCACCGGGACGACCTGGTGCTACGGGCGGCGCACACGCTGTACGAGGCGGGCGCCACGTCCTCCGGGAGCGCGAGGGCCACGCCCTCCGGTTCCGGAGGCTGAGGGTCACGCCCTCCGGAAGCTGAGCGTCTCGCCCGCCGCCCCGGTCCGCCACAGGTCGTTGCAGGCCTCCGCCAGTTCCGGCAGGCCCTCGGTGATCTGTCCCCAGACGATGCCGGGCACCCACCCCACGTCGCCGTTGAGCAGCAGGTTGTTGCGTTCGTAGAAGAGGGCGAGGTCGACGACGGTCGTGCCGGGGCGCACCTCACGGTCGTAGCCGTAGGCCCCGGTGCCCAGTTCCGCGCCCGCGAAGGAGAAGTAGCAGAGATCGCCCGGAATGGGGGTGACCGTCGGATTCTCCAGCGGTGGTTCGTTTGCCGCGAAGGGCGGGAAAAGGGCGTAGATCTCGTTTCGTGCGTATTTCGCGTGATAGACGTCACCGGCCAGGGGGAGAGCGTCCCAGACGATCGCGCAGGTGATCGGGGCGCGATCGTCGAGCAGCTTTGCCGTGGCGGTGATTCCGCGCTTGACCAGCGAGATTTCGATGTAGCGATCAGCCATGCGTTCCATGGTCTCTCGTCGGTCAAGGGGGCCTGGTCACGGATCGGGGCCGAAATCGATCGGAATAACTCCCATGGGGTCGGGTAGCCGCGCCGCCATGGCTCCACCACTGGAACATGGGACACACACGTCCGGGACCACACGCCGGTCGCTGCTCGCGGGGGTAGCGGCGCTCGGCGCGCTGGGCGCCGCCGGGTGCTCGCGGGTGGCCACCGCATCGACCACGAAGGGCGGGGATCTCCTCGACCGGCTGAAGGCGCAGGGTGTCGTACGGCTGGGAATCGCCGGTGAGATTCCCTTCGGGTACATCGACCGCGACGGCAATCTGACCGGTGAGGCGCCGGAACTGGCGCGGGTGATCTTCAAGCGGCTCGGCATCGACAAGGTGCAGCCCGTGCCCACCGAGTTCGGCTCACTCATCCCGGGTCTGAACTCGCAGCAGTTCGATGTCGTCGCCGCCGGGATGTACGTCAATCCCGAGCGCTGCGAGCAGGTGATCTTCTCCGACCCCGACTACCAGATGCTCGACTCGTTCATCGTGCGCAAGGGCAATCCGAAGGGCCTGCACGACTACAAGGACGTCGTCGAGAAGAAGGCGAAGTTCGCCACCGGCACCGGGTACGCCGAGATCCAGTACGCCGTCGAGGCGGGGTACAAGGAGGGCGACATCCTGATCGTGCCGGACCAGGTCGCCGGGCTGAACGCCGTCGAGGCGGGGCGCGTCGACGTCTTCGCCGGGACCGCGCTCACCACCCGCGAGGTGGTGAAGAAGTCGGCCAAGACCGAGGCCACCAAGGCCTTCACCCCGCTCGTCGACGGGAAACCGCACGTGGACGGGGGCGCGTTCGCGTTCCGGCCCACCGAGACCAATCTGCGGGACGCGTTCAACGTGGAGCTGCGGAAGCTGAAGAAGAGCGGCGAGCTGTTCCGGATCCTCAAGCCCTTCGGGTTCACCGAGGCCGAGATGACCGACCTCACCGCGAAGGACCTGTGCGGAGGGACGAGCGGATGACCTCGGGACTCTGGGAACTCGTACTCAAGGGGATCTGGACCACCGTCCAGCTCCTGGTGTTCAGCTCGCTGCTCGCCACGGCCGTGGCCTTCGTCGCCGGCGTCGCCCGCACCCACCGGCTGTGGATCGTCCGCTTCCTCGCGGGGGTCTACACCGAGGTGTTCCGCGGGACGTCCGCGCTGGTCATGATCTTCTGGACGTTCTTCGTGCTGCCGATCGCCTTCGGCTGGCAGCTGGTGCCGATGTGGGCGGGCACGCTCGCGCTGGGACTGACCTACGGGGCGTACGGCTCGGAGATCGTGCGCGGTGCGCTGGGAGCCGTCGATCCGGCGCAGCAGGAGGGCGGGATCGCGCTCAGCTTCACGCCCTGGCAGCGGCTGCGGCTGATCCTGCTGCCGCAGGCGGTGCCGGAGATGATCCCGCCGTTCTCCAACCTGCTGATCGAACTGCTCAAGGGCACCGCCCTGGTGTCCGTCATGGGCATGGGCGACCTGGCGTTCAGCGGCAACCTGGTGCGCCTCGCGCTCCAGGAGAGCGCGGAGATCTACACGTATCTGCTGGTGATCTACTTCGTGATCGCCTTCCTGCTCACCCGGGTGATGCGGGGACTGGAGAAGAAGTTGAAGGCAGGAGTCGGGAAGGCGCCCCGGCGCGCGGCGGACGCGGATGAGCCCAAGCGCGCCGAGACGACCGGGGTCGGCGGCGGCGTCGGAGTCGGAGGTGCCTCGTGAAGTGGGACTGGGATGCCGTCAGCGACTTCATGCCGTACTTCTGGGACGGTCTGGAGGTCACCCTCCAGGCGCTGGTCCTCGGCTCGCTGATCTCGTTCGTCGTCGGCCTGGTGTGGGCGCTGTTGATGCGCACGCCCTCGCGCTGGGTGCGCTGGCCGGTCGGCGCGGTCACGGAGTTCATCCGCAACACCCCGCTGCTGGTGCAGCTGTTCTTCCTCTTCTACGTGCTGCCCGAGTGGGGCGTGACCCTCTCCGCGCTGACCACCGGTGTGATCGGCATCGGGCTGCACTACTCGACGTACACGATGCAGGTCTACCGGGCCGGTATCGAGGCCGTGCCCCCCGGTCAGTGGGAGGCGGCCACCGCCCTCAACCTGCCGGTGGCCCGGACCTGGCGGGTGGTGATCCTGCCGCAGGCGATCCGCCGCGTGGTGCCGGCGCTCGGCAACTACGTCATCGCCATGCTCAAGGACACGCCGATCCTCATGGTGATCACCGTGATGGACATGCTCGGCCAGGCGCGGCTCTACTCCCAGCAGCACTTCCAGTTCACCGAGCCCCTGACCGTGATCGGCGTGGCCTTCATCGTCATGTCCTATCTGGCCTCCCTTCTCCTGCGAGCCCTGGAGCGACGTCTTGTCCACTGACTCCCCCCTCATGAAGGATCCCGACGCCCGGGCCAACCCGCCGGTGGACGGCAGCGAGCTGATCCGCCTGGAGCAGGTGACCAAGCGGTTCGGGGACAACACGGTCCTCGACCACCTCGACTTCTCCGTCGACGCGGGCAAGCACGTCACGCTGATCGGGCCGTCCGGATCGGGCAAGACCACGATCCTGCGGCTGCTGATGACGCTGACGAAGCCCGACGAGGGCACGATCACCGTCGACGGACAGCAGCTGTTCCCGGCGCCGGAGAAGCAGGTCCGCGAGATCCGCAAGAAGATCGGCATGGTCTTCCAGCAGTTCAACCTGTTCCCGAACATGTCGGCCCTGAGGAACATCACCGAGGCCCCGGTCACCGTCCTCGGCCTGTCCAAGGACGAGGCGGAGGAGCGGGCCCGCGAGCTGCTGGACCTGGTGGGCCTGGCCGACAAGTGGGACGCCCGCCCCAGCCAGCTCTCCGGCGGCCAGCAGCAGCGGGTGGCCATCGCGCGGGCGCTGGCGATGCGGCCGCAGGTGCTGCTCCTGGACGAGGTGACCTCCGCGCTGGACCCGGAGCTGGTCGCGGGCGTCCTGGACGTGCTGCGGGACATCGCCCGCACCACCGACATCACGATGCTCTGCGTGACCCACGAGATGAACTTCGCCCGGGACATCTCCGACCAGGTCCTGATGTTCGACTCGGGCCGGGTCATCGAGTCGGGACCGCCGGAGAAGATCTTCAGCGAGCCGGAGAAGGACCGGACGCGCGAATTTCTGAGCGCGGTGCTCTGACCTCGAAAAGTGACCGTCGTTCAATCTCCGAGGTCCGGGGCTCGGGTCGTGACCCTGACATATGCCAGGGCGCCCGAGCCCCTGCTGGGAGGGCTGCGCGACCGGCGGAATCTCGTCAACGGCCGCTCACTACAAGCCTCTTGCCCCTTATCGTGGAGGTGATTCGCTGTCCGGATTACGGCCCAAGAAGCGAGCGCAGGGGGAACACCGTGGCGCTGATGCACGAGCCGACCGCGCCCTACCACTCGGCCCAGGACGCCCTGCGTGTCCTGGAGACCGTGGCGCGGTACACCACCGGAGTCACCGACATCCGTCTCGCCCGCCTGACCGGCATCGGCCCGGAGCGACTGACCGCGCTCCTGAGGATGCTGCGCCGGGAGGGATACGTCGAACAGGTCACCGACGGGGCCTACGTCACCGGAGCCGCCCTCAACCGCCTCGGCTCCGCCCAGGAGCGCGAGGAGGCGCTGCGCGAGCGGCTCCAGCACGCCCTCGACCGGCTGCGCGACTCGATCGGCGCCGCCGTCTACATCAGCCGGTACGTGGACGGCGAGGTCACCATCGGCCAGTACGCCGACGGCCCCGGCACCCCCTCGGTCAACGAGTGGGTCGACTTCCGCTACTCCGCCCACGCCACCGCGCTCGGCAAGAGCCTGCTCGGCCAGCTCGACCACAACGGCCGCCGGGACCACCTCTCCCGTCACAAGATGGCCCGGCTCACCTCGCGCACCATCACCAGCGACAAGCTGCTGCTCTCCCGGCTGGAGACCCAGCCGGCGACCGTGCCCCACCTGGACCTCCAGGAGTACGCCGTCGGCACGGTCTGCGCGGCCGTCCCGATCACCGCGGGCTCCTCGGTCGGCTGCCTGGCCCTGTCCCTGCCGGTCGAGCACGCCCACCGGCTGCGCCAGGCCGCGGACCGGCTGAACCGGGAGGCGGCTCCGGTCCTGCTGTCCCTGGTGATCTAGCCCCGTTCCGGGCGTCGGCCGGGCACGCTCCGGACGCCCGACAAATGGTCCGGAGCACTCCCACGGACCGGGTAGTATTTTCTCTGTCGCCGACCGCCGAGAGTGGTCGGCGAGAGTCATGCGCCGCTAGCTCAGTTGGTTAGAGCAGCTGACTCTTAATCAGCGGGTCCGGGGTTCGAGTCCCTGGCGGCGCACGGTGTCGAGGGCGAGGCGTGTTCGCGGAAAGCGCGAACCGGCCTCGCCTTCGTCGTTCTTCGCGGCTATGCCGCGCGGTGTGGGGGCTTCGCCACCCACCCCTCAAGCGGGGCCTCTCGTGGAAACGAGGGGCCCTTCGACGTCCTGTGGGGTCAGTCTCCGGTACGTCTCCTCCCCCGGTGGCCGCCACCAGACCGGGTCGGCGCACCGGACGCCCTCCTTCCTGAGCCGCGCCCGGTGGATCTTGTTGGTGGCCGTGACCGGCATCCGCTCCACCACCCGCACGAACCGGGGCGCCATCTTCGTCCCCAGGTCCGGCTGGGCGAGCAGGAACTCCGCGAAGGCCCGCGGCTCGAAGTCCCCGGCGACCGCCGCCATCACCTGGTCCCCGGTGACCGGATCCGGCACCGCGTACACGGCGACGGCGACCGCGCCCTCGTACCGGGCGAGGATGTTCTCGATCATCGCGGCGGCCAGGTTCTCGCTGTCGACGCGCAGCCGGTCGTCGGTGCGGCCGGCGAAGTAGAGGTAGCCGTCGGGGTCGCGGTAGAAGAGGTCGCCGGTCCAGTACCAGCCGTCGTCCCGCAGCCGGGCCGCGTCCGCGTCCGGGTTGCGCCAGTAGCCCTCGAAGGGGCTGGGCCCGCGGTTGACCAGTTCCCCGATGGCCTCGTCGGCGTTCAGCAGCCGCCCGGCCGGGTCGAAGAGCGCCGGCGGGCACTCCTCACGGGTGGCCGGATCCAGTACGGCGAGTCCGGGTGCGGCCGGGCCGACCGCGCCGGGCGGGGTGCCGGGCCGCCACTGGATCGCCGCACCGCCCTCCGAGGAGCCGTATCCCTCCACCAGCCGCACCCCGAACCGCCGCTCGAAGGCCGCCGCGTCCACCGCCCCCGCCTCGGTGCCGAAGCCCAGTCGCAGCGGATGGTCCCGGTCGTCGGGGCGTGGCTCGGTGGCGAGGAGGTACTGGATCGCCCGGCCCACGTAGGTGAAGTACGTCGCCCGGTACGCCCGTACGTCCGCCAGGAACCGGGACGCCGAGAACCGCGGGCGCAGCGCCACGCCCGCCCCGGCCGCGAGGGCGGGGGCCCAGTCGGCGATGACCGCGTTGCCGTGGAACATCGGCATGCAGACGTAGTGGACGTCGTCCTGCCCGACCGCGAACTGGTCGGCCAGTGAGCGGCCGGCGGCGGCCAGCCGGCCCTGGGAGCAGAGCGCGGCCTTCGGGGCGCCGGTCGAGCCCGAGGTGAAGTAGAGGAGCAGCAGGTCGCCGGGCAGCGCCCGCAAGGCGTCGGGCCGCGCGTCCGCATAGGGGGTGAGGAGGTCCTCGTACTCCGGTGTGTCGGTCGCCAGGATGTGCACGCCGGGCAGGTCGAGGCCGGTGAGGAGGGGCAGGTGGGTGCGTTCGGTGAGCAGGATCCGGCACTCGGTGTGCAGGATGTCGCGGGCGAGTTCGGGGCCGCGGCGGGTGGGGTTGATCCCGGCGACGGCGGCGCGTGCGAGGGCGGCGGCGCCCAGCCACAGCGGGTATTCGGGCGTGTTGTCGAGCAGGATGCCGAGGTGGGGGCGGGGCGGCAGCAGATCGGCCAGCAGGGCCGCGCGGGCCGCCGCGCCGGCCGCCGCCTCGTGGTGCGTGAGCACCCGCTCCCCGCACCACAGTCCCGGCCGGTGGTCCCCCCACCGGGCGGCGACGAGCTCGGCCACCGTGCGCGCCTTGGACTCCATGGCCGCGCACGGTAGTTGACATACCGTCAGATGTGGAGCCCAGGTCGTGAAGTCGTCCGTCAGACGAACGCCACCAGCGCCACGGCCATGAAGCCGAGGGAGAACAGGGCGATCACTCCGAGGAGCGCCAGCAGGCAGCCGGTGCTTGCCGCCAGCTGCCCGCGGGCCGGCGGCTTGGCCGTGGCCCGCTCCGGGCGGTCTGCCGCGTAGTGCACGATGACGATGTCGCCCTCGACGGTCGTCCTTGAGCCGCCCGGCTCGTCGAACCGGACGGCGCGGCCCTCCCACGTGACGAACTCGTAGACGTGGTGCAGGGTCGTCCTCACGGAGGTGTCGCCGCCGCCGCTGGTCGTCGTGTACGCCCGCAGACAGCGCGCCTGGGCCGTCAGGCCGCTGTTCCAGGCTCTGCTGACGTCCTGGGCGCGACGGATCACCGCGAACGCGGCGAAGCCCACGATCCCGATCATGAGCATCGGCGCGAGGAAGAAGATCGCTTCCATGGTGTCCCCCGAAGTTCGTACACCGTCACGTTCGGCGGCGTGTGGGGAACGTACCCGCCGGGGGTGCCGGCCTGTCTCAAGTAAGGCTCAGAGTTCCGGCACCCCCACGGGGCAGCTCAGAACGTGACGTCGGAGCAGGCGTAGAACGCGTTGGCCGTGTCCGCGATCGTCCACACCGCGACGACGACGTGCCGGCCGCTCAGGCCGGACGGCAGGGTGCCGCTGTGGGAGAGCGTGGCCGGGGGCCGCTGGTTGTTGTAGGGAACCGTGAGGAACGGGGTGAGGTTGAGGTCGGAGCGGGCCAGGTTGTGGTTCTGGTTCCAGCCCGCCCTGGTGACGTAGTACTTGAAGTCGGTGGTGGCGTGCATGGCCGTGAACTGCCAGCGGAACGTGTAGCTCTGGCCGCCCGACACCTTCGTGGTCGGCCAGGCGCCGCCGGACGGCGTCTTCGGGCTGTCGAGCTGCGCGAAGGGCGTGTTGTTCGCGGAACATATCCGCCCGTCGGCCGGCCCGGACGAGGGGAAGCCCTTGGGGCCCTCGACGCTCTGCGGCTCCCACTGGATGTTGCCGCAGTTCGTCACGGAGCCGTTCTGGCAGAGCTTCTGGCGGCTGACGGGGAGGTCGGTGTAGCCGTGTCCGCTCGCGCCCTGGGACGAGAGCACGAGGGCTCCGGTCGTCGTGAGGCCGAGCGCGGCGGCGTACCACTTGGTCTTTTTGCGCATGCTGCCGCTCCTGGGGAACGTGGGGGAGGTGCAGGTGCAGTGCAGGTAGGTCTAGACCAAGCCCCAGATTATGGCCGTCCGTTGGACATGTCCATACCAATCACGTAGACCGGTTCACCGGCCCGGTACACCCGCCCGGCCCGGCTCAGGGGCCCTGATCTCCTCGCCCCGCACAGAACGCAACCGTCAAGTCCTTCACCAGCGCCTTGCGTTCGTAGTCGTCCAGCTCCACCAGGCCCCGCATGGTCAGCCGCGTCACCGTGTCCTCCACCGAGTCGACGACCGAGGTGAGCACGCTGGACCGGTGCTGGGCGTCCAGCGCCGCGATCCGCCGGCGGTGCATCGCGGACGCGACCTCGGGGGCGTACTCCACCCGGACCGGCCGTACCGAGAACACCTCGACGCCGATCGGGGCCGCGTCCGCGGCGACCAGCCGGGTCAGCGCGTCCCCCGCCGCCTCCGCGGGCCCCCGCGCGGACCCGGGCATCTCCACCGGCACCCGGGCGAGCGCGGCCTCCACGCACTCGCGCAGATACGTCTCGTGGTCCTCGACGCCCAGCGTGGCCCGCGCGGTGTCCCGCACCCGCCACACCACCAGGACCACCGACCGGAGCGCGACCCCGCCCGCGTCGGCCGCGGGCATCGGCTCGCTGCGCCAGTGCCGCAGCCGTACGTCCACCCGGCGGCGCAGCAGCAGCGGGTTGACCCACATCAGGCCGGTGCGCCGGACCGTGCCCCGGTAGCGGCCGAACAGGCCGAGCACCCAGGCCCGTCCGGTCCGCCCGCGGGCCAGCCCGCCGAAGCCGAACAGCCCGAGGGCGCCCGCCCCCGCGTACGCCGCCCACTGCGCGGGACCCAGGCCCGCCCCGGCGTACGACGGCAGCCCGAGCGCCTCCACCACGAGTGGCGGCAGCGCGCCCGCCCACCATGAGGTGGCGACGCAGCCGACCGCCCCGCAGGCGCCGGCGAGCACCCCGACCGTGCCGGGCAGCACCCGCGCGGGCCGTTCCGTCAGCGCGGGGTCGACCTCCGCGACCGGCCGGGGCGGGGCGGGCAGCTGTCGCCGGAAGCGGGGCTGCTCCCCCGTGCCCTGCCGCCGTGCCACGACCGCCGGCTTCAGCGGGACCGACACCGGGTCGGGTTCGTCGCGGAACAGCAGATGGACCGGGATCTCGGTGGTCGCCTCGTTCTGGATGAGCCGGGCGGGACGGGAAGGTCCCTCGGACTCCGGGGTGTGTGACGTGGTCGTGCTCATGCGTGCCTCCAGCCTCCGCGCCAGATACGCCATGACGGTGCGTGGGTGGCCCCACGCCGATGGGTGGGCCTACGAGAAGAGCCGGCGCCAGGTCTCGGGACCCGGGTAGCCGTCGGCCGCGCCGCCCCGCCAGCCCTGAGCCCGCTGGAAGGCCTCGACGCCTCGCCGGTCCGCCTCGCCCCAGCGCGGTCCGGGCCCGGTCGTGTAGTGCTTGCCGAACCCCTTCTTCACCAGCTGTTTCCCGAGCCTGGTGACGTACGGGTTGCTCGCCCCGGGCCGGAACAGCGCCCGCCCGGGATAGCCGGGCACGCCGTGCGAGGAGGGCGTTCCGTGCGAGGAGGGTGCCGGCGGGCCGGCCGCCCCGGTCGTGACGTCCCGGCCCTGCCCGGTCACCAGCAGCGTCCAGGTCTGCGCGCCCGGCAGCCCGTCGGCGTCCTTGCCCCGCCACCCCTGGGCCTGCTGGAAGGCCTGGGTCGCCCTGCGGTCGGCGTCCGACCAGCGCGGTCCGGGACCGGTGGTGTAGTAGCGCCCGGCACCGCGCTCGACGAGCATCCGGCCGAGCTCGGTGACGTGCTTGTTGTTGGCGCCCGGGCCGAAGTACGCCGCCCCCGGGAACGGCGTCGCCACCGGGGCGGCCGGTTTCGCGGTGTCCGGTTCGGTGCCCGGCGCACCGCCCGCGAGCCCCTTGTACCGGTAGGCGAGATACCGGTCGGAGTGGCTCCAGTAGGCGTACGGGGTGGCCTGCCGGCGGGCGTGGGGCCGGGTCTCCTCGTAGGCCGTGTAGTAGGTGTGCGTGTAGTCCGTCCAGCCGCCGAAGATGACGACGTGGGATCCCTGCTCGGGGTCCGAGGGGTTGTGGAAGAGGAGGATGTCGCCGGGCTGCAGATCGTCCTTGGCGATCCGCACGCCGTACTGGTCGAGGCTGCCCGTCCATTCGTTTCCGGGCAGGTTCCAGGCCATCGACACGAAGCCCGAGCAGTCCTGCCGGTACCCGTCGGACCAGTAGCCGCTCATGCTGTACGGCACCTTCGCGGCGACCCACTGCTTGGCCCGTCTGATGATCTCCGCCCGGGTGGTCTCGGGCGTCCGCACCGGCCCCGCCGGGCGGCCGACCGGGCCGTGCAGCTGGGTCTTGCCGCCCTGCGGGGTCTCGGGCTCGTCGCCGGTGGGAACACCCGGCCGGGCGGGTGCGTGGGGGGCCGCGAAGGCCGGTGCCACATGGCCGGAGACGAGCAAAGCGGAAGCCGCTGTGGCGAGGATCACCGCCCGGTGCGCGGCGGGGTGACGGCCGGCCGGGAAGGACGGGGAGGCCGGCAGGACCCGCCGCCAGTGGACGCATCCGGGGCAGTCGCAGTCGCCGACGGGATCGAATTCCTCGAAGACCGGAGTCGTCATCCGATTCCCTTCACCTTCCAGACGGAAATGTCCGCACCTGTACACGTTCGCCAGTTTCTCAACTGTCGTCCCGACGCGCATGCTGACGGTCCGAATGATGTACGCCGGCCCGCCCCGGGCCGGTCCCGGAGCCTCGCCGGTGGTCCTGAGCACTCCGCGGGGTCCGGTAGGGTTGTGCAGGTCAGCGCGCGCCGCTAGCTCAGTTGGTTAGAGCAGCTGACTCTTAATCAGCGGGTCCGGGGTTCGAGTCCCTGGCGGCGCACCGACACGACAGGCCCTCCGCCCAGGCGGGGGGCCTGTCGCTTTTCCGGACGGACCGGCGACCGGTTCGCCGTCCACAATGACTCCACAAGGTCCCCACAGGCGCCACAATGAACGCGTATGACCGGTAAACACTGCGTTTCGCATCTTGCGATCATGATGAGCACCGTAGAACCCTGGATTTCAAGATGCTGCCGATACGCGGTAGTTGGGGGGCAAGGAGCCGGTTGCCCGGTTGGTACGGGGAAAGGGGCCCGTTCGTGACCGGATGCCGAGGGGGGCATCATGCAACCGGAACGTCGCAGTTCCGTGTCTGGTTAGTGTGGAGCACGTGGTGACTGCGACCCACCGCTGATACGCCTGTGAAGGTCGAGGGGGATCCGAGCAGGCGTAAGGAACCGACGAAACACGCGGCGTTCCCGCGTGTGGGGGGATGACTCATGACGTCGACGCCGACGGGCGCCCGGCAGGACTTCGACCCGTCCCGAACCACCCAGCTCAGGGTGCCTTCGCACCGGACCGGTGCGTTCCGCCGTATCAAGAAAACGCTTCCGAAGTACGACTACGAGCACTACAGCAGACTGGCCGGTCCCCTCACACAGCCGGATCCGGACAAGCCGTACCGGGTCCAGTACCGCTCGCTGATCTCGCAGGAACCGCACCGCATCAGGGTCGCGCTGATGCTGGCCGCCGCGCCGCTGCTCTCGCTGGTCCTGCTGGCCTGGCTGCTCCAGCCCGAGCACTGGACCGAGCGCGACTACGTGGAGTTCGCCTGGCTGCCGGCGCTCGACATCGTGATGCTCGTGTCGATCGGCCTGATCGAGTTCTTCCGCTGCATGAACGTGCTGTCGAACGCGCATGCCACCCTGGTCGCCCGCGACCCGATCCCGGTGGTGCCCGAGACCGGCACCAGAGTGGCCTTCCTCACCTCCTTCGTGCCCGGCAAGGAGCCGTTGGAGATGGTGACGAAGACCCTGGAAGCCGCGGTCCGGATCCGGCACCGCGGCCTCATGCATGTCTGGCTCCTCGACGAGGGCGACGACCCCGACGTGAAAGCCGTCTGCCGGCGCCTCGGCGTGTACCACTTCTCCCGCAAGGGCGTCGCGCAGTGGAACCAGGCCAAGGGCCCGCACCGCGCCAAGACCAAGCACGGCAACTACAACGCCTGGCTGGACGCGCACGGCGACCACTACGACTTCTTCGCCTCCGTCGACACCGACCACGTACCGCTGCCCAACTACCTGGAGCGGATGCTCGGCTTCTTCCGCGACCCGAACATCGGGTTCGTCATCGGCCCGCAGGTCTACGGCAACTACGACAACTTCGTCACCAAGGCCGCCGAGTCGCAGCAGTTCCTCTTCCACGCGCTGATCCAGCGCGCCGGCAACGCCTACGGCTCCCCGATGTTCGTGGGGACCAGCAACGCCGTGCGGATCAAGACGCTGAAGCAGATCGGCGGGCTGTACGACTCGATCACCGAGGACATGGCGACCGGCTTCGAGATCCACCGCCACAAGAACCCGGCGACGGGCAAGAAGTGGCGCTCGGTCTACACCCCGGACGTCCTCGCGGTCGGCGAGGGCCCCAGCGCCTGGACGGACTTCTTCACCCAGCAGATGCGCTGGTCGCGGGGGACGTACGAGACGATCCTCAAGCAGTACTGGAAGGGCTGGTACTCGCTGCCGCCGAGCAAGCTCTTCAACTACACGATGATGATCATCTTCTACCCGATGTCCGCCCTCAACTGGATCCTCGCGGCCGTCAGTTGCGCGCTGTTCCTGGGCCTGGGCGCGTCGGGCGTGAACATCGACCCGACCGTGTGGCTGATGCTCTACGGCAACGCGTCCGCGCTCCAGATCGGCCTGTACGTCTGGAACCGCCGTCACAACGTCTCCCCGCACGAGCCGGAGGGCTCCGGCGGTGTGGCCGGCATGGTCATGTCCGCGCTGTCCGCGCCGCTCTACGCGAAGGCGCTGGTCGACTCGGCGCTGCGGCGCAAGAGCAAGTTCGTGGTCACGCCCAAGGGCGACTCGGCGAGCCCGGACCGGTGGTTCGGCACCTTCCGCTACCACTGGTACTTCATCGCCCTCTTCACGGCCTCGATCGGCGCCGGGTTCGTCTTCGGTCACTCGCACCCCGCGATGATCATCTGGGCGTCGTTCGCCACGCTGATCACCGCGACGCCGATCTTCGCCTGGCGCCACATGCTGCGCCAGGAGCGGAAGAAGCCCGCCGCGCCCGAGCCGGAGCGGCAGCACCCCGCTCCCCCCACCGACCGGCCCGCCGCTCCCGCGGGGCCCTACGAGCCGCAGCCGCTGCCCGCGCAGCGCACGCCCGCCCCGCACGCCCCCCAGCACAAACCGAGCTGGGCCGCCTCGAACGAAACGGGCGACCAGACCATGCAGATCGCCCTTGGTGGACTTGGGGGACGTAAGGAATGAACGACCGTGCAGGCCGCCGCCGCGCCCGTCGACTCGCGATCGGCACGGCGGTGGTGCTCGCGCTGGCCGGGATGAACGGCCCGTGGCTCTACCGCTTCGGGACCGAGAAATACCACCAGTACCAAATCAACAGACCCGAGTACAAAGCCGAGAACGGCAAGTGGGACGTCCTGGAGTTCCCGAAGGGCGACCGGCTGAACACCATCCACGCGGCGGTGCTGCGCACCGGCAAGGTGCTGCTCGTCGCGGGGTCCGGCAACAACCAGGAGAACTTCGACAACAAGAAGTTCGACACCCGGATCTGGGACCCGGTCAAGGGCACCATCAAGAAGATCCCCACGCCCAAGGACCTGTTCTGCACCGGCCACACGCAGCTCGCCAACGGCAATCTGCTGATCGCCGGCGGCACCAAGCGGTACGAGAAGCTCAAGGGTGACGTCACCAAGGCCGGCGGCCTGATGATCGTCCACAACGAGAACCCGGACAAGCCGATCACCCTCCCCGCGGGCACCCGCTTCGTGGGCAAGGAGAACGGCAGGACCTTCGTGTCGAAGGACCCGGTCGTCGTCGAGCGGGCCACGAAGAACTTCGACAAGAACACCGGCGCGTTCCTGGGCAACACCCCGGGGCTCGGCCGTATCTACGTCGAGGCGCAGAAGAGCGGCGCGAAGTACGAGACGGGCACCCAGGACAACTACGCCGTCCAGGGCCTGTCCGGCGCCGACGCCAAGAACACGTACGGCATCGCGCAGAAACTCGCCCTCGACAAGAAGGACTTCCAGGGCATCCGGGACGCCTTCGAGTTCGACCCGATCGCCGAGAAGTACATCAAGGTCGACCCGATGAAGGAGGCCCGCTGGTACCCGACGCTCACCACCCTGAGCGACGGCAGGATCCTCAGCGTCTCCGGGCTCGACGACATCGGCCAGCTGGTCCCGGGCAAGAACGAGGTCTTCGACCCGAAGACCAAGAAGTGGACGTACCTGGACAAGGTCCGCCAGTTCCCGACCTACCCCGCGCTGTTCCTGATGCAGAACGGCAAGATCTTCTACTCGGGTTCGAACGCGGGGTACGGGCCGGACGACGTGGGCCGCGACCCGGGCGTCTGGGACGTGGACAGCAACAAGTTCAGCAAGCTGCCCGGGCTGAGCGACCCGAACATGCTGGAGACGTCCGGGACCGTGCTGCTGCCGCCGGCGCAGGACGAGAAGTACATGGTGATCGGCGGCGGCGGGGTCGGCGAGTCGAAGCTCGCCACCGCCAGGACGCGGATCATCGATCTGAAGGCGGACAGCCCGAGGTTCGTGGACGGGCCGACGCTGGAGAAGGGCACCCGGTACGCGCAGGCCTCGGTCCTGCCGGACGACACCGTGCTGGTGTCGGGCGGCTCCGAGGACTACCGGGGGCGCGGTGACTCCAACATCCTCCAGGCGCGGATGTACCACCCGGACACCAACACGTTCGACGAGGTCGCCGATCCGCTGGTGGGCCGGAACTACCACTCCGGTTCGCTGCTGCTGCCGGACGGACGGGTGATGTTCTTCGGGTCGGACTCGCTGTACGAGGACAAGGCGAACACCAAGCCGGGCGTCTTCGAGCAGCGGATCGAGATCTATACGCCGCCGTATCTGTACCAGGGCGCGCGGCCCACGCTCTCCGGCGGGCCGCAGACCATCGAGCGCGGCGAGTCCGGGACGTTCACCTCGCAGCACGCCTCGACGGTCAAGTCGGTGCGGCTGATGCGGCCCAGCGCCTCGACCCATGTCACGGACGTCGACCAGCGTTCCATCGCGCTGGACTACAAGGTCTCCGGCGACAGGATCACGGTGACCCTGCCGAAGAACAAGAACCTGGTCCAGTCCGGCTGGTACATGCTGTTCGTGAACGACGACCAGGGCACACCGAGCAAGGCGCAGTGGGTCAGGGTGCCCTAGTCCGTACGCGGGTGCGGGTGCAGGTGGTCGAGATCGACGCTGTGCGCGGTCGAAGCTGTGCGCGGTCGAGTCCGTACGTGCTTGAGGGCGCTCTCCGTACGTGACTGAGGGCGCTCTCCGTCGCGGAGGGCGCCCTCAGTCATGTGGTCGCTAGTCGGAGGCCTTCGCCAGCTTCAGCGCGTACTCCGCCCACCACTCGCCCGCCTTCGGGCCGCCCTTGCACTCGCCGTCCGACTCCCCCGGGCGCTTGACCCAGACGTAGGCGTCCACCAGGGGATCGGCCGTCTTGGTCGTCGGGCTCTCCCCCAGCGCCCTGCCCGGCGGGTTGCACCAGCGTTCGTCGGCGTCGCCGCCGTCGTAGGGGCCGTTGCCGTTGCGGCTGGTGTCGATGACGAAGGGCTTGTCGCCGACCTTCGAGGAGAGGTCCTTGCCGTAGGCGATGGAGTCCTCGGTGGAGTAGAAGTTGGAGACGTTGACCGAGAAGCCGTCGGCCTGTTCGACGCCCGCGCGCCGCAAGGGCTCGAAGATCTCGTCGGGGTTGCCCCAGCCGGCGTTGCCCGCGTCGATGTAGACCTTGGTGTTCTTCAGGGCCTTGAGCTTGCCGACGGCCTCGCTGAGGAGGGCGTAGCGCTCCTCGTGGAACTCGTCGCCGGTGCAGCCGTCGACGAGGTGCAGTACGGCGTCGGGTTCCAGGACGACCGTGGCGGACCGGTTGCCGATGCCCTTGGCCACGCCGTCGATCCAGGCACGGTACGCGTCGCCGTCGGCGGCACCGCCCTGCGAGTACTGGCCGCAGTCGCGGTGCGGGATGTTGTAGAGGACCAACAGGGCCGTGCGGTCGGCCTTCTCGGCGGCCTCGGTGAAACCGCGCGCCTCCTGTTCGGGGCTCTCCACTCCGACCCACTCGCCGGTCGGCTGCTCGGCGATCTTGCGGATCTGCTCGGCGTCCGTCTTCTTCCCGGACTTCTCGTAGGCGGCCACCTGTGCCGCCGCGTTGCCGTCCGGGTTCACCCAGAAGGGGTCTGTTCCCTTGGGCTGCTGGGTGATTCCGGCGCCCGCGCCCTCGTCGTCCTTGCCCTCCCCGTCGCCCGAGGAACAGCCCGCGATCAGCAGTGCCGCCCCCAGCACCGCCGCGCAGGCCCGTGTTCCGGCCCCCCTGCTGACGTACATCCAACTCCCCCTTGGGTGCACCGTTCCAAGTCTCAATCCTGACACACCCCTCGCACCGCCCACGAGGTCGTCGAAGCCTTGTCCGAGAGCTGTTACGGCCCCGCGGGCAGGGGTACGCGCGCGCCTGTAGAACGGCGCTCAGCACACTCGTCACGAGAAGGGGAGTGCTCCGGCATGCGCTACACCACCAGGGAGATCCGGCTGGCCGCGGCGCTGGTGGAGGCGGCGGACACGCTCACCGACGGCTTCGAGGCGGCGCCCTACCTGCAACGGATGTCCGACCACTGCGTGGAGCTGCTGGCCGCGCGGGCGGCCGGGGTCATGCTCATCGACGGCGACCGGCCGGTGTCGCTGGCCGGCAGCAGCGGGCATCCGGAGCTGGCGCTCGACCTGCTGGAGGCACAGCACGGCGGCGGCCCCTGCCTGGAGAGTTACGGCTCCGGGAAGCCGGTGCCACCGGTGTCGGTCCGGGCGGCCCACGCGCAGGCCCGCTGGCCGTCCTTCACCGAGCGGGCCCTGCGGCACGACATCGTGACGACGTACGCGGTGCCGCTGCGCCGCCACAAGACGCTCCTGGGCGCGCTCAACGTGTTCGTGCCGACACCGCCCGTCCGGCCCGGGGACGCTGGAGGGCCCGGGGGCAACGGGGCGGACCTGCTGGTGGCGCAGGCGCTGGCGGACGCGGCGGCCGTCGGTCTGCAGAACCACCGCACCTACAGCCGGTACCGCACCCTGTCCGGGCAGTTGCAGCAGGCCCTGTCCAGCAGGGTGCGCATCGAGCAGGCCAAGGGCATGCTCGCCGAACGCTGGCAGGTCGCCGCCGACCAGGCCTTCGAGGCGCTCCGCCGGCACGCCCGGCGGCACCGGCTGCCGCTGGACCGGGTCGCGGGCGCGGTCATGCAGGGGCTCGCGGACGACGCCGCACTCCGCCGGGAGCTGGAGCGGACGCCCGGCAGGACGCCGTAGGCGGGAGCATGTATCACCAGCGTGGATGACGCAGAGCCACCGGAGCGGGACTTGGCGTCATTTGACCTCTAGGCCTCGGCGCACATCCGTTCTAGAGTCTTCTGTACGGCCCCAGCCCCTGGCCAGCCTTTCACCCACCGTGGTTTCCAAGCCTCCCGCTGCGACGCCGGGTTACTCCCGCAATCCGTGCGCGCGCGGTCGAGGACCAGGCCCGGTCGACGGCTTTGGGGGGGAGCGGGTCGTCGACCGGGCCAGGTGCTTTCAGAGGCCGGTTCCGGTGAGGTAGGCGGAGACGATCACGTTCGCGGTGTAGCCGCGGCTCGCCCGGTCGAAGGTGCCGCCGCAGGTGATCAGTCGCAGCTCGGCCCGGCCGGTCTCGCGGGTGCCGTACGCCTGTTGGGCGTCGAAGTGGTCGCGGGCGACGACCTGGACGTCGTCGACGGTGAACTCGGCGACCTTGGCGTCGTCGCGGATCACTCGGACCGTCTGGCCCGGCTTGAGCGAGCTGAGCTTGTAGAAGACCGCGGGCCGGGTCTCGGTGTCGACGTGCCCGACCATCAGCGCGGTCCCGGCCGCCCCCGGCCGCGCACCCCCCGCGTACCACCCCACGACCCCCTCCTGGTCGAACGGCGGCGGGTCGATCGCCCCTTCCCCGTCGAGGCCCCGCGCCACCACCGGCGCCTGCACCCCGAGGTCGGGTATGTCGACGCGCTGCGGCAGGGCCGCGCCGAGCGGCCGGTGCGCGGGCGGCAGCCGTACGTCCGGCGGCCGTCCGACCGCCGCCACGTCGCCCGTGGTGGGCGCGGATATCCCGTGGCGTACGTCGGTCACCTCGCGCCCCCACAGCCACAGCCCGAGCAGCAGCAGGGCCCAGGCGACGCCGGTGAGCAGGCGTCCGCTGCCGGAGGAACGTTCGTGGTCGGACATGGCGTCAGTCCGTCCCGCGGCTCCGGCGGACACTCCGGAGTACGACGGCCACCGCGGCGGCCGCGGCGAGGATCAGCCCGATCACGGTGTGCCCGGTGCCGGGGCCGGCGGCCCGGGCGTCCTCGGCGGCGTCCACGCCGGCCAGGTGCGCGGTACCGCCACCGCCCGCGTGCACGGGGGCGACGGGGGACGAGGGGGCGGTCGGCCGGTGCTCGGGCCGACCGGACTCCGGCACCCCGCCCTCGTCCTTGGCCTCGGTCTTGTCCACGATCGTCAGCGCGGCCTTGCGTTCGACGCCGCCGCAGGTGACCTTCACGTCGTAGGACCCCGCCTCGATCGAGGTGCGGACGCGGGTCTCGCCCATGAGCGCGCCGTCGGTGACGGTGAGGCGGGCGTCCGCGACGAAGGCCGCGGAGGCCGCCGTGGCGGTCCTGGCCGTGCAGCCGGTGACCTTCAGCGCGATGTCGGTGCCGGGGGCGGGGGACGAGGGGCTCACCGCGATGCCGCCGCCTCCGTCCGCCGCGTAGGCCGCCGGGGTGAGGACGGTGACCATCATGAGGCCGGTACAGAGAGTGAGACGTAGGGAACCCATCGTGAACCTCCAGATACCTGGAGCCTCCCCCCGGGGCCACGGCCCCGCATCCCCGGCGGGGCCGCACTGCTCCGTACGGGGTACGTTCCGCCCTCGCCGGGTTTCGGATCCGGTCGGCCCGCATTCGGTCGCCGCGGGTCCCGTCGGATCAGATCCGGTCGGTTCAGATCCGGTCGACGAGGTCCGCGATGGAGTCGACGATCCTGGAGGGGCGGTACGGGAAGTTCTCGACCTGGTCGGGGCGGGTCAGGCCGGTGAGCACCAGGAACGTCTGCATGCCGGCCTCGATGCCGGCCAGCACGTCGGTGTCCATCCGGTCGCCGATCATCGCGCTGGTCTCGGAGTGCGCGCCGATCGCGTTGAGCCCGGTCCGCATCATCAGCGGGTTGGGCTTGCCCGCGAAGTAGGGCTGCCTGCCGGTCGCCTTGGTGATCAGCGCGGCGACGGCACCGGTCGCGGGCAGCGGGCCCTCGGTCGAGGGGCCCGTCTCGTCCGGGTTGGTGGCGATGAAACGGGCACCGGCCTCGATGAGCCGTACGGCCTTGGTCATCGCCTCGAAGGAGTAGGTCCGGGTCTCGCCCCGCACGACCAAAACGTAGTTCGAACAGGTTCGATTACCCTGACCCCTGAACCGGAACGAGAGAGTCCACATGGGGATAGTAGTCGGCGGCTACGCGCGCATCAGCGACGTAGGAGAACTCGGCGACGGCCGAGACGGCGAGGAAGGCGTCACCCGCCAGAAGGACGACGTGCACGACCTCGTACGGGTCCGCGATCTGACCTTGCACCGGATGTACGTGGACAACGATCTGTCCGCCTTCAAGCGGAGGGTTGTCCGGCCGGACTTCCAGGAACTCGTGAGCGACCTGGAGACGGCGGTCATCTCGGGTGTCGCGGCCTACAACATCGACCGCATCACCAGGCAGCCGCGCGAGCTGGAGCAGCTCATCGACATCTACGCGACGGCCCGCCGTCCGATGGTGTTCGCGACGACCGCCGGTGACTACGACCTCGCGACTGATGACGGCCGGTTCAATGCCCGGCTGTACGTGATGATCGCGAACAAGTTCTCGGCGGATGCGGCCCGGCGAGTGGCCCGGCAGAAGAAGGCCGAGGCGATGCAGGGGAAGCCTCACAGGGGCCAGCGGCCCTTCGGCTGGCAGACCGGCGGGGAGAAGACCGAGCCGTTCGAGGCCGAGCTGATCCGGAAGGCTCACCGGGACATCCTGAACGGGAAGCTCCTGTCGGAGGTGCATGCCGAGTGGGTGGAGCTGGGTGTCGTCAGCCCGCAGACTCCCGCCGGCAACTCGATCTCGTTCACGAGCGTTGGCTACATCGTCACGAACCCTCGCCTGTGCGGTTACCGGGCCTACGTGCCGCAGCAAGAGCGCGAGCGGCGCGGGAGGGTCGACCTGGCCGAGTTCCTGCTTGAGCGCACGGACGGGACGCCGATCATCGGGTCGTGGGAGCCGATCTGCACCCCTGACGAGTGGCGGGCCGTGCGGGACGTACTGAAGGCGCGCAAGACTGAGGGGCGGGGCCGCAAGAAGGGGTCGACCGTCTCGAAGCGCATGTTGACCGGCATCGCACGGTGCGGCGAGTGTGGCCGGGGGCTGAACTCCGCGATCTACACGCGGGGCACCGTGAGCTACGAGAGGTACGTGTACTTCTACCTGTGCCGGAAGCCCGAGGGAGGGTGCGGGAGCGTCTCGCGGTCCGGGCCGCCGGTCGAGGAGCACGTCGAGCGCGTGCTCTTGGCTCACCTGGCCAACCTTGCGAAGGACTCGCGACCTGGGCAGGCCGAAGACGACCCCGAGCTGATCAAGGCCCGCGCGGAACTGGCCCAGGTCGAGGCAGACATGATCGAGGCCCGGCAGCTCCGCGAGGCGGGCGAGTTCCCGCTCGGCGAGTTCGTGCGCGAGATCAAGCGCCTCGAAGGCAAGCGGGACGAGCTGTCCGTGAAGGTGGCGGGCCTGAACGCCATGGGTCCGCAGACGGGCGCCTCGGCCGCTGAGCGGATCATCCGCGAGTGGGAGACGTATACGGCCCCGATGAAGCGCGCTGTGATTCAGCGGTTCATCGAGGCCGTGGTGATCAAGAAGCAGCCGCGAGGGGGTAACCACGCCTTCCGGCCGGACCTGATCGAGATCTTCTGGAAGAAGTGAGCGGGGGGTGCGTCAGTCGTCGGCTTCGAGCCTGAAGCGCTGGCGCACCCACTCGATGTCCTCGGGCTTGGGGGCGGGCGCCTTGGCGAGTTCACGGGCGATCCACTCCTCGGTGGTCACGGGGCGACTCGCCCATTCGCCTCGAAGGCCACGTGCGTGACGGGCATCAGCTCAGCGAAGATTCGCTCGGCCTTCTCGGCGCACATCTCGATCTCGCGCTGAGGGTTGGAGACGAAGGCGGCGTCCTCGCGGTGTGTGCGGAGGCTGAGGAAGTTCATCAAGCCCCGCGGATTCATGGTGACGTACATCGAGCTGTAGATGCCGACAGGCAGGGCGGCGCGGGCGATCTCGCGGGCGACGCCGGCAGACAGCATGCGCTCGTACGCCTCGTAGGCGGTCTCGTAGGCGGTGACGAGAGCGCCGTCCACCACGGCGAGCTGTTCGGCTGTGCCGGGCTCGAACCTGTACGCCCCCGCCTTGCCAACCTGGACGAGGTTGCGGTCGACAGCCGGGAGGTAGAAGGAGGGCCGCAGCTCGCGGTAGCGGGCGGACTCCTCGTTGTACGAGGCGATGCGGTGACGCTGCCACTCGCGGAAGACGAAGATCGGAGCCTCGACGTACAGGGTCAGGCTGCCGTGCTCGAAGGGGCTCCCGTGCCGCTCGCGCATGAGGTAGCCGATCAGGCCCTTGTCGCGGTTGGTGTTCTCCTCGGTGCGCTCGTGGGTCTGGCCGACCGTGGAGACGCGGGCGGCTCGTACGACGGCCTTGTCCGAGAGGTTGTGGTCGACAAGCTGCACGGTCATGTCGGAGCGGAGCTGGAGACTGGTCACGGCCATCTTCCTTCGGTACAAAGTTTACATTCAGGCCGCGTAGTTGGCGGCGTAGTCCTCGTACGAGCGGCGGGACTGCTTCGTCAGGTGCCACATGCCGAACTCGCACTCGTAGACGCGGTTCTCGCGGTTGATGGGGCCGCGACCTCGGATGCCCTGGGCCTGACGGTCGCGCTTGGCCTGGGCGCGGCCGAGAGCCTTCTCGGCAGAGCGCTTGTCGGGGAAGGCCCGCTTGTCGGAGCAGTCGCAGAGGTGGAAGTCGACGGTCTTCATGAGGGTTCTCCTTCGGCGGGTCAGGGACGGTTCTTCGCGACGAAGCCCTTACGGCGGGCCATGCGCATGTAGGTGAGGACGGTCTGACGCTGGACCCCGAGGTAGTCGGCGAGGTGGCGGGCCGGGTTGAGTACGCCGTCGATCTCGGCCTGCACGAAGTGGGTGGCGAGGCGGACGAGGAAGGCGTCGGTGACGTGGTATCCCTCGCGGAGGGCTCGCAGCTCGTCGATCTCGGCGTCGGTCATCTGGGGGGTGCGGAGGGCGTCAGTCATGGTGGCATCCGTTCTGGAGTCATTTCGCCCGGAACTTGTCGCACGGGCAGGTGGGTAGCTGGCAGGCGCCTCTGCCGGCGCCTGCTGCGGAGTGAGCGAAGGGGGCGTGGCCGCATTCGGGGTGGAAGCAGTAGCCCTTCCACCCCTTCTTGCCGTCCACGTTGGCCAACATCACGCCGGGGCTGTGGAGTTGGACGAGGCGGCCCGTGCCTCCGAAGGCCATCTTCGAGGCGAAGGTCTTGATCTCCGCCTCGCTGCCGAAGGGGCCAAAATTCAGGCCGCGGTGACCGTCCGCCCAGGTGTGGACGAGGGCCAGGGTGTTGCGCATCTGGATGAGGTCGGCGGCTTCCTTGTAGACGGCCTTCGCCATCTGGTCGGCGCTCTCGAAGGTGGGGTCCTCCAGGAGCGCCTTAATCGCCTCGACCTCTTCCTTTCGGGGGGTCAATCGCATGGACCAACCTTAACACTGCGGTCCCATATTTACACCGTGAGCGGGATGAGCTGCCTCACACGGTCGTGGAGCTGGGATACGGGGCCGTCGTTGAGGATCACGTCGTCGAACAGGTACCCGGCGAGCGCGTTCTCGCTGACGTGGTCGGCTTCGCGGATGAGCGTCTGGCCGGGCCGCTGGATGGCGACGACGAGACCACCACGGGCCCGGATGGCGTCGGCCTCGTTGGGGAAGCGTACGTCCGTGATGACGGTCGGGCCCCAGGTCGCGAAGTCTCGGAGCAGGGCGTCAACCCACACGTCCTCGCCGAGAGCCGTCCGGCCGCCCTCGGTGCCGAGTCGCTGCTGATAGCCGCGCACGACGGGGTACATGTCCTTCACGTCCTCCCAGCCGTAGGTGTCGACCTCGTACCGAAGGGTGGTGGTCCCCTCCTTGTAGATGGGCTCGATCAGTACCGGGTCGAGGGCGTACAGCACCTCGCGCACCTTGTCCGCGAAGGCCCGGCGAGTCCAGCCCATGTCGAGGAGGGCCTGAGCTGCGGTGTCCTTGCCCGAGCGCGCGGCGCCGGCAAGTCCGATCAGGGGGGCGTTCATCTGTCTGGCTCCTTCGGTTGGGTCGGTCAGGCGGTCTGTACGTCGGCGGCCGGGGCCGCCTCGTCGATGGCGGTCTCGAAGGACCACTCGCCTTCCATGAGGCTGCGGCGCAACTGAAGTTCGGCGTGACGGCCCTGGAGTTCGCGGAGCATCCGGTCGACCTCGCGGTACTCCTCACGGAGCGCGGCCGTGCGCTTGGCGCGCTTCTCGCGGGCGAGCGAGACGGCCTTCTCGTGGACGAGCGCGGCGTCCTCCTGGTGCAACTCGACCAGGGCCTTGATCAGCTCGCGCGTCTTGTCGCGCGTTCCCCTCGGGGCCGGGTAGTCGTCGATGCCGCCTTCCCTGCGGCGCACCGAGAAGTTCCAGTCCATCTCGCGCTTGGTGTAGATGTGCACACCTTCGGCCAGGGTCGACCCCCACACTTCGAGGTCGCCCTCGCAGTCCGCGTAGTGGGCCCGGCCGTACCCGACGTAGAAGCCGGACGGGAGGAACTCCCAGGCGTTCTCATTCGGGCCGTTGGTGTGCCAGGTGACGAGCGGCTCGTCGTACTTCGGCATGATCCGGACCGTCCCGCGGATTCGGGGGCCAGTCACGCGGTAGGCGGTCACCCAGGGCCGGTCGGTGGTGGCCCACGGCTTGTCGTTGGGCTCGACGGCCAGGCGCTCGAAGTAGACGGTCCCGAAGGACAGGCCGACGTGTCCGGCGTACTCGAACTCGGTCTCGCTCATGGTCTCTCTGCTCTCTGTGAGGTGGCCGCCCTGCCCTCTCCCTGTGTGGACGGGGCGGCCTTGATGCTGGGTGGGTGGTCAGGCGGCGAGATTGGCGGCGGATCGCCCGGCATAGAAGGCGAGCGCCTCGCGGGCCTGGCTCCGGGCGTACGGCTTGCCGTAGAAGCCGAAGCAGGAGTCGACGGTCTCCCAGGTCTCCATGGACTCGTCGGGGTCGTCGTCGCGGGTCCAGCCGACGCGCTCCTCGACCACGAAGCCCCACACGTCACCCGTGGCCCATGCCTCGTACTCCTGCATCTCGGCCTCGATGTACCCCTCGCTAAGGAGCCCGTTGTCGAGGTCGAGGATCTCCTCGCCGGTCATGTACCAGAGGGAGCGCGGGCCCCGCTCCGGGCTGGACTCCAGCACGATCCCGCCGTGCATGATCGAGACGTAGCGGGTGAAGATGTCCACGCCCTGCCAGCGGTTCCACTTCAGGCGCTCCCACGCCTCGGCGAGGGGGCCGCCGTCCTTGTCGACGGGGTGGTACTGCCCGAGGTGAGTGTCGATCGTGATGACGTGGACGAGGTTCTCGTCGTCGTTGCGGGGGTTCTCGGGGTGCTCGTCGAGGACCAGGCGCACGCGGAAGCGGCCGTCGTCGGTGGTGGCGAGTACGTCGGACATGTTGCTCTCCTTCAGGAGGGTTGGTCAGGCGGTGTGGGCGTCGGCGTCCCAGGCGGGGAGGGCGAGGCCGAGTTCGGCGTACCGGGCGGCGCGGGCCTGGGCCCTGCTGGGGCCAGAGAACTTGCAGCCCTTGTGACGGCGGGGCGGGGCCGGGTTCTTGCCCTTGCGCTCCCGCATGTGGCTGTAGAAGACCTCGATGTCGACGGAGCACAGCAGGCAGTGCAGGGCCCATCGGTGTTCACTGCCGGGGTAGCCCTCGTGGACTCCAGCGCATCGGGTGCGGGTGCACCCCTCGGGCTCGTCGACCGGCTCGGCGCGGGTGGTGTAGCCGAGTTCGAGCATCCGGGCCCAGGCCGCTTGGAGGCTTTCCAGGTTGCGCGGGTTGGGGCGCAGGAAGGAGGAGAGGAACGGGGCGGTCATGTGCCCTGCCTTTCAGTGGAGTTGGGGAGGTCAGTTGCCGTTGGCGCGGTCGAGGGCCTCGTCGGCGTACTCGGTGAGGATTCGGCGGGCGATCTCGTGCTGTCGGTACTCCCCTGCCATGGCGGCGAGGGTCTGGCCGTAGTGGGCGAGGTAGCCGAGGTACGGGCCGAAGTCCAAGGTCACGGCGTACTTCATGTCGGCGTCGATCTGCGCCTTCTCGGCGGTCAGGTCGATGTGGTCGCGGAGGTTCTTCACGGGGGTGTCCTCGGGTTCAGGAGTGGTCGGGGGCGGGGAGGTAGCCGAGGGTGCCGGCGGAGTCGACGGCCCAGACCTCGCCGGGGTCGAGGACCAGATCGCGGGTGGTGATCTCGGAGGCGCAGTGGTCGCAGCGGAAGAGACCGGAGACCGTCACCCCGAACGGGGCCTTGCTGCACTCGGCACAGATGATCGTGATCATTGGTAGCCTTTCGGGGTGGCCCCTCCTCGCTCCCTGTGAGGAGGGGCCGCTTGCGTGGGGTCAGTCCTTCGGGAGGTCCGCGAGGATCGCGAGCAGCTCGTCGCAGGCCGCGTACTCGGCGTCGCTGACGTAGCGCCACTCCTCGTCGGGGAGCATCTCGACCGGCAATGAGAGGGCCAGGCTCTCGGCGGTCTGGGCGAGGTTCAGGAGCGCGTACGCCTCCTGGGTGTCGGGGGCGTCGTCTCGTCGAGTGACCTCTCGCGCGGCCTTCAGCACGTCGGCGACGAGGAGCTTGATCCGGCTGAACGCGATCGACTCGGCGTTCCGGATGGACGGCATCATGCGCATATCCCTCTGTGGTCCCATGTTTACATTGCGGGCTGTGAGAAAGAGGCCGGGTCAGTCGGACCAGAAGACGTGGATTCCGCCGAGCACCTCTTCGGCGTGCAGACCGCCGCTGAACAGCTCCTCGGCCGCCCTCGTCCAGTCGATCTCGTTGAAGGGCCAGCGCGTCATGCGCTCCTTGTCCTCGTCCGAAGAGGTCATCTCGGCCCACTCCTGGGCGTAGGTCGCCTCGTCGTCGTAGAAGCCCCGGTAGGCGTCGCGGAACTTGTCGACCCAGTGGGCGCGGTCAGACTGCCCGCCGAACACCTCGACCCAGCAGGCGAACGCTCCGGCCTCGTCCTCGCTCAGCTCCGACAGCACCTCGGCGATCTCGGCCGCTTCGGACGGCGAGCACTCACCGTCGAGTGCGCCGCAGAACCCCTCGTGGTCCATCACCCACAGTTCCTCGTGGGAGGTCTCCCGCTTGTGCAGGTCGGCCGGGGTGACCAGATCGGCCGTGTCGGCGGAGTACCAATCCCCCACCAGGCGCCCGGCGTTGTAGCAGGCCAGGCAGCCGATCCAGACTTGCGGGTCGACCTTACGGGCCGTGATCATGTGTCCTCGCTTTCGCGGTAGGGGTGGCCGCCCCTGCCCTCTCCCTGTGTGGGAAGGGGCGGCCGATGTGCGGGGTGTCAGGCGGAGATCAGGTCCCAGCCGTCGAGGATGTGGCCGATGGCGGCCTCGTCGATTCGGGCCTTCGCTGCGGCCTCGCGCTCCTCGTACGTCGGGAGGTCGAAGGACATGACCGCCTGGGCGGTGGGGAGGACTTCGAGCGGCTCGAAGAACCCCGCGATCACCACGTCACCGATCCGGACGAGGAGGGACAGCGCGCCGCAGTCGGGGGCGAAGAAGGCGATCTGGTCGTCGGGCTTGATCATGTTGGGACTCGCTTTCGTGTGAGGGGAGAGGGTCAGGCGGTGGCGACGCGGGAGGCGTCGCGTACGGCGGTGAGCGCGGTCTTGACCTCGGCGAGCGCTTCGGCACGCTGTCCGGCCGCCTTGTACTGCCAGGACTGGACCTTGAAGACCGGCGCATCGGTCGGGCCCTCGTATCCGCCCAGCCACTTCAAGATCGACTGTCGGTGGGCGAGGTCTGCGGCCTCACGGCGGACCACGGCGGCCAAGATCGCCTGCCAGTGGTGCTCGACCCAGTGGGCCGGGGTGTTGGCGAAGTTCGCCAGTGCGGTAGCGATGTGACCGGCGAGGCCCGACTCGTCGTCGCGCTCGTTGGCCAGGTTGTGAATCGAGCGGCTGCGGAACTTCAGGGCGGCGAGACGCAGCTCCTCGCTGTCGGTCGACAGGGCGAGACAGACCACTCCGCGGTGCTGGTCCACCATGCCGGCGGCAGCCTTGATCGCTTCGGGAAGGGTGCTCATGTGATCCTCACGGCTGGAGGTGTGAACTGACGGCGCTGGATGGCTCGTTCAGAGGACAGGGCCCGCCTGTCGCTGACGCCCGGAGGGCGTTTCGCCTTTGCGCTGTGGTGGCCGCCCCTCCCCGAGAGGGGAGTCAGGGAGGGGCGGCAGTCGAGGGGTTAGGCCCGGCGCAGGTCGCTGTTCGTCGTGACCTCCTGGACAGAGATCCCGTGCGGGTGGATCACGCCGCAGTCGTCGCCCTCGCAGTAACCCGCCTCGGCGCACTCCTCGCGGAGCATCTGTGCGTGCATCTCGGCGCAGCCCTGGGCGTACTGCCAGGCAGACCACAGCGAGGTGAAGCGGGCCTCGGCGTCGCGCTCGTATCCCTCGCGCTGCGTCACCAGGACTCGGCCTGTCGCCTGGGCCTCGACCTCCCACAGGCCCACCAGGTCGCCGTTCTCACGCCAGACCCGGACCTCGTGGTTCGGCTCGCACTCGCCCTCGAAGGCGCACCCGGAGCCGTCGCAGTACCCGGTGAAGCAGTGCCACGAGTTGGCAGGGTCGCAGTCTTCGTTGCGGCAGGCTTCGCACTCGTGGGCGTTCATGATGTGCATCCCGCAGCACTCGCAGTCATGCGCGCCTCGGATGATCTCCTGGGACTCGTCTTCGAGCAGGTCCCAGCCCTCGGGGATGAACTCCCACACGTCGTCGGGCTCGTCGTCGAGGTAGTGATCGATGTACGTCGTCTCGCCTTCGGCGTCCTCGACGATCAGCATCAGGTACCAGCAGGCTTCGGAGGGGGCGACGATCGCAGACATGTGTCCTCGCATTCGAGAGAGGGGCCGCCCCTCCCACTCCCTGTCTGAGCAGGGGCGGCCGGTACAAAATTTACATGCGGTGCTTAGAGATCGACGGTCTCGCGCTCGGCGAGCTGAGCTTCCAGCTCCGCGATCCGCTGACGGGCCTTGTCGTAGGCGTACGACACCTCTTCGACGCGACGGCCGAGGTTGTAGGCGATGGTCAGCAGGTCGAACCGCTGGACCTCGCGCTTGGCGAGGTTGACCGGACGGACCGGCTTCGGGGCCTCCATCTGGGCGATCACCTGGGGAGCGATGAAGACGAAGCCGGCACAGTAGGTGCACCTCTCCTCCGCGTCCCCCTCGGTGACCTCCCGCTCGTAGAACGAGAAGTCGATGCACTGGTAGCACCTGAAGTCGCCGTCCGACTTCTTGACTCCGACGCGCTTGCCGTACTCGCGGTCGGCGTCGCTGAACACGTACTCGGTCATGTGACCCGGTCTTCCGTGTGGACTAGTCCAAAGTTTACACTAGCCGGTTTTTTTCGCCGAACCGGGCTGGTTCGGCGTGGTCCAATCTTAGCACGCTTTCTGGTGGAGTTTCGCGTTTGGCCTGGTCAGCGGTAGGCACTCCCATTGTCCTACCGCCCGGACCGTGTGGCCGGTTGCGCTACCCCTCCCGAACCTTGCGGTCCGTTCGGCGTGGTCCAAACCTTACACGCTTCTCGGGGAGATCCGCAACCCCTTGCGTGAGCTGCGGTTTTCCCTGTCCTGCGTGTCACCCGTCCGCCCCGTTGCCGGGCCGTTCGTCGTGGTGTGGTCACACCTTAACACGACCGACCGGCCGCACCACAACCCCCCGTGTTGGGCCCGCCCTCTGTGGGGGCCGCAGTCCTTAGCCTCTTTACGCGCGTACGCGCCTGCCCGCTCTGGCCTGGTGTGTGCTGTGTGTTCTGCTTGGCCCTGCCCTGTGCCCTTGTGCGCTCTCTGCCCTGTGTGTGCGTTGCTGCGTGCTCACGTGGTCATGCGCACTGACATGCGATCGATGCGCGTATGCGTGCATGCATGTTCGCTTATGGCCGTAGATGCCCGACCTGATGTCATGCTGTCCGTTTCGCGCCGCATTCGCCGGCCTGGTCCTCGGAGTCCATTCCGTCAGGCTCGGGCAGGGGGGTGGGGGTATGACCCTTCCGCCGATCTTTTCCTGGCCGCCCCGTCTTAGCAGCTCGGATTCTGCCACGGTTCCAGGGTCGACGTGACCGCTAGCGCGCGCCCCCACGCGATGCACGTATCCGCAGGTCAGCGCCGCTATGACCGTTCTGCAGCGCCTCCGCCGGCACTGCACAGGAATGCAGGCCGCGGCGAGGTCAGCTCTTGCCGTCGCCGAGGATGCCGCGCGCCTCGTTCGGGGTCAGGACATGGCGCACGCGGTGCTCGATGTTCCGGTCGGACAGGCCGTCGAACCGCCTCGCGTCCTGCATTGCCTCGGCAAGCTCCTGGCGCTTCACGTCGTGGGCGAGGTCGGCCATCTGCGCCTCTTCGATCGCGCACTCAAGGGCGAGCGTCGGCCCGTGAACCGGTGTCGGGTCGTCGATCACCGCGTGACGCCCGTTCTCGCTGTGCACCTCGACGACAGAGGGAAGGCCCTCGTATTTCGCCGGGCACGTCTCGCGCCAGCGGGCGAGGACCAGGCGGCCGAGATCGTGAGCCGTGCCGCCCCAGGTGGTCATCTCACCACTGTGCGCAGGCTTCTCCCAGCCCTCGTCGGCGTTGGCTGCCGCCGGCACACGCAGCTCATACCTGAAGATGGTCTCGCTCTCGTCCATGGCGCCGACTTTATCGGCGCTCGCCCGGCTGAAGTACGTCTTCGCGTCTTCACACAGGGGCGGCCTACGGCCGCTACAGCCGCTTGCCGTCTTCATGCTGTCCGCCCTCCGGGCGGCATCGCCCCTTCGCCGCTGCACTTCTCCGCCGTCGCCCTTCGGGCGCCGCCGAAGCGTGACGCACGTCACTGCCTTTCGTCTTTCCGGAATCAAGATCAACTAGCGACTTATAAGTGTAAGTACGTAAGTCGCAAGGCTCGCGAGGCTTGAGCCCCTGGCGGGGCTCGCCAGCATGAAGACGCCTTGCGCACATGCGAATTGCAGGCTGGGCCCCGGAGGGGCCACCTGGTGAAGACGGAGTACGTAAGTACGTACTTCGCCCTGGGGGGTCTGCTTGAAGATCCTCGAACTCTGCGCGGGTTACGGCGGCCTGGGCATGGCTGTAGCTCCCCTGGTCGGCGGACACGTGGCGTACGTCGCTGAGACCGCGCCGGGCCCGAGTGCAGTCCTCGCCGAGAGGCACCCGGACGCACCGAACCTCGGCGACATCCGAGAGATCCACTGGGCCGAGCTTGTCGGCCTGGTCGACGTGATCACAGCGGGGTTCCCCTGCCAGGACATCAGCATTGCAGGGAGCCGCGTTGGAATTCGAGGTGCTCGCTCTGGAGTCTGGGTCAACGTCCTTGACGCAGTTCGCGTCATTCGACCGAAGCTCGTCTTCTTGGAGAACGTCTCGAACATCCGGACGCGCGGGCTCGAAGTCGTCCTCGGTGACCTGGCCGAGATCGGGTATAGCGCGCGGTGGGTGTGCGTACGAGCTACCGCAGCTCAAGCCCCTCACCTCCGTGACCGCTGGTTCTGTATCGCGACCCCTGAAGACTCCGACCGCGAACCTGGGTAGTAACGGCGGCGCTCGCCATCCTGACGAACGCCGAGCTGGTGGTCACGGCCCCACGCTCGATGACGAGGCGTGCTACCTCCTTCCGTACTCGGAAGCGATCCGCGAAGGCCGCGAGCCGGAATCCGCGATGGACGGTCCGCGCTCCCCCGCTCATTGGTGGGGTGAGTACCTCCCGGCCATCCGGCAGTGGGAGGAAGTGACCGGCCGCGCCGCTCCGCCTCCTACCGAGCCGGGCCGCAAGGGCGGACCCCGCGTAACCGTCGAGTGGGTCGAGTGGCTCATGGGCCTCCCCCTCGGTCATGTGACCGGCGTCCCCGGCCTGACGCGCGGACAGCAGCTCCAGATCCTCGGCAACGGCGTCGTGCCCCAGCAGGCATCGACCGCGTTCGCGGCTCTCCTCGACAAGGGGGCGTAGTGCCGAACTGGGCTTCATCCGACCGGCGCGAGAGGTTGCCGGCGGACTGGCCGAAGATCCGACTTCGCGTCCTGCGCAGAGACGGAAACCGCTGCACTCACCGCGACCAGTACGGGGTGCGCTGCGAGGAACCGGCTACGGACGTGGACCACATCGTGCCTGGTGATGACCATCGAGAGACCAACCTACGAGCGCTCTGCGGGTTTCATCACCAGGCCAAGTCCTCTCGCGAGGGAGCCCTCGCGCTCGCCGCAAAGCGGCGCCGGATCGACAAGCGCTTCAAGCGGACGGAGGCCCATCCGGGCCTGATGTAGGGGGTGCCAGTGTTCACTGCCGCATGGGTCGGATGGATCGCCGCCTTCTGCGTGATCGAGGGCGTGGCCCTCTACCGGCGCCAGCCCGGCGACACTCTGTCCGAGCACGTGTGGGCCTGGTTCCACACCGCGAAGGGCACCGTGCCGGACGGCACCACCCGGCTTCGCCGCGCCGTCCTGGCCTGCGGCCTCGCCTGGGTCTCCATCCACTTCCTGACGGGAGGCACCTTCTGATGTGGCTGCACGCCGGCACCTTCCGTTCGACCTCGAAGTCCTGGCGCAGGTGGCTCCCCCTGCATGCCGGACCCGTCTACACCAACAACGCCCACCCCTGGCGGTCCGCTATCGGCTTCGCCGTGGGCTCGTTCGGCCGCTACGTGTACGTCTTCGTTGCTTGACCCGAGGGGGTGAGCTGATGCCCGGCCCCGTACCCAACCGCGAGGCCGACCTCGCCCGCCCCCGAGAGCGCAAGGGCAGCGATGTCCAGTCCGTGACGCGCGGTGTCGCCCGGCCCACGAAGGTGCCGAACGGTGACCGCAACTGGCACCCGATCGCGAAGCGCCTGTGGGACTCCCTGAAGGAGTCCGGCCAGGCCGACTTCTACCAGGCGAGCGACTGGGCCCTCGCCTACTCGCTGTGCGAAGACCTCTCCTTCTATAAGAAGTCGGGGAAGCGCAGCGGCCAAATGCTTCAGACCATCTACAGCGCCTTCGAGCGGCTCCTCGTCGCCGAGGGCGACCGACGCCGGGTGCGCATCGAGCTGCACGAGCCCGAGTCCGAAGAACAGTCCGCGTCCGTACTCGCCATCGCCGACTACAAGAAGGATCTCGGACTCGCCGAGTAACGCCGGGGGGTGAGCCGCCATGATGAAGGCTCCCCCGAAGCTGACCGACGAGGAGATCGACGCCCTCGAACCGAGCTTCCTCGGCCCGACCTGGCTACGTGAGCCGGACGGCGCCTGGAAGCTCCCCGAGCACACGCTCGGGTGGCAGATCGCCGGTTGGTGCGCCGAGTACCTGAAGGCCGAAGACGGCGGGCCCTGGAAGTTCACGCGCGAGCAGCTCCGGTGGGTGCTGTGGTGGTACGCGGTCGACGAGAACGGCCGCTTCATCTACCGCAAGGGCGTCTTGCAGAGGCTCAAGGGGTGGGGCAAGGACCCCCTCTTGGCGGTCGTCAGCCTTGTCGAGTTCGTCGGGCCTTCCCGCTTCTCGCACTGGCAGGACGGACAGCCGGTCGGCGTCCCCCACCCGCAGGCTTGGGTTCAGATCGCGGCCGTCAGCCGCGACCAGACCCGCAACACCATGACCCTGATGCCGAGCCTCATGAGCGACAAGCTCATCGAGACGTACGGCATCAAGGCCGGGGCCGAGCTGATCCGTGCGAACGGTGGCCGGCAGCGACTCGAAGCGGTCACCAGCTCGTTCCGCGCCCTCGAAGGCGGCCGAGTCACCTTCACCGTGCTGAACGAAACGCACCACTGGGTGAGCGGCAACAACGGCGACCGCATGTACGAAACGATCGACGGTAACGCCACCAAGAAGGACAGCCGCTACCTCGCGATCACGAACGCCTACCTGCCCGGCGAAGACAGCGTCGCCGAGAAGATGCGCGAGGCGTTCGAGAAGATCCTCGAAGGCCGCGCTGCGGACATCGGCTTCATGTACGACTCGATCGAGGCGCATCCGGCTACGCCGCTGACGCCCGAGGCGATTCGCATCGTGCTGCCGAAGATCCGCGGTGACGCGGTATGGCTTCGGGTCGAGACGATCCTTCAGTCGATCCTCGACACGACCATCGCGCCCAGCCGCTCGCGGCGCATGTGGCTGAACCAGATCGTTGCATCCGAGGACGCCCTCTTCGGCCCAGCCGAGTGGGATGTCCTGCGGGACCACGAGAAGCAGCTCCGCCCTGGCGACGAGATCACGCTCGGGTTCGACGGCGGCCTCCGCGACGACAGCACGGCCCTGGTGGCTTTGCGCGTCAGCGACATGTGCGTCTTCGTGCTCGGGCTCTGGGAGAAGCCGGACGGCCCGCAGGGCAAGGACTGGGAGGTCCCCCGCGCGCAGGTCGACTCGGCGGTCCACGAAGCCTTCAGCGCCTTCGAGGTGCAGGGCTTCTACGCCGATGTGGCGCTCTGGGAGAGCTACATCTCCGAGTGGTCGGAGACGTACGGCGAGGGCCTGGCCGTGAAGGCTCCGGGCAAGGACGCGATCGGCTGGGACATGCGTACCAGCTTGAAGGCGTCGACCCTCGCGAACGAGCGGCTGATGCGGTCAATCTTCGATCGGAAGCTCGCCCACGACGGCGACCGGAAGCTCCGCCGGCATGTGCTCAATGCGCGACGCCGGACGAACAACTACGGCGTGAGCTTCGGCAAGGAAAGCCGGGAGTCGCCTAAGAAGGTCGACGCCTACGCCGCGCTCATGTTGGCGCACGAGGCCCTGTTCGACCTTCGCGCCCGAGGCAGGAAGGTCCGCAAGCGGACCGGCCGAGGGTTCTTCCTGTAGCGATGTAAACTTTGGACCAAGGGTGGTGAACCATGGCCGACCCCACGCCTGCCTCTTTGGCGGTGCAGCTCCTCGCCATCCTTGGCCGGGACAAAGACCGGCTGACCCGGATCGACAACTACCTCCACGGGCGTCACGACGATCCGTACATGCCCGCGATGGCGGATGACGAGTACCGGCTTCTCGCGAAGCGGGCCATCTCGAACTGGACGCCGCTCCTGGTCAACACCCCTGCGCAGGCCCTCTATGTGGACGGCTATCGCGCGGGTGACGACAAGGGCAAGGGCTCGGCGACCGACCTGTCCTCCCCGCAGTGGGAGCACTGGCAGCGGTCCCGCCTCGACGCCCGCCAGTCGGCCGTCTACAAGGGCGCGCTGACCTACGGCCACTCGTTCACGCTGACCGAGCGCGTCAAGGGCGTGGTCCTGACGAAGGGGCTCTCGGCCCTGCGGACGGCCGCCCTGTACGAGGACCCCGCGAACGACGACACCCCGTACGCGGCGCTGACCGTGACGGCCTGGCCCTCGGGTGAATCCGCCGGCACCGCCCGCATGTGGGACGGCCGCTTCGAGTACGCGGTCCGCTTCAAGTCGCTCGACGACGCAGACGGCGTGAAGGTCGCCAAGGGCAAGCGCCACGGGGCTTCGGAGTGTCCGGTCACCCGCTTTGCGGCGTCGGTCGACCTCGAAGGCCGGACGGTCGGCGTGATCGAGCCGATGATCCCGCTCCAGAACCGCATCAACCAGACGATCTTCGATCTGTTGCTCGCGCAGTCGTACGGCTCGACGAAGGTCAGGACCGTGACGGGCATGGCCCCGCCGGTCCAGCGCGACCCGGAGACAGGCGAGGTCGTCTACGACGAGCAGGGCAACCCGATCCCCCTGCCGATCAACCACAACGCCAAGCGCTTCCTCTTCGCCGAGGACCCCGACGTTCGTTTCGGCAGCCTCGATGAAACGCCGCTCGCTGGGTTCATCGAGTCGATCGACATGAGCATCCGGCACCTGAGCGCCATTGCGCAGGTGCCTCCCCACGCGATGCTGGGCCAGATCGCCAACTTGTCGGCCGAGGCTCTCCAGGCCGCCGAGATCTCGCTCAGCCGCATGATCCAGGAGTTTCGTACGGGCTTCGGTGAAGCCTGGGAGCGAGTCTTCCGGTTGGCCGCAGAGCTGGGAAGCGCGGCCGGTGTCGACGACTTCAAGGGCGAGGTCATCTGGCGTGACATGGAACAGCGCTCGCTGGCCCAGTCCGCTGACGCCCTCGGCAAGCTGAGGGAGCAGCTCGGCATTCCCGCGAAGGGCTTGTGGAAGCGCGTCCCGAACGTGACGCAGACCGAGCTGGACGAGTGGGACGACCTCGCGGACGAGGAAGACAGCGTGGGGCAGCTCGCTTCCGCGCTGACGCGGGCGACCGCTGATACCGAGCCGGTCACCGCGGATTCCGTCGCGGTGGCTGCATGAGCAAGGCGACGAGGCAGGCCGAGACCGACGAAGTCTCGGCCGCCTTCCATGTCGCGCTGACGCAGATCGGCGCACAGACCACGGCTGACGCCCTCGCCCTGTGGGCGGATGTCCCGGTCGAGCGGCGAGCGGCCACGGCTGGTGCCTGGCTCCGCAAGGCGATCACGCTCGTGATGAGCCGTCGTCGGCAGAGCCGGGATCTCGCGCGGGCCTACTACCGGCTCGCCCGAGCGCTCCAGACCGGCCGGACCGTCGCCGACCCCTATCACCCTGAACCGTCGTACGTGACCCTGGCTGACCTTCGGCGCGAGTTCGCCGAACTGGCAGGCACGTACGAGCCGCCCACCGAGCAGGGGGGCGAGGCCGCGACCGTCGCTGACGGGGAAGCCTCGCCTGCCCGACCAGTCGAGGACGACGCCCCGCAGGACACGCCAGGCCAGGCGCCCGGCAGTGACTCGGGGGAGCCTCTCGACGACGAGGGCGAGGAAATTCTCGAGGACGCCGGCACCCGCAACGAGGAGCCGGACGACGGCGAGGACGAAGACGAAGAGGGCTGGGAGCGCATCCTCGTCGAGGAGCTGGAAGGGCTCCGCGAGGCGGAGGAGCGCATCGAGCGCCAGGCCGAAGAGGAACTCCGCATCACGCTGGAAGCCCTCGGCACGGCGAACCTCGACCGGCGCATGACCCTCGAAGACGCCGACCCCGACGAGGCTCACCGCCAGGCGGGCGCGCAGCAGGCGGCAGCCGCCTCGCGTGTCGCGATGAACGGCGCCCGGTCAACGAACTGGAACCACATGAGCCGCGACCGGCGGGCGCTCGGGTACGTGCGCCTGTCCCGTACAGGAACCCCGTGCGGCTGGTGCGCCATGTTGATCAGCCGGGGCCCGGTCTACAAGAGCCGCGAGTCCGCGCTGTTCAACGACGGCGACAAATACCACGACAACTGCAACTGCTACGCGATGCCGGTCTGGAACCGGGATCAGTACCAGTCCAGCGAACTGACCGCCCTCTCGCGGCAGTACGAGGCCCTGTGGCCGGAGGTCACGAAGGGCCACAGCGGAAAGGCCGCGGTGACCGTATGGCGCCGCTTCATCCGCAGCAAGCAGAGAGCCGCAGCCCAGGAGGCGCGGCAGTCCACTGACACAGCCCCGGAGGCGTGAAGTGCCCGAAGAGAAGCCTGACCAGACCCCGCCGACCGGCGAGACTCCGCCCGGCCAGAAGCCGGACGAGGAGCAGAAGCCGGACGACAAGGCCGGTGCCGGCGAACAATCCAGCCCCGAAGAGGAGCTGCCCGACTGGGCGCGCAAGGAGCTGGCCAAGGTCCGTGGCGAGGCGGCCGGATACCGCACGCGACTGCGTGACGCCGAGACGAAGCTCTCCGAGGCCAAGACCCCGGAAGAAGTCGAGGCCGCTCTCGCTGACGTGAAGGCGAAGAACGCCGAGCTGGAACGCTCGCTCGTCGTCGCGTCCGTGGCCCGGAAGTACGACCTCCCCGAGGAGCTGGCCGGGCGTCTGCGCGGCGCCACCCCCGAGGAGCTGGAAGCCGACGCCAAGGCCCTTCAGGCACTCGTCACCCCGGCCGCCCCGCCCGCTCTGGGTGGCGGCCTGACTCCGTCCGACGACGAGGACGACGGAGAGATGGACCCGCGCAAGCTCGCGCGGCGTTCGCGGCGCTTCTAGCGCCCCCGATGACCCCCCTTACTCAACCCCCGTGCTGACTCGGCCGGGGGTTTCTTCATGCCCCCGGAGGTAGCACCTTGCCCACCCCTCAGCATCAGGTCGTTAAGCCGCAGAAGCTCGTCAACGCCGCAGTCGGCATGCTGGAGCAGGAACTCGTCATCCCGAACCTGTTCCAGAAGCAGGGCGTCGACCAGTTCAAGGGCGCCGAGAACGACACGATCTCGATGAAGGTCGAGGGAATCCTCCCGTTCCACGACTACGGGTGGAGGAACGACCGAACCTCGCCGATCGTCTTCGACGAGTACAGCGAGCGGACCATCGCTGTCACCTTCGGCGGCAACGTCTACTCGGCGGTCAAGCTCACCGACGAGCAGAACGACTTCGACATCGACAACTGGTCGAAGCTCCTGCGCCCGCAGTCCAAGGCGGTCGCTCGCGGTCTCCAGCGCCGGGCGGTCAACCTCCTGACCGGCCAGACGTACAACGCCGTCATCGGCAACGCCGGGCAGAATCTTCGGGGCGCGCTGATCGAGGCCCGCCGCGTCCTGAACGCCTTCCACGCTCCGAAGGAGGGCCGCTACCTCCTGGTCGGTACCGAGTTCGAGTCGGCGCTCCTGAACGACGACAAGCTCAACCTGGCGCAGAACGTCGGCGACAGCGAGGCCGAGACCGCGCTCCGCACCGCCACCATCGGTGAGCGCTTCGGCTTCCGCATCGTGGTCGACCAGACCATCCCGGCGGATGCTGCGTACGCCTTCGCGTCCTCGGCGTTCATCTTCCTGTCCGGCGCCCCCTCGGTCCCGCAGTCGGTTCCCTACGGCGCGACCACCTCGTTCGAGTCCATCGCCCTGCGGTGGGTCCGCGACTACGACCCGCTCTACATGCAGGACCGCTCCGTCGTGAACACCTACGCGGGCTTCCGCTCGGTGACGGATGTCCTGGTCGGCTGGGACGCGGTGAACGAGAAGGAGATCGTCTCGACCGGCGAGCACTTCGTCCGGGGCATCAAGCTCACCCTCGACGGCGCCTCGAACTACCCGGCGGCCTCGTCCGAGCTGGCCAAGATCACCGGCGTCACGGACGCCAAGGTGTGGACCCCGACCGGCATGAAGGCTGAGACCGACCCGGCCAACGCCTGATCCTGAACGGGGGGCCGCGTCACCTGGGGCAGACCGGGAGCGCGGCCCCCCGGCCTTTCGGAAAGGAGGTCGGGACTTGGCTTATGCCACTCTCGACGAGCTGAAGGGCCGTCTCGACTGGGATCTCGACGCCGACGAGCTGCGGATCGCAGCCGGGGCGCTGGAAGACGCGTCCGACCTGGCGGCCACGTACGGCCGCGAGTGGCCCGAAGAGACCGTGCCGCGCCTGGTGCGCACGCTGGTCCTGAAGGCCGTCGCACGGTACATGCGCAACCCCAACGGCTACACGCAGAGCCGGGCCGGGGACGAGACGCTCGCCTGGTCGGACGCTCACGGCCGCGACGCCGGGTCCGTCTACTTCATGCGCGAGGAGATACGACTCCTGGAAGAACTGGCCGGGCGCAAGCGCGGCATCTCCAGCGTGGTCGTCTCCGCGTGGGGCACCAAGCTGCCTGACAGTGGTGCCGGCGGACACGTACCGGTGGACTACGGCGGCGACACCTTCCCCCTGTTCGGTGACGCGGTGAGCCCCTGGTGAGCGTTCAGCGAAGGCGCGGCCAGACGGCCCGCGTGTGGCGGACGACGGAGTACGTCGACAACCGGGGCAACACCGTGATCGCCGTGGACGAGGACAACCCCGTCACGGTCAAGGCGGCCTTCATCCCGCAGCGAAGCGGCAAGGCCGAGGTTCCCGGCCAGCAGCAGATCAACGTGACACGCATGATCGTGGACGCCCATGTCGAGGGCGTCACCCTGTGGTCCCGCGTCGAGTACCAGGGCCGCATGTGGGACATCGTGACGCCGCCCGCCTACCACCACGGCGAGCGCCGCACCCGGCACTGGTCGATCGACATTCGGGAGCGGCCCTGATGGCAAAGATCTACGAGTACAAGGGGAAGCGGAAGCTCGAACGGGTGGTCGCGGTCCTTCCTGGCGTACAAGACGCCCTCGACGAGGAGCGGTTCAAGGTGAAGGTCCGGGCGGAGGAGCTACTCCTTCAGGCCCGGCAGACCTCCTCGTACTCCGAGGGGCACTCCTCGATCGACGTAGCGGACGGCGACGTGGACAAGTACGTGATCCTCGACGACGAGCGCGGCAAGGCTGCCGCCATGTCGATCGAGTACGGCCGCGCCGAGCAGTTCGTCGTTCGCGACGACGGGGAGGGTCAGACCTACCTCGACTTCATCCCCGCCACCGAGGGCCTGTTCATCCTGGCCCGCGCGGCGAACCTGCCCAAGAAGCGGAAGGGCAAGGTGCACCTCGACTGATGGCAGGACTTCCCGACCACATCAAGGCAATGGCGGAACTGTCCCCCGTCGAGGATCTCCTTCTCGCAGTGCTGCGCGAGGGCCTGCCCGGCGTACGGGTGAAGTCCCTCGTCGACGCCCACGAGACGTTCCCTCTCGTCCTGGTCCGCCGCGACCCGACATGGGGCGAGTGGCAGGGCGACACCCGCTTCACCGATGCGGCCCGCATCGTCGTCAACGCGTTCGCGCCCGACCCCAACGGGGACGAAGACGCGGCGGTTCTCAGCGAGGCCGTCCGCGTCGTCATGCGGAACGCCTGGCTGAACCAGAAGGTCTATCCCCGCCTCGGCCACATCATCCGCGTGGACCTGAACAGCGCGCCGAGACGAGCAACGGACTGGGCGACCGCAACAGGGCCCGTCCAGTACGCCGACCTCCCAACGGGGATCTGGCGCTACGAGTCGATCTACGACGTGCAGATCCGCAAGCCGCGGACTCGCCCCTACACCCCCTAAACAGCCCCATCACGCAAGGCCCGGACCCCATCGCGGGGTGCCGGGCCTTTGTCGTGCGCGAGTAAGGATGCAGCCCCTTGGCGATCAACGACAACGCAACCCTTGTCGTCGGGTCCGGCAACTACCTGACGGCCCCGGTCGGTACGGCGATGCCGGCGGACCTTCTGACCCCGGTCAGTCCGTGGCAGAACGTCGGCCACACCTCCCTGGAAGACATCTTCGGCATCACGTCCGAGGGCGGAGAGGCGACCACGATCGGGTCGCTCCAGAACAAGTCCCTGCGCACCAAGTACAGCGCGCGCACGGAGACCATGACCTTCACTTTGCAGCAGTTCGACACTGCGGGCCTGCGGCTCTACTTCGGCGCCAACGCCCCGATCCTGCCGGACGGCAGCGTCGGTGTCCCGACCGACCCGGAGCCCACTCAGTCGGCGTTCCTCGCGGTCTTCGTGGACGGCGACAACCACTTCGCCTTCTACGCGCCCCGCGCGGAGATCTACCGCGCGGACGACATGGCGATCTCGGACACCGAGTCCCTCGCCGGTCTGCCGCTCGGCGTGAAGCCGATGGCCTACGGCTCGAACGTCTGGACCTACGCCATCACGCCTCTCGGCGGCACGCTCGCCACCGGCGCTTCCGCCGGCACCCCCGGCTCCTTCAGCCCGGACGGCGCTGTCGCCCCGGCGAACCTGGCCGGTCTGGCTGGTGTCATCGCCACCCCGACGAGCGCGTGGACCACCGGTCAGCACGTCGTCCTCGGCGACGCCTCGAAGGCGTACTGGAACGGAACTGCCTGGGTGGCAGGCCAGGCCGCCTGATAGCTCCCGGCGCGGGTGTGATGCGGACCCGCCCGCGCCGGGTCTCCCCCCTCCCTCTCTTAGGTCCGCAGCCCTTCCCTGTTCATCTCTCTGGAGGTCCGCAACCCCATGGCTTCTTACTCCCTCGACGACATCCGCGCCGCCGCTGAGCGCAAGTACGGCTCGACCGAGATCACGTTCGGCGAGGACGTTGTCCGCCTCGTCAATCCGCTCCGCCTGCCGAAGACCCGGCGCGACGCGCTGATGGCCACCCAGGAGAAGCTGGGCGCCGAGGACGCCGACCAGGCCGCGCTTCTGGCTGACGCCATCCGGACCATCGCCGAGTCCGAGAAGGCCGCCGACAAGCTCCTCGACACCGTGGGCGGCGACCTCGCGATCCTCGCCGAGATCTTCAGCCACTACGGCGAGAGCACCCAGGCGGGGGAAGCCTCGGCCTCGCAGGACTGATCGACGAGTACGCAGAGGGCCTCTACCCGGACCTGCTTTTCCACTACGGCGTCGATCTCGCCGAGGTGATAGCGGGCCGGGGGCCCTCTCCTGCGCTTGTCCTCCTCCTGATTCAGAGGCTCCCCGACACCTCCCTCACGATCGCCCTCGCGTCAGGCGGCCGTGAGCATTTCGGCTGGGGTCAGGACCGTCACATGACGGCCGACCTCTTCGACGCGCTCAACCAAAACACTCGCGCCACCGGCCAATGGGGCAAGGGCAAAGCCCCGAAGATCCCGGAGTACCCGAGGCCGAAGGCAAAGAAGGCCGACAAGAAGAAGGCCAAGAAGCCTCGCTCGGTCGCGGAGATTTACAAGCACTTCCAGCGGAGGTAACTGGGTGTCGGACGCGAACATCGTTGGCCGGATCGCGGTCAAGGTCATGCCGGATACTTCCGAGTTCAAGGAAGACCTTAAAAAGAAGCTCGAAAAGATCGAGAACGATCTCGCGATCACGATCCGCACGAAGGCCAACGCGGACGGCGCCCGCGCTGATGTTCTCGAAGCTGTCCGCGCGATCAACTCGGACAACAAGAAGTCCGACACCCGGAAGATCCGCTTCTACACGAAGCTCGACCTCACCGGCATGGCCACCGAGGTCAGGAACGCCGCCCAGGCGTACCAGCAGCGGGCCAACGCCCACAAGATCGTGTTCAATGCCTCCGGCCGGCAACTGGTGCAGGCCGCCCGCCAGGCGGGCCAGGACGCACAGGCCGAGCTGGGAGACCTGCACGTCGGGGTGAACCTCGACTCCCAGGGCTCCGTCATGGCAGCCGTCGCCAAGGTGCGCGCCGCGATCGAGGCCCTCGGCGAGACCGATGTCCAGATCGGCGTGAACACCGACGACCTCTCGGCGGCCGTCGACATGTTCGAGGAGCGCCTCGACGAGATCAAGCACGTCACGCTTCGGGTGGACAAGGACTCGCAGTCGTCGATTCAGGCGGCTATCAGCCAGATCGATCGCGAGCTTTCCGACCTCCGCGCCATCGAGATCAAGGTCAAGCTCGATCAGGCTTCCCTCGAAGCCGAACGCAAGAAGCTGGAGCAGCTCCTCCGCCTGGAGCTGAAGGTCGATCCCCGCTCCACGAATTCCGTAAAGGCCGCTATCGCGCGGATCGACGCGGAACTCGCGAAGTTCAAGGAGATCGACCTCTCGGTCAAGATGGACGAGAAGTCTCTCCAGAAGGCGCGGGCCCGCCTTGAGAAGCATCTGACCCTTGACGTTCAGGTCGACAAGAAGTCGATGTCCTCCGTAGAGGGTGCGCTCAGGCAGATCGAAGACCAGCTCTCCGAACTGGGCCGGGAAGAGATCAAGGTCAAGATGGACAAGCGGTCGCTCCTGACCGCTCAGGCCGAGATGAAGGCCATCCTCGGCGCCCAGATCCAAGCGAAGGTCACCGCGGATCGCGAGGCCGCACAGAAGGCGCGCGACGAGATCCAGGCCCAGATGGACGGGATCAAGGTCCGGCCGAAGCTCGACGAGCAGATGGTCGCCCAGACGAAGCGGCAGCTCGAAGCGGCCTTCGAGCAGATGCAGGCCCTCAAGGCGAAGATCACGCCTGAGCTGGACGCGATGGAGAAGCGCAAGGTCGAGCGCGAGATCGAGGAGCTTCAGGACAAGATCAAGACCCTGCGGTCGACGATCGAGCCCGAGGTCTCCCGTACCGGCATCATGGCCACGATCGCCCACCTGGCGACCCTCTCGCGAGACCGGATCGTCGAGCTGATCCCCCGTGTGAAGCTCTCGGCCGCCGCGACCGCATCGGCCATGCTGCAAGCCCTGAGCGGCGCCCGCGTCCTGGGCGACGTGTTCGAGAAGCTCGGCAACTCGATCAAGAACCTCGACCGCAACGCGCCGATCATCGGCACGATCGCGACCGCGATTGCGGGCCTGTCGGCATGGGGCATCTCGGCCGCGTCGAACCTCTTCACGCTGGCCGCGTCACTCGCGCAGATAGGCGCTACCGGCCTCGCCCTCCCCGGAATTCTCGGCGGAATGGCGATCGGTCTCGGGGTCACGATCGCCGCCTTCAAGGATTTCAACAAGGTCCTTCCGGAGGTCAAGGGCCAGTTCTCGGCACTGCAAGACGCGATCAGTTCGAACTTCTGGGACCAGGCCAAGGCTCCGATCAAGGACCTGATCGACTCCCTGTTGCCTGACCTGCGTACTGGTTTCAAGCAGACGGCAACCGAACTCGGCTCGTTCTTCGGCGGCTTCGCCACCTCCCTGAAGGGCGCCCTCGGCCCGGCCCTCGGCGGCATGTTCGACGACCTCTCGAAGTCGATCGAAATCGCGACCGGCGGCACCAACCACTTCGCCAACATCATCAAGGTTCTCGGCGAAGTCGGCGCTGGATATCTCCCGCGACTGGCCCAGTGGTTCGTGGACATCGCCGAGAAGGCGTCGAACTGGCTGAACATGAAGGGCGAGTCCGGTCTCCGCGAGGAGATCGACGCCGGTGTCCAGGCGCTCAAGGACCTGGGCGGCGTGATCTTCGAGACCGGCGGCATCTTCGCGGGCCTCGCCAGGGCAGCGCAGACGGCGGGCGGCTCGACGCTCGGCATGATGCGCGACACCCTTGCGGGCATTCACAAGGCCGTCGACAGTAGCGGCGTTCAGGCGAAGCTCGTCGGCCTGTTCACCGCAGCGCACGACGCCATGCGGAACCTGTCGGTGTTCGGCGGCGAGGAGATCAAGGGCTTCCTCTCGACGTTCGTCGGGCTGCTGACTCAGCTCCTTCCGCAGGTCGGCGCGATCCTCGGCACAGCCATGGGCGCCATCACCGCTGCCCTCAACCAACCCGCGGTGACCGAGGGCATCGTCGCCCTGTTCAGCGGTATCCAGGGGGCGGTGGACGGCCTCGTTCCCGCGATGGCCCCGCTCGGCGCAGCGCTCGGCGCGGCCCTTGGCCTGGTCGGCTCGTTCCTGTCGATGCTCGGCCCGCTGGTCGCCGCCGTGCTGACGCCTCTGTCCGAGGCGTTCGTGATGCTGGTGCCGGCGATCGAGCCGCTGATCGGCCTGCTCGGTCAAGCGCTGGGCGGTGTCGTCGCGGCGCTGGCCCCGCTGCTCATGACCGTAGTCGCGGCCGTCGTCCCGCTGATCGAGGCGCTGACTAACGGCTTGGCTCCGATCATTCCCCTGGTGGTCGAGGCGCTCTCCGTGATGTCGGCGGCGCTGTCTCCGATCATCGAACTGGTAATGCAGATCCTCACGGCTGCAATCCTTCCGCTGATCCCGGTGGTGCAGTCGCTCGCTGCGGAATTCCTGCCGAAGCTGAGTGAAGCGTTCGCGCACATCTGCGAGGCCCTGGCCCCGCTGCTGGAAGTCCTGAAGTCGGTCGTCGACTTCATCATGCCGATCCTGGTTCCCGCTATCGAGTGGCTGGCCGGAATCCTCCTGGATTCCCTGGTGGGTGCACTGGAGGGCGTCGCCACGGTCTTCCAGGGCGTCTTCGATTTCATCATGGGCGTCTGGAACACCTTCGCCGGTCTCTTCACCGGTGACTGGAGCCGGGCCTGGGATGGAATCAAGCAGATCGGTTCCGGCATCTGGGAAATCATTAAGGGCGCCTTCTCGATCTTCATCAACGTCGGCATCCTCGGCATGTTCAAAAAGGGGTTCGCGCTCCTGAAGTCCGCCTGGACTGCGGGATGGAATGCTGTCAAGACTTTCGGTACGAGCCTGTGGGCTTCGATCCGGAGCAACTTCTCGGCATTCATGACGGCCCTGAAGGAGACGCCGGGCGCCGCGCTGCAAGCCCTGATCAGGTTCTTCGCTGACTGCTGGCGGTCCATCCGAACCGCGGCCTCCGAGGCGTGGGCGGCGGTCAAGTCGACCTTCATGACGAAGGTGACTGAGACGGTCCAGACCGTCAAGGATCTGCCGAAGAACGTCAAGCAGATATTCAGCGACGCGAAGTCTCTGCTCGTCGATGCCGGTAAGAAGATCATCAGCGGTCTGATCGACGGCATCAAGGGAATGTTCGGCTCGGTCAAGAGCACCCTGGGCGACCTGACGAGCAAGCTCACCGACTGGAAGGGCCCGGCACCGAAGGACGCCAAGCTCCTCTACGACGCCGGTCGACTGATCATCTCGGGTCTGATCAAGGGCCTGGAGTCCCAGTACGACAGCGTCAAGAAGTCGCTCAACGAGCTGACGGCGAAGATCCCGAAGAACGCCTCGAAGGGCCTGAAGGACCGGATCAACAAGGACCGGGCCCAGCTCCTCAAGCTGGCCGCCCAGTGGGAGGCCGGGGCCAAGCGGCTCGAAGCGGCACGGGACAAGCTCGACAAGCTCCGCGAGGACTTGGCGAACTACGCCGAGAAGGTCCGCGACAAGGTCATCAGCACGGGCGACGTGACCAAGGTCCAGGACGCCACCTTCGAGACGATCACGGACTCGCTGAAGAACGCGGTCGAGGAAGCCAAGCGGTTCGCGACCGTGCTCGCGAAGCTCAAGAAGCTCGGCCTCAACCAGACCTCGTTCGACCAGATCGCCATGGCTGGACCGGAGGCCGGGCTCGCCGCAGCGGAGGCCCTCGCCAATGCCGGCGCATCTGGCGTCGCGGAGATCAACGATCTCCAGAAGGAGCTGGAGAAGTACGCCACCACGGCTGGCAATACCGCAGCGCACTACATGTACGACGCGGGTGTCCAGGCGGCCGAGGGCCTCGTCAAGGGGCTGGAAGCTCAGCAGAACGCGATCGAGAAGCAGATGCTCAAGATCGCCGACGCCATGGTGAACGCGATCAAGAAGGCGCTCGACATCCACTCGCCGAGTCGCCTGTTCCGCAAGCTCGGCTCCTTCGTCGGCAAGGGCTTCAGCCTCGGCGTCACGGACGAGCGCGGGCGAGTCGAACGCGCAACCAACGCCCTCGCATCGAGTGCCACCTCGGGGGCGTCGCGCGGGGTCGTGGCCGCTGTCTCTGGCGGCCTGTCGATGGCTGGCTCGGGCCAGGCCGTGACGAAGGTTCTCAACTACTACGCAGGTTCCGGCAGCTCCCTCTCCTCCGAGGAGGAGCTGTTCGCGGCTACCTCGCGGGCAAGGATGGTCGGCTGGTGAAGCTGGAACTGAGTTCGTCCTCGGACAGGCTCAACTTGAACGGCTTCGAGACGGATGGACTGGGGTTCCAGGCCCTCGCCGGGGCAACCGGCCTGGGCCTGCCCCAGCTCGCCGTGCAGTGGCTCGAAGGCGCAGGGGACGGCGCCGCCTACCGTGGGCGGCGCGTCCTCCCCCGCGACATCGACATCCCCCTCGACATCGTGGGCCGGGACAGGGTGCACCTCTCCGAGCTGGTGACCCGCCTCGCGCGGGTTCTGGCCGACGAGAGTGGTCTCACCCTGACGTACGTCGACAACGCGGGGGTGCGCTGGTCCACGTCCGTCGCGTGGGTTGGTGGCGGCGAGATGGACACGGGCGCTGGCTCGCGGGACGTTCAGACCGTCATCACCCTGCGGGCCCCGAGCCCGTACTTCCTGTCCGAGTCCCCGCAGACGGTCACGATCGGCGGCGCGACGGCAGGCGCGTTCCTGTCGTCGATGTCGTCCATGCCGCTCGCCTCCTCGCAGGCGATTGGCACCGTGCAGCTCTCCAACGAGGGCGACGTGGCCGCCTACCCGGTGTGGGAGGTGACCGGGCCCGGCGACAACTTCAAGGCGATCAGCCCCACCGGCAAGACGCTGCACTGGACGGGCACGCTCACGGCCGGGCAAAAGCTGATCGTCGACATGGGCGCCGGCACCGTGAAGGACGGGACTGGCGCGAACCGGTACGCCTCCCTGGCGACCGCTCCGCAGTTCTGGTCAGTGGCCCCTGGCACCTCGACGGCCACGGCCTCTCTCCTCAACATCACGTCGGCGTCCAAGGTCGTCTGCTCGTGGCGTCCTCGTAAGTGGGTGGTGATCTAGTGAGGCAAGAGGATCTCCTCGTCGAGGTGCGCGACAAGAGCCTGACTCGCGTCGGCGCCATCCCCGCGGATCTCCTGACGATGGACGCGGAAGACGTACACAACAACGTCGGTACGTGGAAGCTGTCCCTGAGCGCGGAGCATCCGCTCGCCGCCGTCCTGTCCACGCCCGGCGCGGGCATCATCGTCACCGGCCCTACGGACGTTCTGTTCTCGGGGCCGGTGACGAAGACGGAGACCGCCGTCACCGCGACCGACCCCCTCGGCACGCTGACGGTTGAAGGCGTGGACGACACGATCATCCTGTCCGACATGCTCGCCTGGCCCGACCCGGCCAACGGCAATGCCAACTCGCAGAACTTCGCCTACGACGAGCGCACCGGACCGGCCGAGACGCTCATGCACGCGTACGTCAACGTGAACTGCGGGCCAGGCGCCCCCGTCAACCGGCGCCGCGCCGGTCTCGTCATGGGCACGGATGCCGCGCGGGGCGGGACCGTCTCGAAGTCCGCGCGCTTCCAGCAGCTCGGCGAGCTGTGCAAGGAACTGGCCGAGCCTGCCGGGCTCGGTTTCCGTGTCGTGCAGCGGGGCTCGAACCTGGTCTTCGAGACGTACGCCGTCGCCGACCGCACGAAGGAGGCCCGGCTCGGCGTCGTGAACAACACGCTCGCGGGCCAGCGGGTGTCGGTGGGGACGCCGGCAAAAACTCGAGTAATCGTCGGAGGCGACGGAGACGGCTCCAACCGCCTGTTCGTCGGCGTCGACAACGCGGACTCCATCGCGGCCGAGACTGACTGGGGTCGCAGGATCGAGACCTTCATCGACGAGCGGTCCTCCACGGACACGGCCGAGCTGACGCAGAAGGGCACCGAGGCCCTCGCCGATGGCGGCGCGACCGTCAGGGCGGCGCAGGCCGTACCGATGGAAGACAGCGCACTCGACTTCGGCCGCGACTGGGGTCTCGGCGACAAGGTCTCTGTTCTCGTCGGCAACGCGGAGATGGCGGCCGTCGTCACGGGCATGGTGCTGAAGGTCGACTCGGACGGATACCGGCTCGGCGCCGTCCTGGGTGACCCAACCCCTCTCGATTCTGCGGCGGCCGAAGCGAAGGCCGCGAAGGATCTTGAGTCGCGCGTCTCCTATCTGGAGCGCACGGCGGAGGCGACTCCCGCCGGTCCTCGCGAGTTGCCGGCGGGCACGATCACACAGGCCAGTCCCACGGACGCCTATCCAGAGGGCGCCTCGGTCATCTACCTCACGTCGACCCAGGCAACCGATGGCGGCTGGGAGTTCGGCGGCAAGTACGGCTTCCTGCGCACGACGCGTCAGGCCAACGGCGATGCCTACCAGCACTGGAGCCGCGTACACGCCAACGCCACGACGCACGAAGAGTGGGCGCGGGGCGGCAACCGCAATACGGGCTGGTCGGCCTGGCGTCAGGTCGGCTTCGACAACCAGCTAGACCCGGCGAGCTACACCCAAAGCTCGCTCCCTGCCGCTTACCCCGTCGGGGTGTCGACGCTCACCATGAACGAGACGCAGGCGGCGGCTGGCGGCTGGGCCTTCGGCTCGGGCGGCAAGTACGGAGTCCTGCGGACGGTCCACCCTGTCGGCAGCTCCTTCGCCCACCAGACCTGGCTGCGGCTCAGTCCCACAGTCACCGAGGAGTGGACCCGCTCGGGCAACGACGCGTCCGGTTGGACGACCTGGCGCACCTCCGCGCACAACGAGAAGGCTGCGAGGGGCGTCGTGGCCCTTCAGACACTCGCGACTTCAGCGTACGTCGGCGACACGGCCACCATGATCTACACGCAGCAGTTCACGGCCGAGGCAGGCCGCTGCTACAAGGTCTCGCTCAAGATCGCGTCGGCCGACACGGACGGCACAGGCGACAACGCGAACACCGACATCCGGTACGCGAAGCAGGGCGCCTACACCGTCATCCGCTGGGCCGCCGGTACGACTGTCACGACGACGAGCACCCTCGTTGGCGATTTCTTCAGCACGACGTTCGACGACGACTCGAACACCTCGACCGGCATCAACATGCAGTGCTTCATCAACAACCCCCCGGCCGGACCGGTCACGGTCGGCGTCACGCTCAACACCCGCCGAGCCGCAGCGACGTACGGCATGGTCCGCTACCTGCCGGGCAGCCTGTCGCAACTGGCCATCGAAGACGCGGGCGCGGCCCTCTAAGGAGTCCCCCCTTTGGCTATCACCTCCTACCCCTTTGACGCCCAGGTCGTCACAGAGACCCAGTACAGCCAGATGTTCCGCGAGTTCCAGGACTCGGGCGTCGTCGCCTCGTTCGGCAGCTCGGGCTTCACGGTCACCGCCGGCACCGGCATGAACCTGAACGTGTCGTCGGGCCTGGCCTTCGTGCGGGGCTTCATGGTGCAGTCCACGGCTACCGAGGTCGTGGCGATCCCGGCGGCGAGCACGTCCGTCCGCGTCGACCGGGTGGTCCTGCGTCTCGATCCAGCCCTGAACTCCATCGTCCTAGCGGTGAAGCAGGGCACCGCGGGCTCGACTACCCCTCCGTCCCTCACGCAGACGGATACGGGCATCTACGAACTGGCCCTCGCGCAGGTCACGGTGAACGCGAACGTCGCCTCGATCACGTCCTCGGACATCACGAGGATTCGCTCCTTCGTCGGGACACGCGTCCTGTGCTGGAACACTACTACCCGCCCGGCGTCACCCCGTCTGGGACAGATCGGCTGGAACGCCGATACGTCCTCCTTCGAGTTCTGGAACGACACAGCGTGGGCCCCGCTGATCGGCAATGTGTCCTGGTCGACGCTCACCGGCAAGCCCGCGACGTTCCCGCCGTCTACGCACACGCACACCTGGTCCCAGATAACCGACGCGCCCACGTCCCTGCCCCCGGCCGCCCACACTCACGACTGGGGACAGGTCACCGGCAAGCCGACGAGTTTCGCCCCGACCGCGCACGGCCACGCCTGGTCAGAACTGACCGGTGTCCCCGCGACCTTCGCCCCCTCGACGCACTCCCACACGTGGGCGAGCATCACCTCGAAGCCGACCACGTTCACGCCGTCGACTCACTACCACGATCAGTACCTTGAGTCCGGGGACACGATCGCCTGGTCCAACGGTACGAAGCGTGTCCACGCCGACTCCGTGTCCGGCTCCGGGACGTACTACGCGGTGTGGGTGCAGGGCGACGGAACCTTCGCGCGCAACACCAGCTCGCGCCGCTTCAAGCAGAACATCCGGGACATCGACATCGACCCCGATGCAGTTCTGTCCCTGCGTCCCCGCGTCTACGACCGGCGACCGAAGGAAGAGGGCAGTGACGACTACCTGCGGGACGAGTTCGGCCTGATCGCCGAAGAGGTCGCCGAGACACTTCCCGAGATCGTCACCTACGACGAAGAGGGACGCATCGACGCCCTGCGCTACGACCTGTTGGGCGTGGCCCTTCTGTCCGTCGTGCAGGACCAGGCCGAGCGCATCGAGCGTCTGGAGCAGCTCGTAAGGGACATGTCCCGATGACCCTTGACCCCAACGTGCAGGTAGCTCTCGTCTCCGCCGGCGGAGTGGTCACCGCGGCTTTCATGGGTGTCCTCGTCGAGCTGGTCCGGCGTCAGGGGACAGCACTCGCTGAAGTGCGCGAGCACGCCCAAGAGGCCCGAGATCAGGTCTCCAACACGCACTCCACGAACCTGCGGGACGACCTCGACCGCGTGATCTCGGGACTCGATCGCGTCCTCGAAGGACAGGCCGAGCACAGCCGGGACATCCGCGAACTGCGCTCCGAGCTGTCCCACGAACGCAGCGAGCGCCTGGCCGTCTCCGAGCGTCTCGACACCCACATCTCGGCCTCGGTCCCCACCCCCTAAGACGTCTCATTCCCCGAGGCCCTGTCCCTGCGGACGGGGCCTTTCGCATGTCCCGAAGGAGGACGCCCCTTGAGCACTCAGGCTCAGAAGATTCTCGGCATCGCCAAGGCCGAGAAGGGATACCAGGAGGGCCGCAAGGACGGTCACTGGAACAACAAGCAGAAGTACAGCCCGGCCGTCCCCGGCCTGGAGTGGTCCGATTATCAGGCGTGGTGCGCGACTTTCGTCTCCTGGTGCGCCATGCAAGCCGGTCTCGCCGACCTGTACCCGCGCACGGCGTCTTGCCTGACTGGTGTCTCCTGGTTCAAGCAGCGCAAGCAGTTCAGCGAGTACCCCGCGATCGGGGCCCAGGTGTTCTTCGGCTCGGGTGGCGGGACGCACACCGGCCTCGTCTACGACTACGACGACACGTACGTCTACACCGTCGAGGGCAACACGAACGACGACGGCTCGGCCGAGGGCGACGGCGTGTACCTGAAGAAGCGCGAGCGTCGCAGCTCGTACGTCTTCGGATACGGCTACCCGGCCTTCGCCGAGGGGATCAAGTCCGCCGACCCGGCCTGGAAGGACAAGGCTCCGAAGCCTGCGGTCGAGAAGCCGACCCCGGCGCCGGCACCTGCCCCCAAGCCTGTCTCGAAGATCATCGCCCTGAACCCGGCGGTGAAGCCGGGCGTCAAGCACGCCCAGGTGAAGGAGCTTCAGCAGCTCCTCGTGAAGGCCGGGTACGGCCCCATCCCTGGCGCGTACACCACCTTCTACGGCCCGGAGACCCAGAAGGCCGTGGCTCGCTTCCATGACCGTAACCCGGCGTACCGCAGCGGCCTGCACGACCCGAAGATCGGGCCGAAGGGGTTCATCGCGCTCCAGAAGCAGGCGGGCCGCCGATGAGCAAGCATCGCAAGCCCGTAGGGGTCTTCCTGTCCGCCCTGCCCGTCCGCTACCGCTCGCGCGCCGGGGCCGTCATCGCGGCCCTGGGCGTGCTGGTGAGCGTCGCCGCCATCGTCTACGCCGACAAGCCCGAGGTCGCCCTGATCATTCAGGTAGCGACAGCCCTGGGCCTGGTCGAGCGGCCAGACGCCGAGTAGCACTGCGCCCCCCTGCTGGCCCTCGCGGGTCGGCTGGGGGGCGCTTTTCTGCGTCTCACTGCTTGGCGGCTGCGGCCTTCCGCGCCTCGATCTCGTCGAGGGTTGTGACCGGGGTCCTGCCGCGCCTGCGGGGTGCGGTCGCCTTCTTGGCCGTGGCCTTCTTGGCGGCCTTGCGCTGCGCCGGGGGCTTCGTCTCGGCGGGGGCAGGCTCGGGTTCCTCGGCCTCGGGCAGGTCGAGGAGGTCGAGCAGGGGCGCCGCATCCTCGTCGCACAAGTCGCGCCGGATCGGCTCGCCCTCGTCCACGGCCACGCTGTATCTCGTGGCGGGCCGGTCCCGCCGCTTGCACTTATCACAGACACGCACGGTGATCGTTAGGTCCATTCCTCCGCTTCCCAGGAGTGAGGCACGTCTTGTCAACATTGTCCCTCACTCCTGGGGGCTGCGGCTCGTGATTGGGTCAGGAGGCGTTGAGGCGCTGGAGGTAGCGGCTGCCGGTGCGACGGTCGCGGCCCATCACCTTCGCGAGGTTGGGCCCGGTGATCTCCTCACCCGTGGCGAGGAGGGTCTTCGCGGCCTCCTTGATCTCCTCGATGCTGGGGCCCGGACGACCGGGGCGGCGCCGGTTGCGGGCCTTCGCCACCTCGTCGACCGGCAGCTCCTCGCCGTCGAGGGTCGGCTGAACGGGCTCGGCGTCCTGGTCCTGGTGCTCGTCGTGCTCCTGGTCCTCGACGGCCACCGCGGATTCCGCAGGCACATGCTTCGCAGCCCGGATGACCATGTGGGCGACGTGCCCGGCAACGATGGCGGGGACTGCGGAGACGGCGGCGACCAGCTCCTTCGAGGAGGTCATGTATCCGGCGGAGATCCAGTGCGCGACTACCTGACCGGCAAGGGTCATGCCCAGGGCACCCACGGCCCCCGCTATGGCGCTTCCCCGGCCCTTCTCGCCCTTGGCGCGGCTCTCGGTGAACCACACGGCAACGACGGCGTACACGGACATGCAGACCGGCATGCCGGCGGCGACCCACTCGTTCCACCCGGCGGTGCGGGCGAGCTGGTACTCGCCGGGGGCGGACATGGCGAGGGCGACGGCGAGCACCAGGCCGCCAACGGCGTAGGCGTACCGGGGCATGCGGGCAGGCTGAGACATGGGTGTGCCTTTCGGGGTGGTGCGAGTGAAGGAGGGGGCTACTTGGCCATGGCCGCGCGGGCGGCGCGGAAGCGGGCCAGGCCCTCGGGGGCCAGCGCGCCGGACGGAGCCTCGCCAGGGGTCTCGCCCTGGGACGCGGCGATCAGCTCGCGGGCGAAGTCGGTCAGCTCGACGCCCGAGCAGACGCCGCAGATGCCGGTCTCTTGGCCAGCGGGCAGGAGACGGCCGCAGCCGTCCGTGGCGCAGTCGGCGAACTGCTTCCACTGCCGCTTGCGCTCGGGGCGCTTGCGGTCGAGTCGGTCCTCGACCAGGCGGGCAGCGCTGTAGACCTTCGCGGGAAGGCCCTGCGTCACGGCGTCGGTGATCTCGGCGATGGTGGCGCCACGGTCGAGCCAGTCGGCGACGGAGGGGGCGAGCTTGGCGACCTGCCGCTCGGACAGCTTGAGGCGGCTGTCGATGGCGGCGAAGCGGCGCAGGATGCGGGCGGCCTCGGTGGCCTGCTTGTCCTGCTTCTCGCTGAAGCCCTCCCTCTCCGGGGCGAGTGCGGCCGGTGCGGGCTTCTCAGCGGGAGGGTTGGGAGGGTTCTTCGTTTCGTTCTTAGAAGAGTTCTTCTTCCCGAAGGGGTACGTTCCCGCGTCACCAGCGACCGCAGAGCCGGTTCCCGGCGAGGCGGGAAGCGGAGAGAAGTGCTCCTGCGGCTGGTCGAAGACGTAAACCTGAGTCCTGATGAGGCCCTGCGCATCGCGGGTGGTGACGCGGAAGTAGTACCTCTCGGCGATCAGCTCGTCGATGGCGTTCTCGATGCCCTTCCGGCCGACGACAGGGTTCCTGTCGGCGAGGGTCTTGACGTCTTCCTTGAAGCCGTTGGGCAGGCTGATCAGGTATCCGAGCAGGCCACGGGCCGTGAAGGACAGGTTGCGGTTGCGGGCGATGCCGTGAGGCACCACCGTGAAATCCCGGTCGTGCCGGGTACGATGGATCTGCATTGGGAGCTACCACTCTCGATGCCGGACCCCGGAGCGTTGGCGCGCTGCCGGGGTCACCTGTTTATTTTGGGCGTACGCCCGTTGTCTGGTCACAGCTTGACATGATCATCCTGGCTAGGTCAATCTTTACCTTGGATGCAGAAGGTTGTACTGATCCAACCGATTGAGACCACCGCCACAGACGGCCCAGAGACAGCCCACAGACAAGGGGGAGACATGCCCGCCACGAAGATCCAGGACAAAGCCGAGGTGCTGCGCTGGTTCGAGGAGAAGCGCACGTACGCGTGGATGGTGGAGCAGTACAAGACGAAGTACGGGATCGACACGTCGGAGCCGATGTGGGCCGCGTTCCGCCGGCGGGAGGGCATCGACCGGCGCAACACCAGGTCAGACGACCTCCTCCCCTGGAAGCTCAGGGAAGACCACAGACACCTATATCCCGCCATGATGCTTCGAACAGAGGGCCGTCTAAGGGCTGGCAAGACGGTCGCTGCGGTGAAGCTGAAGAAGCTGGAGAGCTGGAAGAGGGGCCTCGAAGAGGACAGCCTCGTCGTGCACTACGACGCCGAGACGGAAGAGGGCTTCTTCTACGTTCCGCGCGAACCACAGGACACGGACCTGATCCGCAAGCCGATGCAGAAGACCGGCAACCAGGCTCGTGACTAGCTTGCCCGTGTTCGAATCCTGTTCGAATCCACCCCTCGTCGGAGATCGACGGGGGGTTTTCTCATCCTCAAGGCGTATGGGGCCCTGACCTGCGGCTGGATAGTGTGAACGGCAAGTGGACCGCGTGCGTCCGTTTGGCGTACGCCCGTGGGTGAGCCCGTGAACACAGCCGGTTGACAGCTTGTGTAAGCCCCACGTAGAAATGGACTCAGCGAGTCCAATCTTTACACGCACCAGGGGGTTGCAGCGATGCCGCTGACAGGAGTTCTGACCACTGATGGCGTCGAGCCCCACTCCAGATTCACCACGAAGTGCCTGTTCGTGCGGGACAAAGAGGACGTGCCCCACGAGGACAGCCTGCCCGACCTCTACGCCCTGGGCGAGGACCACATCGGCCGATGGGTACTGGCGGGTAGCAAGATTAGCCTCCCGGCCGGTATGCGACTCGTCGGCGACAACGCCACCTGGGACCGCGCGCTGATCGTTCAGCCCGAGACCTCCCCCGCAGACATGCGCAAGGGCCTGGCCCTGATCCACCTCTTCGGCCTTGAGGCGCTGGGCGAGGACGAGTCCGAGCCCGAACTTCTCGACGACGGATCGGTCCGCATATGGCTGGTCCCCATCGCCCCTGAAGACCCGTTCGAAATCGACGAGGACATGGAGTCCATCGCTTGAAGTTCATCGACCTCACGCCCGAGCCGACCGTCCCGCGCGACGGCTGGGACCGCCCGCTCGTCATACCGAAGCAGGGCGGTAAGCCGGTCGCCCTCACCCGTACGACCACGTTCATCGACTGCATCGAAGACAAGAGCGCCATCTCCGACTGGAAGTCCCGCATGACCCTGGTGGGAGCCGCTAAGCGCCCGTCGATCCTCGACGTGGTGAGGCAGCTCGACCCGGAGGACCCGGACGGCAAGAAGAGGCTGAACGCCCTGGCCGAGCAGGCACAGGACATCTCGGGGGCGAACACGAAGCGCGAAAAGGGCACCCACCTTCACACGCTCTCGGAGTACGTCGACCGGGGCGAGCCCCTGCCCGCCGGCACCGCGGCGAAGGACGTGCTCGACATGGCGGCCTACATGGCGGCGACCGTCGAGTTCGAGGTCAGGGCCGTGGAGAAGTTCGTCGCCGTCCCCGAGCTGCGCACGGGCGGCACCTTCGACCGGCTCCTCGAATACGCCGGTCCCGGCCCGGACGGCGAGCACATCGAGGGTCTGTTCATCGGCGACCTGAAGACGGGCAGCGTCACGTACGGGGCCCTGAAGATGGCGATGCAGCTCGCCGTGTACTCGCGCGGCGAGTTCTACGACTACACCCGCTTCCCCGTCGACCCGGCGGACAGGAAGGCGTTCGCGGCCTGGAAGAAGCGAGAGGTGCCGGCGGCCGAGGCGGCTCAGGCGTACACGCCCCTGCAAGGGGTGTCCCAGAAGTGGGGCGTCATCATCAACCTTCCGGCCGGGTCCGGCGAGTGCACCCTTCACTGGGTCGACCTGGAGATCGGCTGGGCTGCCGCGCGCCTGGCGCTGGAGGTTCGCACGACCCGCAGTATGAAGGGCGCGATGCTCCCGTGGGTGAGCGGCGTCACAGAATCCCGAGCTGCATAACTGCGGCACGCATGTTAAGTTTGGACCAAGAGCAAGGGAGTTGAAGTGAAGGCAGATCAGGCGGAGCTGGCCACGTCCAGCGCGGACGGGACGATCAGCGTGACCATCAAATACGGCAAGGGCTACGAGGACACCTGGGCTGTCTTCCGTGGCTCCGTGGGGCAGGTCCGCGAGCAGATCTGCGGCTACTTCGGGTTCGAGTGTAAAGATTGGACCGGGCTCTCGCTGAGCGACCTCGTTGTGAACGCGACGAACCTCGCTCACGGCAAGGGAAACATCGCCTCGATCCTCGACGCTCGGATCATCTCCGACACTCCCAACGATGCCCCGGCGAACGACCCCTGGGCGGCTGCCTCGGCCTCCGAGCCCGAGCAGCCCACCGCCAACAAGTCCGCCTGGATTCTGGGCGAGATCGAGAAGGCGCCCAGCATCGACGAGCTGAAGAAGCTCTGGGCAGCGAATCAGGCCATGTTCGCCGACCCCGCCGTCATGTCCGCCTACAAGGCCCGCGGCTCGGCCCTGAAGAACGGGTGACGCCCGTGCCTGCCGCGATCCTCGCCCTCGTCCTCGTCGTCTCCGCGCTGGGCTCCGTCATCACCCCGCGCCTCTCCGAGCCGACCCCCTACTACCGCAACGACACCACCACTGAAGGAGAAACCGAGTGACCCTGAACTTCGTCGAGATCCCCACCGCTGGCGGCGGCTGGTTCAAGCCCGCTGATGTGAAGGACGCGGTGGCGTTCCTGATCGAGGTCAACTCCTACGAGCCCCAGAGGCCGACCCCGAACGGCCCGAAGGACTCGGCGCTGTGCGACGTGACGGTCTTCAAGACCCCGGAGTCCCTCGCCGCGCACTCGCCCGAGGTCAACAAGGGCACGCGGATCGAACAGACCCTCCTCGCCCGCGACCTGGAGAAGGTCGTCGGCAACGCCACGATCGTCAAGCTGGACCAGGTCCCGCCGAAGCGGCCGGGCGCCCACCCCGCCTGGGTCTGGCGTCCGGTGAACGACGCCGCCATCCGCAAGGCCGTCATCGAGTACGCGCAGGCGCGCGAGGCCGCCGTGAACGCGGCCGTCGCCGACGCCCCCGACTTCGACTGACGCACGCGAGGAGATGGGGGCCGGTCGCCCGGCTGGCCCCCGCCTCGCGGGTCTGGAGGACCCGTGACCCGTCCCGACTGGGACTGCTGGGCCATGAGCATCGCCGAAGCCGTGTCGTCCCGTGCCGACTGCACGCGCGCACAGGTCGGCGCCGTGCTCCTGTCCCGTACGAATCGCGTGCTGAGCGTCGGCTACAACGGCCTGCCGGCGGGACTGCCCGGCTGCGCGACGGCCGCGAACTGCCCGAGGGGGCGGCTCACCACCGAGGAGTGCGCCCGCGATTCGGACTACTCGAACTGCGCGGCCGTCCATGCCGAGGCCAACGCCATCCATCACGCCGACCCCGCTCAGCTCCGGGGCTCGACCTTGTACGTCACCCGCATGCCGTGCCCGGCCTGCACGACCCTGATCCGCTCGGCGGGCATTCGCCGCGTCGTCCACAGATGAGAGGAGCCGCCCAGTGCTGACCCCCGCAAGGTCGCTGGCGCTGCACGCCGAGTCCGGCAAGGAGCTGCCGCGCGTCGAGGCGTTCGATGCCCTGTACGGGATGGGGTGCCGCCCGCGTCACGGCGAGGTCATCATGATCGCGGGCCGGTCCGGCACCCAGAAGAGTGGGTTCGCTCTCTACTGGGCCGCGCAGATGAACCTGCCCACGCTGTACTTCAGCGCGGACATGTCGGCCTTCACGGCGAGTTCACGCCTGGCGTCAATGGCCACTGGCGACACCACGGAAATGGTCGAGGCCGGGATGGCTGCGGGCGGACGGCACCGCCAGGAGTACCTGTCCGCTCTCGCGGGCTCGAACATCACCTTCGCCTTCGGCTCGCCGATCACCTGGAAGAACATCGACGAGGAGCTGGAAGCGTTCATCGAGCTGTGGGACGCCTACCCGGCCGTCTTCGTGTTCGACAACCTCATGGACTTCGATGGCGCCGAGTCCGACTACACCGAGCAGATGGCCGTGATGAGCGGCCTAACCGAACTGGCCCGCGCGACCGGCGCGACCGTGATCGTCCTGCATCACGCGAGCGACAAGAGCTGGGAAGCAAAGTCGGACCCGTGGGCCCCGCCGTCCCGCGACCAGGTGAAGGGCGGACTCTCCGAGAAGCCCGAGCTGTCCCTCTCCGTCGCGCTGGACCCGACCTCGCACGAGTACCGGGTCGCGGTGATCAAACAGCGCATGGGGCCCTGTGACCCCACGGCCAGGCGGTACGCGTCGATGCGCTGCCACCCCGAGGTGACGCGCTTCTCCAAGCTCGAACGCATGGTGCCGGCGGCAACCCCGGCAAAGCCCTGGTCTCCCACGGATGCCCTGATCAAGTAGAAGGCGGTGTAAAATTTGGACCCGATCGTCAAGCGCAACCGAGCCAACAAGCGCAAGGGTGCCGACTGGGAGATCGAGCTGATGACGGGCCTGCGGTCCGTCGGCGAGGACGTGGAACGGCTGCGGCTGACCGGCGCAGAGGACGAGGGCGACCTCGCCATACGCGAGGACGGCGGCCTCTTCACCATCGTCGAGGCGAAGAACGCGAAGTTCGAGCCCGGCCCCTTCCTCGACGAGGCTCACCGCGAGCGCGTGAACTTCGCCAAGCATCGGGGCATCGACGAAGGTCGCGTGGAGTCGATCGTCGTCGTCAAGCGCCGGGGCAAGGGATGGCGGCAAGCCTTCGTGCTGACCACGGTCGAGGCGTACTTCGGCCTGGACGACGCCGAGTGAACGCCCTCACCTTCGAAGAGGCCAACGAGTACGAGCGCCTGGTCGACGAGCTGAACCACTTCGACGTGGAGACGGCCGGGGCCGCAGGGCTGGAGTCCCTCGGCTACGACGACCGGAAGGGCTGGTTCGTCGGCAGGCGGGTGCCGTGAGATTCCGCCGGGTCGATGGCGACCACGAGGACCAGGACCACGAGAAGCCCACGCTCGAAGCCGTCTTCGAGCACTACGACATCGACTTCAACTCGCATCGCGTCACGGGCATGACGGCATGCCCGCTGCACGAGGACAACACCCCGTCCATGTCCTTCAACACGGACAAGGGCCTGTGGAAGTGCCACTCCTGCGGGAAGGGCGGTGACTCATTCAGTCTGATCATGGAAAAGGAAGGCACTGACTTTGTCGGAGCACGAGCCCTTGCAGCCTCTCTCGCCTTCGCAACGCGAGATGCTGGAGGAGGCGACGAGCGCCTATCAGGAAGCTCTTACGCCGGGCGTCGCGCGGTATCTCCTCGACAGGGGAATCGGCCGCGAGGAGGCGGTTATACACCGGCTTGGCGTCGTCGGTGACATGCCGTTCCCCGGCCACGAACGCTTCCGCGGAATGCTCGCGATCCCGTACCTCGACCGCAACGGCGCACCGCTGACTGTGCGCTTCCGCTGCCTTGAGGAGCACGACCACCGGGCCGCCTTCCACGGCAAGTACAACACGATCAAGGACGACCCGCCCCGCATGTACGGCGTCGCCGACGTGCACCAGGCCGGGGACACGATCGAGGTGACCGAAGGCGAACTCGACCGGATCATCCTCCGCAAGATCGGCCTTCACGCGGTCGCCATTCCCGGCGCCTCCCTCTGGCAGGGACGGCATCGCCGGATGCTCGCAGGCTTCAACCGCGTCCGTGTCTGGGGCGATCCGGACGACGCGGGCGCCGAGTTCACCGCCCGAATCTGCCGGTCCCTGCGATCCGCCAAGGGCGTCCGGCTGCGGGACGGCGACGTGAGCGAGACGTACATGCAGGGGGGCGCTCAGGCCCTTCTCGACCTGATCAAGGAGAACGACCAGTGACCACCGCCCCCGCCAAGAAGGCCGCCCCTCGCAAGGCGCCGGCACGGAAGGCCGACCCGCTCGCGGCAGTGCTCGCGGAGGTGCAGGCAGCCGCGAACGAGGTCGGCCCGCTGCCGCCTCACCTCGTCGGCGGCGTGTACCCCGAGCGGGGAACCGACGCCTACAAGAAGAGGGGCGAGGAGTGGGCGATCATCAACGCCGACCGGGGCGAGGTGGGCGTCCTGGGTGTGGATGGCCTGGCGATCGAGGTCGCCTTCGCCGCCTTCGGTGGACGCACCCCCGGAGAGATCCGCAAGGGCCTCGTCCGCCTGGCCTCCCTCGCGGTCGCCGCCATCGGTCAGATCGACGGGGAGGGGAAGTGAGCGACCTGCCCGGCGCCCCTGGCCCGACCCTGAAGCGCATCTACGAGGAGCTGGAGCCTGACGTACGGGAGACCGTCGTCCTCCGCCTTCTCGACATCGGCTCCTCTGCCGAGCGCCTGGCCCTCGTCCTGCGCAAGCACGGGCACTCCGTCTCCGCTTCCACGATCCGCACGTATCGCCGCTCTCTCCGTGATGGGGTGTAAATTTTGGACCGTTCCGAGCTGCTGAACGATCTTCTCCGTACGCCGACTGCGCCGGCCCTCCCCGGCCGCCAGGCCGACCCCGAGAAGGACTTCACCCGCCAGATAGAGGTGTCGGGCGATGCGGCCGAGGTGACCGTCCGGGGCCCCGAGGGCATCGACCCGGAGTCCACGGCCGCCGACGTGCTCCGCGCCCACCACCTCGACCCCGCCGAATGGGAAGTCACCGGCTTCCGGTCGAGCGAATGGACCATGGCCAGCGGTGAGCCCGGCGTCTCCGCCCGCTTCTCCTTCGGCCGCCGCAAGGTGCCGGCGGTTCTCGAGCGTCCGGACATCGACGAGCTACTCGCCGTCTTCGACCAGGCGCCCGGCTTCGTGCAGGACGACGTGAAGGGGGAGTTCACGTACGTCGTCGCCCTGGGCGACATGCAGTTCGGCAAGGTCGACGGCGACGGGTACACGGGAACTCTCAAGCGGGCGATGCACTGCATCGACCGGGCGGCCGATCTCCTCACCGAGTACCAGAAGCGCTTCGACATCGAGCACGTCCACCTCGCGTGGCTCGGCGATCACGTCGAAGGGTTCGTCTCGCAGGGCGGCGCGAACGTCTGGCGGACACAGCTCACCCTCACCGAACAGATCCGCCTCACCCGCCGACTGATGGCGCACGCGATCATCCGCTTCGCGCCGATGGCCAGCCGCCTGACGGTCGTGGCCGTGCCCGGCAACCACGGCGAGGCTGTCCGGCCGGGCGGCAAGGGCGTCACCCGCTACGACGATTCGCACGACACCGACGCCCTGATCTCCGTCAGCGAGGCCCTGTCCCTCGCGGGCGAGGAGTTCGCCCACGTCGAGGTATACGTCCCCGACACCGACGAACTGACTGTCGTCGTCGACTGCTCGGGAACCGTCGTCGCCCATGCCCACGGGCATCAGTGGAAGCCGGGCCGTCACTTCGACTGGTGGCGGGGCCAGGCGTTCGACAAGACGAGCGCGATGCACACCGCCGATCTCCTCCTGGCCGGTCACCTGCACCACGAGTTCGTCGACACGGACGGGCCGCGCACCTTCATCCAGGTGCCGGCGATGGAGTCCGAGTCGACCTGGTGGCGCCACATGAAGGGCACGCGCGGAGCGCCCGGCCTGATGGTCATGGTCACGAAGGACGGCGACGTGCCGGTCAAGGAAGTGGTCCGGTGACGGCCGCCGACTGGCGAGTCCTCGACCTGCCCGAAGTGGTGGCCCTCGCAGGCCGGGCCGCCCGCCGCATCGCGGACGGCTACGAGGACACGCTGACGATGGAGTACGAGGACGCCCGGCAAGAGGCCCTGATCATCCTGGCGACGAAGCCCGACATGGTGAACGAGTGCCTCGCCGACCCCTCGCTCGGCCTCGGCGTCCTCTACCACCGCCTCGTCCTCGACCTGGTCGACCGAGTGAAGACCGTGGCCAAGTACCGCATCCGGCACACCTCCTACGAAGCGGCCTGCGACGCGGCCGAGAAGGGGCGTGTGTGAGCGGGTACGAGCGGCGCCTCGTCGAGCACCTGCTACCGGCCGTGTGGGACGTGGAAGCCGCCTACGGCATCCGCAACCCCACGGCCCCGGACGCGGACATGCCGAAGGGGACAGTCGACAAGAAGGCCGCGGGGACCTTGTTCGCCCACCTCGCCGACATCCGGCGGGGCTGGGAGACGGCCCCCCTGTCCCTGGTCGAGCGGCGGGCGCTGTTCATGCGCTTCGCCCTCGACTGGGAGGACCGGCGGATCGCGGCCCGTGAGGCGGTCACCGACCGGGCCGTCCGCTACCGCCTTGAACGCGGGATAGGCAAGCTCGCCGCCCACCTCAACGGCACCGACTACATCGACAGCTACGACGAATTGGAGACCGCAGCATGAGCGAGCCCCTGCCCGAGGAGCCGCCGGTCGAGGAGCCCCAGCCGTCCGTGGAGCCGCCCGCCGGCATGAGCCCGGAGGACTTCGAGTTCTGGGACGAGGCAACCCTGACCTACTACGAGCGCCAGGCGGACGGCGCGGTTACCGCCCGCCCCTTCACCGAGACGGAAGTCGCCCAGCAACAGGACGAGTTGGCACTCGACAGCCTGCACTCGGAGGCTGCGTTCGCGATCGGCTACCTCGACGAGCGGATCGACCTGTGCCTCGCCTACCTGGCGCTCCCCGCGCCGACCGGAGAGGAGACGGCGGCGCAGGTCAAGGTGCTGTCCGACCTCTCCGCCTACAGCGCCGGAACCCTCAAGCGACTGATCAAGGTTCTGGCCGTCATGTTGAACAAGCCGGTCTGATCTTGGCCGAGCTGCTGACCACCGCCCACCTGAAGGAGAACCTCATCACCACCGCAGTTCCGTTCGGCCCCACCGGGCAGACCGTCTACGAGCGCACCTACAGCCGCACGAAGGCGGACGGCTCCCGCGAGACGTGGCCCGAGACGGTCCGCCGTGTCGCCGCCGGGAACCTCTCGCTCGTCTACGGCCCGGCCGAGGGCTGGAGCAAGGACGTACGGGCCGAGCATGACGAGCTGGTCGAGCTGATGGACCGCTTCGCCGTACTGCCCGCTGGCCGCCACCTGTGGGCGTCCGGCGTGCGAGGTAGGCAGTACCTCTTCAACTGCCACGTCGCGGGCTGGGGCGAGAAGCTCAGCCGGCACTTCGAGTTCAGCTTCATGCGGCTCATGGAGGGAGGCGGCGTCGGCGCGAACTACTCGACCCGCTACCTGAAGCAGTACGGCGCACCCCGCCGAGCCCTGACCGTGCACGTCGTGTGCGACCCCTCCCACCCCGACTTCGAGGGCATGAAGGCTGCCGGTGTCCTCTCCGCGGATTACGACTCGGACTGGGCTGGAGCCTTCGAGGTCGAGGACTCCCGCGAGGGCTGGGCTTCCGCCCTGGTGGACCTGATCGACACGTTCATGACCGACGACGAGGTGAAGCACAGCGACCGCGTGTACGACGTGTCGCGCGTGCGCGGCAAGGGTGCTCGCCTGAAGACATTCGGCGGCGTTGCCTCGGGCCCGGCCCCGTTCGCCCGCATGATGCAGGAGATCGGCCGCGTCCTGTCCCACGCCGCCGACGAGGTGGGCGAGTGGGCCGTCGAGCCGTACATCACCCCTACCGAGGCGATGGAGATCGATCACGCCATCGCTGAGTGCGTCGTCTCGGGAGGCAACCGGCGCTCGGCCCGCATGGCGATCTGCGCGTGGAACGACCCGCACATCGAGGAGTTCCTCGCCTGCAAGGACGACCCCGCACGGCACTGGACGACGAACATCAGCGTCGAGATCGACCAGGACTTCATCGACTACCTGTCCGGCGAGAAGCACGACGACTTCGGACCCGGCGGCAACGAGTTCGCCTACATGGTTCACCGCAAGGTCGTCGCCGGGATGCTGAAGAACGGCGAGCCCGGCTACTGGAACAGCTCGGCCTCGAACGTCGGCGAGCCCAACGAGGTCGTGGCCACGAACCCGTGCGGCGAGATCGCGCTCATGCCGTGGGAGAACTGCAACCTCGGGCACGTCAACCTCGACGCCTTCGTACTCGACGGGCACGAGGCGTACGACGAGACCGGTCTGAAGCGGGCGCACGAATTGATGGCCCGCTTCCTGGTGCGGGCGACGTACGGAGACGTGAACGACGCCGAGCAGGCGGAGCGCCTGGCCGCACAGCGCCGGATCGGCGTCGGCCACCTGGGCGTGCAAGGGTTCCTCGCCAAGCAGGGCATCCGCTACAGCGAAGCGCCGGCACACACGCGCTTCCGGCTCCTTCTCGGCCGCCTGAAGAGGGTCGTCCGCCAGGCCGCCCGCGACTACGCCTTCGAGCTGCGAATCCCGGAGCCGGTCAAGGTCACGACGGTCGCCCCCACGGGCACGATCGCGAAGATGCCGGGCGTCACGGAGGGGATTCACCCCGTCTACGCCCGCACCTTCCTGCGGCGCGTGCGCTTCTCGGTAGCCGACCCGGACCAGGCCGCCAGGGTCGCCGCCTTCGAGTTCGAGGGGTACAAGGTCGAGCCGTGTGTCTACGACCCCAGCGGAAACACACTGGTGGTCGAGTTCCCCACGCTGGACAAGCTCGTCGCCGAGGTCGAGGCGCGCGGCTACCCGGCGGATCTGGTCGAGTCGGCCGACGAGCTAAGCCTGTCCCAGATGCTCGCCTTCCAGGCGATGTACCAGACCGAGTACGCGGACAACGCGGTGAGCTTCACCGCGAACGTCCCCGAGGGTCTCGACCCGGACGAGACGGCAGACGTGATCGAGGCGTGGCTCCCGCTCCTGAAGGGGACCACGATCATGGTCGACGGGACCAGGCCGCAGGCTCCGTACGAGCGGATCACCCGCGAGGAGTTCGACGAGTACGAGTCGTATCGGGTCGAGGACTCGACCGACGAAGAGTGCTCGACCGGCGCCTGTCCGGTGCGCTGAGCGCTGTCAGTGGTGATGTGCATGATGGACGCATGGACCGCGTGCACAAGATCACCAGCCTCGATGCCACCTGGAAGCCCGGCGATGTCGTCCTCGACGCCAAGGGCGACATTCGGGTCCGGTCCGAGCATCCGAAGTGGGTGTGGGACTACCCCAACGAGGGCAGCACGCGCGACGCCCTCGGCAGGCTGATGGTCCCGGAAGGCGGGCTGGAGGAGAAGGACGTTGCTCGGCCCCTGGTCCTCCTGATCCGAGACGGAAGGCCCATCGGCGGGCAGCTCGTCGAGGAGAATGAACTGCCTTAAAGAGCAAGTTAGTTGGGCCCCTTTCGAGGGGCCCTTCTGGCGTTTCCGCAGGTAGAATGCCTGCATGACGTTCAAGATGACGTGGGCGCTGGTCGCCGAGCACGCAGACGAGTGGACCGGCGACGACTTCAGCCAGGCGGCTGCGGTCCTGGACGAGAAGGTCGGCGCGGCAGTCACTGCGAGCGGCATGACCCCCGACACTCAGGAGCACTGGCGGGAGACGTTCCTCACCCCTGTCCGGGACGGCATCACTGCCGCCGGCAAATCCGCGGTGGAGTCCGGCCGTGATTGGAGCAAGGCCGCGGGCCCTCTCCTCGTCGCTCTCACCCCGGCAGCCTGACGCCTGCGGCGAACTTCACGAACGATGCCCAGGTCGGCGGCAGGAGCATCAAGGTTCCGCCGTCGCGGTGCTTCGTGTCTCGAACCATGACCCTCTCCGGGTCGTTGTCGGCCACCTCGACGCAGCTATCGGACTTCGTGTAAGAGCTGGTTCGCCAGTTCGGTATCACGGTCATCGCCTCCTAGTCGGTTGGCATCCGGTCAAAGTGCTGGAGTGCAGCGGAGATGAGGTCTCGAACGGCGGTCCCGTAGACGGCCGACTGTTGCAAGAGGGCGTACGCCTTGGCGTACAGCTCGATCTCTCGGGGCTGAGTGACGGAGAACTCGGCCGAGTACGTCTCAACGAGTACGAGCTTGTCGTCGAACATCGAGAAGGAGTTGCCAGGCCACACACACATTTTCGCCGACCTGGGGACGATGCCGAGGCTCAGCCGGGCGAGCCGCATCACGGCCAACAGCCGGTCGAGTTGCCCCTTCATCACCTCCGCTCCGCCGAAGTTGGTGTAGAGCGCCTGCTCAGCGAGCAGCACATTGAAGATCCGGTCGCCCTGGTAGAGGTACTGCTGACGTTCGAGTCGCTTGGCCGTTGCTGCGTCTGTGTCGTCTGGGATCTCGTAGAAGTCGCGGACCTGCTTGAAGGTCTCGGCAGCGTACTCGGCCGTCTGGAGCGTCCCCCAGACAAGCGTGGGATGCCAGATCCGGAAGACCCTGGTCTTTGAGTAGACCGGAATGGCTGCCTGCTGCCTCTTTTCTGCGCCGTCCTCCAGTTGCCGGCGCCACTCAAGCCACAGCTCGTCGATGTGCCGAACTGTGGCGATCAGGTCGTTGACCTGGTCTTCACGGTCGGTCTTCTCGCACCAGGTGCGAATGTCGCGCTCGCTGGCGTTCTGCTTCCCGTTCTCGATGCGGGAGACCTTCGACTCCGCCCAGCCTGTAGCCAGCGCGAATGCCCGGCCGCTCGCGAACCCCGCATCCTTGCGGAATCCTCGAAGCCGGGCACCCAGCGCCTCTCGTGCTTCTTGTGCCTGGTTGCTCACTGATGGGTCAGGGCTTGTACTCGGCGTGCGGGATGGCGACTGCCCAGAGAAGGTCGCGGAGACGGATGCACTCGGCCACCGTGTCCGCATCCTCGACGATCTCAGAGCCCAGCACTCGCCCTTCGGGGTCGAAGTGACCCACGGCGAGGAGGCGATCGTCGTACAGCCACCAGTCGTTCCCCTGCACGGGGAAGGTGACCCCCTCGGGAAGCATGTGTCGCGGCAGCCAGCGGATGTCCTCGCCGACCTCGATGTTGAGATCCGTGAGCGAGTGCTCCCAGGTGACGTACTCGCTGTGAGGCTCGGTGATCACTCGAACGCGGCGCACCGTCTTGCCGGCGCCCGTGACGCGCCTCATGAGCGCCTTCCACTCGTCGAGCCAGGCAAGGTCGTCCGGCTCACCCCTCTTCCAGCGGGCGTATGGCGTGTCCTCGATGGGCGACCCGTAGTCGTCCCTCAACTCCAGGTGAAATGCGTCGCGTTCGAACTGGTCGAACAGCTCGTCACGCTGCGCGGGAGTGATCAGGTCCACTGTCTTCCTCCAGTAGGGCCGTGATCGAGGACTTGGGGACCTCGATGCAGGTCTCATAGTCGGGCATGCGCATCTGGCTCAGGGCCTCCGCGTCGTGCATCTCGGGGCCTTGCAGGACGCACGTTCCCTGCTCGGTGACGAGCATGATCGGGGCGTCGAACTTCTGGATCTCGCCGGACACTTGGCCGTCCTTGGTGAGGTGCTCGAACAGTTCGGTCGGCACCTCGATGACCGTCTGTCCTTCCGGCACGTCGAGCTGCATGAGCAAGTCGTTCGCGTACACCCTCCAGCCTTGGATGACGTAGGTGTCCTGATCACTGGCGTACAGGGTGGGGCTGTCTCCGGGGGTGGAGTTCTTACCAAGGAACCGTAGCTTCATGGTGGCTCTCCCGTCCGCTGTCTTGCGCCGGATTGCGCGACACCACGATGTTCGCGAGGCCGTTCGAGCCCGTCAATCGGCTTGCTGCAAACCGGCGCAATCTTCTTGGTAGTTGAGTGCGGCCCGCCCTACGTTCGTCACGAACCCGAGCAGCCAAGGAATCCGCACAACGGTGCGGTACCGAGGGGAGATGCGTGGTGGCCACCGTGAGCGAGGCACAGGAAATTCTCCAGGTCGACGGTCCACCGGTCGACGTGGAACTGATCGGAGACAGCACGGAAACCGCCCTCGTCATGGCCCTGGCGACGACGACCCGTGAGGAGATCGACGCGAGGACGCCGGTCCTGATCGGGCACCTGCAACTGCTCCTCGGCGAAGAACTGGGTGCGAGCCAGGACGAGATGGTCCGGCACCTCTTTCACAAGGCGTACGAGCTGCTCGACCTGAAGAACCGCCCCACGTCGGAAACGCCGGCATTCACCGCCTTCTTCTTCATGCGTGAGGTCGCCACCCTCACTCGCCGCCTGCTGTGGGTCTACGCCCAGAGGAGCGGGACGGGTGTCGAGTGAGTCCCAGAGCGCAGCAGGTCGCTTACGTCCTGGCGCTCCTCGCCGTGATGGCCGCTCTGGCGGTCGGCATCTTCGCCAGACCGGAGGCCGACACAGGCGCCCGCTCGGATGGCGTCAGTGGGTCCTTCAGGGCTTCATGATCCTCGCCTCCGCATCGGTCATGGTCGCCTACTGGCGCCTGACCGCCTGATCTTCCGCCCCCGAGGTGACTCTCCGGTCGATTCCCCCTCGGCACGCACCCCTCGGGGGCGGAACAGAACGCCCACCCCGGCCAGCACCAGGAAGGCCGAGCCGGGGTGGGTCAGCAAGTGCACGACGGCGCGGAGAACGCATCTCCGCACGGTTCAGCACTAGTAGGAGGACTATCCCCATGGACGGAAACCTCTACGCCCTGCCCGCGCCCGACGACGCCTCGTTCGAGCGGTACTGCGGGGGCAACCTCGGCGGGTCCAACGAGACGTGCGTCGACTTCGCGGCCATCCCCGGCGCGGAGTCCTCGTTCGCCGTCCGCGACAGCAAGCCGGAGGGCGCCGGCAAGGAGCTGCGCTTCACCGAGGCGGAGCTCGACACGTTCGCCTCGGAGTGGGTCAAGAAGCGGGGCCTGGCGGTCTAACCTGACCTCCCTCCCACAGCACACAGCACCACGAAGGTGGGTCGCCTGGGGTCCTCCCTGGGCGACCCGTCGCTTCCCGAAGGGCACACATGAGCTGGTCAGGGCACTGGCACGGGTACGGTCCGTGGATCGGATCGTCGGTTGATTACGCGCGAGAGGGAGGCCGCCGACCCCCGCACCCGAACGGGCCGCCTTCGGTGCTCGATCCCGAGGACAAGAAACAACAGGCCGTCCTCAACCGGTACCGCGAAGCTGCCGCCGAGTTCCAGACGGGCAACGTGCCGCCCATGATGACCGGCCACTGGCTGATGAAGAAGACCCAGGTCTCGGCTGACCGCACCTGGGCTGATCTGGGAATCGCACTCGCCTGGCTCACGAAGGAGTACGAGGAGAACCCGCCCTTCATCCGGGCGGACGGGCTCCAGGCGTACAGCAGCCTCGAAAACAAGCTGGAGTACGCCACGGACGTTCTTCCTCGGGGCGTTGATGTGAGCTGGGTGTACTACACGCCGTCAAAGAACCTGATCTCGTTCTCGGTCGTGTGCTGCCCGAACCGATTCCACCCGGACATCCCTTGCCCGCTCCCGCCGTCGTAAGGAGCCGACGCAATGTCGCTCAGCCTCTTACTCCCTGACGAGGGTGTGACCGCCCTCCTGACCTCCTGGCCGAATGAGCCCCGCGTGTACGAGCGGGGCAGTACGGAGCTGGACCGCACGATCACGCCGGAACTCCTCGACCACTACATCGACACGGGTTGCGTGAATGCCGACGAGATCGCTCTCGTGAAGTCCGGTCCTTCACTGCACCCTGACTGCCACCGAACGCGAGGCCGGACCGACCCGGTCAAGCTCCGCAAGCTCTACAGCGACGGCTACACCGTTCGACTCGGCAACCTCCAGCGCGTGATCCCGTTCCTGGCAGACGCGGCGGGCGCTATCCAGCGTGAGACCGGCTACAGCAACTACCTTCACGCCTTCCTGACCCCACCGCGGAGCCAAGGTCTTCTGCACCACTGGGATCAGCAGATGGCCGTGATCGTGCAGATCGAAGGCGTGAAGCGGTGGCAACTCTGGCGCCCGGAGTACCCCGCGCCCATGCGCGAGTACCAGGAGTCCTTCCGAGTCTGGAACCCTGACTTCATCCCGAAGTGGGAAGCCGCCGGCCCTGACCTGGAAGTCGATCTGAAGCCGGGACAATCGCTCCTCCTGCCGCGAGGATGGGTTCACAACCCTCACGCACTGGACTCCGATGAGCGGAGCATCCATCTCACCTTCGCGATCCGGGAGCGCACTCCGCTCTGGATCGCCGAGAAGCTCATCGCATCGGCAATCGAGAAGCGGGACTTCCGCCGCATCCTCCTGCCCGACGACATCCTGAACGAACCGAACCTCGCCGATCGCGTGCGGGAGACTCGTCAGGCGCTCATGGAGCACCTCGACGGACTCGACATCGACCAGCTCACCATGGCCGTTCGCGAGGCCGCCACGACCGAGCTGGAGTACACCACCTGACTCCAGCTCCCCCGGCCCCGGCTCGTCCGCTCCCCCCGTGGCGAACGAGCTGGGGCCCTCTCCTAGCCTTCCGTGGCCCCCACGAGCACCGTGTCCTCTTCGCGCGCGGCCTCGCTGGGGGCTTCGGCGATCTCAGCCGCAATCCCGGTCAGCTCGGCGTCGTTACTCATCTCCTCGCGGGCTTCGAGGACGACATCGACGACCTGCTCGATTGCGACCGTGGGCACCTCGTCGATGTGGTCGCAGGTGTCCTTCTCCCGCGCAACGACCTCGCCTGTGTCTGTGTTCACGGCGACCGTGGTCACGACCGGCTGCACAGGGGCCTCGGCCGCGAGCGGGGTCGAGATGACCGTCTTCACGCTCAGGTCTTCTGCGAGGGGCGCGGACATCGTCATCATGAAGCGGTTGCCCTGCTGGACGGGGCCGACGACCGTCACTTCTCCGGTCGACGCCTGACCGAGGAACTTGGTTACCTCGTCGGCCGAGTCGACCAGCGAGTCAAGGGCGGGAGGGAGGACGGACCTCAAGCCGGTTTCCTTCTCCTTCTTCTCCTCCTCGTAGTAGTTGGTGCCCGAGGTCTCGTAGTAGCCGTCCTCGGAAGCGGGCTCCGTCTTGCCCTTGGGCTTGTCCTTGGCGGGCTTCTCCTGGGCCTTGGCGGGCTCCTCGACCTCCTGCCGAGCCATCGGCTTTGCCTCGCCCTTGCCGGCGGCGCTCGTGGTCTCCTCGGCCTTGCCCTCGGCAGGAAGGCGGACCTGTGCGACCTTCGGGGCGGATGCAGGCTGGACAGCCCGTATGTAGACCGGGCGATTCGGCACCGTTACCTCGCTGGTGTCGACCTGCACCGTGCCGTTCTTGCCAATGCGGAGCCGCACCCCATCGCCGTACGCGAGCGCATAAGCCTCCGTGACCGGCAGGCCGCGACGCCGGGCCTCGGCGATCAGCGCCTTGCGCTGCTCGTCGGTGAGCGGGACGCCTGCTATGCCGCCTCCGCCGTCAAGGTACGTCGGCTGGTATCCGGGATCGGGAGTGTGCGTGTAAGCGTCGTCCTCCCGGACACCTTGAGGCTTGGCGGCTCGGACCGGCGCCGGGTCCTCGTTCAATGTGGCCCAGGTCAGAGTGCTGAAGACGCCTCCCACCAGGAGCGCGTAACTCGTGATGGCGGTCTTTCGGCTCGGCTCGCCCCTGGCCGGTAGCGCGAGGAGTCTCCCGATGGGATGAGTGCTGATCTTCTCGTCGGTTGACGACAGCGCATGACGGCCCATTGGTGAACCTCCCCCAAACGGAATGTGTTCTTCCGGTGAATCCAATCATGTGACAGAAGATCGTTTTGGAGTGCAAACCTTGAAGATTGCACCGGATACGGTGAGCATGGTCACGTTTTGACCGTCCGGTAATCGGGGATGGCCTCGCAAATATCGGACAGACCCGGTCACAACGGAATCGAAAACGTGCCGACGGTAATGTCTACGTAGAGCGCAAGCCGCCTCGTACACGCGTCCGGCAGGAGAAAACGCCCCATGGTTGAGCGCAAGCCGATCGAATCCTGGCTCACCGACATGGACGGGGTGCTGATCCATGAGGGCATCCCAATTCCCGGCGCCGAGGACTTCCTCAAGCGGCTGAAGGAGTCCGGGAAGCCCTTCCTGGTCCTCACCAATAACTCGATCTACACCCAGCGCGACCTGCACGCCCGACTGCTTCGAATGGGCCTGGTGGTGCCGGCCGAGAACATCTGGACCTCAGCCCTGGCCACAGCGCAGTTCCTCGACGACCAGCGACCCGGCGGCACGGCGTACGTCATCGGCGAGGCGGGCCTGACGACTGCCCTGCACGAGATCGGGTACGTACTGACTGACACCGACCCTGACTTCGTCATTTTGGGCGAAACTCGGACGTACTCGTTCGAGGCCATGACGAAGGCGGTTCGGCTGATCAACAATGGCGCCCGCTTCATCGCCACGAACCCCGACGAGACAGGGCCTTCTACCGAGGGCGCGCTCCCCGCCACAGGGGCAGTCGCGGCACTGATCACCGCAGCGACCGGCAAGAAGCCGTACTTCGTGGGCAAGCCGAACCCGCTGATGATGCGCGCCGGACTGAACGCCATCGGGGCCCACTCGGAGACCTCGGCCATGATCGGCGACCGGATGGACACGGATGTACTGGCGGGCCTTGAGGCCGGAATGCAGACCTTCCTCGTCATGACTGGGGTCACTCAGCCGAACGAGGTGGACCGCTTCCCCTACGGACCCTCGAAGATCGTGGACTCGATCGCGGACATGATCGACTACGTGTGATCGCAGGGAATCCCCCACAACGAAGAAGGCCCTCCCGGTATCCTGGGAGGGCCTTCTTGTCGGTCTCGGCATGTGGTCGATGTCTTACAGAGGGCGACAAACCGCAGGTCAGGGCCAAGTATGTTTTGGTTGTCCGGGTCTCCCCGAGGACGACGTAGTCCGGCTCGTGGTCGGTGAGGATGTAGCCGATGTCGTGCAGCGCGGTGGTCAGGCCCGCCTCGCCGATGACGTACGCCGAGCCGCCGGGCCGCTGGTCGTCCAGGAACTGGGCGGTGGCCAGCGCCGAGGTCCAGATGGACTCGACCGGCACGTCCAGGCCCATGCGCCGCAGCCGGGCGTGCAGGTCGCGCGGGGTGTAGATCGAGTTGTTGGTGAGGACCAGGAAGGGCTTCCCGGACTCGCGCAGCTTCTTGAGGAAGGCGTCGGCGCCGGGGATCGGCACACCCTCGTGGATGAGTACGCCGTCCATGTCGGTGAGCCACGACTCGATGGGCCTGCGGTCTGCCATGTGCGGGTTCTCCTGGCGTACGGGGGCGGGCTGGGCGCCGGACCACGGCGTGCCGACGGCCACAGCCTAGTTGGGGACCCGGCCGGGGCCCCGTGCCGAGGGGTGCCGGGGGCGGCGGAGGAGGCCGGGGGACGCGCCGGGGGTGGCAGGCGTCAGCGTCGCCTTCGTACCGCCACCAGCAGGGCGCCGACGGCGACGAGGAGCAGGGCGGCCGTGCCGGCGAGGGCTCCGCCGGCCGGGCCGAGGCCCGTGCGGGCGAGTTCCTCGGCCTCGTCGGCGAAGGGGAGGTCGCCGGTGGAGGGCGCGGTGGTGCCGGGGGTGGGCCGGGAGGCGGGTTCGGCGTCGACGGCGAACCGGTAGTCGTTGGACTGGCCGACCCAGTCGCCGTCGCCGTCATCGTCGCCGTCGCCGTCGTGGCGTTGCACGAGGGCCGCGTTGGCGGTGACCTCGTTCGGTGCGGCGTCCGAGGTGAGCGCGAGCCGGACCTTCACGGTGAGGGTCTTGCCGGGGCCGACCGTGAAGCCGGGGAAGCCGGCCCGCTCGTCGGCGAAGGCGCCCACGAGTTCGTCGGCGTCGGTGCGTTCGAAGCGGACGGGGTGGGGGCGGGCGTCCGGGCCGGGGCCGTCGTAGAACTCCAGGCGGGGCTGGGAGGCGGCGAGGCCGCGCTCGTCGTCGGTGAGGACGACGACCGGGTGGATGCTCGCGCAGGTCCGGGTGGTGGTGTTGGTGAGGTCCAGGTACCAGGTGCCGTAACCGCCTCCGGCCTCGTAGGAGTCGGGTCCGCCATGGATGCGCGTGGTGACCGGGAAGGCGCGGTCGCCGGAGGCCGCGCAGAAGGCGCCGGGGACGGCGTGGGCCGGTACGGGGAGGAGCACGGCGGCGGCTGCCGCGAGGCAGAGAGCGGCGGCGGGCGTGGGGGGTCCGGGCAGTCTGGCCAGTCTGGTCAGTCGCATGAACACATGACCATGCCGGGCGGGTGGGGCTCAGGGGCGGCGCCCCTCCGTACGGCCGGGCAAGTCCCCTCGATCAGCGCACAGAGGGTCTGCGCGAGTGGGGGTGGAAGGCGCGGTGGGAGGGGACGGCAGGGGCGGCGCGAAGGGAGGGCGAGAGGTCGGCTCGGGTGGGCCGCCCTCAGCCGTCGCATCCGTCACCCTGAGCCGTCACCTCACCGCCGTCTCACCCGTCTCCCCGCCCGAACAGCGGCGCGAGCAGCAGTTGGGCCGCGCCTTCCGCGACCCCGCCGGAGGCGACCCGCACCGGCACCGTCCCTTCGCCCCGGGCGCGGGTGTCGAGGACGGCGGCGACCCCTCGTACGAAGGCGTCCGGCGCCGAGGCGACCGTACGGCCGCCGAGGAGGACGAGGTCGATGTCCAGCAGGCCGACGAGGTTCGCGGCGCCCTCCCCCAGGACCCGTGCCGCCTCCTCGACCTCGCCGCGTGCCATCGCGCCCAGGCACAGGGTCTCGACGCAGCCCCGGTTCCCGCACTCGCAGCGCGGTCCGTCGAGTTGGACGACCTGGTGGCCGAACTCCCCCGCCCCGGTCCGCGCGCCCCGGTGCACGGCCCCGCCGATCACCAGTCCGGCGCCGAGTCCCGTACCGAGGTACAGGTACGCGAAGGACCCGCCCTCGCCGCTCTCACCGCCTTCTCCGGCCACCGCCAGTCCGAGGGCCGCCGCGTTGGTGTCCTTGTCGACGACCACCGGCACGCCGAGCCTCCGCACCAACGCGTCCCGCAGCGGAAACCCGTCCCACTCGGGGAATCCGGTGACCCTGTGCAGAACACCCCGCGTGTGATCGAGAGGACCGGGCAGGGCGACACCCACGCCGAGGAGGGAGCCGACGGCGGCGGACGGGGGCGTCCCGGGCAGCCCCGGGTTCGACAGCCCGGGGTTCGGCAGCCCGGGATTCGACAGGCCGGGGTTCCTCGCCGCCGATCCTTCTGCCACCAGCCCCTCCGCCACCGGCCCCTCCACCACCGACTCCGCTGCCACCGGGCCCGCCACCGCCAGCCCCTCGACCGCCAGCCCCTCGACCTCCCGGGCCACCGCGCCCACCACGGCCTCCGCGCCCGCGCCGAGGTCCAGCGGGGCCCGGCGTTCGCCGATCACCGTTCCGTTCAGGTCGACGAGGACGGCGTGCAGTTCGTCCCGGTCGAGATGGACGCCGACCGCGTGTCCCGCCTCCGGCACCAGCCGCAGGACGGTGCGCGGCTTGCCGCCGGTCGACGCACGCTGCCCGGCCTCCGTGGCCAGGCCCTCCTCCCGCAGCCGGGCCGTGATCTTGCTGACCGCCTGCGGGGTCAGGCCGGTCCGGTCGGCGAGTTCGAGGCGGCTGATGCCGTCCGGGCCCGCCGTGCGCAGCAGGTCGAGCACCAGCGCGGTGTTGTGACTGCGCAGGGCGAGCAGATTCGCCCCCACCACCCCGCCCGAACCACCGACCCCGCCCGAACCACCGGCTCTACCTGAACCACCGACTACACCGGCTCCACCTGAACGACCGGTCCCACTCGAACCACCCCGGCCACCGGCTCCACCCGCCCCGCCGACCACACCCGCGCCACCGACCACGCCCCGGCCTGGCCCCCCGCCCGTCCCGCCCTTCGTCCTGTTCACGCCGCCCATTGTCCCCGGCGCTTGCACTTTGGCAACAGCGTTGCGAAAGTGGAGGCCATGACTGGACGCAACACAGCTGGTACCCCTCTCCGCGTGGGCCTCGTCGGCTACGGCCTCGCCGGTTCCGTCTTCCACGCCCCGCTGATCGCCGCCACCGAGGGCCTCGCCCTGGACACGGTGGTCACCTCGAACCCCGAGCGGCGGCAGCAGGCCCGCGCCGAGTTCCCGGACGTGCACCTGGCCGCCACGCCGGACGAGTTGTTCGACCGGGCCGATGCGCTGGACCTGGTCGTCGTCGCGTCCCCGAACAAGACGCACGTACGGCTCGCCACCGCCGCTCTGGAGGCCGGACTGCCCGTCGTCGTGGACAAGCCCGTCGCCGGCACGGCCGCCGAGGCCCGCGCGCTCGCGGCCCTCGCCGAGGAGCGCGGCCTGCTCCTGTCCGTCTTCCAGAACCGCCGCTGGGACAACGACTTCCTGACGGTCCGCAAGCTCATGGCGGACGGCGAGCTGGGTGACGTATGGCGCTTCGAGTCCCGCTTCGAGCGCTGGCGCCCGCAGCTGAAGGGCGGCTGGCGGGAGTCCGGCGACCCGGCAGAGATCGGAGGTCTGCTCTACGACCTCGGCAGCCATGTCGTCGACCAGGCACTGGTCCTCTTCGGCCCCGCCGCCCGGGTGTACGCCGAGTCGGACACCCGCCGCGAGGGCGCGGAGGCCGACGACGACACGTTCATCGCGATCACCCACACGAGCGGCGTCCGGACGCACCTGTACGCCTCCGCGACCACCGCCCAACTCGGCCCCCGCTTCCGGGTGCTGGGCTCGAAGGCGGGCTACGTCAAGTACGGCCTCGACCCGCAGGAGGCGGACCTGCGCGACGGCCTGCGCCCCGGCACGACCGCCGACTGGGGCCGGGAACCCGAGGACCAGTGGGGCCGGGTCGGTGCCGGAGAGTCCCCGTCGACCGGCGGCGGGCGACCCGAACCCACCCTGCCCGGCGACTACCCGGCCTACTATGCGGCCGTGGCCAGGGCCCTCGCCGACGGCGGTCCCAACCCGGTGACCGCACTGGAGGCGGCCGCCGCCCTCGACGTACTGGAGGCGGCGCGCCGTTCGGCCCACGACGGAGTGGCGGTGTCGCTGTGACGCATAACCAGTCCCACAACCAGTCGCGCAGCCAGGAGATCACCCCGAAGTTCCAACCGGAGCTCACTCCGCCCCTGGCGGAGCTGGAGGCGCAGGAACGCCGGTTGGTCTTCCGCCAGTTCACCCACGACGACGCGTGGGCGCTGGGCAGCCTCATCGTCGAGCTGGCCCGCGAGCGGCAGGCCCCGGTCGCCATCGACATCCACCGGTCCGGCCAGCAGCTCTTCCACGCGGCGCTGCCCGGCTCGGCCCCCGACAACGACGCCTGGATCGACCGCAAGCGCCGGGTCGTGGAGCGCTACGGCTCCGCCTCCTACCTGGTCGGCGCCCGCTTCCGCGCCAAGGGCACGACGTTCGAGGAGTCCTCCCGGCTGGACCCGGACGTGTACGCGGCCCACGGCGGCTCCTTCCCGATCACCGTGGAGGGCGTCGGAGTGGTCGGAGCGGTGACCGTGTCGGGGCTGCCGCAGTTGCAGGACCACCGTTTCGTGGTGGAGGCGCTGGAGCAGTTCCTGGGCGACTGAGGGGAGAGTCCCGGGACCCGGGACCCGGGGGGCGAAGGAGCAGAGGGCGGGGTGGCCCGGGCGCGGGAAGATCCGGGGCGCGGGAAGATCCGGGGGCGCCCTCCGGTTGGCATCGGTGTACGGCACGGCCACCGACCGGAGGGACTACCCCGTGAGTGTCACCCCGACCTTGAAGGAATCCATCGGACGGTACGGCGTCTGGAGTGTGGGCCTGCGCTCCGAGGACCCGGACCGGCGCGGCGAACTCGCCGAGGGTGCCGCCGAGTTGGAGGAGCTCGGGTTCGGCGCGGTGTGGCTGGGCGGCAACAGTTCCGCGCTGAACGCCGCCCCGCTCCTGGAGGCCACCTCGACGCTGCGCATCGGCACCAGCATCCAGAGCATCTGGCAGCACGAGCCCACCGACACCGCGGCGGCCTTCGCCGAGTTGGAGAGGGCCCACCCCGGCCGCTTCCTCCTCGGCCTCGGGGTCAGCCACGCGAAGCGCGCGGAGCAGTACCGGCGCCCCTACTCGGCCCTCGTCGCCCATCTGGACGCCCTGGACGCGGCGGGCGTACCGGAGGACCGGCGTCTCCTGGCCGCCCTCGGCCCCAAGAGCCTGGAGCTGTCCCGTGACCGTTCCGCCGGCTCGATCCCGTACCTGGTCACCCCCGAACACACCGCCCAGGCCCGCGAGCTCCTCGGTGACGCGCCGGTGTTGGCACCCGAACTGGCGGTCGTCCCCGAGGCGGACCCGACCCGCGCCCGCACCCTGGCCCGCGCGTTCCTCGCCCTGTACCTCGCCCTCCCGAACTACACCAACAACTTCCTCCGCCACGACTTCACGGAGGACGACCTCGAGAACGACGGCAGCGACCGCCTGATCGACGCCCTGTTCGCCTGGGGTGACGACACGGCGATCCGCGCCCGCGTCGACTCGTACTTCGAGGCGGGCGCGGACCATGTGGCGTTGCAGGTGGTGGACGGCGGGTCGAGGGACGCCCTGCCGAGGGAGACATGGCGCCGGCTGGCCGGTCTACTGACGTGAGCTGACCGGCCCGTCCTTCGGGGGCGCGGAGCCGTGTCCGGGTACGGCCCCGCCGCGTGGGCGCGACCGGCCACCGGCACCCCGCGGCCGACGGCCCTCCGCGGTTCTCCCGCTCCTCCCGCGGAGGGCTAGGCGTCCTTGAACTCCTGCCGCTGCCGTCCCAGCCCCTCGATCTCCAGCTCCACCACGTCCCCGGCCCGCAGGAACGGCTTCGGCTCGGGCGCGCCCAGCGCGACCCCCGCCGGCGTACCGGTGTTGATGACGTCCCCCGGGTACAGCGTCATGAACTGGCTGACGTACCGCACGACTTCCGCGACCGGGAAGATCTGCTCGGCCGTCGTGCCGTCCTGCTTCAGCTCGCCGTTGACCCACAGCCTCAGCGACAGGTTCTGCGGGTCCGGCACCTCGTCCGCCGTCACCAGCCACGGCCCGAGCGGGTTGAACGTCTCGCAGTTCTTGCCCTTGTCCCAGGTTCCGCCCCGCTCGATCTGGAACTCCCGCTCGGAGACGTCGTGGGCCACCGCGTACCCGGCGACATGGGCGAGGGCCTCCTCGGTCGACTCCACATAGCGTGCGGTACGTCCGATGACGACGGCGAGTTCGACCTCCCAGTCGGTCTTCACCGACCGGCGGGGCACGAGCACGGTGTCGTGCGGTCCGACGACGGTGTCCGCGGCCTTGAAGAAGATGACGGGCTCGGAGGGCGGCTGGGCGCCGGTCTCGCGGGCGTGGTCGTGGTAGTTCAGGCCGATGCAGACGATCTTGCCGACGCGGGCCAGCGGCGGGCCGACGCGCAGCCCCACCGGGTCCAGTTCGGGCAGGTCACCGGCGTCGGCGGCGGCACGGATCCGGCCGAGCGCCTCGTCGTCGGCGAGCAGCGGTCCGTCGATGTCGGGGACGACGCCGGACAGGTCCCTCAAGATCCCCTCGGTGTCGAGCAGCGCGGGCCGCTCCGCTCCCGTCGTACCGACTCGCAGCAGCTTCATGATCACAGTCTCCCTCGATCGCGGGCGCCGACCGACGGGTGCAGCCATCGGATGACTGGTCGATCCTCCAAGCTGGGCGTCCAGTCCGCAATACCCGGTTCACGGACTGGACCGTAACCAACGGGACCGCGACCGGCCCGGGGCGGGGGTCCCGGCGGGTCAGCGGTACGGGTCAGCGGTAGAGGACCGACCGTTCCACCGCGCTCCACGTCGTGCTGGTCACCACGTACAGCGCGGCGGCCAGCGGCACCACCGCGACGGTGAAGAGCGTGAAGAAGGACATGAACGGCATGACCTTGGTCATCGCGCCCATCCCCGGCACCGGTTGGCCGTCGGTGACCGGCATCGCCGGGTTGGCGGCCATCATCCGCCGGGTACGGCGGTAGTTGAAGACGGCGACCACGGCGACGAACGCGAACAGGGCGACGTACACGAGCCCGGCGGCGCCGAACATCCCGCCGTCGCCGAGCGCGTCGGCCCAGCGGTCGCCGAGGGGTGCGGCGAACAGCTGGTGGGAGAGGAGTTCGTTGGCCCGGCCGCCGATCTCCGTGTTGGAGAACAGGTGGTAGAGCAGGAAGAACGCGGGCATCTGGAACAGGCTCGGCATGCAGCCCGACAGCGGCGACACCTTCTCCTCGGCGTGCAGCTCCATGACCGCCTTCTGGAGCTTCTCGGGGTTCTTGCCGTGCTTCTTGCGCAGCTCCGCGACCTTCGGCTGGAGCGCGGTCCGGGCTTTCTGTCCGCGCGCGGCGGCCCGGGACAGGGGGTGCACGAGGAGTCGTACGAACGCGGTGAACAGGACGATCGCGGCGGCGGCCGCGGTCGCGCCGAACAGCGGCTGGAGCAGGTCGGCCAGGTGCCGGACCAGGTCGGCGAAAACGGACATGGGTGAGCCCTCCGGGGGTCTCGTCGTGCCGGGAGTGGTGCGAGAGCGGCATGACGACCCGCGTGGGCCTGGCTCGTGGAGGAGGGTGCCCTACGCGGCGGTCGCCGGGAGGGCGCGTCCGGGCGCTCGGGGCCTGGTGCGGCCCTTCGCGTCGGGGTCGCGTTGCGGCAGGAAGGCCGTACGGCGGTCGCGGTCGCGGATGGCCGTACGCACCCTCGTGGGCGGCACGGCGAGCGCGGAGCGGGAGGCGAGGAGCGAGCAGGCTGCGAACGCGGAGCCGGCCGCGGCGGTCGCGGCGAGCGCGACGGTGGCGGAGAGGCTGCCCGTGTCGAGCAGCAGGACATCGAGGAAGAGGATCACCAGGAGAGCGGTGGGGCGCAGGTTCGCCAGGCGTCGGCCATGGAGGCTGCTGATCACCGGTCACTCCTCTCGGACCTCGTCCGTACGCGTGCTCGCCCTGTGGTGGTACCTATGGGCTGTCCCTGTTGGTTATACCTGATCGACCACGATCGGCCGCAACAGCCGCTTGGGCTTCAGCAGGGCTCGGCTGACCGGATCCGCCGGGTCCGGATCGAGTCCGGGGCCCGGCTCCACGAGGACGTCCTCGACGGGTACGACGGTCGCGCAGGCGGGGCACTCGCCGTACGGGCCGAGTTCGGTGCCGCAGTCGGCGTGCCGGAAGTAGCGGAGCTGGGGCTCGCCGTGCTGCTCGCGGCCCCAGCGGCCGAGCGCGCGCAGGGTGGGCCAGAGCGCGATGCCGCGGTCGGTGACGACGTACTCGTCCCGCGGCGGTGCGTCCTGGTAGCGGCGCCTCTCCAGGATCCCCTCCTCGGTGAGCATCTGGAGACGGGCGGCCAGGACCGCGCGCGGGATGCCGAGGTGGACGAGGAAGTCGTTGTAGCGCCGGACGCCGTAGAGCGCGTCGCGGACGACGAGGAGCGTCCAGCGTTCGCCGACGATCTCCAGCGCGCGAGCGATCGAGCACTCCTGTGTCGCGTAGTCCTTGCCCAGTGCCATGCCGTCCACTGTAACCAGTTTGCGCAGCATAGGTTCAATGACCGAACCGATGCTGTTACGGTGTGGGGCATGCCAAGGTTCAATGAACGAACTCTCGTCGGGGCAGGGGCGGGTACCGGGCCCGGTACCGCGGCCGGGCCTGAGACGGAGCCCGGGGTCGGCAGCGCGACGTCCGCCGCACCGGAGCCCTCCGTCCGCCCGGCCGCCACCCTCGCCCTGACCAGCGCCGCCACCGCCGTGGCCCTGATGACGTACACCGCGCCGATGGTCACGCTCCCCGAGACCGCCGCCGCCCTGCACACCCCGCTGTCCGCCCAGGCCTGGCTCCTGAACGGCACCCCGCTGGGACTGGCCGCGCTCCTCCTGGTCGCCGGCACCCTCGCCGACGACTACGGCCGCCGCCGGCTCTTCGTCTCCGGCACCCTCGCCCTCGGCATCACCACCGCGCTCGGCGCGCTCGCCTCCACGACCTGGCTGTTCACCCTGGCCCGTGTCGCCCAGGGCGCGGCGAGCGCGGCGCTGCTGGCGAGCAGTCTGGGGCTGATCGTCCACGCGTTCCCGACCCCGGCCGGACGGCTGCGGGCCACCGGCGTGTGGGGCGCGTTCGTGAGCGGCGGTATCGCCCTCGGCCCGATCGTCACCGGCGCGATACCGAGCTGGCGACTCGCCTACGGCGTCCTCGGCGCCGTCACCCTGCTCGTCGCCGCCCTGTCCACACGCGGTCTCACCGAGTCCCGCGCCCCGCGCGGCGGCCGGCCCGACCTCGCCGGAGCGGTCACCTTCGGACTGGCCCTGGTCGCACTGGTGGCCGCGCTGACGCTGGGCCGCGACGGCTGGCTGCGGGCGCCGGTGGGGCTCCTGCTGCTGGCGTCCGTCGCCCTCCTCGGCCTCTTCGTCGCCGTCGAGCGACGCACGGCGGCCCCGATGATCGACCTGAACCTGCTCCGCCGCCCCCGCTTCCTCGCCTCCTCCGCCGGCGGACTCTTCACCGGCCTCGCGGTGATCGGCCTGTTCAGCTTCCTGCCCGCGCTGCTCCAGCAGACGCTCGGCCTGTCCGCGATGGAGACCGCCTGGCTGTTCCTGCTCTGGTCCGGGCTGTCCTTCACCGTCGCCCTACAGGCCCGCCGGCTGTCGGGCCGGGTACCGCCACGCCTCCAGCTCGTCCTCGGTTTCGTGCTGCACGCGGCCGGCGCGCTGGCCATGCTGGGCGCGATCGACGCGGGCTCCTGGCCCCGGCTGCTGCCCGGCCTCGTCGTGGCCGGCGTCGGCAGCGGACTGCTGAACGCCGCGCTGCCGCTGCTCGCCGTGGAGTCCGTCCCGGCCCAGCGCGCCGGGATGGGCTCGGGCGCGCAGCAGACCTTCCGGTACATCGGCTCCTGCGCCGGCGTCGCCCTGACCATCGCCCTCGCGACCTCGACCGGCGGCGGTCTGGCCCGCGGTGCGGATCTCGCGATGGCGGTGTCGGCGGGGCTGGCGCTGGTGGCCGCGGTGGGGGTGGGGGTGGCCCGGGAGCGGGCGTGAGGGGATCGCCGTAGCCCTGTGGCCCCCCTGTAGCCCTCTGTGGCCCCTTGTGTCGCGGAACCGTGCGCCCCTTGCCGCGGCTCAGTGGGACCGCCTTGCGGCAGCTCATCGGGGGCGCCTTGGCGCAGCTCAGCGGGGCCGCATGGAGACGAGCTCGGCCCAGACGACCAGCCGGTACCTGGAGGTGTACTCCGGGGTGCAGGTCGTGAGGGTCAGGTAGTAGCCGGGGGCGGTGTAGCCGTAGGAGGGGTGGACGGTGGAGCGCGGGACCGGCCGGATCACGCTCGCGTCCGTCGCCGAGGTCTGCGGGAGCGTCTTGTCGACGGCGTACGTGTAGACCGCGCTGCCGGTCTCCACCTCGACGGTGTCCTTCGGCCGCAGCCGGTTCAGGTACCGGAAGGGCTCGCCGTGTGTGTTGCGGTGCCCGGCGAGCGCGAAGTTCCCGGCCCGGCCGGGCTGTCCGGTGCCGGGGTAGTGGCCGACGTACCCCTTGTTGAGGACGTTCTGCTTGCCGACGCCCTCGGCGACGGGGACGCGGAGGCCGAGGCGCGGGATGGTGAGGATGGCGTAGGCGCGGGACCAGTCGGGGCGGGACGCGCGGGTGCCGGTGGCGGTGTCCGCCGAGGAGGACGGGTCGGTCGTACCGGAACCGGCGGACGGGCGGGGGCCGGTGGCGGTAGCGGACCCGGCGCCGCCGCTGTCTCCGTCACCGCCGCCATGACCCCACTCCCGCTCCAGCGCCCGTACCTCCCGCTGGGCCCCCTCCCGCGCCTCCCGGTTGGTCCACCACAGCTGGTGCGCGACGAGGAGCAGCAGCACCACGCCGACCGTGACGAGAACCTCGCCGCCGGTCCACAGCACCCGGCGCCGCGCGGCCCGCCGCCTCAGACCGTCGTGCTGCACGACGGGAATCCGCATGGGACCGCCCCCTTCCCTGGCCGCCCGCACGATAAGGGCCGGTGCCTCAAGTCGCCAGAGCCGCCGGGAGCATTGTTTCCGCCAGGCCCCGTTCGATACTTCGTACACAGGTTCTTAAAAGGGCTGTCCCTACTCTCGACAACCTCGCCTGCCCCATCCGATGCTTCGTCGTGGCATGAGCGGGACAAGCCGTGCCACTCGCCTCCGGTTTCAGGGACCGGCGGTCGATCGATCGGAGAAGCCATGATCCGACGCAGAACCCTGCTGGCCGCGGCAGGCGGAACGGTCCTCGGCAGCACCCTCGCGACGGGCACCGCGCACGCGGACGCCACGATCGCCGTCAACCCCGGCACTTCGTACGGCACTTGGGAGGGCTGGGGCACCTCCCTGGCCTGGTGGGCCAACGTCTTCGGCGCCCGCACCGACTTCGCCGACGCCTTCTTCACCACCAAGTCGGTGACGTACAACGGCACCACACTCCCCGGCCTGGGCCTCAACATCGCCCGCTACAACCTGGGCGCGTGCAGCTGGAACACCGTGAGCGGCGCGGCGATGGTCAAGTCGGCCAACATCCCCGCCTTCAAGCAGATCGAGGGCTTCTGGCAGGACTGGAACAACGAGGACCCGACCTCCTCGGCCTGGGACTGGACGGCGGACGCCAACCAGCGCTCGATGCTCCAGAAGGCGGTGGCCCGGGGCGCGACGACCGAGCTGTTCGCCAACTCCCCCATGTGGTGGATGTGCGCGAACCACAACCCGTCCGGCGCGGCCGGCGGCGGCAACAACCTCCAGACCTGGAACTACCGCCAGCACGCCTCCCACCTGGCCGCGACCGCGCTCTACGCCAAGAACAACTGGGGCGTGAACTTCGCGACGGTGGATCCATTCAACGAACCGGCCTCGTCCTGGTGGACCGCCACCGGAACGCAGGAGGGCTGCCACATGGACCCGGCGGTCCAGGCCGCCGTACTTCCCTACATGCGCAGCGAGTTGAACGCGCGCGGCCTGACCGGCGTACGCATCGCCGCCTCCGACGAGACCAACTACGACACCGCCCGCTCCACCTGGTCCTCCTTCGGCTCCTCCACCAAGGCCCTGGTCGGCCAGGTCAACGTGCACGGCTACCAGGGCTCCAGTGGCCGCCGGGACCTCCTCTACACGGACGTCGTCACGACCGCCGGCAAGAAGCTCTGGAACTCGGAGACGGGTGACAGCGACGGCACCGGCTACAACATGGCCTTCAACCTGCTCTACGACTTCCGCTGGCTGCACCCGACGGCCTGGGTCTACTGGCAGGTGATGGACCCCTCGTCGGGCTGGGCGATGATCGCGTACGACGCCACCACCCTCCAGCCGACCACGGTCCAGACGAAGTACCACGTCATGGCCCAGTTCAGCCGTCACATCCGCCCCGGCATGCGGATCCTCGACACCGGCGTCAGCTACGCGGCGGCGGCCTACGACGCGACCGCGAAGCGCCTGGTCCTCGTCGCGCTCAACACGTCGACGTCGGCCCAGAACCTGACCTTCGACCTCTCCCGGTTCACCACCGTGACCGGCGGCTCGGGCGGTCTGGTCCCCCGCTGGAACACGGTGACGACGGGCGGGGACAAGTACGCGGCCTACTCGAACACCTACCTGAGCGGGAAGACCGTGACGGTCCCGTTCGCGGCGAAAGCGGTGCAGACCTTGCAGATCGACGGGGTGACGATCTAGAACAGACGTCCACCCTCCGGGAAGGACACCCCACTTGCTCGCGTCTGTCGCCCCCGAGTGGCTGTGGCTGATGGCAGCCACAGCCACCATCGTCCACTGCACCGCCATGGCGAGATGGTTCCCCATCCAGAAGTTCCAGAGGACGTACCCCTTCATCTGGGTCCTGTGCCTGGCCGGCATGATCGCCGTCAGCCGGGGCGGCCCGAACTTCTCCCTGTCCGCCGTCCTCGTCACCTACTCCTTCGGCCTCATCGGCCTCACGATCGGCATGTTCCCGACCAGAAAGCTGTTCGCGAGCGTGAGCGCCGCGATCAACAAGGGCGAGGACCCCAAGAAATACGACTACCCGCCCTCCCACCTCACGTTCTGCGTGATCGTCGTGATCCTCATGCTGCTGGCGTCGTTCGTATTGACGCGGTGATCGCCGCGAGGAGGCGAGGGCGGGGCGGCCTGAAGATCAGGAGTCTTCAGGGGGCGGCGGAAGCTGTCAGGAGCGATACGGAGCCGTCCCTGTAGACATCCGGAGGCGTCTCCGCCGACATCCGGAGGCCTGCCAACGTCCGGAGCCGTCTCCGCCGATACCCGGGACCGTCTCTGCCGACGTCCGGAGGCATCCGGAGATCAGTGGGCTGGCCTGGGGATACCTCCCCCATACCTCTCCCTTTGTCGCTGCCCGGCAGTACGGTGTCATGCATGCGCCCCGACACCTCCGCCGAGAACGTCGACCACACCGCCGAAGCGGCCCGCCTGGAGCGGACCGCAGGCCTGTACCCCGAGGACGCCGAGGCCCTGCTGCTGCAGGCCGCGGCCCACCTGGAGCTCGCCGGCGACCGCCCCGCCGCGAGCACCCTCTACGACCGCCTGCTGTCTTCGCCGGACAGCCTGGAGAACCCGTTCCTGGTCCGCGCCCTGAAGGCCGCGAACCTCTGGGAGTACGGCCACGAGGCAGAGGCCAGGGCGATCATCGACGGCGTCCGGGCGGGCTCACCGCGGGACCCGGCGGCCTGGGTGATCGTCGCGGAGGCGCTGGAGTCCCACGACGAGTTGGAGGCGGCGCAGGAAACCTTCACCGAGGGCGCCCGCCTCCTCCTGACGGACGTCCCCGAACCCCCCTACTCCACCCACCCCCTCCTCTTCGGCCGCCACCGCGTCCGCCGCATGCTGGGCGTCTCCCACGACGACTGGGACATCCTCGCCGACACCCTCCACTCCTCCCCCGTCTCCCTCGACGAACTCCACGACCCCAAGCGCGTCTGGTCCCTCGGCTCGAACAACCCGGCGGAACTCGCAGCGGAAATCTCCCGCCTGCGAGCCGAACTGGGCGCGTACCGGGAGGCGTTGTCCCGCCCCTTCCCGGTGGCGGTCCTGCACTGGCCGACGACCGAACTGACCGAACTGGTCGCGGCCTACCCGTCGTTGGAGGCGGAGTACCCCTCGCACGAGGAGCACCTCGCGACGATAGAGGCGTCGCTGAGAGAACTGTCGGGCTCGGGGACACCGAACCTGGGGATCGTGACGGGCACCGTGCCGTCCTACGAGGCGTTCGCGGCGTCGGAGGGCGCATCGCCCGGCGACGCGACGCTGCTGCCGCAGTACGCGACGACGTTGGCGGCACGGGGGCGGGCGGTGGAGTGGCCGCCGCAGCGGGGGGCTGTTTGTTGGTGTGGGTCGGGGCAGGGTTACGGGGAGTGCCACGGGGCGTAGGCCTGGCAACCCGAGGCGAGGAATGCGCCTCCTGGGCACTCCCTGACGCGAGTACCCAGGAAACTCTTGTGGATAAGGCGCCCATTGCCGCCGCTGCGGCAACTCGAAGTTGTGCCGTGATCCTCACTGCTGACGCCTCATCACGAACTTGCAGTCGCTGAAAGAACCTGTGCGTCGTCCAGTCACACGTTCAACGGGGGAACAGATCCATGTCTCAGAGCCGCCGCGACGCGTTGGCCCCTCACGCCGGGCTGTACGAGCAGCTCATCACTCTCCGCTTTGAGCAGCAGTTGAAGGGGCTCGCCGATCTGGGGTGGCACCCAGTGAGCGACTCGGTCGGCGCGGAATCTGTACCTCATGTCCTGGCTCGCCATGTTGCGGGGACAGTACGACGTGTCCTGCAGAATCTGCCAGCCGAAGAGCGGGTGCACGCGGCGAACCACATCCTGGAGTCCATCAGCACGCTATCGGGAGCACAGGAGTGGGTGGATCTAGTCGCCGAAGGGCCCCGGCAACTCCTGGCTCTGGCAAAGCAGGAAGCCCCCGGTGTCTTCGCCGTGCGCCCGGGCATTCCGCTCTCCGAAACCGCCCTCATCACCAACTCGCCGGAAGACCCCAGCCTGGGCTTCGAATTGCGTGCCGAGTTGGCCACCGCTGATCGCGTAGACCTGCTCTGCGCCTTCGTGAAGTGGCACGGTCTCCGCATCATCGAGCAGTCTCTGCAGGCAGCCCGCGAGCGGGACGTGCCGATACGCGTCCTCACGACGACGTATATCGGAGCCACCGAGCGTCGCGCACTAGATCGCCTGGTGCAGGAGTTCAACGCCGAGGTCAAGGTCAACTACGAGACGAGGTCAACGCGGCTCCACGCCAAGGCATGGCTGTTCCGGCGTAAGAGCGGTTACGACACGGCGTATGTCGGCAGTTCCAACCTCTCCAAGGCCGCGCTGCTCGATGGGCTGGAGTGGAACGTCCGGCTTTCGTCCATCGCCACGCCCGACGTACTGCGAAAGTTCGACGCGACCTTCGAGGCCTACTGGAGTGACCCGTCCTTCGAGCCGTACGACCCGGAGACCGACAGCGCTCGACTTCAGGAAGCGTTGGCGATCGCCGGGGGCACCTCGAATACCTCAGCCGCGGATCGCCGAATTACTCTGTCCGGCCTCGAAGTACGCCCCTATGCCCATCAACGCGACATGTTGGAGCGCCTCGAAGTCGAGCGCGAGGTGCATGACCGGCACGAGAATCTGCTGGTTGCCGCGACAGGCACGGGTAAGACGGTTATGGCGGCGCTGGACTACAAGCAGCTGCGCAAGAAGCACGGCCGTGACCTGCGGCTACTGTTCGTCGCTCATCGCAAGGAGATCCTCCAGCAGTCCCTGCGGACCTATCAAGACGTCTTGGTAGACGCAAACTTCGGCGAGTCCCTGCACAGCGGGGAGATCCCGGAGCGCTGGACTCATGTCTTCGCCAGCGTGCAGTCGCTGAACGCGCGAGCTCTGGACAGGCTCGCTCCTGATCACTTCGATGTGATCGTGATCGATGAGTTCCATCACGGGACATCACCGACGTATCGAAAGATTCTCGATCACTTCGAGCCGCTGGAGTTGCTCGGGCTGACAGCGACTCCCGAGCGCATGGACGGGAAGAACATCCAGGACGAGTTCTTCGATGGGCGCATCGCTGCCGAAATGCGGCTGTGGGAGGCCTTGGAGAATGATCTACTCAGTCCCTTCCACTACCTCGGCATCAGCGACAACACCGACCTGAGCGCGGTGAAGTGGCATCGCGGGGCCTACGACGCAAGTGCGCTAAGCGATGTGCTGTCCGCCAATCATGCGCGAGCACTGCTGGTGTTGAAGGCCGTTGAGGACAAGGTCGCCGATCCAAGTGCCATGCGCGCGTTGGGCTTCTGTGTTTCTGTCGCGCACGCGCACTTCATGGCGCAGTCCTTCCGCAAGGCTGGTCTCAACGCCGTGGCCTTGTCTGCCGGGACCCCTGCCGATGAACGGAAGCAGGCGCTGGCCGACCTCGCCTCTGGGGCGTTGCAGGTGATCTTCTCGGTCGATCTCTTCAACGAGGGGCTCGACATTCCCGACGTAGACACCTTGCTCCTACTCCGCCCCACCTCCAGCGCAACGGTGTTCTTGCAGCAACTCGGCCGAGGCCTCCGGCGCACCGAGAACAAGGCCGTACTGACCGTGCTCGACTTCATCGGCCAGCACCGTAAGGAGTTCCGATTCGAGAACCAGTTCCGCGCCCTGACGAATCTGACCCGCAAGCGACTCCTGGACAACATCCAGCATGACTTCCCGCAACTCCCGTCCGGCTGCCAGATCATCCTTGAGGAGAAGGCCAAGAAAACCATCATCGCCAACATCAAGGACCAGATCGGCGTCAACGTCACGGCCCTGGCGCGCGAGGTGGCGGAATACTCCGAACTGAAGCTCGGCCGCTACCTCGATGAGAGCGGGCGCGAGCTCAAGGAGCTCTACCGGGGCAACGGGAACTCTTGGACGGGTCTACTGCGTCGCTCCGGCCTCCTGAAGGGCGAGGCCCTGGAAGGCGAGGCCGCGCTACTCAAGCGCATGTCCGCGTTCCTCCACGTGGACGACCCGCTACGGATCGCTGCGTACACGCGGATGTTGGAAAACGACGCCCCCGCGTACAGCGCTCTTGACGAGCAGGGGCAGGCCTACGCCCGCATGCTCTTCTTCCAGTTGTGGCCACTCGGCGGCATCGTCCGCAAGGGGTATGCCCACTACGACGCCGGGTTTGCGACCTTGCGCGGGCAGCACGCCGTCCGCAGTGAGCTGCGACAGGTGCTGGCGTATAACCTCGCCCATACCGAGCACGTACCGATCCCTCTCTTGGGCCTGGGCGGTCAGAGCGGCGTCCCCCTCACCGTGCACGCCTCGTACAGCCGCGAAGAGATCTTGCCCGCACTGGGGCAGTCGTACATCGGCGGCTTCATGCCGGCCGACTTCCGCGAGGGTGTGAAGTGGTGCGACTCTCTCAAGACGGACGCGCTCCTCATCACGCTGGAGAAGGACGAGAAGGACTTCTCGCCGCAGACCCGCTACCACGACTACGCACAGAGCGAGACTCTCTTCCATTGGGAGTCCCAGAACCAGATTTCCGAGACCTCGCCCACTGGCCTGCGCTATCAGCATCACATCACTGAGGGCAGCCACGTCTTGCTCTTCGTGCGGCGCTATAAGAGCACCGATATAGGTGGCGCTCAACCGTGGATACTGCTCGGCCCGGCGGAGTATGTGAAGCACACTGGTAGCAACCCGATGGCGATCACGTGGAAGCTGAAGCACGAGATCCCGGCGGATGTCTGGACGTACTCGACGATCAAAGCCGGGTAGTGCCTCACGTCGAGTCGCTCACCATCTCCACCTCCCCTTCGAAGTGCATCTGGGCTCGGTCCAATACATCATCCGCATCGCGGCCATGCACCCGGAGCCAGTGAAGAAGGTCAGCAATGGCACCGATCGCTGCCTCCTCTGCCATCACTGCGCTCAGCTGACCCGAGTCGACTGAGTGCAGCGGCTTCACCCCGCCGTAGAGGTCGAGCACCTCCTCCGCTCTTGCCACATGAGCGTCTCCGCGGTGGCCGTTGGGCGAGGTCAGGGTGGTAGGGAGCTCGCACCACGTCACCTTGCGGTCGGCGAGGAGTTGGACGCCCCAGCGAGCAGCGGTGAAGGTGACGAGCTCCATTCCTCGCCCGGATTCAGAGTTGACGCCTTGGTTGAGGAGCGTGGGCAAAGCGCGGATGTCGGGGTCAGAGACCTCGATTCGCAGATGGGTGCCCTTCATTGAGACGGCAAGGGTAGTGGGGGTGCCGGGACCGACATGCCTGATGACGTTGGAAACGAGTTCGCTGACGCAGAGTTGGGCCGCGTCGATGAGCTCGGCCAAGCCCCAGAGCCCTAGGTGGACCCGAAGCACACGCCGTAGGGCCGCTACCTCCTCGGGCTCCGCCAGAAAGTGAAGGTCCCAGGGCTTCCTTGGCATGCAGGCGGTGCAGTCCATGCTCAACTCCTCCTTAGCCACGCCGAGTCGCACAGTGCAGTCGGTCATGCACTTAGAGTTGCATTGGAACTCTCAAAATGGAACTCTCATAACGCAGAGATGGGAGCGCATTGACACGGCTCACGCCCCCGGCGCACACCACCTTGCCGACTCGTCCTGGCAGCCAGGACGATCTGTGCATCGACACGAAGGGCTGTACGTATGCCGATTGGACCCACCACGCGAAGGCGCCAACTAGGCGCGGACCTGCGCCGCTTCCGCGAGCTCAAGGGCCTCACTCTTGAGGAGGCAGGCGCGCGCGTCGGCATCTCTAAGGCGACACTGAGTCGCTACGAGACGAAGGAAGGCACGGTCAAGTGGCCGGCCGTAGACGCTCTTTGCCGCGAATACGGAGCTACAGACGAGGAACGACAAGCTCTCGTAGAACTTGCGAAGGGTGCCAGGATCCAGGGCTGGTGGCGGTCACTCGCTGACCCGATCCCCGATTCCATGAACCTCATGCTCACCCTTGAGGACGAGGTCACACGCGAAGACCACTACGCCTGTATGTACATTCCTGGCCTGCTCCAGACCCGCAAGTACGCCGAGGCCGTTCACCGGGCTTCGGAGGTCGAGTGCACGGAGCGGGAAGTGCAACACATGGTCGACGTTCGCATGAAACGGCAGGAGCTCCTTGACCGAGACGAACCTCCACACATCTGGTGCGTAGTCGACGAGGCGGCCATCCGACGCAGAGTCGGCGGACGTGAGGTCATGCGTGAGCAGTTGCAACATTTGCTTACCCTGAGCACGCTCCCGAACATCACAATCCAGGTACTCTCCTTCTCAACGGGCGCCCACGCAGCGGCAGTTGGCAGCTTCGCCGTCCTGCGCGGACCTCAGCGCGAGCTGGACGTGGTCTACGTAGACCTACTCGGCGGCGGGCTCTTCATGGAGAAGCCCCAGGAACTGGATCGCTATAGGTTGGCGTTCCAGTATCTGAGCGCACAGGCCCTTGACCTTGAGTCTTCGGTAGCGCTCATCTCCCAGATGAAAGAGGAGTGTTAATGACGGCACCATCCGCGCCGTTGTGGTTCAAGTCTTCCTACAGCGGGGGCAGTGGGACGGAGTGCGTCGAGTGTGCACGTACGGGGGAGGGTGCCCTCGTACGCGACTCCAAGAGCGACGTAGGGCCCGTTGTCGTGGTTCGAGGTCACGCATGGCGGGTGTTCATAGCTGCGTTGGCGAGCGGAAACGGACACCCTAGGAGCTCGTAGCAAGATCTCGTGGTGGTGACTGGTGGGTCGATTCGGCCGTTCGTGGAGTGTGCGTACTGCCGTAGATCGTGGACGACGACTTGTGGGACCTGGTTGAGCCGCTACTGCCGCCCTGGCCGGAGAAGTGGCCGGGCTCGCAGCCAGTGCCGGACCACCTGTGTCTGCAGGACATCCTGTGCGTGCTCCACAGACATCCCTAGATCTGTCGCGAAGTACCCATGCCGCGAACGTCGCCGCCCCCTGGACCTTGTCCCCTGCCTCGCACGCAGCGGACGGGCGAAGCAGCGTCCATGCGGATACGCACCAAGATGCTCACGCGGTACTCCCAGTCACGGTGCGTAGCAGAACGGCCGGGGTCCCCTCCCGGACTCCGTTGCCTACTCTCCACCCATGGTCTTTCCACGCAGTTGGATCTCCACGACGATCGCCGCATCGATGATGGTCACCGCAATGATGACGGCGGGCTGTTCGGGTTCCTCGGATCCGAGCCCGGACTCCCACGCCACCGCACCGTCCGCATCGACCCCGGTTTCACCGAGCCCGTCCCCCACCTCGGCCTTCTGCCTTGATCTGACAGCCTTCCAAGTCGGCGTAGTCGTCTACCGGGGCGACCTGGCCGACGCGGTGCACAGCCAGCAGCTGGATCTGAAGAGTCTGCAGCAGCGGGCCGCCTTGATAGTGCGTATGGGCGAGGAAATGCAGGCGAGCGCTCCACCAGACATCGCCAAGCAGTTCCGTGCAGCGCTCGACGCGGTCAGGAGTTCGTCGAGCAAGCTGAAATCGGATTCCCAGTTGCGCGATGTGGTGGACCCCGTGTTCAACGAGAAGATCAATCCATCCTTCGATGCAGTGGACGAATACGACTGCGGCGCCGAAGGCAAGTGACGGACTCACACTGCACCGAGTCCGCCCTCGACGTGGTGTACGTCGACATCCACACCGGTTCCCTCTTCCTGGAGAAGGACGAGGAACTAGACCGATACAGACTTGCGTTCGAGTACCTCCAGGCACAAGCGTTGGACATGGAGGCTTCCTCCGCCATGATCCATCACGCCCGCCAGGAGTTGTGAATGCCCGTCGGTCCTGAGTCCGTCTCTGAACCCAGCTGGTTCAAGTCGTCGTACAGCGGCGGCAACACCACCGAGTGCGTGGAGGCAGCCTTCGTCCTGCCTGGTGTGCTTGTACGGGACTCCAAGCGGCCGGAAGAATCACAGCTCGCGATCTCGGCGACGGCCTGGGCCAACTTCTTGCGTGGCACCCACCAGTTTTGTCTGGGGCTGTAGTTTTCGGCCGCGCCAGAGGAATAGGGGGACATCCCCTGGCACGACCGGGTGATCACTTACGGTCCGCCTTCACTTCGTCGCGCACCGCGCGAACGGACCGGATCGCAGCGATCACCTTTTGGGAAAGCGGCGGGACCTGGTCGACGAGGTGTCCCACAACGGTGAAACCCCCGACGACCGCAGCTGTCCCGACCGTCACCCAGCCCGCCAGTTCCATGTAGCTCCTTCCAGAAAAGGGATCGGCGTAGGCACCTACGGCCTCCGTCCCCCCTCGGACAAAGGCGCAGGTATCGCCTGATCAGCGCCGCTCTCTCTTCTCGAACTACACGACCTTTTGGGCGACTTGATTCTAGCTGCCCCATCTCTCCCTGTCCCGGGGGTCCTGGAGGTCACCGGTGGCTGCAAAGCCGCTCACCGCCGAGGGGACCGAGGCCCTGGAGCCCCAGTTCTACAGGCTGGGCAGAAGGACGCACTCGGGCAGTGGAAGCTACCCGAGCGCACTCTCGGTTGGCATATCGCCGACTGGTGCGCGGAATACCTGAACGGCGAAGGGCCGCCCGACGAGAAGCGGGTGCCCTGGAAGTTCACCAGGGAGCAGCTCGGCGACCAAGCTGGACTCTTGCTACCTGTCACGGCAGCTGTAGTTCCGGTGAGCCGCCCGAACTCGTCCGGCTCCTGCGAGCCCTCGTGCTGCCGCCACCCGTCCACGACCACGAGCACTTCCTGCGCTGGACCGCCTGGCGACGCGATCACCAAGCCGTCGAGACCGCCTGCCACCATCACCGCCGTCACTACCAACCGTGATCAAGAACTACGGCTGCCGCGACCGTCACGCGGTGTTCGTAGCGCTCCGCTCCCCTCCCCCAGAACCACGACCCCCGCTCAGTCCCGCCCCGCCGCTCTCCACGGGTCCGCCCGCCGTGCGAGGGTGCGGGCCTGGCGGCGGACGTCGGGTGGGAGGCGGTGGAGGAGGGTGCGGACGGCGCGGCGGACGGTCGGGGCGGCTGTGGTGCCGAGCAGGATGCGGTCGGGGACGGTGGCGCGGCCCGGTCGGCCCACGGCGAGGCGGAGTTGGCCGCCGGGGCCACCCCAGTTGGGGATGACGAGGCGGGGCGGGGTGCCGAGCTTCGCCGTGCCGGGGCGGGGGTGGTCGTCGTCCCGGGTGACGCGGGTGCGGCGGCCGACGCCGAGGAGTTGGGCGCTGGCCCAGACGAGGTGCGTACCGGGCGCCATCGCCTCGCCGCCGAACAGGGTGAGTGGATCGATGGCGGTCTCGCCGGTGAGGACCACGCGGTGGCGGCCGGCGCCGAGCGGCTGGGTGCGGGGGGTGAGGTCGGCGTCGGGGAACCACCACAGGTCGCGGGCGGTGTCGTGGACGATGAGTTCGCCCTGAGCATGGCCGAGGGGGTGCGCGGCTTCCCAGCCCTCGGCGCCCTTGATGCCCGCGAGCAGGTCGGGGTCCAGGAGGAGACGGCCGTAGCGCTCGACAAGGGCGAGGGGCTCACCGTCGGGGCGGAGCATGGCGACGGTGGTGGTGATGACGAGTCGGCCGGCTCTCCAGCGGACGTCGTCGACGGTGAGCCGGGGCCTGATCCCCTGGGTGCGGCGGGCTAGTTCGACCAGGGAGTCGAGGCGGCCCTCCTCCAGCAGGTGCGCCCTGAGCCGGCTGATCGCCGGGAGCCCTTCGCGGACGCCGGGCGGATAGGCGTCGAGAGCCAACTTGCGTACGACGCCGAAGTAGCGTTCGAGAGCCTTGCCGGTGCGGGCCAGAATGCGCGGTTCGGAGACCGGGCGCAGGAGTTCGACGCGGTAGGAGCGGCCCAGTAAGTGGTCCTGGAGCAGGCCCGGTGAGGTGTTCTCCTTGATGGCCTCCACCACCGAGCGCAGATGGCCGTAGTAGTCCTCGGGGGTGGTGGCGCGACTGCTGGTGTTGAGGCCGTCGTCCCGGCGCTTCCACACGTAACAGGGGTGGCCGGCGAGGATCGAGACGGTCTTGGCGCGCAGGTAGGCGCGGGCCATGAAGAGCTGGTCCTCCAGCCGGACCGGTCCCTCCGGGAAGGTCAGGTCGTGGGTGAGGAGGAAGTCGCGGCGGAACAGCTTGTGCGGAGTGAGGCTCTCGATGAGGGGCGCGTCCTCGACCGTGCAGTGCTCGACGGTGCGTTTGAAGACGCGGCTGGGGCCCGTCATGGTGCCGGTGACCATGCCGAGGACGATGTCTGAGCCGTTGCGGGTGGCGAACCGGTGGAGGCGTTCGAGGGCCTCGGGGGTCAACTCGTCGTCCTGGTCGACGAACTGGACATACTCGCCACGGGCCAGACGCACCCCCACGTTGCGCGGTTTGCCGGGCCAGCCCGAGTTCTCCTGGTGGACCACGCGCACATGCGGATGCCGGGCCGCCAGCCGGTCCAGCCTCTCCCCCGAGTCGTCGGTCGAGCCGTCGTCGACGTAGATGATCTCGTACGCGTCCTCGCCCAGGCTCTGTCCGAGCAGCGATGGTGCGCAGAGTTCGATGTACCGGCCCGCGTTGTACACAGGCACCACAATGCTGACCTTGAGCATCGACGCCCCCCGGCGAAGTCCCCTTGTTGTGCCCTTGTGTCGAGCGTCGAGAAAACGTTCGGAACTAGGTAAAAGTTCCTCACGGATGAACTCGACCGGATCAAGTGCGACGCGGAGTAGGTACCGCAAGCCCTGGGGCACGGAGTAGGTATCGCGAGCTGCGGTGGGCCGGGACGGGTCGCACAGCCCGGTGTTGCGGGGTGCCTCGCCTCTTCGGGGCGGGAGTCGCCCCGGCGGCACGCCTGCCCGCGGCTACCGCGGCAAAGCGACAGCACACGGCCGGAGCCGACTCCCATACCGCGCCCGCATCTGGGGCGGCGGATCTCGCGTACGCGATCCAACTCCGTCGCTCACCAGATGATGGCAAGTTGATCGAGTACGCATCCTGCGTGACAGTCGCCGCGGACTCGCCCCAGGGACAGAGCCGCTCAGGCGAGGGCATGCTCCCACCGCAGCGCATCCCTCTCCCCGATCCAATAGCTGTGGGCCCGCTCAGTGGCCAGTAGCTGGACAGCATCGATGTCCGGCCGTCCAGCGTCCTGCCAAGCTCCGACAGCCCCCTCGATGCTGTCCCACAGGGCTACGGGCCCGCCCTGTCGGACCGTCCACCCCGAGCCGTTCTCGTCCGTGAAGGCCGCGAAGGACTCCCGCTCAGCGTCGAACAGGTACAGCAGCGGCGCGCCCTCAGCGTCGGTTGCTCTGACGAACTGGGCTCCAGGAGAACTGAGTTGGACAATGAAGGCCAGCATCCAGTTTTCCAGCAGACTCGGTGAGATCTCGACCGGCCGTTCGGTGTCGGTCGTACGTCCCCTCCGTCCAGCGGGTTGCCGGTGTCGTGCCGGCGGCGCCAGTGGCCGTGTTGGTGGCCGTCGGCGAAGGCTCCCTGTTGGAGAAGGGCGCCGCTCTCGCGGTAACCAGGTCCCGTCGCCCTCCAGTTGGCCGGCACGGTAGGTGCCCTGGGCCTTCACCCGGCCGTTTAGGGAGTAGAAGGTCCAGGGGCCGTGGCATTCGCCGTCCTGGTAGTCGCCCTCGCCCGAGAGTTTCCGTCCTTGACGTGCTCCTCAGCCATGAGGGAGGGGCAGGTAGGCGGCCCGGGACTTCAGTGCGTCCAGTAGTCCCGTTCCGGGAGTTCCACCCACACGTCCGGTGGGCCCGTCACCGGGCGGGGGTCGGTCAGGCGTAGGCCCGCGTAGGCGCAGGCGAAGGCCACCGCTCTGCCTTGGAAAAGGTACGTGAGCAGGACCTCTTCCGGTGTGTCGTCCGGGTTCGGGGTGCCGCCGCCGGGGTGGAGGTCCCAGCCCTGGGTGACGCCGTCGCGGGTGATGCTGCCCTGGTTGCCGCTCTTGGGGTTGGCGTACAGGCCGTAGGAGACGGTGCCGGTGGAGAGGCGGGTGTGGATGCCCGGCATCGACGGGGCGTATCCCCAGGGCTGGGTGAGGACGCAGCCGCCGGGGACCGTGGTGACGCCGACGATGTGGAGGGTTTCGTCGAGGTCGTAGTCGTAGGGGTTCTCGATCATGTCGGCCGTGTTCTCGGCCTGGGTCGGTGTCGCCTCCAGGCGGCGGATGGCCTCTTCGGCGTCGATGCCCGCCACGCAGGCGAGGCCCAGACCGTCGTAGGAGAGGTCGCCGAGGGCTGTGGTGAGGCACTCGGCCTCCGTGACGGCTGCCTGCTCGGGCCCGGTCAGGCCGGGCTCGGTCGCCGGGCGTGGGAACAGGTCCGGGGTGGGGCCGGCCAGGCTGAGGCGGCCCGGGGACCAGCCGGCGAGCAGGGGGCGCCAGGGGTCGGCGCCGGCCTCGGTGAGGGCGTGGGCGTTGTCCGCTCTGTTGGCGAGGACCGCGTCCCACAGGGCTGTCGTGCCGTAGGCGAGCGCGTCCACATCGGTGACCCGGCGGGCCAGTTCCGCCACGACCTCCGGTGAGCCGTAGGCCGCCGCCTGGTGCAGGGGGCTGATTCCGCCGTGCGACTCCGGATCCGCGCCCTGGTCGAGGAGGCGCCGGATGACGTCGATGTCCTTCCAGGTGCTCCAACCCACGCCTGTCCAGCCGTCGTTCGCACGCGTCATCGTGGCTCCCCGCCCTTGCCGGTCCCGTACCCACGCACACCCTCGCAGACGGCACTGACAACGCAGGCGGCGCAAGCCCAGGGGGCGTTACGCCTTCGTCTGCCGCTCCCACGCGGATCGGGTGAGTTCGTACTCGACCTCCCCTTGGCCGGAGCCCTCGATCGGCTCCGGCCAGGCGCTGTCGTAGGTCCGGACGAAGGTGAGGCCCGCCTTCTCCATCACGCTGCGGGAGCGGGCGTCGACCGTCATCGTGTTCGCGGTGATCCGCCGCGCTCCGAGGTCCGTGAAACCCTTGGCGATCAGGGCGCGTGAGCCTTCCGTGGCGTAACCCCGGCCCCAGGAAACCCTGTTCAGGCGGTAGCCGAGTTCCACGACCGTGGGGTCGTGCTCGTCGAGGGGCCGGAACTCGAACCAGCCGAGAAAGGTTCCGGTGGCCTTCTCCTCCGCGGCCCAGAAGCCTCGGATCCCCGTGCACGGGTGGGTGTGGAGGAGGCGGGGCAGGGTGTGGGTGCGGATCGTCTCCAGGGTCGTCGGCTTTCCGCCGTTGATGAAGCGTGTGACCTCGGGGTCGTTGTCCAGGGCGAGCAGGTGCTCGGCGTCGGTGCCGGTGTCGGTGAACGCGCGTAACGCGAGACGTTCGGTCTCCAGGAACAGGTGGGCGTCCATGCCTGGCCCTCCCTCCTTGTCCGGGCTCCGCCGTGGTCGGCGGATCGGGTGGGTCAGCGGGGCAGTCCCAGTTCGCCCGCTCGCAGCCCCGCCTGGAAGCGCGAGCCGGCTTCCAGCTCGGTCATCAGCTCGGCCACGCGGCGGCGGTAGGTGCGGAGTGAGAGGCCGAGGCGTCTGGCCGCCGACGCGTCGGTCAGACCCGAACCGAGGGCTTGGAGGATCATGCGGCCGTCGGCGTCCAGGTGGGGGACATCGCTGCGCAGGTAGGTGTCGAGATCGGGAGAACTGTCCCAGATCGCGCGGATCAGGGAGAGGACGCCCTCAACCAGATTCCGCGAGGTCGTCACCGTGTACTCGCGGCCGGTGGGGGTCTCCCGGCCGGCCAGGATCATCACCCGCCGGTCGATGAGGATCGTCTCGTGCGGCAGCGGCGAACCGCTGATCCGGACGAGCGCCCCCTCGCTCCGCACCAGCCGCAGGTGCGCGCGGGACTCCTCATCGGCCAGGGCCACCGGGCTGAGCAGTTTGTGGACGGACAGGGTCGGGGAGTCCGCGGCACGCACCCGGTTCGCGACCGCCGTCCTGGCCTCCGGCTGCGACCAGGTCCTGAGGTCCCGGGCGGCGCACAGGAACTCGGTCTGAACGGACGCGAAGAGATGACCGGCACGCGCGACCAACTCCGCGTCCCCCCGCACTGAGAACACCTGTTCCTTCGGCACCCCTCCAGTCTGGCAGCAGCCCGGCCGCTCCGGGGAGCCCCTCCGATACGGCCCGCCCTCCCCCACCTCCCGTGGCAGCAAGCTGCCACGGGCTCGCCCGGCGTCATCGCGGCGGACAGCATGAACCGCATGACGACCAAGACCTTCTCCCTCGGCGGAGACCTGACCGTCAACCGGCTCGGCTTCGGTGCGATGCGCCTGGCCATGGGCACCTTCGACGGTCCGACGCGAGACCCGGAGACCGGCATCGCGGTGCTCCGGCGCGCCGTGGAACTGGGCGTGAACCACATCGACACGGCCGGCTTCTACGGCCGGGGAACCGTGTGGGCCAACGACCTGATCCGGACGGCACTGACGCCCTACCCGCCCAGCGAGGATCTGGTGATCGCGACGAAGGTCGGGCCGCTGCCCGGACCGAACGGTGTGCCCAGCGGGCAGGCGACCCCCGACCAGCTGCGCGGACTGGTCGAGGGGGATCTGCGCTCTCTCGGTCTCGACCGGCTCGACCTGGTCTATCTGCGGGTGGGCGGGATCACCGGGCCCGGCGGCGAGTCGATCGCCGAGCGGTTCGCGGTACTGGCCGCGCTCCGGGACGAGGGGCTGATCCGGCACCTGGGCGTCAGCAATGTCGACGCGGCCCAGTTCGCCGAGGCCCGGGCCATCGCGCCCGTCACGGCGGTGCAGAACGAGCACGTCACCGGTGACCTGGGGCTGCTGGCGGAGTGTGAGGAAGCGGGCATCGCGTACGTGCCGTACTTCCCGCTCGGCGGTGGATACAGCCCCCTCGACACCGAACGCCTCGGCAAGGTCGCGGCACGGCTGGGCGCGACCGTCGCGCAGGTGCAGCTCGCCTCGCTGCTGGCGATCTCGCCGTCGGTCCTGGCGATTCCGGGCACCGGCTCCCTGGACCACCTGGAGGAGAACCTCGCGGCCAACGATCTCCGCCTCGGTGACGAGGATCTGTCCGAGCTGCGCGGCTGACGGGGGCGGGGCGGCGGGGCGGGCCTGCCTCCTGAGAGCCGGCGGGGCCGCCGTGACCGTCACAGGCACAGGCACCGGACACCGGCACCGGCACCGGCACCGGCACCGGCTAGCCTCGGATGTCCGGCATCGGGGCCGGTTCCGGCACGGCACAGGAGGCAGGCATGGCGAAGGTTCCCAGCGCGGTCGTCGCGGCGAGCGGTCTCGTCGGTGGGTACGGCGTGGCCCGCTGGACCAGGAAGCGACCGCTGGGCGGGGCCGTGCTGGCCGTCGCCGGTGCCGCGGCCGCTCAGCAGTGGCGGCGGCAGGCGGGCGGGACGGCCGCGGGGGCGCTGACCGCCGCGTATGTCGTCGCCTTCGGCGCCTCTCATCCGCTCGCCAAGAAGGTCGGAGCCTGGCCTGCCGTGTTCGGGGTGGCCGGGGCCGTCGCCCTGGCGTCGTGGGTGGTGGCGGACCGGCACGCCTGAGCCGCTGCCCGCCGGACTAGGCCCGGTGCGTCAGCACGTTCACCACCCGCCCGTTCGGATCCCGTACGAAGAACCGTCGTACGCCCCACTCCTCGTCCCGCAGCTCCCGTACGACCTCCGCACCCGACGCCACCACCTGCGCGTACACCGCGTCGACGTCCTCGACCTCCACGCTCAGGTCGGGGACGACGGGTGCGGTGCGTTCCTCGGTGAAGAAGCTGATCTGGGCGGTGGGGTTGGTGGGTGAGGCGAGGGTCAGCGCCCAGCCCAGGTTCATGGCCTCCTCGAAGCCGAGCAGGCCGTAGAAGTCCCGGTTCGTACGCATCGCCTCCTCGGACTCGACCTGGATGTCGGGGACGATCCTGCGGATGGTCACGGCCCTCACTCCTCACGCTCGCGTTCATGGTCACGGTCCCGGACCCGGTCTCGGTCTCGGTCTCGGTCTCGGTCTCGGTGCCGTTGATGCTCATGCTCGTGCTCACTGCACCGGGTCTCCAGTTTTCGTTATCGGTCGGCCCCTCCGCTCGTCTCCTCACCGTCCCCTGCCGCAGCCGCAGGCGACAGGCACAGACCCAGGCACGTGATCCGCCCCCGAGGACCGAAGAGGAATGCCGCACGTGACACGAGAGATCAGTCGCCGGAACATGCTCAAGGCCGCGGGTGTCGCGGCGGGGGCCGTGGGCGCAGGTACCGCCCTCGATGCCGGTACGCCCGCCGCCGCGGCCGGCACCGCGTTCGCCCACCCCGGCCTTCTGCACACCGGTGCCGACCTGGCGCGCATGACCGCCAAGGTGAGGGCGGGCGCCGCCCCCTACACCGCCGGGTTCGCCAAGCTGACCGCCAACCGTCATGCGCAGAGCGGCTGGACGGCCAACCCGCAGGCCACCGTGGTCCGCGGCGGCACCGGCCAGAACTACGCGACCCTCTACCACGACATCCACGCCGCCTACCAGAACGGTCTGCGCCACCACGTCACCGGCGACAGCGCGTACGCCGACACCGCCGTCGCGATCCTCAACGCCTGGTCGGCGAAGCTCACTTCGCTCGCCGGCAACGCGGACCGCTTCCTGGCCGCGGGGCTGTACGGCTACCAGTTCGCGAACGCCGCCGAACTCGTCCGGGACCACGGCGACTTCGAGCTCGGCCGGTTCCAGGAGATGCTGAGCGGCGTCTTCGCCTCGCTCAGCGACTCGTTCCTCGTCGAGCACAACGGCGCGGTCGTCAGCAACTACTGGACCAACTGGGATCTCACCGCGATGGCCTGCGTCCTGGCCACCGGCATCTTCTGCGACGACCAGGCCCAAGTCGCGCGTGCCGTCGCCTACTTCAAGCACGGCGAGGGGCTGGGATCCGTCAGGAACGCCATCCCCGTCGTGTACGACGACGGGCTCGGCCAGTGGCTGGAGGCCGGGCGGGACCAGGGGCACGCGCTGCTCGGTGTGGGACTGATGGGCACGTTCTGCGAGATGGCCTGGAACCAGGGCATCGACCTGTACGGCCATGACGACAGCCGCTTCCTCAAGGGCGCCCAGTACGTGGCCAAGTGGAGCCTCGGCGGCGATGTCCCCTTCACCGCCGACACCCGGGCGAAAGGTGCGGTCGACGGCTGGTCGGGGTCGGAGACCGTCACCGACGCCGCCGGTGTCGATCCGGCGATGACCCGGCCCATCTGGGCGATGATCGCCAACCACTACACCAGGCGACGGGGGATGTCCGCGTCCTATCTCACGCGGGCCGCCGCGAAGGCCGCGCCCGAGGGGGGTGGCGGGGACTACGGGCCCAACAGTGGCGGGTTCGACCAACTCGGGTTCGGGACACTGGCGTTCACGCGGGACAAGGGGGCGGACACGTCGCTTTCTTCGAGCCCGGTGGCGAGCGCCGGTTCGAGTGGCAGCGGCTCCGATGCCCGTCCGCAGGGTGTCGCGACGGGCACCCCGTCACCCTCCGCCTCCGCCTCTACCGCTGCCTCTGCCGAGGCCGGCGGGGACCTCGCGGCCACCGGTTCCGGTGACGTCGTCGGCTGGACCGCCGCCGCGGGGATCACCGCGGTCGCCGGTGGGCTGCTGTTCCTCCGGCGTCGGGACCAGGTGCGGCGGGGCGGCGCGGAATAGGCACCGCGGGCCCCACCTGCGCCACAGGCGCCCCGGGGTCCCGGCCCTACTTGCCCGCCTCCGTTGCCGGGCTCGCCGTCGCCGTCAGTGGTGTCGCGATGTCCTCCAGGGAGCGTCGTTCCGCGTGGACGGCGAGGAACGCCGCGACCAGACCGGCCGCGCACATCAGCGCCGCTCCGATCTGGAAGGCGAGGACCGTGTCGCCGACCTTGCCCGTGCCGGTGAGTTCGGCGAACAGCAGGGGGCCGCTGATACCACCGGCGGCGGTGCCGAGGGCGTAGAAGAAGGCGATGGACATCGCGCGGGTCTCCATCGGGAAGATCTCCGACACCGTCAGGTAGGCACTCGACGCGCCCGCGGAGGCGAAGAAGAGGACCGCGCACCAGCAGGCGGTGAGTGTGCTCGCGCTCAGGGAGCCCCGGTCGAAGAGCCACGCCGTGCCGAAGAGGAACAGGCCCGAGAGCAGATAGGTCGAGGAGATCATGATCCGCCGGCCGACCGTGTCGAAGAGTTTGCCCAGCAGCAGCGGGCCGCAGAAGTTGCCGAGGGCGATGACGGCGAAGTAGTAGCCGGTGCTGCCGGTCGGGACGTCGTAGAACGTCGTCAGGATCGCGCCGAAGCCGAAGGTGATCGCGTTGTAGAGGAAGGCCTGGCCGATGAAGAGGGAGAAGCCGAGGACGGACCGCTTGCGGTAGTCGGAGAAGACGGTGCGGGCGATCTCCAGGAAGGTGACGCCGCGGCGCTGGTGGATGGTGAGTTCACCCTCGGCCGGTGGGAGGGGTTCGCCCTGTTCGTCCTCGATGCGTTTCTCGATGGACGTGACGATGCGTTCGGCCTCCTCGTTCCTGCCGTGGATGAGCAGCCACCGCGGGCTCTCCGGGACGTGGCGTCGTACGACGAGGATGACGAGGGCGAGGACGGCGCCGAGGGCGAAGGTGAGCCGCCAGCCGACGTCCGCCGCGAAGATGTCGGTGTTCAGCGCGACGATCGAGAGCAGGGAGCCTCCGATGGCGCCCAGCCAGAAGCTGCCGTTGATCATCAGGTCGACCCGGCCGCGGTACTCCTTGGGGATCAGTTCGTCGATCGCGGAGTTGATCGCCGCGTACTCGCCGCCGATGCCGAAGCCGGTGAGGAAGCGGAAGACCAGGAACCACCAGGTGTCGAAGGAGACGGCGGTCAGCGCGGTCGCGCCGAGATACACCGCCAGGGTGATCATGAAGAGTTTTTTGCGGCCCCAGATGTCGGTGAGGCGGCCCCAGAAGAGGGCGCCGAGGCAGGCACCGGCCACGTAGAGCGCGGCGGCGATGCCGGTGACCTGGCCGGAGGTGATCGGGAGTCCGCTGCCGGGTTCGGAGAGCCGGCCGGCGATGTTGCCGACGACGGTGACTTCGAGGCCGTCGAGGATCCACACGGTGCCGAGGCCGATGACGACGGTCCAGTGCCAGCGCGACCACGGGAGGCGGTCGAGGCGGGCGGGGATGCTGCTGGTGATGGTGGGGCCGGTCTCGGCCGGGGCGGTGGTCATGGGCTCCCTCCTCGTCGAGTCGCGCGCGAGAACTTTCACCAAGTTCCCCCGACCAGCGGCTCTACGCCCCGGCGCCTCCCGCCGCCCCTTCCCGATCGCGCCCCGGCGCCCGCCGCGGCCCCTTCGGGGTCACGCTCCCAGGGCCCGCGACACCGTATAGATCAACAACCCCACCAGCGACCCGACCACCGTGCCGTTGATCCGGATGAACTGCAGGTCGCGGCCGATGTTCGCCTCGATCTTGCGGGTGGTGTGCTCGGCGTCCCAGCCCGCCACGGTGTCCGTGATGAGGGAGGTGATCTCGCCGCGGTAGGTGGTCACGACGTACACCACCGCGCCCTCCACCCAGCCGTCGACCTTGGCCTGGAGCCTCGGGTCGGCCGCCATCCGGGCGCCCAGCGACAGCAGGGAGGCCCGCACGCGCAGCCGCAGCTCGCTGCGCTCGTCCTCGGCGGCCGAGACGATCATCGAGCGTACGGCGGTCCAGGCGGAGGCGATCAGGTCCTGGACCTCGCCGCGGCCCAGCACCTCGCCCTTGAGCCGCTCGACCCGCGCGCGGGTGTCGGTGTCGGACTGGAGGTCGGAGGCGAAGTCGGTGAGGAAGCGGTCGAGGGCGCCGCGGGCCGGGTGGGAGGGCATGTCCCGCATCTCCACGCAGAACCGCAGCAGTTCCTTGTAGACCCGCTCGCCGACCCGCTTGTCGACGAACCTGGGGGTCCAGCCGGGTGCGCCGCCCTGGACGGCGTCCATCACGGAGTCGCTGTGCAGCTCCAGCCAGTCGTGCGCCCGGGTGACGATCAGGTCGACGGCCCTGTTGTGGCCGCCGTCGGCGACGATCTTCTCCAGCATCTTCCCTATGCCGGGCGCGATCTCCTGGGCGTCGGCCCGCCGGGTGATCGCCTCGCCGACCACGGCCTGCACGTCGGAGTCGCGCAGGACGGTCAGGGCGCCCCGGAGTGCGGCGGAGAGTTCGGCCGTCACCCGGTCGGCGTGGTCCGGCTCCGCGAGCCAGGCGCCGAGCCGGCTGCCGATGCCGACGGCCCGCAGCCGCTGCCGTACGACACCCTCGGAGAGGAAGTTCTCCCCGACGAACTCACCCAGGGACACCCCCAGTTGGTCCTTCTTGGTGGGGATGATCGCGGTGTGCGGGATGGGCAGGCCGAGCGGGTGCCGGAAGAGGGCGGTGACGGCGAACCAGTCGGCCATCGCACCGACCATGCCGGCCTCGGCGGCTGCGGCGACATACCCTGACCAGGCACCGGCGCCCTGGTGGGAGGCCCACTTGGCGAGGACGTACACCAGTGCCACGAACAACAGCATGCCGGTCGCGGTGAGTTTCATGCGGCGCACGCCGCGCTGCTTCTCCTCGTCGGCCTCGCTGAACGTGTTCATGGCGCGGTTCGTGGAGGTACCGGTGCGGGCATGCTGCCCCTCAGGCCGCCCGTCCGTACCGGTTGATCCCGTTTCCGTACGTTCCATCCGCTCCACCCGTTCGGTGATCCCTCACACATTGTCCCTTCCTGACCGACTCCTGGAACGGAACAAGAGTTCCCGGCGTCTGTCCGGTCGGGGGAACGTGGCGGGGTCCTGTCAGTTTTCCCCAGGTCCATGGCTCATCATGGGCTCATCAGATCGGAGCCTCGGGCTCCCATCGTCCGAGGAGAACAACACCGCATGACCCGGCGTCATGGCTACGCCCTGCTCGCCACGATCCTGGCCGTGATCGTGGCCCTTTCCGCCGCCATCTACTACGTCGGAGCGGCGACCGACACCGGCACGAACGACCGGACCGCGCTGACCGGTCCCCGTGCCCCGCGCAACTCCGCCGCCCCGGCCTCCACCGGCGTCTGGGTCGGTTCCTGGTCCGCCGCCCCGGCCGGCGCCGAACCCGGCACCGAGATCACCGGCATGGCGGGCCGCTCGGTGCGCAACGTCGTGCACGCGAGCATCGGAGGCACGAGTGCCCGCATCACGCTGTCCAATCTCTACGGCCAGTCACCCCTGACCATCACCCACGCCTCGGTCGCCGTCTCGGCCCGCACCGGCACCGCCGAGGCGACCGCGGCGACCATGCGGCGCCTGACCTTCGGCGGCAACACCACGGTCGTCGTCCCGGCCGGCAGGCAGGTGCTCAGCGACGCCGTGCGCATCGCGATCACCGCCGGTGACGACCTCCTCGTCACCACCTACTCCCCCACCGAGTCCGGGCCGGTCACCTACCACCCGCACGCCCGCCAGACCTCGTACGTCGCCGAGGGCGACCGCACCGAGGACCCGACCGCGAGCGCGTACACCGAGCCGACCGCCTACTGGCGCTATGTGACCGCGCTGGACGTGCTGAGCGACAACGCGGAGGGCACCGTCGTCGCGTTCGGCGACTCGCTCACCGACGGTGTCGGCTCCACCACGGACGCCAACAGCCGCTGGCCCGACCTGCTGTCCGACCGGCTGCGCACGACGATCCAGGCGGGCGGCGACCTGCCCCGCTACAGCGTCGTCAACGAGGGCATCGGCGGAAACCAGGTCCTCGCCGACGGCCTCGGCCGCCCCGCGGAGAACCAGGCCGGCGTGGACCGCTTCGCCCGTGACGTGCTCGGCCGCACCAACGTCAAGGTCGTCGTCGTCGACCTCGGCATCAACGACATCCTGCGCAACCCGCGCCTCGCCGACCCCGACGCGATCCTCGACGGCCTGCGCGCCACGGTCAGCCAGGCCCACGCCCGCGGCATCAAGGTCATCGGCGCGACCCTGATGCCCTTCGGCGGCCACCGCGGCTACTCCGACGCCCGCGAGAACGTCCGCCAGGCGATCAACGCCCAGATCCGCGCGGGCACGGTCTACGACGCCGTCGTCGACTTCGACAAGGCCGTCCGCGACCCCTACGACCCGCGCCGGATCCGCGCCGACTACGACTCGGGCGACCATCTCCACCCGAGCGACAAGGGGTACGCGCGGATGGCCGCGGTCTTCGACCTGGCCGACCTGGAAGGGGCGGCACCCGCGAAACTGTAGGGCCGTGGAGGGCGGCAGGGCGGCGCGGTCAGTACTCGTCGTGGCGGCGCCGGTCCCGTTCCTCCCGGCGCCCCTCGCGGCGCTCCTCGCGCTCGCGCCGCCGCTCCCGCATCAGGTCGTGGTGCCCCTCCAGCATCCGCTGGTGGGCCTCGCGCACCTCGTCCCGGTGGGAGTCACCGAGCTCCCGCCGCGACGACCTGCGCTCCAGCTTCTCCTGACGGCGCTCCTCCTTCAGCCGCTGCCGCTCGGCCCGCGTGACCTTGCGCTCCACGCCGACCCCGCCCCAGAAGGCGAAGCCCGTCACCACCACGCGCGGGGCGCCCGGCTCACCCGGCACACCCTCCTCGCCCTGGTCGAAGCCGCCCATGATGCCGATGCCGCGCACGACGACCTCGACGCCGGGCGGCACCACCACCGACATCCCGCCCATGATCGCCACGCAGTTGATCACGACCTCGCCGTCGGCGAAGTTCGCCTCCCGCAGATCGAGTTCGCCGCCGCCCCAGAACGCGAAACAGTTGAACCGCTTCGGCACCGTCCAGCGGCCCCTGCGCTGGAACCCCGACATGACGGCCACCGCCCACGTCGACGACCCCTCGCCGCCGACGATCCGCCCCGCCCAACCCCCGCTCCGATCAGGCTCCTTGGTCATCGAGACCCGGGGCGCGGGCGCGGCGCCCGAGGCGGCCGGCAGGTCCCGGGTGATCGGCGCGAGTTCGCCGTACGTCCGCGCCTTGTACGTGGCGTCCAGGCGCTCGCCGAACTCCTCCATGTCGAGACGCCCCTCCGCGACGGCGTCCCGCAGGATCTCGGCGACTCGTTCACGATCGGCGTCGGAGGCGCGCAGCTCCGGGGCATCCTCGGTCATGTACAGCAGCCTACGAGTTCCGGGCGGCGGGCACTATGCGGTCGCCGCCCGGTCCGGCGGGGGTTCGGACGTGTCCCCCTTGGCCGTGCCGCCTTCGGGCGGGCCCTCCTCGGCCACGCCCCCGCCGGCCCTGCCTCCCAGTGAATGCAGCATCTTGGCGATCACCGCCTCGATGTCCGGCTCCCGCACCGACAGGTCCACCAGCGGGTACTCCGCCGCGATCCGCGCCACCAGCGGTGCCGCCGACTCGGACGCCGGGAACGCCAGCCACTGCCGGGGCCCGTCCACCTTCACCACCCGGGCCGGCGGCGGCGCCTCGATCGGCGGCAGTTCGCGCTCCAGGTCGACCACCAGGACCCGCTCGCTCTCCCCCACCTCGTGCAGACCGGTGAGCGGACCGTCATACATCAGACGCCCGTGGTCGATGACCATCACCCGCGAGCACAACTGCTCGATGTCCTGGAGATCGTGCGTGGTCAGCAGTACCGTCGTGCCCTTCTCGACGTTCAACTCCCGCAGGAACTCCCGCACCCGGACCTTCGACACGACGTCCAGGCCGATCGTCGGCTCGTCGAGATAGAGCACCTCCGGATCGTGCAGCAGGGCCGCCGCGATGTCGCCCCGCATCCGCTGGCCGAGCGAGAGCTGCCGTACCGGCACGTCCAACAGGTCGCCCAGTTCGAGGAGTTCGACGAGCCGGTCGAGGTTCTCGCGATAACGGCCGTCGGGGATGCGGTACATACGGTGCATCAGCCGGTACGAGTCGATCAGCGGCAGGTCCCACCACAGGGTCGTACGCTGCCCGAACACCACCCCGATCCGGTGCGCGAGCCGCGACCGCTCCCGGGACGGGTCGATGCCCGCGACCCGCAGCCGGCCGCCGCTCGGGGTCAGGATGCCGGTGAGCATCTTGATCGTCGTCGACTTCCCGGCGCCGTTCGGCCCGATGTAGCCGACCATCTCGCCACGCGACACGGTGAAGGAGATCGAGTCGACCGCCCGCACCCGACGCCGCTCGCTCCTGAGGAAGCCGGTCTTCTTGCGCACGTCGAAGACCTTCTCGACGCGGTCCACCTCGATGAACTGATCACCCACGGTCCCTCAACTCCCCGTACTCCGATACGACCGCAGCCCGGCCCGCCAGGCCAGCCCCGCCAGCGCACAGCAGGCCACCGCCACCAACGGGGACGTGAACGCCACCCACCCGGGCAGCCCCAGCGGATAGGGCCGCCCCAGCACATAGGTCCCGGGCACCCAGTTCACGAAGGCGAGCGGCAACACGAAGGTCACCCCGCGCACCAGCTCCGTCGCGAAGAGCGTCGGCGGGTACTGCAACAACGTCGTACCGCCGTACGTGAACGCGTTCTGCACCTCCGCCGCGTCCTGCGCCACGAACTGGAAGGCCGCGCCCGCCACGAACACCGCGCAGAAGATCCCGAAGCCGCTCACCAGCATCACCGGCATCAGCAGCACCTTCGCCACCGTCCAGTCGATGTCCACGCTCACCAGGGCCCAGCCCAGCACCAGCACCCCCTGGAACGTCCGGCCCAGGCGGCGCAGCGCGAAACGGTCGGCGGCCATCTGCGCGAGCGCGGGCGCCGGACGCACCAGCAGCGTGTCCAGCGTGCCGTCGCGGACCCGCTGCCCCAGCCGCTCGATCGAGCCGATCGCCAGGTCTGCGGCCCCGAACGTGGTGCCGGACAGGCCGTACAGGAAGGCCAGCTCGGGCAGCGAGTAACCGCCCAGCGCGTCCACCTGCGAGAACATCAGCAAGATCGCGACGAACTCCAGTGCCGTCGTGGCGAAGCTCCCGAACGCGGTCATGGCGAAGGAGGCCGGGTACGCCATCGTGGAGCGGATCCACATCGCCGCGATCAGCCGGTACGCGCGCAGCCCCTCGGAGAGCCGCCCGGGCCGCTCAGCCACCCTGGACCACCACCCTGCGCGTCGCCGCCGACTGCACCAGCCGCCCGGCCGTCAGCAGCGCCACCGCCCACGCCCCCTGGAAGGCGTACGTCCGCCACGGGTCGGCGTGCCCCAGCAGCACGTCCGCCGGCGCCTGGAGCAGCGACGACCACGGCAGCATCCGTACGATCTCGCCGAACACGCCCGGGAACACGTTCAGCGGCAGCAGCATCCCGGAGAAGAACCACCCCAGAAGCCACGCCATCTGCACCACCCCGGCCCCGTCCAGCAGCCAGAACGCGGTCAGCGCCACCAGATAGCGGATCGCGAAACTGACCAGCACCGCGAGCACGACCGTGCCCAGGAAGGCGGCCCAGACCAGCGGGTCCGAGGGCAGCGCCAGCCGGAACACCAGCGCCCCGAACACGAAGGGCACCACCCCGCGCCCCAGCAGCTCGAACGCCGCCCGCCCCAAGTCGGCTGCCATCCACCACAGTTGGAGGTCCACAGGGCGGTACAGGTCGACCGCCACATCCCCCGTGCGGATACGCTCCATCAGCTCGTTCTCGACACCGCCGCCACCGGAGGCGACCGTCTTGAACAGCGACTGCCCGATCCACACATAGGTGAGCGCCTCTGCCAGCTCGTACCCGCCCAGCCGCGGCCGCTCGTCCCACAGCGCCGTGTACGTGTACACGAGGATCACCCCGAAGACGGTGTTCGTGAACACCCCCGCCAGCGTGGCCGCCCGATACGTCGCGTACCGTCGGAAACCCCCCGCCGCGACCGCCGCGTACAACCGCGCCGCACCCACGGAAACCGTCCTCCCCGCCTCGCGGACACCGAAGCGGAGGAGCCTAGTCCACGGCCTGTGTGCCACGCCACGCAATTTCCGGGCAAGCGCGTGCCGGTTGTCGGGAACGGAACGCGTGGTGCGAGAGTCTTCAACTGGGGGCGCACAAGGCGTACGAGGCGTACGGGAACGTACGGGAACGTAAGACGCGAAACAGGAGTCCGTGCACGACATGAGCGACGAGTCGCAGCCGCAGCAGCCGACCCAGGGCTGGGCCCCCCGAGAACCACAGGCGGCTGACGCCGCCGGTGAGCCCGAGACGCCGGCCGGCAAGAAGGCCAAGCGGCCCAAGCGGACCGGCTGGCGGCGGGCCGTCCCGACCTGGCGCATGGTGCTCGGCGCCTTCGTCGTGGGCGTCCTGCTCCTGGCCGGCCTGTTCTTCCTCGGCTACTCGATGGTCAAGATCCCGGCCGCCAACGCCTTCGCCACCAAACAGAGCAACGTCTACCTCTACGCCGACGGCAGCCAGCTCGCCCGCGACGGCGAGGTCAACCGGGAGATCGTCCCCCTCGGCCAGATCTCCAAGGACGCCCAGCACGCCGTCCTGGCCGCGGAGGACCGCGACTTCTACTCCGAGTCCGCGATCGACCCCAAGGCCATGCTCCGCGCCGGCTGGAACACCGCCACCGGCAAGGGCAAGCAGTCCGGCTCCACGATCACCCAGCAGTACGTGAAGAACTACTACCTGGCCCAGGAACAGACCGTCACCCGCAAGGTGAAGGAGTTCTTCATCTCGATCAAGCTGGACCGCACGGAGTCCAAGGACCAGATCCTGGAGGGCTACCTCAACACCAGCTTCTTCGGCCGCAACGCCTACGGCATCCAGGCCGCCGCCCAGGCCTACTACGGCGTCGACGCCGTCAGCCTCAGCCCCGCCCAGGGCGCCTACCTCGCCGCGCTGGTCAACGCGCCCAGCGAGTACGACGTCGTCGCCCACCCCGAGAACAAGTCCGCCGCCCAGGCCCGCTGGAACTACGTCCTGGACGGCATGGTCACCAAGGGCTGGCTGAGCAAGTCGGAGCGGGCCGGCATGAAGTTCCCCATGCCGAAGGAGTCCACCGTCTCGACCGGCATGTCCGGTCAGCGCGGCTACATCGTGAACGCGATCAAGGACTACCTCACCGACAACAAGATCCTCGACAAGGACCAGCTCGACGCCGGCGGCTACCGCATCACCACCACCCTGGCGAAGGGCAGGCAGGACGCCTTCGTCGACGCCGTCAACGACCAGCTGATGGACAAGCTCGACAAGAAGAACCGCAAGGTCGACACCTACGTCCGCGCGGGCGGCGCCGCCGTCGACCCCAAGACCGGCAAGGTCGTCGCCATGTACGGCGGCATCGACTACGTGAAGCAGTACACGAACAACGCCACCCGCGGCGACTTCCAGGTCGGCTCCACCTTCAAGCCGTTCGTGTTCACCTCCGCCGTCCAGAACGACTCCGAGACGCAGGACGGCCGCGTCATCACCCCGAACACCATCTACGACGGCACCAACAAGCGCCCCATCGTCGGCTGGGACGGCGGCACCTACGCACCCGAGAACGAGGACCAGGGCTCCTACGGCGACATCACCGTCCGCGAGGCCACCGACAAGTCCGTCAACTCGGTGTACGCGCAGATGGCCGTCGACGTCGGCTCCGACAAGGTCAAGCAGACCGCCATCGACCTCGGCATCCCCGCCTCCACCCCCGACCTGACGGCCTCGCCGTCCATCGCGCTCGGCCCGTCCACCGCCAGCGTCCTCGACATGGCGGAGGCCTACGCCACCCTCGCGAACCACGGCAAGCACGGCACGTACACGATGGTCGAGAAGATCACCAAGGACGGCAAGGACGAGGTCGAACTGCCCCGGCAGAAGACCAAGCAGGCCGTCAGCCGCGAGGCCGCCGACACCACGACGTCCATCCTGCGGAGCGTCGTCGACAACGGCACCGCCACCGCCGCCCAGGCCGCCGGCCGCCCCGCCGCGGGCAAGACCGGCACCGCCGAGGAGGACACCGCCGCCTGGTTCGCCGGCTACACCCCCGACCTCGCCACCGTCGTCTCCGTCATGGGCCAGGACCCGGTGACGGCCAAGCACGAGTCGCTGTACGGCGTGATGGGCCTCGACCGGATCAACGGCGGCGGGGCACCCACCGAGATCTGGGCACAGTTCACCAAGGCCGCCCTCAAGGGCAAGCCCGTCACCGAGTTCGACCTCGAACTCCAGCCGGGCGCCGACGAGATCCAGGCCCCGCCCTCCGACACCGCGACCGACCCCGGCGCGGACGAGGAGGACACCGGCGGCACCACGGACGGCACCACCGGCGGCCAGGAGACCGAGGGCCAGACCGAGGGCACCACCGGCGGCACCCCCACCGACGGCGGCACCACGGACGGCACCACCGGCAACACGAGCACCGGCACCACCGGAGACACCACCACGACCGGCGGCACCACCACCGACGGCGGCACGACCGACGGCACCACCGGAGAGACCACCGGCGGCACCACCGACACGGGTGGCACCACCGGAGACACCACCGGCGGCACCACCGGGGACACGACAGGCGCCGCGACGGGCGGGGTGTTCCCACAGACCACGGGGCGAAGGCCGGTCGGCTGATGCCCTGACGTGGGCTTCAGTGCCCCGAGGTGGCCTTGAGCCCCACCACGGCCACCAGCAGCAGACACACGAAGAAGATCCGGGCGGCGGTCGCCGGCTCCCCCAGCACCACCATGCCGAAGACCGCCGCACCGGCCGCACCGATCCCGACCCACACGCCGTACGCGGTACCGATGGGCAGGGACTTCGCGGCGTACGACAGCAACAGCATGCTCGCGACGATGCCCGCACCGGTGAACAGGCTGGGAACCAGCCGGGTGAACCCGTCGGTGTACTTCATTCCGATCGACCAGCCGACTTCGAGCAGACCGGCGACCACCAGCAGAACCCAGGCCATGACAGGCACCTCCGAGACGAGCGTCGTGTGACTTCGGGGCGTCGTCTTTGCCTGCATCCCGGTACGGCGCGTCTCGTCGGGTCTCTTCCGAAGGTAGCAAAGAAACAGCAAAAGGGGCCGGTGACGATGGTCACCGGCCCCTTCACACAGTCTTCTCAGAAATGCGGCCTTCTCCGAGATGCGGTCTTCTCAGAGATACAGCCCGGTCGAGTCCTCGGACCCCTCGAACCGGTCCGCGGCCACCGCGTGCAGATCACGCTCGCGCATCAGCACGTAGGCGACACCCCGCACCTCCACCTCGGCCCGGTCCTCCGGGTCGTACAGCACCCGGTCACCCGGCTCCACGGTCCGCACGTTCTGCCCCACCGCGACGACATCGGCCCACGCCAGCCGCCGGCCGACCGCCGCGGTGGCCGGAATCAGGATCCCGCCGCCGGAACGCCGCTCGCCCTCGCCGGCGTCCTGCCGCACGAGTACACGGTCGTGCAGCATCCGGATGGGCAACTTGTCCTGCTGGATGCTGTGCTCGTTTCTGTTGGCGCTCACGCCACTGAACCTACCTGCCTTTGCCACCGCCGTACGCCGGTGGGTCGGCCCCGGCTCAGCGGCTACGCCGCCGGGCGGTGCCCAGGGCGAGCAGCCCCACGACCCCGACGACGACGAGCGCGACGGGCACGACCCGCTCCAGCCGCGGCGCGCCCTCCTCGTCGACGAACTGCGCCTTCACGTCACTCACCGCGCGGTTGACCCCGACATAGGCCCGCCCCAGCGTGCGATCGACGTGGGAGGCGACCTTGGCCTTGGCATCGCCGACGATCGTCTTCGGGTGCACCCGCACCCCGATCTCGTCGAGCGTCTCGGCCAGCATCTCGCGGCGGCGCTTGATGTCCGCCTCGATCTGCGCCGGGGTTCTCGTGTCCGACGTGTCCGCCACCGTACGGCCTCCGAAGTCAGCTGATACCTGTTGCTGCTGCCTGATCCGGACAGTCTGTCAGCTCAGTGCCGGAACGCACTGTCAGGACCCCCCGTTACGCTTGCCGGATGAGCGAGCGACTCCAGCCCGGGGACGTGGCCCCCGCCTTCACCCTGCCCGACGCCGACGCCACCGAGGTGTCCCTGTCCGACCACAAGGGACGCAAGGTCATCGTCTACTTCTACCCCGCGGCCCTCACCCCCGGCTGCACCAAGCAGGCCTGCGACTTCACGGACAACCTGGAGGTCCTGACCGGCGCCGGCTACGACGTCATCGGCATCTCCCCCGACAAGCCGGAGAAGCTGGCGAAGTTCCGCGAGAAGGAGAACCTGCGGATCACCCTCCTCGCGGACCCCGAGAAGACGGTCACCGAGGCCTACGCCGCGTACGGCGAGAAGAAGAACTACGGCAAGACCTACATGGGCGTCATCCGCTCCACGATCGTCGTGGACGAGGAGGGCAAGGTCGAACACGCCTTCTACAACGTCCGGGCGACAGGCCACGTGGCGAAGATCATCAAGGACCTGGGTATCTGACTCGGCCGCCTAACGCGGGCATCCGAACGACACCCACACATCAGGAGCCAGGTCGGGCCGCCCAGGCACCGGCCTGCGCTCCTCACTCCACGCACCCGGGGCGACCTCACCGGCCACCCGCCGCCAGAACCGCACCGCCCCCGCGTTGGCATCCTGAAACGCGACCTCCCAGGCTCCCGGATGCCGCCGGACGACCTCCTTGACGGCCCGCATCCCGACCCCACTTCGCCGCACTCCGCGCACCACGAAGAAACTGTTAAGCACCCGGGTGTCCGCCCCCAACCCCCGCACGAACGCGAACCCGACGGGATGCTCACCGAGGCTGAAGACATACGGCGCCCAGCCCGGATCCCCGGAGAACGCGGCCTCCAGCCTCTCCCTCCTGAACTCCCCGTCCGCGCTGGGCAGTTGCCCTCCGAACTCGGACAGGTCATGCCGGAAGAGCAGCCAGAGGCGTTCGACGGTGGGGCGGTCGGTGGGAGTGGCGGGGCGGATGATCAGCCCGGAGCCCTTGTTGTCAGTCTTGGTCTTGGCCATGAAAAAAGCCTCCCGAGCAGACAAGCGTCCGCGCCCGGAAGGCTTCGCCGAGGGCGAGACAGCATATCAGCAGCCCTGGCGCGACTGCTTGACACAGAGGGGGCGGAGGACGTGAGACAACTCCCGGTACGATGACAGACGGACCAGCGGCGGTGGCGCAATGGCGACGCAGCAGACTTAGGATCTGTGGCCCTTGATCGGGCTTGAGGGTTCGAATCCCTTCCGCCGCACACAAGCGGCCTGCGAATCGAAGGAACGGTTCGCAGGCCGTTGCCATACGGTCTCAGCCCAACAACTCCCGCACCACCGGCACCAACCCCCTGAACGCCTGCCCCCGATGGCTGATCGCGTTCTTCTCCTCCGCGGTCAGCTCGGCGCACGTCCGTGTCTCGCCCTCCGGCTGGAGGATGGGGTCGTAGCCGAAGCCGTTCGTGCCGGTGGGGGTGTGGCGGAGGAGGCCCCGGAGTCGGCCCTCGACCACTCGCTCCGTGCCGTCCGGCAGGGCGAGGGCCGCCGCGCAGGCGAAGTGGGCGCCGCGGTGTTCGTCGGCGATGTCGGAGAGCTGGGCCAGCAGGAGGTCGAGGTTGGCCTGGTCGTCTCCGTGGGTGCCCGCCCAGCGGGCGGAGAAGATCCCGGGGGCGCCGTTCAGGACGTCGACGCAGAGGCCGGAGTCGTCGGCGACGGCGGGCAATCCCGTGGCCTGGGCCAGGGCGTGGGCCTTGAGCAGGGCGTTCTCGGCGAAGGTGACGCCGGTTTCCTTGACGTCGGGGACGTCCGGGTACGCGTCCGCGCCGACGAGGTCGTGGGGCAGACCTGCGTCGGCGAGGATCGCGTGGAGCTCGGTGATCTTTCCGGCGTTGCGGGTGGCGAGGATCAGGCGGGTCATGGGGTCCAGTATCCCGACCCCGCCCGTCCGCCCGCAGCCCGGTTACGGCGTGCAGACCTTCGTCAGTTCGCCCGCCGCGTCCGTGACCCCGCCGAGGTCGGGGGTGTTGTCGCCGTTCTCGACGGAGGTACGGACGTTGGTGACGGCCTTGCCGAGGTCGTCGACGGCCTTGTTGACGTCGGCGTTGTCGGTCTTGTCGCCGATCTCGTCGAGGTTCTTGTCGATGGCGTCGAGGGATTCCTCAAGCTGTGTCGGGTCGTTCGACGCGGCCTCCACGGCCTGCTGGAGATCGGTGACGCTGTCGGCGATGGCATCGGCGGTCTGGACGCAGTCCAGTGCCTTGCTGACGGCGTCGCAGCCGGTGGTGAGCCCGGCGGTCAGCCCGACGGCGGCCACCGCGGCGACGATGGCGATTCGGCGACTACGGCGGCGTCGGCTCGCGGCCATGGATCTGTTCCCTCCCGTTGGGGCCTTCCCGGCCCTTCATGCTGGCCGGGCGCACAGTGATGAGCCGTGCGCCCGTACCCGTAGTGACGCGAGGACGGCCGACGGGGTTGCGACCCGCGACCATCGTTCTTGGTACGCCCTTTACTTTTCGAGGACCGTATCAAGTGCCTTGAGCTGGAAGGCGGTCAGGTCGACGCAGCCGGCGACGGCGAGGTCGAGGAGGGAGTCGAGTTCCTCGCGGGCGAAGGGTTCGGCCTCGGCGGTGCCCTGGACCTCGACGAAGCGGCCGTCGCCGGTGCAGACGACGTTCATGTCGGTCTCGGCGCGGACGTCCTCCTCGTAGCAGAGGTCGAGCAGGGGGACTCCGCCGACGATGCCCACCGAGACCGCCGAGACCGTGCCGGTGAGCGGCTGGCGGCCGGCCTTGATCAGCTTCTTGCCCTGGGCCCAGGTGACGGCGTCGGCGAGGGCGACGTACGCGCCGGTGATGGCGGCGGTGCGGGTGCCGCCGTCGGCCTGCAGGACGTCGCAGTCGAGGACGATGGTGTTCTCGCCGAGGGCCTTGTAGTCGATCACCGCGCGCAGGGAGCGGCCGATGAGGCGGCTGATCTCGTGGGTGCGGCCGCCGATCTTGCCGCGGACGGATTCGCGGTCGCCGCGGGAGTTGGTGGCGCGGGGCAGCATGGAGTACTCGGCGGTGACCCAGCCTTCGCCGCTGCCCTTGCGCCAGCGCGGGACGCCTTCGGTGACGGAGGCGGTGCAGAAGACTTTCGTGTCGCCGAAGGAGACGAGGACGGAGCCTTCGGCGTGCTTGCTCCAGCCGCGTTCGATGGTGACCGGGCGGAGTTGTTCGGGGGTGCGGCCGTCGATTCGAGACATGGCGAAGAGCCTAGCCGCACACAGGGAAGGGGCCCTTCCCGCGGTGGAAAAGGGCCCCGACGAGTGACCTCACATCAGGTCTTCGATCTCCGCGGCGATGGGGTCGGCGTCGGTGCCGATGACGACCTGGATCGCGGTGCCCATCCTGACGACGCCGTGGGCGCCGGCGGCCTTCAGGGCGGCCTCGTCGACCTTGCTCGCGTCGACGACCTCGGTGCGCAGGCGGGTGATGCAGCCCTCGACCTCTTCGATGTTCTCGATGCCGCCGAGCCCGGCAACGATCTTCTCAGCCTTGCTGGCCATGTTCCGTCTCCCTGAATTCCCTGATGCGAACCGCTTTGTCGCAGTAACCCACAGTTGGCCCAACTTCGCGAGCGATTGCGTCGATGGTGCCGAAAGATGACATGGCAGCAACGAAATCGTCCGTAGCTGGTCTACACCACCTGACAGGCGGTCGCCAAACCATGAGTGCCGAGAGTGCCGGCGCGGGGATCGGTCCCGCGCGCGCCCGTTGGAACAACCTGTTCCAGGCGTTGCAGAAGATGGGCCGCAGTCTGCAGCTCCCCATCGCGGTCCTGCCGGCCGCGGGCATCCTCAACCGGCTGGGCCAGCCGGACGTGTTCGGGGACGACGGGCTGGGCTGGACGAACATCTCGAAGGTGATGGCGGGTGCGGGCGGGGCGCTGCTGGACGGTCAGCTCGGGTTGCCGCTGTTGTTCTGTATCGGTGTGGCGATCGGTATGGCGAAGAAGTCCGACGGTTCGACGGCGTTGGCCGCGGTGACCGGTTTCCTCGTCTACTACACGGTGTTGCGTCAGTTCCCGGAGGACTGTCCTGACGGGGCGAAGGCTCTGGTGGGTATCGGCTGCCAGGTGGCGGCGGACGGTTCGGTGACGGCGTTCACGTTCCAGAACCCGGGTGTCTTCGGCGGCATCGTGATGGGTCTGATGTCGGCGTACTTCTGGCAGCGGTACCACCGGACCAGGCTGGTGGACTGGCTCGGTTTCTTCAACGGCCGCCGGCTGGTGCCGATCGTGATGGCGTTCGTGGCGATCGCGTTCGCCGCGGTGTGTCTGTGGGTGTGGCCGCCGATCGGTGACGCGCTGGAGAGTTTCAGCGACTGGATGAGCGATCTGGGCGCGTGGGGTGCGGGTGTGTTCGGGGTGGCGAACCGGGCGTTGCTGGTGATCGGGTTGCATCAGTTCCTGAACGTGCCCATCTGGTTCCAGTTCGGCAGCTACACCAAGCCGGACGGCACGGTGGTGCACGGCGACATCAACATGTTCCTGGCGGGCGACCCGAGCGCGGGGCAGTTCACGTCGGGGTTCTTCCCGATCATGATGTTCGCGTTGCCGGCGGCGGCGCTGGCGATCACGCACTGCGCGAAGCCGGGGCGCCGCAAGGAGGTCGGCGGTCTGATGCTGTCGGTGGCGTTGACGTCGTTCGTCACGGGGATCACCGAGCCGATCGAGTACTCGTTCCTGTTCATCGCGCCGCTGCTGTACGCGGTGCACGCGGTGCTGACGGGTGTGTCGATGGCGGTGACGTGGGGGTTGGGCGTCCATGACGGCTTCAGTTTCTCGGCGGGCCTGATCGACTACCTCATCAACTGGAACCTGGCGACGAAGCCGTGGCTGATCATTCCGATCGGCCTGTGTTTCGCGGTCGTCTACTACGTGATCTTCCGGTTCGCGATCACGCGGTTCGACCTGAAGACTCCGGGCAGGGAGCCGGAGGAAGAGGTCGAGGACGTCACCAAGGTGTGACGCGCGCGGCGGCTCGAACAGGTAGCCCAAAGTAGCTTTCCCGTCACGGGAAACGCGGGTTCCTTATGCGTCCTTCATCGTGCTACAACATGGTCTACACCACTGAGTGGTGTAGACCATGCCACCCGATGGAGGAAGTTATGACCACCGCCACCGCGCCGGCGGCGCCCGCGAAGAAGCGGGGATCCGGCCTGATCAAGGGCCTGCAGAAGGTTGGTCGCAGCCTTCAGCTCCCCATCGCCGTGCTGCCGGCGGCAGGTATTCTGCTCCGGCTCGGTCAGGCGGACTCCCAGGAGAGGTTCCACATCCCCGCCGATGTGGCGAAGGTGTTCGCCGGCGCCGGCGGCGCCCTCCTGGACAGCTCCTTCGGGCTGCCCCTGTTGTTCTGCATAGGCGTGGCCATCGGCTTCGCGAAGAAGGCCGACGGCTCGACGGCGCTGGCCGCCGTGGTCGGTTTCCTCACCTACTACGCGGTGATCCACCAGTACCCGATCGAGGACGGTCACGAAGGCGCCACCTATACGGCGACCGGACTCGGCGGCGGCTTCTGGCAGAAGGGCACCGAGGCCGCCACGACCGCGACCTTCCAGAACCCGGGCGTGCTCGGCGGCATCGTCCTCGGCCTGTTCACGGCCCTGCTGTGGCAGCGCTTCCACCGGACCAGGCTCGTCGACTGGCTGGGCTTCTTCAACGGCCGCCGGCTCGTACCGATCATCACGGCCGCCGTCGGCACCGTGCTCGGTGTCCTGGTCGTCCTGGGCTGGCAGCCCATCGGTGACGTGATCACCGACTTCGGCGAGTGGATGACCGGCCTCGGCTCCTTCGGTGCGGCCCTCTTCGGTCTGATCAACCGTGCGTTGATCCCGATCGGCATGCACCAGTTCGTGAACTCCGTGGCCTGGTTCCAGATCGGCGACTTCACCAACTCCGCCGGCACCGTCTTCCACGGCGACCTGCCCCGCTTCTTCGGCGGCGACCCGTCCGCGGGTATGTTCATGACCGGCTTCTTCCCGATCATGATGTTCGGTCTGCCCGCCGCCGCACTGGCGATCGCGCACTCCGCCCGTCCCGAGCGCCGCAAGGCCGTGCTGGGCATGATGATGTCGATGGCCCTGACCTCGTTCTTCACGGGTGTCACCGAGCCGATCGAGTTCACGTTCATGTTCATCGCCCCGGTGCTGTACGTCATCCACGCGGTCCTCACCGCGATTTCGATGGCGGTGACCTGGGCGCTGGGCATGCACATGGGCTTCAGCTTCTCGGCCGGCTTCATCGACGTCTTCATCAACTGGGGTATCTCCACGAAGCCCTGGCTGCTGATCCCCGTCGGTCTGGTCTTCGGCGCGATCTACTACACCGTCTTCCGCTTCGCCATCACCAAGTTCGACCTCCCCACCCCGGGCCGTGAGCCCGAGGAGGAGGTCGAGGACCTCACCAAGGCGTGAGTCCCCCACCGCGCATACGAAGGCCCCCCGGAGTCACAGCTCCGGGGGGCCTTTGTCATGCCGTGGCGGCTAGATCTCGTACGAGACTCTCGGCGTCGCCAGTTCCACGGGACCGTCGTACACCGTGCGCGCGTCGGCCAGGTTGACCTGGGGGTCGGTCCACGGGGGGATGTGGGTGAGGACCAGCCGGCGGGCGCCTGCCCGGGTCGCGGTCTCACCCGCCTCGCGGCCGTTGAGGTGCAGGTCGGGGATGCTCTCCTTGCCGTGCGTGAAGGCGGCCTCGCACAGGAACAGGTCGGTGTCGCGGGCGAGTTCGTCCAGGACGGGGGTCGCGCCCGTGTCGCCGGAGTAGGTCAGGGACCTGCCGCCGTGCTCGACGCGGATGCCGTACGCCTCGACGGGGTGGGCCACGCGTTCGGTGTGGACCGTGAACGGGCCGACGTCGAAGGTGGACGGCTTGACCGTGTGGAAGTCGAAGACCTCGCTCATGGAGGAGGCGGTGGGGGTGTCGGCGTAGGCCGTGGTGAGGCGGTGTTCGGTGCCCTCGGGGCCGTAGACCGGGATCGGGTCGCAGCGGCCGCCGTCGTGGCGGTAGTAGCGCGCGACGAAGTACGCGCACATGTCGATGCAGTGGTCGGCGTGCAGATGGCTGAGGAAGATCGCGTCGAGGTCGTAGAGACCGCAGTGGCGCTGCAGCTCGCCCAGGGCACCGTTGCCCATGTCGAGAAGCAGCCGGAAGCCGTCGGCCTCGACGAGGTAGCTCGAACAGGCCGATTCCGCGGACGGGAACGACCCCGAGCAGCCGACGACGGTGAGCTTCATAAAGCAGAAACCTCCGCTGGCGGGACTTTTCTGGGAAGGAGACGGGGGTCGTGCGGTTCGTCGAGCGTAAGGCGCAAAACTCCCGGTCGCTCCTCCACCAGGGGCTGTTGTGGGCGAACTCACCTGTGGTGTCACCGGTTCGGCTGGACCCGGGGCGTATGGGGCGCGCGATAAGGCGCGCGTGGGTGTTTGTGCGCCGGTAACGTCATGTCCATGGATACTTCGTGGTGGCTCGCGCTCGCGGCCCTGGTGCTGCTGGCGATCGTCGCCACGCTCGTCGACGGCTGGGGACGCGGCGGTCGGCGTCCGGCGGGGCGGCGGACCCGGCCACCGGGGCGGCCGTCGCGGCCTCGCGGGCGGGGTCGGGCGCGGCCTCGGCCGGCGGAGATCTGGTGGGCGGACGTGCCCTATGAGGACGGGCCCGGGGCCAAGGACCGGCCGTGTCTGGTGTTGGTGGTGCGCGGGGACCGGGCGACGGTCGCGAAGATCACCAGCAAGTACCACGACGAGCGGGCCGGGGTGATCCCGTTGCCGCCGGGCGCGGTGGGCGACGCGCAGGGGCGCGCGAGCTTCCTGGAGACGGACGAGCTGCGCGAGGTGGCGGTGGGGGACTTCCGGCGGCGGGTGGGGGTGGTGGACCCGGTCCTATGGGATCAGGTCCGTCACCTGGCCGGTTAGGGGTCTTCGTCCGGCCGCCGGTCCGTCGTGGCCGGTGGGGCCTTGCGGCGGAGCCGCCCGCCGGCATGGCCCCGCGCCCCTGGACCGGCGCTCATGCCCAGAGTTGGCCCTGCAGCGTCTCGATGGCTTCCTCGGTGGTGGCGGCCGTGTAGACACCCGTCGAGAGGTACTTCCAGCCGCCGTCGGCGACGACGAACACGATGTCCGCGCTCTCGCCCGCCTTGACGGCCTTGTTGCCGACGCCGATCGCGGCATGCAGGGCCGCGCCGGTGGAGACTCCGGCGAAGATGCCCTCCTGCTGGAGCAGCTCCCGGGTGCGGGTGACCGCGTCGGCCGAGCCCACCGAGAAGCGGGTGGTGAGGACGGAGGCGTCGTACAGCTCGGGGACGAAGCCCTCGTCGAGGTTGCGCAGGCCGTAGACCAGGTCGTCGTAGCGCGGCTCGGCGGCGACGATCTTCACGTCCGGCTTGTGCTCGCGGAGGTAGCGGCCGACGCCCATCAGGGTGCCGGTGGTGCCGAGACCCGCGACGAAGTGGGTGACGGAGGGGAGGTCGGCGAGGATCTCCGGGCCGGTGCCCGCGTAGTGGGCGCCGGCGTTGTCCGGGTTGCCGTACTGGTAGAGCATCACCCAGTCGGGGTGCTCGGCGGAGAGTTCCTTGGCGACCCGTACGGCGGTGTTGGAGCCGCCCGCGGCGGGTGAGGGGATGATCTCGGCGCCCCACATGGCGAGCAGCTCACGGCGTTCCTGCGAGGTGTTCTCGGGCATCACGCACACCATGCGGTAGCCCTTGAGCTTGGCCGCCATGGCCAGCGAGATGCCGGTGTTGCCGGAGGTCGGCTCCAGGATGGTGCAGCCCGGGGTCAGCCGGCCGTCCTTCTCCGCCTGCTCGATCATGTGCAGGGCGGGACGGTCCTTGACCGAGCCGGTCGGGTTGCGGTCCTCCAGCTTCGCCCAGATACGGACGTCGGCGGACGGCGAGAGCCGCGGCAGGCGCACCAGAGGGGTGTTGCCCACCGCGGCCAGCGGGGAGTCGTAGCGCATGGGGGCGGCGGGCCCTAGACCATGCCGCCGGCCACGGCCGGCAGGATCGTCACGCTGTCGCCGTCGGCGAGCTTGGTGTTGATGCCGTCGAGGAAGCGGACGTCCTCGTCGTTCAGGTAGACGTTCACGAAGCGGCGCAGCTGGTCGCCGTCCACGATGCGGGCCTGGACGCCCGTGTGGCGGCTTTCGAGGTCGGCGAAGAGCTCGGCGAGAGTCTCCCCGGTGCCCTCCACCGCCTTCTGTCCGTCGGTGTACGTGCGGAGGATGGTCGGGATGCGGACCTCGATGGCCATGGCTCAGGGCTCCTGTCGGATGGTGTCTGGTCGGTGGGCGCGCGGCAGCGCAGTACAGCGGGTGGTGCGTGGGTGAGCGCCGCGGCCCACGGCCGTACGGCGGCAGGGCGGCGTCAACAGATGGCGCTGGCGAGCCTGCACAGGTCGACGTGCAGCCGCGCCACGAGCAGCATGCCCGGCGTCTTTTCGCTCACGTCGTGGGAAACCATGGGGTCATCGTATCGATTCCCGACCGGGGTCCCGGAATGTGATCCCACATTCCGGACGGATAGCGGTCGCGGAGTGAGACCGCACAGCTCAGGCCCTCTCCCCGCACCGCTCAGGCGGACGCTCTCCGGACCAGGTGGGTCGGGGTGACCACGGAGGAGAGCGGGTGACCTGCACTCGTCTCCTCACTTGTGTCGGCGGTCCTGCTGAACAGCAGTCTGGCCAGCAGCCGCCCCATGCCCTCGACGTCCTGGTGGACCGTCGTCAGCGGCGGGTCGGTCGACTCGGCGATGGGTGCGAGGTCGTCGAAGCCGACGACGGCCACGTCGTCCGGTACCCGGCGGCCGCTCTCCCGCAGCACCTGGAGGGCGCCGGACGCCATGAGGTCCGAGGCGACGAAGACGGCGTCGAGGTCGGGGCACCGGTCCAGGAGGGCGGCCATGGCGTCGGCGCCGCCCTGCCGGGTGTAGTCGGCCTTCTCGATCAGCCGGGGCGAGGCGTCGAGCAGGACGTCCCGGTAGCCGTCGAGGCGGTCGGCGGCGGAGGCCTCCTGGTCGTAGGGCCCGGTGACGGTCGCGATGCGCTCGCGGCCGAGCGAGACCAGATGGCGGACGGCTTCCCGGGCTCCGCCGCGGTTGTCGGCGTCGACGTAGATCTGGCCCCGTACGGTCTCGCCCTCCCGCAGCAGCGGGCGGCCGCCGAAGACGGCGGGCAGGCCCAGCCGTTCGATCATGCCGGGCAGCGGGTCGTCGGCGCGCAGGGAGAACAGCAGGGCGCCGTCGACGTGGCCGCCGCCGAGGAAGTCGCCGACGCGCGGATAGTCGTCGGGTTCCTCCAGGAACAACAGGACGGGCTGGACGCCGTGCGCGACGAGCTCCTTGCGGATGCCTCGGAGGTGGCAGTCGAAGAAGGGGTCGATGAAGACCCGGTCCTGCGGCTGGGTCGCCACGACGGCGACGGCGCCCGTGCGGCGGGTGACCAGCTGGCGGGCGGCCTGGTTGGGTATGTAGCCCAGCTCGGCGATGACGTCCCGGACGCGGCCCGCGACCCCCGCACTCACCTTGAGTTCGCCGTTGACCACCCGCGACACCGTGGACTTCGAGACGCCCGACCGGCGGGCGACGTCCTCCAGCGTGGGGCGTCGTGTGTTCGAGCGCTGCGTCAACACCATCTCCGATACGGCGAGTTGGGCGGTGCGTACGAGATCAGTATGCCTCTACGACCTTCACCTCCTCCTCCGTGACCTCGCCCTCGACGATCCGGAAGGAGCGGAACTGGAAGGGGCCGGCGTCGTCGGTGTCCGCCGTGGAGACCAGGACGTAGTGCGCGCCGGGCTCGTTGGCGTAGGAGATGTCGGTGCGGGAGGGGTGGGCCTCGGTCGCCGTGTGGGAGTGGTAGATGACCACCGGCTCCTCGTCGCGGTCGTCCATCTCGCGGTAGAGCTTGAGCAGGTCGCCCGAGTCGAACTCGTAGAACGTGGGCGACATGGCCGCGTTCAGCATCGGGATGAAGCGCTCGGGGCGGTCCGAACCGGCCGGGCCCGCGACGACGCCGCACGCCTCGTCGGGGTGGTCCTTGCGGGCGTGCGCGACGATCCGGTCGACGAGGTCCTGGGTGATGGTCAGCATGTCCGTCAGGATAAGCGGGAGGGCCGCTCCGTACCGAGGCGTGGTACGGAGCGGCCCATATGCCGGACGCCGGAGGCGGGCGGTCAGCCGATCTTCTCGAAGTCCTGCGCGTCGCCCGCGGCGATCCGCGCGTTGCGGCTCTTGAGGATCGCCCAGCCGATGCCCAGGGCGGCGGCCCAGACGGCCATCACGTAGAGGCAGACGCGGGAGTCGGCGTCGGAGGCGATCAGGCCGGTGACGAAGAGCAGGAAGACGATCGCGACGTAGCTGCACTTCGAGCCGCCCGGGGCCGGGAAGGACGAGGCGGGCAGCCGGCCGGCCTCGACCGCGCGGCGGTACAGGACGTGGCTGACCAGGATCATCAGCCAGGTCCAGATGCCGGCCGCGGTGGCCACCGAGGTGACGTAGCCGAAGGCCTTCTCCGGGACGACGTAGTTGAGGACCACGCCGATGCCCATGAAGAGCACGGAGACGAGGATGCCGAAGGCGGGCGTCTTGGTCGAGGACAGCTTGGCGAAGGCCTTGGGGGCCTCGCCGCTGTCGGCCAGGTTCCGCAGCATGCGGCCCGTGGAGTACATGCCCGAGTTGCAGGAGGAGAGGGCGGCGGTCAGCACGACGAAGTTGACGATGCCGGCGCCGGCCGGGATGCCGATCTTGGCGAAGGCCTGGACGAAGGGGCTCGCGTCCGGCCCGAACTCGGTCCACTTCACCACGCACAGGATGACGGTGAGGGCGCCGACGTAGAACAGGGCGATGCGCCAGGGCAGGGTGTTGATCGCCTTGGGGAGGGTCTTCTCGGGGTCCTCGGACTCGCCGGCCGTGACGCCGACCAGTTCGACGGCGAGGTAGGCGAACATGACGCCCTGCAGGGTCATCAGGGACGCGCCGATGCCCTTGGGGAAGAAGCCGTCGAAGGCCCAGAGGTTGGAGACCGCGGCGGTGTCGCCGGCGCTGCTGAAGCCGAAGGTGAGTACGCCCAGGCCGATCACGATCATGCCGATCAGGGCGGTGACCTTGACCATCGAGAACCAGAACTCCAGCTCGCCGAAGAGCTTCACGGAGATCAGGTTGACCCCGAACAGGATCACCAGGAAGACCAGGGCCGTCACCCACTGCGGGACGGCCGGGAACCAGTAGTTGACGTAGATCGCGGCGGCCGTCAGCTCGGCCATGCCGGTGACCACCCACATCAGCCAGTACGTCCAGCCGGTGAAGTAGCCGAAGAACGGGCCGAGGAACTCGCGGGAGTACTCCGCGAAGGAGCCCGAGACCGGGCGGTACAGCAGGAGCTCGCCGAGCGCCCGCATGATGAAGAAGATGATGACGCCGGCGAGGGCGTACATGAGGATCAGGCTGGGTCCGGCCTTGGCGATGTTCGCCCCGGCGCCCAGGAAGAGGCCGACGCCGATGGCGCCGCCGATCGCGATCATCTGGACCTGGCGGCTGCCGAGCCCGCGCTCGTACCCCTCGCCCGGTTCCTCGGGGCCCTTCTCCGTGTCGACCTGCGCTGCGGTCATGTGTGGTGCGCCTTTCTCCATGCCGACCCGGGCCTCTCGTCGGCCGCGGACCGGGCCTCGATCCCCCCGGATGAATGGAGCTGGGCGGACTGTGCGGGCCCGCCCGTGCCTGGCCGGCGATCAACCGGCTCGGTGGCGCACCCGGCCGAACATTCGGGTGGTGTTCACCCGGGCGGTCGTGAAGATTTATCACGGCCGCAACAGTGACCGCCCGGGTGACATGTGGCGCAGCACACAAGAAGAAGTGGACAAAAGGGAACCGTGGCGGGCATAGGTGTCCGCCACGGTGATGTGATCGTTATCCGGATTTGAGCGTCCGCTGAGCGAACACAGAATCGTTACATATCGTGATTCGTCACGGCAGAAGTGTGGACACGAGGGTCTCCTGGAGCCCACCCAGCCACAGATACGCCATCACCATCGGCTTGCGCGGGTCCTCGTCCGGCAGCCGGTAGAGGAGGTCGGTGTCCTCCTCGGCCGCGATGTCCAGCCGGGAGCCGATCGCCAGGCGCAGGTCGTTCAGGGCGCCGAGCCAGCACTGGGACTGCTCGGGCGAGAGCTTGAGCACCGCCCCGCCGTCACCCCCGGAACCGATCTCGTCCAGGGTCCGGACCACCGCGAGGGCGTTCTCGCGCTTGCCGGTCCGCAGGTCGTTCTCGGTGTAGCGGCGGAACTCGGAGGAGTACGCCCGCTGCTCCTCGGCCTCCTTGGGCCCCGGAGTGCCCTCGGGGTCGCTGTAGGCGTCCGGGAACAGGCGCAGCAGAACGGGGTCGGAGGGCGGCTCGCTGGGACCCTCGGAGAACAGCTCGGCGAGCGGGTCGGCGGAGGCGTCCTCGGCGGGACCGGGGCCGATCAGCTCCAGGAGCTGGACGGCCAGCGACCGGATGATGGAGATCTCGACGTCGTCGAGGGCGACGGCCGCGCCGCCGCCGGGCAGCGGTTCGAATTGTCCGGGCATCAGGGGTATCGCCACTTCCGGTCCTGCGAGCGGGGTCGGGTCATTTCCGGTCCTGCTGGAGGGTGGCCCACAGGCCGTAGCCGTGCATGGCCTGTACGTCGCGTTCCATCTCCTCGCGGCTGCCACTGGAGACGACCGCCCGGCCCTTGTGGTGGACGTCCATCATGAGCTTGGTGGCCTTGTCCTTGCTGTAGCCGAAGTACGACTGGAAGACGTATGCCACATAGCTCATGAGGTTGACGGGGTCGTTGTGCACGATCGTGACCCAGGGGACGTCCGGCTCGGGGACGGCGAAGACCTCTTCCACCGATTCGGTGCGTTCGATCTCTACGGGAGCGGGTGACGTCACATGGCCCATGCTGCCACGCGGCCTAGAAATCGTCACACTGACGCAAATGGGGGTAGCATCTGTTGTCGTGCCGCGTACACCGGGGGACGGTCCCCGGACCCCCGGCCGACCTGGGGACACCGGAGAGTCATGGCGAGGAGAGCTTTCGTGGATGTAGCGGATCTTGGGCTGCCGGTGGATGTTCCCTCTACCGCGCTCTTCACGGACCAGTACGAGCTCACGATGCTGCAGGCGGCCCTGAAGGCGGGCACGGCCGAGCGGCACAGCGTGTTCGAGGTCTTCACCCGCAGGCTCCCGGAGGGGCGCCGGTACGGCGTGGTCGCGGGCACCGGGCGGGTGCTGGACGCCGTCGAGAACTTCCGCTTCGACGCCGACGTCCTCGGCTTCCTGCGGGAGAACGCCATCGTCGACGACGAGACCCTGGACTGGCTCGCCTCCTACCGCTTCTCCGGGGACGTCTGGGGCTATCCCGAGGGCGAGGTGTACTTCCCGGGCTCGCCGGTCATGCGGGTCGAGGGCTCCTTCGCCGAGTGCGTGCTCCTGGAGACCGTGATCCTCTCCATCCTCAACCACGACTCCGCCATCGCCGCCGCCGCCTCCCGGATGTCCTCCGCGGCCGGTGAGCGCCCGCTGATCGAGATGGGCGCCCGCCGCACCCACGAGCTGGCCGCGGTCGCCGCCGCGCGCGCCGCCTACGTCGGCGGCTTCACCACCACCTCCGACCTGGCGGCGGGCTTCCGCTACGGCATCCCCACGGTCGGCACCTCCGCGCACGCCTTCACCCTGCTCCACGACCACGAGCGGGACGCCTTCCAGGCCCAGGTGAACTCGCTGGGCCGGGGCACCACGCTGCTGGTGGACACCTACGACGTCGCCGAGGCCGTCCGCACGGCCGTCGAGGTCGCCGGGCCCGAGCTGGGCGCGGTCCGCATCGACTCCGGCGACCTGCTGCTCGTCGCGTACCGGGTGCGCCAGCAGCTGGACGAGCTGGGCGCCACGGACACCCGGATCATCGTGACCTCGGACCTCGACGAGTACGCCATCGCCTCCCTGGCGGCGGCGCCGGTGGACGCGTACGGCGTCGGCACCCAGCTGGTGACCGGCTCCGGGCACCCGACCTGCTCGATGGTCTACAAGCTGGTCGCCCGCGCCGAGTCCGCCGACCCGAAGGCCCCGCTGGTGCCGGTGGCGAAGAAGTCGTCCGGCGGCAAGACGTCCGTCGGCGGCCGCAAGTGGGCCGCCCGGCGCCCGGACGAGCACGGGATCGCGGAGGCGGAGGTCGTCGGCACCGGGCCGGTGCCGGGCGAGCTCGTCGACCACCAGCTCCTCGTCGAGCTCGTCAAGGGCGGCGAGGTCGTCGCCCGCGAGCCGCTGGACGTCGTCCGCGACCGGCACGCGGCGGCCCGCGCCAACCTGCCGCTGTCGGCGACCCAGCTGTCGCGCGGAGAACCGGTCATTCCGACGGAGTACGCCCATGGGCGCTCGGGTAGCTAGAGCGAGTGCGCCGCGATACGCCCCCGCGACGCCCCTCCCGAACGGCCCTTCGAGTCAATAGGCTCGGAGGCTCACCGGCCGGGCCCGCGCTCCTCCCATCGAGTCCGTCGACCCAGTCGTCCATAACCGAAGGACACCGACCATGCGCCGCGCCTTGATCGTCGTTGACGTGCAGAACGACTTCTGCGAGGGGGGCAGCCTCGCGGTGGCCGGGGGTGCCGACGTGGCCGCCGCCGTCACCGAACTGATCGGGCAGGCGGCCGGCTCCGGCTACCAGCACGTGGTGGCGACCCGCGACCACCACATCGCCCCCGGCGGCCACTTCGCCGACAACCCGGACTACGTCCACTCCTGGCCCGCGCACTGCGTGGCCGGCACCGAGGGCGTCGGCTTCCACCCGAACTTCGCCCCGGCCGTCGCCTCCGGCGCGATCGACGCCGTCTTCGACAAGGGGGCGTACTCGGCGGCCTACAGCGGCTTCGAGGGCGCCGACGAGAACGGCGTGACCCTCGCCGACTGGCTGCGCGCCCGGGAGGTGGAGGAGGTCGACGTCGTCGGCATCGCCACCGACCACTGCGTGCGCGCCACCGCCCTGGACGCGGCCCGGGAGGGCTTCCGGACACAGGTGCTGCTCGAACTCACCGCGGGGGTGGCCGGCGAGAGCACCGAGCGGGCGCTGGAGGAGATGCGCACGGCGGGCGTGGAGCTGACGGGCAAGCCGGTCGTCGCCTAACCGGTCCCGGGACCGGGACCGGGCAGCCCCCGCCCGGCGTCTACGCCGGGGCCGCGGGGCGCCTCATCAGGGCCCGGATCGGGTGCCACAGCTCCTGGATCAGCTCCGTGCCGACACCGTTGTCCGGTGCCGTGCGCCATATCAGGCCGTCCGGATGGTGCAGGACGGCGGTGATCTCGTCCGGGGTCGGTGGGCTCGCGTTGCCGCGCAGATAGACGGCTCGCATGCCCAGGTTGCGGAGCCTGGTCAGGGCCCGCGCCCGGTTCTGGGCGTGCACGAGGACGCGTACGCAGCCCGTGCCGTGGGCGGTGGGGCTGGGCAGGTTCAGCGCCACCACCACACTGCCGGTCGGCAGCTTGCAGAAACCTCCTACGGCCATGCGGTCACACCCCCGTGCGAGTCGACGTCACCATCAGTGTCAATAAGGCAGCCACAGGACGCACCTAAACACGATCGGCGGCGACCCGCCAGGGGGTCACCGCCGATCATGCTCTGACCTGCTAAAACATCGACTAATTCACTGACGGTCCGACTTGTAGGGTGATCGTCGAGCCGTTCTTCGGTTCCTTGGTGATCTTTATCCGGGTGTTGGTGTCAGTGACCTTGACACCGGCGAGCGGGGTCGACGCGTCGTAGTACGTCGAGGTGCCGTCGTCGAAGACCGGGACACCGGGACGCGACTTGATCTTCGTCGCGACGTCCGCGTTGTGGAGCTTGATCGCGTCCGTCCGGTACTGGCTGAAGGTCGAGTCGAAGGCCTGGATGCGGTTGCGCATCAGCGTGCCGTCGGACCACTTGAGCGGGGTCGGGTGGGAGTCGATCGGCAGGATCAGACCCTCACCGGGGTGCTGGCTGGTGTTGTCGTCGGCCTGGGAGGTGTCCCACTTCCAGATCAACAGGCCGTTCTGGTAGGCGTAGTGCTCCACCCAGTCCGGACGGGTCGTCGAGAAGCCGTAGTTGTACGGGCCGACCTTGAGGGTCTTGTCGTACGACACGTACTGGCGGTTCTCGGCGATGTAGTACTGCGGGTAGTCGTCCGTGATCGAGGCGCCGATGCGGGTGAAGCCGTTCGACGTCCAGGCGGCGTCCGCCGTCTCCGCGTTGTCGGAGAACAGGGTCGCGCCGTCGGCGGTCACCGTGATCCCGTCGGCCGCGAAGCCCTTCTGGGCCACGCCGCCGTCGGTGGCGTAGCGGAAGCGGAGGTCGACCTTCTGGCCCGCGTAGGCGTCCAGCGGGAACGTCAGCTTCTGGTAGGCGTCCACCGTGCCGGTGAGGGCGGGCTTGTCGCTGCCGTCGCGCGGGATGGCGGTGCCGTCGGCCAGAGTGCCGTCGATCGGCGTCCAGTTCGCGCCGTCGGTGGAGACCTCGGTGTAGAGGTAGTCGAAGTCGGCCTCGATGTCCCACCAGCCGTCGAGGGTCAGGGCCGCCGCCGACTTCCCGGTCAGGTCGACCGTGCGGGCCAGGGTGTTGCGCAGGTCGTCGCCGCTGCCGCTCCACCACTGGGTGGCACCCTCGGCGGGCGTGACCACCTCGTTGGTGACCTTTCGGTCGGGCAGTTCGACGATGAGGGCCTGCGGGTTCCTGGTGTTGTACTCCGCGACGCCCAGGGTGTGGCGGGACTTGACGCCGGCCTTGGCCACGTCGTAGTCGAGCCAGCCCAGTTGCAGCTTGTCCCAGGCGTTCATGTCGCCGGGGAGGTCGCCGATGGAGTCCTTGCCGGTGCCGAGCCAGGAACCGGACGACATCAGGGTCCAGAAGCCGGTGGAGTTCTCGCCGCCGCCGGAGGTGTCGTACTCGTCGGGCAGGCCGAGGTCGTGGCCGTACTCGTGGGCGTAGACGCCGAGTCCGCCGTTCTCCGGCTGGATGGTGTAGTCGCCGACCCAGATGCCGCTGTCGCCGATCTCGGCGCCGCCGAGCCTGTTGGTGTCCGGGCCGGTGGAGCCGGCGTCGGTGCCGAAGGCGTACCAGCGGTGGGCCCAGATCGCGTCCGCGCCCTGGGCGCCGCCGCCGGCGGACTCGTCCTCACCGGCGTGCACGATCTGGAAGTGGTCGATGTAGCCGTCGGACTCGTTGAAGTCGCCGTCGCCGTCGTAGTCGTAGCGGTCCCACTGGTCGAACTCGGCGAGTTCCGCCTTGATCTCGGCGGCCGTGGCGCCGGCCGCCTCACGCTCGGCGACCCAGGCGTTGACACCGTCCTGGACGGCGTACCAGGCGCCGGTGGCGGCGTCGTTGGAGCCGTAACGGGCCTCGTTGTAGGGGACCTTGACCCAGTCGGTGACCTCACCCTCGACCGAGTAGCGGCCCGAGGACTGCTTCTCGTAGTACTTCTTGAGCGACTCGGTCTTCTTGCCGGTGCCGAAGTACAGCTTCTGGAAGTGCTCCTGGTCGTAGTCCGCCTGCCAGGCCGTGCTGTTGTTCTTCCTGCGGTCGGGCTTGGCTATCTCGTTGTGCAGCGGGCCGACGGTGCCACCGTAGCGGCTGTCGATCTCCTCGCCGAACTCGACGAGGATCGTGAAGATCTTGTCGGTCTTCTCGCGGCCGAGCTCGACGTACTTGTCCTTGCCCTTGGAGCCCTTGAGTGCGACGACCTTCGAGCCGTCGCGGTCCTTGACCTTGGCGGCTCCGGATATGACCTGGTCGAGTGCCTCTTGACGCTGCGCCGCCTGCGTCTTGGACAGAGGGCCGTCGAGGTCGTGTTCCCTGCTCTTCGCCGGTTGCGGGTCGTGCCCGTCGACGGAGGCGGGGGCGGGGGCGGGGGCTGCGGCCGAGTCGGCCTGTGCCACCGCGAACGTGGAGAAGGTGGCGGTGGCCGCCGCGAGTGCCACCACGGTCGCGGCTGCTCTGAACTGCCAGGGTCTACTGGTCACTTACGTCTCTCCAGTGTAGTCAAGTGTCGGTATTTGACTAAAGGATGGAGAGAAAAGAAAGATCTTGACTTGGGCACGCCAATTGCATTATGCGGAGGTCGAGTTCACATTGCGGACACATGACGTTGGCCCGAACAGGCGCGCGGGCCCGTCCACTTCCTGGACGTCATGACTCCGTGCGCCCCCCGTGCTCCGGCACTGTTGGTCAGGTCACGCTTACCGTTCGTTCCGCTCGGGCATGCAGCCGATTAGAGTCGGTTGGCGGATCGCCCGGAAATCGGCGGAAAGCCAGGCCGACTCCCCCGTGTACCCCCACTTCCGAGGACACGATTGCCATGCCTCGTCCGACTGTCACGCCTCGCCCGACGGCCGCACAGCTCGCCTACGGTTCGTGCACCGTGGTCTTCTCGACGCTAGCCATGCTGCTGCTGTCACAGACGAGTTCGGGCGTGGGGATCGCGGTCATCGCCTTCTCGGCGCTCGCTCTGGGAGTGCTGGTGGCGATGACCGTGCCGATGCCCAAGCCCCGGCTGGTCGCGGTGCACCACCCCGCCGCACGAACGGAGACGACACAGGCGCCCGTGCCGGCCTCGGTCGCCTCGATGGCGGCCGAGCAGCCCGTGCACGAGCGCGCTGCGTCCTGAAGAACCTGGAACGAAGAGACTCCGTACGTCCGGTGGTGGTCAGCGGGTGCTGACCACCACCGTCTTTGCCGCCTTGTCGTGCAGACCCTGCTTGTAGGGCTTGTCGAAGAAGCTCCAGCCGCCCGAGATCGCGGTCCAGATGCAGGCGCAGCAGAAGGCGAACGGGATCCACAGCACCGCGGAGCGGATCAGCGTGCTCTGCACGGACGGCGTGGACCCGTTGTCCAGGTTGGCCACCCGCATGCCCAGCCACTTCTTGCCGAGCGTCTGCCCGGACTTGGTGATCATGAAGGTGTCGTAGCCGATGTAGAGCAGGGCGGCGACCAGGGACTGGCCGAGCGACTTGCCGTACTCCATGTCGTCGCCGTCCACGTTGTACTCGTTGACGCCGAACGCCCAGGTGAGCAGGCCGACGACGATGCCCACCAGGATCATGTCGATGATCCTGGCGAGCGTGCGCCGGCCGCTCTCGGCGAGTGGCGGCATGCCGGACAGCGGATCACCGGGGTAACCGGCACCGCCGCCGTAGGGGGCACCGCCACCCGGGGCCCCACCGCCGTAGGGGTCTCCTCCGCCGTACGGGCTGCCCGGTGGGGGCGGCGGCGGGCTGCCCTGCGGCGGCTGATCGCCGTACGGCGATCCCGAGCCCTCGCCTGGCGGGGGCTGCTTCCTGAACGGGTCGTCTTCCGGTGGCTGCTGACCGGAGCCGGGAGGCGGTTCGCTGCTCATGGCCCGAGTGGACCGCGAACCCTCCCGATCCGCATCCGGCGAGCGGCCGTCCGGGCTACCGAATCGTGTACGACCGCTGCCGTACGGCGTCCAGGCGTCAGGCCGCCGCCACGAACGTGTGGGCCGCCTTGTCGTGCCAGCACTGGCGCCACGGCCGGTCGAACAGGCACCAGGCGACGCCCACCACACCGATGCCGAGCAGGCCCGGCACGCTGTAGACCAGCCAGCGGCGCAGGGCGCCCCCGAAGGACGGCGGCTGGTGGCCCTCGATGTCCCGCACCTCCAGGCCGAACAGCTTCTTGCCGAGGGTGCGGCCCCACTTCGCGGTGGGCAGCGCCTCGTAGAGGACACCGACGACGAGCAGGACGGCGAGGACGATGCCGAGATAGACGGAGGTCGTGCCGTCGAGCAGCCAGACCGTCACGGTCTCGCCGGACAGCTTGGCCGCGTCGATCTTCTCGTTGACGTGGTCGATCGCCTTGGTGCCGAGCGGTACGGCGGCCCCGGCGGTGACGGCCCCGAGGACCAGGGTGTCCACCAGACGGGCGGCCAGCCGCTTGCCGAGGCCCGCCGGACGGGCCTCCGACTGACGCCGGGCGGCGGCCTGGAAGATGTCCTCCACCGGCGGCTTCCAGGGCGTGACCGGCTGCTCCTCGTCGGGCCCGCCCGCGAGCCGGTGCACCTGCTGCGCCCAGGAGGGCTGGCCGCCACCGGAACCGCTCGCCATCGGGGTGCCGGAGGCGGCGGCCTGCTGGGGTGCGGCCTGCTGCTGGGGTGCGCCGGACTGCTGGGGCACGCTCGGCTGCTGCGGGCCGGAGAGGGCGGTGGGGGCAGCACTCTGCGCGGCTGCCGGTGCGGCGCCCTGGGCCGCTCCCGAGGCGGCCGCGGCCGCCTTCCCGGCGCCGAAGCCGGGGCCGCCCGGTGCGGGCTGCGGACGGAGGCCCGCCGCCTCCGCGCCGGCCCCGGCCGCCGAGCCCGTGCTCCCCCGCTGCGCCCCGGCCGCCCCGTGCTGCTGTCCCGTGCGCGGGGAGAGCGCGCGGAAGGTCATGGTGCCGTCGTCGGACCGGGGTCCCGCGGGGCCCGGGATGCCGGCGCCGCCCGCCGGTCCGGTGGCCTCCGGCGCCGCGGACCCGGCCGTGGGACGGCGGAAGACGAAGGTGTTGCCGGAGTCGGCGCCGCCCCCCTCCGGCTCGGTCGGCGGGATCGTCGCCGTGCCGTCCGTCCGTGAGGAGCGGCCGTCGGGCCGGGCGGGGCCGTCACCGGACCCGCCGCCGGTGTGCGGCAGCCGAGGATCGGCGCCCTGGCCCTGCGGGGCGCCCTGGCCCTGCGGGGCACCTGGGTTCCGCTGGGCACCCTGCGGAGCGCCTTGCGGGGCCCCCTGGGCGCCCTGGGGAGCCTGCGGGGAACCCCAGGAGACCCGGCGGTCCTGGTCGCCGCCGAAGCCCGCCTGGTGCGAACGGTCGGCGCCCCAGGCGGACGCGGGCTCGGGCCGGCTGCCGTGCTGGGCGCCGGACGCGTCGACCGGGTCCTCGTCGAAGAAGTGCGGGCCCGTCTCCTCGACCGGAGCCGGGCCGTCCGCGGGCGGGGAGCCGGTCGGCGGGGCGAGCGGCGCGCCGTCCGCGGGGGCCGGGCGGCTGGTGCCCGGAACCCAGGCGGCACCGTTCCAGTACCGGACATATCCAGGAATGGACGGGTCCGGGTAGTACCCGTCACGGGGCCTGTCGTCGCCAGGGGCCGGGGTTGGGGCGCTCATGTCCGTCGTCCCGTATCTGCTCGGGGGTCGAATGGGGGTCTCCACATCTATCAGACCGGCGCAACCGGCACTGCCAGTCCCGCGTTACCCACGCCTTTCCGGGCAACCTCTTCCACGGACTTCTCACGTCCTGCTACGGCCCGGCCGCGGGCCCGCGGAAAAAGTTCCTCGAACCCGCGTAATGCTTCGGGCCCCTCCCCGCTCTCCACTCGTACGGGCCCACCGCAGGGCCCTGACGAAAGTCGCGAGAGAGGACGTACGACATGCACGCCACCGTGGTGGAGCGGGAGCTGGAGCTCAAACTCATCCTGTCGCCCGAGCGCAGCATCCCGGTCCCGGCCCTGCTCGGTTACCGGTCCGACGACCCGTACGCGGTCCACGTCACCTTCCACATCGGCTCCGACCACCCCGTGAGCTGGACGTTCGCCCGTGAACTCCTCGTGGAGGGGGTGTTCCGGCCGTGCGGGCACGGGGACGTGCGGGTGTGGCCGACGAAGGTCGCGGGCCGCGGTGTCGTGCTGATGGCGCTCAGCTCCCCCGACGGGGACGCCCTGCTGGAGGCCCCGGCGGCGCAGGTGTCGGCCTGGCTGGAGCGGACCCTGCGGGTGGTCCCCCCGGGCTCCGAGGTCGAGCAGCTCGGCATCGACGACGGCCTCGCCGAGCTGCTCGCCCCGACCCCCGGCTGTCACGACGACCTGTGGCTGCGCGACCCGTGGCCGTCGGACGAGTCCAAGGACGGGGAGTGAGAAGGCCGGGGAGCGAAGGGACGGGGAGTGAGGGGCCGGGCGGCGAAGGGCCGGGGGCCGGCTTTCGCGACGGGCCCCGGACGGGTCAGAACAGCTTGCCCGGGTTCAGGATGCCCAGCGGGTCGAAGGCCGCCTTGACCGCCCGCTGCATCTCCACTCCCACCGGGCCGATCTCGCGGGCCAGCCACTCCTTCTTCAGGACGCCCACGCCGTGCTCGCCGGTGATGGTGCCGCCTAGTTCCAGGCCGAGGGCCATGATCTCGTCGAAGGACTCGCGGGCGCGCCGGGACTCGTCGGGGTCCTGGGCGTCGAAGCAGACGGTCGGGTGGGTGTTGCCGTCGCCGGCGTGCGCGACGACGCCGATGGTGAGCCGGTACTTCTCCGCGATCCGCTCGGTCCCTTCGAGCATCTCGGCGAGCCGCGAGCGGGGCACGCACACGTCGTCGATCATCGTGGTGCCCTTGACCGCTTCGAGCGCGGTGAGGGACAACCGGCGCGCCTGGAGGAGGAGTTCGGACTCGGCCGCGTCGTCGGCCGGCACCACCTGGGTGGCGCCCGCGGCCTCACACAGCGCGCCGAGGGCGGCGAGGTCGGAGGCGGGGTCCGGGGTGTCGAAGGCGGCCAGCAGCAGCGCCTCCGTGCTCTCCGGGAGGCCCATGTTCGCGAGGTCGTTGACGGCCTTGACCGTCGTACGGTCCATCAGTTCGAGGAGGGACGGGACGTGGCCGCCCTCCATGATCCGGCACACCGCGTCGCAGGCGGCGGCCCCGGACGCGAACTCGGCGGCCAGCACCAGCTGTCGGGGCGGCTGCGGCCGGAGCGCGAGGATCGCCCGTACGACGATGCCGAGCGAGCCCTCGGAGCCGACGAAGAGGCGGGTGAGGTCGTATCCGGCGACGCCCTTGGCGGTGCGGCGGCCGGTGGACATGAGGCGGCCGTCGGCGAGGACGACGTCCAGTCCGAGGACGTACTCCGCCGTCACCCCGTACTTCACGCAGCACAGCCCGCCGGAGGCGGTGCCGATGTTGCCGCCGATCGTGCACATCTCCCAGCTGGAGGGGTCCGGCGGGTAGTAGAGGCCGTGTTCGTTGACCGCGCGGGAGAGCGTCGCGTTGATGACGCCCGGTTCGACCACGGCGATGCGGTCGACCGGGTTGATCTCCAGGATCCTGTCCATCTTCGTCAGGGACAGCACGATGCAGCCGTCGGAGGCGTTGGCCGCGCCCGACAGGCCCGTGCGGGCGCCCTGCGGGACGACCGGGACACGCAGTTCGGTGGCGGTGCGCATGACGTGCCGGACCTGTTCCACCGTGCGCGGCAGGACGACGACCGCGGGGGCGCCGGCTGGGCAGAAGCTGGCCATGTCGTTGGCGTAGGAGGCCGTGACGCCCGGATCGGTGAGGACGGCCTCGGCGGGCAGACCGTCGAGGAGACGGTCGAAGAGGGTGCCGGTCGTGTGGTCACGCGGCGCTTCGATACGGCTCATGATCACAGCTTGGCACCGGGGGCCATCGGTGTGAACCCCGTGTACGGCAGCCGCCGCATGCCGGGGTGTGGTCGTCGTATTGACGCACAGTGAACGCCATGGAGAACCAAGAGGAGGCTCCCGCGCGGGCCCCGAAGCCCCGGGGCAGGCGGGTGCTGATCGCCTCCGTCGCCGGGTGTGCCGTGCTCGGCGGGGTGCTCGTGCTGCTGCCCTGGGAGCGGACGGCGCCCCGGGCTCCCGCGCCGGCCCCGGGGGCGCAGGCGCTGACGGCGGTGACCGCGGGGGTGCCGGCCTCGCTGCCCGATCTGGCGGTGCTGATCGGGCAGCGGGAGACCCGGCTGCGGGCGCATCCACGGGACGCGCGGTCGTGGGCGGTGCTCGGGTCGGCGTATGTGGAGCAGGGGCGGCGGACCGCGGACGCCGGGTACTACCCGAGGGCCGAGAAGGCGCTGCGGACCTCGCTCGGTGTGGAGGCGAAGGGCAACGTCCGGGCACTCGGCGGTCTGGCCGGCCTCGCGAACGCGCGCCGGGACTTCCGGGCGGCGCGCACCTGGGCGGAGGCGGCCCGGAAACTGCGGCCCGAGCGGTGGACGACGTATCCGCCGCTCATCGACGCCTACACCGGCCTCGGCGACTACAAGGCGGCCCACGCCGCCCTCGAACGGCTGCTGGAGCTGCGGTCGGGGCCGGCCGTGATGGCGCGGGCCGCGGGGGTGTACCGCGACCGGGGGTGGCGGGAGGACGCCGCCGCGCAGCTCGCGGACGCGGCGGCGGGCGCCGAGGCGCCGGCCGAGCGGGCCGCGTATCTGGAGCGGGCCGGGCAGCTGGCCTGGGAGCGCGGCGACCGTGAGGACGCGCTGCGGCACTTCCAGGAGGCGGTGCGCGTCGACCCCGACCAGCGGGCCGCGCAGGCCGGTCAGGGGCGGGCCCTGGCCGCGCTGGGCCGCACGACGGAGGCGCTGAACGCCTACCGGGTGGCCCTCGCCAAGCAGCCCTGCCCCCAATACGCGCTGGAACTGGGTGAGTTGTACGAGTCGCTGGGCCTGGGGCAGGCCGCGCGGGTGCAGTACGACCTGCTGCGGGAGCGGGTGCGCGGCGCGGCCGTGGGCGGGGCCGACGAGGAGCTGGTGCTGGGGCAGTTCGAGGCGGACCACGGTGAACCCCGGTCGGCGGTACGGCGGTTGCGGACCGAGTGGGCCCGGCAGCCGGGGATCGCGGTGGCCGACGCGCTGGGCTGGGCGCTGCACCGGGCCGGGGAGCACGAGGAGGCGCTGGGTTTCGCCGTGCGGGCGACGGACAGGGCGAGGGGCGGCGGGGTGCGCAGCGCGCTGTTCGCGTACCACCGGGGCATGATCGAGCGGGAGTTGGAGCGGTACGGGCCGGCGCGACGGCATCTGGAGGAGGCGCTGCGGATCAACCCGTACTTCTCGCCGGTCCGGGTGCGGGAGGCCCGGGCGGCGTTGGCGGAACTGGGCGAGCCGTCGGTGGAGGAGCTGCCGGTGGAGGAGGTGCCGGCGATGGACGCGAAGGCCGGGGGGCGGGAGCGGTAGGGGCTCAGCTCCGGGGCTTGTAGAAGACCGAGAACCTGCGGGCCCCCACCGTCCCGGAGGCCAGCCCCACGCACAGCCACGGTTGGGGTCGGCGGCGGATCGCGATGCCCTCGGGTTCGCGGAAGTCGAGCGAGTGGCCGGCGCCCGTGCGCCGCCGCTGGACCAGCGCGCCGGTGCGGATGTCGAGGCAGGAGAGGTACGTGTTGCCGTGCCCGGCGGGCGGGTTGGTGGTGTCGTCGTAGGCCGTGCCCGCGAGTTGGTAGAGGTGGTCGCCGTACAGGGCGTAGCCCTGGAAGGGGATCGAGGGGTCGGGGTGCGCGCCGGACTGGGGGAGGTCGGCGACCGGGTGGTCGTAGTCGCGGGCGGTGAAGGCGTCGAGGTCCCAGACGCGGTAGCGGGGGCGGCCGGCGGTGCGGTAGCGGACGGCGATGCGGTTCGAGGCCTCGCAGACCGAGGGCTGGTTGTTGGTGGACCCGGGGATCGGCTTGCGGATCCTGACGTCCTCGCGGGTGCGGACGGCGCCGTCGGCGAAGCGGAAGCGGGTGACGCCCTGGCCGTAGCCGCCCTGGGAGTCGGCCTCGGTCCAGATCCAGACCTGGCCGTCGGCGGCGTTCTGGATGCCCAGGCTGACGCCGTGTCCGAAGCCGTGCAGGTACATGTGGCCGAGGTCGTCGCCGTCGTAGTCGAGCCGGGTCAGGCACAGGTTGCCGGCGTCGGCGCCGCCCCGCCGGACCTGGAGGGCGTAGAGGTGCCGGTGGGTCTCGTCGAAGGCGAAGGACTGCAGGACCGTGGACTCCCGCAGGGTCGCCTTCTTCCACAGCCAGCGGACGGCCGGCGTGGCCAGGTCGATGCGTTCGTCCACGGTTCCCCCGTTGTGCCGGCGGGAGTTCAGCCCCTGTCGGCCTACAGGTTGCCCCGCTTCTCCTGCTCACGCTCGATCGCTTCGAAGAGCGCCTTGAAATTGCCCTTGCCGAAGCCCATCGAACCGTGCCTCTCGATGAGTTCGAAGAAGACGGTCGGGCGGTCCTGGACGGGCTTGGTGAAGATCTGCAGAAGGTAGCCGTCCTCGTCGCGGTCCGCCAGGATCTTCAGCTCGCGCAGCGTCTCGACGGGGACGCGGGTGTCGCCGACCCACTCGCCGAGGGTGTCGTAGTACGAGTCGGGGGTGTCGAGGAAGCGGACACCGGCCGCGCGCATGGTCCGTACCGTCTCGACGATGTCGTTGGTGTTGAGGGCGATGTGCTGGACGCCGGCGCCGCCGTAGAACTCCAGGTACTCGTCGATCTGGGACTTCTTCTTGGCGAGGGCGGGCTCGTTGATCGGGAACTTGACCTTGAGGGTGCCGTCCGCGACGACCTTCGACATCAGCGCGCTGTACTCGGTGGCGATGTCGTCGCCCACGAACTCCTTCATGTTCGTGAAGCCCATGACCTTGTTGTAGAAGCCGACCCACTCGTTCATGCGGCCGAGTTCGACGTTGCCGACGCAGTGGTCGATGGCCTGGAAGGTGCGGTGGGCCGGGGGTTCGACGAGGGGCGCGGCCTTCTCGAAGCCGGGGAGGTACGGGCCGTCGTAGTCCGTGCGCTCGACCAGGGTGTGGCGGGTCTCGCCGTAGGTGGCGACGGCGGCGAGGACGACCGTGCCGTGCTCGTCCTTCACCTCGTGCGGCTCGGTGACCGGGCGGGCGCCGTGCTCGATGGCGTAGGCGTACGCGGCGCGCGCGTCGGGGACCTCCAGGGCGAGGTCGATCACGCCGTCGCCGTGCTCGGCCACGTGCTGGGCGAGGAAGTGGCCCCAGGGGGTGGCGGGCCGGATGACGGAGGTGAGGACGAAGCGGGCGGAGCCGTTGGTGAGGACGTAGCTCGCGGTCTCGCGGCTGCCGTTCTCCGGTCCGGAGTAGGCGACCAGTTTCATGCCGAAGGCCGTGGAGTAGTAGTGCGCGGCCTGTTTGGCGTTGCCCACGGCGAAGACGACCGCGTCCATTCCCTTGACCGGGAAGGGATCGGCCTGCCGGGCGGTGTCGGGAGTGTGGTGTGTGGTCTGGGTCATGTGGGAAGCCTGGTCCCACCTCGCAAGGTGCGCAATAGTTCGCGTAACTGCTGGACAATATGTGCAGTCGTACGGCGGCCTCGGCGGCCTTTCTGTACAGGATGACCACCGTGGAGGTCCGGGTATGGCGATCGATCATCTGGACGGGCGGATCATCGTGCTGCTGGCGCGGGAGCCGCGGATCGGGGTGCTGGAGATGTCCCGGCGGCTGGGGGTCGCCCGGGGCACGGTGCAGGCGCGGCTGGACCGGCTTCAGTCGAATGGCGTCATCCGCGGATTCGGTCCGCAGGTGGACCCGGCGGCCCTCGGCTACCCGGTGACCGCGTTCGCCACGCTGGAGATCCGACAGGGGCAAGGGACCGACGTACGGGCGCACTTGGCGACCGTGCCGGAGGTGCTGGAGCTGCACACCACCACCGGCAGCGGGGACATGCTGTGCCGGCTGGTGGCGCGCTCGAACGCCGATCTCCAGCGGGTCATCGACCTGGTTGTCGGTTTTGATGGGATCGTCCGGGCCGCCACCGCGATCGTGATGGAGAACCCCGTTCCGCTGCGGATCATCCCGTTGGTGGAGCAGGCGGCGGAGGACCCGGAGAACACCTGGCGACCGAACCTGGGGTGAGCGTCCGTGAACTTCTGGGAGTACCTGGGCAACCGCCACCAGCAACTGCTGGCGGACGCCTACCAGCACGCGAGTGCCGTCTTCCAGTGCATGGTCGTGGCGACGCTGATCGGCGTGCTGATCGGGGTCGTGACCTATCGGAGCGAGTGGGCGGGCAACCTCGCGACGATCAGCACCTCCACCATCCTCACCATCCCCTCCCTCGCGATGATCGGTCTGCTCATCCCGGTCGTCGGCCTGGGCGTCCCGCCCACGGTGATCGCGCTGACGCTCTACGGACTGCTGCCGATCGTGCGCAACTCCATCGTGGGGCTGCGCGGCGTCGATCCCTCGCTGGTGGACGCGGCGACGGGCATCGGGATGTCCAGGGTGATGCGGCTGGTGCGGGTCGAGCTGCCGCTCGCGTGGCCGCCGATCCTGACCGGGATCCGGGTCTCGACGCAGATGCTGATGGGGATCGCGGCGATCGCCGCCTACGCCTCCGGTCCCGGCCTCGGCAACGTGATCTTCCAGGGCCTGGCCTCCCTGGGCAGCAAGAACGCGCTCAACCAGGTGCTCGCGGGCACCCTCGGGATCATCGTGCTGGCCCTGCTGTTCGACGCCGTGTACGTCCTGATCGGACGGCTGACCATTCCCAGGGGGATCCGTGCCTGAGACAGCGACCTCCGGTGCCTCCATCGAGTTGGAGAACCTCACCAAGCGGTATCCGGGCAGTCCGCAGCCGGCCGTGGACAACGTCACCATGGAGATCAAGGCGGGCGAGCTGGTCGTCTTCGTCGGTCCGTCCGGCTGCGGGAAGTCCACGACGCTCAAGATGATCAACCGGCTGATCGAGCCGACCGGCGGCCGGATCCGCATCGACGGCGAGGACGTCACCCACATGGATCCGGTGAAGCTGCGCCGGAAGGTCGGGTACGCGATCCAGTCGAGCGGGCTGTTCCCGCACATGACGGTCGCGCAGAACATCGCGCTCGTCCCGAAGATGATCGGCTGGCCCAAGACCCGGATCCGGAACCGGATCGAGGAGATGCTCGACCTGGTCGGCCTCGACCCCGGGGAGTTCCACGGCCGCTATCCGCGCCAGCTCTCCGGCGGCCAGCAGCAGCGCGTGGGCGTGGCGCGGGCGCTGGCCGCCGATCCTCCGGTGCTGCTGATGGACGAGCCGTTCGGCGCGGTCGACCCGATCACCCGCGACCACCTCCAGGACGAGCTGATCCGGCTCCAGCACGAACTGCACAAGACGATCGTCTTCGTCACCCACGACTTCGACGAGGCGATCAAGCTCGGTGACCGGATCGCCGTCCTGCGCGAACGCTCGCACATCGCCCAGTTCGACACCCCGGAGGCGATCCTCACCAACCCGGCGGACGACTTCGTGTCGGGGTTCGTCGGGGCGGGGGCGGCCCTCAAGCGGCTCAACCTCACCCGCGTACGGAACGTGGAGATCACCGACTACCCGACGGTGACCGTGGACGACCCGCTCCAGGAGATCTTCAACCGGCTCCGCTCCAGCGGCACGAACGAGATCCTGCTGCTCGACAAGCGGGGCCGCCCCTACAAGTGGCTCAGGCGCGGCGACCTGATGCGTGCCAAGGGCTCGCTGGCCCGCGCCGGGACGCTGGTGCACGACACGGTGACCCGGGACGCCACCCTGCGGGACGCGCTGGAGGCGGTGCTCACCGACAGCTCCGGGCGGGTCGTGGTCACCGGGCGGCGCGGCGAGTACACCGGCGTGGTCGACATGGAGACGCTGATGAACTCCGTGCAGGAACTGCTGGAGGCGGACCGCCTGGAGGCGATGGAGCACCAGCACGACCTGGAGGAGCTGCGGGCCACCCGGACGCATGCCGAGCAGGAGGGCGCCGGAGGGGGGAACAAGGCGTGAACACCCCCGAGTCGGACGAGCGGGACGTGAAGGACCGGGACGACGGGGAGGAGCTGGGCGAGCAGGCCGAAGGCCCGCCGCCGGCGCCGGACTCCCTGAAGCCGCGTATCACCTGGCAGAAGCTGACCGTCCTGCCCGCCGTCCTGGTCGCCGTGCTGCTGGCGACCTGGCTGTGGTTCCGGCAGGCGGACCTCGACTCGATCTCCGAGAACGCGCTCTCCGGCGGCCAGGTGTCGAAGGCGTTGTGGCAGCACATCGAACTCACGGCGATCTCCACGTTCTTCGTGCTGATCATCGCGATCCCGCTGGGCATCCTGCTGACCCGCACCGCGTTCCGCAAGGCGACCCCGGTGGCGATGACCTTCGCCAACACCGGCCAGGCGACCCCGGCGATCGGTCTGCTCGCCCTGCTGGTCATCTGGCTCGGCACCGGCATGAATGCCGCCCTGATCGGCATCATCATCTACGCCGTCCTCCCGGTGCTGTCGAACACCATCGCCGGCCTGGAGGCGAACGACCCGACGCTCCTGGAGGCGGCGCGCGGTATCGGCATGTCCCCGCTGGGGGTCCTCGGAAAGGTGGAACTGCCGCTGGCCGTCCCGCTGATCCTGGCCGGCGTCCGTACCGCGCTCGTCCTGAACGTCGGTACGGCGACCCTGGCGACCTTCGGCGGGGGCGGCGGCCTCGGCGTACTGATCACGACCGGCATCACCAACCAGCGGATGCCGGTGCTGGTGCTGGGCTCGATCCTCACGGTCGCCCTCGCCCTGCTGGTGGACTGGTTGGCCTCGCTGGCCGAACTGCTGCTGCGGCCAAGCGGGTTGGAGTCGGGATCATGAGGCGGCGTACGTGTCTGCTGTTGGCCGGGGTGCTGGTGTCGGCCAGCGCCTGTGGGCTGACCAGCGGCTCCCCGATCGTCGACGACGTGAAGCCGGGCTCGATCGGCAAGGGGCTGCCGCTCGACGGCGCCGATCTCACCGTGACGTCCAAGGAGTTCACCGAGCAGCTCATCCTCGGCGCGATCATGGGTATCGCCTTCGAGGCGGCCGGCGCGGACGTACTCGACCGCACCGGCATCCAGGGTTCCGTCGGCGCCCGCGAGGCGGTCAAGTCCGGTGACGCGGACGGCATGTACGAGTACACGGGCACCGCCTGGATCACCTACCTCGGCAACAGCGAGCCCATCCCCGACCCGCTGGACCAGTGGCGGGCGGTGCGCGACGCCGACCGGAAGAACGGCCTGACCTGGCTGCCCCCGGCCTCCCTCAACAACACCTACGCGCTGGCGATGAACCAGGCCCACTCCAAGAAGTACGGCACGAAGACCCTCTCCGAGGTCGCCGCACTGTCCAAGAAGGACCCGGGCGCGGTGACGCTGTGCGTGGAGAGCGAGTTCGCCAACCGGGCGGACGGGCTGCCGGGCATGGAGAAGGCCTACGGCATGGACATCCCGGCGAAGAACATCACGCAGATGGACACCGGGATCATCTACACCCAGGCCGCGAAGGGCAGTTGCACCTACGGCGAGGTCTTCACCACCGACGGGCGCATCAAGTCCATGAACCTCGTGGTGATGCGGGACGACAAGAAGTTCTTCCCCAACTACAACGCGGCCCCCGTGATCAACACGAAGGCCCTGAAGAAGTGGCCGGCCATCGCGGAGGTCCTCGACCCGATCACGAAGAAGCTGGACAACGCGGTGGCGCAGGAGCTGAACGCGAAGGTGGACGTGGACGGGGAGGACGCGCATCAGGTGGCGCTGGACTGGCTGAAGAAGGAGGGGTTCGTCAAGGAGGGGTGAGTGCCTGGGCGAGCGCCCGGGGTGAGTGACTGGGATGAGTGCCCGGCATGCCCGGCACGCTCGGCAGGAAAGGCAAGTTACAAAGACTCCGTTGCAAAGATAGCTTTGCAACGCTATCTTTGGACGCATGAACGAGCCCCTGGACCCCCAGGTCCGCAACCTCGACGCCCGCTCCCTGCGCGGACTCGCACACCCCCTGCGGATGCAGCTCCTCGACGCCCTGCGCTTCGGCGGTCCGGCCACCGCGTCCCAACTCGCCGGGAAACTGGGCGAGTCGAGCGGTGCCACCAGCTACCACCTGCGCCAGCTCGCCGCACACGGCTTCGTGGAGGACGCCCCCGAGCGGGGCAAGGGGCGGGAGCGCTGGTGGAAGGCCGTCCACAAGGGACTGAGCTTCGACGACGCACTGCTCACGGACGCCGACCCGGCCGTGCGCGGGGCGGCCGACATGTATCTGCACGAGGTCGCGACCACCCAGACCCAGGAGCTGTCGACCTGGCTCGGCACCCGCTCCTCCTGGCCCGAGGAGTGGAACCGTGTCTGGGACATGAGCAGCGCGACACTCCGGCTGACGCCCGAGCTGACCCGCGAACTCATCGAGCGGATGCACGCGTTGATCGACACCTTCCGCGACCGGGCCGCCGCAGAGGACGACACCGACGCGGCACCGGTACGGCTGCACACGCACGCGTTTCCCATGGCCACGGGTACCGGAGCGGACACCGCCACGGAGAAGAAGACCGGCACCGGCGCGGCCACCGGTAGTGCGCCAACCACAGACAGCACAACGGACTGAGAGGAACCGCCCGATGACGCATCCCGAGACGCACCTCGCCCTGCACCGGTACCGCGCCGCCGAACTCCGCGCCCAGGCCGACGCCCACCGCCTCGCCACCGAGGCCAGGCCCTCGCGCGACCTGCGCACCCGCGTCGGCTGGACCCTCGTCGAGGTCGGCCTGCGCCTGGCGTCCGCACCGAAGCCGGCCATGGCCCACTAGTTAGAGCCTGGGGCAGGTCTGGTCTGTGTGGGGACAACAGGTCCAGGTCCAGTTCAGGTCTGGAGCTTGGGCTGGGTCCAGGACTGGCGCTGGGGCTGGGGGCTAGCAGCTCGGTACGGAGCCCTTCCCGCTCTCCAGGGCCGTCAGCGCGTTCACCGCGCTCTTCAACGTGCTCACCGGGATCAGCCGCAGCCCCTTGGGGAGTTCGGACTTCGCGTCCGCGCACTCGTCCTTCGGCACCAGGAACACCGTCGCCCCGTCCCGCTGCGCGGCCTGCGTCTTCAGCGCCACTCCCCCGACCGCGCCGACCTCACCGGCCGCGTCGATCGTGCCCGTGCCCGCGATGGTGGAGCCGCCCGTGAGATCGCCCCCGGCGGCGGCGCCGTCCAGCTTGTCGATGATGCCGAGGGTGAAGAGCAGACCGGCACTGGGGCCGCCCACGTCGGCGAGCTTCAGCGTGACCTTGATGTCCTTGCCGGACAGGTCGAGGTAGTTCAGGGCGGCCTCGGTCGCCGCGTCCTGGGAGTCCTTCATCTGCTCGGTGTTGTGCTTCTCGATCTCCTTGACGCTCTGGCCGCTCGGGTAGACCGCGTCACGGGGCATGACCGCACGGTCGGTGGCGAACCAGGCGCCGAGCACGTCACCGAGCGAGACCCGGGTGTCCGGATTGGTCGCCTCGATGGTCGTCATACGGAGCTGTCCGGTCGTGTCCCGGGTCGGGGCGCCCGAGACCGTGATCACCGGGGTGCCCTTGTTCTCGCCGAGGACGTTCGCCGTCATCCCGGGCTGCGTCAGCGAGAACGGCAGCGGCGCGAAGACGGCTGTGGCGAGCAGGGCCACGACGGGCAGGGCGCAGACGGCGACGGCCCGGGGGCGCGTGAGGCGAGAGAGCACGGGATCAATCTAACGTGACGGTCACTTCCGGCCAGGGCCGGTCGGGTCATGGGTCGGACCACCGGCAGGCCATCTCTCAGGCACCCCTCGGGCCACCCACAGGTCTCGCCGCGCGAGGGTGAGGCAGCGCAGGGTCTCCGGGAGCGGTTCGACGCCGATGCCGGGGGTGTGCGGGACCGGCGGGTGGCCGTCCACCGGCCCGGAGCCCCAGACGCTGGGCGACCTGAGCCGCGCGACGCCTTTGGTCCGCCTGAACGGACTCCCGACGGCATCGCCCACCACCACCGTCACCATCGCCACCGCCCGAACGGCCTGCCACCGCTTCGACCGTCCCGCCCTGTCCCCCAGCTGCGGTGGCTACAGCCGGGTGACTGCGGCTGGGCAGCTGCGGCTGGGGGCAGTCGTCCCGCGGGGTCGGCGGAGGTGCGGTCAGAACCAGTGCAGGCAGTGCGGGGGACGGTCGGTGCGGAAGAGGGCGTCGGCGAGGGTGGCCGCGCCCGGGTGATGGGCCCGGATGTGCCCGGCCCGCACGAGCGTGCTGGGGGCGGTGCCGCCGAGGTAGACCGAGCCCAGGTCGCGTATGTCCAGGGACAGGTCGGGCTCCCGGTCCGTGGGGACGCAGTCGGCCTTGCCCTCCCGGACGGTCAGCAGGTAGCGGCCGTGTTCGCCGAGGAACGGGTCGTCGACATCGAGGACGAGCTCGCCGTCCGCGAACCAGCCCCGTGCGGTCAGAGCACGCGGGATGTCGAGGAGCCGTACCCAGAGCCAGTCCATGTCCTCGCTCACCTGGCCGGCGCGGAAGTCCGCGAGCTGCCTGCGCAGCGGGTGTTCGGGCGGGACGTGCTGGAACACGACCTGACCGACCAGGTCGTGTCCGAGGACGAACCGGGCCAGGGCCGTGAAGACGGCGTCGTCGGTGGCGATGGTCTCGTCGACGGTCAAGGTGTTGGGGTCGTCGATCGAGTAGCTGGCGTACCCGTCCGGGACGCCGTCGGCGTCACGGTGGACGGCGACGTAGCGCGGCGCAGGCGAGATCGGGGGCTGCCCCGCGCGCAGGGCCCACCAGCGGTGGGGCCGGGACAGCGCACCGGGCTGGGCGCGGCGATACCGGTCGTAGACCTCTTCCAGGATCTCGCCGCACTCGGCGCGCCGCACCACCTCGACCGAGCCGTTGTCCGAGGCGTTGTCCGAGTCGGTCGCCGGGGCGCCGGCCACGGTGCGGGCCCGGGGAGCGGCGAGGGCGGCCCGGTGGCGCGGCACCGTCAGTCGCTGCGTGTAGGTCGCCGGCCCGTAGCCGAACCTGCCGTAGATCGTGGCCTCGGAGGCCAGCAGCACGGAGAGGAACTCTCCTCGGGCCCGGAACTCGGCGAGCTGGTGCCGCATCATGGTGCTGAGCACGCCTTGACGCCGGTGGGAGGGCAGGACTCCGACGGCGGTCACCCCGGAGGTCGGGACGTGGGTCTCGCCGGGCAGGGTGAGTTCGAAAGGGTGCGCGGCGGCGGTGCCGACGGGCCGCCCGTCCGGCGTCACGGCGAGCAGACAGCGCTCCATTTCGAGCGCCGACCACCAGAGCCCGCCGCCCTCGACCGGGGTTTCCGGGAAGCGCCCGAACGCGGCATGGACGGTGTCGACGAAGACGTCGAGATCCTTGTCGGTCGTGGAACGGATCTCCATCGCTGCCGCTGCCTCCTCTGATACCGGCACCACGACGCGTAATGCCTGGCCACAGTGCAGCGTTGACCAGCGGCCCGGTCAAACGAATTACGGCTCGGCCCGCGGTCGGTCACAGCACAGCCCGCTCTCGGCCCGACCAGGTCCGACAGGCCCCGGAAGCCGGAGGCAAGAGACAGGAGGCAGGGCGGATGCCGAACAGTCCGAACTCGTCGATGACGAAGGCCCGGTCAGCCCTGTCAGCCCGGTCAGTGCGGCCGGCCCGGTCAGCCCTGTCGCTCCGGTCGGTCCGGTCGGTCCGGTCGGTCAGCGCAACGCTTCGGCGACTTCCCGAGCCGCGTCGACGACCCGCGGTCCCACCCGCTCCGGCACCGCGTCGGCCAGCATCACCACACCGACACTGCCCTCCACCCCCGTGACCCCGATCAACGGCGCCGCCGCCCCACTGGCGCCCGCCTCCAACTCACCGTGCGTCAGGGTGTACCCGGCCTCGTCCACCACCGATTGCTGCCGGGCGGCGAGAATCGCCCGCCCGGCGGCCCCCCGGTCCAGCGGATGCCGGAACCCGGCCCGGTAGGCCACGTGATAGTCCGTCCACGTCGGCTCGACGACGGCCACGGCCAACGCCTCCGCCCCGTCCACCAGCGTGAGGTGCGCGGTCGCCCCGATGTCCTCCGCGAGCGACCGCAGGGCGGGCAACGCCGCCTCCCGCACCAGTGGGTGCACCTGACGGCCCAGCCTCAGCACCCCGAGCCCGACCCGGGCACGACCGCCCAGGTCACGCCGTACGAGGGCGTGCTGCTCCAGCGTGGCGAGCAACCGGTACACCACGGTCCGGTTCACGCCCAGTTTGTTGGACAACTCGGTGACGGTCAGCCCGTGGTCCGTATCGGCCAGCAGCTTGAGGACACGCAGTCCCCGGTCGAGCGTCTGAGAGGTCTCCGCGGTCACGACGCCCACTCCTCCAAGTGGTGAGGTCGGCAGCCTCCTCGCGGCAAAGATGCGTCACCGAGTCCCGTCGGCGACGCGCTTCAGAGGCCGCCGATCGGCGGGCGGACCGGCCAGTTGCCGACCCGCGTCGCTTCAAGGCTGCGCTCCGCGGCTGCGCTGCCACGGGGCGTGTGCGTAGCGGGACAGTAGCGAAGGCGGTTCGCTGAGCGGAAGGCTACGTCCAGAATCCGGTCACTCACCGGTACGGACTACTGGGTTTCGTCCGTATATGTGCGGCGCCCGGCACCCGGCGTGCACCACACCCGCACGCAGCGCACACGCCCCGGTACAGACTCCGCGGATGCCCCGGCACACGCATCGGCGTGTTCCTGCATCGGACACCCGGCGTACGCCTGCACAGGAGACCCGGCGTACGCCCGCGTCGGACAGCCGGCGTCCGATGTCACCGCATCCGCGTGGCCCACTCCTGCACCTTGGCGATCCGCTGTCGCAGCTGTCCGGCCGTGGCCTCGGCGCTCGGCGGCCCGCCGCACACCCGCCGCAGCTCGGTGTGGATCACCCCGTGGGGCTTGCCGCTCTGATGGGTGTACGCGGAGACCATCGTGTTGAGCTGCTTGCGCAGCTCCATCATCTCCTTGTGGGAGACCACCGGCCGCCGCTCGGCGGGCAGTTCGAGCAGGTCGGCCTCGTCGTCCGGCTTCTTGCGGCTGTGCGCGATCTGCCGGGCCTGCCGCTTCTGCAGCAGCATCTGCACCTGATCGGGTTCGAGGAGGCCGGGGATACCGAGGTAGTCCTGCTCCTCCTCGCTCCCCGGGTGGGCCTGCATCCCGAACTCGGCACCGTCGTACAGCACCCGGTCGAAGACGGCCTCGGACTCCAGCGCCTCGAAGGAGAACTGTTCCTGCTCGCCGGTGTCCTCGTCCTCTTCCCTGTTCGCCTCCTCCATCTCCTTCTCGGACTCGGCGTACGGGTCCTCCTCGCCCTCCTTCTTCGGCTTGTCGAGGGCGTGGTCCCGTTCCACCTCCATCTCGTTGGCGAAGGTGAGGAGGTCGGGGATGGTCGGGAGGAACACGGAGGCGGTCTCGCCGCGCCGCCGGGACCGTACGAAACGTCCGACGGCCTGGGCGAAGAAGAGGGGGGTGGAGATGGTGGTGGCGTACACCCCGACCGCCAGCCGCGGCACGTCGACGCCCTCGGACACCATCCGGACGGCGACCATCCAGCGGTCGTTGCTGCCGCTGAAGTCGTCGATCCGCTTGGACGCGCCGGTGTCGTCGGACAGGACGAGGGTCGCCTTGTCGCCGGTGATCTCGCGGATGAGTTTGGCGTAGGCGCGGGCGGATTCCTGGTCGGAGGCGATGACGAGCGCTCCGGCGTCCGGGATGGCCTTCCTGACCTCCGTCAGCCGCCGGTCGGCGGCGCGCAGCACGCTGGGCATCCACTCGCCGCGCGGGTCCAGGGCCGTACGCCAGGCCTGGCTGATGGCGTCCTTGGTCATGGGTTCGCCGAGCCGGGCGGCGATCTCGTCGCCGGCCTTGGTCCGCCACCGCATGTTGCCGCTGTAGCTCATGAAGATGACCGGCCGGACGACCCCGTCGGAGAGGGCGGAGCCGTAGCCGTACGTGTAGTCGGCGGCGGACCGCCGGATCCCGTCGTTCCCCTCTTCGTACGCGACGAAGGGGATGGGGTTGGTGTCGGACCGGAAGGGCGTACCGGTGAGCGCGAGCCGCCGCGTGGCCGGCTCGAAGGCCTCCAGACACGCCTCGCCCCACGACTTGCTGTCGCCGGCGTGGTGGATCTCGTCGAGGATGACGAGGGTCTTGCGCTGCTCGACCCGGTTGCGGTGCAGCATGTGGCGCACGCCCACACCCGCGTACGTCACCGCGATGCCCTGGTAGTCCTTCCCGAGCGGCCCCGCGCTGTACTCGGGATCGAGCTTGATCCCTATCCGCGCCGCCGCTTCCGCCCACTGCTTCTTCAGATGCTCGGTCGGCGCGACGACGGTCACCTGCTGCACCACATGGTGGTGCAGCAGCCAGGACGCGAGCGTCAGCGCGAACGTCGTCTTCCCGGCGCCGGGTGTCGCGACGGCGAGGAAGTCACGCGGCTGCTCCTGGAGATACTTCTCCATCGCGCCCTCCTGCCAGGCGCGCAGCTTGCTGGCGGTGCCCCAGGGGGCGCGGCCGGGGAAGGCGGGGGAAAGGTGGTGGGAGGAGGCGGCGGTGGTAGTCACGGTCTCCGTACGAGGGTCGGGCGGCTCAGCGGACTGGCAGGGCTGCTCTGCTACGTATGACAACCGGGCCACCCTACCGGCGCCCCCACCGTGTCACCGTGCACACCAGCCCGGGTCGCCCGCGGTTGGGACCCACGTCACAGCCCCCGCAGCCGTCCCGCGATCACTCCCACGTCCCCCTCCGCCCCGGACGCCACATCGATGACCAGCGCGTACGCCAGATCCTGATCGACGTCGGCGAGATCGACACCGTTGACCGCGAGGAAGGTCGCGGCGGCCAGCCAGGCGGTGCGCTTGTTGCCGTCGACGAGGGGATGGTTGGCGGCGATGCCGTGCAGCAGGGCGGCGGCCTGCTCGTGCACGTCCTCGTAGGCCGCCGTACCGCACATCCGAGCCCGCGGCCGGTGCACGGCCGACGCCAGCAGCCCGGCCTCCCTGACCTCGGGAGCCCGCCCGCCGAAGGCGACCTCGGCGAGCGCGGTGACCTCCGCGACGGTGAGATGACGTGTCATTCCCCGAGCCTCCTCAGCAAGTCGGCGTGCGCCGAGGCAAGCCGCTCCCCGGCCAGACGCACCCGCCGGGCCTCTTCCTCCAGATACCGGCGCACGGCCTCCCGCGCGAGGTCCTCCGGGAGACACCCGCACGCGTCGGCGAGGTCGTCGAGGGCCTGGCCGTCGGAGGGGTCGAGGCGGAGGGCGAGGTGGTGCGGGGGCTCGCGCGGGGGCTCATCAGCGGGTTCGTGCATGGGTTCGTGCATGGACTCGTCTATGGACTCGCGCATGGGGGGAGGCTAGTTGCAGCGATCACGGGGCCACGACCGTTTTACGCCCCGGCCCCACCACACCCGCCCGGCACCCGCCTCACCGCTCCCGCTCCCCCACTCGGATCCGTGTCGTCACCCATGCCCCCACCAACGCCACCCCCGCCATCGGCAGGAACACCGCGACGAACGCGGCCGGATGGGAGCCGGAGGCCCCCGTGGCCGCGTGGCTGACGGTGCCGCCGCCCAGCGCGGCGAACGCGGCGCCGCCCGTCGCCAGCAGGATGACGTTGGACAGCCCGTCGGAGATCTGGAGGGCGGCGGAGTTCGTACCGGCCTCCTTCGGGGCGGAGAGGTGGAGCAGCAGCACGCTGGTGGAGGAGATCACCAGCCCCATCCCCAGGCACCCGAACGCCCAGGCGACGGCGACGATCCAGGCGGGTACGGACGGGATCAGCACACTCGGCGCGGCGGCGATCGCGGCGGCGACCAGCACCATCCCCACCGTCATCAGCCGTTCCCGGTACGGCTCCACGCGCGGCCTGGACTGCACCCACGACCCCAGCGCCCACGTCCCGCCGCCCGCCGCGAGCGAGAACCCGGCGAGCGTCGGGGACAGCCCCCGCTGGGTGACCAGCATCAGCGGCACGAAGGACTCGGCGGCGATGAAGGACCCCGCGGCGACCCCGCGCAGCAGCACCACGGACGGCAGCCCGCGCGCCGCGCGCCAGGTACCGCGCGGCAGCAGCCCCAGCGCGGCGGGCACCAGCAGCGCCACGCCCACCGCACCCGGCAGGATCGACAGCCACCGCAGATCCTGCGCGGCGTACTGGAGCAGCCCGGCCCCGATCGAGATCCCGAGGGCGAGCCGGATGCGCCGCCTGTCGAGCGAGCCACCCCCCGCACCGCCCTCGACCGCCCCGGACGCCCGTCGCCGTATCTGCGGCAGCGCGAGCGCCAGCGGGAAGACCACCAGCACGGGAATCCCGAGGAACACCCACCGCCACCCGAGATGCTCGGTCACCGCCCCCGAGGCGAGCGGCCCGACGATCGACGGCACGACCCAGGCCGCCGCGAAAGCCGCCATGATCCCCGGCCGCAACCGCTCGGGGTAGGCCCGCCCCACCACGACGTACAGGGCAACGATCACCAGCCCGCCCCCGAGTCCCTGCACGGCCCGCCCGAGGATGAACATCCACATCACACCGGCGGTCCCGGACAACACCAGCCCCGCCGCGAAGGCCCCGATCCCGGCGGTCAACGGGCCGAGCGGCCCCCGCCGGTCCGACCACTGCCCGGACAGCACCATCCCGAACAGGGAGGTCGTGAAGTACCCCGAGAACGCGAACGCGTACAGGGACACCCCGTCCAGTTCCCGCGCCGCGACCGGCATCGCCGTCCCCACGGCGGTCGCCTCGAACGCGATGAGCAGCACGACGGACACGATCCCCGCACTGAGCGCCCGATACGACCGCCCCAGCACGGCCTCCTCGACGGCGGCCAGGTCAGCGGTGGTCTCCACGCCGGCGTCATCCCGCGGCTCCAGAACGCTCATGACCGCCAGCGTAAGGCCCAAGACCCACGGTGACCCCTGTCAGAGGAAGGGCCGGACCCGAGACCTTGGTCGTACGACCACCCGCCCCCGCTCCCCCTTCCGTGAACGGCGTGTGGCAGTCCCGTTGCAGCCCCCGCGATTCCCTTGAGCCCCTCCCCGCCTCGCCATACGGTCATCTCACCAGGACCGGACCGGAGCACCGCTCCACCGACCCGGCCGTATGCCCGAGTGGTTTAGGGGCTCGCCTGCAAAGCGAGTTACGTGGGTTCGAATCCCGCTACGGCCTCCAGTACTTCCACCTTCGCCGCCCTCTCCGGGATACGAGGTCGCCCACACGGTCGGCGGCCTCCGGTGCCTCCTCGTGCTTCGCGGTCACAGCGCCCCGCACGCCTCGTCCCGGAACAGTTCCGTCCAGTAGTGGCGGCCGGCCGGTGTCGTCGTGCCCGTGGGGTCGACCGTCGAGAGGACGTCGATCATCGTCGCGGCCAGCTGGTCGTAGGTGTCCGCGGTCAGGCCGTGGGAGAGGTCCTCGTCGATGGCTCTTTCGCGGTGCAGGAGCCAGAGAGTGAAGCCCAGGGTGGAGATGTCCGTGTTGAGGGGGTACAGGGTCGCTTCGGGTTCGCTCCAGTTGAGGACCGCGCCCGTGGTGCCGTCGATCACCAGGCTGTTGTTCTCGACCAGGTCACCCAGGCGGATCAAGTGGGCCGCGCGGGCGGGGAGTTCGGCCGAGGGGTCGTCGGCGTGGTGTTCCGCCAGGGTCGTCAGCGGCGCGTCCGTGTCGAGGTGGAAGAGGAAGGCGTCCTCGGGCAGGCCCGTCTCGCGCAGGAAGCGGCGGGTCGGTTCGTGGGTGAGGGTCGCGGGGAAGTCGACGTCCTCGTAGCGGGCGACCTTGCCGCGGCCGAACTCCTGGTCCAGGAGGCGGGCCGGGAGGTCCAGGGCGAGGCCGGACCGGGCGCCCGGTCCGGCAACCAGGGACAGCGGGCGGATCAGGGCCGCCATCTTCCAGAACGGCGGGACCTCGCCGCCCGTGCCCTCCTTGAAGACGGCCAGGAGCTGACGGGAGGCCTCCGCGACCGTCTCCGGCCCGAAACGGCCCGCGTAGGACGCGAACTGGCCCCGCAGTGCGGCGAGTTCGTCGGTCGCCGTCGCGAACCGCACCAGCCTCTCCAGCGAGGGGGCGAGCGGGCGGCGGCCCATCAGGTCGGGGCGGTCGTGCAGGAAGTGGGTCGTGGAGATCTCTCCGGTCGCGCCGTCCAGCAGGACCGACTCCGTCTCGTGGCCGCCGGGGCCCACCAGTCCGCCTATGACCAGCTGGTCGCACAGCTCGGACACCAGGCGGTCCGTGTCGGCGGTCGAGTCGGCCACCGTACGCAGGCCCTGGCGGCGCAGTTCCGCGAACGTGAACAGGCCGTCGCCGCCCGGCAGTCCGGGGCCGGTCAGCCAGCGGCGCGTCGACGCGTGCGTGACGTACGGGCCCAACTCGGCCTCGGTCAGTGTGATCGTCACCGGGCCGGCATCGGTCGCCGGGCCCGGATCAGTCGTCGTGCAGCTCATGTGTTCCCCCGCATGTACGTGTCCCACAGCCCCGTGTCCCACAGCCCCCGCGCAGGGCACGCGCGGCCCACCGCGGCTCCGGCGGTCACCCCGACTCCCGCCCCGTCCCCACTGCCAGAACACTACGTGCCGCCACTGACAACGCCCCGGACCGAACGCCCCCGCCGAACGCCCACCCCGAACGCTCGGCGCCGAACCCCACGACAGACCTCATGCCGGACCGCGCACCGGGCGTCCCGCGCCGGGCACTCCACGCAGGGAGACGTCAAACCACCCTCGCGCGTTCCCATCCCGCGAGGATCTCCGCCACGGTCTCCCCCACCGACAGTCCCGACGAGTCCAGCCACAAGCCGATGCGTGGCGTCTCCGTCCGCAGCACCGCGTCCAGTTCCGCGACCGTCCAGGCGCCGTAGCCCGTCTTGGCCCGCCCGGCCTCGCGCGCCGCGACCGACTCCGGGCTCGGCGCCAGCACCACGACGTACAGCAGACGGGTGCGTACCAGCCGGGTGTACGCCGTCAGGTCGGCGCCCAGCACCACGTCCTGCACGACCGCCGTGAAACCGGCCTCCGCGTACGTGTCCGCGGTCGCCGCCGACAGCCGGTACCTGAGCCGGAGTTGGGCCTCGCCGCCACCCCCGCCACCGGGCTCGTACTCCTCCCGGCCCGACACGACCATCCGCCGGAACACATCACCCCGGACATGTGCGGCCCTCGGCAGCCCCTCCGCGAGCGCCTGCGCGACCGTGGACTTACCGGCCGCCATCACCCCGGTGATCAGCACGACCCCGCGCGTCACGTGAGGTAGATACCGCCCAGCACCACGACGATCGCCGCCAGCAGGAACAGCAGGATCCAGCCCGCCAGCTTCCCCACGCCGGGCGTCGGTTCGTAGCGCGGCCCCTCGGGGGCGTCCTCGTGGCTCACTGGTTCGTCACCACCGCCGCCTGCGGGCGGATCGGCAGTCGGTTGACCGGGCGGCCGGTCGCGGCGCGGACGGCCGCGGCGATCGCCGCGGGGGACGTCACCACCGGCACCGCGCTGATGGCCTTCGCCCCGAAGGGGGCGACCACGTCGCGTTCCTCGACCAGTTTCACGATCCGGATCTCCGGCGCGTCCAGGGCCGTCGGCAGGGCGTACCCGGTGAGGTCGGGATGGCGGATCAGCCCGCGCGCGCTGCGCAGGTTCTCCGTGAGGGCGATGCCCACGCCCTGCGTGACGCCGCCCTCGATCCGGGCCACCAGCTGGGTCGGGTTGAGGATCCGGCCGACGTCCTGGGCGAGGGCCAGTTCGACGACGCGTACCGAGCCGAGTTCGATGTCGACGTCCACCACCGCGCGGATCGCGCAGAACGCCAGGCCCACGAAGGCGTCGCCCTGACCGGTCTCGTCCAGGGGCTCGGTCGGGTGCGGGCGGCACTGCGCGGTCGCCCAGAGTTCCTTGCCGTCCATCGCCTCGGTGACGGTGGTCGACAGGACTCCGTCGTACGAGGTGATCTTGCCGTCGGTGATCTGGAGCAGCTCGGTGGACATGCCGAACTTGTGCGCCAGGGGCTGGAGCAGTTGGGTGCGGACCATTTTCGCGGCGCGTTCCACCGCGCCGCCCGACACCCAGGTGTGGCGGCCTCGGCAGCCGGGGCCGGCCGGCGGCTGGTCGGTGTCGACCGGTGCCACGTGGACCTCGTCGATGCCCAGGGTGTCCTGGACGATCTGCCGGGCCAGGGTGGTGAAGCCCTGTCCCGTCTCGACGGCCGCGCACAGCACCGTGGCCACGCCGTCCTGGACGCGGACCGTGGCGGTGGAGACCTCGTCGGCGCCCTCGGCGCCCAGCATGTGCACCATGCCCAGGCCGTAGCCGACGCCCCGGCGCACCGCGCCCGGTTCGCCCGCGCCCTCGGGGCCGCCGGGCAGCAGCCACTCGTCCTCGGGGGTGTCCTTGGGGAGCGCGGGGAGGGGGAAGTCCCGTACGGCCTGGAGCAGTTCGGCGACCGGCGCCGGGCAGGTCACCGTCTGGCCGGTGGGGAGGACGTCCCCGGTGGCCATCACGTTCTGCAGCCGCAGTTCCGCCGGGTCGAGGCCGAGTTTCTTCGCCAGCTTGTCCATCTGCGCCTCGTAGGCGGCGCACACCTGCATGGCGCCCTCGCCGCGTACGTGGCCGGAGGGCGGGTTGTTGGTGCGTACGGCCCAGCCCTCGATGAACGCGTTCGGGACGATGTACGGCCCGCAGGCGAACGAGACGGCGGCGGCCAGCGCCTCCGAGGAGGTGTCGGCGTAGGCGCCCGCGTCGAGCAGGATCTGCGCCTCGACCTTGACCAGCTTGCCCTCGGCGTCGGCGTGGTGGCGGTAGCGCAGGAGGGTGGGGTGTCGGTGGACGTGCCCGAGGAAGGACTCTTCGCGCGTCGCGGTGAGCTTGACCGGGCAGCCGGTCTTCAACGCCAGGAGGCCGAGCGGGAGTTGGAAGCCCTGGTCCTCGCGGTCGGCGGTGGCGCCGGGGACGCCGGTGACGACGACCTTGACGCGTTCCGGTTCCAGGCCGTAGCAGGCGGCGGCCGTGTCGCGGTCGGTGTGCGGGTCCGTGGAGGCCACGTACAGCTCGACGCCGCCGTCGGGACGCGGGACGGCGAGGCCGGCCTCGGCGCCGATCGGGGCGGGGTCCTGGCGGCCGATGCGGTAGAGGCCCTCGACGACGATGTCGCCGGCCGCGTCCGGGTCGCCGTGCCGCAGCGGGATGTGCCGGATCAGGTTGCCGTCGGGGTGCAGGGCCTCGGCCTCGAAGGCCTGTTCGGGGTCGGTGACCGGGTCGAGGACCTCGTACTCGACGATGACGGCGGCGGCGGCCATGCGCGCGGTGTCGGGGTGGTCGGCGGCGACGGCCGCGATGGGCTCGCCGTGGTGGCGCACGACCTCGGAGGCGAACACCGGGCGGTCTGCCTTGCCGCGGCCGTGGACCGGCGTGCCCGGCACGTCCTCGTGGGTGACGACGGCGCGGACGCCGGGCATCTCGCGCGCGTGGGTGGTGTCGATGGACACGATGCGCGCGTGCGGGTGCGGTGAGCGCAGGACGGCCGCCCACAGCAGGCCCTCGGCCCACAGGTCGGCGGCGTACGGGAAGGTGCCCTCCGTCTTCGCGCGGGCGTCGGTGGCCGGCAGGGAGACGCCCAGGCCGTGCGGGATCGGTTCGGGGGCGGGGGCTGCCTCCGCGGCGGTGGTCGCGGTGGCGGCTTCGTTGGTCACTCCTGGCCTCCGTCCTGTCCCTGGCCGGGACCGTACGCCCGGTCACGCGATTCGGCCGGTTCGAACGCCGACGGGTTGACACCGCCGGCTCCGGGACCCGCCTGATGCGGAATACGTGGCTCGTCGCCGTCCGACTCAGCGTCCGCCGCGGCGTGCGCCTCGCGTTCGGCGACGACCTCCTTGACCGCGTCCACGACACCGCGGTAGCCGGAGCAGCGGCACAGGTTGCCGCACAGGGCCTGACGGGTCTCCATCTCGCTGGGCGCCGGGTTGCCCTCCAGGAGGTCGTGCACGGTCATCGCCATGCCCGGCACGCAGAACCCGCACTGCACGGCGCCGCACTTGGCGAGCGCCCGCTGTACGTCCGAGGGCTGTCCGTCGGCGGCCAGGCCCTCGACCGTACGGACCTCGCTGCCGGCCGCGGTGACGGCGGGCACCAGGCAGGAGGCGACGAGCCGTCCGTCGACCTGGACGTTGCAGGCCCCGCACTCGCCCTGCGAGCAGCCGTCCTTGGCGCCCGCGAGGCCGAGCCGCTCGCGCAGCACGTAGAGCAGCGACTCGCCGATCCACGCGTCGGTGACGGGGCGGTCCACGCCGTTGACGCGCAGGACGTAGGAGGCGAGGGGGTGTTCCTCACCGGACGGCGGGGGCGCCGCCTCGCCGTCCTGGACGTCCGGAGCGTCCGGGGCCCCTGCCGGGTCGGTGGTCTCCGCCGTGTCCGAGGCCTCCGCGGCGGCAGAGGTCGCGAGCGCCTCGTCGGCCTCCGCGGCCCGCTGCGCGTCGGCCGTCTCCGACCCTGCGGCGGTCTCCTCGCCGGCATCCGCCTCCGTGGCCCCCTCGGCGGCCTCAGCGGCCCCCTGGGCCTCCTCGGGCACCTCGGTGGCTCCAGGGGCCTCACCGACGCCGTGGGCAGCCTGTGAGGCGCCTGCGAACGGTTCGGCGGGGGCTCCGGTGTACGGCGGTTCGGCGGGCGCCTCGGACTCGGGGCGCGGCGCGGGCGCGTACGACTCGGCGGGCCGTTCGGCCAGGTGCGCACGCGCGGCCTCGGGCGCGTGCGACCGGGGCTGTTCGGATCCGGGCGGGCCGGGCTCCAGGTGCGTGTGCGGCTCGGAGACCAGGCCTTCCGCCTGCTGTCCCCAGGGCTGGCCCGCGGCCTCGGTCGCCCAGGGCGCGGCGGCGCCCCCCGGGAGCGTGGCGGGCGGGGTGCCGCCCCACTGCTCGACCAGGGCCGACGTGGTGAACTCGCCCGATTCGTCCGGAAGATCACCGTCGGCGACGGGGATCGACCACTGCCCGGTCACGTCCTGACCCGAGGCCTGGGCGGTCCGCGCGGCCTCCGCCGCGGCACTCTCCTCGAAGTTCCACTGCCCGGTGCCGCCCTGGTGGTACGTGAACCGGTCGTTCCCCGCGTCCTGGGGCACGGCGTTCGGGTCGGGCCACTGGACTCCGTCGGCGGGCACCCCCCAGGTACCCGCCGCGGGGTCGGTGCCCGTGCCCGGCGTCACCGTTATCGGCGGCGGCACATAGCCGTGACCGGGTGCGGCGAGCGGGTCTGCGGCGGCCAGGAGGGCATCGATGCCGCCTTCGGGGAGCTTGACGAAGGCGGTGGCGCCGTCGTCGTAGTCACCCTGAGGGAGCGGGTCCCAGCGGCCCCCGCCCTGGGGCCTGCCTTCCCCGTGCTGGTCGTCGGTCACGACAGTGCCCTCCCCAGTGCTCGTCGGGCCAGCGCGGCGACGGTGCGCCGCAGGTGCAGTACGGCGGGCGGAAGCTGTTGTACGGAGCCGTCCTCGGCCGGCACCGGGTCGGGAATGCAGGCCGCGGCGACGTACTCGCCGAAGGCGCTGAGCGCCTCCGGGACGATCGCGCGACTGTTGTCCCAGTCGATCAGCCGGGCGACCCACTGCTCGGCGTCCAGGGGTCTGAGCGGCATCGGCGCTATGGCGCCCACCGCGCACCTGACCCCGCGGCGGGCGGGATCGAGGACCAGGGCGACGGACGCGAGCGCCCGGCCCGGGCCGGTGCGGCCGGTCGCCTTGAGGAAGACCTGCGGGGCGTGCAGCAGGGGCACGCGCACGAAGCCGATGAGTTCACCGGCGCGCAGCATGTCCATCCCGGCCAGCAGGTGCGACACCGGGATCTCCCGGCGGGCCCCGCCCTGGCCCGCGATGATCAGCGTCGCCTCCAGGGCGGCCAGCACCGGAAGCGCGTCGCCGGTGGGGGACGCGGAGGCGATGTTGCCGCCCAGGGTGCCCGCGTTGCGGATCTGCGGCGGGCCGGCCGCGCGCGCGGAGGCAGCGAGGGCCGGGATGAGCGCGGCGAAGTCGGGGCGGCCCATGCGGGCGTGGGTGAGACCCGCGCCGAGCAGGGCGTGGCCGTCCAGGTACTGCCAGCCGCGGATCTCGCTGATCCGGCCGAGGCCGACCAGGGCGGCGGGCCTGAGCTGCCCGGAGTTGACGGCGGCCATCAGGTCGGTGCCGCCGGCCACGGGCACGGCGGCGGGCGTGGCGGCCAACGCCGTCACGGCCTCGTCCAGCGTTGTGGGCAGCGTCACGGACTGCCCCGCCTGCGGTGCGTGCGTGGTCAAAACCGGCTGCCCCTTCCCGCTGCCCCACCTGGTCCCACCTGTGTTGCCGTACGGTACGTGCTGACAGGGCGGACGTGGCAACTCTGGCACATCTTCGCAGGACGCCGACGCGGGGGTCCGCTAGGAGGCATTCGCCCACCTCACCGGGGAGATGGCCCGTTTTCGCACGGCATCACCGGTGCATACCGATTGACACTCTTCGGTGACCCCTGTCGGGTTTCTCCCCCGGGTCCTCGTCTCCTACTTGTGCGGCGGCGCCCCCTCGATCGGCCGGCCCCGCACCCCGGGCCGCCGCTGCCAGGGCAGCGGTCCCGCGGGCGGCCGGTAGCCGACCCCCAGGGCGTCAAGTCGCCGGTAGTGGACGGCCATCCGCCGCTCGAAGTCGGCGAAGTCCCGTTCCGCGGGCGCGGGCAGGTCGCTCCAGGCGGCCTCGGCGAAGGCGACGACCCTAGGGAAGGCCTGGTAGTCCACGCGCCCCTGGTCCTCCATCACCTCGGTCCACAGGTTGGCCTGTGCGCCCAGGACGTGCCCGGCCTCGGCGGGTGTCAACTCCGGTGGAACGGGCTCGAACCGATAGACGTCCTCCAGGGTGCGGACGTAGCCGATGGGGACGGGTTCGTCCGCGCCCCCGTGCTGCCGGTGGTCCAAGTACACCTGCTGCTCGGGGCACATGACGACGTCGTGGCCCGCGCGGGCCGCCGCGATGCCGCCCTGGTAGCCGCGCCAGGAGGAGACCGCGGCGCCTTCGGCGAGCCCGCCCTCCAGGATCTCGTCCCACCCGATGAGCCGGCGCCCGCGCGCGGAGAGCCACGTGTCGAAGTGTCCGACGAACCACGACTGCAACGCGTCCTCGTCGGCGAGGCCGAGTTCCTTGATGCGGGCCTGTGCGGTGGGCGACCGCCTCCACTGGTCCTTGAGGCATTCGTCGCCGCCGATGTGGACGAACGCCGAGAACTCGGCGGCGTCCGCCGGGAAGAGATCGAGGAGTTCCTCGAACACCCCCTCGTAGAAGCGCAGGGTGTTGTCGGTGGGGGCGAGTACGTTCGGGGAGATTCCCCAGCTGTCCCAGACCGAGAGGGTGGTGGTGTCGATGACGTCGGTGTTGCCGAGTTCCGGGTACGCGGCGATGGCGGCCTGCGAGTGGCCGGGTACGTCGATTTCGGGGACGACACTGATATGCCGCTCGGCGGCGTAGGCGACGATCTCCCGGATGTCGTCCTGGGTGTAGAAACCACCGTGCGGCTTCTCCTCCCACAACGGTGAGGCCCGGTGGCCGAATTTCGTGCGCGTCCGCCAGGAGCCGGTCCCGGTGAGCTTCGGGTACCGCTCGATCTCGACGCGCCAGCCCTGGTCGTCCGTCAAGTGGAAGTGGAAGACGTTGAGTTTGTGCGCCGCCATCAGGTCGAGGTAGCGCAGGACGCCTTCCTTCGGCATGAAGTGCCGGGCCACGTCGAGCATCAGGCCGCGCCACGGGAAGCGGGGCGCGTCCTCGATCGTGAGGTGCGGTACGGCCCAGGTGCGGGCGGGGCCGAGCGGGGCCCTTCGGTACGCGTCGGGGCCCAGGAGCTGCCGCAGGGTCTGGGCGCCCCAGAAGACACCGGCCGCGCTGCCGCCTTCGACGAGAACGCCGTCCTGGTCGCTGACGAGGCGGTACTGCTCGGGGCCGAGTGTGGGATCGAGCCGGAGTCCGATGCCGTCGCCGCGGATGTCGTCGAGCTCCCGTCCCTCGCGCAGCGGCAGGCCGGTGGCCTGCCAGAGGGCGGTGCGCAGCCAGTGGCCGACGCCCTCCAGCCCGGTGTCGGCGTAGAGCCGGGAGCGGGCCGTCAGCCGTATCTCGCCGGCCGCGGCGACGACGGCGCGGGGTGCCGGAATCAGTTCACTCATGTCAGTCCTTGACCGCTCCGCCCAGCCCGGAGACCAGACGTCGCTGTACGAGTACGAAGAACACCAGCACCGGAATCGTCATCACCGTGGAGGCCGCCATCACACCGCCCCAGTCCGGGTCGTCCGGCTTGTAGAAGACGAGCAGCGCCATCGGCAGGGTCGACTGCGAGGTGTCGCTGATGAGGAACGACTTGGCGAACAGGAAGTCGTTCCAGGCGGAGATGAAGGAGAACACGCTCGTGGCGACCAGGCCGGGGAAGACGAGCGGGAAAAGGATCTGCCACAGGAATCGCGCGCGGCTCGCCCCGTCGATGTACGCGGCCTCCTCCAGCGCCTCCGGTACGGCTTTCACGAATCCGCGCAGCATCCAGATCGCGAAGGGCAGCGAGAAGGCGATGTGCGGCAGGATCAGCGAGCCCAGTGTGTTCAGCTGACCGAAGTCCCGCATCTGGAAGAACAGGGGGATCGTCAGCGCCTCGACGGGCACCATCTGGGCCACCAGGAACATGATCAGCAGGGTGGTCCGGAAGCGGAACCGGAATCGGGTCACGGCGGTCGCCGCGAGAAACGCGATCAGCGCCGAGGCGAGCACCACACTGCACGCCACGACAAGGCTGTTGAGGAAGTAACGACCGAATTCCTGTTGTTCGAAGACGCGCCGGAAGGAGTCCAGGGAGGGCGCGAGCGTCCAGGGCCGGGGCTCGGACGACTCGATCTCACCGGCCGGTTTGAAGGCGCTGAGCACCATCCAGTAGAGGGGGAAGGCCACGGCGACCGCGATCAGCAGCGCGGACGCCTCGGCGGCCAGCCGCCAGGGACGCCGTAGCTGGGCACGGAGAAGACTCACAGTTCCTCCCCCTGCCTGCGCAACAGCCGCAGATACCCGAGCGTGACGGCCAGCAGGATCAGCAGCATCACCACGCCGATCGCGGAGCCGAGGCCGTACTGCGAGGAGGCGAAGGCCTGTTGGTAGGCGTACACGTTCAGGACGAGGTTCTGGCCGGCGATGCCGCCGCCGTTCGTCATGACGTAGATCTGGGTGAAGACCTTGAAGTCCCAGATGACGGACTGGATGGTGACGACGGTCAGGATCGGCCGGAGAATCGGCGCGAGGACCGAGCGCCAGATGCGCCACTGCGAGGCGCCGTCCAGGGAGGCGGCCTCCAGCACCTCGCCCGGGACGGCGCGGATACCGGCGTACACCGTGACCATCACGAACGGGAAGGAGCACCAGACCACTTCGAGCAGGACGAGGAGGAAGGCGCTGTACCGGCCGTACGTCCAGGAGTGGTCGCCCAGTCCCAGCATGCGGTTGACGGGGCCGAAGTCGGGGTCGAAGAGGAGCAGCCAGACCGTCGAGCCGGTGACGGCCGGCGTCGCCCAGGCGCCCATCGCGGCCAGCATCAGCGCGAGCCGGGGCAGGGCGCGCACACGGGTGAGGAGGACGGCGAGGGCGCAGCCGACCGCCATCGTGGACAGGACACAGGCCACCGCGAAGACGACCGTGGCCAGCAGGACCTGCCAGAACTGGTCGTCGCCGAACAGTTCGGCGTAGTTGCCCAGGCCCTTGAAGGTGGTCGGTTCGCCGCCGCTGACCTGGGCCTGGGTGTACTGGAAGAGCGAGATCAGGCCGAGTTGGTAGATGGGGTAGACGAGCAGCCCGCCGAGGACGACGAGGGCGGGGGCGAGATAGAGCCAGGGGGTCCAGCGGCCCCGCGCGAGCGGGGAGCCGCCCCTCACGGGCCCGCGGCGCGGGCGGCGGGACGGGGCCGCGCCGGACCCGGTGTCCTTGGCGGGTCCGGCGCCGGGGGCCCGCCCGGCCGGGGCCGCCGGAGCGGCCTCGACGGTGCGGCCGGGCGGGGCGTCGGGCGGCGCCGTGCGGTCGTTCATCGGCGTCACCCCGCGGAACTGAAGGCGTCGTTCATCTCGGTCGCCGCGTCCTTCGACGCCGCGGCCACGTCCTTCTTGCCGCTGATGACCTCCTGGAGCATGGTCGGCAGGACCAGCGAGGAGTCGATCTGGGACCAGGCGGGCGAGGCGGGGACGAACCTGGTACCGGCGGAGAGGGTCTCGACGAAGGGCTTCACGAAGGGCTGCTTCGCCGCGACCTGCTGCCGTACGTCACCGAAGGTCGGTAGGAACCCCATCGCGTCGAAGAGCGCGGTCTGCGACTTCTTCGAGGCGAGCTGTTCCATCAGGTCGACGGCGAGGGTGCGGTGCGAAGTGCTCTTGAGGACGCCGATGTTGTTGCCGCCGGCGAACGCCGGGGCGATCGAGCCCGAGGTGACGCCCGGCAGCGGCACCACCGCGTACTTGCCCTTGACCTTGCCGGCCTCGACGGCGGTGTGGCTGAAGTCGCCGCCGATCGCCATGGCCGCCTTGCCCGCGGCGAACGCGGTGATCGTGTCGTTGCCGCCCATCCCGGCGCACTTGGCGGCGGGGCAGTTGTCGTCACCGAAGAGGGACGTGTACGCCTTGATGCCCTTCTGGGCGGCGGCGCTGTCGATGCCGGAGGAGTACGAGCCGCCCTTGCCGGTGGCGAGTTCGCCGCCGTTGGCCCAGACGAAGGGCATCGCGCCGTAGGTGTAGGCGCCGCCGACGACCAGGCCGTACAGGTCGGGCTTCGCGGCGCGGATCTCGCGGGCCGTGGAGGCCAGTTCGGCCATCGTGGTCGGGGCGTCCAGGCCCAGTTCCTCGAAGACGTCCGTGCGGTAGTAGAGGGCGCGGACGCCGACGTAGAGGGGCGCGCCGTAGATCTTGCCGGCCACGGTGACCGACTGCTTCGCTGTGGGGTCGGTGTCCTTGGACTCGCTCCAGTCGCCGAACTCCTCGGTGACGTCGAGGAGTCCGCCGTCCTTCACATAGCCGGCCGTGTCGGTGTTGCCGTACTCCATGACGTCGGGAGCGGACTTCGGGTCGTTGAAGGCGGCCTTGACGCGCTGGGCGCGGGTGTCGATCGGTATGTACTCGACGTCGACCTTCGTGCCCTTGTGGGCCTTCTCGAAGGCGGTGACGACGGAGCCGACGGCCTGTTCCTTCGGCTTGTTGCCGACCTCCTGGAAGAGCCAGACACGCAGGGTGCCGGACGTGTCGTCCTTGTCGGAGGAGGCGTTGTCGGACGTCTGGGGGGCGCAGGCCGTGACGACGAGGGCGGCCAGTACCAGGGTGGGGAGACGGGGGGAGAGTTTCATGGAGCGTTTCCTCCGGGCGTTGCAGCATATGCAATGACGGTTTCGCTCTGCACAACACCACGGAGGCTAGGGACTACAGGAACACGCCGACAAGAGGTCTCAACCACTCTGTGACCACCCGACGCACCCCGTGCAACGCCAGGGAACGACAAATGCCCCCGAGGCGCACGAAACGCGCCCCGGGGGCCTCACGAACCTCAGCGGGGAGGAGGGTTACTTGTCGCCGCCCTTGCCCTTGTCGTCGCCGCCGGCGCCCATGGACTCGTAGATCTCCTTGCACATGGGACACACCGGGTACTTCTTCGGGTCGCGGCCCGGCACCCAGACCTTGCCGCACAGCGCCACGACGGGAGTCCCGTCGAGCGCGCTCGCCATGATCTTGTCCTTCTGGACGTAGTGGGCGAAGCGCTCGTGGTCACCGTCGCCGTGGGACACCTGGGGCGTCGGCTCTACGAGGGTCCCCGTACCAGTCCCGCGCTGCGGCTGGGTCTCAGGCTCAAGAGTGCTCATAACGCAAGGGTACTGAAGCTCACAGGCCTCAGTTGAGCGAAGGGTCGTCCGGGTACGTGGCCACCATCGCCAGTTCGTTGCGCTGGCGGCGCAGGACCTCGCGCCAGAGCCTCTCCGGGGACGGCGAGGAGACGTCACCGGGCTCCGACTCCACGACGTACCAGGCGCCCTCCACCAGCTCCTCCTCCAGCTGGCCGGGCCCCCAGCCGGCGTACCCGGCGAAGATCCGCAGGGACCCGAGCGCCGAGGCGAGCAGCTCCGGCGGGGCCTCCAGGTCGACCAGCCCGATCGCGCCGTGCACCCGGCGCCAGCCGAGCGGCGCGCCGTCGACGGACGTGCCGCCGGGGATGACCGCGACGCCGAGCGCCGAGTCCAGGGAGACCGGACCGCCCTGGAAGACGACACCGGGGGCGCCGGCGAGATCCGCCCAGCCCTCCAGGATGTCCCCCACGTCCACCGGAGTCGGACGGTTGAGGACGACGCCGAGGGAGCCCTTCTCGTCGTGGTCGAGAAGGAGCACCACCGCGCGGTCGAAGTTCGGGTCCGCCAGGGCGGGCGTGGCCACGAGCAGCCGCCCTGTGAGCGAGGACACCTCGGTCATGCCAGACATGATCCCGCATCTTCCCCTCGCGCGGGGAGCCAATGCCCCTACGGCCGTGAACGCAGCTCAGGGCGCACTGATGCGCCGCACGCGCACGCGCGCGCCGGTGACCCCATGTGCCCGACGCGGAACGGTTCGTGTTGTGACAGAGCTATGACCGACCTGGCCGGTCCTTGGGCTTACAGAAGGGGGGTGGGCGGCGATTACCCTTTCCCTTCTGGTCCCTGCCCGACTCATCGGAACGCGAGATACATGACCGTCAACGGCTCTGACGACGTACTGATTGTTCACGGCGGAACCCCGCTGGAGGGCGAGATCCGGGTCCGCGGTGCGAAGAACCTCGTACCGAAGGCCATGGTGGCCGCTCTGCTGGGCAGTGAGCCGAGTCGACTGCGCAACGTTCCGGACATCCGTGACGTGCGTGTCGTACGCGGCCTGCTGCAACTGCACGGGGTGACGGTCCGTCCGGGTGAGGAGCCGGGCGAGCTGGTGATGGACCCGACACATGTGGAGAGCGCGAACGTCGCCGACATCGATGCCCACGCGGGCTCGTCGCGCATCCCGATCCTCCTCTGCGGTCCGCTGCTGCACCGCCTCGGTCACGCCTTCATCCCCGGCCTCGGCGGCTGCGACATCGGCGGCCGGCCCATCGACTTCCACTTCGAGGTGCTGCGGCAGTTCGGCGCGACGATCGAGAAGCGGGCGGACGGACAGTTCCTGGAGGCGCCGCGGCGCCTGCGCGGCACGAAGATCCGGCTGCCCTACCCCTCCGTCGGCGCGACCGAGCAGGTGCTGCTCACCGCGGTCCTCGCCGAGGGCGTCACCGAGCTCTCGAACGCGGCCGTGGAGCCGGAGATCGAGGACCTCATCTGCGTCCTGCAGAAGATGGGCGCCATCATCGCGATGGACACCGACCGCACCATCCGCGTCACCGGTGTGGACCAACTCGGCGGCTACAACCACGGCGCCCTCCCGGACCGCCTGGAGGCCGCCTCCTGGGCGTCCGCCGCGCTCGCCACCGAGGGGAACATCTACGTCCGCGGCGCCCAGCAGCGCTCGATGATGACGTTCCTGAACACCTACCGGAAGGTGGGCGGTGCCTTCCAGATCGACGACGAGGGCATCCGCTTCTGGCACCCGGGCAGCCAGTTGAAGTCCATCGCCCTCGAAACCGACGTGCACCCCGGCTTCCAGACGGACTGGCAGCAGCCGCTGGTGGTGGCGCTGACGCAGGCCACGGGGCTGTCCATCGTCCACGAGACGGTCTACGAGTCCCGCCTCGGTTTCACCTCCGCGCTCAACCAGATGGGGGCGCACATCCAGCTGTACCGCGAGTGCCTGGGCGGTTCCGTCTGCCGTTTCGGCCAGCGCAACTTCCTCCACTCGGCGGTGGTCTCCGGCCCCACCCGCCTCCAGGGCGCCGACCTGGTCATCCCCGACCTCCGAGGCGGCTTCTCCTACCTCATCGCGGCCCTGGCCGCCCAGGGCACCTCCCGGGTCCACGGCATCGACCTCATCAACCGCGGCTACGAGAACTTCATGGAGAAGCTCGTCGCCCTGGGCGCGAAGGTCGAACTCCCGGGCAAGGCACTCGGCTGACCACACCCTCGCCCCTCCGGCCCCGGCGACGCCGCCCCGGGCCGGGGGTCCGGGGGTTGTCCCCCGGGCGGGCACAGCATGGAGAAGCCCGTCGCCCCGGGCGCGAAGGTCGAACTCCCGGGCAAGGCACTCGGCTGACCGTCACTCACCTGGCCGCCGGCCCTCGGCCGGCGGTCACCCGGACGCCGTAAGGCCATCCTTACGACGATGGGGCGGCCACCCTGACCGGGTGGCCGCCCCATTCGCGTTACCGAGCCTCGTACGCAGGTCCCGTCGCGTACGCGAAGGCTTACTTGCCCTTGGCGGCTTCCTTGAGCTTGCTACCGGCGGAGACCTTCACGCTGTAGCCGGCCGGGATCTGGATCGGGTCGCCGGTCTGCGGGTTGCGCGCGGTGCGAGCGGCACGGTGGGTGCGCTCGAAGGTCAGGAAGCCGGGGATGGTGACCTTCTCGTCGCCCTTGGCGACGATCTCACCGACGGTCTCGGCGAACGCGGCCAGCACGGCGTCGGCGTCCTTGCGGGTGACCTCGGCGCGGTCGGCCAGCGCGGCCACCAGCTCACTGCGGTTCATGTTGTTACTCCCGTGTTCTTCTTGCTGTTGAGGCGTGCCACGCGGCGGAGCCGCATAGTGGGCACAGCGAAGTCGATGCTGCCAGGGCCCTCGGACAGTCGCAGGACCCGGGTCCGTCGTCAGACCCTCGCGCCCAGGGACGCATCCTGCCCCTACCTGCGGCGGGAAAGCCAATCCGGCACCCCTGGGAGTCGTGAGAACACCCTTGGGAGTCACACGACAGGAGGGCTGAGCCTGGCCGACACGATAAACGTCGGTCAGGAGGCCCGGGTTCCACGACGCGCCGGAGTCAGGCTCGTCGTGGCAATCCTCACAGCCCGGCCACACCGATGCCGGCTCCCGGACGGCTACGGAGCGACTCCCGCCGCCCGCGCGGCGTCCCGCACCGCACCGGCGACCGCACCCGCGACCTTGTCGTTGAAGACGCTCGGAATGATGTAGTTCGGGTTGAGCTCGTCCTCGGTCACCACGTCCGCGAGGGCCTTGGCCGCCGCGATCATCATCTCGGTGTTGACCGTGCGGGACTGGGCGTCCAGCAGACCGCGGAAGACACCCGGGAAGACCAGCACGTTGTTGATCTGGTTCGGGAAGTCGGAGCGGCCGGTGGCGACCACCGCGGCGGTCTGACGGGCGATCGTCGGGTCGACCTCGGGGTCGGGGTTCGCGAGCGCGAACACGATCGCGCCCTCGGCCATCGCGGCCACGTCGTCACCGTCGAGCACGTTGGGCGCCGACACGCCGATGAAGACGTCCGCGCCGCGCACGGCCTCCTTCAGCGTGCCCGTCAGGCCCTCGGGGTTGGTGTTGTCGGCGATCCAGCGCAGCGGCGAGTCCGGGGCGGCGTCGACGAGGTCGTCGCGGCCCGCGTGCACGACGCCGTGGATGTCGGCGACGACGGCGTTCTTCACGCCCGCGGCGATCAGCAGCTTGAGGATGGCCGTACCGGCCGCGCCGGCACCGGACATGACGACCCGGATGTTCTCGATGGCCTTTCCGGCCACACGCAGCGCGTTCGTCAGCGCCGCCAGCACCACGATCGCGGTGCCGTGCTGGTCGTCGTGGAAGACGGGGATGTCGAGGGCCTCACGCAGCCGGGCCTCGATCTCGAAGCAGCGGGGCGCGGAGATGTCCTCCAGGTTGATGCCCGCGAAGCCGGGGGCGATGGCCTTGACGATCTCGACGATCGCGTCGGTGTCCTGGGTGTCCAGGCACAGCGGCCAGGCGTCGATGCCGGCGAACCGCTTGAAGAGGGCCGCCTTGCCCTCCATGACCGGCAGGGCGGCCTTCGGGCCGATGTTGCCGAGGCCCAGCACGGCCGAGCCGTCCGTCACGACCGCAACGGAGTTGCGCTTGATGGTGAGGCGGCGGGCGTCCTCGGGGTTCTCGGCGATCGCCATGCAGACGCGGGCCACACCCGGCGTGTAGATCATGGAGAGGTCGTCACGGTTGCGGATGGGGTGCTTGGACTGCATCTCGATCTTGCCGCCGAGGTGCATGAGGAACGTACGGTCCGAGACCTTGCCGAGGGTGACGTCCTCGATACCGCGCAGCTGTTCGACGATCTCCTCGGAGTGAGCCGTGGAAGTCGCCGCGATGGTGACGTCGATCCGCAGCTTCTCGTGGCCGGAAGCGGTCACGTCGAGGCCGGTCACCGAGCCTCCGTGGGACTCTACGGCCGTGGTGATCTGGGAGACCGCGGTTCCGCTGGCGGGCACCTCGAGCCGGACCGTAATCGAGTAGGAGACGCTGGGCGCCGTTGCCATGGCCGACTTCCTCTGCTTTCACCTGTGTCGCTGGATGCCGTCCGATCGTCGCACCTACCGTCGAGTAGGCGTTAGCCGGGTGGGATTGCGAACCTTTTGTTCGCGGGCGGGGTCACATGACGAGAGGCCCACGTCACAGGGTGACGTGGGCCTCTCGGACTTTCAGTGACACCGACCCGCCATGCTCGCCTCGCGGCAAGTGGTCGCTCGTAGCGACGAAGGTTGGGCCCGGGGGCTTGGATCGGGCCGGTGTCACGTCAAGGCTAACAAACGGATCCCGTAAGGCCATTCCCGTACCGGGAGTTCCTTCGGACCAATCTCCCGGGCCGGTCCGGTCAGTCCCTCAGGAGATCCGGGACTCCGGCGGCGTCCGGCGCGTCCCGCTCCGCCGACACCACCGTGAGCTGCTGGGTCGCCCGGGTGAGGGCGACGTACAGCACCCGCAGGCCGGCCGGGGACTCGTCCGCGATCTCCGCCGGGGAGACGACGACCGTGGCGTCGTACTCCAGGCCCTTGGCCTCCAGGCTGCCGAGCGCCACGACCCGGTCGCCGAGCCCGGCGAGCCAGCGCCTGGCCTCCTCTCGGCGGTTCATGGCGACGACGACGCCGACGGTGCCGTCGACGAGGTCCAGGAGCCGGGCGGCCTCGGCGCGCGCGGTCCGGCCGAGGGCCTCCCGGGCACCGCGGTCGGCGTTGCCCTGACCGCGTTCACCGTTGCCGTTGCCGCGGTCGCGGTCGCCGCGCTTGTCGCCGCCGTTGGCACGCTCGCCCTGACCCTGGCCGGCGTTCGTCGCGGCGAACCGGGGGCGGACGCCGGTGGAACGGACCGCCGACGGGGACTTGGCGCCGGGCATGGCCAGCGCCAGTACCTTCGCGGCCAGCTCGGCGATCTCGGCCGGGTTGCGGTAGTTCACGGTCAGTTCGAAGCGGCGGCGCGGGCGGCTGCCGAGGGCCTCGTCACGGGCCTGGGCCGCCTCCTCGGGGTCGGACCAGGACGACTGGGCCGGGTCGCCGACGACCGTCCAGGTGGCGTGCCGGCCGCGGCGGCCGACCATGCGCCACTGCATCGGCGTGAGGTCCTGGGCCTCGTCGACGATGACATGGGCGTACTCGACGCGCTCCTGGGCCAGCCGCTCGGCCCGCTCGCGCTGGGTCTCCTCACGGACCGGCATCAGCTCTTCGAGGCCGGTGAGCTGGTCGAGCGGGTCGGCCTCGCGTCTGCGACGGGGGCGGGCCGGGGTGCCGAGGATCGACTGGAGTTCGTCGAGCATGGCGATGTCGTGGACGGAATGGCCGTCGCGTCTGAGGGAGCGGGCGACCTTGCGCACCTCGCCGGGGTTGAGGATCCGCCGGGCCCAGCGGCCGAGCCGGCGCTCGTCGGCCATCGCGTCGAGGACGGCCTTCGGGGTCAGCTCCGGCCACCACGCGTCGAGGAACTCGATGAACGGGTCCTCGGCGCTGACGTCCTCGTCGAAGGAGGAGCGCAGTTCGGCGGCCAGCTCGGGGTCGGTGTGCCGGCCGGCCGAGCCGGACTGCGTCCACAGGGCGTCCAGGAGCAGCTTGCGGACGCGGGGGCGCAGCAGGTTGACGGGGGCGGTGCCGCTGAGCGCGTTCTGCCGGATCCGGTCCAGCTCGCGGGCCTCCAGCTCCAGGCGGCGCCCGAAGGCGACCACGCGGAGCCGGGTGGGCGCTCCGGCGGGGGCCTGTGGCGCCGGGTCCGGGTCGCCGAAGGCGAGCTGTCCGGTGGAGGCGGAGACGGCGGAGGTGTCCTCGGCCGGTCCGCCGGCCGAGCCGCTCTCCAGGGCTCCGCGTGCCGCCTGGCGGAGCACCTTGAGCATGCGGTGGGACCCCTTGGCGCGGGCCACGGCCGGGGCGTCGTACAGCGTGGCCTGCGCCCCGTCGACGAGCGAGCCGATCGCGCGGATGGCGACCTGGCCCTCCTCGCCGAGGGAGGGCAGGACGCCCTCGGTGTACGCCACCAGCAGCGGGGTCGGGGAGACGATGAGGATGCCGCCCGCGTACCGGCGCCGGTCCTGGTAGAGCAGGTAGGCCGCGCGGTGCAGGGCGACGGCCGTCTTGCCGGTGCCCGGGCCGCCCTCGACGTAGGTGACGGAGGCGGCGGGGGCGCGGATCACCAGGTCCTGCTCGGCCTGGATGGACGCCACGATGTCCCGCATGGTGTGGGTGCGGGCCTGCCCGAGGGCTGCCATCAGGGCACCGTCGCCGATCACGGCCAGCTCCCGGCCGTCCAGCGAGGACGTCAGCTCGGGGCGCATCAGGTCGTCCTCGACACCGAGCACCCTGCGCCCCTTGGAGCGGATGACGCGACGGCGGACGACCCGGCCGGGGTCGACCGGCGTGGAGCGGTAGAAGGGCGCGGCGGCGGGTGCCCGCCAGTCGATGACGAGCGGGGCGTACTCCTGGTCCAGGACGCCGATGCGGCCGATGTGCAGGGTCTCGGCGATGTCGGCGGTGTTGTCCTCCCGTACGGCGCCTTCGGCGGGCTCGACGGCGGTGTAGGCGCCGTCGGGGCCCTTCTTGCCGTCCCTGCCGAGGAGCAGGTCGATACGGCCGAAGAGGAAGTCCTCGAACTCGTTGTTGAGGCGGTTGAGGTGGATACCCGCCCGGAAGACCTGGGCGTCCCGCTCGGCGAGTGCTCCTGGTGTACCGACCTGGCCACGCATGGCCGCGTCGTTCATGAGGAACTCGGCCTCGTGGATCTTCTCCTCAAGGCGGCCGTACACCCGGTCGAGGTGTTCCTGTTCGACGCTGATCTCTCGGTCTCGCACGGAATCGTGCGTGGAATCCTGAACCGAGTCGACCGCGGTTTCCTGCTGAGCCTGAGCGGCCACCGGGCCCCCTTCTGACGTGCTGGGCAGCCGTCAACCGTACGCGAAGGGGGCCCCCGGAAGCTATGTGCGCGCGCTCAGGGATTCACGCGCCGACCTCGACGATCTTGTCGCCGTCGAAGGTCATGACCTCGTAGTGGTCGATCTCGTCCGGGCTCTGGGCCGCTCCGCCGCTGATGTAGAGCGGGTTCCTGGCCTTCTCCGTCTTGGCGTCGGCGAGGCCGTAGCCCCAGGCCGGGACGGACCAGGAGGAGATCGTCTCGCGCTCGCCGTTCTTGCCGACGGCGATCAGGGAGCACTTGAGCGGGCCCTTGACGTTCTTGAGTTCCAGGACCGCCTGGGTGCCCCAGTCCTTCTTCTCGGTGGCGACCGTCGCACTGACGTCCGTCGAGGGGTCCGTCGCCGACACCTTGTCGTCCATGCTGTCGAACAGGATCTTCGACGAGCTCGGCGCGGCCACCGTCGTGTTGCCGCCGCTGCTGCCGCCCGAGTCCCCGCCGGTCGCCGCCGTAGCGGCGATCGGGCCGCCGACGATGAGGGCGACCGCGGCCGCCACCATGTAGAAGCTCTTGCGGCGCTTGCGCGCTCGGCGTTCGGCGACCTCGTCGACGAGGTTGTTCACGATCCGTGGGCTGGGCTTGGCGGACAGCGACTCGCCGATGGCGGGTGTGCCGGAGCCCGGCAGGTCCGCGAGGGCGGCGAGCATCGGCTCCATGCCGGCGAGTTCGTCGAGCTGCTGGGCGCACCATTCGCAGGTGGCGAGATGAGCCTCGAAAACGGTCGCTTCGGCGTCGTCGAGGAGGCCGAGGGCGTAGGCGCCGACGGTCTCGTGCTCGTTCGGACCCGGAGATCCCATCATGGGGCCAGACATACCCGAACCACCCGTACCGAATCCCTGTGATCCCCCGTAAACACTCATCACGCCGTCACCCCCCGCTCCTCCAGCGCCAGCTTCATCGACCGCAGGGCATAGAAAACCCTTGAGCGCACCGTGCCACTGGGTATACCGAGCGTCTCGGCAGCCTCATTGACGGTACGCCCCTTGAAGTACGTCTCGACGAGCACCTCCCGGTGGGCCGGCGTCAGGTCGTCGAGTGCGTCGGACAACGTCATCAGCCACAGCGCCTTGTCGATCTCGTCCTCCGCGGGGATGACCTCCAGCGGCGACGGATCGACCTCCTGCGGCCGGGCCTGCCGACTGCGGTGGCCGTCGATGACGATGCGCCGGGCGACCGTCACCAGCCAGGGGCGTACCGATCCGGTCGCTCGATTGAGCTGGCCGGCGTTCTTCCAGGCACGGATGAGCGTCTCTTGCACGACGTCCTCGGCGCGCTGCCGGTCCCCCGCGACGAGCCGGAGCACATAGGCGAGCAGGGGCCCGGCGTGTTCTCTATAGAGCGCACGCATGAGCTCCTCATCAGGTTCCGAGGGCTGGGACATGCGATGTCGGGCCCTCGATCCACGTTCATTGGCCACGACGGAATCCTTGCGCACGCCCACCTCCGATGTCCGGGGGTTCCCCCAGTCGGTCGCTCGACCACGGGTACGGACGGCAGGAGTTGGTTGTTCAAAGTGATGTGAGAGTTTTCTCGTGGGTGACGTGACGAGGTCGGACATGGGCGCACATTCCCACCGCGCGATCTTTACATTTCCACCACACAGCCAAAATCACATCGCCCGCTCCCGGGTCGCCCGGAGTAAACGGGATGTAATCGAAATCACTTCGACAGTCGCTCCACAGAAGGAACATAACGGGCACTCAGGCTCGGGAGAGGGCCGCCCGACGCCGGTGCCGGGCCACTCTTTCGCGGTTCCCGCACACCTCGCTGGAGCACCAACGCCTCCTGTGCCCCCGGGATGTGTCGAGATAGACGATCGGGCAGTTGTCCCCCTCGCACTGCCGCAGCCCGGCACGCGCGACCGGATCCGTGAGCAGTTCCACCACGTCCCGCGCGACGGCACCGAGCAGCGCCGCGCCCTCGGGCGGACCGTCCAACTCCCGGACCAGCGTGCCGTCTTCGCAGGTCACGGCACGTGGCGCCGGAGGAGCCGCGCGGGCGATCTCGTTGACGCGGGCCAGCGCGAGATCGTAGGGCCGCCCCTTCGGCGACAGACCGCCGGGCACCAACTGCCCGATACGGCCGCGAAGTTCGCGAAATCCCACAAGCCAGGACCCGTCGGCGTGGGCCAGCCCGGTGCCCGCCGGGACCAGGCCCGACCCGGCGATCCAGGCGCGCAGCACCGCGACGGAGTCGAGACGTTCGAAGGGGTGGGTGGTCGCGAGCAGATCCAGGCAGATCCGCCCGGAGTCGAACCGCAGCTCGTACGCGGCCGTGGCCGTACCCAATGCCATGTGCCTGTCACCGCCTAGAGGTCACCTCAGGTGAGGAACCGTTCCCTCATACAGTGCCTGCCCGCTCGTGCCGCCGGAACCCCTCGTACCGGCGGGCGCCGGACGGGAGTGCTGGACGCCCGCGTATGCGCACGCGCCTCTCGGCCATGTCCGGCCCCCGGGTCCGCGCCTTGACTGGAAGGCATGACACGACTGGAGAGCACCACACGGAGGAACGGCACCGCCGGAGGGGTCCTGGGCGCGGCCACGGTCACCACCGGCCTGGTCGCCGGGGTCTACTACATCTTCGCCTGCGCCGTGATGCCGGCGCTGGCCCGCAGCGACGACCGGGTCTACGTCGAGGTGATGCGGGACATCGACGACGTGATCCAGAACCCGGTGTTCCTGCTGAGCTTCATGGGCGCGCTGCTGCTCACGGGGGTGTCGGCCTGGCAGGCGCGCGGCACCGCGTACCGCCACTGGGCGTGGGCGGCCTGCGCCGCGTACACCCTCGGTCTCCTGGTCACGGTCGCCTTCAACATCCCGCTCAACGACGACCTGAAGAACACGGCCGACGTGACCCTCGCCCGGGAGGAGTTCGAGGACCCGTGGCTGGCCTGGAACCTCGTACGGACCCTGCTGTCGACCCTGGCGCTGGCCTTCCTGGCCAGGACGCTCGTGCTGTACGGCCGCGTCCGGCGGGCCTAGACGTCCCCGTACTTGGTGTCCGCCGCCGGGTCCAGGGCCAGTCGGTAGCCGCGTTTGACGACGGTCTGGATCAGCTTCGGTGCCCCAAGAGCCGTCCGCAGGCGGGCCATGGCGGTCTCGACGGCGTGCTCGTCCCGGCCCGCGCCCGGCAGCGCCCGCAGCAGTTCGGAGCGGGCCACCACCCAGCCCGGGCGCCGGGACAGGGCCCGCATCAGGGACATCCCGGCGGGCGGTACGGGCTTGAGGTCGCCGTCGACCAGGACCGCGTGGCCGCGGATCTCCACCCGGTGCCCGGCGATCGGCAGGGTACGTGCCCGGCCCGGGAGTTCCTGGCACAGGAGCTGGACCAGGGGGCCGAGCCGGAAGCGTTCGGGCTGGACCGTGTCGATGCCCTGGGCCTGGAGCGGCAGCGCGGTGACCGGGCCGACGCAGGCCGGCAGGACGTCGTGGTTGAGGGCGGCGAGCAGTTCGGGCAGCAGCCGGCGGTCCTCGGCGCGGGAGAGCAGCGAGGCGGCGGCGGGTGCGCTGGTGAAGGTGAGCGCGTCCAGGCCGCGCGAGACGGTCGCATCGAGGAGCCGGTCCACCGGCCCGATGTCCTCCGGCGGCATCCACCGGTAGACGGGGACGCCCAGGACCTCGGCCCCAGCGGCCCGCAGCGACTCCACGAAGCCGGGCAGCGGCTCGCCGTGCAGCTGGATGGCGATCCGGCGGCCCTCGACGCCCTCCTCCAGGAGCCGGTCGAGCACCTCGGCCATCGACTCGGAGGACGGCGACCACTCCTCGGTGAGGCCGGCGGCCCGGATCGACCCCTTGACCTTGGGGCCGCGCGCGAGGATCTCGACCCCGCGCAGCCGGTCGAGCAGGCTCTCGCCGAGGCCCCAGCCGTCGGCGGCCTCGATCCAGCCCCGGAAGCCGATCGCGGTCGTGGCGACGACGATGTCCGGCGCCTGGCCGATGACCTCCTTGGTCGCCGCGAGCAGTTCACTGTCGTCGGCGAGCGGCACGATGCGCAGGGCGGGGGCGTGCAGAACGGCGGCTCCACGTCGCTGGAGCAGCACGCCCAGTTCGTCGGCCCGGCGTGCGGCCGTCACTCCCACGGTGAACCCCGCCAGGGGTCCATGGTCAGGTCGCTGCTGTTCGTCGTACATGACTCTCGTCCCGCACTCGAGTTGTTGCACCCGCGAGGTGCAGGTGCAGCTGCGTGCCGACCGAGCCTGTCAACGGCTCGTGACAGGCTCGGTTCGGCTTCGTGTCCTCGGTGTAAACCGATGTCCGGTACCCCCGAGGCGCCGACTACGATCTTCGCTCGCCGGCCGGGGGTCCGGGGGTTCGCCCCCCCCGGATGCCCTCGGCGTCAGACCTTGGCGTAGCTGAGCTGCGGCTTCGCCTCCGCGGCGGTGCTCGTGGCCGTGGGCCGGACCGTCGAGCGGCGAAGGTATACGGCCCAGGTGACCACGAAGCAGGCGCCGTAGAAGGCGAGGAAGGCGACGAACGCGCCGGTCCCGGAGCCGTAGGAGAGGAAGGACTGGCGGAAGGCGAGGTTGATGCCGACGCCGCCGAGCGCGCCGACCGCTCCGATCAGGCCCATCGAGGCGCCGGAGAGACGGCGCCCGTAGGCGGCGGCCGCCTCGCCCTCCAGGCCCTTGGCCAGCGCCTTCGTCTGGAAGATGCCGGGGATCATCTTGAACGTCGAGCCGTTGCCGAGCCCGGTCAGGACGAACAGCACCACGAACGCGCAGGTGAACAGGGTCAGCGACTTCTCCATGCTGGCGGCGATCAGGACCGCGGTCGCGGCTCCCATGGCGACGTAGTTGTACAGCGTGATCTTCGCGCCGCCGTACTTGTCGGCCAGCCAGCCGCCCACGGGCCGGATCAGCGAACCGAGCAGCGGGCCGATGAAGGTGACGTACGCCGCCTCCAGCGGGGTCCGGCCGAACTGGTTCTGCAGCACCTGTCCGAAGGCGAAGCTGTAGCCGATGAACGAGCCGAAGGTGCCGATGTAGAGGAAGGACATGATCCAGGTGTGCGCGTCCCTCGCGGCGTCCTTCGCGGCGCCGGTGTCGTTCTTCACGGACGCGATGTTGTCCATGAACAGCGCGGCGAGGACCGCGGCGACGACGATGAACGGGATGTAGATCCCGAGCAGCACCCGCGGTCCGCCGCTGGCCCCGATGATCGCGAGCGCGACCAGCTGGATGACCGGGACGCCGATGTTGCCGCCGCCCGCGTTGAGGCCGAGGGCCCAGCCCTTCTTCCGGAGCGGGAAGAAGGCGTTGATGTTGGTCATCGAGGAGGCGAAGTTGCCGCCGCCGATACCGGCCAGCAGGCCGACCAGCAGGAAGGTGTTGAAGGAGGTTCCCGGCTTCATCACCGTGAACGCGGCGACGGTCGGGACGAGGAGGAGGGCGGCCGAGACGATCGTCCAGTTCCGGCCGCCGAAGATCGCGACCGCGAAGGTGTAGGGGACCCGGACGACGGCTCCGACCAGCGTCACCATCGACGTCAGCAGGAACTTGTCCGCCGGGGTGAGCCCGTACTCCGGGCCCATGAAGAGCACCAGCACGGACCACATGGTCCAGATCGAGAACCCGATGTGCTCGGAGAGGACGGAGAAGAGCAGGTTGCGGCGGGCGACCTTCTCTCCAGTCTCCTTCCAGAAGGTCTCGTCCTCCGGATCCCACTGCTGGATCCAGCGGCCGCCCCTGCTCGGGGGTGCGGGGGCTGTGCTAGGGGCTGTCATGACGCCTCCACGGTGGTCCGGGGCTCAGGTCGTTCAGGGGAGTGGCTGAGTCCCGACGGTAGGGAGGGCGCGTTTCCGGTCTGTGGCACCGGGTGACCGGAAGGGAACTTTGCTCTCACCGAGCGTGCACGACAGATGAGAGGTCCCGGAACGTCATGTGACCCGGTTCACGCCCCCGGCCCGGTTCACGCGGGTGAACCGGGCCGGGGGCGGCGGCATGTCACCGGTGTCTGCCGCTCCGGCCGCCGCCCGCCCCGTCCGGCCACAGCCTCGGGCGCCGCTTGGCCGCGAGGTCCTCCATCCAGCCGAAGGCGAGGATGCAGCAGGCGGTGAGGGCCCAGACGACGACGAGGAGCGGCCAGGAGCTCTCCAGCAGCCAGGGGACGTTCTGCTCCAGCAGCGGCACGTTCCACAGGTGGTCCCACAGCGACTCGGCGACCACGATGCACACGTTGTGCCAGAGGTAGATGGTCACCGCGCGGGAGTTGAACAGGGTGACCAGCCGGTCCCAGCGGCGCAGCGGGCGTGGCCACTGGGACCAGGACGGGCTGAAGTGCAGGAGCAGCAGCACGGTGGCGAAGGACCACAGGGACTGGGCGAAGGGGATGTCGTCGAGGTCGTGGTCCGGTTTGAAGCCGTGCGTGAGCATGTACCAGAGGCCGAGGCAGGCGACCACGGGGGCGAGCGAGGGCACGACGTAGCGGGGCAGGCGGCGCAGGACGCCTTCCTGGTGGGCCATGCCGAGCAGCCAGCAGGCGCCGAACGCGCCGAAGTCGACGAGGTTGGATTCGAGCCGCCAGCCGGGCACGGCGAGCCAGCCGAACTCCAGGGCCGCCGACAGGGCGATCGGCGACAGGATCGTCGGCCAGGGGAGCCTGCGCAGGGCCTTCAGCAGGAGCGGCGACAGCAGCACGAACCACAGGTAGGCGCGGATGTACCAGAGCGGTACGGCCAGCTGCTCGGCCCAGCCGTCGCCGATCAGCCCGTGTATGCCGGGCAGGCCCTCGCCCGCGGGCGGGTCGCTCAGCGGCAGGATCCAGAAGGAGAGGTGGATCCACCACCAGACGGGGTGGCCCTCGGAGTCCGGTCCCCAGCCGCCCATCAGCATGCCGGACACCCCGATGGTGCCCAGCAGCCACAGCGGTGGCAGCAGTCGGCGCATCCGGCCGCGGACGACCTCCACCGCGGGGCGTTTGCCGAGGGAGCGGGCCATGAGGTTGCCGGCGAGGGCGAACATGACGCCCATGGACGGGAAGACCACCGGCAGCCAGGCCCAGCCGAACAGGTGGTAGAAGACGACCCGGCCCAGCGCGACGGCCCGCAGGAGGTCGAAGTAGCGGTCGCGGCCGGGAGCGCCGGCCGAGCGCTGCCCGGGGATCCCGGGCGGGTTCTGCCCGTCCGGCGGGCTCTGCCGGGCGTCGGGGGTGGGCTGGGCGGGCTGTGCGGGCTGGGTGGACGCTGTGCTCATCCCACCGGCCTCCCTTCCGCGATCCGGCGGTCCTGCGCGGGCAGGTTCGGCGGGGCCGACACCCCGCCCTTGCGCCGCAGTTTCTGCCAGCGCAGCCGGCCGCCGGTGAGGGCGGTGATCCACGACTGGAGCAGGACGACGTACATCAACTGGCGGTAGAGGATCTGCTGCAACGGCAGGGAGATCAGCGGGGTCAGCCGTTCGCGGTCGAGGACGAAGGCGTAGATCGCGCACACCAGCTGGATGGCGAGGACGCCGAACCAGGCCAGGATCGTCTTCTCGGTGGGGCCGAAGACCAGGCCGTAGACGAGGAAGATGTCGATCAGGGGCGCGAGCAGCGGGGCCAGGACCATGAACAGGGACACCAGCGGGAGTCCGACCCGGCCGAAGCGGCCGGAGGGGCCCCGGTCGAAGACGGCGCGGCGGTGCTTCCAGATCGCCTGCATGGTGCCGTACGACCACCGGTAGCGCTGGGACCACAGCTGCTGGACGGACTCGGGGGCCTCGGTCCAGGCGCGGGCGTTCTCCGCGTACACCACCTTCCAGCCGTCGCGGTGGATGGCCATGGTGATGTCGGTGTCCTCGGCGAGGGTGTCGTCGCTCATGCCGCCGACCCGTTCCAGGGCGGTGCGGCGGAAGGCGCCGACCGCGCCGGGGATGGTGGGCATGCAGCGCAGGACGTCGTACATCCGGCGGTCGAGGTTGAAGCCCATCACGTACTCGATGTGCTGCCAGGCGCCGATGAGGGTGTCCTTGTTGCCGACCTTCGCGTTGCCGGCGACCGCGCCGACCGTGCGGTCGCCGAAGGGCTGGACGAGTTCGCGGACGGTGGACGGCTCGAAGACGGTGTCGCCGTCCATCATCACGACGATGTCGTACCGGGCGTTCGCCACGCCCCGGTTGAGGGCGGCGGGCTTGCCCGCGTTGAGCTGGCGGACCACGCGGACGCCCGGCAGGTCCAGGTCCTCCACGATGCGGGCGGTGCCGTCACCGGAGCCGTCGTCGATGACGACGACCTCGATCGGGTGGTCGCTCTCCATCAGGGAACGGACGGTGTTCTCGATGCACTTGGCCTCGTTGTACGCCGGGACCAGCACCGAGACCGGTTCGGTGACGGCCGGCCCCCAGCGGAAGTTCTTGCGGCGCACCCGGCGGGTGTGCAGGGCGGAGAGCAGCAGCATCAGGCCGAAGCGGGCGATGACCAGGAAGCCGATGATCGCGAGGCCGACCACCAGGACGGCCGTGATGTTGTCGGAGGCCGTCACGAGGAAGACCCACGCCCTGCCCTTCCACAGGTCGACGCCGCCGACCTCGGTGTGCGCGCTGGGGGCGTCGAGGGCCTCGGTGAGGTTGTCGAACTCGTAGCCGTCGGCCTTCATCTGCGGCAGGAACCGGTCCAGTGCCTCGACGGTCTGGTGGCGGTCGCCGCCGGAGTCGTGCATCAGGACGATCGCGCCTTTGCCGCCCTCGGGCGTGACGTTGCGGATGATCCGCGCGACGCCCGGCTTCTGCCAGTCCTCGCTGTCGACGCTGGTGGCGATGGTGATGTAGCCGCGTGTGCCGATGTACTCGGTCACCGGCCAGGACTGGTTGTCCATGGCGTCGGCGAACGACGAGTAGGGCGGCCGGAACAGCGAGGTGCGGATGCCGGCGGCGCCGGTGATCGCGAGCTGGTTCTGGGACAGCTCCCAGTCGATGCGCTTCTTCGACTGGAAGGAGAGGTCCGGGTGGTTGAAGGTGTGCAGGCCCACCTCGTGGCCCTCGGCGACGATCCGGCGCACCAGCTCGGGGTAGCGCGAGGTCATGGTGCCGGTGACGAAGAAGACGGCGTGCGCGTGGTGCTTCTTGAGGACGTCCAGGACCTTGGGGGTCCAGGTCGGGTCCGGGCCGTCGTCGAAGGTGAGGACCATGCGGTGGTCGGGGACGTTCAGGCTGGTCGTGCGGCCGCTGCGGGTGTCGATCACCGGGCCGCCGTCGAGGATCTTCTCGGGCACCTTGTCGGCTGAGGCCTCGGGCCGGACGCGGTGGTCGGCGAGGATCTCGCTGTGCACGTAGCCGCGCAGCATCAGCATCGCCATCAGCGCGGCGAGGACGAGGACGGGCAGCAGCAGGCGCATGGGCAGGCGGCGACGCGGGGAGCCGTCGGCGGCTCCGGTCGCGGCCCCGGGACGGCGGTTGCGGGTTGCCATCAGTGGTAGTGCTCCGGGGACGGGGATGCCATCGGGTGGATGTGCATCAGGGGAGGGTGGATCGGGAGGCGGTGCGCGCGAGCGGGGCGCGCACCGCGTCGGGAGGGTGCCGGAGGGGCCTCTCGGGAGGGCCCCTCCGGCAGGCCTCGGACGACGCGCCGGGACGACGGTCAGACGACGGGTGCCGGGGTGGGCGCGGGCGGGGCGCCCGTGCCGACCGGTTCGGTGGCGATCGGGCTCGGATCGCTCGGGCCGTTGGCGACCGGGCCGCCGCTGGCGCCGGTCGTCTCGGTCGGGGTGACCGTGGGTCCGGGGTCCGTCGACGTCACCGGGCTGGCCGGCGGGGTGCTGACCGGTGGATCCGTCGTCGGCGTCGCGTTGGGCGCGGTCGACCCGACCACCGGGCCCGGGACGGTCGCCGTCGGGCTCGGTGAGGCGGCGCCGGAGGCACCGGGCTTGGCGGCGCCGCTCGCGGTACCGGTCGCGGAGGCGGCGGCGGAGGCGCCCGGCACCAAGGCCACGCCGTCGCTGGCCGTCGCGACGGGCCCCGGCAGGACTCCGGACGTGCCGGAGGGCGGTGCCGACTCGGCGGGCAGCGGTGAGCTGTCGACCTTGCCGGCCGGCTGGCCCTCCTGCTGGCCCGGCACGGGCAGCCAGGCGGCGTTGGAGTTGCCGGACAGCAGGGTGGCCACGATGACGACGGCGTAGACCCCGCAGGCCGTGCCGACGGCGATGCCGATCCTGCGGTACCGGCGACTGCGCCGGCCCGACTCGTCGACGAACACCGGTACGTCGGAGCCGTCCGGGGCCCCGGCGGGAGTGCCGTCGGAGTCGTCGCCCTTGGCCTGCCGGACGAGCTGGTCCTCCAACTGCGTTCCCATGTTGTCGAGTTGGACGGTCACCTCGTGCGGGTCGTGCGCCGGTCCGTTGCTGTCGGTCAGGTCTTGGCCTGAACCCGACGGGCCGCTCTCGTCCCACGGGTCGCGGACGGGGGTGGTCCGCGCGGCGGTTTCCGGACGGCTCCAGCTCTCGGCCGTCGACGGCGGGGCACCGGTGCCGTCCGCCCGATGGGCGGCCTGACGCGCCCGGCGGCCTCTGCGCCGGGGCGCGGTGCCGCTCTCGTCGGCGGTCGTCCGGCCACCCTCGGCCGAGGTTCCGGTTTGTCTCGGGATTCTGGTTCCGGAGGTCTCAGGGAACGCCTGAGCACCTGCTCTCGGAGCCGAAGGGTCCTGGGCCGATGCGGCCTCGGGCCATTCCGGTTGAGTGTCTTCTCGCCACTTCTTCACGTGCACGCACATCCCCCCACGGGACAGTTCCGGGTGCGCGTACGACCCAAGCACCAGCCGGTCGAACCGGGCCCCCACCCGATCCGAGCGCCCCCTTTATCACACTGTGCTCAGGCCAAGAATGTAGCGCACATGGAGGTTCCGTGTTGGCCAGGTAGTCAATAGTGGGCACTCATCAGGTCCACATCAATGGCTGGAATCCATCCCTCCGCAGGGAGAACAAGCCATCCCTTCTCGGCAGAAAGTTCGAGAGCCGCCCGGCGCAGCGCGGCGATTCCCGGGTGCACCTGCCCCTTCCGCCACACCAGTGACACGGGTGACAGCGGCACCGGGTCGACCAGGTGCCGCAGGACCGTCGCAGGCATGGCCGGAAAATCCACCACGGCGAGGATCGGGTTCCCCGTCTTTGCCATGATCCGCTGGAATTCCTCGTCCCCGACGGCCAGCGGAGCGGGCGGCGCGACCTCGATACCGCGCCCCGCGAACAGCCGGTGCGCGAGATCCGTCCACTCCGGTGTACGCGGGTTCCCGGCCCCCGCGTACACGCGCTCACCGGCGAGCGCGGCGAGCGGCACCGCCTCCAGGGCCGTCAGCGGATGCCCCTCGGGCAGGACGACCGCCATGGGTTCGTAGCGCACGGGCTGGTGGTCGAGGCCCGACCGCAGCGCCGGGTCGAGGCCACCGAACCGTCCGAAGGAGGCGTCCAGCCGGCCCGCGAGGAGTTCCCCCGCCGCATACGTCAGACCGCTCTCGTAGCGGGCCATCAGCTCCAGCTCGGGGACGAACTCGCGGGCCCGGTGCAGGACCCGGCGACCGGTGACGAGGCCCGGCGAGTTCAGGTCCACCAGCAGGGGTCCGGTCTGCCCGAAGGCGGCGAGCAGCTCGTCCTGCGCCTGGAGCGCGCGGCGGGCGTACGGCACCAGCCGCTCGCCGTCGGCCGTCAGCGTCACCCGCCGGGTGGTCCGTACGAACAGTTCGGCCCCGAGGTCCCGCTCCAGCCGCCGTATGTCGCGGCTGAGCGCCTGCTGGGCCACGTAGAGGCGGGCCGCGGCCCGTGTGAAGTGCAGCTCCCCGGCGACGGCGAGGAAGGCCCGCAGGAGACGGGGGTCCAGGTGGTGGCCGAGGGGGTGACCGGTGGTGGGCATGGGGGGGAACTTACAACGCAGGTGCGTGAATCGGCGTGGAGCAGGTGTTGGACCCCTTGATCGGGTGCGGGCCACGGTGGATCCATGCCGCACCCCACCCCACGCCCCACCCCGGACCCCGCCCCGAGAACTCCGCCCCTGTACACGGTCGTCGGCGACACCCTGGTCATCGTCGACCTGAACCCCCGCACCGGGAACCGCCCGCCCGGCCCCTACCGCCGGCTCTTCACCGTCCCCGGCGCCCGCGCGTTCACCGTCGGGAACCTGCTGGCCCGCCTCCCGATGGGCATGTTCAGTGTGAGCGCGGTCCTCATGATCGCCGGGACGAGGGGCTCGTACACCCTCGCCGGTGCCGTCATCGCGACGGGGCTCGCGGCGACCGCGGTGGCCGCCCCGTGGACCGCGCGGCTCGTCGACCGGTACGGGCAGGCGCGGATCGCCGTACCCGCGACGCTGCTCGCCGCGCTGGGCTCGCTCTCGCTGCTGCTGTGCGTGCGGTACGGGGCACCCGCCTGGACCCTCTTCGCCTCCTACGCCGCCACCGCCACGACCCCCAACCTCGGCGGCATGTCCCGGGCCCGCTGGGCCCATCTGCTGAAGGACGACGCCGGGGCCCGGCACACCGCGAACTCCTTCGAACAGGCCGTGGACGAGGCCTGCTTCCTGCTGGGCCCGGTCCTCGCGGCCTTCCTGTGCGGGACGTTCTTCCCGGAGGCGGGCACCCTGACGGGTGTGATCCTGCTGGTCACGGGCGCGCTGCTGTTCGCCGCGCAGCGCTCCACGGAGCCGCCCGTCACCGGGCGGCCCGACGCGCCGGGCAGGACCCTCTTGCGCATGCCCGGTCTCCCCCCGCTGCTGGCCACGTGTCTCGCCATGGGGGTGGTGTTCGGGGCCATGGAGGTCGTCACCCTCGCCTACGCGGACACGCGGGGGCACCCCGCGGCGGCCGGTGCGGTGCTCGGCCTCCAGGCGGCCGGTTCGTGCGCGGCGGGCCTGCTCTACGGGGCGGCGCGGCCGGCCGGTCCGGCGGCGGTCCGCTACCCGTGGTGCATCGCCGTGATGACCGCGCTGCTGACGCTGCCGCTGCTCGCCGTCGCGCTGACCGGGTCGCTGCTCGCCCTGGCGGGCGCGCTGCTGGTCGCCGGGATGGCCACGGCCCCCACGATGGTCACCGGCATGACCCTGGTCCAGGAACGCACCCCCGAGGGCCGGATCAACGAGGGCATGACCCTCGCGGTGACCGGTCTGCTCGGCGGGATCGCCGCCGGCAGCGCCCTCGGCGGTTGGCTGGCCGACCACGCCCCGGCCGCGGCGGGGTTCGGGGTGCCGGTCGCGGCGGCGGTGGCGCTCGTGATCACACTCACCGCCTCGGGAACGTCCGGTCCGTCGAACCGCTTCCCTCAACCCCGTGCAACCCATTGACGCCCTCGGAGTCGCCCCATACGTTCTTCCGTCGAAGCGCTTCGACGTCACGCATCGAACCGATTCGACGGTCCCGCCGAACCCTGCGTGACGCCCGGGACCCATCCGACTCCGACCCCCCTGGAGACACTGGATGTTGACGGTACGAAGGCGTGTGACGGCCCTGGCCGCGGCGGCACTGGGCGGAGCCCTGCTCCTGTCCTCCTGCGGCGACCCGGACAGCGGCGCCGCCGACGGCAAGACACTGAGGCTCTGGCACTACGAGGCCCCGAAAAGCGCGATGGGGCAGGCCTGGGCGGAGGCGATCAAGGTGTTCAAGGCCGAGCACCCGGGTGTGAAGGTGGAGTTCGAGGCCAAGGGCTTCGAACAGATCCAGAAGACCGCGCCGATGGTCCTCAACTCCTCCGACGCGCCCGACCTCATGGAGTACAACAAGGGCAACGCGACGGCCGGCCTGCTGTCCCGACAGGGCCTGCTGACCGACCTCGGCGCGGAGGCGAGGAAGCGCGGCTGGGACCGGAAACTCAGCGCGGGCGTCCGCACCACCAGCCTCTACGACACCGACGGCGTGATGGGCTCCGGCAAGTGGTACGGGGTGACCAACTACGCCGAATACACGATGGTGTTCTACAACAAGGACCTCTTCGCCAAGTACAGGATCGCCGAGCCGAGGACGTTCGCCGAACTGACCGCCGCGATGGACCGGTTCGTCGCCGAGGACATCACTCCGCTCGCCAACGCCGGTGCCGAGTACCCCGCCCACCAGTACCTCTACCAACTCGCCCTGTCGAAGGCCGACCGCGCCTGGGTCGACGCCTACGAGCTGTACAAGGGGAAGACCGACTTCCACGACCCGGCCTGGACCTACGCGGCGGACACCTTCGCCGACTGGGTGGAGAAGGGCTACGTCGGGAAGAGCTCCACCAGCGCGAAGGCGGAGGACGCCGGGGTCTCCTTCCTCCAGGGCAAGTCGCCGATCCTGTTCTCCGGCAGCTGGTGGTACGGCCGCTTCCAGGACGAGGCGACCTTCGACTGGGGCACCTTCCTGTGGCCCGACTCGAACCTCACCCTCGGCTCCGGCGGCAACCTCTGGGTCGTCCCCAAGGGCGCCGAGAACAAGGAACTCGCCTACGACTTCATCGACATCACCCTGTCGAAGAAGATCCAGAACCTGCTCGGCAACAAGGGCGGCGTCCCGGTCGCGGCGGACGCGAGCGCCATCACCGATCCCGGGTCCAAGACCCTCATCGACAACTTCAACACCCTCTCCGGGCGCGACGGCCTCGCCTTCTACCCGGACTGGCCGAGCCCCGGCTTCTACGACGTCCTCGTCTCCGAGACACAGAAGCTGATGACGGGCGGCACGAAACCGGACGGCTACCTCGACGCCCTGCAGGAGGCGTACGACAAGGGCGCGCCGAAGCGATGACGGTGACCGTCGAACGCGGCGGGCGGGTCACCGGCGGGCACTCCCCCACCGGGTCCCCGCACCGCCGCCCCCGCGACTCGTACGCCCTGTTCCTGCTCCCCGGCGTCCTCGCCTTCCTCACCGTCATCGTCGTCCCGTTCCTGATGAACACGGGCGTCAGCTTCACCGACTGGCAGGGCGTGGGCTCCCCGGACTGGACCGGGCTCGCCAACTACCGGGAGCTGCTGGACGACTCCGAGTTCTGGGCGTCCTTCCGGCACAGCATGTTCATGGTCGTCGCGATGGCGGCCGTACCGACGGCGCTCGGACTCGTCCTGGCCGCCGCCCTGTTCGACCATGTGGGCAAGCACTTCGGCAGCGGGATCACGACCGTCCTGCGGGCCTGCTTCTACCTTCCGCAGGTGCTGCCGATCGCGGTCGCCGGCATCGTCTGGAGCTGGATCCTCGCCCCCGACAACGGCTCTCTCAACGAGGTGCTGAAGGCGGTGGGCCTGTCGTCGTGGCAGCAGGACTGGCTCGGCGACCCGGACCTCGCGCTCTACAGCGTCATGGGCGTGATGGTCTGGGTCCAACTCGGCTTCCCGCTGGTCGTCTTCATGGCGGGCCTGCAACGCGTCGACCCCCAGCTGTACGAGGCGGCCGAGCTGGACGGTGCCGGCTGGTGGCGCCGCTTCCGGCACATCACGCTGCCGCAGATCCGCCCGGAGATCTACGTCGTCCTCACCTGGTGCACGATCGCCGCGCTCAAGGTGTTCGGCGCGGTGTACGTCCTCACGAAGGGCGGCCCGGGCGGGGCGACGAACGTCCCCTCCTACTTCTCCTTCACCACGTTCTTCGAGAAGACGCAGGTCGGCTACGGCGCCGCGATCTCCACCGTGCTCACCGTGATCATCCTGCTGCTGTCCCTGATCGGCCTGAAGCTCCAGACCCGCGCCGAGGACGCCGAGGAGGGGACCCGCGTATGACCACGGCCCTGCGCCGCTACCCCGTGCTGGTCGCCCTGTGCGTCGCGGCCCTGTTCATGGTCGTGCCGTTCGTGATCGTCGCGGTCAACGCCTTCAAGTCCCCCGCGGAGTACGCCCAGAACGGCCCCCTCAGCCTCCCCGACGGCTTCTACACGGACGGCGTCAAGGACTTCTGGGAACGCGTCGACTTCGGGCAGAAACTCCTCAACTCGGTGCTGATCAGCGGGGCGGTGGCGGTCCTGGCGGTGGTCCTGTCGGTCCTCAACGCCTACGCGATCGGCATCGGCCGCATCAAGGGCCGCACCTGGGTGCTCGCCTTCTTCGTCCTCGCGAACATGCTGCCGCAGGAGGCGCTGGTCTACCCGGTCTACTACCTGAGCAAGGAGGCCGGACTCTACGACACCAGGCTCAGCGTGATCATCGTGTTCACGGTCGTCCAGGCGGCGTTCGGCACCTATCTCCTCTCCGCGGTGCTGGGCCGGTTCCCCCGCGAGATCATCGAGGCCGCCCGCATCGACGGGGCGAACAAGTGGCAGGTCCTGTGGCGGATCGTCGTCCCGGTCAGCCGCCCCACCCTCGGTGTGCTGCTGGTCTTCTTCTTCATCTGGACCTGGAACGAGTTCCTGCTCCCCCTGGTCATGCTGATCTCCAACGACAACCAGACCGTGTCGGTGGCCCTCGGTGTCCTCCAGGGCCAGCGCCTGATGGACGCCACGATGACCAACGCGGCGGCCCTCCTCGGCATCCTGCCCGCCCTCCTCTTCTTCCTCGTCTTCCAGCGAACCCTCACCCGTGGCATCGCCGTGGGTGCCGTGAAGTAAGGAATCCCCCCACATGAAGTTCACCGACGGCTACTGGCTGCTGCGCGAGGGCGTCGTCGCGGACCATCCCACCGAGGTCCTCGACGTGACGGCGACCGAGGGAGGCACGCTGGAGATCCACGCGCCGTCCCGCCCCGTCCGCAGCCGTGGCGACCTGCTGACGGGACCGGTCATGACGATCAGCGCGCACACCCCGATGCCCGACGTCATCGGCATCACGTTCACCCACTTCCGGGGCGAACGCCCGAGCGCGCCCGCGTTCGAACTGGCCACAGAGGTCCGGGGGCCCGGGGGAGGCCCTGCGGACCGGCGCGGCAGCGTGCAGACGTCCTACGACGACGAGCACGCGACCCTCACCTCCGGCTCCCTGTCCGTCCGGTTCGCCCGCTCCGGGCCCTGGCAGGTCGACTTCCTCGCCCACGGCAAGGTCCTGACCGGCAGCGCCGCCAAGAGCATGGGCATCATGCGGGACGCGTCCGGCGCCCACTATCTGCGCGAACAGCTCGGCCTCGGTGTCGGCACGTCCGTGTACGGCCTCGGCGAACGCTTCGGCCCGCTGGTGAAGAACGGCCAGGTCGTCGACATCTGGAACGCCGACGGCGGCACGACCACCGAACAGGCCTACAAGAACGTGCCGTTGTACCTGACCGACGCCGGCTACGGCGTCTTCGTCGACCACCCGGGCAAGGTCTCCTTCGAGGTCGCCTCGGAGGCGGTGTCCCGGGTGCAGTTCAGCGCGGAGACCCAGGAGCTGACGTACTACGTCATCCACGGCCCGACGCCGAAGGACATCCTCCGCAAGTACACGGCCCTGACCGGCCGCCCGGCCCTCCCGCCGGCCTGGTCCTTCGGGCTGTGGCTGTCGACGTCCTTCACGACGTCGTACGACGAGGAGACCGTGACGTCCTTCATCGAGGGCATGCGGGAGCGTGAACTGCCGCTCTCCGTCTTCCACTTCGACTGCTTCTGGATGCGCGAGCACCACTGGTGCGACTTCCGGTGGGATCCCCGGGTGTTCCCGGACCCGGAGGGCATGCTGAAGCGGCTCAAGGAGCGGGGGCTGCGGGTCTCCGTCTGGATCAACCCGTACATCGCCCAGCGCTCGCCGCTGTTCGCGGAGGGCAAGGAGCTGGGCCATCTGCTCAGGCGGCCCGACGGAAGCGTCTGGCAGTGGGACCTCTGGCAGCCCGGCATGGCGTTGGTGGACTTCACCAGCCCCGCCGCCCGCGACTGGTACGCGTCCAAGCTGGAGGGGCTGCTCGACCAGGGCGTCGACTGCTTCAAGACGGACTTCGGCGAGCGGGTGCCCCTCGACGTGACCTGGTCCGACGGCTCCGACCCGGAGCGGATGCACAACTACTACACGTACCTCTACAACCGCACGGTCTTCGACGTGCTGCGCAAGCACCGCGGCGAGGAGGAGGCGGTCGTCTTCGCCCGCTCGGCGACCGCCGGGAGCCAGCAGTTCCCGGTGCACTGGGGCGGCGACTGCGAGGCGACGTACGAGTCGATGGCCGAGTCCCTGCGCGGCGGCCTCTCCCTCGGGCTCTCCGGCTTCGGCTTCTGGAGCCACGACATCGGCGGCTTCGAGGGCACCCCGACCCCCGCCCTGTTCAAGCGGTGGGTGGCCTTCGGGCTGCTCTCCTCCCACAGCCGTCTGCACGGCAGCTCCTCCTACCGGGTGCCGTGGCTGTTCGACGAGGAATCGGTGGACGTCCTACGGCACTTCACCCGCCTCAAGCTGCGGCTCATGCCGTATCTCTACGAGGCGGCGCGGACCGCCCACACCGAGGGCGTGCCGGTGATGCGGGCGATGGTCCTGGAGTTCCCGGACGACCCCGGGTGCGCACACCTGGAACGGCAGTACATGCTCGGCCCCGACCTGCTGGTCGCCCCGGTGTTCAGCGACGAGGGCGAGGTCGCGTACTACGTCCCCGAGGGCACCTGGACGCACTTCGTGACCGGACGGACGGTGACCGGGCCGCGCTGGGTGCGGGAACAGCACGACTTCCTGAGCGTGCCGCTGCTCGTCCGGCCGGGGGCCGTGATCCCGGTCGGCGCGGTGGCCGACCGGCCCGACTACGACCACGCCGACGGCGTCCTGCTGCGGGCGTACGGCCTGGAGCGGGGGCAGCAGGTGGCGGTGCGGGTCGGGGACGTGACCTTCACCGTCGTCCGCGAAGGGGACCTGCTGCGGGCCTCGTGCAGTGATCCGGCGGCGCCCTGGGGACTGGCCGTCGGCGAGCGCGAGGTGCGGGCGCCGGCCGGGACCGGGTTCCTGACCCTGGAGTGGGCCTGATGGTGAAGATCACGGACGTGGCGCGGCATGCCGGGGTCTCCCCGAGCACCGTCTCGTACGCCCTCAGCGGCAAGCGCCCGATCTCCGAGGAGACCCGGCTCCGGGTGGAGGAGGCCGTCCGGCAGCTGGGCTACCGGCCGCACGCGGGCGCCCGGGCACTGGCCGGCAGACGGGCGAAGGTCCTGGCACTGGTGGTGCCGCTGCGGACCGGCATCCATGTGCCGGTGGTGATGCAGTTCGCGGTGTCGGTGGTGACGACGGCCCGGCGGTACGACCATGACGTGCTGTTGGTGACGCAGGAGGAGGGCGAGGAGGGCCTGCGCCGGGTCGCGGACACGGCGTTGGTGGACGCGCTGATCCTGATGGACGTCCAACTGCACGATCCCCGGATGCCGTTGCTGCGGAACCTGGAACGACCGTCGGTGCTGATCGGCTTCCCGGCCTCCTCCGAGGGCCTGACCTGTATCGACCTCGACTTCAGGGCGGCCGGCGAGGCGTGTGTGGAGCATCTGGCGGGGCTCGGTCACCGGGTGGTGGCGCTGGTCGGGTCGCCGCCCGAGGTGTACGTGCGGCAGACCGCGTTCGCCCAGCGTGTGGTCCAGGGCTTCACCGCCGCCGCCGACCGGCACGGACTCTCCTCGGCCGTCCACCCCTGCGAGGCCGGGCCCGGCGCCGCCCGCACGGTCGCCGAGCGACTGCTGCGCGAACAACCGGCGTTGACGGGGGTCGTCGTCCACAACGAGCCGCTGCTGGAGCCGCTGATCGACGCCTTCGAACAACTCGGCCTGCGGGTCCCCGGCGATCTCTCGGTCACCGCGATCTGCCCCGACGAACTCGCCGAGTCCGTCCGCGTGCCGGTCACCTCGGTCGCCCTGCCGTCCGCCGAGATGGGCACACGGGCGGTGGAACTGCTGATGGAGAAGCTGGACGGCGAGGCCGTGGCGGAGGCGACGCTGCTGCCGGCGAGGCTGACGGAACGCGCCAGTACCGCTCCACGCGACGCATGACGCGTGGAGCGGTACCGGCGGTCGTCGACGGACCCGGAGGTCGGGGGGCCTAGGGCTCCTCGACCAGGTATCCGACGTCCCCCACCACGTACTCGCCGTAGTGGAGGGCCGACCCGATGCTCTCCAGTCTCTGGTACTGGTCCGGGGTCAGCGACGCGCCCCGGGTGTTGACGGCGGTTCTCAGCAGCACCCGGAGCGCCAGGTCCGGAGTGCAGCGGTGGGCACAGGCGGCGAGCGCCTCGCGCACCTCGGCGTCCAGGAACGACGCCTGCTCCAGCTCGGCGAGGACCGCGTCCCGGTGGGCCGACCCGTCCTCCAGGTCGGCTCCGGTGAGCGGACGGACGTCCGGCTTCGTGGCCAGCCGGGCGTCACACAGGCCGACGACGGTCCGTGTCCACTCGGCTCCCGTGGTCCGCGTGAAGCTCGGCAGATACTCCGCGCCGGCCGTCCACAGCACCTCCAGGGTCTCCGAGGGAAGGGCGGCGAGCAGGGTCCGGGCGTCGCGGCGGACGGCCAGGATCTCCTCGTCGGCCTCTCCCGGGAAGTGCTGCGCGACGATCTCGGCCGCCGTGTCCCCCTCCCGGATCCAGTCCTGGTGGAAGAAGCCCATGACCCACGAGACGCCGAAGTCGAACTCGGTGAAACGCTGCACCGCTGGTCGCCTCCTTACTTCGGGTAGCAGGTCTGGACGTAGTAGCCGGCCTTGTGCCCCGGTGCTCTCACGATCTTGATGAAGAACTGGTTGCCGGCGGCCTCATCGGCCTTGTTCTCCCAGTAGACCGTGCCCAGGGAGGAGTCTTTCGGGCCGTGGGTACCCGACCAGGTCAGCTCGTTCTTCTGATTCTTCCGGAGCCAGTTGCCGATCTTGGTGTTATTGGCCTTCAGCGTCTCGTCGATGACCTTCTGTGCCGTCGCCTGGTCCGTCCACACGCCGTTCGGCGTCTCCTTCCCGAGCTTCCTCGACTTCTCCGCGGCGAACGCCTTCGCCTCCTGCGGGTTCGGGCGCACATGCTCCTTGAGGGTGTGCGCCTGGCCGGGGAACTTGGCCTCGTCACCCGCGAGGTCGTTGCAGTTGTGGACCAGGACCGGGGTGCTGCCCGCCACGGCGTAGAACGTGTGCAGACCGGACACGGTCAGGTCGTACACGGTCCGGGGCTTCGACGCGTCCCGGTCGCGCAGGGCGGTCACGGTGCGCAGGGCGCCGTCCGGGGTGCGCAGGCGGTCGCCGGCACGCAGGTGCAGGGCGAGGGTCCAGCCGCGGTCGGCGACGAAGACCTTGTGGCCCGGTGTGCTGGTGAGCCGGCCCCCGTCCGCCAGGGTGATCTCCAGCAGATCGGCGGCGGGGTGGGAGAACGTCCGCGTGACCGGCTCGCCCCGCGTGATGCCGGCGTCGGGGTCGGTGGCCAGGAGCAGGTCGCCCGGGCGCACGTCCCGGATCGGCTTGCGGCTGCCGTCGGCGAGGACCACTTCGGTTCCGCCGGGGAAACTGTTGACCTTGCACGCCGTGCGCGTCTCCTCGAACGCGTCCACCGTGCGCTCGATGTCGGCGAGGGTCTCCGGGTCGACGTCCAGCTTCTTCAGGGCCTTCAGCGCGTCGGCGACACCGTCCCCGCGGCGCAGGGCGGCGTTCAGGGTCCGGATCGCGTCGGCGATCAGCTCGTAGGCCTTGCCCGGGATGAAGTTGGACGCGGCCCAGGCGCAGTCGCCGTAGCTGCCGCCGTCGTCGGCGCTGGTCATCTTGTGGTAGCAGCCGGTGAAGTCGCTGATGAGGGCGTCGAAGAGGCCCTTCCACAGCTCCTTGGTCGCGTCCCAGGACGACATCTTGATCGTCTTGGTCAGCTTCGGGAACGTCTTCGTGGTGAGGAAGAACGTGTCCTCGGCGGGGCAGCCGGACTCGGTGGCGGGCACGTCCGGGTTGGCGCACAGGTAGTAGCTGACGACCGCGTCGAACGTGACCTTGTAGACCAGGTCGCAGGGAAGGCGCGAGCAGTCGTCGGGCAGACGCTGCGGGTCCCCCCGCTGCTTGAGGTCGTCGATGACGGAGAAGACGCCGCCGACCCCGGTGCCCGCGCCGGTCTGCACCTGCTTGTTGGCGTCCTCGCGGCCGGCCTGGTCGGCCGCCTGCTGGGCCGAGTCCGCGTACTTCTTGGCGTCCTTCGCCGCCTCCTCGGCCGCGGTGGCCTCGATGTCGGCGCGGTCGGCCGCCGCGCGGGCGTCCTTCGCCGCCTGTTCGGCCTCCGAGGCCGCGGTGCGGGCGGCGTCGGCGTCCAGGGCGGCCTGGTCGGCGGAGGAGCGGGCGTCCCGGGCGTGGCCCTCGGCACGGCCGGCGGCCTTGTCGGCGGCGGCCGCGTCCTCGGTGGCCTGGCTGTTGTACTCGATGGTGCGGGCCAGCGACTTCTGCGCGTCGGCGGCGTACTTGGCCGCCTCGGCGGCGTAACCCAGCGCCTCCTTGGCCGACTTGCGGGCGTCGGACGCGAAGCCGGCGGCCTCGGCGGCCAGCGTGTAGGCGGCCTTGGAGTCACCGGTCGCCGCGTTCGCGAGGCTCTGCGCCTGCGTGGCGTTCTTCTGGGCGTTGGCCGCGTGCGCCTCGGCCACCGCCTGCTGCTGCTCGGCGATCGTCTTCGACGACTGCCCGGTCAGGACGACGAGTCCGGCCGCGGAGTCGGTGGTGACGTACGGGGAGCCGAGCTGGATCGCGTCGTTCGCCGGTGCGGCGACCTGGCGGGCCGAGTTGCCGGCGTCCTCCGCCGCCTGGGCGGTGGTGTACGCGTGCCCGGCGGCGGCTGCCGCGCCGGCGACCGCCTTGACGGCCTCGGCCCGGGAGGCGTCGGCCTCCTTCTTCGCGTCGGCGGCCTTCGTCTCCGCCTTGTCGGCCAGTTCGACCGCGGTCTTGGCCGCGGAGGCGGCGGCCTGGGACGCCTTGATGGCGTCCGCCGCCGCGCTCGTCGCGGTCCGTACCGCGGCCTCCGACTTCAGCTTGGCGGCCTGGGCCGCGTCCGAGTGGGAGCGGGCACGCTTGGCCGCGGCCTCCGCGCGCGTCGCCGCCGCGTCGGCGTCGGCCGCGGCCTGGGTCGCCGCGTCGGCCTCGGCGCGGGCGGACGTCGCCGCCCCCTCGGCCTCACCGGCGGCCCGGTCCGCGTCGTTCGCCGCGGCCCGGGACTCCTTGGCGTCGGCGTCCGAGGAGTGGGCCTCGGCGTAGGCGTCCTTGGCGTTGGCCTTGGCGCGGGCGGCGTTCGACTTGCTCTCGGCGTCCCACGCGTCGTCCCGCTTGCCCTTCGCCCGGTCCCGGGCGGCCTCGGCGTCCTGACGCTTGCTGCGGGCGGTGGACTCGGCGGTCTCCGCCCGGCCCTTGGCCTCGGTGGCGGTCTTCGCGTAGCCCTGGGCGTTCTCCTTGTGCTGGGCGGCCTCGGACTGTTTCTGCGCGGCGGTCGCCTTCTCCGCCTTCGCGGTGGCCTCCTCCGCCTCGGCCGCGAGCCGCTCGGAGTGCGCGGTGGCGGCGGCCGACTTGGCGTCCGCCTCGGCCTTCCGCGTCTCGGCGAGCTTGGTCTTGGCGGTGTCGCGGGCGGTCTTGGCGTTGGTCGCCTGTACGGCGGCCGCGTCGGCGGCGGCCTTCGCCTGCGCCCTGGCCTCGTTGGCGGCGGCCGTACGGAACGCCGCCTTGGACGCGGCGGCCTGTGTCAGCGCGCGGGCGGCGATGGTGGCGCTGTCCCCGACGGCGGCGCGGGTGGCCGCGTAGGCGGTGTCACCGGCCTTCGACAGTGCCTCCAGAGCGGCTGCCGACGCCTTGGTGACCTGGGCCTTCTGCTGTCCGACGAGGAGACCTCGGCCCCGGGGCGCGCCGGCCTTGTCGGCGGTCGCGTAGGCGGCCTGGGTGGCGGTGTCGGTGGTCGTGGCGGCCGTCTTCGCGGCGGTGGCCTGGGCCTTCAGCAGGTCGAGCTGCTTCTTCGCCGCGGCCTGGGCGTCGGTGACGCCCTTCTTGGCCTTGTCGAACTGGGCCTTCGTCGGGTAGTCGATGTCGTCCGTGCCGTTGTGGCCGGCCGGCGTGATGTCGAACTTCTGCGGGTCGGTGCCCTTGCAGTCCCACATCCGCGTGTCACGGCCGTTGACGTAGGTCGCGAGGTCCAGGCAGTTGCCGGTGCCCGGGTTGTACAGGCGCGTGGTCGCGTGGGTGTCGTACTCCCACTTCTGGGCGGCGGAGTCGTTGCACGTCCAGATCTGCAGCGTCGTGCCGTTCGCGGTGCCGGAGCTCTTGATGTCCAGGCACTTGCCGGAGTTGACGTTGACCAGCGCGCCGCCGCGGATCGACCACTTCTGGCCCGCGCTGCCGTTGCAGGTGTAGATCTGCACGGGCAGGCCGTTGGTCTTGCCGGAAGCGCCCACTTCGAGGCACTTGTCGGCGGCGCCGTGCGCGTGGATGGCCATCGGGCTGTCGCCGATCCAGCCGGGGCCGCCGGCGGACCAGTAGTCCTGCCAGCGGGCCAGCCGGTCGGTGATCCACGACTGGCCGAGCATCTCGCCCAGCGCCTTGGAGCCGGTCGCGAGGGCCTTGGTGGCGCCGACGTTGGCGGTGAGGATCTGGTTGCGCTGGGTGGCCTGCGAGGAGATCTCCTGCTGCCACTCGGCGGACGCGTCGGCGACCTCCTTGCCGAGCACCTTGTTCGGGTCGACCGGCCCGCGCCAGGCGCAGGAGGCGAACCGGGTCTTCAGGTCCTCGACGGCGATGCGGTGTTCGACGGTGCCCGGCTCGGGCGCGGTGCGCGGGAAGCCGCCGGAGCCCAGGAAGAGACGGGCGTTGTCCTCGCCCGTGGGCTCCAGGGACCAGTTCGCCAGGCCGTCCCACGCCTGGTGTTCCTCGACCGCCTGCTGCCACTGCGGGTTGGGGAGCGTCGGGTCGGGGTCGTTGCCGTAGAGCGGGGTGCCGAGGTCCTTGACCGCCTTGAGGGTGGCCTCGTCGGCGAGCGGGGTCGGGTCCTCGTAGAAGTCCTCCTCGCTCTTCCAGAACCGGTCCCAGATCCAGGTGCTCAGACCGGTCTGCTCGAAGAAGCCCGGGCCCGTCCCGGTGGTGCCCGGCGGCCAGTGGAAACCGGTCACGGTGAACCCGGCCGGGGTGCTCAGGCCGTCGAGCGGCTTCTTCCAGACGTCGATGTAGGCGTCGAGCGCCTCCCCCTCCTTGCGGGCCGTGGCCCTGTCCGCCTCGAAGGCCTTCGCCAGCGGGGTGTCGGTCCAGCGCTCACGGTTGGCCGCGGTGTGCAGCTTGTCCGGGGTCTGGTCGAGCGCGCCCTGCGCGGTGCCGAACATGGCCGGACCGCCCATGCGCAGCACGTCGGCCATGAGGCACTGGTCCTGCCGCAGTTGCTCGGCGGCCTTGGTGTCGAAGCCGTCGTAGCTGTCGGCCACCAGGCCGGCGTCGAGGGTGCGGTCGTCGACGGCGTCCGGCCGGCCGGCGATCGTGGCCAGCACGGCGAGCGCCAGTACCGACGGGACAAGTCGCGCGAAGTGTCCGGATTTTCGCGTCGAGGGCATGAGGAACCCTGGTCTGGAACGCAAGAGAACATCCCGGTTTCGTAAGAGGGGCAGGCGGGGGCCCGTACGAAGAAAAGTGGCGGCGCCGCGAGGTGGTCAGGCCTCGGTGCGGCTCGGATGCCTCAGGAATCGCGGCATGGCCACGAACCCCTCCCCGTAGCGACGGTGTTCCCCCGGTCGCTGATCGACGTGCGCGAGGACGGAGGGGTCAGCTCCGCCGACGGCGCTACCCGACGGTAACGAATCTGTGTGCCCTATGTGAAGGGAGTATTCACATGCGTTTCGGAACCGTAGTCAAGTCGGCCGAAGGGACGGTGGCCGAGGGGAGAACCGCGACGGGCGCCTCGACCTTCACCCTTTGCCCCTCCTGCCCGTCCCGTCACGATCGCTAGCATGTCCACGGACGATGAACGCGGTGACGGGGGTCGGGCATGGCACGCGACGCACACGACGAGCGCGACGAACACGGGGACGACTGGCTGGACTTGGCCGACGCCATCGAGGTGCTGCGGTCCCAGCTGTCGGAGGCCCAGCGGCGCGGTCAGGACTCCTCGCTGCGCTTCGTGCTCGGTGAGATCACGGCGGAGTTCGAGATCGAGCTGGTGCGGGCGAGGAACGGCGGCGGGAAGCTGCGGTTCGGTGTCGTGGAGGCGGACGCCCGCGGTGAGCGCTCGGCGCGCTCCACACAGCGTCTGACCCTGCGTCTGAACCCGGAGCACCGCGGCGGCGGAGACGTGGCCGTGGGCGACGTCGAATAGTCCGGGGACCGGCAGATGGAGTGGAAGCAGGTCGTCCAGGTCCGCGGCACGAGTTTCGGCAGCGGCTACCTGATCGCCCCGCGGCTCGTCCTGACCGCCGCGCATCTCCTGCCCCGGGACGGCCACCTGAGCGTCCCCACGGGTGTCCACGCGGACACCCGCCCGGACATCGACCCGGACATCACGGTGTCCCTGCCGGACTCCACGGCACGGTTCCCCGCGGTGGTGCGGTGGCGACGGCACGACGAGGCCGTGGACGCCGCCCTGTTGGAGATCCCCGCGGACACCCCGGACTGGACGCCGCCGGACACCCTGCGCGGCGCCCGGGGCCGGCACCCGCAGCGCTGGGGCTGGTGTGTGACGGGCGGGACCGAACTACGGCTCACCGCCACCGGATTCCCCCGCCAGGAGCGGGCCGCGCACCGCCGGAACCAGACGGCGCTGGTCGGCCGGGTCAGACCGCACGGCGGCGCCGCCTTCGAGATCCTCGACGACATCGGCCTGCTGGAACCCGACCTCTCGGGGCTCGACGCGGCCACCGCCGCGCGGACCACCCCGTGGTCGGGGATGTCGGGCTCGGCCGTCTTCCTGTACGGCGAGAAGCTGCTGTTGGGCCTGGTGCGGGCGGACCGCCGGCCGGACCAGGGCACCCGGCTGACGTACACCCGCAGCGAGGACCTGCTGGCCTGCGCCGACTTCCGCGCGGTCGTCCGCGAGGCGACCGGCGTCGGCCCCCGGCTGGAACCGGCCGAGTTCGTCGGCCTGTTGGATCCGGCGCCGCCCAGGCGTGCGGTGTCCTCCCCCATCATGCTGCTGCGGGCGGACGCCGAGGTCGTGTCGTTCCACGGCCGCCAGGACACGCTCGCCGACCTGGAGGAGTGGTGCCGGGCGGATCCGGACGGCCCTCCCGCCGCCCGGGTGCTCACCGCCCCGGGCGGACAGGGCAAGACGCGGCTGGCACGGCAGCTGATGGCGCGGATGCGGGAGCACGGCTGGGTCGTCGGACAGGTCGCCCACGAGCCCCGCGACCTGCACACCCTGCGCGCCGTCCAGCATCCACTGCTGCTGGTCCTCGACTACGCCGAGACCCGGCCCGACCTGGTCCGGACGTTGCGGGAACAGACCCGGGAGGCCAGGCATCCGGTGCGGCTGCTGCTGCTCGCCCGCTCGCTGGGCTCCTGGCAGACCCGGGCGACCGGCGCCCTGCCGGAGACCCGGCTGCACGCGCTCAGCCCCGGCGCGGCCGGCCGGGAGGAGGCGTTCCGGACGGCGGCCCGGGACTTGTCCCGCCATCTGGCGGAGGTGACCGGCGCGGGTGACGTCGACTGGGCCGGGCTCGCCGACACCCTTCCGGCCGTCCGCCCCGCGGCGGGGCCCGGCGCCGAGACGGCCCTGACCGTGCAGATGGCCGCGCTGGTCGCGCTGCTGCGCCACGTCCGGCCGCACCGGCCGGACGGGAGAACCCTGGAGGACGAACTCCTCGACCACGAGCGGAAGTACTGGCAGGACACCGCCGACGACTGGGGCATGGGCCCGCGGGCGAACAGGCTCCTCGAACCGGCGGTGGCGGCGGCCGTGCTCTGTTCCGCACACGACGAACAGGAGGCGCGGGAGACCGTCGCACGGCTGCTGCCCGACGAACCGCCCTGGCTGGTCACCGACATCACCGCCTGGCTGCGCGACCTGTATCCGCCGCCCGAGGGCCGCTACTGGGGCCGGCTGGAGCCGGACCGGCCGGCGGAGTACCACGCCTCGGAGCAGATCCTCGCCGGCGGCGGACTGCTCGGGCGGCTGTTCGGCCGCGCCCCGGACCACCAGCGGGCGCAGATCCTCACCGTACTGGCCCGGTCCGCGGTGGCCCACGCCAACGAGGGCCGCGCGGAGAAGGCCCGCGCCGTCGTCGACCGGCTGCGCGAGGCGCTGCGCTCCGTCCCGGCCGACGCCCCGCTGACCGCCGCCGTGCTGCGCGCGCACTCGGACACGCTGCCGGACCACTCCCACGTGCTGCGCGACCACGCGCTCGACGTCGCCCGCGAACTGAGCCGCCTGTGCCGTGCCACGGGAGACGACCCGCGGGCCCGACGCGACCGCGGGTGGGCGCTGCACAACCTGGCCGAGCGGCACCTCGCGGTCGGCGACCGGGAGGACGCCCGGCAGGCGGCCGTCGAGGCGGCGGCGATCCGCCGGGACATGGCGGACGACGGCACGACGACCCACCGCACGGAGTGGGCCGACTCCCTGCTGGTGCTGTCCCGCGCCTGCCGCACGACCGGTCGCCTGATGGAGGCGTACGACGCCGGCGACCGGGCGTTGCGCCTGTTCCGCGCGCTGGCGGAGGAGGACGGCGAGGAGTGGGAGAAACGCGAACGCGGACTGGTGCGGGCCCTCGTCAACCAGTCGGGGGCGGTCTGGCAGCTCGACCCGAGCGCGATCCCCTTCGACCAGGTCGCCCGGTCCGACGCGCACACGGAGGAGGCCGTCCGGCGCGCCCGCGCCCTGGTACCCCGGCATCCCGAACTGGATCCGCTGCTGCTCGTCATGGCGCTCGCGGAGCGCGGCACGAACCTCTGGCGCCTGCAACGGCATCCGGAGGCGCTGGCGTTGAGCGAGGAGGCGGTCCGGACCGTCCGCCGGCTGGCGGCGGAGAACCCCGACGCGTACGCCCCCGACCTGGCCCGCGCGTTGATGGGTCTCGCGGTCGACCACAGCGCCGCCACCCGGTCGCGCGGCGAGGTGATGGCGCTGGAACGGGAGGCCATCGCCCTGCTGCGCCCGCTGGCCCGGGACCTGCCCGGCGTCCACCGCTCACCCCTGGCCCAGACACTGCACAACCTCGCCTGGGAGCAGTCCGACGAGGGCGACCACGCGGCGGCACGGGAATCGGTCGGCGAGGCCATCGAGCACCGCCGGGCCCTGGCCCACGACCCGTACGGCGTCGCGGTGCCCGACCTGGCCCATTCGGTCGCCGCCCTCGCCACCTTCCACGCCCGCGCGGACGACCACGAGGCGGCGGCGGAGGGCTTCGAGAAGACCCTGGAGATCTACGCCAACGCCCCGCTGCCGCTCAGCGCGAGCAACCTGGACAAGCAGTCCGGAACCGCCCTCCGGCTCGCCCGCGCCTACAACGCCCTCGGCCGCCCGACGCCGGCGGCCGCCGCCCTGGGCCAGGCCCTCGCCGTCCGGCGCCGCCTGAGCGAGTACGCCCCCAGCCTCTACGCGGAGGGGTACGCCACCACCCTCCACGACGGCTCCGACCTGTACCGGGGGCATCACCGGCCGGTCGCGTCGCGCATCCTGCTGCGGCAGGCGCTGCCGCTCTACCGCCGGCTGTCCCGCCTCGGCGAGGAGGGGGACGAAGGGCTGGCCTGGTGCCTGGACGACCTCGGCACCAGCTACGGAAGGTCCACGGCGACGGCCGGCCGGGCGGTCTCCGCGCTGCGGGAGGCGTACGAGCTGCGTGTCAGGCTGTCGGCGCGGGACGCGCGGCACGAGGCGGCGCTCGCCGACACCGGCACGGAGCTGGTGCGCGTGCTCCTCACCACAAGCGGCTTCCGCGACTGCCTCCCGGTCGCGGAACACACCGTCCGGCTGCGCCGCAAGCTGATCGTCGCGGACCCCGACACCCAGGAACAGCCCCTGTGCTGGGCCCTGCTGCGGCTGGCCGAGGCGCAGGCGATGACGGGGCACGGCTCCGCGGCCTGGCGCACCGCTCTGGAGGCGGAGGAAGGCTGCCTGGCGCTGACCGCCCGCCCCGGCGGCCTGTCCCCGGACCAGACCGCCGCGCTGCTCCAGTACCTGGCCCGCGCGCTGAGCCTGTGCGGTCGCCACGACCCGCGCCGGGCCGTCCGCGCGGTGGAACCGGCCCGGCGGGCCGTCCGCATCTACCGGGACCTGGTGGACCGGGACCCGCACCACTCCGGGCTCCAGGCCGCCCTGCGAGGGGCTCTCCGCCTGCTGGTCAGAGTCCTGGACCGGATCGGCCGTCACGACGAGGCCGTCGACGTACAGCTGCGCAGAGGAGCGTGACGCCATGACATCACCCCGTGAAGAGGGGCAGGACGAGTCGCTCGACGACATCCGGCGCGACGAGGAGAGCATCGCCCGCCTGGGAGAGCTGTTCTACCCGAACGTCCTCGAATTCGTCACCGACCGGCTCGTCTACTTCATTCCCCGGCCCACCCCGGCGTCCGGGCGGGTCTGGTGCCCGGAGTGGTTCCGTCACGCCCAGGCGCTCTCCCGGCTGGACTCGGTGTGGCGGGCCTGGGAGATGTTGCGTTTCGAACCGGCCCTGGGCATGTCGAACTGGTGGCTCCACCACGCGGACCCTCATCTGCGGGCCCTGATGGACTCGGTGACCGGGCCGTTCGCCCAGTGCGGCAACGGCCATCAGGACCAGCGGCCGCTGCCGCTCGTCGTCCCGCCGGAGGGGCTGTTCACGGACCAGCGGGGCGTGCCGGGCCAGGACCCGTTCGCCCTCGACTGAGCCCGTGTGCCCGCGCCTGGCTGTCCGTGCCCGGGCGCACGCCCATGACAAAGGCCCCGCCGCTCGAAAGCGACGGGGCCTTTGCCCACATGGGGTACCCGCTACAGCGCGGGCGAGTGGAGATGGCGGGAATCGAACCCGCGTCCAACGGTGCGGAATCAGGGCTTCTCCGAGCGCAGTTCGCTACGATTTTCTCGGCCCCGGAGATCTCGCGAACAAGTCTCCGACGGGCCCAGTCACTGTTTGATTTCCCATCGCATCCCGTGACCGGACGCAATGGTTTAGTCCCCTAGATTATGCCAGGATCCGGGTCGGGAACACTCCCGGGCTGACACCCATTAAGGGTCCCTCACTCACTGCTTATTAGGCAGCGAGGGCGAAGGACTGGGAATCGCTCTTGGAATTGGCGATTATTGGTTGCGACATATGGTTAACGAGATCATTGCCGCTTCCTCGGCTCGCTTCCCCTGCTTCGACAGCCGCTGTCGAAACCGATCATCCCCATGTATTTAATTGACAACAGCTCAAGCCCTCCGAGGAGGACGTGCGCACCTGCTGTGGGGTGCAGTGCCATCGTACGTGACCAACGCACGCCGATGCCACCGTATTCCCGGCGGCCTCGCCCCGCGGGCGGCGAGCCGCCCGCGCCTACTGGGCGGCGCGTTCCTTCCGCTTCGCCGCCGCGATGGCGCGGTCCGACTCCCGCCGGTCCTGCTTCTCGCGCAGGGTCTGCCGCTTGTCGAACTCCTTCTTGCCCCGGGCGAGCGCGATCTCGGCCTTCGCCCGGCCGTCCTTGAAGTACAGGGCGAGGGGCACGATGGTGTGCCCGGTCTCCTCGGACTTCGCCGCCAGCTTGTCGATCTCCTCGCGGTGCAGGAGCAGCTTGCGCTTGCGGCGCGCGGAGTGGTTGGTCCAGCTGCCCTGGCTGTACTCGGGGATGTGGGCGTTGTGCAGCCACGCCTCGTTCCCGTCGATCTGGACGAAGCCGTCGGTCAGGGCGGCGCGGCCCTGGCGCAGCGACTTGACCTCGGTGCCGGTCAGGACGAGCCCGGCCTCGTAGGTGTCGATGATCGCGTAGTCGTGCCGTGCCTTCTTGTTCTGGGCGACGATCTTGCGCTTGCCGTCCTTGGCCTTCACTGCTCCCGAGCCCTGCTTGGGCTGGGACTCCTTCGGTACGTACATTCCCTTGCTCATAGTCCGCCCATTTTCGCACTACCGAGGGGGGCTGCGGGAAGCCGATTAACGGCTAGCGGCCCAGGCCGCTCAGGACGGTCTCCGCGCGCTCCAGCACCTGCCGGTCCGTCTCCAGGTCGGGCGTGATGCCCTGGCCGTCGACCCCGCGGCCGGACGGGGTGCGGTAGTGCCCGACGGTCAGCTCGGCGACGGAGCCGTCGGGCAGCCGGCTCGGCATCTGGACCGAGCCCTTGCCGAAGGTGCGGGAACCCACGACGACCGCCCGGCCGCGGTCCTGGAGGGCGCCGGTGAGAAGCTCGGCCGCGCTCATGGTGCCGCCGTCGACGAGTGCGACCAGGGGTCTGGTGGTGTCGCCGCCCGCGTCGGCGTGCAGGGCGCGCTGCTCGCCCTCGACGTCGTAGGTGGCGACGAGGCCGCCGTCGAGGAAGGCGGAGGCGGTGGTGACGGCCTCGGTGACCAGGCCGCCGGAGTTGCCGCGCAGGTCGAGGACGATGCCGCCGGCGGCGGGGGCCTGCCGTACGGCGGCCCGCACACGCTCGCCGACCCCCTTGGTGAAGGCGGCGATCCGGATGACGGTGATGCCGTCGGCCGGGGTGCGGACGGTGACGTCGTCGGTGGACAGGCGGGCCCGGCGCAGGGTCTCGCTCCACGCGCGCGTGCCGCGTTCCAGGCCCAGGCGGACGGTCGTACCCGCGTCGGCGTCCGTGGCGTCGCCGCGCAGTAAGGAGACCACCTCGGTGACGGGACGTCCGTCGACCTTCGCGCCGTCGACGCTGCGCAGCCGGTCGCCGCGGTGGATCCCGGCGGCGGCGGCCGGCGAGCCGGACCGCACCCTGGTCACCTCGATCCGGCCGTCCCCCTCGCGCCGCGCCCACAGGCCGACGCCGGTGTACCGGCCGTCCAGGGCCTCCTCGAACTCCTCGTACTCGCCCTCGGAGTAGACGGCACCCCAGCGGTCCCCGCTGCGGCTGACCGCGCGCTCGGCGGCCTCCACGGGGGACGTGCCGTCGGCCATGGCCTCCTCGGCGGCCCTCGCCACCTCCTCGTGGCGGCTGGCCGAGGCGGCCGCGACGGTGGGATCGGAGGAGGCTTTCCGGTCGCGGCCCTCGGTCTCCGGGAAGGAGCCGGTGGCGGCGCCGGCGACCAGGACGCTCGCGAAGACCAATGTCAGGGCGGCCCCGCGGCCGATGCGGCGGGGCTGACAGAACAGGTCACGACCTGACATGCGGGTGAGTCTAGGACAACGCGAAGGGCCGCACGGTCGGTTGACCGTACGGCCCTCTTGGCATGCGTCACACCTTCAGGTACTTGCGCAGCGCGAAGAACGCGGCCAGCGCGGGCATCAGCAGACTCGTCGCCAGGATGAGCGGCAGCTTCGTCAGGACGGCGTCCCAGCCGATGAAGTTGATCAGGTTCAGCTTCTCGGACAGGGCGAGGCCGTGGTCGATGAGGAAGTACCGGGCGACCACCAGGAACCCGCACGCGACCGTGCCGCCGATCAGCCCGGCGACCGCGGCCTCCATGATGAACGGCGCCTGGATGTAGAAGCCCGAGGCACCGACCAGGCGCATGATCCCGGTCTCGCGCCGCCGGCTGAACGCCGAGACGCGCACGGTGTTGACGATCAGCATCAGGGCGACGACCAGCATCAGGGCCATCACCGCGCGCGCGGCCCAGTTCATTCCGTTCAGCAGCCCGAAGAGGTTGTCGAGGATCCCCTTCTGGTCCTGCACGGACTGCACGCCGTCACGGCCGTCGAAGGCGGTCGCGATGACCTGGTACTTCTCCGGGTCCTTCAGCTTGATGCGGTACGACTCCTGCATCTGGTCCGGCGTGAGGGAGCTGGCCAGCGGCGAGTCGCCGAACTGCTCCTTGTAGTGCTTGTACGCCGCGTCCTGGGACTCGTAGGTGACCTTCTCCACGACCGACGTCATCTTGTCGAGGTCGGAGAGGACGTCCTTCTTCTGGTCCTCGGTGACCGCGCCCTTGGCGCAGTTCGGGTCGGACTCCGCGTCGCTCTTGTTGCAGAGGAAGACCGAGACGTTGACCTTGTCGTACCAGTAGCCCTTCATGGTGTTGACCTGATCGCTCATCAGGAGCGACCCGCCGAACAGGGCGAGGGACAGGGCGACGGAGACGACGACCGCGAAGGTCATCGTCAGGTTGCGGCGGAGACCCACACCGATCTCCGACAGTACGAACTGGGCGCGCATGGCGGGTTCTTCAGGCCTTTCCGTGGACGGTCGTCAGACAGCGGTCAGTGCTGGTAGCCGTAGACGCCGCGTGCCTGGTCGCGGACGAGGCGGCCACTCTCCAGCTCGATGACGCGCTTGCGCATCTGGTCCACGATGTTCTGGTCGTGCGTCGCCATCACCACGGTGGTGCCCGTCCGGTTGATCCGGTCGAGCAGCTTCATGATGCCGACGGAGGTCTGCGGGTCGAGGTTGCCGGTGGGCTCGTCGGCGATGAGCAGCTTGGGGCGGTTCACGAAGGCTCTCGCGATGGCCACGCGCTGCTGTTCACCACCGGACAGCTCACCGGGCATCCGGTCCTCCTTGCCGCCGAGCCCGACGAGGTCGAGCACCTGCGGCACGGACTTGCGGATCTCGCCCTTCGACTTGCCGATGACCTCCTGTGCGAAGGCCACGTTCTCGGCGACCGTCTTGTTGGGCAGCAGACGGAAGTCCTGGAACACCGTCCCCAACTGGCGCCGCATCTGCGGGACCTTCCAGTTGGAGAGACGGGCGAGGTCCTTGCCCAGCACGTGCACCTGACCGTGGCTGCACCGCTCCTCGCGGAGCACCAGCCGCAGGAAGGTGGACTTTCCGGAGCCGGAGGACCCCACGAGGAACACGAACTCGCCCTTCTCCACTTCCAGGGAGACATCCCTGAGTGCGGGGCGGGTCTGCTTGGGGTAGACCTTGGATACGTTGTCGAATCGGATCACGGATGCACCACGGGTCGCCGGGGGTAGATGAGCGTGACCCTACGCGAACCGGGTGCGCCCGCGCAGGCACCGGATCGGGTTGGGTGCCAGTTGTGCGTTTTGTGCCCTCCCCTGTCCCATGGGACCCCGCGCTGAATCCCGGGGAACCTGGCACAGTGGAGGGGGAACGTTCGCGTTCCCGCAGGCGTTGTGTACGTGGAACCGGTGCAAGGAGGGCGAGCGCATGACGTACGACCGGCTGGTGTGCGCGAACTGCGCGGCGCCCGTGAACGAGGGTCGGTGCCCCGTCTGCCGTGCCAACCGCGAGCGGTTGCAACAGGGGAACCTGTTCGCGGGTCTGAACCCCATGGCGCTCATCACATTGCTGGCGCTCCTGATCGCGGCGGTCGCGCTGCTGGCACATCAGACCGCTTAGGAAGCGGCCCGAGGACGCACCAGAAGACATACGGAGACAGACGAGGGGCCCGGAGCGTAAGTCGCTCCGGGCCCCTCGCCGTACGACCCGCGTACGTTCCGTACGCGGACGGCTACCGTCTAGGCGACGGCGCCGCCCCGGCCGCTCATGAGGCGCGGCAGGATACGGAAGCCGATACCGCCGGCGATCATCGTGGCGGCACCGATCACCAGGAAGGTGGTCTGCGCGGCGCCGGTCTCGGCGAGCTCACCACCGCTGCCCTGGGCCGACGTGTCGGTCGAGACGTCCGTGCCGGTGTCGGTCAGGGAGGAGGAGCCCTCCTGCTGGGCGGAGTCGCCCGAGCCACCGTCGGGGTCGGCGTTGTTGCCGCCGGTGCCGTTGCCGTTGTCACCCGGGTCGTCGGTCGGGTCGGCGGTGGGCTCCTCCGTGGGCTCGGTGGGCTCCTCGGTGGGCTCGGTCGGCTCCGTCGCGGTCGGCTCGGGGTCCGTCGGGATGCCCGGGTCGGTGGGCTCGGGGTCCGTCGGGATGCCGGGGTCGGTGGGCTCCGGGTCATTGGGCTCGGTCGGGATGCCGGGGTCGGTCGGCTCGGGGTCGGCGAGGCCGGTGTCGACGCTCACGCCGACGCCGTTCTCGTCCGCGGTCACGCCGATCTCCAGCGCGGAAGCGGCGCCGGCGGCGGTCAGCGAGGCTCCGGCCGCGATCACGGCACCGGCTGCTATCCGCGCGATCCGGATCCGCGTCTTCTTCGTCATCTGGTTGCTACCCCCAGTAGCTCATTGTCAGTGAGGCGGCGCTCGGGGCCGTGATCTACGGGAGGAGGCGACTTCACTCAGGCCCCCCGGTTCACATGCACCCCAGAGATACGCATGCCGCGCTTCACCTTTCCCATTTTTCAAAGCAACGTCAAGGCCGTTGCGCGCGCAATGTCCGGCTACGGGATCTATGCCGGAGATTGAAGTGTGTGAGTGTGATGTAAAACCCAGACAACGCACACAGTTCCGGCCACACGAAAGACAACTGCCACCGAAGAGGCGACAGTTGCCTTGTCGACAAAGCGCGCTACGCGCCCCGCGCTACTTCTCCCGCTGCTTGCGCCAGCGAATTCCGGCCTCCAGGAAGCCGTCGATCTCGCCGTTGAACACGGCCTCGGGGTTGCCCACCTCGAACTCGGTGCGCAGGTCCTTGACCATCTGGTACGGGTGCAGGACGTACGAACGCATCTGGTTGCCCCAGGAGTTGCCGCCGTCGCCCTTGAGGGCGTCCATCTTGGCCTGCTCCTCCTGCCGGCGCCGGTCCAGCAGCTTCGCCTGGAGGACGTTCATCGCGGACGCCTTGTTCTGGATCTGCGACCGCTCGTTCTGGCAGGAGACGACGATGCCGGTGGGGAGGTGGGTCAGGCGCACCGCGGAGTCGGTGGTGTTCACGCCCTGACCGCCGGGACCGGACGAACGGTAGACGTCCACTCGCAGCTCGGACTCGTCGATCTCGATGTGGTCGGTCTTCTCGACCACCGGCAGGATCTCGACACCGGCGAAGGAGGTCTGGCGGCGCCCCTGGTTGTCGAAGGGCGAGATGCGCACGAGCCGGTGCGTGCCCTGCTCCACCGAGAGGGTGCCGTAGGCGTACGGGATCTGCACGGCGAAGGTGGTCGACTTGATGCCGGCCTCCTCGGCGTACGAGGTCTCGTAGACCTCGGTCTTGTAGCCCTTCTGCTCCGCCCACCGCAGGTACATCCGCTGGAGCTTCTCGGCGAAGTCGGCGGCGTCCACGCCACCGGCCTCGGCGCGGATGTTGACCAGCGCCTCGCGGGAGTCGTACTCGCCGGAGAGCAGCGTGCGGACCTCCAGCTCGTCCAGCGCCTTCTTGACGGCGGTGAGCTCGGACTCGGCCTCGGCACGGGTGTCCGGGTCGTCCTCCTCCTCGGCCATCTCGAAGAGCACGGAGAGATCGTCGATCCGTCCGCGCAGCGCCTCCGCCTTCCTGACCTCGGCCTGCAGGTGGGAGAGCTTGCTGGTGATCTTCTGCGCCTCGTCCGGGTTGTCCCACAGGGACGGCGCGGCCGCCTGCTCCTCGAGCACGGCGATGTCTGCCCTCAGCCTGTCGAGGTCCAGAACGGCCTCGATCGACTCCATGGTCGAGGAGAGGGACTTGAGCTCTTCGGATACATCGACGACTGCCACGCCACCAGCCTAACGGCTGTGGCAACCGACCCGGTCCTGGCGGCCGGGCGGGCAGGGCGAGGGGTCTCGGGCCGTCTTTCGTCGCACCGGGTCGGGGCGGGGGTTCCCCGCGCGCGAGCGACCGAGCGTGGGGAGGGTGGGCGCAGGTCCGGGTACCCGGGGGCGCAGCCCCTGGCGCCTCAGGGGGACGTCGGGGCGGAGTTCTTCGTGTCCTGGGGGGTGCCGTCCTCGTCGCCCGACGTGGCCGCCCACGTCCCCACCCCGGCCGCCGCGACCAGGATCACCGCGGCCACGCCCAGGACGACACGCCGCCGCCGGGTGGCCGCCCGGTGCCGGGCGGAACCGGGACGGGGGGCGCCCGCGGCCCGGGGCGCACGGGCGGTGCCCCTCGCACCCCCGGCCAGCTCGTCCGGTGCCGGCACCCGCATCGAGGTGTGCGTGTCCCGGTTGGAGCCGGCCGGCTTCGCACCCGGCACCAACGGCACCGCGCCCCGTCGTACCGGCGCCGAGGCCACCGGCTCCTCCGGGGGCTGCTCGGCGCCCTCCTCCTCGGCCTCGCCGTCCGGCTCGTCCACGTCCAGCGGCGGCATGCCCGTCAGCATCGGCAGCAGCTCCCGCAGCCGGGCCCCGAGCTCGGAGGCCCGCAGCCGGGACGCCGGCGCCTTGGCGAGGCACTGCACGATCAGCTGCCAGAGCTCGTCCGGGATGCCGGGGAGCGGGACGACGGTCTCCGTGACATGGCGGCGCAGGACCGCCCCGGGGTGGCCGCCGCCGAACGGCGTGAAGCCGGCCAGCAGCTCGTACAGGACCGTCGCCAGCGCGTAGATGTCCACCGAGGCGCGCGGCGGCAGTCCCTCCACGATCTCCGGCGCCAGGTAGTCCGGCGTGCCGATGATCTTCGTGGCCCGGGTCCGGCGCGGGGAGTCGATGAGCTTGGCCACCCCGAAGTCGGTCAGCAGGGCGGGGTGCGAGCCGCCGGGGCCGAGCGGGCCCTGCATGTCCAGGAGCACGTTCTCCGGCTTGACGTCGCGGTGGACGACCCCGGCCGCGTGCGCCGCCGCCAGTCCGTCGGCCACGTCCGCGACGATCGCGACGGCCGACTCGGGCGCGAGCCGCTTCTCCCGGTCGAGCCGGGTGCGCAGGTCGGTGCCCCGGACGAGGTCCATGACCAGCGCGAGGTCGTTGCCGTCGACGACCAGGTCGCGGACGGAGACCACGTGGGGGTGGTCCAGGCCGAGCAGGGCCGTGCGCTCCTGCACGAAGCGACCGACGAGTTCCTGGTCGGACGCCAGGTCCTCGCGCAGCAGCTTGACGGCGACGGGGCCCTCGGGCCCCTCGCCCAGCCACACCGTGCCGGCGCTGCCCCGCCCCAGGATCTGGTGGGCGGTGTACCGGCTGCCGATCTTCCGTGCCAAGGCTGCTCCTACGGACGCGTGTTGGCGACAAAACTACGCGCCGGAAGAGCCAACCTTCACCGCGGAGACGGAAATCACCCGCTGGGTGTCGACAAATCCCCAGAGTCGCCCCGGATTCGACGGTTCCTACTGGCCGGAGGAGCTCCCGCTCAGGTCCCCGATCCAGCCGGACACCGTGTCGTACATGTCGCCGATCTGCTGCCAGTAGCTCTTGCCGGTGCCGATCCACTCCTGGAGCGGGCTCAGTTCCCAGATCAGCCAGCTCGCGACGAACAGGATGATGATCGTGAACAGGCAGCCCTTGAGGCAGCCGAGCCCGGGGATCTTCATCGGGTTGGCGCTGCGCTGCCGCGGCTCACGGGGCTCGCGGGCGGGACGCCGCTGCGGCGGTTCCTGGTGCGGGGGCGGCGCGTACCGCTGCGGCTGCTGACGGGGCTGCTGCTGCGGGGCGTACTGCTGTGGCTGTTGCTGCTGCGGATGGCCGTAGCCGCCGGGCTGCGGGCGCTGCGGGGGGCGCTGCTGCGGCTGTTGCTGCGGCCGGGCGACCTGGCGCTGGGGACGGCGGCGCAGCGGGTCCTGGCCGGGGTCGAGGTACTGGACCTGCGTCGGTTCGTTGCGGTCGCGGGCGGCGCGCAGCTGGTTCTGCCAGGGGTGCGGGTCCTCGGGCCGGCCCGGCTGCTGCCCCTGCGGCATGACGGCGGTGGGGTCGGCGGCGCCGAAGGACTCCCCGACGCCACCGGGGCCGCCCGGACCACTGGTGTGGGGCAGCACGCTGGTCGCGGCGTTCGGGTCGTAGGCGTTCGGGTCGTAGCCCCCCGCGCCGTGCTGGAGCACCTGGGTCGGGTCGGCGGAGCCGGGCACGCCCGGGACGGCCGCCGGGGCCGGGTCGGGGGCCAGCAGCGTGCCGACCGCCTCCGCGGCGGCGATCTGCGCGGAGTTCGCGTGCACGCCGACGCCCTCGGCGACGGTGCGCAGGGCGCGCGCGAGGTTCTCGGCGCTGGGCCGCTCCTCGGGGTTCTTGCGCAGACAGCGCTCGATGACCGTCCACAGCGGGTCCGGGACCGTGGAGGGGCGGCGCGGTTCGGCGCTGAGGTGCTGGTGCAGAACTTCGAGGGCCGAGCCTCCGCCGAACGGGGGACGGCCGGTGACCAGCTCGTACATCAGGATGCCGGCGCCGTAGATGTCGACGGCGGAGGTCTGCGGGCGGCCCTCGGCGGACTCGGGCGCGATGTACGCGGGCGTGCCGACGAACTCGTGCGTGCGGGTCAGGCCCGGGGAGTCGGCGAGGCGCGCGATGCCGAAGTCGGTCAGCATCGGGTGCATCTGGCCGCCGTACTGCTTGAGCAGGACGTTCGCCGGCTTCAGGTCGCGGTGGACGACGCCGTCGGCGTGGCTGACGCCGAGCGCGTCGGCGATCTGGGCGGTGAGCAGCGCGGCGCCGACGGGCGAGAAGGGGCCGTTCTCCCGCAGGTAGCGGTGCAGGTCGGGGCCCTCGACGAGGTCCATGACCAGGGCGAGCAGATCGCCCTCGACGACCAGGTCGCGCACCCGCACGATGTTCGGGTGGGTCAGCCGGAGCAGGACGGAGCGCTCCCGCAGGAACCGCATCACGATGTCGGGGTCGCTCGCGAGCTCCTCCTTGAGGACCTTGATCGCGACGGTCTCTCCGGGCTGGCCCTGGACGGCCGCCTCGGCTCCCGCGGTCTCGCGCTGGCGGGCTCGCCAGACCGTCCCTGTGGCGCCGCGTCCGAGCGGCTCCTCCAGGAAGTACTTGCTGCCTACCGGCCGCACGTCATGCGCTCCCTGCTGCTGGCTTACCTGGTCCCTACACCGGGGTCCGGCGTGCTATGGGCGTTCCGACCCACTGTAGTGCCGTGGTCCGGAGCACCGGAGTCTCGTCTTTCTGTGCGTCTTACGTACCGCGTCCCGTGCCCGTTCGAAGGAAAGACGCTCGACTCGATCCCGTTGGTTGCCCGAGTCGGGCGTGACCGATCTCAAGTGGTCACCGATCAAGCACTGGTCAGGCACTTTTGCGGGCAGAGCCGACCAATCAAGATCATTTGGTGCCGGGCGGCGGGCGCGTTGTCAGTGGCAGGTGCGAGGATGCTCCCGTACTGGCCGACGTGCTCGTGGTGGTGGGGGAAGTCCGCGGTGGGGGACCGCTGAGCGGCTTCGTCCCGGTTCCCGGGCGCCCGCGCAGAAGGGACCGCTGACGGCGATGCAGATCCGGCTGACCGTCGTAGACCCGCTGGGCCCGCCCGACCGGCCCCAGGGCCGGACCGCGAGCTGCGACGTGCTGGTCACCGCGCCCGCGGGCACCGCCCTGGCCACGGTGGCGTCGGCGCTCGCCTCGGCCGTCCCGGCCGACGCGGGCACCCCCCTGGAGCGGAGCCGGGAGGTCGGCGGCGGCCCGGTCGTGCTGTACGCCGGTGCGGAGCGGCTCGACGCCCAGCGCTGCACCCTGGGCGAGCCCCCGCTGATAGACGGCGCCGTGCTGTCCCTCGGTGCCCCCGGCGAGCCGGAGGCCCACCCCGAGCTGGACGACGCGCCGACCCAACTCCACGTGGTGGCCGGGCCGGACGCGGGCGGAGTGCACCTCCTGCACGGCGGCCGGATCCACATCGGCCGCTCCGCCGACGCCGACGTCCCGCTCGACGACCCCGACGTCTCCCGGCTGCACTGCGCGGTCACGGTCGGCACCGACGGCCGTGTCTCGGTCGCCGACCTCGACTCGACGAACGGCACCTCGCTGGACGGCACGCGGGTGGGTACCCGCCCCATCCGGTTCGCCCCGGGCGCGCTGCTGCGGATCGGCGAGTCCGCCCTGCGGCTGACCCCGGCGGCCGGCCCGTCCGCACGCGTGCGGACGACCCCCGACGGCGAGGGCCAGGTCCGGGTGCCCCACGAGGGCGACAGCGCGGACGGCCCGACACCGGCCCCCGCGCCCGGCGGCCCACCGGCCCCCACCGGCAGGACCCATCACGCGTACGGCACGGCGGGCTGGGGCGCCGCCGGTACCTCGGGCCCGCAGGACCACGACCCTGCCCCACCGTCACGCGTCGTACCGGACCAGGGCGGGGCACCCCACATCGAGACCAGGGGCGCGCGGTCCTACGACCGGACGACCGCCGTACCCCGCGACGGCACCGGCCCCGGCGACAGCGGCGCGACCCACGCGGGGCGGTTCGGCCTGGGCGTGGCGGACGGCGCCGGGAACCTCGGCCAGACACGTGAACGCCCCTCCGACACGGCCGCACCGGCCGGCGGACGCCCGCCCTCGGGCCCCTTCGGGGCCACCCCGCACGAGGGCGAGGGCGAGGGCCATGTCCGCAGCCGCGACGAAGGCACCCACCCCGGCGAGACCGACCACGACAGCGCAGCCGCCTCCGACCCGGGCCGCCGCAAGGGAACCCCGCTCCGGGGGACCGACGTACCGCCCGGCGTGCGCAGGCGCGGCGGACTCTCGGCCTGGGCACGGCGGCTGACCGGCGGGCGGGGCGAGCCGGAGACGGCCGGCCAGGAGGCGTACGACGAGGCGGAGGACAACGACTCCCCCGCGCCGGACCCGGCCCCCCTGGCCCCGCCGTCCCAGGCCCCCGAGACCTGGCCGGACCCGGCGGCGCTGCTGCTGACCGCGCTGGGCCCCGGACCCCGGCTGTGGGAGCGCGACCCCGCCCACCCGGAAGCGCTCACGGTCCGGCTCGGTACGGCGGACCGGGCGGCGCCCGACGGCTCGGGCCTGCTGCCCGCCGTCCCGGTGACCGCCGATCTGCGCGAGGCCGGGGCACTGGGGCTGGCCGGACCGCGCGAGCGGCTCGCCGGGCTGGCCCGCGCGGTCGTCGCCCAGCTCGCCGCGCTGCACTCCCCCGACACCCTGGAAATCGTCCTGATCAGCGCGGACCGCTCCCGTCCTGTGGCCGCGCGCACCGCCGAGTGGGCCTGGCTGGGCTGGCTCCCGCATCTGCGCCCCGGACACGGACAGGACTGCCGACTCCTCCTCGCCTACGACCGCGAACAGGCCGTCGCCCGCACCGACGAACTCCTCCGCCGTCTGGAGGACCACCTGACGGAGACACCGGCCGGAGCGCGGCCCACGCGGGCGCACACCGACCGAGGGCCCGGCTCCGGCACACCGAACGGCACACAGCAGGGCGCCCGGCCCGGCGCACCGACCGGAGAGCACGGCTCCGCACCCCGAGGCGGGTCCTCGCACGTCACGGCCGACGCCGCCGTCCCCGCGGCCCGGCAGGCCACCTCGTCGTTCGGCCCCGGCACCGGCGTCCCCCGGCCTCGCGGTGCCGCCCACCGCCCCTCCTGGGCCCACGAGGAGACGGGACACGAGGGCGGCGGCTTCACCGGTCCGTACACCGTGGTCGTCGTGGACGGCGATCCCGGCGGTGCCGCCGTGCGCGAGGCCGTGGCGCGGCTGGCCCTGGAGGGCCCGCAGGCCGGCATCCACGTCGTGTGTCTCGCCGAGACGGCACCCGCCTCGCCCGCCTCTCCGCTGACGGAGACCTACGAGGCGGCCTGCGCGGCGGCGCCGGCCTTCCGCGAGTGCGGTGCCGTGGCCCTGCTCAGCGGCGATGTGGCCACGGCCCTGCGGCTGATGCGGGTGGCCCGGTCGACGACGGCTCCCGCGGATCCGTCCGCCTCCGCCACCCCGGCCGGTCCGGTGGGCCACGGCACCGTCGCCGCCGTGGACGCCGTCTCCCTCGCCTGGGCCGAGCGGTTCGGCCGGGCGCTGGCCCCGCTGCGGGCGGAGGGCACCGGTGAGCGCCACGCGCGCGTGTCGGCGCCGCTGCCCCAGGCGGCCAGGCTGCTGGACGAGTTGGGGCTGGCCCGCGCCACCCCGGCGTCGCTGATGACCCGTTGGGCGGACGCGGCCGACGACACCGAGTCGCTCGGCGGCCGGGCCTGGGCCGTGCTCGGTGCCGGACCCCGTGGCCCGGTCTGCGCGGACCTCGCGCTGGAGGGCCCGCACCTGCTGATCGAGGGGCCGTCGGGCAGCGGCCGTACCGAACTGCTGCGGGCCGTCGTCGCCTCGCTCGCCGCCGCCGAGCGCCCCGACCGGCTGAGCGTGGTGCTGATGGACGGCCGGGACAGCGTGGGCACGGACGCCGGCGGACACGGCGAGGGCCTGCGCGTCTGTACGGACGTACCGCATGTCACCACCCATCTGACGGCCAACGACCCGGTGCGCATGCGGGAGTTCGCGCAGTCGCTGAGCGCCGAGCTGAAGCGGCGCGCTGAGTTGCTCGGGCGGTCCGACTTCGCCGAGTGGCACACCGGGCGCGAGGTCTCGGGCCGTCTGGTCACCCAGCGGACGGCCGCGGCCCGCGGCGCGGCCGGCACGTCGTCCGGCGCCGCGGAGCACACCGGGGACCTGGACACCCCGACCAGCCGCACCATCCGGCTGCGACCGGCGGCCTCCCGGCCCCGTCCGGAGGCCGTACCGCCGCTGCCGCGCCTCGTCGTGGTGGTCGACGATCTGGACGCGCTGGTCTCCCCCGCGCTCGGTTCGCCGGGCAGGCCCGCGGCCGGCTCGGTGATCCGCGCCCTGTTGGCCGTGGCCCGCGAGGGCGAGCGCCTCGGCGTCCACCTGGTGGCGGCGGCCGGCGTCAGCGGGCGTACGGCCGCGTCGGATCCGGCCCGGCTGGCCACCCTCCGCGTCACCCTGGACGCCCCGGCGCCGGGACCCGACGAACCGGCGCCCGGGCGCGGCCGGCTGACCGGGGCGGACGGCCGGACCACCCCCTTCCAGGGAGGCCGCGTCACGGGCCGTATCCCCCGCACGGCGACCCTGCGCCCGACGGTCGTCCCCCTGGAGTGGGACCGGATGGGTGATCCCCCGACCCGCCGCCCGGTCCGGGAACTGGGCAACGGCCCGACGGACCTGGCACTGCTGGCGAGCGCGGTGGAGCGGGCGGCACGCGAGGTCGCGGCGACGGAGGTGCCCTCCCTCCTGTAGTGCCGGTCGGGCGCCTGGTCACAGGGGGGTCACGATCCCCCGGTTGACAGCGGACGCGCCCTTGCCGACCCCAACCCCCCGGGCGTAGACCAGAGCGCACGGGACAGATGGCACGGGACAGCGCTCGCACGTTCGACGAGGCACGAAGAACGGGGAAGTGATGCGCAGCATCAGCAGAACCAACCGGAACCACAGGGCCGCACGAACCGCAGCCGCCTTCCTGGCGGGAGCCCTCGCGCTCTCGCTCACCGCCTGCGGTGGCGACGACGACAAGGGTGGCGACGACGACGCCACGGGCAAGGAGACCGGCACCACGGTCACGCTTCCCAAACTGGACGGCAAGAGCCTGGAGGTGGCCGCCGTCTGGAGCGGCGCCGAACAGGCCAACTTCAAGAAGGTGCTCGCGGAGTTCGAGAAGCGGACGGGCGCCAAGGTGACCTTCGTGCCCGCGCAGGACCCGATCGTCAACTTCCTCGGTTCGAAGATCGCGGGCGGCCAGCCGCCGGACATCGCGATGCTCCCGCAGCCGGGCGCCATCCAGCAGGCCGTGGACAAGAAGTGGGCCAAGCCGCTGGGCGCCGCGGCCCTCAAGGAACTGCGGGAGAACTACTCCCAGGGCTGGCAGGACATCGGCACGATCGACGGCAAGCCGTACGGCGTCTACTACAAGGCCGCCAACAAGTCGCTGATCTGGTACAACGCCAAGGTCTTCGAGAACGCGGGGGCCACCGAGCCCAAGACGTGGGACGAGCTCCTCACCGCCGCGCAGACGGTCTACGACTCCGGTGTCACGCCGTTCTCGGTGGGCGGCGCCGAGGGCTGGACCCTCACCGACTGGTTCGAGAACATCTATCTCTCCCAGGCGGGCCCGGACAAGTACGACCAGCTCGCCAAGCACGAGATCAAGTGGACGGACCCGTCCGTGAAGGACGCGCTGACCACGCTGGCGCAGGTCTGGGGCAAGAAGGACTACGTCGCGGGCGGTGCGGCCGGCGCGCTGCAGACCGACTTCCCGGCCTCGGTGACGCAGACCTTCACCGGCGGCGACCAGCCCAAGGCGGGCATGGTCTACGAGGGTGACTTCGCGCAGGTCAACATCGTCCAGGCGGGCGCGAAGGTCGGCACGGACGCGAAGGTGTTCCCGTTCCCGGCCGTCGGCGCCGACGCGCCCGTGGTCTCCGGCGGCGACGCCGCGGTGATCCTGAAGGACTCCGAGGCGGCGCAGGCGCTGGCCACCTTCCTCGCCTCCCCGGACGCGGCGACCGTCCAGGCGAAGCTCGGCGGCTATCTCTCGCCGAACAAGAACGTGGCGGACTCGGCGTATCCGAACGCGGTGCAGCAGAAGATGGCCAAGGCGCTGATCGCGGCCGGTGACGACTTCCGCTTCGACATGTCCGACCAGGCCCCGCAGGCCTTCGGCGGCACCCCCGGCAAGGGTGAGTGGAAGGCGCTGCAGGACTTCCTGAAGAACCCGAAGGACATCGCCGGCACCCAGCAGAAACTGGAGGCCGACGCGGCGGCGGCCTACGGCGGCTGACGCCATGACGTCCGCCACGGCGGCAGGGGGCACTCCGCCCCCTGCCGCGGCCAAGTCGCGCAAGAGTGTGACCGGCACCCGCAAGACCGTGGCAGCGCTGTTCCTGCTGCCCGCTCTGGTGCTGCTGGGCGCGCTCGTGGTCTACCCGATCGGGTACTCGGTCGTCCGCAGTTTCTACGACCAGTCCGGCGACGGTTTCGCCGGATTCGACAACTACCAGGCCCTGTTCACCGACGACGGCATCCGCACCGCCCTGAAGAACAACGTCATCTGGGTGGTGTTCGCCCCGACGGTCGCCACCGCGCTCGGTCTGATCTTCGCGGTGCTGACCGAACGGGTGCGCTGGGGCACGGCGTTCAAGCTGGTCGTCTTCATGCCGATGGCGATCTCCATGCTGGCGGCGGGCATCATCTTCCGGCTGGTCTACGACCAGGACCCGGACAAGGGCGTGGCGAACGCGGTGTGGGTGGGCGTCCACGACACGTTCGCCGAGGCCTCCGCGTTCCCGAAGGCGCACCCGGGCCGTGAGTCGCCCCTGCAGGCGGCGGGGGGCGGCTTCGTCACGAAGTCGACGGTCGGCACCGGCGACACCGTCACCCTTCCCCTGGTGGGCGTGGCCCCCGACCAGATGCCCGGCGACGCGAAGAAGGCCGTGGCACCGCGGGCCGATCCGGCGAAGATCACCGGCACCACCTGGCAGGACTTCACCCGCGGCAAGGGGGTGGGCACCCTCGGCGCACCGGATCCGACCGAACTCGGCTATCCCGGCATGAGGATCGAGGCAGTCAAGGACGGCAAGGTCGTCGAGTCCACGAAGGCCGCCGCCGACGGCACGTTCACCCTGTCCGAGAAGGCCGACGGGGCCCGGCTGCGGCTCCCGGCGAGCAACTTCAAGGAGGCCTACAACGGCCTCGACTGGCTCGGCCCGTCGCTGGTCACGCCCTCGATCATCGGCTCGTACATCTGGATGTGGGCGGGGTTCGCGATGGTGCTGATCGCGGCCGGTCTGGCCGGGATGCCCCGGGAACTCCTGGAGGCGGCCCGGGTGGACGGGGCGAACGAGTGGCAGGTGTTCCGCAGGGTCACGGTGCCGTTGCTCGCGCCGGTCCTCGCGGTCGTCGCCGTCACCCTGATGATCAACGTCCTGAAGGTCTTCGACCTGGTCTTCATCATCGCCCCGGGCTCCTCGCAGGACGATGCGAACGTCCTCGCGCTGGAGCTGTACCGCAAGGGCTTCTCCGAGGACCAGCCGGGCGTCGCGAGCGCCATCTCGGTGTTCCTGCTCCTGCTCGTCATCCCGGTGATGTGGTTCAACATCCGCAGGCTCAGGAGGGAGGTGCGGCGATGACCACCCATGCCGAAAAGGTCACCGGGACGGCGCCGGTCGACGGCGCGAAGCCCAAGCAGTCCCTGGGTTCGCGCCTCGCCGAACGGGCCAGTGGCGGTCTGGTGCAGTTCTTCCTCGTCCTCGTCGGCCTGTTCTGGCTGGTGCCGACGATCGGTCTGCTGCTGTCCTCGCTGCGCCCGCCGCGCGAGATGACGGCGAGCGGCTGGTGGGAGGTCTTCTCCCAACCGTCCCAACTCACCTTCGACAGCTACGACAAGCTCCTGCAGAACAGCGACATCACCAACTCGCTGGTCAACACCGTGCTGATCACGGTCCCGGCGACGGTGCTGGTCGTCGTCATCGGCGCGCTCGCGGGATACGCGTTCGCGTGGATGGAGTTCCCGGGCCGGGACTGGTGGTTCCTGGGCGTGGTCGGCCTGCTGGTCGTGCCCGTGCAGGTGGCGCTGATCCCGATCGCCGAACTCTTCGGCAAGCTCGGCCTGTTCGGCTCGGTGTTCGGTGTGGTGCTCTTCCACACCGGCTTCGGGCTGCCGTTCGCGGTGTTCCTGCTGCGGAACTTCTTCGCGGAGATCCCGCGGGAGCTGCTGGAGGCGGCCCGGCTCGACGGGGCCGGTGAACTGCGGCTGTTCCTGCGGGTCGTGATGCCGCTGGGCGGGCCGGCCATCGCGAGTCTGGGCATCTTCCAGTTCCTGTGGGTGTGGAACGACATGCTGATCGCGCTGGTGTTCTCCGACTCGGGCAGCCAGCCGATCACGGTCGCCCTGCAGACGCAGGTCCGTCAGTTCGGCAACAACATCGACGTCCTGGCGCCCGGCGCGTTCATCTCCATGGTGATCCCGCTGGCCGTGTTCTTCGCGTTCCAGCGGCAGTTCGTGTCGGGCGTGATGGCGGGCGCGGTCAAGTAGGCGGTACGGAAAGTCACTTGAGGGGCGGACCACACCGGTCCGCCCCTTTCGTGGCCTTCGCCCCCTCGCCGCCCCGTCGCCGTCCCGCCACCGTCCCCCACATGCCGTAACGGATCGTAACCGAATCACTCCATCGGCCGTTCCCGGGCAGAACGCCCGCGCCGACCCATGGATGTCCACCTTGCCCAGGTTCAGTGTCATCGTCCCCGCGTACCAGGTCCAGGCGTACCTCCACGCATGCCTGGACTCGGTGCTCTCCCAGTCGTATCCGGATCTGGAGCTGATCGCGGTCGACGACGGCTCGCCGGACGCCTGCGGCGCGATCATCGACGAGTTCGCGGCCCGCGACCCGCGCGTACGGCCCGTGCACCTGCCGGAGAACCAGGGGCTGGGCGCGGCCCGCAACGCCGGACTGCGCGTGGCGACCGGCGACTACCTGGTCTTCCTGGACGGCGACGACACGCTCACCCCTCACGCGCTGCGCGCGATCGCCGACCGGCTGAAGGAGACCGGCGAGCCCGACGTCCTGGTCCACGACTACGCGCGCGTCGACTGGTCGGGCCGCACCGTCCGCAACCAGGCCGCCGTCCAGCTCACCGAACGCGGCCCGGCGCCCTTCACCCTGGAGGACCGGCCGGGCCTGCTCAAGCTGCTGACGGTGGCGTGGAACAAGACGTACAGCCGGGAGTTCGTCGAGCGCGAGGGCTTCACCTTCCCGTCCGGCTTGTACGAGGACACCCCGTGGACGTACCCGGTCCTCATGGCGGCCGAGTCCGTCGCGACCCTGGACCGGGTCTGCGTGCACTACCGGCAGCGCCGGCGCGGCAGCATCACCCGCACCACCACCCGCCGCCACTTCGATCTCTTCGAGCAGTACGACCGGCTCTTCGCGTACGTCGAGCAGCGCCCCGAACTCGCGCGCTGGCGGCCGGTGTTGTTCCGCCGCATGGTCAACCACCTGGCCGTGGTCTTCGCCCACCCCGAGCGGCTGCCGCGCGAGGCGCGGGCCGACTTCCTGCGCCGGGCCCGCGCCCACTGCCGTACGCACCAGGCCCCCGGCCACCCGGTCCCGCTGCGTTCCCGGCTGCGGCACACCCTCGTCCAGTGGGGCATGCACCGCACCTTCCGCACCCTGCAACGAGGGTCGGCGCTGCGCCGCCGTACCGGCGGGGCCGCCGCCGGTCTGCTGAGGTCGCTGCGTACCGGGGCCCTGCGGCTCCACTACGGCGTGCAGCGGCGGCTCCCGCTGCGGGCCGACCGTGCCGTCTTCGCCGCGTACGACGGCCACGGCCACGGCTGCAACCCGGGTGCGCTGGAGACCGCGTTCCGCACGCACGCCCCGCACATCCGGACGACCTGGGTGGCCCGCCCCGAGCACCACCACACGATCCCGACCGCGACCCGCCGGGTGCGCCCCGGTTCGGCCGCCTACTGGACGGCGCTGGCCCGCTCCACGTACCTGGTCGGCAACACCGACTTCGATCCCCGGCTGGTCAGGCGCCCCGGGCAGATCCTCCTCCAGACACAGCACGGCACCCCGCTCAAGCACATGGGCCTCGACCTCCAGGAGCGCCCGGCGGCGGCCCGGGGCACGGACTTCGCCGAGCTGCTGCGGGGCGTCGACACCTGGGACCACGTCCTGTCCGCCAACCGGCACTCCACGCTGACCTGGGAGCGGGTGTTCCCCGGCCGCTACCGCACGCTCGAATACGGCCAACCCCGCAACGACGTCTTCCAGCAGGCGACCTCCACGGACGTGGCGCGGCTGCGCGAGAGCCTCGGCGTCCCGGAGGGCTCGGTCGCGATCCTGTACGCGCCCACCCACCGCGACCACCGCCGCAGCCAGCACACCGCCCTGGACCTGGAGCGGGTGCTGCGCAAGCTCGGCCCGCGCTTCGTCGTCCTGGCCCGCGCCCACCACGCGTACGGCGAGCCCCTGAGCGGCGAGATGCCCCAGGTCGTCGACGTCAGCGCGCATCCGAACGTCGAGCAGCTCTGTCTCGCCTCGGACGTCCTGGTCACCGACTACTCGTCGATCATGTTCGACTACGCCAACCTCGACCGCCCGATCGTGCTCCTCGCCGACGACCGCGAGGCCTACGAGGCGGCCCGCGGCACCTACTTCGACCTGCGCGGCTTCCCGCCGGGCGCCGTCGCGCGCAGCGAGGACGAGCTGATCGACATCTTCGCCTCCGGCCACTGGCGCGGCTCGCGCTCGGCGCAGCTGCGGTCCTCGTTCCGCGAGCGGTTCTGTCCGTACGACGACGGACGCGCCGCCGAGCGGGTCGTCCGCCATGTGGTGCTGGGCGAGGACGAGTCGGCGCTGCCGCCGGTCGTGCCGCTCGCCGAGCGTCACCCGGTGCCGTCCGCGGCGGCGGGGCTCGGCCGCTCACCGCTGGCCAGCGTGGAGCGGTCCGCCACGCCACGCTGGGCCGCCGTCGACAGCCTCTGAACGCCGACAGCGTCTGATCGCCGTCACCGCCACGGGAGTCCGTATGCCCTCCAGTCCTTCACGGCCGACCCCGACCCGGCCGTCCACCTGGCGTCCGGCGGGACGACCCGGCCGCGGCCCGTCGGCGTCCTCATGAGGCCGCGCACCTGGGTGCTGGCGCTGGCCGCGGTGTTCGCCGTGCTCCAGCTCGCGAACGTCACCGGCCGGGACACCCCCGACACCCGGAACTACCTGTCGTACGCCCTGGACCTGCGCGGCGACGGCAAGCGGGAGGCGGCGGCCGCGACCATCGACTACGCCTGCGCGGGCCGGGCGTCGGCGGCGTACCGCAGGCAGAAGGTGGACGTGGTGCGCTTCCACGCCCCTGATCCCCGCCCCCGGGTCGTCGCGGAGTGCCGGGCCGCGGCCTGGCGGGAGGTGGACGCGCGGCTGCGGGCCGGGCAGAGCGGCGGGCACACCGCGCCGTTCAGTTCGGAGCGCTTCCTGCGGATCTTCGAGGTGCGGCCCGGCTACCCGGTGTTCCTGCTGCCGTTCCTCACCGTGTTCGGCGTGACGTGGGGGATGTGGGCGGCGGGTGTGGTGATCACGGTCGCGGGCGGGATCCTGGCGTTCCTGATCCTGCGCACCCTCTCCGTGCCGGTGCCGCTCGCCCTCACCGGTCAGGCGCTGTACTACGTCCTGCCGTGCGGGGCGACCGCCATGCGGCCCATGACGGAGGGCCTGATGCTGGCGCTGACCCTGACCGCGGTGTGGGGGTGCGCGCTGGTCCTGCACCGGCACCGGACGCGCGCCGGCCTGGCGCTGGTGGGCGGCTCACTGGCCGGGCTGTTCACGGTGAAGCACTCGCAGGCCCTGTTCCTGGGGCTGTGCCTGGCGGGCGCGGGCGCGGTGGTGGTCCTACGGCGGTGGCGGCGGGGCCGTGACGCGGGCCGCGGGGTCGTGGCGCTCGGGGCGGCGGGCTGCGGTGCCGTGGTCGGGACGCTGCTGCTGGCGAAGGTGCTGCACTATCCGTCCATGTCGGAGAGCGTTCAGGATCTGCTCGCCAACCACTTCACCTCGCCCGACCGGACCCGTCCGTGGCCGGAGTTCCTGCATCTCCAGGCGAACTTCTGGACGGAGTGGCTGCGCCGGCAGCTGTGGCAGCCGCTGTTCGCGGCGGCCCTGGCGGCCGGTGCGTGGGGGGCGCTGCGGGGGCGCCGCCGGGCGTTCGGCGGGTTCCTGGTGGCGGCGGCGGGCACCGGGATCCTCACCCAGGCCGGGCACCCCGACATCAACATCTGGGGCGACCGGCTGATCGTGCTGGCCTGGCTGCTGCCGGTGGTGGGGATCCCGCTGCTGCTGGAGCGGGTCGTCCGGGAGCCGGTGACCCTGCCCGCGCAGGACCGCGCCGAACGGGCCCACTCGATGCGCTGAGGACGGCCGGGCCATTGCCCCGACGGGGGCGCGGGGGCGGTCCTCCCGTGCTCACGCACTACCGCGCGAACCTCGGGCGCCCGCCGCCACCGGGTGCCCGTGAGGGCGGCGGTGGAGCGGGCGGAGCCGGAGGGGTGGCGGGACTACTCGATGACGAGGTCGACCTCGATGTTGCCGCGGGTGGCGTTGGAGTAGGGGCAGACCTGGTGGGCCTGCTCGACCAGCTTGCGGCCGGTCTCCTCGTCCACGGTGTCGGGAAGCTCGACGCGGAGGGCGACCTTGAGGGCGAAGCCCTCACCCTGCTTGCCGATGCCGACCTCGGCGGTCACGGCGGCGTCGCTGACGTCGACCTTGGCCGCGCGGCCGACGAGGCCGAGGGCGCTGCCGAAACAGGCGGCGTAACCGGCGGCGAACAGCTGCTCGGGGTTGGTGCCCTGGCCGTTGCCGCCCATCTCGACCGGGATACCGAGGGCGAGGTCCAGCGTGCCGTCGGAGGAGACGGCGCGGCCGTCCCGGCCGTGGGTGGCGGTGGCGACGGCGGTGTAGATCGCGTCCATGGAAATCCATCCCTCTCAAGTCACGTCTCGGCGGCCGGTCCGGCTGCCTTGCGGGTTCAAGTAGAGCACACAATTAAATTGCGCACAACTAAATGGCGGACAAGAGCTATCCTGGAGACATGACCCCGACCACGACACCCTCCCCCCAGGAGGACTGGCTCCGCCTCGACGGCCAGATCTGCTTCTCGCTGCACGCCGCCTCGCGCGCGTTCAACGGCGTCTACCGCGTGCTCCTCAAGGACCTCGGGCTGACCTACCCGCAGTACCTGGTGATGCTGGTGCTCTGGGAGCGGGGCGAACTGCCCGTGAAGACCCTCGGCGAACACCTGCGTCTCGACTCCGGCACCCTGTCGCCGCTGCTCAAGCGCCTGGAGGCGGCCGGTCTCGTCCGACGGGAGCGCAGCGCCCGCGACGAACGCTCGGTGGAGGTACGGCTGACCGAGGAGGGCGTCGCGCTGCGCGAGCCCGCCCTCCAGGTGCCCCGCCGGATCTTCCGGGCCACCGGCTTCGACCTCGACGAACTCCGCGATCTGCGCGAACGCCTGGACCAGCTCACGTCGACGCTGGACTCGGCGGCCCTGGAGGACACCCCGGGGTGCCGATAGGCGGGGCGCGGCGGGCGTGAAGCCGTACGACCCCCTCGTTTCCTTCTCGTTCGGCGCCCGCCCGATCCCGCGCGCCAGGTGACCTCTCGTTGACGACGGATGACGTATCAGCGCGTTCACGGCGTGAACGCGGTCACGGCGTGGTGCCCGTGCCGCGCCGCCTGCTTCACTGAGCGCGGGAGTCAACTGACGAGGGGACGGCCGCACATGACCTGGCTGATCACCGGCGGCGCCGGCTACATCGGGGCGCATGTCGTACGGGCGATGACCGAGGCCGGCGAACGGACGGTGGTCTACGACGACCTGTCCACCGGCATCACCGCACGCGTCCCCGAGGACGTGCCGCTGGTGGCGGGCTCGACCCTGGACGGTGAACGCCTGGCCCGCACCCTCGCCGACCACGAGGTCACCGGTGTGGTCCACCTGGCGGCGAAGAAGCAGGTCGGCGAGTCGGTGGAACTGCCGCTGCACTACTACCGGGAGAACGTCGAAGGACTGCGCGTCCTCCTGGAGGCCGTGTCGGAGGCGGGCGTCCCGTCCTTCGTGTTCTCCTCCTCGGCCGCGGTGTACGGCACTCCGGCCACCGCCCACGCCGACGACCTGGTCACGGAGGAGACGCCCTGCGTACCCCTGTCGCCGTACGGCGAGACGAAGCTGGCCGGCGAGTGGCTGGTCCGGGCGACGGGCCGGGCGACGGGCCTGGCCACGGCAGCGCTGCGCTACTTCAACGTGGCGGGCGCGGCCCGCCCCGAACTCGCGGACACGGGCGTCCACAACCTCGTCCCCATGGTCTTCGAGAAACTCACGGAGCACGCGCCCCCGCGCATCTTCGGCGACGACTACGCGACACCGGACGGGACCTGCGTACGCGACTACATCCACGTCGTCGACGTCGCCGAGGCCCATGTCACCGCCGCCCGCGCCCTCCACGCCTCCCCCGGCCGTTCCCTCACCCTCAACATCGGCCGCGGGGAGGGGGTTTCGGTCCGCGAGATGATCGACCGCATCAACACCCTCACCGGCTACGACCGGCCCCCGGCCGTCGCTCCCCGCCGCCCCGGCGACCCGGCGAGCGTCGTCGCCTCCGCCGACCGAGCCGCCACCGAACTGGGCTGGAGGGCCAAGCACGACATCCAGGACATGATCACATCCGCGTGGGAGGGCTGGATCCGGCTCCACCCGGAGGCAGCCCACGGCTGAGCCGGGGCCCCTCCCATATCCCGCATCCCGCATCCGGCATCCGGCATCCCGTACTGACCGAACTGGCCCGTCGGCGGCCGGAGGACGCGCCCGCGCACGTCGCCCGGGCGCGTCGGCTACACGTTGTTCAGGTACGCCAGCACGGCCAGGACCCGGCGGTGTCCGCTGTCGCTCGGCGGCAGGCCCAGCTTCAGGAAGACGTTCCCGATGTGCTTGTGGATCGCTCGTTCGGTGACGACGAGGGTCCTGGCGATGGTGGCGTTGTCGTGTCCCTCGGCCATCAACTTCAGTACCTCCCGCTCGCGCGAGGTGAGCGAGTCGAGCGGGGTGTCCCCGCGCCGGGTCAGCAACTCGGTCACCACCTCCGGGTCGAGCGCCGTGCCGCCGGCCGCGACCCGCTCCAGCGCGTCGAGGAACTCATCCACCCGGCCGACGCGGTCCTTGAGCAGGTAGCCGACCCCGCTGCTCCCGCCGGCCAGCAGTTCGGCGGCGTACGACTCCTCGACGTACTGCGACAGCACCAGCACCGGCAGCCCGGGGATCTCCTCACGCGCGGCGAGTGCGGCCCGCAGCCCCTCGTCGCGGAAGCCGGGCGGCATCCGCACATCGAGCACCGCCACGTCCGGCCGGTGCTCAAGGAGCGCGGGCAGCACCTCGGGCCCGGTGCCGACCACGGCCGCCACCTCATGCCCGGCGGACGCCAGCAACAGCACAAGGCCCTCGCGGAGCAGGGCGTTGTCCTCGGCGATCACGACTCTCATAGCGCCCCATACTCCTCCGGGGCGTACGGGGCGCGGCTATCGGCCCCGCCGCGTCACAGCGCCTTGAGCCCTTCGGCCGTCGCCCGCGCCAGTGCCCCCAGGTACCCCTTCGGGAGTTTCGGGCTGCGGATCACCACCGAGCGCCAGTACAGCGGCCCCGAGATCAGGTCCAGGGCCAGGTCCTCGTCGAGCCCCGCACGGACCTCGCCACGCTGCCGCGCGGCCACGACGATCTTGCTGGCGACGCTGTCCTGCCCCTCCCGCAGGGCCTTCTGCACGGCCTCGGCGATCTCGGGGTTGCGGGCCGCCTCGGCCTGGAGGTCGGGGATGATCTGCGAGGCCACGGGGTGGCGCAGCGCGCGCGAGGTCACCTCGTACAGCAGCCGCAGGTCGCTCTCCAGGGAGCCGGTGTCGGGGGCCGGCAGGCCCTGGACCGCGAGGGCGGAGACCACGTCGAGGACGAGGTGCTGCTTGGAGCGCCAGCGCCGGTACACCGCGGTCTTGCCGACGCCCGCGCGGCGCGCGATCCCCTCGATGGACATCCGCGCGTAGCCGACGGCCGCGAGCTCCTCGAAGACGGCCGCCCGGATGGCTTCCGTCACATCCTCGCGGAGCACGGCGGCTCCCGCGGGGGCCCGGCGGCGCGGACGGGTCTGCGGCTCGTCGGCGTTCGTCGTCATACGGACCAGCATAGGGCGTGACGACGAAACGGTTGCGTTCCGACGCCAACTCGGCCTACTCTCACGTTGCGACGATACGGTGCCGTCCCGACGTAAGAGAACGTGAAGAGAAGCGTAAGGAAACGCCGGGCAACGGACACACCGGCCGCGTCGGCACCACGCGTCACCCCACCCCCGAGTGAAAGCAGCGGATGTGAGCCAGGTCCTCCACACACCGCCCCCGCCGACGGCGACCACCCCCGCCCCCGCCGACGACGACCTCGCGGCCCTCGCCGCCCGCCACGGCCTCTCGGTCAGCGGTGCCCGCCCCACCCTGCGCGAGTACGTGAGCCAGCTGTGGGCGCGGCGCCACTTCATCACCGCGTTCTCCACCGCCAAGCTCACCGCCCAGTACAGCCAGGCGAAACTGGGCCAGGTCTGGCAGGTGATGAACCCGCTGCTGAACGCGGCGGTGTACTTCTTCATCTTCGGAGTGCTGCTCGGCACCAAGAAGGGTGTGCCGGACTACATCCCGTTCCTGGTCACGGGCGTGTTCATCTGGACGTTCACGCAGAGCTCGATCCTCGCGGGCACGCGGGCCATCTCCGGCAACCTCGGGCTCGTCCGGGCGCTGCACTTCCCGCGCGCCGCGCTGCCGATCTCCTTCTGCCTCCAGCAGCTCCAGCAGCTGATGTTCTCGATGGCCGCCCTGGTCGTGATCCTGCTCTGCTTCGGCGTGCCCGTCTCGGCGTCCTGGCTCCTGGCGATCCCGGCGCTGGTGCTGCAGTTCACCTTCAACGCCGGCGTCTCGATGATCATGGCCCGGCTCGGCGCCAAGACCCCGGACATCGCCCAGCTGATGCCGTTCGTCCTGCGTACGTGGATGTACATCTCGGGCGTGATGTGGAGCATCGACCACCTGCTCCAAAAGCACAACGACCTGCCGTCCTGGGTCGGGCCCGCCCTCCAGGCCAACCCGGCGGCCGTCTACATCGACCTGATGCGCTTCGCGCTGATCGACAGCTTCCACTCCAGTCAGCTGCCGTCCCACGTGTGGCTGATCGCGACCGGCTGGGCCCTGCTCGCCGGTGTCGGAGGCTTCATCTACTTCTGGAAGGCTGAGGAGACGTACGGCCGTGGCTGACATCACCCCCCGCACCACCGACGAGCTGACCCCCGCCCACGAGCTGACCCCTGCCGACGCGCTGATCCCCACCGTCGTCGTCGACGGCGTCGACATCGTCTACCGGGTCAACGGCACCGGCGCCGGCCGGGGTTCCGCGACCGCCGCCCTCAACCGCATGATGCGGCGCAAGAACGCCGAGAAGGCGTCGGGCGTCCGCACGGTGCACGCCGTCAAGAACGTGTCCTTCGTCGCGTACCGCGGCGAGGCCATCGGACTGATCGGCACCAACGGCTCCGGCAAGTCGACCCTCCTCAAGGCCGTCGCCGGACTGCTCCCCGTGGAGAACGGCCGGATCCACACGGACGGCCAGCCCTCCCTGCTCGGGGTGAACGCGGCCCTGATGAGCGACCTCACCGGTGAGCGCAACGTCTACCTCGGCGGCCTCGCCATGGGCATGTCCCGCGAACAGGTCAAGGAGCGCTACCAGGAGATCGTCGACTTCTCGGGCATCAACGAGAAGGGCGACTTCATCACCCTCCCCATGCGGACGTACTCCTCCGGCATGGCCGCCCGGCTGCGGTTCTCCATCGCCGCCGCCAAGGACCACGACGTCCTGCTCATCGACGAGGCCCTCGCCACGGGCGACCGTTCCTTCCAGAAGCGGTCCGAGGCCCGGATCCGCGAGCTGCGCAAGCACGCGGGCACGGTGTTCCTGGTCAGCCACAGCAACAAGTCGATCCGCGACACCTGCGACCGCGTGCTGTGGCTGGAGCGCGGCGAACTCCGCATGGACGGGCCGACGGAGGAGGTGCTGGAGGCGTACGAGGCGTTCACCGGCGGCCCGGACAAGGCGAAGGCCAAGCCGAAGCCCAAGGCCGCGGTCTCCCCCTGAGACCCTGCCCTCGTGCGGCCCTCCCCTCGTAGAGCCCTGGCGCCATGAGGCCCTGCTGCCGTGAGGGCTCTGCCGTTACGAGGCTCTGCTGTCGTGAGGCTCTGCTGTCATGAGAAGAAAAGGGGGCCGCCCCGAGCTGTTGCAGCTCGGGGCGGCCCCTGTCGTTGTCCTGCGACCACCCGGCCGACTGACCGCTTACCGCTCGGCCGCCTACGAATGCGTCCGCAGCAGCGTCCGCATCGTCCGCATCGCCACCGACAGGTTGGCGAGGTCGAACGAGTCCGAGCCCTGGATCTCGTCCAGGGTGATGCGGGCCCGTCCGAGGATCGCCGCGTTCTTCTCCTCCCACGCCTTGAAGCGCTGCTCGGGAGTCGAGGTGCCGTTGCCCACCGCCAGCACGTCGGCCGTGAGCGCCGCGTGGGCCGCGTAGAGGTCCTCGCGAATGGAGGCGCGGGCCATGGACTGCCAGCGGTCGGCGCGGGGCAGCTCGATGATGCGGTCCATGAGCTGGGTGATGTGGAGACGGTCGGCGAGGTCGTAGTAGACCTCGGCGACGGCCATCGGGTCCCGGTCCATCCGGTCGGCCACCGAGACGATGTCGAGCGAGGGGAAGGCGGAGGAGAACCCGGCCACCCGCGTGGCGGCCTCGTCCGGCACCCCGACATCGGTCAGCTCGTCGTAGATCTTCTGGTACCACTCCAGGTCGGCGCCCCGCAGCAGCTTCGGGATCTGCGACCAGACCTGCTCGACGCGGTCGCCGAAGAAGTCGACGGTCTCGGCGAGCTGCAGCGGCTGCGGCCGGTTGTTGAGCAGCCAGCGCGTGCCGCGCTCGACCAGCCGGCGCGAGTGCAGCCGGATACGGGTCTGGACGGCGGCCTCGACCGTGTTGTCGAGGGCCTCCACCGCGTCCCACACCACACCGGAGCGGAAGATCGCCCGGGCCGCGGTCTGCGCCCGCACGATCTCCTCCAGCGAGGCGCCGGTCTCTTCGCGCAGCCGGTGCAGATAGGTCGTACCGCCCGTGTTGACCGTGTCGTTGACCAGCACGGTCGTGGTGATCTCGCGGCGCAGCGGGTGGTTGTCGATGTGCTCGGGGAACCGCTCGCGCAGCGTGCTCGGGAAGTACGCGTGCAGCAGGGTGCGCAGATACGGGTCGTCCGGCAGCGAGGTGTGCACCAGCTCCTCGGCGACCGTGATCTTCGTGTACGCCAGCAGCACGGCCGTCTCCGGGCCGCTCAGACCCTGCCCGGTGTTCAGCCGCTCGCGGATCTGGCGGTCGGCGGGCAGGAACTCCAGCGCCCGGTTCAGCAGCCCCTCGCGCACCAGGTGGCGCATGTACCGCTGCTGGGCGTGGAGCATGTCCTTGGACTGGGCGAGCGCGTTGGCGATGGCCGTGTTCTGCGCGTAGTTGTTGCGCAGGACGAGATGGCCGATCTCGTCGGTCATCTCGGCGAGCAGCTTGTTGCGCTGCTTGACGGTCATGTCGCCCTCGCCGACCAGGCCGTTGAGGAGGATCTTGAGGTTCACCTCGTGGTCGGAGGTGTCCACGCCCGCGCTGTTGTCGATGGCGTCCGTGTTGATCTTGCCGCCCTGGAGCGCGAACTCGATCCGGCCGAGCTGGGTCAGGCCCAGGTTGCCGCCCTCGCCGACGACCTTGACCCGCAGGTCGGCGCCGTCGACACGGATCGGGTCGTTGGCCTTGTCGCCGACGTCCGCGTGCGTCTCGGTGCTCGCCTTCACGTACGTCCCGATGCCGCCGTTCCACAGCAGGTCCACCGGCGACTTGAGGATCGCCTTCATCAGGTCGGCCGGCGTCATCTTGGAGACCTTCTCCTCGATGCCGAGGGCCTCCCGGATGTGCGCGTTGACCGGGATCGACTTCGCGGTGCGGGGGAACACGCCGCCGCCCGAGGAGATCAGCCCGGTGTCGTAGTCGGCCCAGCTGGAGCGCGGCAGTTCGAAGACACGGCGGCGCTCGGCGTAGGAGGTGGCCGCGTCGGGCTTCGGGTCGATGAAGATGTGCCGGTGGTCGAAGGCGGCGACCACGCGGATGTGCTCGGAGAGCAGCATGCCGTTGCCGAACACGTCACCGGACATGTCGCCGATGCCGACGACCGTGAAGTCCTCGGACTGTGTGTCGACGCCGAGCTCCCGGAAGTGCCGCTTGACGGACTCCCAGGCACCCCGGGCGGTGATGCCCATGCCCTTGTGGTCGTAGCCGGCCGAGCCGCCGGAGGCGAAGGCGTCCCCGAGCCAGAAGTTGTACTGCTCGGCGACCCCGTTGGCGATGTCCGAGAAGGTCGCGGTGCCCTTGTCGGCGGCGACGACGAGATAGGTGTCGTCCTCGTCGTGCCGGACGACGTCGGCGGGCGGGACCACTTCACCGGCGACCATGTTGTCGGTGATGTCGAGCAGCGCCGAGATGAAGGTCTTGTAGCTGGCGATGCCCTCCGCCAGCCACGCGTCCCGGTCCACACTCGGATCCGGCAGCTGCTTGGCGACGAAGCCGCCCTTGGCGCCCACCGGCACGATGACGGTGTTCTTCACCATCTGCGCCTTGACCAGGCCGAGGATCTCGGTGCGGAAGTCCTCACGCCGGTCGGACCAGCGCAGTCCGCCGCGCGCGACCTTCCCGAACCTGAGGTGCACGCCCTCCACCCGCGGCGAGTACACCCAGATCTCGAACGCCGGTCGGGGCGCCGGGAGATCGGGGATGGCCTGCGGGTCGAACTTCATGGAGACGTACTCGTGCGGCCTGCCGCCGGCCGCCTCCTGGAAGAAGTTGGTCCGCAGGGTCGCCTTGATGACGGTGAGGAAGGAGCGCAGGATCCGGTCCTCGTCGAGGCTGGCCACCTGGTCGAGCGCGGCGTCCACCTCTTCGAGCAGCGCGTCCACGATCTCGTGCCCCGCCCGCTGCCGGTCCGGCGACATCCGCGCCTCGAACAGCGAGACCAGCAGCCGGGTGGTGTGGACGTTGTCGCGGAGGGTGTCCTCCATGTAGTCCTGGCTGAACGTCGAGCCCGCCTGCCGCAGGTACTTGGCGTAGGCGCGCAGTACCACCGCCTGCCGCCAGTTCAGACCGGCGCTCAGCACGAGGGCGTTGAACCCGTCGTTCTCGGCCTGGCCCGTCCAGGTCGCGGCGAAGGCCTCCTGGAAACGCTCACGGCCGTCGTCGCCGAGGTAGTCGCCGGCGCCGTTCTGCGAGCGGGGCATCCGCAGCCCGAAGTCGTAGATCCAGGCCACACTCCGGTCCGAGCAGCGCAGTTCGTACGGCCGCTCGTCCATCACCTCGACGCCGAGCCGGCCCAGGACCGGCAGCACGGCCGACAGGGTGATGGAGTCGCCCTTGCGGTAGATCTTGAACCGGCGCTCCTCGGGGGCGGCGCCCACGGGCTCGTACAGGCTGAGCGCGAAGCCCTGCTCCTCGGTGAGCTTTTCGAGGTGCGCGAGGTCGGCGACCGCGGCGCGCGGGCTGTGGTCGGCCTTGTAGCCCTCGGGGATGGCGTTGCCGTAGCGGCGCAGCAGTTCGGCGGCGCGCTCCTCGCCGAACTCGGCGTTCAGCGCCTCCCCGAACCCGTCGGCCCACGACCGCGCGGCCTCCACCAGCCGGGCCTCGATGCGGTCCTTGTCGCCGTCGGACAGCTGCTCCAGTTCGGTGCCCTGCGGGACCCGGACGACGAAGTGCAGCCGGGAGAGGATCGACTCGGTGTTCCAGGCGGTGAAGTCGACGCTGGTACCGCCGAGTTCCTCCTTGAGGATGTCGATGATCCGCAGCCGTACGCCGGTCGTGTACCGGTCGCGGGGCAGGTAGACGAGGGCGGAGTAGTAGCGGCCGTACTCGTCCTGGCGCAGGTAGAGCCGGAGCCGGCGCCGCTCCTGGAGGTAGAGCACGGACGTGACGATGGACTGGAGTTCGTCGGGCGGGGTCTGGAAGAGTTCGTCGCGCGGGTAGGTCTCCAGGATCTGGAGCAGATCGCGCCCGTCGTGGCTGTTGGGCGAGAACCCGGCCCGCTCCAGCACCTCCTCGACCTTGCGCCGGATGACCGGCACCCGCCGCACGGACTCCGTGTAGGCGGCCGAGGAGAACAGCCCGAGGAACCGCCGCTCCCCGATGACGTTGCCGTCCGCGTCGAACTTCTTCACACCGACGTAGTCGAGATACGACGGCCGGTGCACGGTGGAGCGGCTGTTCGCCTTGGTCAGCACCAGCAGCTTGTGCTCACGCGCCTTGGCCCGGGCGTCGGCCGGAAGCCGCTCGAAGGACGGGCTGACGGGGTGGCTGTCGACGTCGGTGTGGTGCGGGTCGGACCGCAGGATGCCGAGGCCGGTCCCGGGGACGGCGACCAGCGAGTCGTCCTCCCGGAGCTGGTACTCCCGGTATCCGAGGAAGGTGAAGTGGTCGGCGGCCAACCAGCGCAGCAGCTCCCGGGCCTCCTCGATCTCCTGCTCGCGCAGATCGGAGGCGACCGGCTCCTTGGGCAGTTCGTCGGCCATGCACAGGGCCGCGTCCCGCATCTTCTCCCAGTCCTCGACGGCCTCGCGGGCGTCGGACAGGACCCGCAGGAGGTCGGCGGTGATCTGCTTCAGGTCGCCGCGGTCGGTCTCACGGTCGATCTCGACATGGATCCAGGACTCGATGTGCCCGTCGTGCGGCAGTTCGCCGGCGACGGGCGAGGTGAGCACCTCGATGAGGCGTCCGGTGACATCACGCCTGACCACGACCTGCGGGTGGATCACGACGTGGATCCCGCGGCCCTGCCGGGTGAGTTCGTTGGTCACCGAGTCGACGAGGAAGGGCATGTCGTCGGTGACGACCTCGACGACCGAGTGGCTGCACATCCACCCGTTCTCTTCGACGGTGGGTGTGTGGACCCTGACGTTGGCCGTGCCCTGCGGGCGGGTCTCGGCCAGCCGGTAGTGCGAGAGTGCGGCGCCGAAGATGTCGACCGGGTCGCGGTCGGCGAGGTCCTCCGGGGCGGTGTGCAGGTAGTAGCGCTGGAGGAACGCGAGCACGGTGTCCCGGTCGGGTGTGCCCTCGTCCGTCTTCCCGGTCGGTAGGTGCCCCCCGACCGGGCTGTTCTCAGCTACCCGGGCGGCCCTCTGGAGCAGCTCGGCCTTGGCTTCGTCCAGCTTGGTCTGCATTTTCCTCTGGCTCCTGTCGCGCGCCGTTGCGTGACGTAGGTGGAAGTACGGTCTCTTCCCCTGTGACGTGACGCCGCGACGCGGGGTGTCCGGTCTGTTCCGACGCTATGCCGCAGGGTGAGATGAGCGGGGGGTTATCAGCCATTCTCGACACGCCTCCGGAGTGTGACGCTGCTCTCTGCCGCGTGTGCTTCCGGGGTGTGTACGGCGTCCTGTGGGGCTCTTGCGTCCCTGTCCCGCCCGCGAGGACCAGCGACTGCCGCCCGGTCACGGATGTGGTCCGTGTTCTCCGGGCGCGGGGCAGGGGCGGCGATGCCCCCGCGAGCTATCGCGCTGATCACGCCACCAGGCTATCGCTCCCCACAGGGGGCCCGTCATGAGCCGTATGTGTACAAAACCGGGGGGAGAAGTTTGACGTTCTGCACAGAGGCGCGGGACGCCTTCGCGTGCGTGTGCGGCTTCGCCCCTCGCCGCCGCGTCACGCCGCCAGCCGCTCCGCCTCCACGACGGCCTCCTCCAACGTGTCCACCACCGGCACGCCCACCACCTCCAGGCTCGCCCGCCCATGCGACCCGCCGGTGTACAGGACGGCCCGCGCTCCCACGTGCAGCGCCGCCACCGCGTCGTCGGCGGCGTCCCCGATCACCACCGTACGAGCCGGGTCCACCCCGACCAGCGCCCCGAGATGCCGCACCATGTGCTCCGCCTTGCTTCCCCCGGACGGCCCGACCCGCCCGTCCACCCGCAGGAAGTGCGCCTCGATCCCGAACCCCCGCACCAACGGCACCAGTTCGTCATGGACGTACATGCTGAGTATCGACTGGCTCCGCCCGGCCGACCCCCAGCCGGCCAGCAGCTCCGCCGCCCCCGCGGTCAGCGCGCATCTCACCCGGTGCTGGGCGTAGTAGCGGTGGAAGGTCTCGTCCATGACCTCCCACTCGGCGTCGGTGGGCAGCCGCCCCATCAGCCGCTCGTAGAACTTCGGCACCGGCACGCAGTACAGCGCCCGGTACTGCTCCATCGTGATCGGCGCCAGCCCCAGCTCCACGAACGCCGCGTTCGTCGCTCCGATGATCGCGTCATTGTCGTGGAACAGCGTCCCGTTCCAGTCCCAGACGATGTGCGCGCCTGTCTGATTCCCCATGCCGAAAAACGTACCCGCCCGCACTGACAATCAAGAGACCGCAGGGGTGAGAGCGGGATCACGCGGGCGCGAGCGGGGCCACGCGGGCGGGAGTGACACCACGGCGACGGCCGTGACGGCCCAGGCGGGCTCGGCCTACCGCGCCGGCCCCACCAGGCTCGGGATCTCCTGCGTGGCGAACCACAGCAGTTCATGGTCCTCGGCCCCGTCCACGACGAACTGCGCGTCGTCGTCCCCGCCGTCCGCCGCCGCGAGCGCCCCGGCCGCCGCGGTCACGTCCGCCTCCGCGTCCCCGGCATCGACGTGCACGGCCGCCGTCTTCGCCAGCGGTACGGTCCCGGCGACCCACACCTCCCCGAGCGCCGCGGGGTCCAGCGCGCGGTCGGGATCGGAGACCGCCGCGCCGTCGGGCACGTCCACGGCGACCACGACCCGGCGCCGCACCGCCGCGGCGTCGGCCGCCAGCAACCGCAGCGAGGCCAGCGCGGCCCGGTTCAGCGCGGCGTACTCCAGCTCCTCGATGTCCTCGGACAGGTACCACTCGCGCAGGGCCGGCGTGACCGCGTACGCGACGAGCGGCCCACTCCCCAGCTCTCCCGTCCTGTACGCCTCGGCGAGCCCGGGAAGGGTCAGGGGGACGTAGACACGCATGGCTCGCCGCTCTCTCGTGGTCGGAGGCTTCTCAGGGTCCCTCCGCGAGGAGCGCTCGGCACCTCCGGAAGGCCTTCAGGATACGTGCGCGGGTCCCCTTTCGAGTCCCCGCCCACCCCCCTGGAGGCGTCCACCCGACGCCCCGGAATTCACCCGGTGCACCCCCGTCACCACGGGCTTTCCACCACCCCCGACCACTCTGATAGGTGAACATCCCGGCCGCCCCGGCGAGGGGCCCCGCCCGTTTGCCGCCGTGGTCCGCCACCCCGTACAAGATCACCAACCACGAAGTTACCGCCCGGTATCAACCCGGGCCGATCGAGCGGGGACACCATGAACAAGGTCATGACGAGGGCAGGCCACCACCCCGGCGCCCGCCCGCCGGGCCGCCGCGACCCGCGCCGCCCCGGTGGCACACCGCCCCGCACCCCCGGCGGCGGCACGCCTCGCACGACCGCGCCCGACGGCCGCCCGCCGGGCTCACCGGCCGGCGGCGAGGCCCGCACCCGCACCGGCCCGCCCGACAACCGCCCCCGCACCACGCCGGGCACCCCGGCCTCCCCGGGCACCCGTTCACTCACCCTCACCGCCGCGCCACGCACCGGCACCGGCATCCGCGCCTCGGCCGGGTCCACCACCGCAGGGCCCAGCACCGCGGAACGGCCCGTCACGGCCCCTCGCAGGCCCGACGGGCCCCACTCCGCCGTCGCGGCCCCCACCACCCCCGTCGTCCCCGCCCAGACCCCCCGCAGGCCCGTCCCCCAGCCCCGCCCGACCGACGTCTTCGCCGACCGTCTCCTCGCCGTACTGAGCGGCCACCGCCCCGTCCACTGGATGCTCCGGCACACCGCGGGCCGCGCCTACGACGAACTGGCCTGGCTCGCCGAACGCGGCGCCCTGCGCGCCACCCGCGGCACCCTTCCCGTCGTCCGCGACATCGGCTACTTCGTCCCCCGCCCCGGAGCCATCGAGGCCTTCGCCCGGATCGGTGCGGGCGACCAGCTGCGCGCCATGGCCTTCCGTCTGGAACAGGGCCACGACCTGCGCTGGCGCTGCACGGCGGTGGAACTGGGCGGCCCCCGCAGGCCACACACGGACGACGACTGACACCGGCCCCGACCCGGGGAGGGCCCCGGGCTCCACCGGCATGCCGAAGGGCCGGCCACCCTCAGGTGACCGGCCCTTTCGTCGACTACGGCGCCCCAGGCGACCGCGACATCACTTCTTGCGGCGACGCCCGCCACGCGACTGCTTGCGCCGCTCCGCGCGCGTGAGGCCGTCGGACTCGGAGCGCACCGGCTCGTCGTCGTCGGCGAACTCGCCCTCGATGACACCGCCTTCGCCGTCCACCGTCGGCGCGGAGAAGTGCAGCTCCCGGCGCTGCGGGACGTCGAGCCCCTTGGCGCGGATCTCGGGGCGCGCGCCCGCCTGAGCCGGCACCGCGTCCTTCTTGTCGAGCGAGGGCTTGGAGTCCTCGACCGGGACCTCCTCGACCTGCTGCTCGACCTGGACCTCCAGGTTGAACAGGTAGCCGACGGACTCCTCCTTGATGCCCTCCATCATGGCGGTGAACATGTCGAAGCCCTCGCGCTGGTACTCGACCAGCGGGTCCTTCTGGGCCATCGCGCGCAGGCCGATGCCCTCCTGGAGGTAGTCCATCTCGTAGAGGTGCTCGCGCCACTTGCGGTCCAGGACCGACAGCACGACCCGGCGCTCCAGCTCGCGCATGATCTCGGAGCCGAGCTGCGCCTCACGCGCCTCGTACTGCTCCTGGACGTCGTCCTTGATGGAATCGCCGATGAACTCGGCGGTCAGACCGGCCCGGTCGCCGGCCGCCTCCTCCAGCTCCTCGACGGTGACCTTCACCGGGTAGAGCTGCTTGAACGCGCCCCACAGCCGGTCGAGGTCCCAGTCCTCCGGGAAGCCCTCGGCGGTCTCCGCGGTGACATACGCGTCGATGGTGTCGTTCGTGAAGTGCTGGATCTGCTCGTGCAGGTCCTCGCCCTCAAGGACGCGGCGGCGCTCGCCGTAGATGACCTCGCGCTGCCGGTTGAGGACCTCGTCGTACTTCAGGACGTTCTTACGGGTCTCGAAGTTCTGCTGCTCGACCTGCGACTGCGCGGACGCGATCGCGCGCGTGACCATCTTGTTCTCGATCGGCACGTCGTCCGGGACGTTCGCCATCGACATGACGCGCTCGACCATCTGGGCCTTGAAAAGCCGCATCAGGTCGTCGCCCAGGGACAGGTAGAAGCGGGACTCGCCCGGGTCGCCCTGACGGCCGGAACGACCGCGCAGCTGGTTGTCGATACGTCGCGACTCGTGCCGCTCGGTGCCGAGGACGTAGAGCCCGCCGAGGTCCTTGACCTCCTCGAACTCCGCCTTGACCGCCTGCTCGGCGTTCTTCAGGGCAGCGGGCAGCGCGTGGGCCCACTCCTCGATGTGCTCCTCGGGGTCGAGGCCGCGCTGGCGCAGCTCCGCCTCGGCGAGGTCGTCGGGGTTGCCGCCGAGCTTGATGTCGGTACCACGGCCGGCCATGTTGGTGGCGACCGTCACAGCGCCCTTGCGGCCGGCCTGGGCGATGATCGGCGCCTCACGGTCGTGCTGCTTCGCGTTCAGCACCTCGTGCTGGACGCCGCGCTTGGAGAGCTGCTGCGAGAGGTACTCGGACTTCTCGACCGACGTCGTGCCGACGAGGATCGGCTGGCCCTTCTCGTGCTTCTCGACGATGTCGTCGACGACCGCCTCGAACTTCGCGACCTCGGTGCGGTAGATGAGGTCGGACTGGTCCTTGCGGACCATCGGGCGGTTGGTCGGGATCGGGACGACGCCGAGCTTGTAGATCTGGTGGAACTCGGCGGCCTCGGTCATCGCCGTACCGGTCATGCCACAGAGGCCGGGCTGCTCCTTGCCACTGTGGTCGTGGCGCTTGTAGAGGCGGAAGAAGTTCTGCAGGGTGATCGTGGCGAGCGTCTGGTTCTCGTCCTTGATGTCCACCCCTTCCTTCGCCTCGATCGCCTGGTGCATGCCCTCGTTGTAGCGGCGGCCGGCGAGGATACGGCCGGTGTGCTCGTCGACGATCATGACCTCGCCGTCGATGACGACGTAGTCCTTGTCCTTCTTGAAGAGTTCCTTCGCCTTGATGCCGTTGTTGAGGTAGCCCACCAGCGGGGTGTTCACCGACTCGTAGAGGTTGTCGATGCCCAGCCAGTCCTCGACCTTGGCGACGCCGGACTCGTGGATGGCGACCGTGCGCTTCTTCTCGTCGACGTCGTAGTCGCCGGTCTCCTCAAGACCCTTGAGGGGGTTGCCGGCCTCGCCCTTCTTCAGGCGGGTGACCAGCTTGGCGAAGTCGCCGTACCACTTGGTGGCCTGGTCGGCCGGGCCGGAGATGATCAGCGGCGTACGGGCCTCGTCCACCAGGATGGAGTCGACCTCGTCGACGATGGCGAAGTTGTGGCCGCGCTGGACGAGCTCGTCCTGGGACCACGCCATGTTGTCGCGCAGGTAGTCGAAGCCGAACTCGTTGTTCGTGCCGTACGTGATGTCGCAGCGGTACTGCTCGCGGCGCTGGGCCGGGGTCATGTTGGCGAGGATGCAGCCGACCTCCAGGCCCAGGAACTTGTGGACGCGGCCCATCATCTCGGAGTCGCGCTCGGCCAGGTAGTCGTTGACCGTGATCAGGTGGACGCCCTGCCCGGAGAGGGCGTTCAGGTAGGCGGGCAGCGTGCCGACCAGGGTCTTGCCCTCGCCGGTCTTCATCTCGGCGACGTAGCCGAGGTGGAGGGCGGCTCCGCCCATCATCTGGACGTCGTAGTGACGCTGTCCGAGGACGCGCTTGGCGGCCTCGCGGACGGTCGCGAATGCCTCGGGAAGCAGGTCGTCCAGGCTCTCACCGTCAGCGTAGCGCTGCTTGTACTCATCGGTGAGGGCCCGCAGCTCGGCGTCGGAGAGGTCGACGAAGTCCTCTTCGATGGAGTTGACCTGGTCCGCGATGCGGTGCAGCTTGCGCAGGATCTTGCCTTCGCCTGCACGCATGATCTTTGAGAGGACGGACACGGGGGTTGGTCTCCTTGCCGGTCGGGCCTGGGACGGTCGGTTTCCGTTTGGCTTGCTGAGCAACGGCCATCGTATGCGAGGACCCCGCCACGCCGGGAGGCCTGCCGGAACGGCAACCGTCGACTGCTTCACATCTCTTCGAAGGGCACAACGGCCGGGCCCCGCCGATGGTGCCGCGCCGCACCGACGAATTGCGCGAATTGTGATCACCCGCTCACGCACGGCAAAGAGATGGTGCCGTGGTCGAGCCCCTAGCAGAATCGCCCGATGGACCCCGTCACCCTCACCACCGACCGTCTCCTGCTGCGTACCGTCGGGCCGAACGACACCCGGGCCGTGTACGCCGCCGTCCAGGACCCCGACATCCTGCGCTGGACGTCGATCCCCTCGCCCTACCTCCCCGAACACGCCGCCGGCTTCACCGAGCAACTGGTCCCCGAAGGGTGGGCGGACGGCTCCATGTTCACCTTCGGCGTCTTCCTCCCGGGCGACGAGCTGGCGGGCATGGTCGGCCTCACGATGCGCTCCCGGAGCGTGGCCGAGATCGGCTTCTGGGCCACGAAGGAGCACCGCGGCCACGGCTACGTCACCGAGGCCGCCCGCGCCGCCGTCCGCTGGGCCTTCACCGACCTGTCGGTCGACCGCGTGGAATGGCGTGCGGAGGTCGGCAACGGCGCCTCCCGCGCGGTGGCCGAACGCACCGGTTTCACCCTTGAGGGCACCCTGCGCTCCGCGCTCGTGCACCAAGGCGTGCGGCGGGACTGCTGGGTGGGTTCGCTGCTGCCGTCCGACCTTGAGCTGCCGTCGACGGCACCGTACCTGCCGGCTCCCTCCCGGCCGTAGCGGCAAAACCGCAGCTCACCTCGTGTTGTCAGTGGCACCCCCTATCGTGCGGCCCATGACGACCCCGCGCCCGCTCACCACCCTCTCGGCAGACGAGGCCCGCCGTATCGCCCTGCGCGCCCAAGGCCTGCTCGGCTCCCCGGACCGCCGCTCGGGCGTCCGGGGCGTTCTCCGCCATCTCGGCGCGGTCCAGCTCGACACCATCTCGGTCCTCGCCCGCTCCCACGAGCTCATCCCGTACGCCCGCCTCGGCGCCGTGGGGCGCGGAGCGGTCGAGGACGCCTACTGGAAGCCCGTGCCCGCCGACACGCCCGAGGCGCGACCGCACGCCTTCGAGTACTGGTCGCACGCGGCGTGCATCCTCCCCATCGAGGAGTGGCCCCACTTCGCCTTCCGCCGCCGCGCCTACCGCAACCGCCCGCACTGGAACCACACCCTGCCCGACGGCACCTACGACCAGGTCATCAAGCAGCTCCGCGCCGAAGGCCCGCTCACCGCCACGGACTTGGGCGGTGCGAAGAAGACCAGCGAGTGGTGGGACTGGTCGGGCACGAAGGTGGCCGTCGAGCGGGCACTCATGTACGGCGAGGTGGTGTGCGTGGAGCGCCGCGGCTGGAAGCGCGTGTACGACCTCGCCGAGCGCGCCATCCCGGGCAGCCTGCTGCACGACGATCTGGACGACTCCGAGTGCCTGCGTCGCCTGGTCGGCCTCGCCGGTCAGTCCCTGGGCGTCGGCACGCGCGCGGACATCGCCGACTACCACCGTCTCAAGAGCGAGCAGGTCGACGCGGTGATCGCCGGCTCGGGCCTGGTCCCGGTCACGGTCGAGGGCTGGTCCAAGCCGGCCTGGGCCGATCCCACGGCCCTGGAGTCCACCCCGCGGGGCCGCCATCGCACCACGCTCCTGTCCCCCTTCGACTCCCTCGTCTGGGAGCGGGCGCGCACAGAGCGGATCTTCGGCTTCACGCACCGCCTGGAGGCGTACGTCCCGAAGCCGAAGCGGGTCTACGGCTACTTCGCGATGCCGGTGCTGGCCGGCGGCCACCTGGTCGGCCGCGTGGACCCGGCCCGGGAGGGCGCCACCCTGGTCGCCCGGCAGGTCACGCTGGACGGCCCGAAGGCGGTCCCGGCGGTCGCGCAGGCCCTGGTCGAGGCGGCGAGCTGGGTGAACTGCACGGACGTGCGGGTGGAGCGGGTGGACGCGCCGGAACTGCGCGAGCCTCTCGCGAGGGAAATCGCCCGCGCGACGGCCTGAACCCGCTACTGGATTTCGAGGATCTTCTCCCGCATCGCGTAGACCACCGCTTCCATCCTGGAGTGCAGCTGCAGCTTCTCCAGGATGTTGCGCACATGGTTCTTCACGGTGTTCTCGGAGATGAACAACTCCTTGGCGATATCCCGGTTGTTCATGCCCGTGGCGACCAGTTTCAGGACCTCCAGCTCACGGTCGGTGAGCCGCGGCGCCGGCACGAGCCGGCGTTCGTCGGTCCGCTGGATCATCGACTTGAACTCGGTGAGCAGTTTCGACGCCATGGAGGGGCTGATCTGCGACTGCCCGTCGGCCACCGCGCGAATGGCGGTGGCCACCTCGTCCGTGGAGATCTCCTTGAGGAGATATCCGGTCGCGCCGGCCTTGATCGCCTCGTAGAGGTCGGCTTCCTCGTCGCTGATCGTCAGCATGATGATCTTCGCGCTGGGGGCGACCTCCTTGATGGAGGTGCACGCCTCGATACCACCGCGCTTGGGCATCCGTACGTCCATCAGCACGATGTCGGGGAGCAGGTCGGCCGCCTTGTCGACGGCCTCCGCGCCGTCCCCGGCCTCGCCCACGACCTGGATGTCCTCCTCGGCCGCGAGGACGATCTCCAGGCCACGGCGGAAGAGGGCGTGGTCGTCCACGACCAGGACACGGATCGGCTCCTTGCGTGGAGAGCCCACGTCCGGGCCCGTGCCGGCGACACCGGCTCCGGCGTCGTCGTCCTGCATCGGTCCGAAGCTGTCCGCCATGGTTCCTCCCCCTGAAGGCTGTGGCCTGTGGTCCTGTGCCATCGCCAACCCAAGGCAACGACCCAGCGGTTGGGCCGGTGCGGCCATGATTTCATGCCCGGACGGCGCCGCGGTCACAGAGCGGGGCGTGAAGTGGTCGCACACCGGTGCCCCTGGAGGCGCACGCGCGCACCAGGGGCACCGGATCAGCCGTCGGCCGGGTGGTCAGCCACCCAGCGTGTCACCCGCCGCGGGGGACTGCGCCTGGGTGACCATCGGGTCCGTGCTGAGGTGGATGACGCCGTAGTCGTAGGCGTGCCGCCGGTAGACGACACTCGGTTCCTTGGTCTCGGAGTCGACGAACAGATAGAAGTCGTGCCCGACCAGCTCCATCTCGTAGAGAGCCTGGTCGAGGGTCATCGGGGAGGCGACGTGGGTCTTCTCGCGGACGACGAGGGGGCCGTCACCCTTGACCTCCAGCGAGCCGATCTTCTTGGTGGGCACGCCGTCCGGCGCTTCCTCCTGGACGGCGTGGCCATTGCCGTTGAGGGTCGCGGCGCCCGGAACGTGGTCGGGGACCTCGGCCGCCGTGAGCCTTCGTGAGCCGCGGCGGGTGTGGCGCTTGTCGTGCTGCTTGCGCAGCCGCGCGTCCAGCTTCTCCGCCGCCAGGTCGAGTGCCGCATACGGATCGTTGGCCGCCGCCTCCGCCCGGATCACCGGACCGCGGGAGCGGAGCGTGATCTCCACTCGGTCACAGCGGTCGGCCTGACGGGGGTTCGGCTCCTTGGACACCTCGACGTCCAGGCTGATCACCTTGCCATCGAGCTTCTGGATCTTCTCCAGCTTCAGCTTCTCGGCCACGTGCTTGCGGAACCGCTCGGGCACCTCGGTCTTGCGGCCCTTGACGACGATGTCCACGCAGAACTCCGTTCCCGGATCGCTCCGCTTCACTACGGAGCGTCTCCCTTTTGCACCAGGCTCCGGTCAGCCCCGGAACCTCGGACTCGGTGACGTCCACCTCCTCCCCCGCGGGCAAGATCTCCACTCCACCGGTGCGGGTGATAGTGAAAAACCCACGGCACGACATTCGGATAGGAGAGGTGTGGCCTGCGCCTTTCTCTCACAACCGAACATATCTCGCCCGGACGGATGTCGTCACCCTCTACCGCGACCTACCTCCGTTCAGGTGAATTGGTCCTCTCATAACCTGCAACGATGCAAGTTCACAGTCAGTTCCGGTTTATTTCGAAAGAATCCGGTGCGGAAGCGACCACGGCCGCGCAGATCACGTCACCACCGCTTCCGGAGCCCGCCCTTCCCGACGGGACACCCACCTGATCCGTCTCCTCCTTCGCCGTGCCGCCCATCCGTTCCCCTGTGACTTCCCGGCCTCCGGCGCCGTACACCGCCGTCGTCCCCTCTCCCCGCACACCCGCCCCGCGCACTCCCGCGGGCCGCACCGGTGCCGTCGGACCACTGCCACGCACCGCCGTCCGCCGCACACGCGCGGTGGCCCCACCCGGCGCCACCTCCCCCGCCCCCCTCGCGTCCCCGTCCGCCGCCACCTGACCCGCCAACCCCACCCGCACCGCACGCGCCGCCTCCGTCAGGGACGCGCCGGTGGTCATCAGGTCGTCGACCAGCACGACCGGACCGCCGGAGAGCAGCCGTCCGCCGCCGGGGACCACCGTCAACGCGCCGGCGAGATTCTCCAGCCGCTGCCGTGCGTTGAGCCCCGTCTGGTCGGCCACGGCACGCCCCTGCCTCAGCACGGACACCACACGTGCCGGTGTCCCGGTGCGCCGCAGTTCCGCAGCCGCCGCGAGCGCGATCCGCCGCGCCGGATCATGTCCCCGCGCCCGGACCACCCCCCGCGCGGACGGCACCGGAACGAGCCGCACGACCCCGCCATCCCGAGCCACCGCTTCCGGGCCCCCGTCCCGGTCGCCCAGCCGCCCTCTCGCCTCCGAGAACCCCGCCTCCGGACACCATCCCCAGGCCTCCCCCGATCCGCCCCCACAGGCCGCCTCGGCAGCCTCCTGAAGCCCTGTCCGCACCGCCCCCGCCAACGCCGTGCCCAGAGGTGTCGCCAGCGCCAGCGCACCCCGCTCCTTATGGGCCAGCAGCACGGCCCGCACCTCGTCCGCGTACCGCGCCACCGCGTGCACGACCGGCAGCCCCGACGGCTCCGGCACCGGTCGCACCCGGCACGGCACGGCCCCGCTCAGGACGGCACGGCACTCCGGACAGAGCACCGTGCGAGGCCTCCCGCAGCCTCCGCACTCGGCCGGCAGCACCAGATCGGTGAGGTCCTGCCACCACCCCCGCATGGCCACCACTCTGCCAACGCCGACGCGACCCTGCCACCCCTGTGGACAACTCCCTGTGGACAACTCCGGACGCCGCCGCGACCGTCGTCACCGCCGCCGTCACCACCGAGATCACGACCGCCGTGACCGACAAGAAGCGACCGCCCCCACCGGGGTCACCCCCGGCGGAGACGGCCGCCTCCCACACCCCGCGGCGGCACTCGCCCCGCGGTCCACCACTCACCCCGGATAGACCGGCGCCGTCCCGTCCGCGTTCACCTTCTGCCACTGCGTTCCGGACGGCAGCCGGACGATCCCGTCCTCCGAGTACGCCACCAACGGCAGATGGTCGTCCTCGGACGCGGCGATCTCCTTCACACCCGTCAGGGCCGCCGGCGCGGGCGCCTCCGGCGTGGAGCCGTCGACCTGGACGTAGCGCATCTGCTGCACTCCGCCCTCCTCGCGCCCGACCACCACGAGCCGGCTGTCACCGGCCCACGACATGGTCGTGAGCTCCTCCATCTCCGGTGTGGCGGAACGCAGTTCCTGGACCGACGGCGCCTCACCGGCCTTCTCGCCGCGCTCGACCCGACCGATGAACAGGGACTGCTTGCCGCCCTTCTCCACGACGAGCGCGATGCGCACGCCGTCGGCGGCCACCCGGAGGTCCTTGATGCGACCGTCCAGCCCCGGCATGTCCACCGTCAACGGCTCGCCCGCGCCCTCCTTCAGCACCAGCAGCCGCGCGTGCCCGGGGTCGCGGTCGGCCACCCACAGGTCGCCCTCCGCGTCCCAACTCGGCGCGGTCAGCCGGTCGTCGACCGTCGCGCCCTGGCTGGTCAGCACGGGCTCCCCGAGCGAACCGCCCGACACGAGCGAGCCGACGTACAGCGACTTGCCGTCGATCCCGACCCCGGCCGCGCTGTGCTCGTCACGCGACACCGCGACCGACCGCAACTCCTTGTCGCCCTCGCCCAGCGCTCCCGGCACCGGATCGGACTTCGTGCTGTTGCTACGCGCCGGCAGCCGGACGAGCCGATGCTCGCCGTCGACGAAGTACAGGTAGTCGGCGCCGCTCACCGAGCCACGGGCGGCGACGGCGACGGCGTCGGCCTTGGTCAGCGCGCACAACTGCTTGTCGCCCGACCGCAGTTCGACCTCGTCCACCGCGGGGGTGCGGTTCTGCAGGGTGAACAGAACCTGGGACGCCATCTCCTCGCACTTGGCCGAACCGACCTGCCTGGCGCGGGCGTTGAGCGGCACGGTCAGCTTGCTCCGGTCGTCCGGCACCAGCGAGGTGACGTCCTTCGCGAGCGTCGTTCCGGTGGGGAAACTGGACCTGACGACGGGATCGAGCCAGCTCGTGGGCCCGGCGATCAGGGATCGCACCATCTGTGTCATGGGATCCACCCGCTCGCGCACGTACACGGGATCGGCGACGGCCACGATCTCGGGACTCGTTCCGACCCTCGTGTTCGAGGCGAAGTAGTACTTGTTGACGGATGTGTAGTTGCGCTGGAAGTCCGACTGGCCCATGACGACGCCCTGCGGCAGCCGGTCGATGCGCCACTGCTTGGTCTTCGGGTCCCGCTTGAGGTACACCGACTGGTCGTAGTTGCCCTCCGCGGGCGCGTACGACTGCTGCCCGTCCACCGTGGCGACCTTCTCCCCGGTGAGCGGGTACGAGACGGCGTTGGCGTCCTCCCGGTCCGCGGCCCGCTCGGGCCCGATGGTCGCCCCGTCCGCGAGCACCGTGGTGGACAGCTTCGGACGCCATGTCTTCGCGGCAGCCTTCGTCAGGTAACCGCGCGCCGTCTCATAGTTCGGATCGTCGCTGGTCAGCGCCTCCAGGAAGCCCTGGACGATGTCCGAGGCGGGCGCGTCCTCCTGCGGCGGGATGGCGAACACCCGCACCTGGCTGTCCTGTCGCGGTGTGGACTCGACCCCCCGCAGATCCCCGCTGTCGGGCATGGACGCACAGCCCGCCAGCAGTACGACGCCACAAGCGGCGTAGGCCGCCGCGCGCCCCGGCGTGCGCCGCGCGCCCCGCTGGCGGTCAGCGCCCACGAAATGCCTCCCCTTGCTCGTACGAGCCTTCCGACCCGGCCTCCGGACCGCTCACGGCCGCCCGCCCGGGCCCGGCGGCCTCGGCGCTCTCCGGCCCGCTGCCCGAAGGCTGCTCGTCCTGCCGTCGCGCCCCCGAAGCGGGCCGGGACACGACGCGCGCGCCGTTGCCGGGCAGCGCCGTCGGGTCCGCCGTTGCCGCGGCCGAGGTCCGGGTCGTTATCGGACCCCGCGCCGCCCCCTGGTCACCCGTCGGCTGGGCCGGCACGGTGGCCTTCTTCTCCCCGCCGCCACGTGGCAGCCCGGCGTCGTCGAGGCCCCGATGGCGCCGCGAGTCCTTGGGCTCCAGCGGTATCGGCGAGCCCCTGAGCGGCTCGTCCGCGGTCCGCGGCAACGTCAGCCGGAACTGCGAACCGCCGCCCGGCTCACCCCACGCCTGCAGCCAACCGCCGTGCAACCGCGCGTCCTCCAGGGCGATGGACAACCCGAGGCCCGTACCTCCGGTGGTACGCGCGCGTGCCGGGTCCGCCCGCCAGAAGCGGCTGAAGACGCGGGTCGCCTCACCGGGCTTGAGTCCGACCCCGTAGTCGCGCACCGCGACCGCGACCGCCCCGCCCGCCGTGGCCAGTTTGACGAAGACGTCCTTGCCCTCGCCGTGCTCCACGGCGTTGACGACGAGGTTGCGCAGCACCCGCTCCACCCGCCGGGCGTCCGCCTCGGCCACGATGGGCTGCTGGTCGCCCACCACCCGGACCGTCGTGCCCTTGCGCTCGGCCAGCGGCTCGGCCCCGCTGACGACCCGCCGCACGACCTCACGCAGGTCGATCGGCTCGGCCTCCAGGGCCGCCGCGCCCGCGTCGAAGCGGCTGATCTCCAGCAGGTCCGCGAGCAGCGTCTCGAACCGGTCCAGCTGGTCGGCGAGCAGCTCGGCCGAGCGGGCGGTCACCGGATCGAAGTCCACGCGCGCGTCGTGGATGACATCGGCCGCCATCCGCACGGTCGTGAGCGGCGTCCGCAGCTCGTGCGACACGTCGGACACGAACCGGCGCTGCATCCGCGACAGTTCCTCCAGCTGCTGGATCTTCAGCTGCAGGTTCTGCGCCATCTTGTTGAAGGCCTCACCGAGGCGCGCGATGTCGTCCTCACCGGTGACCTTCATCCGCTCCTGAAGCCGCCCGGCGGACAACCGCTCGGCGATCCCGGCCGCCATCCGCACCGGCGTGACGACCTGCCGCACCACGAGCCAGGCGATGGCCCCGAGGAGGACGACGACGAAGAGGCCCGCCGTCGCCAGGGTGCCCTTGACCAGGCTCAGCGACTTCTCCTCCTGCGTGAGCGGGAAGAGGTAGTACAGCTGGTAGGGGTCGCCGTTCGGGTCGCTGACCTGCTTGCCGATGACCAGGGCCGGCTGGGAGTCCTTGTCGGCGTCGTAGACGATCCGGGTGTAGCGCTGGGCCGCCGCCGTACTGCTGTCGATCCGCTCGCGCAGATCCTCCGGCACGCTGGACGACGGGTCCACGTCACCGGAGGCACGCGGCCCGCGCCCGCTGCCGCTGTCGTTGCCCGCGGGGAGCGTCACCACGTCGAAGGCGCCCTGGCCGCCGCTGGACAGCGACTCCACCAGGTCGCTCATCCACGGGATGACGTTCTGTGAGGGGCGGCCGTCCACCGTCGTGCCGTCGTCGCCGGTGCCGCTCGACGCCTCGTCGGCCTTCTGATCGGCCACCGCGAACCCTCCGGTGGCCTGGCTCTGCGAGGCCTTCACCTTGGCGTCCAGCAGTCCGTTGCGCACCTGGCCGATGACGACGAACCCGAGCAGCAGTACGACACCCAGCGACATCAGCAGGGTCGTGACGACGACCTTGAGCTGGATGTTGCGCCGCCAGAGCCGCATGACGGGCAGCAGCGGCCGGCGCACCCAGCGCATGAAGAGGCGCAGCACCGGGCTGCCATGGACGCCGCCCTGCAGCAACCCGCCCTCGAAGAGGCGACCCCAGCGGGAGCCTGCCGTCTTCCGGCCGACAGACCGCCCCGCGCGGGCCCCGGACCTGCCGGGCGCCGAAGCGGCACTGTCACCGGACATGTCAGCTCGGCCCCGCCTTGTAACCGACACCACGGACGGTCACCACGATCTCCGGGCGCTCCGGGTCCTTCTCGACCTTGGAACGCAGCCGCTGCACATGCACATTCACCAGGCGGGTGTCGGCCGCGTGCCGGTAGCCCCACACCTGCTCCAGCAGCACCTCACGCGTGAACACCTGCCACGGCTTGCGCGCGAGCGCCACCAGCAGGTCGAACTCCAGCGGGGTGAGCGCGATCGACTGCCCGTCCCGCTTCACGGAGTGCCCGGCCACGTCGATGACCAGGTCCCCTATGGCGAGCTGCTCGGGCGCCGGCTCCTCCGACCTCCGCAGCCTGGCCCGGATCCGGGCCACCAGCTCCTTCGGCTTGAACGGCTTCACGATGTAGTCGTCGGCACCCGACTCCAGACCCACCACGACATCGACGGTGTCGCTCTTCGCCGTGAGCATCACGATCGGCACCCCGGACTCCGCCCTGATCAGGCGGCACACCTCGATGCCGTCCCGTCCGGGCAGCATCAGATCCAGCAGCACCAGATCGGGCTTGGACTCACGGAAAGCGGCCAGCGCCTTGTCGCCGTCGGCTACGAAAGACGGCTCAAAACCTTCACCACGCAGCACAATGCCGAGCATCTCGGCCAGTGCGGTGTCGTCGTCGACGACAAGGACTCGTCCCTTCATAAACGACATCATCCCATTCTCGTAACAGTGACCGGGGCGCTGGTGAGCGAGGTCACTGGCCTGTGACGATAGTCGTACGGAGTCGCCACTGTCTGCCCTCGCCCGCCGGTGTCGATGTCAGTAGCAGATGTCGGGCAGGCCCGCCACGGGCCGCTCCCGGCCACCCGACACCTCTCCCGCACGGTCATCCTCGCCAGCTCCCCGCACTGTCGGTCACGACTCTCTTTCCCTGCGTACACCCTCGGCGCCATGAACCTCGTCAAGCGCCCTCCGACGGAACCGCCTGGCCGGCCGTCACCTGACGCGACCGTGCCCACAACTCCGCGAGCGCCTCAGCCGTCACCGGCGAGACGACCCCCTCCTCGGTGACGATCGCCGTCACCAGCTCGGGCGGTGTCACATCGAACGCCGGGTTGTACGCCTGCGTCCCCAGCGGTGCCAGCGGGACCCCGCCGCCCGCCTCGACCCCGGCCATCGGCACCTGAGGCGCCGTGATCTCGGTCACCTCATGGCCGGGACGCTGCTCGACCTCGATGGACGCCCCGTCCGGGGTGTCCGGATCCACCGTCGTCAGCGGCGCCACCACGATGAACGGCACATGGTGGTACCGCGCCAGCACCGCGAGCGGATAACTCCCCACCTTGTTCGCCACCGCCCCGTCCGCCGCGATGCGGTCCGCCCCGATCAGCACGGCGTCCACCTCCCCCGCCGCGAACAGCGAACCCGCCGCGTTGTCGGTCAGCAAGGTGTACGCCATACCGCTGCGCGCCGCCTCGTACGCCGTCAGCCGCGCGCCCTGCAACAAGGGCCGCGTCTCGTCCACCCACAGCCGCCGCAACTGCCCGGCCCGGTGCGCGGCGAGCGCCACCGCGAAGGCCGTCCCCTCCCCGCCCGACACCAGCGACCCGGTGTTGCAGTGGGTGAGGATCCGGTGCCCGCCACCGGGCAGCAACTCGTCCAGCAGGGCGAGACCGCGCTCGGCCATCCGGCCACTGGCCTCGGCGTCCTCCCGGTGCAGCAGCCGAGCCGCGGCCAGCGCCGCCGCGGCGGCCTGCTCGCCGTCACCGCCCCTGGCGAGCTCCGCCCGGAAGGCCGACTGCGCCCTGCGCACCCCGAGAGCCAGGTTCACCGCCGTGGGGCGGGCCCCCGCCAACGCGTTCGCGGCGTCGTCCACGTCGAACCCCCGTACGGCGGCGAGCGCGACGCCGTACGCCCCCGCGATGCCGAGCAACGGCGCCCCGCGCACGGCGAGCGAACGGATCGCCTCCACCAGCGCGGGCGCGTCCGTGCAGACCAGTTCGACCTCCTCGGCCGGCAGTCTCGTCTGGTCGAGAAGCACCAGGACGGGACCCTCCGGTGGCTCCTCCCAACGGATCGCCGGTATCTCGGTCGGCCTGCTGTCCTCGCCGGTTTGCGCGTACTGATCAGCCATGTGGCCAGTCTGCCCCTTGTCCGGCGGACAATTGAAGGTGTCCAGCCCATACCGTGCCTGGTCCGTCGGCGACCACCCCATGGCACGATGGCTGCCAACCTGCCGCCGCGACCGCGGACGGGCACCGTGAAGGAGCGACGATGAAGGACACTCCGGGCTGGGCCTCGCCCGGATCCGCCCCCTCCGACGGGCACGAGCCCGGCGCACCCGGCCCTGCCGAGCCCGCCGACCGGCCCGACGCGGCGAACCCCGCGGAACAGCCGGGACCTGACCCACAGGGCCCCGGCACGAAGTGGTCCAAGGAGCAGCCCCCGGCCGACCAGTGGTCCACGCCCGCCGGTGGCCCGCCTCCCGGCCAGACGCCGCCACCCCCACCGCCCGGCCCGGGCTGGGGCACCCCGCCTCCCGGCGGCCCCGGCGGACACGGGGGCTACGGCCCTCCCGGTGGCGGGAACGGCGGTGGAAACGGCGGCTGGGGCGGCGGCTACGGCACCCCCGGCGGCTACAGCGGCTGGGGCGGCCCCCCGCCCGCGGCCAAGCCCGGCGTGATCCCGCTGCGCCCCCTCGGCGTGGGCGAGATCCTCGACGGTGCCGTCTCCACCATGCGCACCTACTGGCGCACGGTCCTGGGCATCTCGCTGACCGTCGCGGTCGTCACGGAAATCGTCATCATCCTGCTCCAGGGGCTCGTCCTCAACGACACCACCGACGCCGAGGCCCTCAACGACCCGAGCGCCACCCTCAGCGAGATCAGCCGCGCCATGGGCGACGCCATGATCGGCAGCGTGGTCGTCTTCGCGATCACCCTGATCGGTACGGTCATGGCGACCGCCCTGCTCACCACCGTCACCAGCCGCGCCGTGCTCGGCCGCCCCGTCACCACCCGCGAGGCCTGGCACGACGCCCGCCCTCAGGTGATGAAGCTGCTGGGCCTGATCCTCCTCCTGATGCTCATCGCCGTCGGCCTCGTCGTCGTGGGCGTGCTGCCCGGCATCATCGTGGCCGTCTCGGGCGCCGGCGGAGCGGGCACGGCACTCGCCGTCCTGGGCGGCCTGGCCGCCGTCATCGTCGCCGTATGGCTCATGATGCGTTTCTCCCTGGCCTCGCCCACGCTGATGCTGGAGAAGCAGGGCATCGTGAAGTCCCTGAACCGCTCCGCGAAGCTGGTCCGCGGCTCCTGGTGGCGGGTGTTCGGCATCCAGCTGCTCGCGGGGATCATCGCGAACATCATGGCGGCGATCGTCGTCCTCCCCTTCACCTTCCTCGCCGCCGCGTTCAGCGGGGACGGCTTCACCGGCTTCATGGAAGGCACCAGCGACCTCGGCTGGACGTTCCTCATCATCAGCGGCATCGGCTCGGTGATCGGCTCCATGATCACGTTCCCGATCACGGCGGGCGTCACCGTGCTCCTCTACATCGACCAGCGCATCCGGCGCGAGGCCCTCGACCTCGAACTGGCCCGCGCCGCCGGCGTCCAGGGCTACGGCACCACCCCCGCCCCCGGGAGCTGATGCGGTGAGTCCGACGGGGGGAGTTCTCACAGTGGTCCGGGGCCTGCCGCACGCCGACCGCACAGCGGTGCTGTCGCTCGCCCGCTCGAACGACGAGCCACCGCTGACGATCCCGCGCGACCCCGCGCGCGAGGCGGCCCGGCGCGAGCTGTCCAAGCGGATGTACCACGAGAACGACCCCGGTTGGTTCCAGCGCGCCCTGAACGCCTTCTGGGAGTGGCTCGACAAGCTGTTCAACGCCGCCTCGGCCGCGACCCCCGGCGGAGCACTCGGCCTGGTCGTCGTCGTCCTGGCCGTCCTCGCGGTCCTGGGCGCCCTGTGGTGGCGCCTGGGCACCCCGCGCCGCCGTCCCACCTCCACCGCGGCCCTGTTCGACGACCGCCCCCGCAGCGCCGCCGAACACCGCGCGGCCGCCGCGGCGCACGCGGCCCAGGGCCACTGGAGCCAGGCCGTGCAGGAACAGATGCGGGCCATCGTCCGCTCCCTGGAGGAGCGCGCGCTCCTCGACACCCGCCCCGGCCGCACCGCGGACGAGGCAGCCGCCGACGCGGGCCGCACCCTGCCCTCGCAGGCGGACCGACTGCGCGCCGCCGCCCGGGACTTCGACGACGTGACATACGGCGGACGCGCGGCGACCGAGCGGTCGTACCACCGCATCGCCGAACTCGACCGCGACCTCGGGCGCACCAAGCCACAGCTCGCGAGCACCGTCCCCAGCGCGGCCCACAGCACGGCCCACGACGTCAGCCGGGGAGCCGCCGAATGACCACCGGGGCCCCGCTCCCGTCCACCTCGGCCTCGCCCACCACCCGTCAGGTGTGGACCCGCGCGCGAGGTGTCGTCCTCGCCCTCGTGGTCCTCCTGGCGGGGGCCGTGGCGATCGCCGCCATCCGCTCCGAGGCCCAGCACGGCACGCTCGACCCGCGCGCCGCCGACCCGCAGGGCAGCCGCGCCGTCGCCGAACTCCTCGCCGACCGAGGTGTCTCCACCCGCGTGGTGACCACCCTCGAAGAAGCGAGCGCCGCGGCCGGCCCGGACACCACCCTGCTGATCGCCGTCCCCGACCTGCTGACGCACAGCCAGCAGAACCGGCTGCGCTCCGGGACCGCCGACTCCGGCGGCCGTACCGTCCTGGTCGCCCCCGGCAGCTGGTCCGTGGAACAGCTGGCCCCCGGTGTGGTCGCCAGCCCGGCCACCAGCGTCGACTCGACGCTCTCCCCCGACTGCGCCCTGCCCGCCGCCCGGCGCGCGGGCACCGCCGACACGGGCGGCTTCCGCTACACCGCCACCCGGCCCGACGCCGACGAGTGCTACCCCAGCGAACGCCTGGCCACCCTGGTTCGGGTCCCGGACACCTCCGGGGACGGCGACACCATCGCACTCGGCGCCCCCGACATCCTCTACAACGACACCCTCGACGAGCACGGCAACGCCTCGCTCGCCCTCCAACTCCTCGGCTCCCGCCCCCATCTGGTCTGGTACCTCCCCTCGCTCTCCGACTCCACCGCCGGCACGGACCGCGAACAGGGCTTCTTCGACCTGCTCCCTTCGGGCTGGCTCTGGGGCACACTGCAGCTCTTCGTCGCAGCCGCCCTCGCCGCCCTCTGGCGGGCACGCCGACTGGGCCCCCTCGTACCGGAAAATCTCCCCGTGGCGATCCGCGCCTCCGAGACCGCCGAAGGCCGCGCCCGCCTCTACCGCAAGGCCAACGCCCGTGACCGCGCGGCCATCGCTCTTCGCTCCGCCACCCGCACCCGCCTCGCCCCCCTCGTAGGCGCCCCCGTCGCCCAGGCGCACACGCCCGAGACCCTGCTCCCCGCCCTGTCCGCCCATCTCCACAACGACGGCGACGGACAGACCCTCCACTCGCTCCTCTTCGGCCCGCCGCCCGGCGACGACGCGGCCCTGATCGCCCTCGCCGACCAACTCGACGCCCTCGAAAGGGAGGTACGCCGTCCATGATGGACCCGACCACTGACAACGCCGGGAACACCGGGTACGCCGGGAGCGAGGACAGCGCCCGAGCCTCCCTGGAGGCCCTGCGCACCGAGATCGCCAAGGCCGTGGTCGGCCAGGACCCCGCCGTGACCGGTCTCGTCGTCGCCCTCCTCTGCCGCGGACACGTTCTCCTTGAAGGAGTCCCTGGAGTAGCCAAGACGTTGCTCGTCCGCGCCCTCGCTTCGGCGCTGGAACTCGACACCAAGCGTGTCCAGTTCACCCCGGACCTGATGCCGAGCGACGTGACGGGCTCCCTGGTCTACGACACCCGAAGCTCCGAGTTCTCCTTCCAACCCGGCCCGGTCTTCACCAACCTCCTGCTGGCCGACGAGATCAACCGCACCCCGCCCAAGACCCAGTCGTCCCTCCTCGAAGCCATGGAGGAACGCCAGGTCACGGTCGACGGCATCCCCCGCCCGCTCCCCGACCCGTTCCTGGTCGCCGCGACCCAGAACCCCGTCGAGTACGAGGGCACCTATCCCCTGCCCGAGGCCCAACTGGACCGTTTCCTCCTCAAGCTGACGATCCCGCTCCCCTCCCGCCAGGACGAGATCAGCGTCCTCACCCGCCACGCCGAGGGCTTCAACCCGCGCGACCTGCACGCCGCCGGCGTACGCCCCGTCGCGGGCCCGGCCGATCTGGAAGCCGCCCGCGCCGCGGTCGCCAAGACGACGATCTCCCCGGAAATCACCGCGTACGTGGTCGACATCTGCCGAGCCACCCGAGAATCGCCGTCCCTCACCCTCGGCGTCTCCCCGCGTGGCGCCACGGCCCTGTTGGCCACGGCCCGCGCCTGGGCCTGGCTGACCGGCCGCGACTACGTCACCCCCGACGACGTCAAGGCCCTCGCCCTCCCCACCCTCCGCCACCGTGTACAACTCCGCCCGGAGGCAGAGATGGAAGGCGTGACGGCCGACTCCGTCGTCAACGCGATCCTCGCCCACGTCCCCGTCCCCCGCTGATGGCACTCACCGGGCGCGCCGCACTCCTCGCGGCCCTGGGCTCCCTCCCTGTCGGCATCTGGGACCCCGGCTGGACGGGCATCCTCGCGGTCAACGCCCCCCTGGCCGTCGCCTGTGCCTGCGACTTCGCACTCGCGGCTCCCGTACGACGCCTCGGCCTGACCCGCTCGGGCGACACCTCGGTCCGTCTGGGCGAGACCGCCGACGTCACCCTCACCGTCACCAATCAGTCCCGCCGACCGCTCCGCGCCCATCTGCGCGACGCCTGGCCCCCCAGCAGCTGGCAACCCGGCACAGAGGTGGCAGCCTCCCGCCACCGCCTGACGGTCCCGCCGGGCGAACGCCGTCGCGTGACCACCCGCCTACGACCGACCCGCCGCGGCGACCGCCGGCCCGACCGCGTCACGATCCGCTCGTACGGCCCCCTCGGTCTCTTCTTCCGCCAGGGCACCCACAAGGTCCCGTGGACGGTCCGCGTCCTGCCCCCGTTCACCAGCCGAAAGCATCTGCCTTCCAAGCTGGCCCGGCTGCGCGAACTGGACGGCCGCACCAGCGTCCTCACCCGAGGCGAGGGCACTGAATTCGACAGCCTGCGCGAGTACGTCCCCGGCGACGACACCCGTTCCATCGACTGGCGCGCCACAGCCCGCCAGACCACGGTCGCCGTCCGCACCTGGCGCCCCGAACGCGACCGCCACATCCTTCTCGTCCTGGACACCGGCCGCACCTCCGCGGGCCGCGTCGGCGACGCCCCACGCCTCGACGCCTCCCTGGACGCGGCCCTGCTCCTGGCCGCCCTGGCATCCCGCGCCGGCGACCGCGTCGACCTGCTCGCCTACGACCGTCGCGTGCGCGCCCTGGTCCAGGGCCGCGCGGCAGGAGACGTACTCCCGTCCCTGGTCAACGCCATGGCGACGCTGGAACCAGAGCTCGTCGAAACGGACTCCCGAGGCCTTACGGCAACGGCACTCAGGGCCGCCCCGCGCCGCTCCCTGATCGTCCTGCTCACGACTCTCGACGCGGCCCCGGTCGAGGAGGGCCTGCTGCCCGTGCTCTCCCAACTCACCCAGCGCCACACGATTCTGCTGGCATCGGTGGCGGACCCCCACATCGCCGGCATGGCCCGAGCCCGCGGAAACACCGAGGCCGTCTACGAGGCCGCAGCCGCAGCCCAGGCGCAGGCCGAACGCCATCGCATCGCGGAACAACTCCGCCGCCGCGGTGTCACGGTCGTCGACGCCACCCCCGATGACCTGGCCCCGGCACTGGCAGACGCCTACCTGGCGCTGAAGGCCGCCGGCCGCCTATGACCTATTCCTTTGCTACCTGGGGCGGGCAACCACCCCTGACCGGAAACACAAAAAAGGCCCACACCATAAGGTGTGGGCCTTTTCCATAAAGTTTGTTCGGCGGCGTCCTACTCTCCCACAGGGTCCCCCCTGCAGTACCATCGGCGCTGTAAGGCTTAGCTTCCGGGTTCGGAATGTAACCGGGCGTTT